>CAVDBL010000006.1:0-185846 GCA_963607345.1 Bifidobacteriaceae bacterium
AACTCGCGACCCCAACCTTGGCAAGGTTGTGCTCTACCAACTGAGCTATTTCCGCTTGTTGTTTCAGAGCTCGTTTGCTTCCTGATTGCGAGTGCAAAGTTACGACCATTTTTTGAACTCGCAAGAGGTCGACGAAAATTTCTCACAAAAATTATTCGGAGAGCATTGCGGCAAGCTCCTCGTCAGAGAACGAAAAAGGCATTGCGGACATGGCATCTGACTCGACGGCATCGGAAGCGAGTTTGAGCTTTCGGTCTTGCATCTGATTGATTTTCTGCTCGATGGTATTAGTCGAAATGAAGCGATATACAGTCACGCTACGAGTCTGCCCGATGCGGTGCGCACGTCCGTAGGCTTGTTGCTCGGCAGCAGGATTCCACCATGGATTTAAGATGATGACATAATCGGCAGAGACAAGATTTAGTCCCACGCCACCTGCTTTGAGGGAGATGAGCATCACTTTTGCCTTGTCGGAAGACTCGAAACTTTGTACCACCTCGTCGCGATTCTTCGTTTTGCCCGTAAGGGAGACGTGAGGAATATGGGCGTCGTCGAGCCGCTCGGAGAGCATCTCCATGTCTCGCACGAAGGAAGAGAAGAGAAGAAGCTTGTGCCCACTCATGACGATGGAGCTGATGTAGTCCATCACGGCATCGAATTTTCCTGAGCCGCCATCATAATCGGGCACGCAGAGCGCAGGATGATTGGCAAGGAGGCGAAGGCGCGTTAAGGCTTGGAGCACCATAAATTTCTTGCGTGCGGCAAGCTCGCTGTTGTCGAGAAGCAGATTGCGGCATGCGGACTTCTCACGCTCGTAGACCTCTGCCTGGTCGTCGGTCATTGTACACTCGATTGTTTGGACGGAAATGGGCGGCAGATCGTCGAGCACCTGCTCCTTGGTTCGGCGAAGGAGATATGGGCGGATGATGGTCTTAAGCAGTTTAAGTTTTTCGTCATCGCCATGCGCCTCAATGGGCTGACGATAACGATGCTCAAAGAAGTCGCGCGAGCCGAGCAGACCTGGATTGACAACATTCATCTGAGACCAAAGATCCATGAGATTATTCTCAACAGGCGTGCCGCTGAGACTGAAGCGGACCGAAGCAGAGAGTGACGTTACCGACTTATATGTCTTTGAAGATGAATTTTTTAGGACATGACCCTCATCGAGGAGCAGGCACTCAAATTTTACTGCCGAGAGATGTTCGGAATAGAGACGAACGTGCCCATAGGACGTGAGGACAATGTGGTATTGGGAGAGAATTTGCGGAAGCGTGGCACCCGTAACCGCCTGTTTCCCGATGTAGGTGTAGACAGAGAGGTAAGGAGCGAAACGCTGCAACTCACGTTGCCAATTTGCGATAAGGGAGACCGGCATTATAACCAAAGAAGGCGACTTGCCTGTGGTATTGCGGCAAAAAACGGAATTGGAGAAAGAATCCGCATCTGTAGCGTAGATGGAAGAGAGAAGCGCAATGGACTGGAGAGTCTTGCCCAGACCCATATCGTCGGCAAGGATGCCGCCACGACCATGTTCGGCAAGGGAGAGCAACCAATTGACGCCGACTTGCTGGTAAGGACGCATCTCGACGCCAGAAAGAGATACTGGGATTACCGAGACGGCAGAAGCCGCTAAGAGTTGCCCGTCGGGTTGCTGAGGACGCATGAAATCAGGGAGGAGAGATGCATAGCGTTTGCTCACACTAAGGGATCCGTCTTTCGAAGATGTGAGGTATGGCACTACCCCACTCCACTGCTCGAACCACTCATCAGGGATTAGAAAAATTTCGCCATTAGGGAGGATGAACTGATTGTTTCCCGAGGATATGTTTTTGAAGAAAGCGACAAATGGGATTTTATATTCGCCCACGTTGACGACCATCTTGAGGTCGAACCAGTCGTTGCACTCATTGACTTGAGAAGACAACTCCCAATTCCCAAAGTAATAGCGATTTGCCTCATCGGAGAGGACAAGATTAATCCCGTTTTCAAGCAAATCATCCTTACGTAGATATGCCCATCGGACGAGCTCTTGAAGATCGGACTTCTTATCTGAGAAGACAAAAAGACCACCGAGGGGCGAGAGTCCCAAATCGTCGGTCAGAAAACTTGTCACACGACGTTCATCCTCACGATTGCGCACTGTAACATTGAAGACGTACTTTCCGTCAGCATCGACGCTCAAAGTTGCAGGATTCTCTTTTTGCGACACAAGGCATGCGTCATCGCCATAAACAAATGCCAGTTCGAAGCCCCAACCAAAAACGGAAGGCTTGGTGCGCAGCTCGACCGACGGAGACGTTTTATGGCGATGCACATCGAAACCATAAGCGGCTACCCAATACGATTTCACGCAGCCAAGGACAAACTTACGCATGTAACTATCGACGATACGAGCATCGACCTTGATACGCTGATTTGCGGAGAAGGGCTTGAACTTGGAGAACGGGGCGTCGGCGAAAGAGTATATGGTTTTGCCTGACAAGAAGACTGCAGGAGAGGCTGAAAGTTCTACCGTATCTTTTTGATATAGAGAGATATCCGATGCGCCATCGGAGACTTTGAGCATGTAAAGTAGGTCGCCAGAATTGGTGAGAGTGAAGAAAAATTTGGGACGGCAGGAGAAGACAGGAGCAAGGTCGAGAGTATCAGACAAATTGACAGTCTGAACGCCATCGGCCTTAGTAATAATTGGAAGTTTAGAGCGTTGGATAAGAGGCAACGACTCACATATTTTCTGGTCGACATATGGTCGCACCTGCCTTTTAAGCATGTCCTCATTCAGGGAGTCGAAAAAGGCCTTGGGCGTCTTGCCACGCGAGAACCGTTTCGCCAGGCGTTGCTCGGACAGGCAGTCGAGCGTCTCGACGACAGTGCGGACGTCGGACGAGATACCGGTCATTCGCTCAATGGTAAGTGGCGTGACGTGTCCTTCGAGAGCAAAGACATGGTCGGACTGCGGGACAGCGAAATAAGGGACGAGAACATGTCCCAGGGTGCGGTGGCGCACAACGGCTATGATGATTTCTTTATTCAAGGTGGGAGGAGGTGGCGTTAAGAGAGAAAGACAGAGGCGCAAGAGATAACCTTTTGCGCCTCTGTAAGATAACGTGTTTTTACCAGATAAGACTCTAACGGACTATGATGCGCTCACCGATTCGGAGAAGCTTAGTCTGCTTGAAGCCGTTGAGCCTGCAAATTGCGGAGACGGTAGTGCCATACTTGGCAGCCAGACCTCCGAGCGTATCGCCGCTACGGATGACGTGTATCTTACGCTTAGAGGCATCGGCACTCTCTTTTTCCGTCTGTCCGTAATGAGAGTAGATGCTGTAATAGTGCTTCTTGATGGTGAACATGTCGTTACGCAGCTGACCAGCCGCAAAATCGATTAGCCTCTCAGGGTCGAATGCCTGACCCATGAAGCGTGTCTCGAAATGCAAGTGAGGGCCCGTGCTGCGACCCGTGCTTCCACCATAACCTATGACATCGCCTGCCTTGACAAGGTCATTCTCCTTGACTGCGTGGCTGCTGAGGTGACCATAGTAGGTCTCGAGACCACTGGAGTGGCGAATGACCACAAGATTGCCATAACCACCTGACTGCCTGGTCGTCTTGACCACGCGAACCTTGCCGTCGAAAGCAGCGCAAACGGGGTCGCCGACTTTAAGGGGAATATCAGTTCCCTTATGCGGGCGACGGCGACGGAAAGCGAATTTGGAACGCACATTTCCGACGACTGGGCATACAAAATTGTGGAGAGAGTCTACAAGGGTGATTGTTATTTCGTCGGGAACCTCGTCGAGGCTGAGACCCTTGTAGGCGTGGATGGTCTCATTGTCCCAGTTTTCCTCGAAGTCATCATCGTCGAACTTGGGATGCCCAAGGTCGAGGAACTGCCACGTATGGTCGGAATAAAGAACCAGTTTGGTGTACCGGTCATCGGTATCGAGAGTGTCGAGCACCTCGCCAGACTTGAGAGTATCGGCTACGGAGACAATGTTTTGAGCCGAGAGATTAGCGCATAGAGCTGCGGGGAGGAGTATCGAAACGTATTTTAGGGAAATCACTGTATGTAACTAAGGACGTGTTAATTTGAGTACAAAATTAATCATAAAGCAGCAAAAGAGGAACATACAGAGGTTTGGTAGCGGTGATTTTGAATAGTTATGAGGAGATGGGCTAAAAGATTCGTTGCGCCAAATAAAATCCGAGCGCCACAGAGAGGACGCCAAGGACTACAGAAAGCGAGACATAAAGGATAGCGACAGGGGCATCGGCGGATTGGATGAGAGAGAACGTCTCGCGTCCGAAAGTTGAGAATGTCGTGAAGCCTCCGCAGAAACCTGATATAAGGAAGTTCTTTACACAGAACCTGTCCTCATGATTGGCGAAAAGAGAAGAGAGAAACCCTATTATCAAGCAACCAATAATATTTACGAGGAAAGTCTGGAATGGGAACTTACCTATGGCAGAGGGAGACGGGATGAGAGAGGAGCACAAGAAACGAGCAAGGCACCCTACACCTCCTCCTAAGAAAACAGCGAGACAAGAGAAAAAAGACATTAGCTTATTGAGAAAAAAGTAAGCCTCACCCAAAGGCGAGGCTTACTTGGTGTGTGTGTGTTGAAAATGTATCTGCTGTGTTATGCAAATATTCGTGTCTGGCGAACCCAGTCATCCAACTGTCTCAGATGAACGGCTTACAGTCCTAATGCCCTGAAGGGCAACCAGCGAAGCCAGACACTCTGGTTATCACCTACTCGGCAACAACGTCGAACTCGACGTCGACAGAGACCTCGCGGTGGAGCTTGACTACAGCAGTGTAGTGACCGAGCTCCTTGACGACGTCCTCCTTGAGGAGGATGATCTTGCGATCGATGTCGAAACCTTTCTCTTTGAGAGCCTCAGCGATCTGGATGTTGTTGACAGAGCCGAAGATCTTGCCGGTGGAGCTTGCCTTAGCGCCGATGGTGAGGGTTACGCCCTGCATCTTGGCAGCGAGCTCTTCAGCGTCCTGCTTGATCTTAGCGAGCTTGTGAGCGCGCTGCTTGAGGCTCTCAGCAAGTTGTTTGCGTGCCGACTCAGTAGCGAGGATGGCAATACCTTTAGGGATGAGATAGTTGCGGCCGTAGCCAGGCTTAACGGAGATGATATCGTCCTTGTGACCCAGTTTCGCAACGTCAGTCTTCAATATAACTTCCATTGTGTTGTTTCCTCCTTACTTCTTACTTAAACAAATCGGTAACGTAGGGCAGAAGAGCCAAGTGACGAGCCCTCTTGATGGCCTTAGCGACCTTGCGCTGATACTTGAGTGAAGTGCCAGTGATGCGACGAGGGAGGATCTTGCCTTGCTCGTTGAGGAACTTCTTGAGGAACTCTGGGTTCTTGTAGTCGACGTACTTGATGCCAGCTCTCTTGAAGCGGCAGTACTTCTTCTTCTTGACTTCGACAGAGACAGGTGTGAGATACCTGATTTCAGAGGATGCTTGTGCCATTGCTTAGTTCTCCTTTACTTCTTCTTTCTTAGCTGCATTACGCCTTGTCTCGCTATACTTGATAGCGTATTTCTCCATCTTGAAGGTAAGGAAACGGAGGAGGCGCTCATCACGACGATAGGCGGTCTCGAGCTTCTGGATGAAGCTTGGATCTGCCTTGAACTCGAACAGGTTATAGAAGCCTGTGGTCTTCTTCTGGATAGGATAGGCGAGCTTGCGCATCCCCCAGTTCTCTTCGTTTACCATTTCGCCTCCGTTCGCAAGGATCAAGTCCTTGTACTTCTGCACCGCTTCCTTCATCTGTGCATCAGACAAAACGGGAGTTAAAATGAAAACGGTTTCGTAGTTGTTCATAAAACTTACGTTGGTTATGTGTTTATAAAAACGGTGCGAATTTATGACATAATCCGCAAATATGCAAGAGGTGGAGCAAAAAGCCTCAAGAAGAGGGCTAAATGAGAGAATCTGCCACGCCCTTAAAAGTCATAACGGCGGGTCCGCAAAGGTGGACATCGTCGAAGACGGAATCGGACACGCGACGGAAACGCACTTCAAGATTGCCGCCTCGGGCATCGACCTTGAAACCGCCATTGAGCCCTGTGAGAATGGCGGCTGAGATGGCTGTTGCCGTAATGCCTGTGCCACAAGCCAAGGTTTCGCCCTCGACGCCTCGCTCGTAGGTGCGGATGGCGACATGACCGTTGGGGAGAATCTTAGCGAAATTCACATTCACACCATCGGGCTTGAAACGGTCAGCGAAACGGATTTTGGGGGCGACATCCATAATGTCGATGGAGTCGAGATCGTCGACAAACTCGACATAGTGTGGAACACCAGTATTAAGACGGAAAGCCCTATCGGAGATGCGCTCGACAGAATTGACAGATGTCATTTGGAGGTCGACCCAATGGCGCGACGGATAGGCGACAGCGGTATGGCTGCCATCATCGGCTATGAAATGGAAGGGAACCTCGGGCATGACGACTCCGCGGGAGACTGCGAAATCGCACAGACAGCGCGCACCATTGCCGCAGAAAGAGGCTCGGCTGCCGTCTTGATTATAGTAAACCATGCGGAAATCATGGTCGGGAGAGGCGGAAAGAAGGAGCAGACCATCGGCCCCGATGCCGAAACGACGGTCACACAGTCGGGCTATGGCGTCGGTCTGGATGCCGTCATAGAGACCGGACATATTGTCGATGATGACAAAATCATTACCAGCCCCTTGGTATTTGCAAAAGTCTATAACCATCTGGAAACCTTACAATTGGTTGACGAGAGAGCTGTCGCACTCAAGAGTCTTAGCAGGGTAAGAGGCAATAACATTATGGTTGTGAGTAGCCATGACGACGGAGACGCCCGAGGCGTTGATTTGGACAAGAAGCTTCATAAGCTCCATTGTCGTATCGGGATCGAGGTTGCCTGTTGGCTCGTCGGCGAGGATGAGGGAAGGGCTGTTGAGGAGCGCCCTCGCAATGGCGATACGCTGCTGCTCGCCACCCGATAACTGGTGAGGGCGTTTATAACCCTTGTTAATCATATCGACTTGGGCAAGCACCTCGCGGATACGCTTGTCCATATCGACCTTCTTGCGCCATCCTGTAGCCTTGAGGACAAACTCGAGATTATCGTAGACAGAGCGGTCGGATAGAAGTTGGAAATCTTGGAATACGATACCCATACGACGGCGGAGAAAGGGGATGTCGTCGGGACGGAGCTTTTTGAGATCGTAGCCTGCGACGAAACCAAACTTGCCGTCAAAAGGTAGTTCGGCATAGAGAGTCTTCAGAAGGCTCGACTTGCCGCTGCCGACACGACCGATGACATAGACAAACTCGCCTGCCTTAATCTCGATATTGACATCTCGGAGGACGATGTTATCCTCTTGAGACACAGTGGCATTATGGATCTCTATGATATTGCCATTCTCATTGACATTGGACTTAGGCTCTGTCATATTATTATGCTATCGGTAGATTTTACGTTTATTGAGCAGATTGTGGTAACGGTTGGCGTTACGCTGGTGCTGCGCCAAGGTGCGTGCGAAATCATGATTTCCGCTGCCGTCGGGTCTAGCGCAGAAGAAAAGGTAATCGGTATCGTCAGCATAGAGCACGGCGTCGATGACCTTTTTTGAAGGGATGCGGATAGGGCCAGGGGGGAGACCCTGATGGACATAGGTGTTGTATGGGGAGTCGACTTGGGTGTCGGCGTTCGTGATGCGCCTAAGCGAGAAATTACCGAGAGCGAATTTAACCGTCGGACAGGCTTGTAATGGCATGCCGATGCGCAGGCGATTGAGGTATACGCTGGCGATTTTGCGTTGGTCATCGGGCTTGTTGCTCTCCTCCTCGACGATAGAGGCCAGAATGGAGACTTGGGTTGGGGACAGAGACAGAGAATCGGCCTTGGCGAGACGATCGTCGTTCCAAAAGCGGAGATACTCGTCGTGCATGCGGTCGACAAAAGAACTTGGCGAGACATTCCACCAAAGCTCATAGGAGTCGGGCAGATAAATGGATGGCGCCTCATTGAGGGAGAGCCCCCACCCTTCTAAGGTTTCGGCATCGCGCATCGCATTGAGGATGCTTGACGAATCCGTCTCAATATATTTTGCGACTTGACCTGCGAGAGCCTCAAGGGTACGGACATTGTTGAAGGTCACCTTGACGGGTTTCTGACTGCCAGAGCGGAGAATTTGCACAAGCCCACGTGCGGACATTGCAGGTTTCAGCTCATAGCAACCAGACTTGACATGCGACTTATAGCCCATGAGCGAAGCCATCATGTTGAAAGCCTGCTCATCGGAGAGGAGGTTTTTCGAATTTAGAAGAAGGAGAACATCGTCGTAATCAGCCCCAGTAGGGATGTAGAGTAACTCCGTTTTGCCGTTTTCGAGATTCAGGACAGGATTAAAAATATAGCGTCGCAAGGTGAAAAGTGCAACGACGACAACTATGGCCAGCAAAACACCTATTATGAGGAGTATTTTTGCGGGGCGAATGGAGAGCGCACTTCGCTTAATGGGCATGACTAAAAATGCTTTTGAACCCTTTCCATCTCGCGCTTAGCATCCTTGAGTTTGAGCGTTTCGCGCTTGTCGTATTGCTTTTTACCTTGAGCGAGACCGATTTCGAGCTTAGCGAGACCTTTCTCGTTGATAAAGAGAGCCAGAGGGATGATCGTCAACCCACTCTCCTTAATCTTGCGCTCCAACTTATCGAGCTCCTTACGTTTAAGGAGAAGCTTGCGCTCGCGCTCGGGAGCGTGATTATTGAAAGTCCCGTAGAAATACTCGGCGATTCGCATACCTTTGACCCACAACTCGTTATTATTGAAATAGCAGAACGAGTCAGGGAGTGAGGCGTGACCGCCACGGATTGACTTTATCTCGGTGCCGTACAATTGGATTCCAGCGACGAAACGCTCAAGGATCTCGTAGTCGAACGTCGCCCTTTTATTCTTTATGTAGATTTTTTCCTTTGCCATTGTTGATAAGTGTGAGGGGAGGATTTAGACCTCACCTCGGCGGTCACACTCGTCGACAAGCGCCTTCAGTCTTTCAATCTGGCTTTGCTTGTTGACCTCGCGGAGGCTTTGTGCCGTCTTGGTATAATACTGGTGATTGGAGATGAACTTTATCTGAGCCTTATTCCATTGATTCATAGTCATCTTGACACCATCACGCTCGACAAGCTCCTTGTAGAGCATGTTGGATACGGGGATGAAATCGTTTCGTCCGAGGTAGTCAAGGTCGCTATCTTGAATGACGGCTTCGAGAATGTCGGTCGGGGTATGAGGGAGCTGCGTCGCCATGATGATGCGCTTAATGACCGCAATCTTCTCGG
This sequence comes from Bifidobacteriaceae bacterium, assembly GCA_963607345.1. Taxonomy (GTDB): domain Bacteria; phylum Bacteroidota; class Bacteroidia; order Bacteroidales; family Marinilabiliaceae; genus W3P20-009. The sequence continues at coordinate 9,344 of CAVDBL010000006.1, forward strand.
GGGAGTAATTGTAGCTGGGGAGAATCTCCTCGGCATATTGGCAGCTGACCTCCTCGTGCCCCTTGTTGACCTTAATCTGTCCAGTGTCGTGGAAAAGAGCCGCAACTTTGAGGAGTAGGATGTCCTTTTCGGGAAGACCTTCCGCCCATCCGATGAGCTCGACCTCGGTCGTCACATCGATGGTGTGCTTGACATTGTGATAGTAGATATTGCTGGGCAAATTCACTTCGAGCATGTCTAGGACGTATTCCTGAATGTCCATGAACTGGACTCGGGAATAGTAGAGGTCGAAAGTGTCGTTGTAGGCTATGGTATCGGTGCCGCTGTTGAGCTCGGGGCGGAGATGGTCGAGACGATAGACCTGCATGTCGCCACTGTACTTGACGGGCATGCGGAAATATGGCTCGGCTACAAAGAACTCCTTGACCAACTCGTTGGTCATTGGGGAGATTGCAATGATGTTCTTTTCAGCGGTAAGAGCCAATCGAGTGGCAGTCAAGACGTTTGCGCCGGAGAGTGTGTAAGGCTTCTTTGACTTACCGGTATAGCGAGCTATGATAGGACCAGTATGGACGCCGAATTGAACATCCCAAATGACATCGTGCTCACGCTTGAATTGCTCCATCCAATGACGGATCTCGAATGCGGCACAGACAGCGTCAATAGGGTTGGTCTTGTTCTCACGTAAGACACCACCTGCGAGAAGAATATTGTCGCCCGTGGTAGGAACCTTGATGAGATTGTGCCGCTCGGCGCAGTCGGAGATATTGAGAGTCACCTCGTCGAGAAGATCCAACTGACGTTGTGGGTCTTGAGATTGTGCGAGAGCCTTAAAGCCTTTGATGACCACGTAGACCATGGACGCCATTTTGAAATGGCGCACACCTTGGCGGTCCTTCATGGCTTCATCCTGAAGACCGTACTCCTTTAGCAGCTGGGCGTATTGCTCGTCGCGGGAGCTTAGGTTACCGTATTGGCTTAAGAGTTGCTGTAACTGTTTGTCGAGGTCGGCATTTCGCTTAACGAGTTCGCGGAGATGCTTTAATTTCTCGTCTTCCTTGATATCTGCCATTTGTGGACAATCTGAGTTGATGACTACATGGGCGAAGAAGGCTCACTCGCCCGCGCTTTCCACTGATACGAACAATGTGAAAAGTCGTTGCAAATAAGCAAGCGTAAAGATAAGAAAACCGCCGGATTTTAACTAATCCGACGGTTAACTGTATGTAATATGGAAAAGCCGCAGGAGTACTACTCCTCTTCAGGCTTAGCGTTAGCAAGCTCATCGGGGCGACGGAAATAGATCTTGTCGTCGATGTACTCTTGCGTAGCGATGCTTACGGGTTTAGGGAGCCTCTCGTAATACTTAGAGATCTCGATCTGCTCGCGGTTTTCGAAAACCTCCTCGAGATTGTCAGTATAAGAAGAGAACTCTTGCAGTTTCTTGGAAAGCTCCTCCTTCACGTCAACGCTTATCTGGTTGGCACGCTTAGCGATGATGTTGACCATCTCGTAGACGTTGCCAGTCTTTTCTGCCATGGTGACAGTGTCCCTTGTGATAGTGTTGAGGGGGGCATTGCTCTTCTTAAAATCTACTGCCATGATTAAAGATTGATAATTAGGTGAGTTAAAATGACGGATTATTTCTAATCCTCTTGAATATCTTGAGACAAGCGTTTTTGGCGCTGCCCATAGTTTTTGTAGTAGTCCATGTCGTCCTCTGACGGGGGGAGGAGTTTCTCGGCCTCGGCTAAGCCCTTTTCGGAGCGAGATAGAATCTTGTCGGCATCGGATTTATATTGGCTAACAGGATACTCGTTGATGAAGGAGTAGTACTCATCGATGGTGTCGCGGTATCTCTCAGCTTGCTTGACGAGGACGCTTCGGTCAGCCTGGATGTACTTTGCTCGGAGGATGAGGAAACTAAGCTCCTCGCGGTGTACCGTGTCGGGATATTTCTTGAGGCAATTCTGCGCCGTTATGACGGCACTGTTATAGTTATTGCCCATGTAATTGCCGAGGTCGAAATAGAGTTTCGCGCTGAGATAAGCCTTGTAAGCCAACTTGTCCTCCATCTCTTGCACCATTTGCTCAGCTTCTTTCACCTTGTCACCATCGGGATAGAGGTTGATGTAGAGCAGCAACTCGTCAATAGCACTTTGGCTGTCCTTCTGGTCGAGCTCGACCTTTGGGGAAAGCTTATAGTAACAGTAACCAGCCATGTACTGGCACTCCTTGCATTTTGAAGATGAGGGGTACGTCTTGACGTAATCGCTGAAATAGTGGGCTGCGGTGTAATAGTCCTTTAGCTCGACAAGCGCATAGGCGTAGGTCGTCACGAGAGAGTCGTAGCGCGCAGTACCAGCGAAATGTGTGAGAACGCCACCGAGGAGGTTTGCGGACTTGGCATAGTCACCTTCGGCGTAATACTCCATTCCTTTCTGATACCACAGCTCGTTATCTTGAGACTTGAGGATAGCCTGATACTCGCCACAAGAAGCCATGAAGGCTCCTAAAATTATGGCTATTATTGGGTTGAAAAAATGCGCTCTGTTGTATCTATACATCTGAAATCAAATAGATGCTTTTGCGTACGCAACGAAATGCAAAGATATAAAAAAGATAATGCTTTACGATTGCGTCATGCCGCATTTTTGACTAAAAAACTATCTTAAATCCGTCGTAAACGGCTGTGACGTTTGGGAAGATTTGTTGGGCTTCGGCTTCCAAACCGTCGGTCTCATCATACCTGCTTGAGAAATGTCCAAGGATAAGTTTGCCAACGTTAGCCGCCTTGGCCACCATGGCAGCCTGACGTGCAGTAGAATGGAGCGTCTTCGCTGCCAAATCTGACAAATCGGACATGAAAGTGGCCTCATGGTAGAGGAGAGAAACACCTGTCAGCTCTTGATGGAGCTCTGGGAGATATACAGTATCGGAGATGTAGGCATAGCTCTTGGCGGGGGCAGATTCCTTCACCAACTCATCTCTCGAAATCTCGTCACCATTAATATCGAATATCGGGTGACCATTTTTGATTGAGACGATATCGGCTATCGACAAACCATACTTGTATATAGCAGACTTCTTGACATTTGGCTCTTTGGGCAGCTCGCGGAAAAGGAAACCACATGTTGGGACGCGATGCCTTAGAGGTATTGACTTGACGTTTATATTTTTGATCTCTTGAATTACCTCAGGCTTATCAAATCGGAGGGCATGGTACTTTATTTGGAAAGTCATGCTGTCGCAGAACTTATCGATAAGAGGGTTCAAGAAATCCTGAAGATCTGGAGGACCGACGAGCAAAAGTGGGGAAGACCTGTTGTATAGGGACATTGTGGACAGAAGGCCGATAAGTCCGAACACATGATCGCCGTGCATGTGAGACAAGAATATTGCCTCTATGCGCATGAAATTGATGTGAAGCTTGCGAAGTTGGAACTGGGTACCTTCGCCGCAATCAATAAGGAAGTAGTGCCCATTGGCAATAAGCACCTGGGCAGAGGGATTGCGTGAAATCGTAGGGATTGCCGCGTTACAACCAAGAATCGTAAGCTCCATGATGGGGGCTATTTATCCTTTGAGATGCTTTTTGTGATATGAGCTTCTGCCTCAGCGAGATCGGCAACCATATCGAGCTCGGGGTCAAAGTTTTGGATGGACAAAATGCTTGACACCTCGTCATTTACACCCACGAGCACGAGGGACCCATTTTTGCAGAGGCGGTGAGCAATCATGATTGCGCTGAGACCCGTCGTGTCGCAATAGGTACAGCGGGAGAGGTCGAGCACCATGTTTGAGACAGAATTGCCTGCCAAAAGGACCAATTCAGAACGCAACTCAGCCGTTGTCTGACCATCAAGTCTGTCAGCCAACATAGTCACGACGGAGTAGCCTTCTTTATTTTGTGTTTGAAAACTTGCCATAAAACAAAATCTCTCTACGTGGACGAAAAATCGCCACATAGAGAGATGTAATATTAGATTATTCTTTTAGAGAATATCATCAAAGAAAATGAAATTAATCATTCTTCTTCTCAGCCTCCTCGAGCTTGCCCTTGAGAGCAGCGAGGTTAGTGATGTCGCCGAGGGTTGTAACCTCCTTGGCCTCAACTTGCTTGCGGACGGTAGCGTTGCCGGTTGCAGGAGCCTTGCGGCTTGCGCGTGGCTTGCGATCCTTCTCCTCACCAGCCTTAGCCTCTTCGAAGGTGCGAGAGTGAGAAACAATGATGCGCTTCTGACCCTTGTTGAACTCGATGACCTTGAATGGGAGCTTCTCGTCAACCTTGGCCTGAGTGCCATCCTGCTTGATGAGGTGACGTGGGGTTGCGAAACCCTCGACGCCGTAAGGAAGAGCTACGATAGCACCCTTCTCGACCATCTCGGTGATGGTACCCTCATGGACAGAGCCGACAGTGAAGATGTTCTCGAATACGTCCCAAGGATTCTCCTCGAGCTGCTTGTGACCGAGGCTGAGGCGGCGGTTCTCCTTGTCGATGTCGAGGACGACAACGTCGATGTTAGCGCCAACCTGAGTGAACTCGCTGGGGTGCTTGATCTTCTTGGTCCAAGAGAGATCAGAGATGTGGATGAGACCATCGATGCCCTCCTCGAGCTCGGCGAAGATGCCGAAGGTGGTGAAGTTGCGAACGACGGCGGTGTGCTTGGAGCCGACGGGATACTTCTCCTCGATGTTGGTCCAAGGATCGGGATGAAGCTGCTTGATGCCGAGAGACATCTTGCGCTCCTCGCGGTCGAGGGTGAGAATCTGAGCCTCTACCTCGTCGCCGACCTTGATGAAGTCTTGTGCGCTGCGGAGGTGCTGAGACCAAGACATCTCGGAAACGTGGATGAGACCCTCGACGCCTGGGGCGATCTCGACGAATGCGCCGTAATCAGCGATGACGACGACTTTGCCTTTGACCTTATCGCCAACCTTGAGGTTAGGATCGAGCGCATCCCAAGGATGAGGGGTGAGCTGCTTAAGACCGAGAGCGATACGCTTCTTCTCGTTGTCGAAGTCGAGGATAACGACATTGATCTTCTGATCGAGAGAAACGACCTCTTCGGGATGAGAGACGCGACCCCAAGAGAGGTCGGTGATGTGGATGAGACCATCGACGCCGCCGAGGTCGACGAATACGCCGTAGGAAGTGATGTTCTTGACGGTACCCTCGAGGACCTGACCTTTCTCGAGCTTGGAGATGATCTCCTTCTTCTGCTGCTCGAGCTCGGCCTCGATGAGAGCCTTGTGGGAAACGACGACGTTCTTGAACTCCGCATTGATCTTGACGACCTTGAACTCCATGGTCTTGCCGACGAAGATGTCGTAGTCGCGGATAGGCTTAACGTCGATCTGAGAGCCGGGAAGGAATGCCTCGATGCCGAAGACATCGACGATCATACCACCCTTGGTACGGCACTTGATGTAACCCTTGACAACCTCGTCGTTCTCAAGAGCCTGGTTGATGCGATCCCATGCGCGGATAGCACGTGCCTTCTTGTGAGAGAGCTCAAGCTGACCATTCTTGTCCTCTTGGTTCTCGATGTAAACCTCAACAGTATCACCTACTTTGAGGTCAGGATTGTAACGGAACTCGTTGCGGCTAACGATGCCGTCGGACTTGAAGCCGACATTGACAACGACCTCGCGCTTGTTGAGAGAGATAACGACGCCCTCAACGACGTCCTTCTCCTTGAGAGTAGAGAGGGTCTTGTCGTACTGCTCGATCTCCTTCTCTTTCTCTGCGTCGGTGGTAACTACGCCACCATTCTCAAGGGCATCCCAGTCAAAATTCTCGACGCCCTGCTGAATTTCACTCATTTTAGAACGATAAAACTAATTAGTGGTTAGACTTTATTGATTGAATAAATCCTTGGGTGCAAAGCTATGAAATCGTTTCCAATAAAATTGCCGAACGCAGATTTATTTTCAGATTTTTAGCTAAAGCACTGAAAGACTATTTCTTCATGGCTTTCTGCTGCTTTTCGAGCTCTTTCATCTTGCGCTCGTAGTATTCCATGAAACGGCTCTTCTTGGCAGGCTTCTTCTGGTTGCTCTGGATTTGTGCGAGAATTGCCTTTTCATCGATGAAGAACGTCTTGATGAGAACGGTCTGGAGGACAGTGATGAGAGTGGAAACGAAATAGTAGTAGCAGAGACCTGCGGGGTAGTCATTGAAGAAGAAGAGGAGCATGACGGGCATGAGGTACATCATGATGCTCATGCCAGGCATGGAGGAGGTGTTCTGGCTCTGCATGGTGAAGCGTGTGTAGACCACCTGCGTCAGACACATGAGGAGACAGAAGAGGCTCACGTGATCGCCATAGAATGGGATATGGAACGGGAGATCAAGGATTGAGTCGTAGGTGGAAAGGTCTGACGCCCAGGCGAAAGACTCGCCACGCAACTCGATGGCTGCAGGGAAGAAGCGGAAAGCAGCGAAGAGGATAGGCATCTGGAGCAACATGGGGAGGCAGCCGCTCATGGGGTTGATGCCGGCCTTACGATAGAGAGCCATCGTTGCCTGCTGACGCTCCATGGCTTTCTCGGCAGGGTATTTCTTATTGATCTCGTCTATTTGAGGCTTCAGCACACGCATCTTGGCCTGCGACTTGAACGAAGTGAAAGTCAGCGGGAAGAGGACGAGCTTGATTATGAGCGTCAGGACGAGGATTATAATACCGTAGCTTGAGAAGACATGCTCAAGGTACTTGAAGAGCGGAATGATGCAGTACTCATTGATCCAACGGAAGATGCCCCAGCTCAGCGGCAAAAGCTTCGTCAGCTCCATGCCCTCGTAGCTCTCGAGAGTGTAGAAATAGTTGGGCAAGAAGAGGAAACGGAACTCAGCCTTGTCGGAAGTGCGGAAATCGAACTTGACTCCGAGCGTTGAAGCTACCCTCTTAATGATGGTGGTGTCGCTTTCGGCACTTGGAGTGGATTGCAGTTGAGCACCTGCGAAACCTGCCTTTGCTTGGAAGACGCTGCTAAAGAACTGGTTCTTGTAGGCAACCCAGTCGAGGTTCATATTCTCCTCGACCTCCGATTGTGACGTTGGGCTCATCTCCTCGACATCGCCTGCTGCGTAGCGGTAGCAAACGTTGCTCCACATGCTCTCGGACTTGCGTCCCTTCTCTTGGGCGGGCATGGCAGCGTTCCAGACAAGGTCGATATTGGAATGCGGCGTTGCGATCTTGTCAGCAATGTTATTGGACTCGATGGAGAAGTTCACCTCATAGTCGCCTTTTGCGAGCGTGTAGGTATAAGTCAAAGTTCCATCGCCTACTGGCAGCACGTATGAGACAGACTGCACAGAATCATTAACCTGCTGAACTCCAGACGTCTGGAAGAAGAGGTCGGAGGTGTTGTAGGAACGATACTGGTGTATGAAGACGAAACCGAACTTATTCTTCTCCTCCTCACCATACACCTTCAGAGGCTCGCCAAGATAGTTGGTGTAGCCTTTGACCTCTACATTGACGATCTTAGCACCGCAGGAAGAGAGATCGACCTTGATAAGATCATTCTCGAGAACGGCACGATCTTCTGTTCCCTCGACTGCACCAGCCAGCAGGCCATACTTCTGAGAGAGTACGGCAGACTTGGCTGAATCGGAGAGAGCCACCGTATCAGTCGCCACGGTAGCGACCTCACGGGCATGAGCGATGCTGTCGTTGCGGAGTTGCTCAACCTGCGCAAGAGAGTCGTAATAACGCTGCCATTGCGCACGTTGCTCCTCTGACGGCTTGTTGAACCACCAGAAACCTACAAGGATTGCAAAGCAGAGAACAAGAGCAATTTTGGTGTTCTTATCCATGAATTATTCAGAGATTGCGGCTTTTACGAAAGAGAGGAAAAGTGGGTGTGGAGTGAGGACAGTGCTGCTGTACTCAGGGTGGAACTGGCAGCAGATGTACCATTTGAGAGAAGGAATCTCCATGATCTCGACGAGACCAGTGTCTGGGTTTGTTCCGGAAGCAACCATGCCAGCCTCCTCGAACTCCTTGAGGAACTTGGAGTTGTACTCGTAGCGATGGCGGTGGCGCTCGCGAACATCGGTCTTACCGTATACCTCATAGGCACGGCTGCCGGGCTTGATGGTACAATCGTATGCACCGAGACGCATCGTGCCTCCCTTATTGGTGATATTTTTCTGATCCTCCATGATGTCGATGACAGGATATGGAGTAGCATGATCCATCTCGGTGCTGTTGGCCTTCTCCCAACCGAGAACGTCGCGTGCGAACTCGACAACGGCCATCTGCATACCGAGGCAGATGCCGAGGAAAGGAATGTTGTGCTCACGAGCGTAACGAGTGGCGAGAATCTTGCCCTCGATGCCACGATTGCCGAAGCCTGGTGCGACGATGATGCCTTGAAGGCCTTGGAGCTTGGAGTCGACATTGTCGTTTGTGAGGCTCTCGGAATGGATAAGCTCGAGCTTAGCCCTACGGTCGTTGTAGGTAGCCGCATGGTTGACGGCCTCGATTATGGACTTGTATGCATCGGGGAGCTCGACGTACTTGCCGACGAGACCGATACGTACGGGTTCCTTCTGCTTTGCAGCCTCCATCTTGTCGAGGAAAGCGACCCAGTCGGACATGTTGCTCTCGTGGTGGCCAGGGAGCTGGAGCTTTCGCATGGCGATCTCGTCGAGATGCTGCTGCTGCATGAGGATGGGCACCTTGTAGATGGAGTCGACATCGACGCTCTGGATTACGGCATCGGGATCGACATTGCAGAAAAGGGCGACCTTCTTGCGGATAGACTCGTTGATATCCTTCTCTGAACGGAGGACGAGAATGTCGGGTTGGATACCTTCCTCTTGAAGAGCCTTGACGGAGTGCTGGGTAGGCTTGGTCTTAAGCTCCTTGCTTGCGCTGAGATAAGGGACGAGAGTAAGGTGGATGAACATTGCGCAGTGACCGAGTTCCCACTTGAGCTGGCGAACAGCCTCGATGTAGGGAAGGCTCTCGATGTCGCCGACGGTACCACCGATCTCGGTGATTACGACATCGTACTTATGGTGTGTGCCCATGAGCATGATGCGGCGCTTGATCTCGTCGGTGATGTGAGGGACGATCTGGACAGTCTTGCCAAGATAGTCGCCACGACGCTCCTTCTCGATGACACTCTTATAGATGCGTCCGGTAGTGACGTTGTTGTCTTGGCTGGTTCGGACATTGAGGAAACGCTCGTAGTGGCCAAGGTCGAGATCGGTCTCGGCGCCGTCTTCGGTCACGTAGCACTCGCCATGCTCGTATGGGTTGAGCGTGCCGGGATCAATGTTAAGGTAAGGGTCAAGTTTTTGGATGGTGACGTTGTAGCCACGGCTTTGGAGAAGCTTGGCCAATGACGCAGAAATGATGCCTTTGCCGAGGGACGATGCTACACCGCCCGTTACGAACACATACCTTGTTTCGGTCACTTTGAGAGTTTTATATCAATATTTTAATCGGGTGGCGCAGACATTAACGCACCACACAAAACGCGAAGTTAAAAATAAGTCTCTTAATATTTTGGCGAGCCAGCCCAATTATAAAATTTTAGCGACTGGACAGAATTAAATGAGCTGCTCAATCTGATCCATGAGACTGTTCATCTTGGCGATGGCAGTATCGAATGGTTGCGAAGAGAGCATGTCTACGCCAGCGTCTGCAAGCTCGTCGATTGGGTATTTGGAATCGCCAGCCGCAAGGAACTGGAGATATTTTCTGAGTGCATCGGGCTTATTGCTAAGGACATCCTCCGAAAGGGCTTGTGAGGCCACGAAGGAAGTGCTGTATTGGTATACATAGAAACCCATGTAGAAATGGGGGATGAACGCCCACTCGATATTGACGCGGCTGTCGACATTGCAAACGCCAGCGTCATGACCATAGTACTTACGAGTGATTTCGCCATAGAGACGCGAGAGAGCCTCGCCCGTTACGGGTTCACCATGCTCTGCCATCCGCATTGCCGCAAGTTGGAACTCGGCGAACTGAGTTTGACGGAAAAGAGTACCCTTGAAGCCATCCAACATATTCATCAGCAGAGAAATACGCTCGTCGCGCCCTTTAAGGCGTGAGAGCATGAGATGATCAAGGAGCGCCTCATTGAACGTAGAGGCGACTTCGGCCACGAAGATGGAGTAATCAGACTTCGGGTATGCCTGCTCACGATTGGAGAAGAAACTCTGCATGGTGTGCCCGAGTTCGTGAATCAACGTGCCGACACAATCATATCGCCCGTCGAAATTCATGAGAATATAGGGATGGACGTCGTAGGCTGCGCCATTGGAATAGGCACCGGAAGACTTGCCCTTGTTGGGCATGACATCAATCCACCGCTCGGCGAACGCGCGTCGGACTATGGAGCCATACTCTTCGCCAAGAGGACGGATGGCATCAAGGACCATTTGGCGCGCCTCTTTGTAGGAATATTTGAGCTCCAAATTGGCAACAGCAGGTGCGTAGAGGTCATAGTACTCGAGCTTGTCAACGCCAAGGAGCTTTGCCTTTAACTTCAGGTATCGATGGAAGGTCGGCAGATTCTTATTGACATTGTCTATGAGGGAGTGGTAGACGTCGGTCGGGATGTTATTGCCGTAGAGAGCGGCATCGAGGGCAGAAGAGTAGTGGCGGACAGTGGCGTAGAACTGCTTGCGCCTAAGGTCGCCGTTCATGAGTTCACCGAACGTGCCTTCGAACTTCTTGTAGTTATCCCAGAAGGCCTCGAACGCCAATTTTCTGTCGGCTCGTACGCTCGAACTGCGAACCTTAGAGAAGGAGGAATGATCCAACTCGACTTGCTCGCCATTTTCCAGAGTAATCGTCGGCCATGGCATCTCGGCATCGGAGAAGACAGAATATGCGTCATAAGGCGGATTGCCGAGGATAGACATCTTGGCGAGGATGGACTCTTCGGCATCGGAGAGGGTATGCTTACGTCGCTTGATGACACGGTCGACTACCATGCTGAACTCTTGTAGGCGTGGCTCTGCGGTGAAAAATGCGTCATAGGTCTCATCGGGGATGGCTGCCAATTCGGCATTGTCAAAATCGGTCAGTTGGGAATAGTCGACATCCACCTGCTCCATCTCCTTGACCAAGGCGAGGTTCTCTGCCTTGCTGACATCCTGGTCGGATTTGAGGGAGGCGTAGAGATATAATTTGGACAGAATACGTTGATTTTCACTATCTTGATGCAGGTATTCATAGAGCGTCGACGCGGAATCGGCAAGACGGCCTTTGAAATCTCGGATTTTGGACATTTGCGCCACGAGAGCCTCTTTTGCCTTACGCCAATCTTCTACTGACTTATATAGTGGCGTCAGATCCCATTTATATTGCTCTTCAACTTGCTCACGTTCAAGCTGTGCCATAATTGTTGTCTATTTTCAAAATTATAAGCGCGGACATCGACACATATCGTTGCCCGCGCTTTAGAACTTCATTTCGATTTTTATTCTGCAAATTCGTTTCTCACCTGCGAAACAGCGTCCCTCAAGGCGAGTAGGACATCCTTATCGAGCGAACCCGGCTTATTGGCCTTGATTGTCGTAGTCTTGGTATCGGCATCGGTGATTGCGGAGATGCGACCCGTCTTCTCAAGTTCGACGGCATCAAATATAGAACTGATGGTCTCCATCTTAGAACGGATGTAGGAGAGGTCCTTGTCCTCCCCCTTCTCGTCGGTGCTGTCAATGATGCTCAACATGGTGGCGAGCGAAAGCTTCTGAGCTACGATTCGCCCGACGATGTCGGCATTCAACTTGTCGGGATTGACGAGATTGAGAGCCAAGTAAAAGCCCTCGACCCATGCGCCAGACATGACAATAGTGGCGATATTGCGTCGGTTGTTCTCAGTAAGGTACTGATTAGTGTTCATATACACCTCACTGATGACATTGAGAGCCTCTTGGCGCGACAAGTCAGAACGCTCGAGCTTAGCAAGCACCTCCTCGTCCATAATCTTAACAATGCCAAGTCGTTGAGTCATACCTTTGAGGGTATTGAGGTAGTCGACCATGCGTTGCGACTGGTTGAACATACCTGCCACGCTCATGTCGGTGGCGTAAATTCCGAGATTGAGCGCCATCTTCAGATTAGTGGAGTACGAATCGGACTTGGAAAGAGGGGCGAGGAGCTGATCGTCAAAATGGACGCCCGTCTCTTTGATGATAGACGCCATCTCGATTGGAGCTGGGAGTGTGTAAAAGATGGTGCGCGACTTGTTGAGGTCGTCGGCCTTGGTATTATTGATCGATACTGAGTCGATGACCTCGGAATCCTCGAGGTTTGTAGTTGTCTGCGTACGCGTGCAGGACATTAACATCGCGACGCCAATGAGTGAGCCAACAGCTCCGAAGAGTACTTTCATTGGGTGTTACTTTTTTATGCTGTAATCTCGTTGTCCAAATATCAGACTGCCGATACGGACCAAATTTGCCCCCATAGCGACAGCTATTTTATAATCGCCAGACATTCCCATGCTTAAAATGGAGAACGCCTGTTCTTCATTGAAATATTCAGCTTTAAGCCTTTCAAAAATTTGACGGGCTTCAGAGAAATCCGCCTTTACTCGATCGACATCATCTGTGTTTGTCGCCATCGCCATGAGACCTCTGATCCTGACATTCTGATAATTGGCTATCTCACCAGAATCGAGGAAAGAGAACAACTCATCGGGCGAGAAACCGAACTTAGTCTCCTCTTTCGCCACATGAACTTGAAAAAGGCAATCGATGCGACGCCCCACCTTTTTTGCCTCCTTATCGATGACTGCCAACAATTTAGGCGTGTCAACAGAATGGATGAGGTAGACAAAAGGAGCGATATATTTGACCTTATTTGTCTGCAAATGACCGATAAGGTGCCAATGTATATCGGCAGGAAAGAGTTGCGCCTTCTCCACCATCTCCTGCACCTTGTTCTCGCCGAAGTCTCTCTGCCCAATACCGTACGCCTCTTCAATAAGCGAAACGGGATGGGTTTTGGAGACAGCCAAGAGCAAAACATCGGCCGGAAGCGTCGCCTTTATGTCTGTTATCGCCTGTGTTACTTGTGACATTTTATTCTCGCAACCTATCAAATTCCTTTAAGCATCACAAATTAAACGAAAAAGGCACAAGAAGACAAACAAGGAGTGCCAATTTTTCACTCAACGTCATTATCGACAAGCTTTACGAAAAGCCCAGAGCGCAATTTTGGTTCAAACCATGTTGTTTTTGGCGGCATGATGTTACCTGTATCGGCGATGTCGGTCAACTGCTTCATTGACACAGGATAAAGAGCGAAAGCCACTCGTGCAGCCCCCTCGTCTACCCTCTTTTTCAGTTCACCGAGACCACGGATGCCACCGACAAAATCGATTCTTGAGGAGCGACGCATATCTTCAATGCCTAAGATTGGCGTCAAAACATTGTCGGTCAACACGCTTACGTCGAGAACACCAATGGGGTCGGAGTCGTTGTACGTTCCCTCCTTAGCAGTCAAGCGATACCACTCGCCACTAAGGTACATGGAAAATTCATGGAGACGACTTGGCGTTACAACCTCTTTGCCAACCTTTTGGACATCCATGACGGTCGACAACTTAGCCAGGAATTGGCTATCGGTCATGCCGTTAAGATCTTTCACGAGGCGATTGTAGTCCATTATCTTGAGCTGGTCGTCGGGGAAGATGACCGCCATGAAGTAATTGTAGTTCTCTCGCCCATTGTGGGATGGATTCTTGGCTGCGAACTCCTTGCCGATTCTGGCTGCTGCTGCCGTACGGTGATGACCATCGGCCACGTAGGTCGCCTTAACCTCATTCTCAAAGGTTTCCTCTATGGACTTGACCTTGGTCGGGTCGCTTACAACCCACAATTTATGGGTGACACCATCAGAAGAAGTGAAGTCGTATTCGGGAGCGGCGGACTTAGCATCTGCCACAATTTTATCAATTGCCGCATTGGACTTATAGGCAAGGAACACGGGCTCGATATTCGCATTAAGCCAACGGGTCAGCACCATCCTGTCATCCTCCTTGTCGGGTCGCGTAAGCTCATGCTTCTTGATAAGGCCATTGTCATAATCTCGGCAAGCGGCGGCGGCGACAATACCTGTTTGGGAACGACCATTCATGACCTCCTCATAGACGTAATAACATGGCACATCGTCTTGAACCAGCCAACCTTCTTTTCGCGCCTTGTCGAAATTCTCTTTCGCCTTGGCGTAGACGGCATCGGAGTGAATGTCTGTGCCTTGTGGGCAACAGATCTCCGCACGCGTTATATTGAGGAGGCTTCGGTCATCGCCTCCAGCCATAGCAGCCGCCTCTGCGGAATTCATGACATCATACGGTAGGCAAGAGACACGCGCCGCAAGTTCTTTAGGCGGGCGCAGAGCCTTAAAAGGACGGACTTTTACCATAAATTATTTCCCTGATGAGAAGATTGACAAGTGTAGATAACAAAAAGCCAGGCGGTCACAAGACAGCCTGGCCTGTGTTTATCGCTAAATTATGAAAAACTTAACGAATCCGCAATAGGTTAGTAGGTCACGATTGGCTCAAGTTGCTTAGCTTGCTCAATCATTTTCTCGATTTCGGAGACAGCAGGAACTCTGTTGCAGAGATTTTTCTGCTCGTTGACCTCTACCATCTTGGCTTGAAGATTGGCAGCGACGCGATGGCGAAGCTCTTTAACCGTGTCGACGCCAGCAGCCTCAAGAAGTTCGGCGAACTGACCAGCGACGCCATTGATGCGGAAGAGATCGGAGTGGTTGACCCATGTGAGGATCAGCTTCTCTGAGATACCGGTCTTCTCGGCAAGCTTGCCTCGTCCGGTACGCGTAGCTCCCTCTTTCAGGAGGTCGTCTGTTGTCTTGATGCCAGCAGCCTCAAGCTTCTGGGCATACACGGGGCCAATGCCCTCGATGTCGATGATCTTGTAAGCCATCTTTGTGGAATTTTGGAAGTTAGTATGTATTAGAAATTGAAGTTAACACCTACGGTATAGAGACCATGGATCTGGTCACAATATACAAACTCTCGCTTCTTATTGTTCAGCAAGTTATGGGCATTGAAGAAGACCTCCACATTGTCGACCGGGGAGTAACCGACTTTGAGGTTCACGGTCAAACGCTGGCTAAGATCCTCACCTTCAGAATTGTACTTTGTAGCATAGGAACGTTTGCCGATGTAGTTGGCGAACGCAGCCACATTAAGTTGCTGTATAGGCTTATAGATGAGGCCAAGCATGCCATAGAAGTTTGGTGTAGCCTTGTTCTCGACGCCATCCTGCAATTCTGTTCCGAAGTTCTTCGCCAAATCCTTATCAATTTTTTCGGAGCCTTCGTGAGCCTCGTCACGGATGGTGCTTGCGCCATTTGCTCCAATGTCATAGGAATCATATTCGGGGTTGTACGAAGACTCCATGCCCTTTACTGCCTGCTCTTTGAGTGCTGCTATTTGCTCAGCCTTTTGTGCATCGGTAAGCTCGGTGTTTGTATAAATCTTTGTCATTGCCTCGACGATCCTCTGCATCTCGGTAGTCAAGGTGTTTTTCGACCTTGTGAGAAGTTCCTTAATGACGCTCGACTGGCTATATTGGTAGTAGTCGTTGATGATGGTTTTCTGCACGTTGGCATTCAGCTTGGCAATAAGCTTCGACGAGATAATCCAGTCGATATTGAAGCTCAAGCCGAAGTGGTTTACTTTATATGGCAAAATTCCATACTTGATAGAGGCATAGGACTTCAAGTCGCTTGTAAGCTCAGCAGCTGAAATCTCGTTGTTGAGATAGCTGGTCACGTCGCTCTTGCTTACGCGGATAAGACCATTGTTCGCCATCAAGGCACCATAGTCGAAAGAGCGCGAGTAGAAGAACTCGGCATCAATCAAGAGAGCCTGTGTCGGCTTCACACGATAACCGACCTCAAAATTGTCGATCTTCATGAGATCAGCCTCGGGGTCTGCACTAAACTGCAACAAGTTGGGAGCCATGAGGTTGGTGCGCGTCCACATAAAGTTGGTATTTGAATTAACCAAGATTGCGGAGCGGTTTGCACGACCATAGACGAAACGGACGAAATTGTTGTCGTTGATGCTATAGTTTGCGGAGAACTGCCAGGAATGGTTCCATTTATCCGGGATGTTGGTCTTGTCAGATCGGAACGCACCAATCAGACGGAGACCACCTATTTTGTAATCGAGACGGACAGAAGGAGCGATGGTGGTCATCTTAGCTCTGTAGTTGAAGAAGCCCGAAAGGTGGTTATGGTCATCGGCATCGTACTCATAACCAGGGTCTTGATAGCTCCAAGAATAGCCAGTAGAGAGATCGTCGTAGGTTGGCACGTAATCGTCGCTCTGGAGGTACTCGTAGGCTACACCCGGACGAATTGTAAGATTCTTAATGTGGAAATCGTACTCTGCTGACGCATTGAGAATCTTGGTGTCGACCTTAAATCCAGGAACGCCGACAGCATAGTTGCCTGGGCCGCCCTTGAAATTGACAAGAACCTTGAGATCCTTGATTGATGCAGACAATGCGACATAACCAGACTTGGCCTGTCGACCGTTGAACGAGAAATAGTCGTCGCCTACGGGAGTTGTGTTGACATACGACCTTTGATAACCTCCTGCGAGATCGAAACGGACACCGTCTACCGGCGTGAAAGCGACATAGCCGTTGTAGCCCTCGGTATGACGAGAGAGCTCAGGCTTAGGGAACATGTCGGCCGCTGGGGACTGGGGCTCAAGGCAATTGTAGAGAGTGTAAGTATCCTCATCAGAAGGGTATAATTGCCTAAGGCTTTCGAGCTCTTGTACAGACACATAGCCACCTTTGGACATATCTACAAGGCTTCCATTGGCGATGTACTGTCCTAATTCAGCTTTTGTGAAAGATGTCTCAATCTCAGGAACTCCGTCACTTGCCATATAGACGCCCGATGCGGGTATCACATACAAATCGGAAGTCGGACGATTTCTTTGTTGCATGCTGATCGTGAAGCCCAACGCAATTTTTGAATTGAAAGCCTTACGGAACGCAACGTTGCCGATATAGGTATTGAAATTGCCCATCTGCGCATTGCCGGAGACGACGTAACTCGACTGGTCAGGCTTCTTGGTCAAAATGTTAATCACGCCCGTCACCGCATTGGCGCCATAGAGAGCCGACGCTGCGCCACGGACGACCTCGATGCGCTCAACATCCTCAATATCAATAGGTATCATGTCGAAATTGACAGCACCCATCTCAATATTGTTTACGGGACGTCCATCAATCATGACGAGAGTGTTGGTATTCTCCGTATAGAGGAACATGTTGTTGTTCGGGATGTTGTTGAGACCGCGCATGTGGACGTCATACACACCGTTAGTCTTCTCCGTAACAATCATTCCAGGGATTAGGCGGAAAGCCTCCTCAATGGTCGTCACGCCGTATGTGCGCATCTCGTCGTGCGTGATGACGGTTGTCGAAAGTGGCGAAGTGAACGTGTTCTCTTCTTGCTTCGATGCGGAGGAGACATTTTTGTTCATGATAAGTGCGAACAATTCGTCAACGGAAGAGACGCCAAGCGTCTCGACGGCAGCCATCAGATCCTCAAGAGGAAGTTCAGACAACTGCTCGGTGCTCATAGCAAGGATTTGTTCTCGCGTCAGCTGTTGCTGCGCAGAGCCAGCCGTTGCGACCATCGCCGCAACAAATAGCAAAAGGACTCTTTTTGTAATGGAGTACATCATGTAAAACTTTTCTTGTAACGTAGTTATTGTCTTTCAAACACCTATGTTACAACCGATTAAAGTCGGCTATTAACTGATTTGATCAGATTACGATAGCTGTGACAACCGCCTTCTGAATATTTATCACGTAACTATTACGCATACCTTCTAAAAAGGTTTAGACTTCATTAACTGAAATATGCAGATTATTGTCAATTACTACCGCACAAGTGTCGTCGAGAGCAGCAGACACAGGGTCATTAAGCAACAGAATATCAATCGATTGCAGGTGTTAATATTGAAAAAAAAGAGCAGGTGGCACACACGCCCTAAGTTCTTAATACACTATCCAAAATGAAAATTATAGAGCACCATGCGGAACAAGGCACGAAATTCATCAACCTTGTGACCAATATCGATGTAAGTCATTGTGTCGAAATAAAGTTAAACGCAATAAAGGTATTAATCCATTCCTTATTTTTTACCTTTCTCAACGTTTCCGTCTATCAACAGGTTATTTTCTTCCCCGAACGCCGCATTATATCGTGGCATGTACACGATTATCGTCAAACATTTTAGTCCAACAGCCCGCTAATCACATTAACTTCGCACGACAACAACAGCAACACAAGATGCCCAGCCCTCACAACAAGTCCCTCAATGGCGAGATTGCACGCCTGACGCTGCCAAACATTATATCGAACATCACCGTCCCTTTCATGGGCATGGCCGACATTGCGATAGCGGGCTTCATTGGCGGCGACGTCGCTATTGGCGGCATCACGATAGGTACGACGATTTTCAACATGATATACCGCAACTGCTCATTCCTCAGGATGTCGGGCAGCGGCGTCACGGCTCAGAAATATGGGGCTGGCAATACCGAAGAGTGCATAGCCACTCTCGCTCGCCTGCTTGCTATAGCATTGTCAATAAGTCTATTACTTCTCGTCGTCAAAGGCCCATTATGCCGACTGTCGCTCGACTTGATTGGCGGCTCAGAATCTACAGTTTCTGCAGCGTGGCTATATGTCCGTGCACGCTTCTGGGCCGTTCCGGCGTCCATCTCGCTCTTTGCGCTTAACGGTTGGTTCATCGGAATGCAGAAGCCTCAGATTCCAATGCTGATAGCCATAATAAGTAATATCGTCAACATATGCGCATCGTTCGCATTGGCCGTATGGGGCAGCATGGGCATCGAGGGAGTCGCCTACGGAACGGTAATAGCCCAATATACAGGTCTTTGCGTAGCCATATCCGCCATCTTGATGCGCTTCCCTACCCTACCATCTTTAATCTCTTGGGAGGTCGTATGGCGCAAAACCGAGCTTTCCAGACTGTTTTCCGTTAATCGAGACATCTTTCTTCGCACACTTTGCCTGACGATTGTCTTCACGTCGTTCACGGCCATCTCCGCACGTTACGGTGACCAAGTTCTTGCGGCTAACGCACTTATCCTCCAATTCTTCACTCTGTTCAGCTACATGATCGACGGCTTAGCCTTCGCTGCCGAAAGCCTCATAGGACGCCTTGTCGGCAGTGGCGGATTCTCTACTCTTAATGCAGCCGTGAAGAAAATCACCGTTGCAGGATTTATCACGGCTGCGCTCTACACGATCGTCTTCACCGTCAGCTGGCGGGCAATTTTCAACTGCTTCAGCCCATCGCCCGAGACGATCGAGGAGGCTGCCCTAAACATCGGATGGGCCATAGCCATGCCGTTCTGCTGTTTCTTCGCTTTTATTGCCGACGGGATAATGGTTGGCGCAACAAAAAGTGCCGCTATGCGTAATACGATGGCATGTTCGACAGCCCTCTTCTTCGCAACCTATTTTATGGCGAGGAATGCGATGGGGGCGCACGCTCTGTGGCTTGCATTCTTAGTCTACATGCTGGCGCGCGGCGTCCTCCTCTTGCCACAAGTGAGGGCTCTCGGCAAAAAAATATAACGCTCATAGGGGACGAACACTGCCTTTTTTCATTATTTTTGCAAAATAGGCTTCTTCCCAAGTCGCCACTCCCCAACGATAAAATCTTTGAAAATGCAGAACAAGCACTATAAGTACGACCCGGACACACTCAGCTACAAGGAGGTTCGTCGTGGAATCAGCTATTACGCCAAAAGGGCGCTTTTTCATCTCTCTTTCGGCATGGTCGTATCGATAGGCTTGTTTTTCATCTACATGTACATCTTCGACTCCCCTAAGGAAAAACGCCTCAAGCGCGAGCAACATGAGCTTATAACTCAATATGAGCAAATGAGCCGACGCCTCTCACAGATCGAAGAAGTACTCGAAGACATACATTCTCGCGACGAGAACATATACCGCGTTGTCTATGAGGCCGACTCCATCCCTGTCTCCGTCCGCAAAGCCGGCTTCGGCGGCATCAACCGATACAAGGACATGGCTAACCTCCCAAGTTCCGACCTCATCATCGAGACATCCAAGAAGCTCGACGTCGTCACACGGCAGCTCTACGTCCAAAGCAAGTCCTTCGACGAGATCATCGGCCTCGTCAACAAGAATAACGAGATGCTGAGCCACTTGCCTGCCATAATGCCCATCAACAACAAGGACCTCACGCGCACGGCGTCCGGCTGGGGCTGGCGCATCCACCCCATCTACAAGATTAAAAAATTCCACGAGGGAATGGACTTCTCGGCCCCCATCGGCACCGAGGTCTACGCTACTGGCGACGGCACTGTCTCCACCGTCGAGACAAGCTACTCCGGCTACGGCAAGCACGTCAAGATCGACCACGGCTTCGGCTACGTCACCATCTACGCTCACATGAGCAAATTCAACGTCAAAGTCGGACAAAAAGTCAAGCGCGGCGATATCATCGGATTTGTCGGTACGACGGGCATCAGCACTGGCCCGCACCTCCACTATGAGGTCGTCAAGAAAGGTCAGAAAGTCAATCCCCAACTCTACTATTTCCAAGAGGATCTCGACGCCGACGACTACGAGCGCATGATCGAAATTTCCACCAACAGCAACAGGACTTTCGACTAAGCCGATGCAACTCCCTCAAAACGACATAAAAGAGACGCTCGCCACGCTCTTGCGAAACAAGTTCGTGGTGGCGTCCCTGATCTTCCTCACCTGGATAACCCTCTTCGATGAAGACAATCTCGTGACGAAACACTCCTACGCCACGAAAATATCCGAGCTCGAGAACGAAAAAGCGCAGCTGCAAAACGACATCAATCAAGACAAGCGCAAAATGGACGAACTTCGCAACAACAAAGAGTCCTTGGAAAAGTTCGCCCGCGAAGAGTACTTCATGAAGAAGCCCGACGAGACAATTTTCATAATAAAACGTTGAAAACAACAGAAGTAATCACATACGTAGCCATGGCGGCGGGAGTCGTCGGCGCTATCGCATTTACAGTCGGACTATACTATGGATGGGTGCCAATGCTCATCTGCGGTCTCCTACTCTTTTTCGTACGACTGAACCATAGGATGAAAACCGACGACTTCAAGCTCCGACGCTTGTATAGCATCCTCATGTTCAGCGCGGTAGCCTTATGCGCCACAGCCTACCTCATGATGGAAGGCAAACGCTTCTGGCTCATACCGCTGATGATTTCAGCCGTCCTCGAGCTTTACTCCAGTTTAAGGGCCAGATAGAGCCTCAGCTCCCCACAAATACACACAAAATCTTTGTTTTATTGATTGTTAGGTATTACCTTTGCACCGTTTTACGACGCCACGAAGGTCTCGTAACCGACCACAAAACGAATAAATAACATCATAACTTTCCAGAGATGACTAAAGCAGACATCGTCAACGAGATTGCCAAAAGCACCGGGGTCGAAAAGGTTGCAGTCCAGCAGACCGTCGAGGCTTTCATGGAGGCCATCAAATCCTCCCTTATCAATGGCGAGCCCGTCTTCCTCCGCGGCTTCGGCAGCTTCATCACCCGCACCCGCGCGCAAAAAACCGCACGCAACATCACCAAGGGTACGGCTATCGTGATCCCAGAGCACTCTATTCCGTCCTTCAAACCCGCAAAGGTCTTCATGAACGAAGTGAAGGACAGCAAGAATACAAAAAAATAACTGATTGTCTAACCTTTTAATCGACCTTTTAAGCTATGCCTAGCGGAAAGAAAAGGAAGCGTCATAAGATGGCGACCCACAAACGTAAGAAGAGACTGAGAAAGAACAGGCATAAGCACTAATCTGCTTCCTGTAGATCTTAATCTTGAGCCGAACCGCATAAACCGACAGCTCGGCACAACAAACAGAAAGCTCCCCATCAGTGCTTTCTGTTTGTTTATTAACTAAGTTCTTTGAAAATCTGAGTAACGTGAACGCAGAATTATTTATCAACGTCACACCCGATGAGATGGTCATCGCCCTCACGGAAGACAAAAGGTTGGTGGAGCTGCGTAGAGAAAAACGAAACGTTCAGTTTGAAGTCGGAGACGTCTACATCGGCAAAGTCCGTAAAGTGATGCAAGGCCTCAACGCCGCTTTCGTCAGCGTCGGGTACGAGAAGGACGCGTTCCTACATTATCTTGACCTGGGTCCTCAGTTCAAGACCCAACAAAAATTCCTCCAGCAAGTCACTCAAAGGAAAAACCTTACAGACCTGCCACGCGTCAAACGCGAAGAGGACCTCGACAAAAAAGGATCCATCACCGACGTCCTCCAAGCAGGAGAAGAAGTGCTGGTCCAAGTGGCCAAAGAGCCTATCTCTACAAAAGGTCCGCGACTGACCTCCGAAATCTCACTCGCAGGACGAAACCTCGTCCTCATGCCCTTCGCCGACAAAGTCTCCGTAAGCAAGAAAATCCGCTCCGCTGAAGAACGTTCCCGACTGAAGAAGATTGTCCAAAAGTCCAAGCCCAAAGACATGGGCGTCATAATCCGCACAGTCGCCGAGGGACAAGACGAGCAAGAAATCGCCGACGAGATCGTCACTCTCGTCAAACGATGGGACGAATGCGTCAGAAACGTCAAATCCTGCCGCCCACCCGCTAAAGTCCTCGGCGAAATGGAAAGAGCCGCGACAATGATACGCGATCTCTTCAATCCCGACTTCAACAACATCTTCGTCAACGACAAAGCCACCTACGACGAGATCAAAACCTACGTCTCGCAAATAGCTCCCGACAAGAGCGGCATCGTCAAACTCTACACCGGCAAGCTCCCAATCTTCGACAACTTCAACATCGAGAAGCAAATCAAGCTTTCGTGTGGAAAGGCTGTCTCTTTCAAGAGCGGCGCATACCTCATCATCGAGACAACCGAGGCACTCAACGTCATCGACGTCAACAGCGGCAACAAGTCCAAAACAGCCTCCAACCAGGAGAACAACGCTCTCGAGACCAACCTCGCCGCCGCCGACGAAATCGCACGACAACTTCGCCTCCGAGACATGGGCGGCATCGTCGTTGTCGACTTTATCGACATGCAAAGCGCAGACAACCGCAACAAGCTCTATGAGAGGATGAAAGAGGCCATGGCCAAGGACAAGACCAAGCACAACATCCTTCCACTCAGCAAGTTCGGCTTGATGCAAATAACAAGGCAGCGTGTCCGACCGGTCATGACCATCGACACGACAGAAAAATGCCCAACATGCGGAGGTACAGGCAAAATCCAAACGTCCGTCCAAATCCCTGACCTCATCGAGGCCGCAATCGCCAAAGAGGCGGCAGAACATGACAAACCCTTCACTGTCCACTGCCACCCGTTCATCTACGCGTACCTCAAAAAAGGCTTCCCATCCAGAATCTTACGATGGAAGCTCAAATACGGCCTGACACGCCTTCACGTCCAGCCGTCGGCTGCCCTGGGTATCGTCGATTTCCATATCGACGTAGACTAAGGCTCGCCCAAGAAAGATTCACCCCCCGGATTTCTCCACAGAAGTCCGGGGGTTTCCTTTTACTCCTTCAGCTCGTCAAAATCCCCTAATTTCGTCTGTAAGAATATTTTAATGTCCTCATCCTACAAGTCAACTCTAATTTTTTATACTTTTACGCTTAGTAACCTACGTATTTCTAAATAAGATAAGATATGTCCGTAAACAAAGTAATCCTTATAGGGAATGTCGGCAAAGACCCCGATATCAAATACTTCGAGGTCGGCAGGGCTGTGGCAAACTTCACTTTGGCAACTACTGAGAGAGCACACAAGGGATTCAACGACCAGGTCATCCCCGAGCGCACCGAATGGCACAACATCGTCGTCAGGGGCGGTCTCGTCCAGGTCGTCGAGAAATACGTACACAAGGGTTCCAAGCTCTACATCGAAGGCAAAATCCGCAGCAGGACATACGTCGACCGCGAGAACCAGAACAGATTTGTCACCGAGATCGTCGTCGACGAGCTTGAAATCCTCAGCCGACGCGAGCCCCGCGAAGACTACCAAGCCCGCGACGAGAACTTATCCTACGGCACAATGGGTGAGCCGCAATCATCCTACGGCGACAAGAACGGAAACTCGGTCATCCCATCCGACTTCAACACTCCCTTTTAGCACCTAATATCCAAATAGTTGGACACCATAGACATTCTGACCTCCAGTCTGACCGAAATCTCGCTGAAACCCATAACCATCGGGACGGTCGGAGTGGGGTGTCTTTTGATTATTCTACTCTTCATCAGCGGCTTCGCTTCCGGTAGCGAAGTCGCCATGTTCTCCCTCTCCCCAAAAGAAAAAGAGACGCTCGCCGAAAGCGACAAGCAAAACGACCGCCTCATCATGCGACTCCTCGGCGAGCCGCAACGGCTTCTCGCGACAATCCTGATAACCAACAACTTCG
This sequence comes from Bifidobacteriaceae bacterium, assembly GCA_963607345.1. GTDB lineage: Bacteria > Bacteroidota > Bacteroidia > Bacteroidales > Marinilabiliaceae > W3P20-009. The sequence continues at coordinate 33,832 of CAVDBL010000006.1, forward strand.
TCAACATCTCGATTGTCATGCTCTCGGCCTACTTCTCTGCCTCCCTCATCGACTTCGGCTCAGCTCGCATTATAGAGTTCATATTCGAGACCATAATCATCACCGCGCTCATCCTCTTTTTCGGTGAGATTATGCCCAAAATCTTCTCCCAACAACACAGGGTCTCATTTGCGCGCATGGCCGCCTATCCGCTCCAGTTCGCCGAAAAGATCTTCTCCCCTTTTAGCGCGCTCCTGATGGCATCCACCAATGCCGTCAACCACCGCCTGGCCAAGCACCAAAAGACCATGTCGCAAGACGACCTGTCGCAAGCCCTCGACCTCACCTCCGGAACCATGGTCGAAGAAAAAGACATGCTCGAAGGCATAGTCAAATTCATGGATCTCGAGGTCTGCGACATCATGACACCACGCATCGACGTCGAAAGCATCCCCTACTCCGCCAATTTCAAACAAGTCCTCAACACCGTAGTCGACTCCGGCTACTCCCGACTCCCCGTAATCGGCGATACGCCAGACGACGTAAAAGGCATCATCTACGTCAAGGACATCCTACGCGACCTCGGCAAAGACGAGACGCACGACTGGCACCCGATAATCCGCAAAAGCTTCTTCGTCCCTGAGACAAAGAAGGTTAACGACCTCCTCACCGAATTTCAATCGACAAAAACCCACATGGCCATCATCGTCGACGAATATGGTTGCATGCAGGGCATCATAACCCTCGAAGACATTATCGAGGAGATCGTAGGAGACATCAGCGACGAGCAAGACGACGACGACCCAAAAGACTGGTACCGCCAACCCGACGGCTCCTTTGTCTTCGAAGGCAAAATATCCCTCAACGACCTATGCAAGGTCCTCGACATCGACGCTTCCACTTTCGACAAGAGCCGCGGCGACGCTGAGACGTTGGCAGGCCTGCTCTTAGAGAAGACAGGCGTCATACCAAAGAAAAAAGACATGGTCGAAATCGGCAAATACAGATTCGAAATTCTCTCCGCCGACCAACGCAAGATAAACAAGGTGAAGCTAAAAATCTGATCGTCACCGATGAAGCCGAAATTTCTGAGCCTCGCGCTCATCATCATATCTTCTTTGGCGACTATCCTCTTCACCACCCAATGCTCGCCCACCCCTACGCCTAAGCCAAGGGGTTACTTCCGTATAACACTCCCCGAGCACGAATATTCACAATTCGTCTCCGAGACCATGCCATACAGCTTCGAGCGTTCCACCTCATGCCGCGTCATGAAAGACGACGAGCGCGGAGCGAAAGAAACGTGGTCCAACATCTACTACCCCACCCTGAATTGCAAAATCCACCTCACCTACCTCTCGCTGAACACCAAAGACGAAGAGTTCGCCTACGAGGATAGCCACCAATTCGCCTACAAGCACACCGTCGTGGCCGACGCCATCGGCGAACGATACTACGAAGACCCGCAACGCCACGTCTACGCTACTTTCTACGAGATTAAGGGCAACGCCGCCTCGCCTTCTCAGTTCGCAATAACCGACAGCCTCGGCAATTTCTTCCGCGGATCGCTCTACTTCTACTGCCGCCCCAACAAAGACAGCCTGGCTCCCGTCATCGCCTACATCAACGAAGACATCAACCACCTCATAGAGACTTTCAACTGGACAAATCAGCATGCCTCTAATTAAAAAACAAGCCGATACGGATGTCATAATGGGCGTATGGCAGATGACAGAGACCCTCCAAGAGCTCGAGTCTAAATACCAAGTCCCAGAGCCTGAACGCAACACCTATTCCAGCTTCCGCAACGACAGAAGACGTAAAGAGTGGCTGACCGTGCGCATCCTCCTCCGCGAACTCGCTGGACCCGACGTCGGCATCGCCTACCAGCACTCTGGCAAGCCCTTCCTCATTGGCAGCGACTTGTTCATCAGTATCACCCATACAATCGGCTATGTGGGCATCCGTCTGGGCCGCCAACCAGTGGCCCTCGATATGGAATACATGTCGCGCCGCGTCATAAACCTCATCCCGCGCTTCGTTTCCCCAAAAGAGATGCAGTATATCGATCCCGATAACGAGATCCAGACGGCCCTCATAATATGGAGCGCAAAAGAGACTCTCTATAAGAGGTTCGACTTCACCGACGTCTCTTTTGATGAGCACCTTTCCGTCTCCGACCTGCACGTCACAGCCCCACAAGGCACATTTACTGGCAGCATCACTATCGATGGGTTCCACGCCGTCGTAACTCTCCATTACGAACTGACCGACGACCTCATCACTGTCTTCTGCTAATAATCCTCAAGCCATGAAGCGACCACAAAACATTGTATATCAATCTTTTCTCCAACGTCGAGAAAAGAACGAGAAAGTCGTGGCATGGCTCATCGACCCCGACAGGTACTGCCGCCCTACCCTTCTCAACCTGAAGGATAAGGGACTTCTCCCCCGAATTATCCTCGTCGGCGGAAGCCTCGTGTCGTCAGATACCGACACTGTGGTCCGCGACATCAAATCAGAAGTCTCAACAAACACTCACGTCATCCTCTTTCCTGGCGACTACAGCCAGCTATCCCCCTCTGCCGACGCCCTGCTCCTACTGTCCCTCGTCTCTGGCAGAAACCCAGAATATCTCATAGGTCAACAAGTTAAAGCTGCGCCTCTCATAAGGCGTATGGGTCTGGAGACCATATCGACAGCCTACATGCTAATCGACGGCGGCACAAGAACTTCTGTCGAATACGTAAGCTCAACTTCTCCACTGCCAGCCAACAAACCAGAGCTCGCCATGGCGACGGCTATGGCAGCCGAGCAATTGGGCATGGATGCCATATACCTTGAGGCTGGTAGCGGTGCCGTGACGCCCGTAAGCAATGAAATAATCAGTGGAGTCAAGAGCGTTACAGACATCCCACTCATCGTCGGTGGCGGGCTGCGTAGCACCGACGAGGTGAAGCGCGTTTTCTGTGCAGGAGCGGACGTCGCGGTAGTCGGTACGCTTATCGAGAAATTTCCCGACTCAGCTGCGGACATCATGATGTGCGGTAATAGATAGGCCGCCTTTTTTTGCTATCTTTGTACTTGTCCTCGCATGTAGGGAATTTTCCCTACACCCCACACTAAAAAGCTCAAACACATGCAATATACGGGAATATGCATAATTAAAAACGGCTCAATCGAGCCTCTCGATGAGCAAGAACCAATTGGCGACGACAACGAGGTCTACGAAGTTCTACGCATCTTCTCCGGCAAAGCCCTCTTCCTTCCCGACCACACCGAACGATGGATTAACAGCATGAAAGCCACGGGGCGTGAAATACCTCAATGGGTGGGCAAGCTGTCGCAACTTATCGACTGGCTCATAGCCTGCAACGGCATCAAAGATTGCGACATGCGCATCACGGCTTCAGCCAACGGCACCATCCAATGCGGTTTCGTCGAGACCGACTTTCCCTCCGAAGCGCAATACGCCAACGGTGTCGAGTGCCAACTCCTGCAAGCCGAGCGTGCCACCCCTTCCCTCAAGATATTCCACTCCGCCATGCGCCACGACGCCGCCACCCAGCAAGCCGAGACTGGAGCCTACGAGAGCATCCTTGTCAACAGCCAAGGCGAAATAACGGAAGGCAGCCGCTCCAATGTCTATTTCGTTGATCAGCAAGGCGTAATCCACACTGCCCCCGATGGTACTGTCCTCGGCGGTATCATGCGCAAGAAAGTCTTGTCCGTATGCCAAGATTTGGGCATAACAATAAAGTTCGAGTGCGTAAAAGCGTCTGACATAAAATCATATGTCGCGGCATTCCTCTCCAGTACACCCATGAGAGTGCTGCCTATCAACAAGATAGGTGATACGTCATTCGATTCTGGTAACATTGTTGTCCGAAAAGTCGTAGACGGAATAAATGATCTCGTAAAAAAACAGTGATTTTATGTCCGATTTCCGTAAGCCACACCCATCGCAGCTGATACTCATCTTGGTATCTGTCCTTTTCTTCTTCTCTTGTAAGGGGGATGAGGGCGACGCCATCGTGCCCTATTGCGGTGAGGCGACCTACGAAGTATCTTTCTCCAAGGACCTTCGTGACGATCAGGCGTTCGGCGCGTTCCTTCCCCATAACGTGATATGCACTTTCGACTCCGCAAATCTTAAAATGGAGGCGAGCGCACCTCTCAGTCTCGCACGCACCTCTTTCGTGGTAAGCAACGATGAGAGCTTCGCCACCATTGAGTTCGACAACGCTAAACTCCTCGTCTCGCTTAGCGACCTCTTTGGCGATCTCTTTTCCGAAGATGCGCAAGACAATGTCGTAATAACTGTCTCCGATGAGCTTGTCGACATCTCCGGCTATATGTCAACCCATGTCTTCGTCACGCCCAAAGACGACAACTCAGGTTCCGCAAGCATCGATTTCTTTTATATCCCCTTCGGAGCACAGAAGTCTGTCGGATGCACCGACAACAAGCCTATACAAGCCTCTCAATGGCTCCGGTTGCCAGGTCTTATGACTGCTATGAACGCCAAGCTCGGCGATAGCAACATCATGCTGGTAATCAAAGATTTCAAAGAGAAAGAGTCTGTCAAGCACGATGTTTTCACCCGACCATTTGGCTTCGTCGAGGCTTCAAGACGAGACGTCATCGCCATCATGGATCTCATGATGAATTAAAACCGCAACACACACTTATCAATATGGCGAAAAAGGCTGATAACAATACTGAGCCACAAGTTCCTCGTGTCAAGTTCATTCTTGGCATGTTACTCATTTGCCTTGGCATCGCCCTGTTCGTAAGCCTCGGAGCTTTCATCGGCACAGGCGGGGCGGATCGCAGCATCTTCGACCTCCCTCTCTACGAGCTCATAACAAACGCCGATGTCCAAGCCGTCAACCCGCTCGGCAAACTTGGCGCATGGGTAGCAGATATGCTCATCACAAACGGTATAGGCGTCATGGCTTTCTTCATTCCTTGGCTCCTCGCCGCAACAGGCCTCTACGTCATGGGGGTAAAGAAGGTCTCGCTCCCTCGCCAACTCGCCTACTGCATCGGGTTCGCCATTTGGGGCAGCATAACTCTCGGGTTCATATTCTCTCGTTTCTCCGACGATTGGTACCTCCTCCTCGGTGGAGCGCACGGCTATTTCATGTCACGTTGGCTGACAAGCGCCATCGGACCCGTCGGCACATTCGTCCTCCTCGCTGTAACGCTCTTCAGCTTCATTGCGGCCAAGAGTCCTAAGCTCCGCCTCCAAGTAGTACAACTGCTCCAAAAACTACACATCAATCTCCCGAATATCCCCATCACTACCGATGAGGGACCTCTCCGCCCTGCCATGACGGATGACAATGGCTCGGAAGACGGTACGCCTAATGCCTCCGACAGCGACGAGAAAGACGACTCCCCTACCACGGATGATACTGACAATCAAAACACTGAGACTGACACACAAGAATCTAATGGAACGAATATGGTCATCGAATACGCCAAAGGTGACGATGATTCTGACGCCCCTACCGAGCCAGACGATGCTGAAAATGCTCCCCAAGACGGGTTCGAGATAATCCAGAAAACCGATGAGGACGACATGGCCGATCCTGACACAATCGGTCATGGCATCGATACCAAGTTCGACCCCACAGAGGATCTCTCAAGCTACCAATTCCCATCTATCGACCTCCTCAAAGACTACGGAAAGCAGAATACCGAGGAGAACCAAGACAAGTTGATGGAGAACAAGGACCGCATCGTCCAGACGCTCGAGAACTTCCAAATAAAGATCACCTCCATAAAGGCGACCGTCGGTCCCACCGTCACACTCTACGAGATTGTACCTGCACCAGGCATTAGGATCTCTAAGATAAAAACCCTCGAAGACGATATCGCCATGAGCCTTGCCGCCCTGGGCATCCGCATCATGGCCCCCATCCCAGGCAAAGGATCTATAGGCATCGAGGTTCCTAACTCCAACCCACAGATTGTCAGCATGCAATCTGTCCTGAAATCTTCTAACTTCCAAGAGTCAAAAGCAGAATTGCCCGTCGCGATGGGCAAGACCATTTCCAACGAAACCTACGTCTTCGACCTCGCCAAGACGCCACACCTCCTCGTCGCAGGTGCCACAGGTCAAGGTAAGTCCGTAGGTCTCAATGCCATAATCACCTCCCTTCTCTACAAGAAACACCCGTCACAAGTCAAGTTTGTCCTCGTAGACCCAAAGATGGTCGAGTTCAGCATCTACAAGTCTCTCGACAAACACTATCTCGCTAAAATGTCTGGAGAGGACGAGGCTGTCATCACCGATGTCGACAAGGTCAAGACAACCCTCCAGTCCCTCACAATCGAGATGGACGACCGCTACAAACTCCTTGAGAAAGCCAGCGTGCGCAGCATCAAGGAGTATAACGACAAGTTCATCAACCGACGACTAAACCCCGAAAACGGACACCGATACCTACCCTACATCGTCGTCATTATCGATGAGTTCGCCGACCTTATCATGACCGCCGGCAAGGAGGTCGAGACACCGATAGCGCGCATCGCTCAAAAGGCGCGAGCCGTGGGCATACACATGATCCTCGCCACCCAAAGACCTTCCACCAACATCATCACGGGCGTCATCAAGGCCAACTTCCCAAGCCGAATAGCTTTCAAGGTCGCCAGCGGTGTCGACTCTAAGACCATCCTCGACAGCACAGGCGCACAAAGCCTTATCGGACGCGGCGACATGCTCGTGTCCCTCGCTGGCAAAATGACCCCAACGCGCGTACAATGTGCCTTCGTCGACACCCCGGAGGTCGAGGAGATCAACAACTTCATCTCCTCCCAGCGTGGATACTCTTGCGCCTACGAGCTTCCAGAAGTCACAATGACCGCCGACGGCGGCTTCGAGGCAGGTTCAAACGATCCAGGCAAGTTCGACCCCAAAATCCGCGAAATTGCACAAATGGTCGTCGAGAGCGGCATCGGCTCTACATCCAACATCCAACGCCGCTTCGAGGTCGGCTACAACCGCGCTGGCAAGATAATGGACCAACTCGAGCGCATGGGCATCGTGTCTCATGCCGACGGCAGCAAACCGCGCACCGTCTACGTCCAGACTGAGGCAGACCTCGAGAATATTCTCCAACGTTTTGGTGTTTAAAGCACCCACAACAACTAAATGAAGACAACAATAGTTGCCCACATTCTGGGCATACTTACCGTGTGCATTTGGGGCGTCACGTTTGTAAACACGCGCTACGCCGTCGATAGCGGACTCCACCCTACCGAACTCTTCTTCCTCCGTTTCTCAATCGCCTACGTGTGTATATGGGGACTGACAATCTTTGCGAAGAAAAGACGCTCTCTATGGTCAAACTCTCTTCACGATGAGTTGATTTTCATCCTTTTAGGTGTTACGGGCGGCTCTCTTTACTTCACAACAGAGAATTTTGCTGTAAAGTACACGCTCGTAGACAATGTCTCTTTCATCGTCTGCACAGCCCCGCTTATAACTCTCATCCTCGCTCGCATCTTCACCAATAGCGTACGCCTCACGCCACGTGTCATTTTTGGCTCCGTGCTCGCTCTCATAGGCGTTGCCGTTGTCATTTTCAACGGCCATTTCGTTCTCCAACTCCACCCCAAAGGCGACCTTCTCGCCCTCGGTGCTGCCATCTGCTGGGCGGTATACAGCCTCCTCATAAAAAAGGTCTCTGGCGGTCACTACGATGCCGTCTTCATCACGCGCAAGGTTTTTGCCTATGGTCTCCTGACTGCACTCCCACTCTTCCTCTTCGACCCATGGCACGTCACGTTTGACCTGCTCTCACAACCTGCCGTCTACGGAAACCTCATTTTCCTCGGGTTCGTAGCCTCTTTCATCTGTTTCGTCACATGGAGCTGGGTCATCAAGAAAATTGGTTCCATCAAGACCTCCAACTACGTCTATCTCAATCCTTGTACCACCGTCATAGCCAGTGCCTTAGTCCTAAGCGAACCAATGACAATACTCGCAGGCATCGGTTCCGCCCTCATTCTATGCGGCGTCTTCTTCGTCAACACAGAGAAAAAGAAATAGTTATCCCCCAACAAATTAAAATCCCGCTTCAGAGCTGCCTCCGAAGCGGGATTTCTTATGTCTTGTCCTCTTGCCTAATTCTTGAAGCTGTGAATTGGGGCGGGGATTCTTCCTGCCCTGTTTACGAACTCCGAGCAATCGAACTTATTCACCGGCATAATTGGAGCATAGCCAAGCAGACCGCCATAGCTTACCTCCTCGCCAACTGTCTTGCCAATAACCGGCAAGATGCGAACGGCCGTTGTCTTCTGGTTTATCATGCCAATCGCGGCCTCATCGGCAATAATGCCCGAGATAGTGGTCGCTGGCGTATCACCAGGAATGGCTATCATGTCAAGACCAACCGAGCATACGCACGTCATGGCCTCAAGTTTCTCTATCGTCAATGCTCCAGCGCGTACGGAGTCAATCATGCCCTGATCCTCACTGACGGGGATAAATGCGCCACTGAGACCACCTACATACGATGACGCCATGACGCCACCCTTCTTGACCTGGTCGTTCAGCAACGCCAAAGCAGCTGTCGTGCCTGGTGCGCCACACTGCTGCAAGCCCATCTCTTTCAAGATGTCAGCTACAGAGTCTCCAATAGCTGGCGTAGGAGCAAGCGAAAGGTCGATAATTCCAAATGGCACGCCCAATCGACGAGAAGCCTCTTGCGCAACCAACTGACCTACACGCGTAATCTTAAACGCCGTACGCTTGACGGTCTCGCAAAGAACCTCAAACGACTGCCCATGAACATGGGTGAGCGCATGTTTCACAACCCCAGGTCCCGATACGCCTACGTTGATGACAGCGTCGGGCTCCGACACGCCATGGAATGCGCCAGCCATAAATGGGTTGTCATCGGGAGCGTTGCAAAGGGCAACGAACTTGACGCAACCAAAAGAGTCGCGATCCGCTGTCGCCAACGCTATATCTTTGACGGTCTGGCCGATAAGGCGAACTGCATCCATATTGATGCCGGTCTTCGTCGAACCAAGGTTGACCGACGAGCATACAAGCTCCGTAGTAGCCAACGCCTGTGGCAATGAGCGGATCAGCATCTCGTCAGCAGGCGTCATGCCCTTGCTTACGATGGCAGAAAATCCACCAAGGAAGTTGATCCCAATGTCATGCGCCACCTTGTCGAGCGTCTGCGCGAGTTTGACAAAGTCGTCGGGCGTCTTGCAGATACCACTGCCAACAATAGCGGCAGGAGTGATGCTGACGCGCTTGTTCACGATGGGAATGCCGAACTCGCGCGATATGTCCTCACCCGTGCGTACGAGGTCATGCGCCTTGCCCATAATCTTGTCATAGACGTTGCGGCAAAGGGCATCGACGGTCGTAGCCGACGTGCAATCCAGGAGGCTGATGCCCATCGTGATCGTGCGGACATCAAGGTTCTCCTGCTCTATCATCTTGTTGGTCTCAAGGACCTCAGATATGTTTATCATCTTGTGTTTTAATCGTTGATTGTGAGATTGTTGGCTATTGACTAAATGCGATGCATTTTGTCAAAAATGTCCTCTCGCTGACACTTGATCTGGACACCAATCCCGCTACCAAGACCATTAAGGTCGCCAGCCACATCCTCAAAGGGCTTTGTGACCGATGCCACGTCAACAATCATCATCATGTTGAAGTAGCCCTGAACAATTGTCTGTGAAATGTCGAGAATGTTGATGTTGTTGTCCGCCAGGTAGGTGCAGACTTTGGCGATAATGCCTACAGTGTCTTTGCCGACTACTGTGATGATTGCTTTATTGGTCATTTAAGTAATGGTTGCGTTTTAAACCGCCTAACTGTGAAACGCTAAATTACAAAAATCTGCTAATTTATCGGCTAATTGCAAAATATTCAGCATCTAAGAGGGAAATGTAACTTGTATGATATACTTTTGCAATAAATCAGAATGGTGGATCCACGCTCTTTTGAACCTCTAAACACGCCTGTGCGCATCCTCCATTCCGCCAAAACATCTCATGGAAACTCTCTACCTCTGCATTGTTATCTTCCTCTTCGCTCTGGCCGTTTTAGACCTCTCGATCGGTGTAAGCAATGACGCTGTCAACTTCCTCAACTCTGCCGTCGGCGCAAAGGCGGGAACCTATAAGACAGTCCTGATAGTAGCGGCCATCGGCATCTTCCTCGGCTCTTGCTTCAGCAACGGCATGATGGATCTCACCCGACACGGAATTTTCCAACCCGAGCATTTCACTTTCGCCGAACTGATGAGCATCTTCCTGGCGGTCATGGTGGCGGACATCATCCTCCTCGACATTTTCAACTCGCTCGGTCTCCCAACTTCCACGACTGTAAGTCGCGTATTCGAACTTCTCGGTGCCTCTTTCACCCTCGCGGCCGTCAAGATCATCGCCGACCACTCCAACACACCAATCGCCGATTTCATCAACACCGACAAGGCGCTTACGGTCATAATTGCAATTTTCCTCTCCGTCGCCGTCGCCTTCTTCTTCGGCTCCCTCGTCCAATACATCACTCGCCTCATCTTCACTTTCAATTTCCAACGAAACCTGAAATGGAAGATTGGCATCTTCGGCGGTCTCTGCATCACGGCCATAATCTACTTCATGCTCATTAAGGGCATAAAGGACATGTCTTTCATGACGCCGGAGTTCAAAACCTTCATCGACGACAACACCAGCACCATCGTCATCATAAGCTTTGTGACGACGACCATATTGTCACAGATCCTCTACGCCTTGAATGTCAACGTATTGCGCTTCGTCGTCCTCTTCGGCACGATGTCACTCGCAATGGCATTCGCAGGTAACGACCTTGTCAACTTCATTGGCGTTCCCCTCTCAGGCTTTGAGATCTTTGGCTACTTCAAAGAGTCCATAGCGCAAGGTGTCGAACACCCCGAGCTCCTCGCCATGGATCGACTCAACGACCCGTCGCATACGCCCGTCTACTTCCTCGTGATTTCCGGCATCATCATGGTCGTCTCCCTCGCCCGTTCCGAGAAGGCCAAGAATGTCGTCAAAACCTCCGTCAGCCTCTCCAGCCAAGAGGGCGGCGACGAGATGTTCGGCTCATCAAGTGCGGCACGCCACATCGTTCGTTTCTCGCGCAACATTGGCGAATGGTTTGACGACCACACGCCCAAGAGGCTCCGCCAATGGATCAACACCAGATTCGACACCAATGAGGCCATCATGCCCGAAGGCGCGGCTTTCGACCTCGTCCGCGCATCTATCAACCTCGTGCTCGCAGGTCTCCTCGTAGCTCTCGGCACATCTTACAAGCTTCCTCTTTCTACAACCTACGTGACCTTCATGGTCGCCATGGGTTCCTCACTCGCTGACCGCGCTTGGGGTCGCGAGAGTGCTGTCTTCCGCATCACTGGCGTAATATCTGTCATCGGTGGATGGCTCGTCACGGCAGGCGCGTCGTTCATCCTCTCCGCCGTCATCGTTATCGCAATGCACCTCGGTGGCATCTACGTCTCCGCTGCCATTGTCCTCGGCTCAATTGTCATTCTCGTCAAGAATGATATCGACTTCAAGCGCAAAGCACAAGCCGAAAAGTCTCACAAGGAGAAGATCTACAGTGAGATTGTCGCTTCCAAGGATCGAGCACGCACGTGGGATCTCCTAAAACAATACATCGCCATCAACGAAAAGGAGTATCTCGAATATTTCAGCACGACCTTCAAGACCCTCACCGACGCATTCCTCAACGAGGACGTCAAGACGCTCCGCAAGATCAATAACGCCCTGCCAAAAGAGAAGATCGTCATAAAAGCCATACGCCGTAAGCAGACAATGGCTCTGCGAAAGACCGAACCACGCATGGCCATCGAGAATAACACTTGGCTCCACCTCGCTTACAACAGCAACCAGCAGATGATTTACTGCCTCATGCGTATGTGCGAGCCTTGCTATGAGCATGTCGACAACAATTTTGCACCTCTGTCCGACGAGCTGAAACAGCAGTTCCTCCCTCTCCGCGACGAAGTTGTTGAGCTGTTCCAGAAGAGTTTCGACCTTATCGAGAAAGAAGATTACGACATCACCGTCAGCGTCCGAAATGACGGCGATGCCACGAAATCTAAAATCTCGCAAATGCGCAAAGACCTGATCAGCCACATCCACGAGGATATGGACTCCTACTCCGTCATCTTCGTATACCTCAACATGTTGCAAGAGACCCAGGAGATGATCAGCTCACTTAGGCACAACCTCCGTGCGCTGCGCAAGATCGAGCGCGAGAGTTAGTCTCGCTTTTCGTAAGTCTCGCCACAACAATCAAACCTTTAATACACTTTTTGCGTAACTTAGCGTAGTCATCAAGCAGAAACTGTGATCTACCTTTTCCTCTCTCTATCCATCGTGATAGTCAGCCTTATTGCTTCTGTTTCAAGTAAGGTTATTCCTCACAAGTTTTGGGGTCCCACTTGCGTAATTCTCCTGTCACTAACCGTCGCCGCACTTGGTGCGGCTTCGTTGTTTGGCACCACTACAATCGGCATCTTTAGCCATCCTGTCTTCGGCAAGGTCACAGCCCTCTGCGACCCGCTGTCCTCATGGTTCATGCTGATTGTCGGCGTCCTGTTCGCCATCGGCGCCGTCTATGGTGCTGCCTATTTGTCACACTATAAGACAGACACTCGCCAACTCGCCCTCCACTGGCTCTCTTTCCTCTTCACCCTGCTCGGCCTCGAGGTCTTGCTGACAACCGACAACCTCATCGTGTTCCTTGTCGGGTGGGAGTTCATGGCCATAGGTTCGTTCTTCGCTGTCATTTTCGAGTACGAGCATCCGCAAGTCATAAAGGCCGGACTTAACTACTTCATCCAGTCCCACGTTGCCGTCCTGCTCATAACTGTCGTCTTCGCATGGGCTATCGTATCATCTGGCAGCACCACTTTCAATGGTCTCCGACAGTTCTTTACGACATCCTCGACGACGGTGCAGATTGTAGCCATGTCTATGCTCATCGCAGGCTTCGGTTTCAAAGCAGGTTTCGTGCCATTCCATTCATGGCTCCCTCTCGCCCACCCTGCCGCTCCGAGCCACATATCCGCTCTCATGTCAGGTGTCATAGTCAAGGCTGGCATCTACGGCATCATCCGTTTCGGCTCCATGCTCACCAACCCTGCCGCACAATTGCCCATAGGTGCTACTCTCTTGATTATAGGAATTATATCGGGTCTCTACGGCATCCTCAACGCTGCCGAGCATCGCGACTTCAAACGTATGCTCGCATACTGCACGATTGAGAATGTCGGCATCATCGCCATGGGGCTGGGCATCGGCTTCATCGGTCTTTCACAACACTCTGAGGTATGGGCAATGCTCGGCTTCGGCGGTGCGCTCCTCCATACTCTCAATCACGCCATTTTCAAGGCTCTCCTCTTCTTCGGAGCAGGAAATGTCTACGTCCGCACCCACACCCGCAACATGGAGGAGCTTGGCGGACTCGGTAAACTCATGCCTCGCACGTCTATCATCTTCCTTGTCGGCTCACTTGCCATAGGGGCTCTACCTCCTCTTGGCGGCTTCCTTAGCGAGCTGCTTATCTACGACGGATTCTTAAAAGGTTTTGGCTCTGCATCGTTGTCCATATCCATCCTCATGGCTCTCGCAGGTTGCTCTCTCGCTGTCATAGGCGGTATCTCGATGCTCGCTTTCACTAAAACCTACGGCGTCATTTTCTTGGGCACGCCACGCAAAGAATTGGCTCACACGCCCACGGAGGTAGGCAAGCAGATGCTCTGGCCTGCCTATGCGCTCATGGTTCTTATGGCGCTCGTTCTCCTCTTCCCTTCGCAAATTGTGTCCCACCTGTTCTCCACAAGCCTCTTCACGTTCGGTTTGTCGTCATCTTCCGTCAACATCAACTCCCTAAACGCTATCGTCTCCCTTACCCGCACTGTCGGTCATGCTATGCTTGGCCTCATTATCCTGATTCTCGTAATTTCCATAATACGAAGGTTCATCGGCACCAAACGTCCCGTTGCAGAGGGCGACACTTGGGGATGCGGCTACAAACGCCCCATTGCCGGAATCCAATACACCAGCAAGTCTTTCTCAAAGACCCTCCTCGATATGTGCCGCACATTCCTACCCTCGACGTCTCGCTTCACCCCCATCACTTCCGAGGAGATTTTCCCCAAAAATCGCTCACACATCAGCGTAGACCATGACCTTATCGACGAGAAACTCGTGACTCCAAGCACCGATGCCATGCAAGTCGGGCTGAAACGGTTCCAGTTCATCCAGAACGGCATGCTCCAACGCTACATCGTATATGGTCTCGCCTACGTGGCGATACTTGTCGCTACCATAGTCATTTTCAACTAATTATCAACAGCAACAGATGACCAGTTTCATCCTGATTATCATATCGAGCCTCTTCTTCTCAGGCATTGTCGCCCGAGTCAAGAGCAAGACCCAAGGACGGCGCGGACCTCAGATCCTCCAGCCCATGTACGATGTCGTGCGACTTCTCCGCAAAGGCAGCGTCTACAGCACCACGACAAGCCCAATCTTCCGTATCGCCCCGACAGTCTATTTCGCCTCTGTAATCATGGCGATTGCTGTCGTGCCTTTCGGTGAGCAAGGTGGACTTATCTCCTTCGAATGCGATTTCGTATTCTTCGCCTACGCCCTCGCCCTTGGCAAATTCTTCAACATCATAGCTTCTCTCGACACGGGCAGTAGCTTCGAGGGCATGGGCGCCAGCCGCGAGGCTCTCTTCTCCATGCTCGTCGAGCCTGCGTTCTTCTTGCTGATTGGCTCGCTGGGTCTCATCTCGGGCAACACCTCTTTCGCCAGCATTTTCGGCGAATTTCATCTCGGCACTGGCGAGTCCTACGCCTTTGCGGTCATTGCAGCCTTCGTCCTCCTCATGGTGTGCATGATCGAAAACAGCCGCATGCCTATTGACGACCCCAAGACCCATCTCGAGCTCACGATGGTTCACGAAGTCATGATTCTTGACAACTCCGGTTTCGACCTCGGCATGATCTCCATGTCCACGCACCTGAAGTTCGCCCTCTATAGCGCCCTCATTGCCAACCTCTTCATCGGCAGCATGCCCATCGCCATCGCGGCGGCTGCTTTCCTCGGCATCCAGGTTCTATGCGCCATAAGTGTCGGCATAACAGAGTCTTTCATGGCCCGATACCGAATGAGCCACAATGCGCAGTTCATACTCGCGCTTACATCACTTAGCCTACTCATCTTCTTCGGCGTCAAATTCGTAGCTTAGAAATCGTATCCTCATGATACATATTCTCCTGATTCTCTTTATCATAACGCTCTTCTACTTCGCCATCGCCAATAGGCTGATGACCTATGTGAGCATCCTGACGGTTCAAGGCCTCATTATCTGTGCGGCTGCCATCTTCTCTCTCGACCAAGTGACGTTAGTCAATCTCCTGACAATCATTCTCGAGACCCTCATCGTCAAGGCCATCCTCATGCCATACTTCATCCGCAAAGTCATCCTTACAAACAACATAACTCGCGAGGCAGAGCCTTCTGTTCCAAACTACGTGTCACTCATCTTCTGCACGGCTGTCGTCATCGTCTCCTACCTCGTCTCTCTGACTATCGCCTCCCCCACCCTCAACAAGTTCTTCCTCGTTGCTGCACTCGCAGGCATCTTCTGTGGGCTCTATTTCATAGCCACTCGCCGCAAGGTGATAACCCATGTGATTTGCTATGTCATAATTGAGAACGGAGCCTTCATCCTCTCTCTCGCCATCGGCAACGAGATGCCCGTCCTGGTCAACCTCGGCGTCATCCTTGACGTTCTCGTAAGCGTATTCCTCCTCGTCATTTTCATCAACAAGGTGGGCGACGTCACCAACGAAGGCGATGTCACTGGACTTAACCAACTCAAAGACTAACGACAAAATGAACTCTATCATCTTAGCCTATCTCATCCTGTCTTTGTCTCTGAGCGCAATCCAGATTCTCAACAGGAATAAAGTAATCTGCCACGCCCTCGTCGTCCTCTTCGTCGCAATCCAATGGGCAATAACTGGCTATTTCGTCGTCCAAAACGGCGCCGTCCACGACAACTATTTCAATATTGACAGTCTCGGCACTCTCCTCACTATTGTTCTTACAATAGTCACCACCGCTGCCCTTTGCCACTCCCGACGTTATATTGTCGAGAAGGAGGCTTCTAAAGACGACCTCGTTCGTTCTCAGTATTACGGTGCGATGACCGCACTCACCATGGCACTCACCATGGCAAGCATCTCTGCCCACCTCGCTGTGACATGGATTTTCGTCGAGATAACGACACTTAGCGCTTCAGCCCTCATCTTCTACCGACGTACCAACAGCTCCATCGAGGCCACATGGAAATACGTGTTCGTTTGCTCCGTCTCTCTTCTGTTCGTCTACGTCGGCATCCTCTTCACATCCATATCCATGGGCGATAAAGTGGAAGCAGGCCTCTCGTTCTCCACGCTCCACGCCCTTGCGCCACAGTTGGACACTTTATGGCTCCAGATGGCCTTCATTTTCATCTTTGTAGGCTATACCGCCAAGATGGGACTCGTCCCCATGTTTACAGCAGGTATCGATGCCAAGGACGCCGCCCCCACCCCAGCCTCTGCGATGTTGTCCAGCGTTGTAATGAATGCAGGCTTTGTCGGCTTCTTCCGCTTCTATGCCGTCATGGCGCAAACGACGGTATACCACTGGGCGCAAATGGTTGTCCTTGTGACTGGTTTGGCCTCCATCTTCGTCGCAACCGTATATCTCGTTAAGGTTCACAATGTTAAGCGTCTCTTTGCCTACTCCAGCGTCGAGCATATCGGCGTCGTGATGCTCGGAACAGCCGCAGGTGGCGTCGGTGTCTATGCCGCCATCCTCCACCTCGTTCTCCACTCCTTCGCTAAATCGGCAGTCATTATGCACGTAGGCGAACTCTTCCGCATATTCGGCACCAAGCAGCTCGCCAATATGGGACGCTACATAAATAAATCAGGAACTGGAGCGGCAGTCGTAATCCTCGGTCTCCTTTGCATAACGGCCATGCCACCGTCTGGCATGTTCATGACCGAGCTCATGGTCTTCAAGTCAATGATCGATGTGCAGTGGTGGGTAGCTCTCGCCGTCCTGCTCGTCCTTCTCTGCATCATCGTATGGGCCATCAGTAAAGACATGCTTGCTGTTCTTTTCCTGCCTGCCGAAGACAGATACCTCATCAAGGAGCCAAGCCACTACTTCCCAGTCTACGAGGCGGCATGGCAATTCATCCTGCTCGGACTCTCTATCTGGTGGGGTCTTTGGACGCCGCAATACATCTCAGATCTCGTTAAGGCGTCTGCCGCGCTACTCAACTAACGCCACTTAATACCATAAAAAAGGAGACTCGCCTGAGCCTCCTTTTTTTATGCTATGCACCGCTATGCATTCATCAAAGACATATATTCGTCGTAGGTTATGTGCCGTCCGCCCATCGACTCCAAATGCTCTGTTTTATATTGGCAGTCAATCATCAATCCTCCCTCCGACTCCATTTTTCGAGCCAACCCTATCAATGCCACTTTAGATGCACTCGGCTTCAAAGAGAACATGCTGTCTCCACAAAAACATCTGTTTACTCGCACCCCATAAAGTCCTCCTACAAGTTCGTCGCCCTCCCATACCTCAACACTCTTGGCATATCCTTGCCTATGAAATTCCAACATTGCCTCAAGTAACGGACCTCCAAGCCACGCATATTTATGGGCATGACGATTCTCTACAGTGGCACAGTTCATTATCACCGCCTCAAAACACTCGTTGAACGTCACTCGGTAACGCCCACTGTTAAGCAACGTGCGCATCGAGTGTGAGACATGCACCTCTTGGGGAAATATTACAAACCTCTCCCTCGGACACGTCCACACGATGGCCTTGCTTCTATATGGGTACCACGGAAAAATTCCGTGACTATACGCATCCCACAAACGCCTGACGGACAAGTCACCACCCCACGCGATCGTATCGTACTCGCCAACATCCTCTATCCCAGGAAATGGCACATATTCCGAATCTCCCCGTCCAAGGTATCTTATCATCTGCTTCCTACCTCAAGTCTACAATCTCGACATCCTTATGCGCCGCACTGTCAAAAGAGAACTCCTTGTCAGCCATCGGTTTATTCGGCGTAAATGTCTTAATGTCAACAGTCAAGCTCTCTCCCAACTTATATTGCTGCATGAAACGCTTCAACATTTTGGTCTTCTTGCTAATCGACAACCTTATCCTCATGATAGGCGATTTCGTGTCCTTGGGGTACAGATCCACCTCCACGCACTCTTCTCCGCCTACCTTCTTGTCGCCAAGCATGCGGAGTTTATAACCCTCCTGGTATGCGCCTCCAAATAGTTTAGCTGGCGTCATATCTCCTTCCCACTCCTCATCATGGTAGCTTATATCCAACTCATTGATTTTCTTCTGCCATACCGACACCTTGTCCTCTTCCGAATACGTCACCATGTCACTTACGTCAAGCACATATTTCTCGCCTTTGACCTTCAACGTTCCGTCAGATGAGTGTTTGTATTCCGTCCGTTTGTTCTCGTACGAAGCTGTAAACTCCAAGTAAATCGTCGAGCACTTCTTCGTCTGATTCGTCATCTCAGTCAGTACCTTCCTCGCCTCTATTGCGGAAACTTCCATCTCTTCTTGGGCAAAGACGCTTGTAAATGGTGCTATAAAAGCGACAGCAATAAGTGCCGCAGTATCTATTATCTTCATGATTAACAGGCTATATTACAAATGTAGTAATTGTTTCGGGGATACATGACCCTCCATCCTTTTGACTTGCCAACAACAAAATCCATACCACTCTGATTTACTGCAACATCTGCTGCATAGATGCAAACACTAAATAATGTTTTGCCCATAGCCATGTCCTTATAGAAAAGCGTAAAGCCGCGCAGTTGTGTTAAATTTAATTAACGGGGGGGCGATTAATTAAATATATACCTTCGTGCATGAAACGCTAAAATCAGTTCCTAAAGATGAAAACATTAACAGAACAATTGGCTGAACTATATCAGCCTAAATGGGAAGCCTTGAAACAGCAGCTGAATGCCCAAGGCATAAAGGTACAATCACCGTTTATGCTTGGCGTCGCATTGGAACACGACAACCAGGGAGGCTATGTCGACGAAAGTTGGTGGACTGACGCCGACTTGAAAGTCATGGTTTTCGGACAAGAGCCTCTCAATTGGCCAATGCCGATATTGGACGATGGCTCTCAAGCACAGTCCGACGACTTCGTGGAACTATACCAACGCTTTTATTCGGACAACTACAAGGACGGTCAATACTTTCTTACGGATACTGACAACCATTTGGCTAAGAACCCTTTCTTCAACGTAGGCTTTAATGGCATCATGTCGGGTATCAAAGAATCCATCCTTGACAAGTCGTATCCAAACAAAAAAGTGGCATACCTTTGGAACAACATATCGAAGTTGTCCAACGGCGAGCGCAACGGTGTCTCCTCCGAAATCCACGAGTTGGAGAAGAAGTACTTTCACGTCATCCCGCAAGAGATAGAAATATTAAAGCCCGACGTGCTAATCTTCTTGACTGGACCAGGGAAAAATGGATATTACAACTACATACTTGAGAACTTCAACATCCAAGGCGACCCGACTCGTTTGGCAGGGCTCGATGTCGATGCTGTATCAAGGCTTGACATTGAAGGCAAAAGTCTCGCCTACAAGACCTACCATCCAGCAGCCTCTATCAACGGTGAAGAGAAGTGGGATTGTTATCGTGCCATCTTTGATGACATCAAGGAGAACATAGGTAGTATCTTCGACAGCAAGTAATTACTCTCTAAACATGGGTGAAGTTTCCCTCAACGCCAATATTAACATGGCGTTGAGGGAAGCTTCTTTTTTTGCTCACCCCTGTGCCTACTTCGCCCTACAATGACTTCCTCTCGCTGAGACTGACAATAGCGGACCGTTGCGCGACATGATGACGGCATTGTATCTAAATACGAGCTGCACAACTTTTCCCCGGTATTTGGCTTCATGGTTGATGCATTGGCTGCTTTGTCAGCGTATTGCTTTTTCCCGAAGAAGCCATCTTTAATGGTTGACTTCTGTAACGACCAGAATGACAGGCAGCTATCCCTATTCTAAATTCATCGAACTCACTCTGATTTACTGCAACATCTGCTGCTTATATGCAACACTGAATATTACGGATTGTGTGCTATTTTGCCGAGAATTTATTATCTTGCAACAAGATAAACCATAGTGGTGAAACTAAAAATAGGATTAAGATCGTACTCGTCGGCAAGAATGTGTCACAGGCAAATTGGACAAAAGAAATCAGTTAGAGTTTCAGCTCTGTCCGCGGCGGATGCAACCACCGACAACTATCGCTTGAATTATCACATCCAATCTCAGAACACACCAATGTTTGTGTAATAAGATTTTTGACAAAAACTTAAATAATAATGGAGCAAGCTCAATATAACTCGCTGTTTTCGTTTATTTGGAACATTGCAACAGATGTTCTTGTGTACGCTTTTGACAAGAGCGAATACAAGAAAATTATTCTGCCGATGATGGTGTTGCGTCGCATCGACGTGCTTCTTGAACCAACAAAGCAGCAAGTCCTCACAATGAAAGGACAACTTGACAACAACCATATTGACAACCAAGCTCCTATATTATACAACATAACTGGCTATCCTTTCTACAACACATCAAAGTTCACCATGAAGACGTTGAAAAGCGAGATTGACGCCCAACGCCTGAAAATGAACTTCACTGAATATCTCAATGGCTTCAGCAAGGATGTGCAGGACATCGTAGACAAACTCCACTTACGTCAGGTCGTTGACAACCTTACTGAGACGGAACGCCTTGGCAGCATCATCGAGAAATTCACATCCGACACCATCAATCTGAGCAACAAGCCAATGCTCGACGACGAAGGCAACGAAAAGCTGCCTGCTCTTGACAACCACACGATGGGAACGATGTTCGAGGAGCTCTTGCGCCGCTTCAATGAGGAGAATAACGTGACCGAAGCCGGAGAACACTTCACACCGCGCGACTATGTGAAGTTGCTTGCCGACCTCGCCGTGATTCCTATCGCCGACCGGTTGCAAGACACCACCTACCGCATCTATGACGGCGCATGCGGCACTGGCGGTATCCTCACCATAGCCCAAGAACGCATCAAGCAGCTTGGCAAAAAGCGTGGCAAACACATAAACATCAACATCTACGGACAGGAACAGGCCCCAGACACATATGCCACCTGCAAGGCTGACCTGATGATTTCGGGCGAGATAAAGTCGTTCCAATACCGCGACTGCAACGAGCAGCGTGAATACATAGCCTACGGATCTACGCTTTCGCAAGATGGTCATGCCGGAGAAACCTACGATTTTTGCATATCAAACCCTCCTTTCGGCACGCCATGGAAAGAGGACCTGAAGAGACGCGGGATCCCAGAAAAGGAAAAGGCTAAGTTCAACGACCCGCGTTTCCGCCAGACCAGTAAGGACGGTCGAGAGATCTCTTTCCTCCCCGACATCAGCGACTGCCAGATGATGTTCCTTGCCAACAACGTGAGCCGCATGCAAGACGACACACCTCTCGGCACTCGAATAGTTGAGGTTCACAACGGGTCGAGCCTCTTTACTGGCGACGCTGGGAGCGGTGCGAGCAACCTGCGCCAGCACATCATAGAAAACGACCTCTTGGAAGCCATCATCGCCATGCCAGAAAAAGATTTCTACAATACTGGCATCGGCACATACATCTGGGTGGTGACCAACCGCAAGGAGGAGCGCCGACGCGGCAAGGTGCAGCTTATCGACGCCACCAAGATTTGCTCGCCACTGCGCAAGAACCTTGGCGAGAAGAACTGCGAGACCAACGAGACTGACAGACAGCAAATTTTGAGCCTGCTCACCGACTTCAAGGAGACGGAGTGCAGCAAGATATTCCCCAACCAAGAGTTCGGCTATTGGAAAGTGACAGTAGAGCGCCCGCTCCGCATAGTCTATGAGAGCCCAGACTCCATCGCACTGCCCAAGCTGAAAAAGGCAGAAGACGTTGCTCTGCTGCAACGCGTGCTTGATGCGTGGAAAGAGTATCTCGGCGGCCACACCGTGAGTGACTTCGCCTTGTTCACCATGCTCAAACAGCACAAGGTGAAAGTGCCAGCCGACAAGAACAAGATTAGCCTCATCCGCCAACATCTGGGTCATCGCAGCGAGACGGCAGATCCTTGCCACGAAAAGCCGGCAGATCTCGACTCGCCATTAGCTCCCGACACTCAGCTGCGCGACACGGAGCAAGTGCCGCTGCTCTACCAGGGCGGTATCAACGGCTTCATGCAAAACGAAGTGTTGCCATACGCCCCCGACGCTTATTATAACGGAGAGAATGTTGTGGTGGGCTACGAGTTGTCATTCACAAAGTATTTCTACAAGCCAGTAGAACTGCGCTCCATCAGCGACATCCGCTCTGACATTGAGGACATCGAGGACAAACTGAAAGGAGTACTCGACGATATTCTAAATGTGTAACGACGAAGATCCTTGAAAAAGATTTCAATACGTTTTTTCAACGATCGCGAGGTGCGCGCCCTGTGGGAAGAAGCCAGTGCCAAGTGGTGGTTCTCTGTGCCCGACATACTCGGAGTGCTGAATGCACAGGACGACTACACAAAAAACCGCAACTATTGGAAGTACCTGAAGAACAAATTAAGGAAGGAAGGCAATCAACTGGTTAGTGCCACTAACCAGTTGAAGATAAAAGCCCCTGACGGCAAGATGCGTCTGACGGATGTGCTCGATGCGTGCGGCATCGTGGAGTTGGCTAAAAGTATGCCCAACACCAAGTCGGCTCGTTTCGTTGAATGGTTCACCAACAGCGACGAAACCATCGACGGAAAGAGCAAATCCAAAGCGTACGCACTGTTTGGAAGCAGCCTTATGGACAGCATCGAGGTAGGCACACTGAACGGATTGATGCAAATTCATGCTTACATTTTCGGAGGCCTGTATGATTTCGCCGGTCGTCTGCGCACGGTGAACATCTCAAAGGGAGGATTTACGTTTGCACCGGCAGAGTTCCTTGAGCAGTCTCTTGCGTCCATAGAAAATATGCCGGAGGATAGCTTCGAGCAAATAGTGGACAAATATGTCGAGATGAACGTGGCACACCCCTTCCGTGAGGGCAATGGACGCGCCACTCGGATATGGCTCGACTTGATGCTGAAAAAGCGTATCGGAAGATGCGTGGACTGGAGCAAGATCGACAAACGCGACTACCTCGCAGCCATGGAACGCAGCGTGGCTGACAGTGGCAATATCAAACATTTGCTTAAAGCAGCGTTGACAGACCAAGTTGACGACCGCGAAATGTTTATGAAAGGCATCGACTATTCGTATTACTATGAAGAAACTGAATAATAGCAAGACAGATGAAAAGATACGAAAGATATAAGGACAGCGGCGTGCAGTGGATTGGGGAGATTCCCGAACACTGGGGAGTTACAAATGTTGGAAATGCATTCACCTTTGGTAAAGGATTGCCGATCACGAAAGCGGATTTAACCGATGACGGTATAGCCGTTATCAGTTATGGACAAGTTCACTCTAAACTCAATACGGGTACTTCTATGGATGAGTCTCTTGTCAGGCATGTATCGGAACATTGGCTTGAAACACATAGACAGAACCTTCTAAGCAAAGGGGACTTTGCTTTTGCCGATACTTCTGAGGACATTGAAGGTTCTGGGAATTGTGCATATAATGATTACCCAGGAAATATATTTGCTGGATATCACATTGTTATTGCACGTCCAAAAGAAAAAAACAATTCTGATTATTGGGCTTTTCTGTTCCAAAGTAAAAATTGGAGGAGCCAAGTACAATCTTTGGTCAATGGCGTAAAGGTTTATAGTATAAACAAATCCATCTTGAAAAAAGCAGGATTACTCATTCCTCCTATCTACGAGCAACACGCCATAGTCGCCTATTTGAAAGAAAAAAACCATAAAATTGACCAATATGTCGCCGAGAGAGAGAGAAAGAGAGCTGCTTGAAAGTCTGAAGCAATCTGAGATTGCAAACGTCGTCACAAAAGGACTTAACCCGAATGCTCCTACGAAGGATTCGGGCATACCTTGGATTGGACTGATTCCGGAGCATTGGGAGGTTAGGACTTTATCACAGATGGCGAAAGAACATTATATCTCAAATAAGAATGTTCATCACCAAAACCTTTTGTCTTTAAGCTATGGTAAAATTGTCAACAAGGACATCAATACAACAGAAGGGCTATTACCAGCATCTTTTGATGGATACCAAATCGTTGAAAGTGGAAATATCGTATTAAGACTTACAGATTTGCAAAATGACCATAAAAGTTTAAGGGTAGGACTTTCTACTCAAGAAGGTATTATCACATCTGCATATCTTGCAATTCAGTCTTTTGCAGACATTAATCCTCAATACCTGTATTTTCTTCTTCATTCCATAGATATCAAGAAGGTATTCTATAGTATGGGCAATGGGCTTCGTCAAAGCTTAAATTGGGCTGAATTAAGGAAACTAAAATGTATTGTCCCCCCTCTCTCCGAGCAACACGCCATCGTCGCCTACATCGACGATAAACTCTCAAAGATAGACCGTTGCCTTGCCGACTTGCAGGCAGAGATAGACTATCTGAAGGAGTTTAAGCAACGACTGATAAGCGATGCCGTGACAGGGCAGATAAAAGTCACCGTCACAAAAGAGTGGAAAGACGAGCAAGAATGAAAAAGACATCAATGGCCCCTGTAGATTTGTATAATGAACTAAAAACTGAACTTAAATAGAAATACTTATGCCGACAGACATATCAGAGAAAGGACTTGAAACAATACTCGTGACCTGCCTGCGTGACAAGCAAGGCTACGAGCAGGGCGATTCGCACGACTATAATAAGGATTTTGGAGTGGACACGGAGCGAGTGAAGCGGTTTATTCTCTCCACCCAAAAGGCGAAAGCCGAAAGTACCGCGTGTTTCGCTTCCCCCATAGAAGAACGGAGGTTCTTCACGCGTCTGTCAGCAGAACTGACAAGCCGTGGCGTGTCAGACATCCTGCGCAAAGGGTTCCGCTACATATCTGAAATTTTTGACTTCTACTATCCACTGCCATCTGAACTCAACCCAACAGCTCAGTTTTTTTACGAGAAAAACATCTTCTGCGTAACTCGCCAACTCTTCTACAGTAAGCAGAATACGGACAGCATCGACGTGATGCTGTCTCTCAACGGATTGCCCATCATTACTATGGAGTTGAAGAACCATTACACAGGGCAGTCCATTGACAACGCCATCAGGCAATATCAAACAAACCGTAACCCGAAAGAAGACCCATCTGCATTATTGCTCATAAAGAAGCGTTGCGCCGTACACTTCGCTGTGGATGACGACGCAATAATGATGTGCACGGAGCTGTGTGGAAAAGCGTCATGGTTCCTGCCGTTCAACAAAGGAGTGAACGGCGGTGCGGGCAACCCTATCAACCCCAATGGAGTGCGCACGTCATACCTGTGGGAGGACATCCTGAGCAAGAGGTCGCTCTCAGACATACTGGAGAACTATGCCCAGGTAGTAAGAAAGAAAAAAACAGCAAAAGACCCGAAGACTGGCAAGAAAAAAGAGGTAGAGAAAGAGCAAGTGGTGTGGCCACGCTATCACCAGCTCGACGCAGTGCGCCGTATGCTCGATGCCACCCGAGCAGGTGGCATGGGGCAACGTTTCCTCATCCAACACTCGGCTGGCTCGGGCAAAAGCAACTCAATCACATGGCTCGCCTATCAGCTTGTAGGGTTGCTCGATGGCACAACACCGTTGCTCGACAGCGTAATAGTAGTGACCGACCGCGTGAACCTTGACAATCAGATACGCGACAATATAAACGCCTTTGCCCGTCTGAAGAACATCGTGGAATGGGCAGACTCGTCAACAAGCTTGAAGGATGCACTTGCGGCAGGAAAGAAAATAATCATCACGATAGTCCACAAATTCCCTTTCATACTCCAAACCATAGGTAGTGAGTTAAAAAACAAGCACTTCGGCATCATTATAGACGAAGCACACAGCAGTCAGAACGGCTCTCTCTCAGCCAAGATGAACATGGCGCTCTCTGGTCTCGTTGACGAATCTGAAGACCTGGAAGACAAGCTCAATGCCGTAATAGAAGGCCGCAAGATGTTGAAGAACGCCAACTACTACGCCTTTACCGCCACGCCCAAAAACAAGACACTTGAGATGTTTGGTGTGCCATTTGACAAGGAAAACGGGGAAATAGGGCACCAACCTTTCCACGAATACACAATGAAGCAAGCCATAGAAGAGGGCTTCATCATGGACGTGCTTAGGAACTATACCACCTACGCCAGCTACTACAAAATCATCAAGACCGTGGAAGACGACCCCGAATTTGACAACAAACAAGCGCAGAAGAAACTACGCGCATGGGTGGAGCGCCAACCAGAGACCATTCAACAGAAAGCCACCATCATTGTCAACCATTTTCACACCATGGTCATCGACAAGGGGAAAATGGGAGGCCAGGCGCGAGCCATGGTCGTGACAAACGGAATTGTGCGGGCCATTGACTTCTATTATGAGATAAACCGCTTGCTCAAAGAGCGAAAGAGCCCATACCGCGCCATCGTGGCATTCTCAGGCTCCAAGGAATATGGTGGCAAGCAGGTGTGCGAAGCCGACATCAACGGATTCCCATCAAAGGACATAGAGGACAATATGGCGGAAGACCCCTACCGCATACTCGTCGTGGCCGACAAATTCCAAACAGGTTATGACCAGCCACTACTCCACTCCATGTACGTAGACAAGATCCTCACTGACGTGAAAGCCGTGCAGACTCTCTCTCGGTTGAATCGTTGCCATCCTAAGAAAATAGATACTTTTATACTCGACTTTGCCAATGACGAGGAGACAATAATAAACGCATTCCAACGATACTACAAAACAACCATACTCTCAAAGGAAAGCGACCCCAACAAACTCAACGACTACATACAAGCCATAGAGGGAACAAACATCTACACGAAGGACGAAGTGACCGAGGTGAACACCCGCTTCTGGAGCGGTGAAGACCGGCAGATGCTCGACCCGATTATCGACGTAGCCGTCGAGCGTTTCAAAGTCTTGGATGAAAATGCGCAAATAAGGTGCAAGAAAAATATCAAAGGCTTCTTGCGCACCTATCCGTTCATTGCTGCTGTCACGTCATTCAAAAGCATTGAATGGGAAAAGCTGAACACCTACTACCAACTGCTCTTGCATAAACTTCCCATACTAAAAGACGAAGACCTCACTGACGGTCTCACAGGAGTCATCGACTTAGACCAAGTGCAGGTTACCAAAATAGGAGATATGGAGTTTGTATTGGAGAATAAAGACACAGAAATAGACCCAGTTCCGATTGGAAAAGGATCAGGAGGAAAGTCTGAACCTGAACTCACCAAGCTCAGCGACATTTTGGAGCAGTTCAACGAAATCCACTGGCAAAATATAGAGTTGGCGAAAAAACAACTCGACGAGCTACCAGAACGCATGATGCAAGATGAGGCTTTTATCAATGCAGTGAGAAACAGCAACATAGCTACAGCCCAAGTGCAGTTCAACAACAGCATGCTCATGGTTGTGGCCAAGATGCTGAACGAAAACACAGAGTTCTGCCGTCAATATCTGGACAATCAGAATTTCATGAACTTTATAAACGAAAGAGTGTTTAAAAACGTATATCAACAACTTAATACAACGAACAATGCTTCCATCTAATCCATGGAAGTAGTTTTGTTAACTAGTTGGCAGACATACCAATCAGAAATAAGTAACCTAAGAAACTATAGAGCGGCTGTTTTACTCTTTCTGTCAAAGGCGTTCCTTATTTCACAACCCTATTGAAACCATTAACCACGATATTTTCTTTCGCTAATGTAGCCCCCAGAACAAGAACAGCAAAAAGCGGATGCCACACCTAAGTGACATCCGCTTTTGCTTTCTCAGAGATGAACCTACTTGTTCACCCTGAACTTTTCTACACCATTCTTGATGTAATCGACAATCTGACGAGCGGCTGCGATACCTGCATTGATATTCGCCTCGGCAGTCTGCGCACCCATCTTCTTGGGCGTTGAGAAATAACGACCAGCGAACTTCTCTGCAAACTCAGCATCAGCGTCGGGCTTGATGTCGGTGATGTAGCGGAGGTCCTGACGCTCTTCCATAAGCTTCACGAGACCAGCCTCGTCAATGACCTCTTTACGAGCGGTGTTGAGCAGTACGCCATTCTTCGGCATCTTGCCAACAAGGTCGTAGCCAATAGATCCCTTCGTCTCTGCCGTCGCAGGAATGTGCAACGATACGAACTGGCAAGTCTCATATAGCTCCTCGACGCTCTTTACTGCCTTGACGCCAGCTGCCTCGATGACGTCAGCAGGGCAATATGCGTCGAAAGCATAAACATCCATGCCGAAGCCCTTTGCCACGCGTGCCACATTGCGACCAACGTTGCCAAACGCATGGATGCCAAGCTTCTTACCCATAAGCTCGGAACCGGATGTGCCATTGTAGAAGTTGCGCACAGCATAGACGAGCAGACCAAGGGCGAGCTCGGCAACAGCGTTAGCATTCTGACCTGGAGTGTTCATCGCCACGACATTGTGAGCCGTTGCGGCTGCCAAGTCGATATTGTCATAGCCTGCACCGGCGCGGACAACGATGCGGAGCTTCTTTGCTGCGTCAAGCACCTCTGCGTCGACCTTGTCAGAGCGGATGATGAGAGCGTCAGCGTCTGCTACAGCGTTAAGAAGTTGTTTCTTCTCGGTATATTTCTCGAGGAGGGCAAGTTCAAAACCTTGAGCCTCAACCTCTTTGCGGATTCCATCAATGGCCACCTTTGCGAATGGCTTCTCTGTGGCTACCAATACTTTTGTCATGTCCTATTGTTCTTTTGCTAACTGAAAAGGCACCAAGCCCCCGATTCTGATTCTCGGAGTCTCGGTGCCCATATTCATTGGTTTATATATTCTTAGTGAGTTCTTTCGAATGTCTTCATGACCTCGATAAGGGCGTCGACACTCTCCTCAGGAAGGGCGTTGTAGGTCGATGCACGGAAACCGCCAACAGAGCGGTGACCCTTGATGCCAACCATTCCCTGCGCCGTAGCGTACTTCAAGAACTCGTCCTCAAGCTCCTTGTACTCATCGTTCATGACGAAGCAGATGTTCATGTAAGAACGATCGCCAGTCTCAGTAACAGTGCCACGGAAGAGCTTGTTGCGGTCAATCTCCTCATAGAGCTTGAGAGCCTTACGCTCGTTGCGCTTCTGCATAGCAGCTACGCCACCTTGCTCCTTCAGCCAACGGAGAGTCTGAAGTGCACCATAGACAGCAACAACAGGAGGGGTGTTGAACATGGAGCCCTTCTCGATATGAGTGCGGTAGTCGAGCATGGTCGGGATATGACGCTCGACCTTACCGAGAGCGTCAACCTTGACGAGCGCGAAGGTGAGACCTGCGGGAGCGAGGTTCTTCTGTGCGCCACCATAGATGAGGTCGTACTTCGACACGTCAACAGGACGGCTGAAGATGTCAGACGACATGTCGGCGACGAGAGGCACGTTGACAACAGGGTCAGCATGAAGCTCTGTGCCGTAGATGGTGTTGTTGGTGGTTATGTGGAGGTACTCTGCGTCAGCAGGAACTTTAGACTCAAAGCCCTTAGGGATGAACGTGTAGTTTGCGTCCTTTGAGGATGCGATCTCGACTGCCTCACCGAATGCCTTAGCCTCTTTGAGAGCCTTGTTGGCCCAAGTGCCAGTGTTCAAGTAGGCAGCTTTCTTGTTCAACAAGTTGAATGGCACCATGCAGAACTGGAGGCTTGCGCCGCCACCAAGGAATACAACTTCGTAGCCTGATGGAACGTCAAGCAACTCCTTGAAGAGGGACTGCGCCTCGTCCATGACTGCCTGAAACTCCTTGCTTCTGTGAGAGATCTCGAGGATGGAGAGTCCCGTGCCTGCGAAATCCAACACAGCCTCGGCGGTCTTCTTGATCGTCTCCTGAGGCAAGATAGAAGGCCCGGCGTAGAAATTGTGCTTTTTCATTTTGTCCTTTTGAGTTGTTCGTTGTTTATTTATCTGCTATTATGGAAATAATAGCGATCAGTATGTTTTATCCGTTGCGAGTGCAAAAATAAAATTTTTCCGTTCAATTCTACACACGACAACATATTTTTATCACTCTCTGACGAATTCTCCCGCCACATCTTTGTGCAATCCATCCTTCGCACGCTCAAGATAGAACATGCAGGTGTTACGCCCAGCCTCCACAAATTCTGCCGAAAATTCCAGAGGCGACACATTGGGCGCAAGCCCCTTGACCGTGTCACCCAATGTTTTGAGCACCTCTTCTTTCGCACGCGTCACACGTTTCCAAGTCTCGTCGGTCACGTATATCTGCATTGCGGCGTTATGCTCATATTCTTGACGCACACAATTTATCATAGCAAGGTATAAGTCTTTGGCACTCGCGGCATTGACTTGCTCACGAACAGCCATCTCGTCTGGCGTTATCCTGTTGAGATACAATGACAACCTCTCATACGCCTGAAGCCTGTTCGGCAAGACATCGCTCATCACATGAAGCCGATAGTCAGCCTGCCTCCTTTTCTCAGCGTCTCGCAAGAAAAGATAAACGGTCACGACGAGTGCGACCACAAAAACCAATATCACTATGAATGTAAAGATTTCCACTTCTCTGATATATTTTTTCAGAGCCAAATATAATCAGTTTATTAAAAAGATTTTACAGCCTTCGCCCCAAAATCAACGCTTTCGACTTTATGAGCAAAAGTATGCAAATAGACATGCGCCTTTTTTCACACTCAATAAAGAATTTTACTAAATTTGCGAGCCTTGGCATACGAGCGAACAGTTCTTCTCGTCACTCCATGGCTTCACTCAAACAGTAATACTCACTTTTACAATATGCAGACAAAAGAGCTCAAGAGCGCCATCGCCAACGGCGCCACGCTGCGCTCCCTCTACGGCAACGACGACGCCGTAATCAAGGCTCAGCAAGAGAGGTACGTTAAACTCGTTGACGAGTTCATCGCCACCTATGGCGACAAGGACGTTACCGCATTCAGCTCACCTGGCCGTACGGAAATCGGCGGCAACCATACCGACCACAACTTCGGACGCGTTCTCGCTGGCGCAGTCAACCTCGACAACGTCGCAATTGCGGCTCCCAACGGAACATCCAAGGTTCATATCCTCTCGTCTGGCTACCCTCAGTTTGAGGTCGACCTCTCGACCCTCGCCCCAAACAAGGACGAGTTCTACACATCCGTCGGTCTCGTCCGCGGCATCTGCGCTCGCATGAAAGAGCTCGGCTTCGAGATTGGCGGCTTCGACGCTGTAATCAATAGTGGTGTGCCCAAAGGCTCTGGCCTCAGCTCCTCAGCCTCTTTCGAGGTTCTCATCGGCGCAATCGTAAGCCACCTCTTCAATGGCGGCAAGCTCGACGCTGTCCTCAATGCCCAAATCGGTCAATACGCCGAGAACGTCTTCTTCGGCAAGCCATGCGGCCTCATGGACCAGACCGCTTGCTCCGTCGGCGGCCTCGTCACCATCGATTTCGCTGACCCTGCAAACCCAATCGTCAAGAAGGTAAATTTCGATTTCACCAAAACCGGCTTCCACCTCGTCATCACAGATACGGGCGGCAACCACGCCGACCTCAACGACGAGTATGCGTCTCTCCCTGCCGACATGAAAGGCGTAGCCGCTAAACTCGGCAAGAAGGTTCTTCGTGAAGTCTCTCTCGACCAGGTTGTCGATGCCATTCCTACTCTCCGTAGCGAGGGTGTCAGCGACCGCGCCATTCTCCGTGCAATCCACTTCGAGCGCGATAATGCTCGTGTAGCCGAGCAGGTTGCCGATCTCGAGAAGGGCGACTTCAAGGCTTTCCTCGCCAAGGTCTGCGCTTCTGGTCAGAGCTCATTCATGTACAATCAGAATGTCTACCCCATCAACAATGTCAACGAGCAGGGTCTCTCCGTAGCCCTCGCGCTCAGCGACATTGTCCTCGGCTCCGAAGGCGCATGGCGTGTCCATGGTGGCGGATTCGCTGGCACCATCCAGGCTTTCGTTCCCTCCAACTTGCTCGACAAGTACGTCGAGACTCTCGAGCACACCTTCGGTAAGGGCAAGTGCCACAAGCTCTTCATCCGTCCTCAAGGCTCCATCAAGGTCGAGTTCTAAGCAACGACTCCTTACTTTATAATTGACTGAAAATAAATATTATATGACAAACAAAAAAGGCGGCACAACCCTCGCCATTATCACAATGATGTTCATCTACGCGATGATCTCATTCGTGACCAACCTGGCTGCCCCCACCAGCAATATCTGGAAATCGCAGGATATTCTCAATGACAGCAACGCCATGGGCATGCTCGGCAACATGATGAACTTCCTCGCATATCTCTTCATGGGCATCCCCGCAGGTCAGATGCTTACGCGCATCGGCTACAAGAAGACGGCTCTCGTCGGCATCGGCGTAGGCTTCTTCGGCGTTCTCGTCCAATACCTTAGCGGATTCCCCGAGGGTTGGGCAGGCTTTATCACCTACCTCGTTGGCGCATTCATCTCTGGTTTCTCTGTCTGCATGCTCAACACCGTCGTCAACCCTATGCTCAACTTGCTCGGCGGTGGCGGCAATCGTGGCAACCAGCTCAACCTCATGGGCGGCACGTTCAACTCCCTCGCCGGTACCATCACCCCTATGCTCGTTGGCGCACTCGTTGGTCAGGTGACCGCAAATACAAGCATCCGCGACATCTCTCTTGTGATGTTCATCGCAATGGGCGTCTTCGCTGCTGCGTTCATCATCCTTCTCTTCATCCCCATCCAGAATCCTGAAAATGGCTACAGTGACGCAAACACGGTCTTCGAGCGTTCTGCATGGAGCTTCCGCCACTGCACCCTTGGTGTCATCGGCATATTCCTCTATGTAGGTGTCGAGATCGGCATCCCTGGTACTCTCAACAACTATCTTGCCGACACCTCCAGCAATGGCGCATGGACAAACGCTCCTGAGAGAGCCGCAGCCATCGGTGGTTTCGTTGCTGGTACATATTGGTTCCTCATGCTCGTCGGTCGACTCATCTCCTCCACCATCGCAGGCAAAGTCTCCAGTAAGATGCTCATGACCGCCACCTCTTCCGTGGCTCTCCTCCTCATTATTGCGGCTGTTTTCGCTCCCAAAGACTGCATGACCTCCATGCCTCTCTTCGACGGCAGCGGCTTCAATATGACCGATGTTCCTATCAGCGCACTCTTCCTCGTCCTCTGCGGTCTCTGCACTTCTGTCATGTGGGCCAGTATCTTCAACCTCGCTACTGAGGGTCTCGGCAAGTACACCGCAAAAGCTTCCGGCCTCTTCATGACAATGGTCGTCGGTGGCGGTCTTCTGCCTCTCATCCAGAATGGTCTTGCCGACAAGATCGGCTACATGTACAGCTACATTGTGCCTTTCATCGCACTCGCCTACCTCCTCTGGTACGCACTCGTTGGCAGCAAGAATGTTAATACTGACATCAAGGTAGATTAGCATATACGTTTCGCTAACTACCTATAACATAAGCCCTGACGCATTGCTGTGTCGGGGCTTTCTTTAAATACGCATCTTAGGCACACCCCAATAGTTCAACTTTTAAACCATTAGTTAAATATTCACACTCAAAGTTGAAAATACAGAGCAAGCTTACTGTTCAATATGAAATAAATTGCATACATTCGCGTATTAAAAGGAACAAAGCCTAAACTATTAATAAAACAAAAGGACATGAGCCAGATTTCAGACCGCATACTCTCGATGTCAGAGTCGGCGACCCTTGCCATGACACAAAAGAGCCGTGAGCTCCAAGCGCAAGGTCTTGACATTATCAATCTTTCCATCGGCGAGCCTGATTTCAACACACCAGAACACATCAAGGCGGCTGCCATCAAGGCCATCGAGAACAACCAGACACACTACCCACCAGTCCCTGGCTACCCTGACCTCCGCAAGGCTATCGTCGCACGCATGAAAAGCTGGCTCGGTCTCGACTACGACGTCAACCAGGTCATCGTCTCCGCCGGCGGAAAACACAGCCTCGTCAACGTCATCCTCTCCATCATCAACAAGGGCGACGAGGTTATCCTCCCTGCGCCATACTGGGTCACCTACACCGAGCAAGTCGTCCTCGCCGAGGGCAAGAGCGTAATCGTCCCAACAGGCATCGAGCAAGACTTCAAGATGCGCCCTGAGCAACTCGAAGCCGCCATCACCCCCAAGACAAAGCTCCTCATCCTCTGCTCCCCATCCAACCCTACGGGCAGCATGTACACCAAGGAGGAACTCGAGGGTCTCGCAGCCGTTCTCCGCAAGCACCCGCAGGTTCTCGTGCTCAGCGACGAGATCTACGACATGATTTCCTATGGTCAGAAACATTTCTCCATGGCTCAAATGGAAGGAATGCAAGACCGCACCATCGTCGCAAACGGCATGTCCAAGGGCTACGCCATGACAGGTTGGCGCATGGGCTACATCTGCGCACCTCTCGACATCGCCAAAGCTGTCAACAAGCTTCAAGGTCAGATGACATCCGGCATCTGCACAATAACCCAAGCCGCCTCCATCGCTGCCCTCACCAGCGGCAACGAGGCTTCTGAGAAGATGACCGCCGAGTTCAAGAAACGCCGCGACATCGTCTACGACCTCCTCTCCAAGATCCCAGGTCTCAAAGTCAATATGCCAGCCGGCGCCTTCTACTTCTTCCCCAATGTCGAAAGCTACATCGGCAAGAAGACTGCCGACGGCAAGACCATCAGCAACTCCAGCGACCTCGCCATGTACCTCCTTACCGTCGGTCATGTCGCAACTGTCGCAGGCTCTGCTTTCGGCGCCGAGGGCTACATCCGCCTCTCCTACGCCACCAGCGAGGAGAAGCTCCGTGAGAGCGTACGTCGCATTGCCGATGCGCTCGCAAAACTTAGCTAATATATAAGCTACAATAAAAAATTGACGCCCCCTTTGCCTTGCAGCAAAGGGGGCGACTTTCTTAGTGTGGAATGAGACCACAACAGTAGCAAAAAGCAATACTTAACCATTGAGCTAAGTAGTGCTTTTGCTACTACTTCTCACTTCTTGACTCCTTGATTTCGGCTCTGACTTTCATCAAGATGATGCCCAACCGATTCTCTCCGACACCTCTTATTACTCCCCATATTCTGTCCCACGTAGTGCCTTCTTCCAGGTACGCATCACCAGTGGCAAGCAATTTGTCAGCCAGTTATGCGTTCTGTGCGAACTTTGCTCGCACTACTTCTTCCATGACTTGGGTTTTGATAGCTTCCCAATCTTCACGCAGCTTCACTCGCCTACCCAACCTCTTCGCTTGGGCAAGATTCTGTTTCGTAAACTGAATCTTGTCGGTGTCACTCGTGCATTTTGCCGTTTGGAAAGCAGCTTCACTGTTGGTGTAGGTAAGCCCCTGATACGTCACAGGGCTCTCCCAAAAATTACTGAGAAAGAAGTGCTCTTCCTTAAAGAATTTGATCGCTTTGTCTATATGGATTTACATTATTAGTGCCTAAATCATTTTATTCATCAACGTCGAGACAACAGAACCACACTCTCGACATGGTGAGTATGAGGAAACATGTCAACAGGTCTAAGTGCCGAGACCTTGTACATGGCGTCCATCATATGTATATCACGCGCTTGGGTCGCCGAATTGCAACTCACGTAAACAATCTTCTTTGGCGCAGCCTTCAATATCGTCTCAACGACGTCAGGGTGCATACCGGCACGTGGGGGGTCTACTATCATGACGTCCGGCTCGCCATGCTGGTTTATAAAGTCAAGCGTCAGAACGTCCTTCATGTCGCCTGCAAAAAATTCGGTGTTCTCTATACCATTGATTTTCGAGTTAACCTTCGCATCCTCAATAGCCTCAGGAACATACTCAACACCAATGACTTTCCGTGCATTCCTTGCCACGTAGTTCGCAATCGTGCCAGTACCCGTATAGAGGTCATAAACCACCTCGTTACCAGTCAATCCGGCAAACTCTTTGGCCACGTCATACAGCCTATGCGCCTGCTCGGAGTTGGTCTGGTAGAAAGACTTGGGTCCCACGCGGAATTTCACGTCGCCCATCTGCTCTGTGATATACTGCTCACCAGCATAACACTTTATATCAAGGTCCGTAATAGTGTCATTTGCCTTAGTATTAACAACATACATAAGGCTCGTCACCATCGGGAAGGCTTCTTTCAAAGCCTCAAGCATCTTGTTTATCTGCTCGGGCTGGTCTTCTCCAAATGCCATGATCACCATCACGTCACCAGTCGACGCCGTGCGTATCGTAATATTCCTCAACAGACCAACCCGCTCTCGCAAATCATAGAATGTCAGTCCATTGGCAAATGCATAGTCGCGTGTCCAGTTCCTTATCGAGTTCGAAGGCTCACCCTGCAAATGACATTCCTTGATGTCCACAACCTTGTCAAACAGTCCTGGCACATGAAATCCCACACCAGGCGTTTTCGAGACCTCAGGGTCGGCAAGCTCTTCCGCCGTCAGCCAACGCTTCGCCGAGTAAGTGAATTCCAATTTATTACGATACTCCCTGTTTTTTATTGACGGCAAAATCGGCATAGGCTCGGGAAGCTCTACATGACCCAACCTGCGTAGGTTATTCACCACCTCACGCTGCTTATATTCAACCTGCTTCTCGTATGGAATAAATTGCCACTTACATCCACCGCATTTTCCAAAATATGGGCAGAACGGCTCTATACGGATCGGGGAATACTCAAGAAAGCGAGTAATGAATCCCTCCGAATAGTTGCTCCTTTTCTTTGTTATCTGAATGTCGACTACGTCGCCTGGTACGGCACCTGTTACAAATACAACTTGGTCGTCAACACGGCATATCGACTTGCCCTCGGCAGCCATATCCGCCACCGTGACGCCAAGCAACTCTGGCTTACTTTTTTTAGACCTTGCCATTTCGTTTTAATATCGTTCTTTATTTCAATCGTCGTCTATTGTCTTTAGCCAACGTTCATTTTTATCCTCCACTCTTTCGGGTAGTAGTTGTTCAGCCGTGCGCCAATCTTCTTTACGAGTCCCAATCTTAGTCCTCCGTATGAGACGACGCACCACCCATCTTCCACACCCTCAGGTATTTGTAAATCCGCATCTCCATGCAGATATTTCAGTGCCTGCTCTTTAGAAAGCATAAGCTCCGCCATCGATCCCTGCTTAAACGCCACCGATAATGGCAATTCAGCAGCAGGCGTAAACACCGACATGTCTCTCTTTTTCAACACATTGCCTATTGCCACTCCTGTCCAAAGAGGGTCAAGTGCCTCCGTAATCGTCACCATCATAGGAGCCAATGAGGTTGGAAATCCTACAATCTCGTCGCCTTTCTGATACGTTTTCACTCCCTCGACATATTCACTGCCAATCTTCATCTCCTTGAGAGACAATGCTTCTCGACAACCTCTCTTTTTCTTCTTACAGCTTTCGGCAGGTGTCGAAGCCTCTGTTTTCTTCAATAGGCAGATGAACAATCCCTCACCCTTTACTTTGTTCGGGTAGAATGCGTATGCGTCGCCGACAGCAGTGTGCAACGTCTCGATTCCCTGCCCCTCGGGCATCGGCAACGAGATGACTTCTGCGCCAAACTCCGACGCCAACCACTCTATATTACGCTCATTTTCACCAGGGTTATATGTGCATGTTGAGTACACCATGTAGCCTCCTGTCTTCAATGCTGGCCACACGCTCTCAAGTATCTCTCTTTGTCGAGCAGCGCAATCATCAGCCGCCTTAGGGCTCCATTCTTCGATGGCCGTCTGGTCTTTTCTGAACATTCCCTCTCCCGAACATGGCGCGTCGACGGTTATTAGGTCAAACGTCACGCCCGATGCCGCTATCTGCTCAGCCGTCTTGTTTGTGACGATTGCCGACGGGTTTCCCCATTTTGCAATATTCTCCCTCAAAATCCATGCTCGCTGACGCACGACTTCATTTGCTACGACCACGCCTCGCCCCCCTACCCTGCTGAGCAACAATGTAGTCTTGCCTCCAGGGGCGGCACAGAGGTCAAGACACGTAGGGTGTACAGGCAATTGGGGCAAAACCACTCCTAATGCCACAGATAGCGACATACTCGAAGCTTCTTGTACGTAAAAAGCTCCCGCATGAAACTCTGGCATAAGCGTAAAAACTGGTCTGTCGGTCAAATATCTGCCATCAACACACCATGCCACTTCTCCATCTGTTGCCAGCAATCCGTCAATATCAACTTTCTTCAACGGGTTCAACCTCACCGACAGCCACGGCTCACCGCCAATGGCTTTCAAAAAGTCCTCTGCGTCAGGTCTTTGCTTCTTTATCCTTTCGACAAAGGCAACTGGCAATATCTTGTTTGGCATTATGCTTCAGGATCTTAGCGCACCCCGTTAGTTTATCGGCACGGCTTTGCCGCTAAATTAAATATAAAAAGCGACATATCAGGCTGCCCACAACCCTCTAACACAGCTCAAAGCAAAAAATATCTTCATTGCTTTCCATTCATACTACTTTTTCTACTAACTTTGCTAAGCTTTTACCACGCAAACGGGGCTGAACTGGATTTGACAGCGTTGCAAAGTGGTACGTAAGCATGCGGAGCGTCGGTATGCTGGCTCCATAATCTCGGGTACTAAACCTATAACTGGCAACAATTCTTACGCTCTCGCTGCCTAATCGAAGTATAGTAGATTGGCTTCATCCCTTTCATAGTGATTGGGACGAGACGTCTCCCAGATGCCCACTCCTTGAGGCGGTCTGATAAGGAGACGCAGATAAATCAGGGATGGCCTGCGGGGTGCTCCTCTCCAATGGCGAGATCTTAAAGAGATAAGGTGCGGCGTTGGGCGCCTTCCCCCAAACCAAACTCGAAAACCTAATGGTCGGATAAGCATGTAGAAAGCGTATGACTTCAATGTTTGGACTGGGGTTCGATCCCCCACAGCTCCACTAACTTTCGCTCACACATGGCGGCTATGTCTCTCCACATAGCCGCCTTTCTTGCTTTTCGCCATCGATAATTACGCCCTCGTCAATTCGTCATCGCTGACGAACAGTTGACCGCACGCCTGCCTTTCTACGCCTATTTTAGTTGCATATCCACACCCATTCCACTAATTTTGTGTACCAACGGTAAAATGGCATCACATAAATTCGTCTACATACTTTTCTCCATATTCACCGCCCTTTGCCTCGTTTCTTGCGACAATGGCGAAGACGGTCATGTGGCTGGCTACGAGACTCTAAGATCACAAGTGTCCGAATGCGACACTGTCGGCTTCGCTCGTTCCGTTTGCAGACTCAGGATGCAGCACAAGAACTCCAAGCACAACGCCTCTGCCAATCTCGATGCCGACATCCTCTCCGCTTGGTTCTTTGCCCAACAAGAAAAAGCCGATTCTTCCATCTTTTACGCAGACCGCGCCATATCGCTCCTCTCTCACAACAAACTTATATCCCGTGACGAATGGCACGAGCAAATGGCCGATTTGGAGTTCATTAAGGGAGCTGCGTTCCTCGACATAAGCAACATCGACAGCTGCTACAAGCATCTCCAAGTGAGTCTCAACATGGCACGAGCCGCAGGCTACGCCCACCGCATGGTCAAGATCTACGGGCTGCTTGCAAAGTCGGGCCGCGACATCCACGACTGGCAAGGCACCATGACGCAAATCCGTAAGGCGGAAATTGTCATGGACACCGTCGGTTTCGACCAAATAGCGCCCGCCTGCCGCATGACATCACTCGCCGAATGCGCCAGCGTCGCAATCGACCTCTGCAATGTCGATGTGGCCGACCGCCTCCTTACCAAAGCAAGTGCCATTTACGACAAGGCGTCCGACCGCGCTAAACTTCCATACCTCCGCCAACTCGTACGCCTCCGTTTCTTCCTCCATCAGTACTCTCAAGCATCCTCCGCAATGAACAAGCTCGAGATGCTCGTCGGGAAGACCGGTCTCGAACACCTCCACGCCGACGCCATGGCGTTCCAAGGTCTCGCTCGCTGCCGTATGGGAGAACTCGACTGGGCCGAGCAATACGGAAAGAGAATTGACACTGCGAGTCTCTCTCGCGAGGGTCACATCGTCCTCAACCTTCTCCACGGCGAGCTATGCGCCATACGCAAAGACACCAAGTCCGCTCGCGCCTTCCTCTTCGACTCCATTCCCCCTGCCGCCACCCTCACCCCATTCGATTGGGCGCTCGTCAACGAGAGCCGAAGCACCTTCTGGGTCGTCCAAGGTGACTACGAGAATGCTTACGCCGTCATGAGCGAAGAACGCCAACGTGGCATCGAGATGCAAACCGACGTCTTCGCAATCAATAATCGCCAACGAGAAGCCGACATTCAAAAGCTCCAGGAAAAGCTCCAACCGCCCGTAAGCTCCCCTGGTAGCCTCGTTCTCCTTATCGTTTACCACGTTGTAGCCGTAGCCGTAATAATCCTTATCATCCTCGGAGTTGCACGATGGCGCGAAAAGATTTCTGAACGCAAGACGATCATCAAGACCAGACACCTTCAGGTAGAATTGCGTTCCAAGATGTCTGAACTCAAACAGCAGGCTAAATATCTCGAAGCTACAAACAACCGCATCTCCGAGAGCATCCTCTACGCGCAACATATACAGCAAGCAATCTCGCCAAGCCCCGAAGCTCTTAACGACTTCCCAATAAGCGGCTCCTTCGTCTTCCTCAGCCCTCTCGATGTCGTCAGTGGCGATTTCTTCTGGTTTACGCGCAAAGGCAATAAACTTGTCCTGTGCTGCGCCGACTGCACTGGTCATGGCGTTCCCGGTGCGTTCCTCTCCATGATCTCGGCCACAATAATCAACAGTATCTGTGAACGTCTTTCAGGGGATGAGCTCGACCCGTCCACAATGCTCGAGATGTTGGACAATAGCCTTGTCGAAAACCTGTCTCACAATACGACAGACATCAACGCTACCAAGGATGGACTCGATGCAGTCCTCGTAGTTCTCGACCTCAACACTCACGTACTGAAATCCGCCGCAGCCCGACGTCCAATCATCATTGCGCATGGCAACGATCTAATAACAATCCGCGGCACAAAAAGAAGCATCGGTGACGTCGATCCTGAGTTGCGCGACCGCAAATTCACTACCAACGTCATGCAACTCGCCCAAGGCGACGCTTTCTATATGTACACCGACGGTTACAGCGACCAGTTCGGTGGACAGAATGGCGAGAAGATGAAAAACTCACGCATCGAGAAGTTCCTCCGCACCATCCTCAACGACAGTATCGAAGAACAAAATCTCACGACACAAGAGTTTTTCACCCAGTGGAAAGGCGACTTCCCACAAACTGACGATGTCCTTTTTGTGGGTGTAAAAATCTAATCCTCACCTCCTTTATTATTTAGAATGGGAAGCAATACGTATTAGTCGCGCCCCTATGCTTTGTCCCTCAAATTAGGTATATTTGTGTACGTAGTCCTCATATCCAGATCATGTTACGCAAAATACGCATAGGGTTGGGCATGCTGATGCTTGTGTCTATAACTTTCCTTTTTGTCGACACAAGCGGCTTTGCAGCCTCCCATCTATCTGGGCTCGCCCACGTCCAAATACTCCCCGCCTTCATGGAGGGTTCTTTCATAACAGTAGCTGTCCTGCTGCTCCTGACCTTCCTGCTCGGACGCGTCTATTGCTCCGTAATATGCCCAATGGGTCTCCTACAAGACCTCTTTGCACGCCTCGGGCGACGTGCCAAACCTCGCCGATATAGTTACTCAAAAGAGAAACGCATCCTTCGCCTGTCCGTCCTTGCCATCTTCATCCTGTGCATGGTCATGGGCGTCAGCAGCGTCGTAGCCCTGCTCGCCCCATATAGCTCTTTCGGACGCATTGCGCAAAACATCTTCCAACCAGTCTACCAACTCTGCAGCAATCTCGTAGCCTCAGCCGATGAGGTCGTCGGAGGCTACAATGTAGGGTTCACAGATGTCTGGATTCGAACCATTCCCGTCTTCACCATCGCCCTTATAACTCTCATAACCATAGCCATCCTCGCTTGGCGACATGGTCGCACTTACTGCAACACCATTTGCCCCGTCGGCACCATCCTCGGCTACGTATCCAAGTTCTCCATTCTCGCACCGGTTATCGACACATCCAAGTGCGTCAACTGCCATCTGTGCGAGAAGAATTGCAAGGCGGCAAGCATAAACATCAAAGGCAAGGGCACCATCCCTTCCATCGACAAGAGCCGTTGCGTCTCATGCTTCAACTGCATCGACGTGTGCCCACGAGGTGCCATATCCTACTCTTGGCGACGACACGACAACAAGCCCTCCAACCCGCAAGCCCAAACCGACAATAGCCTCCGAACGTTTCTCACGGGAATAGGCGTTTTAGCGGCAACAGCGGCTTCGGCTCAAAAAGACAAAGTCGTCGACGGCGGTCTCACCATCCTCGATGCAAAAGTCCCTCCTAAGCGCACGACAGAACTTGTCCCGCCAGGTTCCCGCAGCATCCGCAACTTTACCAGCCGATGCACAGGCTGCCAGCTCTGCGTAGCGCAATGCCCAAACGGTGTCCTTCGTCCCTCAACCGACCTGATGACCCTCATGCAACCCCGCATGAGTTTCGAGCGCGGCTACTGCCGTCCCGACTGCAATCTGTGTTCACACATCTGTCCTGCAGGTGCCATCTCGCCACTACCCCTCAGTGCCAAAGTCTCCACGCAGATTGGTCACGCCGTATGGGTCGCAGATCGATGCGTAGTCAATACCGAGAGCACTTCTTGCGGCAACTGCGCACGCCACTGCCCCAACGGGGCGATATCCATGGTCAAAAGTCCCGACAACCCAGACCTACGCATCCCAGCCGTCAACGAGGAGCGATGCATCGGGTGCGGTGCCTGCGAGCACGTCTGTCCTTCAAGACCGCTTAGCGCAATTTATATCGAGGGACACGAAAATCATAAGGAGGTATAAGCAATGGAAAAGTTTAACAGAAGAAGTTTCCTTACACGCTTAGGCGCAGGTGCGTCACTGGCTCTCACTGCATGTGCCAAAGCTGACGACAATTCCTCCTCAAATGCCAACCACCCCTCGCTTGTCAAAGGTCAGATGGAAATGCGTACCACGCCAACCACAGGAGATAAAGTCTCTCTTCTTGGATATGGCTGCATGCGATGGCCGACCGACGAAAACGACAACATAGACCAAGAGATGGTCAACCGTCTCGTTGATCGAGCGATAGAGTACGGCGTCAACTATTTCGACACGTCTCCTGCCTACTGCAAAGGCATGAGTGAACACGCCACAGGTATCGCTCTCAGCCGCCACCCGAGAGACAAGTACTTCATCGCCACTAAGCTCTCCAACTTCGCCGAGTCAACTTGGAGCCGTAGCGAGTCCATCAAGATGTACCATAATTCGTTCAAGGAGCTGCAAACCGACTATATAGACTACATGTTGCTCCATGGCATCGGCATGGGCGGAATGACAGCCTATCGGAAAAGGTATCTTGACAATGGAATGCTCGATTTCCTCATAAATGAGCGTAAGGCAGGCAAGATAAGAAACCTCGGCTTCTCATATCATGGCGATATCGAGGTCTTCGACTACCTCCTCTCCCTCCACGACGAGATAAAATGGGACTTTGTGCAAATCCAGCTCAATTACCTCGACTGGCACTTCGCAAAACAGATCAACGAGCGCAACACCGACGCGGAATACCTCTACAACGAGCTCGCCAAACGAGGCATTCCTTCCGTAATCATGGAGCCGCTCCTCGGTGGGCGCCTCGCTAAGGTAAACAGCCATATCGCCAGCCGCCTCAAAGAGCGTGAACCCGAACGCTCCATTGCGTCATGGGCATTCCGCTACGCTGGCACATTCCCACTCGTTCTGACAGTCCTGAGCGGAATGACCTACATGGAGCACCTCAACGACAATCTCACGTCTTATTCCCCATTCAAGCCTCTCTCCGACGACGACATCATCTTCCTCGACGACATCGCCAAAGAGATGATGAGCCTAAACACCATCCCCTGCAACGACTGCAAATACTGCATGCCATGCCCCTACGGCATCGA
The DNA here is from genome assembly GCA_963607345.1 of Bifidobacteriaceae bacterium. Lineage (GTDB taxonomy): Bacteria > Bacteroidota > Bacteroidia > Bacteroidales > Marinilabiliaceae > W3P20-009. The sequence goes on from CAVDBL010000006.1 coordinate 78,119, forward strand.
CATCCCAGCCAACCTCCTCCACTACAACAAGTGCATTAACGAAGGCCACTTCCCGATGGAAAAAGATGCCGATGCCGCCAGTGCCGATGCCAGAGAAGCCTACGCTCGCAACAGGCAAATATTCCTCCTCGGCTACGACCGCTCCATCCCCCGGGAACGCCAGGCCACCTACTGCATCGGGTGCGGACACTGCGCCCCACACTGCCCCCAGCGCATCGACATCCCACATGAGCTTCAGCGCATCGACCACCTTGTCGACAAGCTCCGCAGACAGGTCAACAAGCCTAAATACGCAACAGACTGACATGCAAACCATTAACTCCAAACGCAAAAGTTTTTACTAAAAAACTTCCCCAAAGAGTTGTGTAAATACAATTTTGCTGTAATTTTGCAGTCACAAAGCACACGGGTAAGTCCTATGCGACCAGCTCCCTTTGAATCCTCCAGGGCCTGACCGCAGCAAAGGTATTAGGTTGAGCGGTGCGACATAGATAGCTTACCCACCTGCCAATATAGCTCAGTTGGTAGAGCAGCTGATTTGTAATCAGCCGGTCGTGGGTTCGAGTCCCTCTATTGGCTCAATCTCAGTGGAGATTGTGATTTATTCATGATGGGAGGTTTCCAGAGTGGTCAAATGGGACAGACTGTAAATCTGCTGCTTCGGCTTCGTAGGTTCGAATCCTTCACCTCCCACTAATATCCCTTGCGGGAATAGCTCAGTCGATAGAGCATCTGCCTTCCAAGCAGAGGGTCGCGGGTTTGAGTCCCGTTTCCCGCTCACGCATAAGCCCCTCGGTGCAGCTGCACCAAGGGGCTTCATTAATTACATACAATACAACAGCCACCTCCCCATCAAGGTGTGTTTGTTTTAACAATGCTCAAACAGCCCCCCTCACGGAAGGCTTAATATTCCACCACCTCCAAATCCTTTTACGCTCCCTCCTTTTGCCGATACAACTTTTTTTGCTACCTTGGCATAAACAACATCGCAGACTCATGGAGCAAAATAAAGTATCACCCCCTATCGGCAACATCAAACTTCTCGAGCATACTAACAAAACTGCCTTCCTGACTTCGCGCCACACCCCAAGGTCATGCGATGATAATATCCGGACGTGGCTAGACTCCCTTAACTCCGACTCCGATTGCGTCATGGTGGGCAATATACAGCTGCTTGAGAGCCACGTGTTCCAAGGTCTCTTAAAACGCAACATACCAACAATCCTCGTCCTCTCCGCACCTTACCCAGAGCTTTGGCCTACATACATCGTCGATGCCATAGGCGATGGTCGTCTGCTCATAATCACAATGGCCGATTTCAGCCTCCCTTGGATGGATGACTATGGAGTGGCAGCCGACCGCAACAAATACATGATTGCAAATGCCGAGAAGGTTGTTATTGGCGTCTTGCGCCAAGGAGGCATACTCGAGAAACAACTTGTTGCAGCAAAAGAGGTGGTATTCCTTAATGATGCGCCGTGGCGAATTACCACCAACCACACCCCCGTACCGCAAGCCCAACAGAACATTGCGCAACAGGAGTCGCAAGGTTCTGATTCACAAGAACAATAATGCCCCCCCCTACTGACAACAAACACCAGTGGGGGATTTTCTTTTCTTTACTGCTTTACTCTCACAGAGTCCTTAGGGTCGCCTTTCCTCTCATTCTTAATCCATATTCGGATTGCAGTCATTCGAGGCAACAGACGCACAACAGCTGTACGATAATTGCTCAGCATCACTAACAGAATAATTGCGATGCCCAACAGCACAAGATAGCCGAAACACTCTTTGACGGATATCATGACAGCCTGTTTTGAGACGGCAGAAACCGCCTCATTCCAAGACGGCATACTAAATGGCAGGGTCTCTCCATCCAGTTTAGCCGACGCTGCCACGCTATTTTTCGCAATAGACCAATTATACAATCGCTGCACAAAAGCCGATGACGCTGCCGATCCTATGCCGCAACGTACATAGCCAATGGCACTTAGACCGAAGAAGAAATGCGAAAACGGGACACTCTGCGACATATAAATATTTGACGCAGAACCAATCATCACCTCAGACACACCCATGGCAAAAAGTGGGATATAGAAAGCCTCACGATTGGTGTCGCCATCTATCAGGAAATACATGCATACCTCGTATATCACAGCCAAAGCCAATGCGAAGACGAAGACGAAGTACTGCTTGAAGTTCCAATGCCATTTGACAAATGCGTAGAATCCGAGCAAAGCCCCTATAACCGTACCATACAACTGAGGCCAGTTTAGCGCAATGACATTGAGAGAATCGTAGTGGAGAACCCCATTAACGTATATAGATTGCAGCAAGCGTGGCGCCGACTGCAAGACTCCAACCCCTAACAACAATATCATCAACTGCCACGTAGCCCGATAATGGAAGATTGAAAGTTGCAAGTATGGCTTCTCAGCGAACTTCGACCTGCAATATGCCGCAATAAATAACACTATAGTGCCCAGAGTGGCAATCCATATAGGCTTGCTGCGCCACCAGTCGTAATGCTCACCATAAGTGAACAACCATATTCCCGAAATGAGGAAAGAGCTCCAAAGCAACAACCCTAAAAAGTCAACACCCTTTATTGAAAGATATGGTCCTGGACGATGGTCCCTATGCATGAGGAAGTACACCAGTGCAAAGTGTATCAGAAGCAGGGCTATGACAAACAAGTTCATTAGCCTCCAGTTGCCATAATACGCCAGATAGACAGTTGTCAAACCAGACAGGTGCGTACCACCGCAAACCATGGTGTAGACGACAGGGAAGAATACAGCATAGTTACGCGAAGGTGTCACGCACAGACGAAAGACACTCGTACATCCGAACATGCCCAACATCTTGCAGAAACCAGCTGCAAAACTTACTCCCCATACCACCCATGGCACGGACACCAACATCGTTATAACATTACAGACTATCAGTCCCATAGATGCGACAAAGAACAATTGCCGCGTCGTCAAGAAGAACTTGAACCTGTACATGACTGGGAAACATACGGTTATACCACCGAGCATGCAGTATCCAGCCATCTGTACATCCTCAGTCAGAAAGGCTTCCTCACTGATAATCTGCGTAATAGACGCCGTATTGATACTTCCTACATATTGGTATAGGAAGCCAAACGCCATATACAGCCAGAAGCGCATCCAATGCGGCACCCATCTGCGGAACATTAGCAACTGACGAGCACGAATCACCGTGTTCGCTGATGTGTACTGAGTCGACATCAGTCGTCAATCATTTCGCATTCGACATTCATTCCCGACTTGAGACGCTTTATATCCTCGGGAGTGTTGTCTTCGGTGAAGCGGATCTTGACAGGTATGCGTTGCTCGACCTTAACAAAGTTGCCAGTCGCATTATCTTGAGGCACAAGCGAATACTGCGCCCCCGTGGCATTAGACATTGCCGTTATCCTGCCAATGTACGTCACGCCCGGTATGGCATCGACGTCAATCTCCACTCGATCGCCTATCTTCATATTGGCCGTTTGCGTCTCCTTATAGTTGGCAATGACCCATACGTCATTTTCGTCAACGACAGACAGCAGCGTCTGACCTGGTTGCACCAACTGACCTGTCTTAATGTTCCTGCGCGATGTATATCCGTCAGCGGGAGCCGTAATGACGGTATAAGACAAGTCAAGTGCTGCAAGCTCTACAGAAGCGCGCGCCAACTCGATGCTCGCGTCTTTCTCCCCAAGCTGCTTTTCCTGCTCTTCCTTGGTTAGAGAAGTCGACTGTTTTTGACGACAAAGCATCTCATATTTCGCCTTCATCGACTCATAGCGAGTCTTTGCGTCGTCATATTGCTTGGGGGTCACAGCCTTTTCCTCAAGCAAAGACGCATATCGGGCGAGGTCGCGCTCCGCATTTTCCATCTCGACTTTGGCTCCGGCAATAGATGCTTCGTTAACGCCTATGTTACTGAAAGTTGTAGATATTGCCGTGTTCATTGCCGACTTGCCACTAAGCGCCTTCTGCAATTCGGCTTTAGCCTGCAAGAAACGGAGGCGATATTCGGAATCGTCGATCACAACGAGCGTATCTCCTAAATGAACGAAGGAGTACTCCTCAAATCGTATCTCTTTAATGTATCCTCGGACACGGACATCGACAGGCACCAACTGACGCCTCACCTGCGCATTGTCTGTATAAGTTGAGAGGTTGAACTTGATAAACTGGGAAGCTATCCACCAAAGACCTACAGAGATGATAAGCAACACGACAATATGTTGCATCCAACGCCTTGTTCTCCTATTCATTATAAGGTTCCTGAAATATATTTAAGTTGGTAGTGATAATAAATAACGTTCGTACGGGCATTGACAAGACGCACCTCTGCGTCAAGTTTTTGCGCAGAGGCGTCAAGCATGTCGGTCAATAAAGCCAAGTCGCTTGAGTACCTCCTTTCAACAATTCGGTAGTTCTCCGTTGCCAATTTAACATTAAGCTCTTGCGTCCGCACTTGCTCTATAGCCTCACGATATTGCTTACTCGCCTTGTCGATCCTGCGCTCGATGCTATCCTCCTGCGACCTTTTCCTGTCCACTTGGCGAGCTGTTTCCATTCTGACCGACCGGAGTGACGAAGACTCCTTGTAAAATGATGATATATTGAGAGTTAATTGCACACCAACCCACCATTTGTTAAGATTCTTGTCTACAACCGGCGACCGGTTCGTTATTGGACCATCTAAGTTGTCGCCCACAGAGATTCCTATGTTGGGGCGCCTTGCGCTCTTGACCAACTTCTCTTCCGTCTCCAAACGTGAATGCTCCAAGTCGATCTTCCGCAACTCTGGAGAGTTCTGCCGCGCAAGCTCCAACCAATAGTCGGCAGAGGACTCTACAGCCTCACCATCCTCAAACTTCAAGAGAGGAATCACCACTGTCGACTCTTCCAAGTCAAGATAGGTCAAGAGGTTATGATTCAGATGGTCTATTCCATCGACTATGACAGTGCGATCGTAATTAAGATTCAAGAGATTTAGCTCATAACGAGTAATATCGTTGGCGAGAACAAGCCCCTGCTCCGAACGTCCTTTCATTTCAGACACCAACTTTTCCGTCAATGCGATATTCTCATCATAAACGGATAAAAGGTTACGATGCTTAAAGAGATCCAAGTAGCACTCCAAAGCCTCCATCTTCATATTGTCCGTCACGATGTTTAGATCATTGTCAGCCATCCGTTCCCGAGTTTCAGCCTGCTCAATTCCAGCAGATATCCTGCCACCAGCATATACAGGCTGGTAAGCAGTAAGCGAAATAGAGTTGCCGAAATGCGGCATCTCCGACCTCATGGCATTACTAAAATCTCGATTCAGGATTGTGGCATCGCCCAAATAATTTGCAGCCACGGAGAACTTCACGTCCGGCAGCTTCTTGACCTTCGCCGCCTTCTTCTGCTCCGCAGAGATGCTGACACTTTGGCGTGCAGTCTTGACATCAATATTGTTCTGCTCCACTCTTCCGAACATGTCATCTATCGACATCTCCACCTCTTGAGCTTGCGCTGCTGTCACACTTAAAAATAGAACAACCACGCACGTAAGCATGATCCACCCTTTCATGTCTTTGTCTTTCACAGTCTGTTGTTGTCGTCTTTTGTCTGTCTGATTTTGATATTGCAAAGATAGAATGTTAATTTTGGGCGCATATTGCATATCAGGACATATAATTAACCTTTTGCGCCACCATAATGAACGCTGAGCAACGTGAATACATCTCCCTTATAAATAGTTCTAAAAAAGATGAGATTCTTATAAAGAGAACTGGATGGGAAGAGATAAACCTTATTCCCCATAGCCATAATAAGCACCAAATCATCTACACGCTTTCCGGCACGCTCCACGTAGAGGCTCAAGGCAGCAGCTATTTTGTCCCCGAACGACGGATAGTATGGATTCCAACTAACATGGAGCATAAGCTATCGAGCAACAACAGCCAGGTCTCGCTCCTTATACTCAACGTCACATTTGACAGCCAAGCCAGCCTCGCCAACAAGGACACACTCTCTATCTACAACACCAACGAACTTGTGTGCGAGAACCTTAAATTCATATCGTCGCACGAAAGGCTCATAAGCCAGCACACAAACCCCGACCTCTTCTGGTTCATACAGAGCTTTCTTAATCTTCTTCCACAAATAAGTCCGGAGACACAATCTCTTTTCAAGACACTCGTCGTACCAAACGATTCACGATTGCACCCCGTAATTGACTATATATCAATGCATATAAAAGACGAGCTGCGTCTTGATGACCTTGCCACGCTCTTCCATTTCTCTCCGCGCAACCTTAGTCGCCTATTCCGCCAGTCAGGAATACACTTCAGCAGCTACCTCAACACACTACGCATCATGAGATCTATCGAGTTACTTACCGATGGGAAAATGAACATACAGGAGATAGCCTACTCCACAGGCTTCTCCTCTCCCAACAACTTCAACAGGGTCTTCAAACAGATTGTAGGTCTGCCACCTAAACTTTATGTCAGGAAATAGAGATGGGCACTACTCCCCCACCCCTTTGCCTACGCAAACGACCGAGTACTCGCTCGGGACGAACCACTTAGCCGCCATGTCACGGACCTCCTCTTTCGTTATATCCCTTGCGACTCGGTAGAAATCAGAAAGATAGTCAGTCCCTACGCCATCGAGCAACAAAGTAAAGACAGTATCGGCAGACGTCATTATCGTATCGAAGAAATGGAGCATCTCGCCCATCATAAAACCTCGCAACGTCTCCATCTCTCGATCTGTAATCACCTCAGACGCAAGTCGTTCCATATCGTTGAAAATCTCTTTTTCGACCACCTTATGGCTGCCAGTCTTAACTTCCGTCGCAATGGTATGCACACCTCGGAACTTATTAGCGTTGACTGTTGAGTAGACGCCATAGGTCAAACCAAGTCGCTCTCGCAGATTCTGCATGAGGCGCGCACCAAAGTAACCGCCCAAAGCGGCATTTGCCATTTGGAATGGCAGCAAGTCGGGATGCTCACGATTGAAAATCGGGCGAGAGATGCGGACTGAAGTCTGCTCGCCATCATGTTCTATCATGGTGCGCCCGGGCATCGGATTATATTGAGGGCCAGGGGCTTCCCAGTCTTTACCTGATTCCCAATCCGTGGAGCCGAAAGTATCGGCTATAAGACGGATATCGGCATCGGAAGGGCGACCTGAGACGAAAATGTGCGCCCCATTAGGGCGATAGGAACTTGCATGATGCGCACGAAGCAAGTCGGGAGTCAGCGCATCGTAATCTTCACGCAAAGCGAAGCGTCGATAACGGCTACCGGACTCATATAGCAGTTCAAGCATAGCACGCGACGCAAGAAATGGCGTGCGCATCATCTTCATATCAAAGCTCTGAAGCTCCTGCGCTTTATAAAGAGCCACCTCCTCATCGGGGAATGTTGGCTGACGCAGAATCTCATTCACAATAGCCAAGACAGGCGCAAGGTCGCGCTCTAAACAGAGCGACGTGAGCGAAGCCCTACCAATTGAAGAGGCCGGCCATGTATATGCGCCATAAAAATCCAGAGACTCTGCAATCTCTTGGGCAGTATGCCGTTGCGTTCCCTCGGTCAGAAGCTCTGATGTGGCGGAAGCCACAAGCGCACGGTCACAACGAAGAGAGCCTGCCGACACGCAGACCTCGAACTTCACGATTGACTGGTTGCCACCTGGCATGACATGCAGCATGGCACCATTGGGCAACTTTTGAGATGTAAAAGATGGTATGACGGGCATTTTTATGTCGCCCGAGGGAGGAGGAGTCAGACGGAAAGTATTATCCACTGCTTCGATTATTTGTGGCGGTAAATCAGTGTGGAGCTGTTCTCTCGAGTACACGTACGGCGAGCAAGGTCACGTACATCATCTGTCGTGATATTATCATAGGCGTGGTACTCGGTATTTATCAGATTTGCGTCGCCAAGCATCTCATAGGTTGCAAGGCTCTGCGCCAAGGCTTGAGAAGCGGTCTCAGCTATTACTTGTGCGGCTTCTTGACGGTTACGCGCCTTGTTGATCTCATATTCAGTAGGGCCGTCGGTCTGCAAGGCATGTATCTCATCCCATATTTGGTCGATGACCTTCTCAGGCGCAACATCATCAGCTACTTGCGCAGTAAAGACAATAGCTCCAGGGTCAACTGTGCCCGTTATGAAAGCATTGGCATCTGTGCAAGTTTGGCTCTCCTTTATAAGATGCTGGTTAAGACGAGAAGAGGCTCCATCGGCCAACACGTCCGTCATAAGGTCGCCAAGTTTCGTATCGCGATGCATGCGCTCCGTTGAATGGAACGCCACCATCACTCGAGATGCGGGAACATCACGTACCACGTCGAGGAAGTGAGCCTCTGTCTGGACGGGTTCGGCTAAAGGCTTGACATCTACAGTCTCTCGATGTATGCCACCGAACCATTTCTCCGCAAGAGAAAATATTTCGTCGGACTTGACATTGCCACACACTGAGAGAATGGCATGGGATGGCGTATAAAGACGATAGAAGAAGTCTTTCACCTCGTCGAGGGTGGCTTCTTCTATATGATTGACATTCAAACCGATAGTTGGCCAACGATATGGGTGCACCTTGTAGACAAGATCTCGAAAGAGATGTTGGCTGTCACCATATGGGGTGTTAAGGTATCTCTGACGGAACTCCTCAATTACAACCTTCTTCTGGATATCCAAACCTTCTTGGCTAAAAGCGGGTCCGAGCATACGGTCGCTCTCAAGCCAGAATGCCGTCTCGATATTATCGGCAGGGAGGGTTATATAGTAATTAGTTATGTCATTGGTGGTAAACGCATTGGCATCGCCACCAACACGCTGCACCTGATAGTCGAAGTCGGGGACATTGACGGAGCCGCCGAACATCAGATGCTCGAAAAGGTGGGCGAATCCCGTGCGCTCTGTGCGCTCATTGCGAGCACCGACAGTATAGAGCATGTTGAACGTCGCCAGAGGAGCCATGGGATCCTCGCATACGAGGACACGCATGCCGTTAGCCAAAACTTGGCGAGAGAAGTTTATCATTTATTCGAAATAGAATACGAAGCCCCACCAACGTGATTTCAGCTTGTGAATGGCCTGCTGATAGGGGATGTCTTCCAAATCTTCGGATGTCTTGCTGTCATACACGTTAGTAAGACCCATGTCGCAACGCAATTCGATTGAAAGACGGAAGTATGTGAGGTAAAAGTCCATGCCGGCACCTGCGTCGGCATATATGTCGAGCGACCTCATGTTAAGGTGGCTTTGCTTATCTTTTGCAAGGTCGAAACGAGGCGTCACGCCACCTACTATGAATGGGCGAACGTTTTTAAGCCTCTTGGCGGCGTATTTGAACAAGTGCGGGCACTCTACGAAAGTAGACTTGATGAGAAGCGGGTCGTCGTCGATAGGATTGCCTTTCTCATCGACATAGAGCAAGTTGCGCTGCCCGAACGAGATTCCCGGCAATACACGGAAACTAAGATTATCTCGCAAACGGAAATCTGTAACAATGCCCAGCACGAGACCAGGCTTCAGCTCAGTGACCTCAGCATATCGCGCCATGCCTCCGTTCTCATAAGTACGGAGACCCGTGTTGTACACGTGATAATCTAAGACATTGAACCCAAGCAAAAATCCAAAGTGAACAGGTCTCTTATCGAAGCGCGGGAGGTTAGGGATACCCTTTGCAGTTGTCACTTCGGCAGCTGACGAGTATTGCGCCATGGCTTGTGACGGGAAAGCCGTCAACAAGATGACGAGGGAAAGGCAAAGGGTAAGGTGTGAAAGTGTGTCGGGCAAAAGGCGCATAGTAAGTCTCTTACTATAGGGTAACGCACAAGTGTTGAAAATATTGCCCACTCAGATAAAGAATTTATGGCTTTGTTGCCAAATATGCAGTAGCTATGCCGAAAGTCAGCATGGTGGAAGAGACAGGCTTCAGCCCTGCTGCGTAGAGGTGTCGTTCGAAGTCTTCACCAGACGGGAACGCCATGGCAGAACGACAAAGGTAGCCATAGGCCTCTCTATCATGGGAGATAGCACCTCCGATGAGTGGCAATATGTTGCGGAAGTAGAAATTGTAGAGCCCTCGGAATATTGCATTTGGCGGTGTAGAGAACTCAAGCACCACAAGGCGACCACCTGGCTTAAGGACTCGGCACATTTGGCTAAGTCCCTTATCAAGATTAGCGAAGTTGCGCACACCGAACGCCACCGTTATAGCATCAAACCTGTTGGACGAGAAAGGGAGAGCCTCAGAGTCCGCCACACGGAGAGTTATGCTGCTCGCAAGGCCAGCCGACTCGACCTTTTTAACACCTACTTCCACCATCTTGGGAGATATGTCGCAACCGACGACATTAGCACCTAAACTACGATGGAGGGCGATAGCCATATCGGCAGTTCCCGTTGCAACGTCGAGCACTTCGTGTGGATGGCTATCGGCAAGAAGGCTAATGGCCTTGCGACGCCAGCCTTTGTCGACTCCAAAGGAGAGAAGGTGGTTGAGCAGGTCGTAGCTTGGCGCAATGCCATCGAACATGCGCTCAACTTGTGTGCGCTTGTCGTCTGCTCCGCTATATGGTTTAATCTCTGACATTACAGGATACAAAGTTAGCAAAACAGCGGGATTGAAAGAAAGGAATGTTAAGATAAAGACCTTGATAACAGAGCAGTATACAAGCACAAAAGAATACCCACCATCCGACATATAGAATGCCGAATGGTGGGTGACAATTATTGTTTGGCAATGCTACTTCTTCACAGTAGAGAAAGCATATACGCAGACGTGGTTGTATGTCTCACCAGGATTGAGGCGGACAGATGGGAAGGCCTCAATGTTTGGAGAGTTGGGGAAATGCTGAGTCTCGAGACAGAGAGCGGAGCGGTACTGATAGTATACGCCACTCTTACCGAGCTGAGTACCATTAATGAAGTTGCCTGCATAGAACTGGATACCAGGCTCGGTTGTGTAGACAGTCATTACACGACCACTCTGAGGATCAGTCACTTGAGCTGCGATGCGGAGACCATTGTCGCCGACCTCGCTGGAGAGGACGAAGTTATGGTCATAGCCGTTGCCGAGCTTGATTTGAGGATGCTGGCTTTCGAGGCTGTCACCAATGGCATGTGCGGTGCGGAAGTCGAAGGGCGTACCCTCGACAGGCATAAGCTCGCCAGTGGGGATGAGGCTGCCATCGACTGGGGTGATGGCGTCAGCCCAGATGCGGATGCTCTCGTCGTTAATAGTCGAGTCGCCCTCACCTGCAAGGTTGAAGAACGAGTGGTTGGTCAAGTTGATGACGGTAGGCTTGTCTGTGGTTGCCTTATAGCTGATTACGACGCTGTTAGAGTCGGTCAACGTGTAGGTGACAGCAACATCGAGGTTGCCAGGGTAGCCCATCTCGCCATCGGGAGAGACACGAGAGAATGTGATTGCAGTATCGCCATGCTGGGTAGCATCGAATACTTGCGAGTAGAAGCCGCGGTTGCCACCATGAAGGCTGTTGCCATTCTCATTTTGGCAAAGCTGATACTCAGTTCCATCGATGCTAAATTTGCCACCTGCGATACGGTTGCCATAACGACCGATGGTCGCGCCAAAGAAAGGCTCTCCCTTTCCGGCAGCATTGTCGCACTCAGCGTATTGAGCAGCGGTAGCGTAGCCAAGGACTACATCGGCCATCTTCCCCTCTGCGTCGGGCATATAGAGCGACACAAGTTTTGCCCCAAGGTTGGTGAACTGCGCAACAGCACCATTAGCGTTGCGGAGCGTGTAAAGGCTTATAGCCTTACCGTCAACAGTATCGGTGCCAAAGCCTTCGGCTGTGAGACCAAGAGGCTTAGCTGTTTGCTGTGCTGGCTGGCATGCCGCAAAAGCGAGAGCCGAGATAGCGGCAGCTGCCCACATTTGATATTTCATTACTTATTGAATTTTAAATAGTTGGAAGTTACTTCTTTGCCTCGACGGCCTTCTTCTCGATGTCAAGACCAGCCTTGTAGGTCTCGATATACTCGTTGAAGCCCTCGACATCCTCAGCCGTAGGAGCGATCTCAGTACCGGTATTACCTGCAAATACCTTCTCATCGAGGAAATCGGCAAGATTCTGCTTCTTATCGTTATTAACGACATAAGAAGCAAGAAGAGCAATACCCCATGCGCCACCTTCGCCTGCAGTCTCCATGACGGAAATAGGCGAATTGAGGGCAGCTGCCAGGATTCGCTGACCGACACCCTTGGTGCGGAAGAGACCACCATGACCTGTGATACGGTCAATCTTGATCTTCTCTTCCTTGAGCAGGATATCGTTGCCAATCTTGAGGACACCGATGGAGCCATAGAGATGGACGCGGATGAAGTTTGCGAGAGTAAACTTATCGTTTGCGGAACGGACGAATAGTGGACGACCGTCAGCAAGACCTGTTACAGGCTCGCCTGAGATGTAGTTGTATGAGAGGAGCCCACCGCAATTTGCATTGCCTGTGAGGGCATTGTTGTACAACTTGCCATAGAGTTCGTCCATGTCGACCTTCTGTCCCATCAGCTCAAGAGCCTCGCGGAAAAGACCAACCCAAGCGTTAAGGTCGGAAGTGCAGTTATTGCAGTGAACCATGGCGACGAGTGAGCCGTCAGGAGTAGTTACCATATCGATTGCCTCGTAGGGCTTAGAGAGTTCTTTCTCAAGGACAATCATGGAGAAAGATGACGTACCAGCGGAGACGTTACCAGTACGCTGCTTTACAGCGTTGGTAGCAGCCATGCCTGTTCCGGCGTCACCCTCAGGAGGGCAGAGTTTTGCGCCTGGCTTGAGGTGACCTGACACGTCGAGACGTTTTGCGCCCTCAGCTGTGAGAGTACCAGCATCCTCGCCGGCTACAAGAACCTTCGGGAAAATGTCGAGAAGCTTCCAACCGAACTTGTACGGAGCGACGAGATTGTCGAACTTCTGAACCATTGTGGCATTGTAGGTCTTGGTCTGAGGGTCTACGGGGATCATGCCCGACGCATCGCCTACGCCAATAACCTTCTCTCCTGTGAGCTGCCAATGTACGTAGCCAGCGAGAGTAGTCTGAAACTTGATGTCCTTGACATGTGGCTCGCCATTGAGGATGCACTGGTAGAGGTGAGAGATGCTCCAACGGAGAGGAATGTTGTAGACAAAGAGCTTGGAGAGCTCGGCAGCAGCCTTCCCTGTATTGGTGTTACGCCACGTCCTGAAAGGAACGAGAATCTCATCCTTATCATTAAAAGCCATGTAGCCGTGCATCATTGCACTAATGCCGATGGCGGCGAGGTTCTCAATCTCGACATCGTACTCCTTGCGGACATTGTTGCGCAAGTCGGCGTAGCAATCTTGGAGACCATACCAAATAGCCTCGACACTGTATGTCCAGAGACCATCAACGAGTTGGTTTTCCCAAGCATGGCTACCCTGAGCGATAGGTGCGTTATTTTGGTCGATGAGAACCGCCTTGATGCGGGTGGAGCCGAACTCGATACCGAGGATGGCTTTGCCCTGCTGTATAGTTTCTTTAGCTGTCATTTGCTTGATAGACTTGAATTTACGTATTAAAAGAAAGAGCCAAGAGACCCATGTGGGATGGTCTTCTTGGCTCTTGTCTTGTTATGCAGGCTTACTTAAGCGACTTATTGAGCATGAAGTATACCTCGTTGTTGCGAAGTTGCTGCTTGAAGTCGGAAAGGTTGGTCTGCTTGTTGATCTTAACATGCTCGATGCCAAGGATCTCTGCGAAATCCTCCCAGTACTCCTCGTTAATGTCGTAGGAGAAAGCACTGTGGTGCGTACCACCAGCGAGAATCCAAGCTGCAGCGCCGACCTCGAAAGTAGGCTGTGGAACCCAGAGGGCGGATGCGACAGGGAGGTTAGGCATTGGCTTAGGCTCGATGCACTCAACCTCCTGAGAGATGAGGCGGAAGCGGTTGCCGAGATCGACAACAGTAGCCTTGATGCCTGCACCAGTCTTAGAAGTGAAGACGAGGCGGGCAGTCTGCTGCTTACGGATGCCGATGCCGAGGAAGTGAACCTCGAGTTTTGGCTTGTCGGTAGCGATGAGAGGGCAGACCTCGAGCATGTGGCTCTGGAGACAAGAGCTGCGATCACCAGCGAAGTTGAGGGTGTAATCCTCAAGGAAAGAACAGCCGGTAGGCATGCCCTGCTGGATGACCCAAAGGGTACGGTAGAGGCAAGCTGTCTTCCAGTCGCCCTCGGCACCGAAGCCGTAGCCCTCAGCCATGAGACGCTGAGAAGCGAGGCCAGGGATCTGGTCGAAACCGACGAAGTTAGGATCGTTGATGTCGGCATCACCGAGATCGTCGAAATTGGTGGTGAAAGCGGTAGCGTTCTCGTCTTTGAGGACACGACGGAGAGCAATCTCAGCCTTTGCCGCATTCTTTACCTTCTCCCAGTAGACTTTCTCACCAGACTCGTCGATCTTGATGGTGTACTCCTTCTTGTACTCCTCAACAAGCGCATCAGCCTCAGCGTCAGTCACCTTCTTGAAGTAGTCCATGAGGGAAGAAACTGGGTAGTAATCAACATGGTAGCCGAGACGCTGCTCGAACTCAACACGGTCGCCATCGGTTACAGCAACATTGTTCATGTTCATACCGAACATGAGGCAACGGACATTGTGAGCATCAGCTACACCAGCTGCAACACGAGCCCATACAGCGATCTTCTTCTGAGCCTCCTCGTTCTTCCAGTAGCCAACGACAACCTTACGAGGGACTCGCATACGAGTGCAGATGTGACCGAACTCGATGTCGCCGTGTGCACTCTGGTTGAGGTTCATGAAGTCCATGTCCATGGTCTCCCAAGGAATCTCAGCATTGTACTGAGTGTGGAAATGGAGGAGAGGCTTCTCGAGAGCCTGAAGACCCTTGATCCACATCTTGGCAGGAGAGAATGTGTGCATCCAAGTGATGATGCCGACACACTTATCGTCATTGTTGGCTGCCTTCATGAGGGTCTCAACCTCCTTTGAGGAGTTAGCAGTACCCTTGTAGACAATCTTAACTGGGATGTTACCGCTTTTGTTGAGACCATCGACCATCTCCTTAGAGTGACCGTCGACAGCTACGACAGCATCACCACCGTAGAGAAGCTGAGCTCCGGTGATCCACCAGATCTCGTAATTATCAAATGCTTTTGCCATATTGTTTGTTTTAATGGTGCCAAATTGTATCGGCTCTAAAGCCCCGCAACTTGGCTCGTTTTTGTTATTCTGTTATTAATGTTTTTTCTTCTGACCGTAGTAGGCGTTAGGTCCATGCTTGCGCATGTAGTGCTTCTCGACGAGGAGAGGATTCATCGTGGTCTCGGGATTGACGGAGAAAGAGATGAACGCCATCTTTGCGCACTGCTCCATAACTTTGGCGTTATATACTGCATTGTCGGGAGAAGTACCCCACGAGAAAGGACCATGGTTCTTGACGAGGACACCAGGGGTATGGTCGGGATTGATGTCTTTGAAAGTCTCGACTATGACATTGCCAGTCTCAAGCTCATAATCGCCCTTAACCTCCTGCTCTGTCATGCTACGCGTGCAAGGGATATCCTTATAGAAGTAGTCGGCATGGGTTGTGCCGATGTTAGGGATCGACTTGCCAGCCTGAGCCCATGCGGTTGCATAGGTAGAGTGGGTATGGACAACACCGCCAATGTTGGGGAATGCACGATAGAGAGCGAGGTGCGTAGGGGTGTCGGAAGAAGGATTGAGGTCGCCTTCAACGACTTTGCCCGTAGCGAGATCGACAACCACCATATCGTCAGCCTTCATGTCGTCATAAGAGACGCCAGAGGGCTTAATGACGATGAGACCCTTCTCGCGGTCGATGCCAGAGACGTTGCCCCACGTGAAGATTACAAGACCTTGCTTGACCAAATCGAGATTGGCCTTCAAGACTTTCTCTTTTAAACTCTTGAGCATTTGAGTATGAATATTTCAGTTGATAAATGCGTGCGGTGAAGAGGTTTCACCACACGCATTGAATCTATTTTTTAGAAGAAGTACCAGTAGAAAGCGCCACAGAGACCGATGACAACGAGAGAACCAACGATATCCCAAACGCCCCAGCTCTGGCGGATAGACTTGCGGAAGTCGCTGGTGAAAGTGATGGCATCGACTTGCTCCTTGGAAGGAGCGGGTGTAAAGAAGGAGACAACGACCATGAGGACGATGATGAAGACAAGGAGCCAAATCTCGAAGACGAGCCAGTTGGTCTGCCAGAACCACGCCGTAACATCCCAGAAAGCACCAGTCATAGTTGCATTGCCAGACTCGGTAATCACGTTGGTCAAGAGGCGGAGCATACCGATGACAAAGCCACCAATGAGACCCCACTCACCTGCCTTTGGAGTAATCTTCTTGGAGAAGATACCGAGCGTAAAGACAGCAACCATTGCAGGAGCAAGGAGAGACTGGATGCCCTGAAGATACGTATAGAGAGTATCCATGCTCATCATGACAGGCATCCAAGCGAGACCGAGGAGCACGACTACGACGGTTGCCACACGACCTACGAAGACGTAATGAGACTCAGTCTTACCAGGCTTCAGGGGTTTGTAGAAATCCTCAGTGAAGAGGGTTGCGCAGCTATTGAAGAATGCGGCAAGAGAGGCCACGAGAGCGCAAACGAAGCCGATGGTTACGATACCTTTCACACCGACAGGAAGAACGTTCTTAACCATGACAGCGTATGCAGCGTCAGTATTCTCGAGATCGAGAGCACCCTTGTTGGCAAGCGCAATGCATATCATGCCAGGGATGAGGAACATGAAGCAAGGCAGAACCTTGAAGAAACCAGCAGCGATGGTGCCACGGCGAGCGCGAGCAATAACTGCCTCATTGGTCTCGCCCTTAGTCTGACCAAGGACACGCTGTACGATATGCTGGTCGGTGCACCAATACCAGAAACCAATGATAGAAGCACCGATGAAGACAACGAATCCAGGGTACTCATGGTACATAGGGTCTTGAGCGTCCCAGTGGAACATGTGGTTAATACCAAAGCCATCGTGCATGGAGCTTGCGTTCTCCATCATGGCGGTCCAACCTGCCGCGATGCTGCCGTCGCCAAGGTAGTTAAGACCAAGGAAGAGCACGAGGAAAGAGCCAATGATGAGGATAGGGGTCTGTATCGTGGAGAGAGTCATGACACCCTTCATGCCGCCGAATACGGTGAAGATTGCAGTAATGGCGATGAGACCAATTGCGCCGACCCAGAAATTGAGACCGAGAAGGAACTCGAAGAAGATGCCACCAGTGAAAGCCGTGACAGAAACCTTTGTAAGGATGTATGCTACGAGGGTAATGATGGAGAGCCAACTGCCAGTTCGTTTGGTGTAACGGAACTTGAGGAAGTCGGGCATTGTGATAATCTTGCCCATCTTGTTGATGAGCAACTGATAGAATGGTACGAAAAGCCAACCGAGGATGAGGATCATCCAACCCTGCATCTCCCAGTGCGCCATGCCGACGCCATCTTTCGCACCAGTTCCTGCGAGACCGACGAGGTGCTCAGAACCGATGTTGGCTGCGAAAATAGCCATACCGATGACATACCACGGCTCACCTTTGCCGAACAAATAGTCAGAAGAGCTCTCGCCTTCCGAGGCCTTCTTGTCCTTGACGATGGCACGCCAAACAGCCCAGACGACGGCAAGGATACCAACGCCAAGGATTGCCCAGTCAAGCCATACGAATTGCTTTGCCCAAAAATCCATTTCTTTTATTTGGTGTGTTAATACTTATTTATAAGTCACATGCACACAACTGCGCTGCACGCACCTGCTTGTGCTTAATTGTTAATGCAAATATAAATAGTTGTGTTACCAAGTCAGAAAATATCCTTACTCAAAAGGTGGACAATAATCCATCAGGACGATTGTAGTGTTATTTTAGTGATTATTTTCCGCAATTGTTAAAATCGGACGAGGTTTAGGCAAGCGCACAAAACAAGTTTATTTAACACAACATCGTTTAATTTATCAACGCAGAACTTTCTTATAGTTTGCGTATCGATCCATTACGTTATGGACATAAGAGACAGTTTCCGTACCACGACAAAACCCATGCTTAACTTCAGGATCGGAATAGTAGGTAGGATTGGCTTTTAAGAGTAACGCGGTCTCGACATTTCCATCCCATTTCTCTGCATCGCGTCCGAACTTTTGAGCCAAACGGATGGCATCCATTATATGTCCAAGCCCGACATTGTAGGCTGCGAGGACAAACTTGACGCGCTCTGATGGAGAAGCAACATTAGCAGCCAAACGCCTATCCAACCATTCTAAATAGGCATAGCCCGCCTCAAGATTTTGCTTAGGGTCGCTCACGTCCATTGCGCCAAAGCGCACCGCTGTCTCGGGCATCAACTGCATGAGACCTTCCGCTCCAGCCCAGCTCGTGGCATTAGGATTGAAATGCGACTCTTGGTACACAATTGCGGATATGAGCCTCCAATCGTATTGTGGGTTCGTAGCCAACCCTTTTATAATGGCCTCGTAAGTGTCCTGATAGGTGTCAGCCTTAGTACTTTGATTCGTATTGTGATGTTCTCGAGGGTCGATAACATACTTCCTATAAATTCGCTTAAATAACGCAGTGCGCTTAAAGCTCTTCATCCATTTAGAGACATCGTCCCTCAAATCTTGCGAATTGACCCTTACGCCCCAAGACATATTCAATTCACCCGAGACCGAAGGACCGACCTCCAAACTATCATAGTACCATTGACATGCACGCGCAATGCTTTCAAGGCAAAGGGTTTGCTTTATCTCACGCTCTGCCACAAGCCCCACCATCTGCTCTGCGTCATAATGTTCAACCTCCTGAACCTCAACATTTACATCCGCAGTGTCTAACAGACTCTCCAACGCACGCTCGTAGAACGAATTTGCCATCACAAAAACAGTATCTTCATCCAAAGCGGAGCAAACGTCGACATTCTCACTCGAGCCTGTTCGTCGGACAAGCACAATACGACTCTGCCCATAGGGTTCGCACAACGACATTGTGGGCAATAATGTCGTGTCTGCCACCAATGTCGATGCCAAAATATCAGCCTTTCCCTTCTCCAATTTTTCATATCCACCTTCAAGCGTATTGTCTGGCACAATTTCCAACTTAACACCAAGATGTTTGGCATATTGAGTCAGCAACTCATATTGATAGCCGACAGGCACCCCCTTGTGGACAAAATAATTCACCGAATTATAGTCACACACGGCACGCAACACACCTCTGCTTCGGATGCTATCAAGGTCAATTTCCGCACTACCGAAAGTAGACACGACCTCAGCGGCTCGACGGCATCCTATGGTGGACAGAAACACCAACGAAACGCATAATGCAAATAACAGTCTCTCTATTTTCATTGCCTTTTTGTTAAAAAAGGGGCGATGCACATCTGAGATGTCCATCGTCCCTCGCTTATGGTGATATGGCGTAATCAGCTATTTCCTGACGCCAAAACGATAAATCGTCGTTTGAGTATATGTCTCACCAGGCTTCAACAACGTGGAAGGGAAGTTTGGCTTATTTGGCGAGTCGGGGAAGTGCTGAGCCTCGAAGCAGAACGCTGCGAAGCGGTCAAAGCTAAGTCCTCCACGGCTGTATTCGCCACCAAGGTAATATGCCGTATAGAACTGGAAACCAGGCTCGGTAGTCAAGAACTCCATGGTGCGACCACTACGAGCATCATAGGCTTCGGCAGCCGGGCGAAGGATGCCCTCAGTGCCATCGATTATGAGGTTGTGGTCGTAACCATCCTCAAACTGGTAGATGCGGTCTCCTATCTTGTGAGGCAGAATGAAATCGAGAGCCGTTCCCTTGACACTCTCCACCTCACCTGTCGGGATGTTTGTCTCGTCGCGCACAGTGAACTTTGCGGCATGCATTGAGACTTCAGTGGAGAGAATGTTGCCCTCACCTGCAAGGTTGAAATAAGAGTGGTTTGTGAGGTTCAGCACAGTCTTCTTATCCGTCTTAGCTTGATAGCTGATATTGAGCTCGTTGTCATTTTTCAGGCAGAAAGAGACTGTTACAGTCAAAGTGCCAGGGTAGCCGTTTTCCATATTCGGGCTGACGTACTGCATCTTGACGCCCGTACGACCATCGCCATCGAAGACTTGCGCATCCCAAATCTTGGTATTGAAAGAGCCCGTACCACCATGAAGGTGGTTAGGACCATTATTTATCTCGAGCTCGTAGGTCTTATTGTCGATGTTGAACTTGCCTTTGCCGATGCGGTTGGCATAACGCCCGACTGTTGCACCGAAGAAGAAGCCATGGCTCAAATACTCGGGGTCAAGGTATTTCATCGGGTCGTCAAAACCCAGGACTACTTCACCTGGCTTGCCATCTTTGTCTGGCGTGACGACACTTGTAATTGTTGCTCCAATGTTGGTGATCTTTACCACCATGCCATTATCGTTAGCGAGAGTGAACAAAAACACGTCCTTCCCGTCCAATGTAGCTATCTTGCTCTGATCCGTCTTCATTAGTTCTTTGGATTTATAGAGTTACAACGTCAGCATTCGACACACATTCTATGAAACTGCTTGCGATCGGCAGCCTTGTCGAACACCGAACCAAATATATGTATATTTTTTGTATTAATCAACGCTGTAGCCGGCTTTTCAGCACATTGGGTTTAAAGTTCTTAACTATTGCCTTTCTCCTTGCTCGGCGTGTGACCGAAGAAGCTCTTGAACAACTTGCTAAAATATTTGACGTCAGAATAGCCGATTTCCATCGCAGCCTCTGACACGTTACGCCCATTACGTAAGAGATCGGCTGCAATGCGGAACTTCACTTGACGTATTACGTCCAATGGGCCTTTGCCGGTTAAAGTTTTCACTTTGTTGTAGAAGACCGTACGACTCATGTTGAAACGATCTGCTATCTGCTCAATACTGAGGTTCTCACGGTAATTGTCCTCGGCAAACTTGATTAGGCTGTCGATAAACTCATCGTCCTTAGAACGCTGACCTTCAGATTTTCCTTTTTGCTCGTCACTCAATTCGCCACTAAAAGTCTCCAAGCTGGAGGTCAACTGAGTTTGCGGGTAACATATCAGATCCTCAAGGTCGAGTAACAACCTGCGATACAGGCAGATACGTCTCCAAATCAAGAAACCGCCAATCAGAGCCGCAAGGGCAATTATCACGTACAACAACTTCGCCCACCACGTCAGCCACCATGGCGGCAATATTGTTATTGCAAGGCTACGCACATCGTCACTCCATCGGCCATCAAAAGTCTGATGGCGAATTTCCAACATATACTCACCATGTTTCAAATCATTAAATACCAACGTCCTATCATGTCCGCAATCCTTCCAATCCCTGTCGCGCCCAATCAATTTGTACGAGTAGCATACGCTCTCTGGATCTGTGAAATCCATCATGGCGTACGAAACAATCACGTTATTCATTCCATGCGGCAGCTCAACACCAGACGCATAGGCTATATTGACTTGCAAGAAACCATTCGCAGCGACCTCCTGCGGTCTGTCATTAACCCACAAACCAGTCAACATCAATCGCTCATCTTGACGACGTTTCACTAAATCGTATGGTGACACGTGGATATAACCATCACGACCGCCAACTATTATGTGGTTTTGAGGAGTAGCATCGATTGAGGCTTCAGAGAAACTACTAAAGCCCAAACCATTAAAGCCATTATACTTCTCTATTGCGGAATAATCTGATTTTATGTGGTTTAGACCATTTTCGGTCGATACCCATACATAGCCTTGCCCATCTTCGGCAACGCCATAAACCGAATTGTCGCAAAGACCATCTGCGACCGTGAACGTTCGCCTCACAGTGTCAGCACCCGTTGTCGACAACGTCCGAAGCCCCTTACCAATTGTCGAAAAGAACATGTCGCCATGCGAGCACTCGAAGATGTGACATACGTCGGCATTCGTCTCGACGGTTTCGATGCGAGGATTAGGGACGTCAAGATATTCCGACCTAATCAAGTTCACACCGCCTAAGGAACCTATCCACAAATCGCCATGATGGTCGACCATCACATAGCGTACCTTATTGTTTAACAGCCGACTGTTGTCCGTCGTAAAAGCCTGGGCAGTAAAAGTTCCCCCATTGGTATCAACCCTTATCAGTCCACCGCCATAAGTTGCCACCCATATATTACCATGATTGTCTTCCACCAAGGCATAGGCCAAGTCACGATTTCCCTCGTCAAGCGAAGGAATAGCATCAGCCAACCTACAGAACCTCAGAGCTCCTAAATCGGCCTTAGAATAGTCAACAGGGTCAAGAGAGAAGAAGACGCCGGCACCCTTTGTGGCAATCCACAACCGGTCATCGGCTGTAAACTTCATGCAGTACGCAGTAGCGAGATTGACATTTCCGTTCGGCAGCCTAAGTCCCGTAACCTCGCTTATCTTGTTGTCATTAGCATCGAAAATCCTATATCCCCCACCACGCGTGGCAATCCATGCATGCCCCATCTTGTCGGCAACTACGGCCCTTACTATATTCTCGCCCAACGTTTTAGCGTCGGGGATTGGAGCTACGGCATTGAAAGCCTTGGCAGTACCGACGAGCTTCACTAAGCCTCCCATGTAAGGACCTGTCCCGATCCACATGTTGCCCGCCTTGTCTTCCGTCATGCACAAGACGACATTCGAAGCTATAGATTTATGGTCCGTCATGCTTGCGAGCCATGAATCAAAAGCGTCCCTATTGCTATCATATCGCAACAAGCCGCCACCGCACAAGCCGACCCACAATGCGCCGTCATGATCCTCGTAGAATACAGGTCGCTCACTCTCAAGAACTTTCTCGATATAGTCGGGCGTCAAATGATAATAGTGGCTACTGCAATCGGACACGTCGACTCTCGTAACACCTTTTTCCGACGTCGTAACCCATGCCATACCCCTGCGGTCTACATATATGTCTGCAATCCGGTCCTTTCCCTCACCATGGTAGCAGACAGGCCTCACCTTATTGGCCAAATCAATGGCATAGAGATGCGCATCAGCAGTTCCAACGAGAAGCCCCTTGCCGTAAATCTGTCGAATTATGGTAATATCGTTGCTCGGCAATTCATGTTCACAAATGCGGGAGAAAGTCTGCGACGTTTTGTCCCAAGCCATGAGACCGCGCCCCCAAGTGCCAAACAATACGCTTCGTCGGTTTTCGCCAACAGCACCACTCGCAACCATTGGCGAAGTAGCAAGATTTGGCGCAATCTCGTTTTTCTCTAACTGATCCTTCGTCAGGCGGAACACACCAGCAGCGGTAGCTATCCACAAATTTCCATCATCATCGGAGTACAGAGAGTGAATATCATGCAGCGACGACTTGATAACGCCGTACGTGCCTTGCAATTCGTCATATCTGAAAACCAAGAGCGACGAGTTCTGTGTCGCCACAATGGTTATATCCCTGTTGTACTTCAGTCTGCATACTACCCTGTCACTCACCTCTTTAGGGAACACTGCGAATTTCTCCTTCGCTTTGTTGAAGAGACATAGGTAGCCGTCATAAGTATCAATCCACAAGTGACGGTGCGCATCTGTCGTAATATTTGCAATTCTCTTGGAAGAGAGACGCGCCAGCTCGGCCTCGTCAGTGCTGACGTATGATTTGAAATTCACACCATCGAAGCGCACAAGTCCTTCTATCGTTCCAAGCCACAAAAAGCCATCATCATCACATGCCAAACTGAACACCGCATTCTGCCTAAGACCTTGAGTTTGACCATAATAGTCAAAACGAGTAACCCCATCAATGGCAAGGGCATTGAACGATACAAAAAGTGCGGCTATGGCGGCTAAAAGGACTTTCATACTTTTCTCTGGTGATATTTTTCGTAGATGCTTTGAGTAAGGAGATGGTATATTTTTCCCTGCAAATCATTGTCGATCAAGGCTTCATGACGCTCGATTGTCTTAGAGTCTCCTCGACGCGCCGGACCTGTTTGCGCTTCCAAGGGACCTATTTCAAAAGCTTTAGCAATGGTTCGCTCCATAAGCGGTCGCAACGTATCGAACGGCAGACCAGCTCTTTCCATGAAATCTTTTGCGTTGAGTAACAAGTGATTGGCAAAATTGCTTCCAAAAACAGCAGCCACATGCAGCAACGCACGTTGCCTCCCGTCACACGATGTCACTTTCTGACTTATCGATTTTGCCAACCGATGCAAGACCTCATAACTCTCATCATCAGAGCCCTCTATCAAAAATGGAATTTGCTGAACGTCAACCGAATCAGCCTTTGTAAACGTCTGACAAGGATAGAAAACCCCACGATGAGGATTAGGCTCCAATGCGTCGATAGGCGTGGCTCCCGAAGTATGCGCCACAACGGAGCAAACGCCCGACTTCGAAAGATGGAGAGCCACATCGGCTATAGCGTTATCAGGCACGGCGATAATAGTGACATCGGCTGGAGGAAGATCGGCTATGTCATTGATTGCCAATGCCCCGATAGGGTCTGCCAACGCCTTAGCATGGGTCACGTCACGGCATACCACGCCTGTGACCTCGTGCCCTGCCTGTGTGAAAGCCTGCGCAAGATGCGTTGCTACGTTGCCCCCCCCTATCAGATTTATGCGCATGAACATGCTTCTTGTTAACGATTGTAAAATTAGTAAAGTTTCCCTTTCGCAATTCATATTGCGCTAATAATTAATCAGAATCTTTCCACATATTGCGTACCTTTGCCATGCCTTATTCGAGGCAATGTGATGAATTTAGAACGACTGATAAACATACTGACAATGAAAAGAAGATGGACCGTCGTCAAAGGGCAGCCTCTGACCGATATGGACAAGAAAGTTCTTGCCGCACAGAAGGCCGGACATACGGTTCCCAGCCGCAATCTTATCCGCACACCCGAGGAAATCGACGGAATCCGCCGTAGCGGCGAGGTCAACACGGCACTCCTCGACATGGTAGGGCAAGAGATCCGCGAAGGGCTCTCAACAGGTGAGCTGGACGACATGGTATATCAGTTCACCAAAGACCATAACGGCATACCAGCCGACCTCGGCTACGAGGGTTTCCCTAAGAGCTGCTGCATTTCTATCGACAACGTCGTCTGCCACGGCATCCCCGACCATAACACGTTTTTCAAGCCCGGTCAGATTGTCAACGTCGACGTCACGACCATCGTGGACGGCTACTATGCCGACGCATCCAGAATGTTCATCATCGGCGAGACAACACCCGAGAAGAAACGCCTTGTCGACGTGACGCTCGATTGCCTACACATCGGCATGGAGGCCGCTAAACCATACTCATACGTTGGCGACATCGGTTTCGCCATCCAGTGCCACGCCCAAGCCAATGGCTATTCCGTCGTCCGCGAGCTATGCGGCCATGGCGTCGGTCTCAAATTCCATGAGGATCCTGAGGTTCCCCACTACGGCAAGCCCGGCACGGGAATGCTGCTCGTCCCTGGCATGGTATTCACCATCGAGCCGATGATCAACATGGGCAGCCGCGAAGTCCACTTCAGCCGTGAGGACGGATGGACGGTCACGACCCGCGACGGCATGCCTTCCGCCCAATGGGAACACACGCTTCTCATGACTGACCACGGGTTGGAGATCCTCACTCACTAAATAACCACTGACAACATAGAAACTGGAGCCTCGCATGACTGCGAGGCTCCAGTCATTTATTTGTGACTATAATAGCTCCTCTTGACGAGGCTAAGAACAGCCCCACCCTCTTCGTCAAAAAAGTAG
The DNA here is from genome assembly GCA_963607345.1 of Bifidobacteriaceae bacterium. Taxonomy (GTDB): domain Bacteria; phylum Bacteroidota; class Bacteroidia; order Bacteroidales; family Marinilabiliaceae; genus W3P20-009. Next base: position 103,911 of record CAVDBL010000006.1, read on the forward strand.
TCTCTCTCCTCTTTCGACAGATTTTCAAAATCGTAGTTGAACGTTGTCTTCGCTACCGCTACTTGCTCCTCTCCTTCCTCATCTGTCACACTAACAATTTGAGATACTAGATTTTTGCCATCATCATACTCAAATACCGTCTTTGTGTATGTGTCGTCAGCCCTCTGCATTGACAATTGCAACAAACCTTCGTCGTCGTATTGGTTTTCCTCTTGGCTGATAAGCACAAAAACAGAATCAGTCATAACCTGATATGTAGACATGATGGCATTCCCCTTGGCGTCATACTCATACGTCATCTTAGAGTGTCTATTACGGCTTACCATCTCCTCCATCACGGTTCGCCCCGCTTCGTCTTTTTCATAATCAAACACCATCACTGTGTCACCTCTTGAGACGACACATGCCAACTCCCCATTTTTATACCCATAACTATACTTTTGGTTTCCATCGGCAATGCTCGAGACCAGACCATCCTCCCCATACCAAGAACGACGTACGCCTTGCAACGTGTCGCCAGAATATTGGAGCAACAGCGTATCACATCCTGCCGTATCGCGATAAAACACTTGACGTTCAACGACTTTACCGTTTTCATCGCACGTCACGCAACTATCCAGCAACAACGCATCCTCGTCAAAATGCGCAGTCTCATGTCGCAAGCATGCACATGCAATGAAAATCAACATAAAAGCAGTAACGGCACTCTTTGTTTTACTCATTGGTCTCGTTCGTTAAGTGGCTTATTCCCAATTGCAAAAAACTTTTAACTTAGCATTGCAAATATAACTCTCTAAATGCAATGATTACTTCTAAGCCATTAAAAGCAATCTCCGTCGCACTTGCCCTCCTGTCGTGCGGCATCGCCTCCGCCAACGACGACGGAGCCTACGTGCCTCAAGATTACGTCTGGACATCGCAGAGCCATAACTCGTCAGAGTCGATGCCCGTCGGAGGTCACGACATAGGAATGAACGTATGGGTCGAAAATGGCGAACTACTCATATATATGTGCCAAAGCGGATGGTTCGACGAGAATAACACACTCCTCAAGGCCGGACGCCTACGCCTCAACACTGGCGACCAGACCCTCGCCGGCTCGGGCTTCCGACAAGAGTTGCATCTCTGCAACGGCTCCATGACAATCAAATGCTCCGACCTTAATATTGACATTTGGGCCGACACTGAGACCCCCGACATCTTCATCCAAGTCAATGGCAAGAAGAAACGCCACCTCACCCTCAGCTACGAGAGCTGGCGTCAAAAAGACCGCCAAGTGCCAAGTGACGCAAGCCAACAGCTTACGCAAAAATGGCTCATCACGCCCGATGTCACAACCTTCGCTGACAGCATAACCCCTTCAGCCAACGCATTGACGTTCAGCCATACCAATCGCGCCCAAACGGTCTTCGACATGACCGTCCATATTGAAGGTCTCGACCCTATAAAGGACAAGCTATATAATCCGATTGGTGGGCTCAAGATGCAAGGCACACTCTCAATGCCCAACCTGCGTTACGCAGGTACGACCGACGGCTCATACCTCGATACAGATTTCCGCGCATGGAATTATGAGGGCGACGTCAAATCGACAACAATCCACGCACGCCTCACAGCATACGAAGAGACACGCCCCGTTCCTAAACCTCGCGCCTCACGCGACCGCTCAATAGTCTTTTGGTCGGGTTTTTGGAACAGGAGCCATATAGCCCTCGAGCGTGAAATGTACAAGGGGCACTCAGAAACCCGCACCGAAGCCGACGAGCCAGCACCATCTGACTCCGCCGCCGTCATGCTCCGAAACTACGAACTCTTCCGCTACATGCTCGGTTGCAATGCTAAAGGATTGTGGCCCACGAAGTTCAATGGCGGACTTTTCACTTTCGACCCTTCGCATGTCGACGCACCACGCAAGTTCACCCCCGACTATCGTTGCTGGGGAGGTGGCACGATGACGGCTCAGAACCAAAGGCTCGTGTATTGGCCTCTCGTAAAGACAGGCGACCTCGAAATGCTCCGCGTCCAACTCGACGCCTATAAGCGCATGTATCAGAGCGCAAAGGCACGAGTCGGCTTCTATTGGGGACACGACGGGTGCGCCTTTACGGAGCAAATGGAGAATTTCGGATTGCCGAACCCTGCTGAATATGGTGAGCACGCTGAGGGACAAGACATTGGCGTCGAGAGCAACGCTTGGCTGGAATATCTATGGGACACGTCGCTCGAATTTTGCATGATGGCACTTGAGGCCAATCGTTACCAACAGATGGACATATCCGCCTACGAGGAGATGATTTGGCAATGCCTTGTCTTCTTCGACGAGCATTACCAATATGAGGCGACCAAGCTCGGCAAGTTGCCACTTACGGAGGATGGCAAGATAGTCATATACCCAGGCTCGGGCGCGGAGACCCACAAGATGGCATACAACCCATGCAGCACCGTCGCCGCCCTTCAGGTTGTCGGGCAAGCGTGGGTCGACTACTCCATTCGCACAGGCAAGGACACCGCATCCATATCACGCGCCAAGGAGCTTCTTAGCCATGTCCCAGAAATCCCGATGCGCACGATTGACGGACATAAGGTCATTGCCCCAGCGGTCGTTTGGGCGCGCATCAACAATGTCGAGACGACTCAGATGTACCCCGTTTTCCCATGGCGCATTTATGGAGTCGGTCGTCCGGATCTTCAAGTGGCTCGTGACACGTGGCAGATAGACCCTTGGTCCATAAAGATGCGCTCCGCCCGCGGTTGGAAGCAAGACAACATTTGGGCGGCATGCTTGGGATTGGCAGACGATGCGGCGGCTCTCAATTATGAGAAGATGGCTAACGGACCTTATCGTTTCCCTGCATTCTTCGACATGGGCTTCGACTGGGCTCCCGACTTTAACCGCGGTGGCTCTGGCATGATTGGCATCCAAGAGATGGTCCTTCAGCGCACGCCCGACGGCAAGCGTATCGAGCTTCCTGCATGGCCTGCACGATGGGGCAAAGTCTCTTACAAACTCTACTAATTTACCCCCATTAACAGACCGCCCCGGTTGAATAGCTTCAACCGGGGCGGTCTGTTCTTTTATTGGTCGTCTATGCTCTCGCCCACTTGAATTTTATCGACAAGACGATAAGTATCAAAGTGATGACTTCCGAGGTCGGGACCGTTATCCACAACCCTATTTTACCAAACAGACTCGGCATGATAAGGCTCAACAAGAATACGAAGACAAAGCCTCTCAAAAACATGAATACCGACGCTGCCTTGCTTTTCTCAATGCTCTGGAAATAGCCTATCAGCACGACATTGAGCGTCAGGAACGTAAAGCCTATGGCAAACTGGGGCAAGCCATCCTTAGCCAACGCGAAAGCCGGAGTGCTCACGTCAAGAAACACAGCCGCCAAGTCTCCACCAAAGAACATTGTGAACAGGCTTACGAATATTCCAGCCCCGACGCCGACAATAATGTCGAGGTTGAACATCTTGCGCACCCTGTCCGTCTGTCCACAGCCGTGATTGTAACTCACAATAGGCATTGACGACTGCGCTATAGAGTTGGCAAACATGAACACCATCGGCATAAGGTAACATGCCACGCTGAATGCCGCTACTCCATCCTCACCCAACATCTTGATAAACATATAGTTTCCGACGATGAGCATAAAGGATATCGCAAAGTCGCCTATCATGGCTGGCGCACCTATCTTACACATCTTCCATATCTCCTTAAGAGTCTGAACTCTCTCACGCCTGCCGAGTCGTGGCATAACAAGTCTTACGTCCTTTGCGAGAAACAAGAAGTACACCACGAGCATCAGAACACCCACGGCACTGGAGATAGACGTAGCAAATGCGGCGCCCCCAATCCCCCATCCGAATGGGAAGACGAACAAATAGTCGAGGACAATGTTTAAAAGCGCAGGCACCACGTTTGTCATCATAGCATAGCGAGGCGACCCGTCCAAACGTATTATAAACATGCCAGCCACCATAGGTCCGTAACACAACATGCCAAGGCAAAGCCACCGCAGGTAATCTGTCACGTATGGCAATAAAACATCCGAGCCTCCGAAAATGTAACACAATTGCTTAGGGGCGACCACGACCATTGTCGCAATCACGGCACCAACGGCAAAGGTTGTCAAAATCGTCTGTGAGGCGCACAATCCTGCTTTCTCTTTATTGCCGCGAGAGAGGTTTATGGCACCAATGACCGATGCGCCCCCGCCCATCATAAGACCTACACCCGTCGCCATCATGAATACAGGTGCGGCAACATTGACGGCAGCAAGAGCATCAGAACCGACGCCACGACCAACGAAAGCGCCATCCGCCACATTCAGTATGGCGGAAAACATCAAACTAAGAAGTGTTGGAAAGAAATACTCAACAAAAAGACGGCCTACACTTGTCTGGCCGAGGTCGAGGGTCTTTTTTCCCATAATCACTAAGGGTTAAAGTTTTACATCCCACCGCCTCCCGTAGGGCCAGTGTGCAAGAATTTCGAGACGCAAAAGTAGTCCTTTTATTCCCTCAAAACAAAACTCTTTTCACTACTTATCATTTGGATTAGCCAGCAACTTCACCTCTTCCCTTCGCAACTATACCATGGAGAGCGACGCTATACTCATAAGTGGACAGAGAAGGAGGGGGGAGGTGTAGGAGTTCAATGTAAAAGATGAGGACATAATCAAAAAAACAACAGCGAGGCGTTATTTATGCCGACCATTGTCTACTTTCGCCAACGGTTATTACAACCTATACCAATGAACAAGACGATAGTTTTCATTTCCGTTTTTTGTATAAACATCTTATGTAGTGCGCAAGGAGATGACGCTCGCCTTAAAAATGACATAAATGGGCTCACTATACACGATAAAAACGGATCGTTCTATTCAAGAGCAGGGAATAGGATCGGGCACTTAAGTTCTTCCTTCAATACAGAATATGTTAGAAAGGTTGGAACCTTGCTGAATGATAATTACCAAGCACCACCGTTCTGTTTTGAGGGAAGTTGCCTGTTGTTAATGTTAGTAGCTCCTGAAGATAGTGTTTTTGAAATTCGTCAACTTCATAATTATACAAGCGTTATAGACTCGGCAGTGTTGGATGCTGTTGCTAAAACAGAAGCATTATTACCAGCAGTATTTAGTAATTGTGATAGTAGTTTTTACGCACCTCTAATACTTTATTTTAATGGTCAATAGTCGCAGGTTGTGGGTGGGCAACAATGCGCACCCAACGGCTGACCGATTAAACCACACAAGCCTCCGTATAGCGGCACGCCCGAACAGCCCGTCGTGTACGAGAAGCCGTCAGATCACAAACAAAGACATCATGCCACGCAGCTTTCCGACGCAACTATTCCCAAAGATAAAATCCTCTATGACATTTCACATGTCGCCACCGACCTTATCTCTAAATGATAAATATTCCTCTACCCATTCATAAAAATCTTCCATCTCTTTGGGGTTTTCCTTTGCTGGAAAATAGTAGCCATATTTCGACCATGAACTTATCATAACATCTAAGAGTTCCGCTGGAATTGTGTTGAATTTTTTTCCGCCTTCATCTATATAGATCTGGTAACTGTGCAATTTGTCTCCAAGTCCTTTAATGTAATACCACTCTTGCCACCAAAAAAGGTTCTTGTCCAATACTTCCTTATCGTTAGTGTTGTATGGTTTAAACGGGCAAACCTCCTCACCTTTATAGAAACGGCAGTATTTGAGTCGCTGCGCTTTAATTTCCTCGCTGTTCATATTACTAAGTTGTGTTGCTTTGCACTAATGTAAGAAAAAATCCCATATCACAAATAGTAGGAACGTGTTATTGCGCACCACACATAACACGATCCAAAATGCTTATAAAAGATTATGGTACACCCATGCTGGCAACATATAGTACAGCCTAACTCTCAACCTAACGTAACAGGTCGTATAGGGGCGCAACTGAAAGTCAAAAAATATTTAATGAATAATGTTTTTACGATTAATGTTGTAATTTTGGGGTGTTGAGTTCGTCGGAAGGCGTCGAGCACACCGGCAAGACGGACAAGATAAAACGAAAATCTTAAACTTAGTAATACAATGGTCAATTACAAGGATCTTGGTCTCGTGAACACCCGCGAGATGTTCAAGAGGGCTATCAATGGTGGTTGGGCTGTTCCAGCTTTCAACTTCAACAATCTCGAGCAGCTTCAGGCTATCATCAAGGCTTCTTCTGAACTCAAGTCCCCGGTCATCCTCCAGGTTTCTAAGGGTGCCCGTAACTACGCTAACGCTACCCTCCTCCGCTACCTCGCTGAGGGCGCTGTTGCTTACGCAAAGGAGCTCGGTTGCGCTCATCCTGAGATTGTCCTCCACCTCGACCACGGCGACAGCTTCGAGCTCTGCAAGAACTGTGTCGACATGGGCTTCTCTTCCGTCATGATCGACGGTTCCTCTCTCCCTTACGAGGAGAACATCGCCCTCACCAAGCAGGTCGTTGAGTACGCTCACAAGTACGACGTTACCGTCGAGGGTGAGCTTGGCGTCCTCGCAGGCGTTGAGGATGAGGTTCAGTCCGAAGAGAGCCACTACACCAAGCCAGAGGAGGTCATCGACTTCACCTCTAAGACTGGCGTCGACTCCCTCGCCATCTCCATCGGTACCAGCCACGGCGCTTACAAGTTCAAGCCCGAGCAGTGCACCCGCGACCCGAAGACCGGCCGCCTCGTTCCTCCCCCACTCGCATTCGACGTCCTCGATGCTATCATGAAGCAGCTTCCTGGCTTCCCCATCGTCCTCCACGGCTCTTCTTCTGTTCCTCAGAAGTATGTTGACATCATCAACCAGTATGGTGGCAAGCTTCCTGACGCAGTCGGTATCCCAGAGGAGCAGCTCCGTAAGGCTGCCCAGAGCGCAGTCTGCAAGATCAACATCGACTCCGACAGCCGCCTCGCCTTCACCGCTGGTGTCCGCAAGGTCCTCGCTGAGAAGCCCGCTGAGTTCGACCCCCGCAAGTACTGCGGTCCAGCTCGCGACCTCATGGAGGAGATGTACCGCGAGAAGATCACCGACGTCCTCGGTTCCGACAACAAGCTCGCTCAGCTCTAATTAGGTAGCACGTTCTTCGCAAGAGGAACATAGCATATCGAAAAGCCTCGCAACACTCACCTGTTGCGAGGCTTCTTTTTTTAGTCACACGATGTTGTGGACATATTGAAAGCCGAGATGTCTTATTTATCCGGATTAAGATTTTTATTATAATATTCACATACTATATTTGTGGGCTGGATGAACTAAAAAGTGATACACTCTAATCACCTCTTATGACTACAAAAACTATCTTCTCTCGGCTTGCAACGGCAGCCGTACTTTTCTCCACGGCCTTTACTTTACAGACTAAAGCGCAAGTAAACGGTCAACTATTCTACGATTTTGGCGAAGACCGCAAATTCGCCACCCTCACGCTTGAAATGTTCAAGGCCGACAAATGGGGAAACACTTACTTCTTCGTCGACCACGACTTCAACTACAATCAACATGTCGAGGGTCCAAACTTGGCGCAGGGTGGCACATATACCGAGATCGCTCGTTGCCTAAACTTTTGGCAAGACTCTAAGATTAAGGCTTTTAGCCTCCACTTGGAGTATGATGGTGGCATAACTCGCTCGTACCCTATAAACAACGCCTTCCTCGCTGGTATCGACTACTTCGTCCATGATGACAGTTTCAACAACATGCTCAACGTCAAACTGATGTACAAGAGAATCAAGGATCACAGTAGCGACGTTCCCCTGCAAATAACTCTTGTCTGGACAATGAATGATTTGTTCGGGGCTAAAGGTCTTAAGTTTGACGGCTTTGCCGATTTCTGGTGGGAGGACCACACTTGCTATGAGGACAATGGCGACATGACTGAGACGTCCGTCGTCTTCATTACCGAACCGCAATTCTGGTACAACGTGGGACGACACATCAAGGTCGATAACTTAAGTGTGGGCACGGAGATTGAGCTGTCGTGCAATTTCGGCTCCACGCCAGGCTTTAAATGCCGTCCTTGCCTCGGTGTAAAATGGGATTTCTAATACATTGAAAATTATACAACTAAGCGATGCTTAAAAAACTTTTCGGCTTCGACCCTGCAAAAAATAATGTCCGCACGGAGATTATGGCAGGCGTGACAACGTTCCTGACCATGGCGTACATCTTGGCCGTAAACCCAGGAATCTTCTCAAACCTTGCAGGTCAAGGAATGGACACAAACGCAGTTTTCACATCAACGGCATTGGCCGCCATTGTCGGCACTTTGGTTATGGCATTCTATGGAAAGAAGCCATTCGCACTTGCGCCAGGCATGGGTCTCAACGCCTTCTTTGTCTACACCGTGTGCCTCTCCATGGGCTACTCATTGCAGTTTGCGCTCACGGCTATATTGATAGAGGGCATTATATTCATCATTCTGACAGTCACCAAGATACGCTCTCTTATTGTCGATTGCATGCCCGCATCGCTCAAGCGTGCAATAGGTGCAGGCATAGGACTCTTCATCGCTTTTATCGGTCTTAAAAATGCGGGCATCGTTGTTGACAATGCGGCGACGTTGGTAAGCGTCGGCGACATTACGCATGGAACTGCGCTTCTTGGTGTAATAGGTATCGTTATCACGTCAATGCTCGTAGTGCGCAACGTCCCAGGTTCTTTGCTCATCGGCATCATCGTCACGGCCCTTATCGGCATTCCTATGGGCGTTACAAATTTCACTGGCGTTTTCTCTGCGCCCCCCTCCGTTGCTCCAATCTTCTGCCAATTTGACTTTCAAAACATATTCACATTGGACATGGTGGTCATCGTCTTCACCTTCCTCTTCGTTGATATGTTCGACACCATCGGAACGCTCGTTGGCGTATGCACCAAGGCAGGCATGATGCGTAAAGACGGCTCGATACCCGACCTTGACAAAGCCTTCATGGCAGACGCTGTAGCCACAGTTGCTGGCGCATGCTTAGGCTCCAGCACCACAACCACTTACGTCGAGAGTGCCTCAGGTGTAGCACAGGGTGGTCGCACAGGTCTGACTGCTTTTACAACCGCAGTATGTTTTGCAATAGCTCTTTTCCTTGCACCTCTGTTCCTCTCCATTCCATCTGCCGCCACAACGCCAGTCCTTGTCATCGTAGGTCTCTTCATGCTGACCCCAATCAAGGATATTGACTTCAACGAATATTCAGAATCCATTCCTGCATTCATCACCTTCATTATGATGCCACTGACATACAGCATTTCTGATGGCATCTTGTGCGGCGTAATATCTTATGTCGCAATAAATCTCATCTGCATGAATTGGAAGAAGCTCAACTCAACAATCTGCATCTTGGCTGTATTCTTCATTCTGAAATACATCTTTATATAGCAGAGTATCTGTTATTTACATAGCCCAAAAGCCCTGCCATAGAATCGTCTACGGCAGGGCTTCTGGTTTATGTAGCTAACTCAGCTTAGTATTGAGCGTTCTGTGGGTCGAACTCTGTCCAACCATCAAGCCAGTTGTCACCTGCGGCAAATGCGCCGATGTAGTCAACCTTGTCGAAGCCAGAGGAGAGGAGCGCATCAGAGAAATCGGCAGCGGAGAGGAGTGCGCTACCTGCGGCAGGCATATATGCTACGCCGACATTGCTGATTGGCATGGTAAGACCGAGGTCGGCAGTCGTGCACTGCTTGTTGCCCTTCTGAGCGAGGAAGAAGTCATGAGAGAAAGAGTTCTTTGTCTCATCATAGGTCTTGGTGGTGTAATCGTAGAGTGCGTCCATGGTAGCCTTGTTGCAGTCGGCACCAAGCAACTCCATGTCTGCGAACCAGAGGTTCTGGAGTTTAAGGTTGCCCTCGGTTGCCATGGTCTGAGTGTTGCCCTTCTCGCTATCGAGGATAAGACCGATAGGCCAGCCGATGGCTACAGAGTTGAAGCAAGAGAGGCGGCTGGAGCGACGAATGTGCATGGCAGCCTGGAACTTGCCAAGAGAGGAGCCGTTGTTGGGATAGACATCGCCACCATTGATGTAAGAATCGTCATTCTTAAAGTTGGCATCTTGACCTATAGGGCCAACAAACGTGACGTTAGAGAAAGTAGCTGTGGTATAAGGCTCGACAGTTGCGCCATCTGCGCAGTTGTCGCTCTCGAAACCATTAGAACGGCTGGTGTCTGCAAGGCGAGGGTCGCGGACACTGAGGCAGTACTGCACCTTGCCGCTGAAACCATTGTCGGTATCGAACTCGTCGTCCCAACCACGGAAAGCGATGAGGTGGTTACAATTGACCGTGCCACCGAACCATTCGAAGCTGTCATCGTTGCAGTAGGAAACCTGAACGTGGTCAATCTGCGTGCCGCTACCGACGGAGCCGAGGGTAAGACCATTGATCTCCTTATCGGCTGCGAAAGGATAGCCTGCGAACTCGATACGCACATAGCTGATGATGCCGCTATTGTCCGCATCATCCTCGCCGCCGTGCTTGGTGCGAGGACCGCCCTCAATCTGCATCTCTACCTGATTGTTACGCGCCTTGCCGCAGAGGATGACGCCACCCCAGTCACCTGGCTTACGGCTACCTGCCTCAGAGGCTGAAGTGAAGATGATAGGCTCGCTTACCGTACCCTGAGCATAGAGCTTGCCGCCACGCTCGACAATGATAGCAGCCTTGGTCTGCTTGTCACCCTTGATGATTGTGCCAGGCTCGATGGTGAGGGTCGCACCGTCAGCGATATAGACCCAGCCCTTGAGGGTGTATGTGCCCTTGGCGAGAGTCTGTGTGCCCTTGAAGACGAAACCTTGATCGCCATTGCCGATGACGTTGCCATCGAAGAGGAGGTTGTCGCAAGCCTTGAGACCGCCATCCTCGCTCCAGTTGTACTCTGGAGTTGAAGGCTCGTCGTTGTCATCGTCGCTACAAGCCACGAAGGCAGGAGCTGCGATCATGCTGGCCATGAGGGACCAAACGAGAAGATTGTTCTTTTTCATGTTCTTAGGTATGTGTTGGTTTTCTTTAGATTAGAATTTGAAATTGAGACCGAGCGAGATATTGGTACCTGGACGGTAGCTCTTCGTAACCTCATCCACTTGACTTGTCGAGCCGTCGGAATGGAGGGCGTCAGTCTGTTGCTCAAAGTTCACGCGTGCCCCGAGTAAGTCTCGCACTGCAACATTTAGCTCAATCTTGTCGGTGAACTTATATCTGGCGGAGAGGTCTATCACGTTGCGCGGCATCTCGTAGCTATGAGGAATGTTTGCCGCATCGTCGCCACCAGTCGTGCCGACACTTCGTCCGACACCAATGATGCGTTTGCCTATTCTGTTGTAGAGTGCGCCCAAGTTAAGTTTCTGAGAAGTGGACGTGTAGAAAAGTCCGACATTGACCAAGTAAGGCGACTGACCTTGCATAGGACGGTCTTTTTCTCTGCTTCCTGCCTCAAACTCCACCTTGCTCTCAATTAAACTTGCATTAGCTGAGAGACTTAGGTTTTCTACCCCTATGAAATCGAGGTTCTTACGCACTTCCAACTCGATACCATAGTTGCGCGCTGCCTTTGCATTCTTGTAGCTATAGGTAAGGTCGGTTCCACCCTGGACGGTGTATGTCCACTCGATAGGGTCATTGAAATGCTTGTAGAAGAAGGCCAAGCTGATAAGCTCGCTTGCAGAGGGATACCATTCATAGCGCAAGTCGACATTCTGCACGTAACAGGAGGTGAGGTCGGTGTTGCCCATCACGTCAGCAGCAAGGTCGAAATCGTAGAATACGGAAGGCGAGACTTCACGGAACTCAGCCCTATTGACCGACTTGCCATATGCTAATCGTATGATATTCTTCTCATTAATGTTGTATGAGATATTGACGGAGGGGAAAAGGTCGCGATTGTTATAGTCCTTGTCCTTTGGACTTGCCTCGTAATCACGAGTATGGCTTGTGAGCGTCATCTTGTTAGCCTCGAAACGCAGACCTGCATAGACGCCCACGGGTCCGAAAGGTAGATTTAGCGCAACATATGCAGCTCCGAGTTTATTTTTTCCCTCGTAATTATTGCGCCACTTGACCTCTTCGAGAAGGTAGAGCTTGTCCGCCCCATAGTTCTCGTCGGTCATAAGTTCCGTAGCGATGTCAAAATGTCGGAACCCTTCAGGCAACGTGTTGTGAGCGTAGTTCCAATTGTACAGGAAGTTGCGAGTGAAGTAGTCGCGAGCACGAAGCTCGGCGAAAGCACCAGCCCTCAAGAGAGGATGCCAATCGTTAAAATCAAAAGTATGTTCGTAATTGAAATTGGCGGACTGCACATTCTCATCGAGGCGAGTGAACTCACGACTTATATCATTACTTGCCGAGAGAGCTATGACTCCAGGCTCCATCTTGTCGTTCAGATGGTATCTCTTGCGGTCTGGCATGTTGCGATTTGAGAACGCCCAGCCGAGCCCCCAATCCATCGAGCCGTCTTCAAGTTTATGCTTACCCGTCAACTGACCATTGTAGGTCATGCGACTTTGGTAGAGCGTCTCGGCACTGCGGATGTTGTCACCTTGGGCATTTATACCCTCACGACTTGTGTAACGGCTCTTGCCTAATTGGTTGAAGATATTCTTCAGCTCAATGCGGTTGCGTCCTGCCTCGCCAATGAAAGCCATGTTGAGCATCGCACCGAGACGGACATTATGGTTGTACTGCTGGTCGACGTCCTCGTGCAGGTAGTTGCTACGGTCGTTGCTTGTATCATAGACGCCGAAGAGGCAGTTCTTCATGTCGGCAAAGCGGCGATGTGAATTTGCATAGTTGGCAGCTCCGAGGAGCGTTAGCTTGCGAGAGCCAAACTCCCAAACGCGGTTTATGGAGAAGTTGGCGGAGAAATCGGCTATCGGCGTAGATGACCTTATGGTCCAATCATTGTTGAACCCATTGCCTTGGAGGTCGACACCATCGCCTGCAATGCTGTTGAGCGTAGACTTGATGCCCCCATTAAACATCCTCATTCCGCTGTCGAAGCCCAGCCAATCAGTGGGGCTCTTCTTAGCTTCGAGAAACGTATGACCATGGGTCTGCGTATTGAAATTGCCACTGACACCGAAGCTTATGGAGTTGGAGAGAGGGACATCCTTTGTACGGATAATTATGAAACCACCCGTAAAATCCGCTGGGTACTCTGGCGATGGCGACTTGACAATCACCATGTTGTCGAGTTGTGAGGCGGGGATGATGTCGAACGAGAAAGCTCGCGAGTCGGCTTCGGAGCTTGGAACGGAACCTCCATTGACCCACACATTGTTGTAACGCTGCGAGAGGCCACGCACCATCACGAACTTATCATCGATGATGGATATACCCGGAATGCGCCTAACGACTTCGGACGCATTGCTATCTTGCGACTTTGAGATTTGCTGCGCAGAGATGCCACTCTCGACCGAGAGACTGCTCTTCATGGACTTGAGCATGGCGTTCTCGGTATTCTGCCTTGCCTGGGCAACGACAGTTACCGTCTCAACCGTGACGTCCTCGTTCTCCATCTTCACGTCGAGAGCCTGTTGCGATGGAGCGCATGCTATAGTCTGGGTTTGGAAGCCGACGTATTTGACTACTACGTTGTAGTTTGCGTCGGGGGTCGACTTGATTTCAAAATTGCCGTCGAAGTCGGAAATGGTGCCATTGGTAGTGCCTTCGACTTGGATGGTGACGCCGAAAAGAGGCTCGCCAGTGGACTTGTCAATAACCCTGCCTTTCAGAGGGCCACCTGCGAGAACCGTCACGCAGCTCAGCAGTGAGAGCGTTGTCGAAATCAGTCGGCAGGCGTTTTGTTTGATTTGCTTCATCTATTGTCAACTCTTTTAGTCGACGCAAAGATGAACCACCAGTGTTACAACCTCGTGACAGCCACACGACACGAGAATTAAAAAGGTGTAGCAAATCGATATATTGGAAAGAGAGCCTCCTCACGCTCTCCTCATTATGCCCTTAGGGTTAGGCACTTACACTCCCTTTTGCAGACCTTGACAGACCTTGAAGTCAGACAATTGAATATCTTCATTGTCACTCATCAGATACCGCATGGGCACACGTCCATAGAAAGACGCCCAAGAGGAGAACGTGCTGGGGACTCCCATTATGTATTGACATGCGGACAACCCGTAGAGGTCATACAGCACGCCACCCTTGCTCATTTTAAAGGTATTAAGCCCATTAAATTCAGCCAAGTCGATATTCTCATCGGAACATATAAGGAACCGCACCGCCCTACCCTCTTGGCTAAGCAAGCTCGCCATCCTCTCCATATATCTTTTGAAAACATCCATCCCAAACATCAACTCGGGTCGATAGGAAGCGTAGTCACCTCGACGTATATGGACGCCGACCGTCACAACATCGTCTTTTCCTGCCACATCCTTTCTGACGACTTCCTCCACTTCTGCAGGTGGAGCAAACAACTTTACAAGCTCATCACGATGCTTCTCCACATAACCTTTGTCATACCTTATCTCCCTCCATTTAGGTCCAAACAATATTCCGAGAGGCATGCGCAAAGGCATTGACTCGCCAGACTTTAGAACCAAATGCACTATCTTGTCCAAACCCCTTATCAGCGAATAAAACACAGTGGCTAAAACACTTGGCTTTAAGGTTTTAGATTGCAGATAGGACTTGAAGCCAGCCTTCTTTATATTGGGGAAGTAACTATCGTACTTGGTATATTGGAACAAAAAGCATACGGGCTCATTAGCCTCCAGGGCATAGGATAGAATTGGCAAATAGGTGAACAACCTGTTGCACAATTGGTTGGTATGCTTGCAGATAATTATCATGTGACGAGAGTGATGGTTTTTATCAACTTAAATGGATGACAAAAATAGTCTAAAATAGAGCGTACAGCCTTTGTAACATATCACATAATCTTGCGTAGGAGCAAATAAATTGCCATGACCATGAAACTTGCAGAAGCCCTTCAAGAGCGCACCGCCCTCAATTCGAAACTCGAACAACTTTCAAGCATAATAAGTGACAACGTCCTGTATCAAGAGGGGGACACGCCAGACCTGGATATCAAGGAACTGCTGAAAGAGCATACAGAAGCAGCGGAGAGGCTCCGTTGGTTGATGACCCGTATTAACTTGACCAACAGCGCAATAAAGGCGGACGACGGTAAGACTATGACAGAACTACTCGCCATGCGTGACGCTCTGAAGCTGCAAGTTGAGACATACCAAAACATAAGACTTACGCTTGGCAACAGAATATCAAGAGCAAGCAGATCTGAAATCAAGATTATCGCAGCTATCAGTGCCGCAGACATAAAGAAGATGATTGACGATACATCAAAAGAATTGCGCACCCTCGACAACAAGATACAGGCTCTCAATTGGCAAGCGGACCTTATCGAGTAAGAAAGCATAAAAGAGTGAGGGCGAATGCCCACCCCGAAAGCGGCCGGGGTTGTTTGTCCGCTACAAGATGTATAATTGCAGTAAGCCCACTGCACACCTCACAGAGCATGGGTCGACAACGCACAACTGCATATTAACGTCTCACACCTTACTACCACGACATTGACTCACTCGTCCCGCCAAGATTTCTCTTGGCGGGATTTTGTGTGTTATAAAGTGCCGATGAACAGATGTCGTTACCACTTACTCAGCGACCGACTCAACAGACGTAGCTTCCGCTTGTCGTTTCTTTCTGTTGCCAGGGAAGAAGTTTATGCCCCACGACACGGCAGCACCTGAAGAACTTTCAAGGTTATGAGGGAAGCGGTCTGCCATGATAAAGAACTGGAACACTTTGCTTTGGAGCGTAAGGCCGAGACCTGGAGTTACATGCGCGCCCGGGTTGATAGCCAAGGATCCTATGAGGCTAAACCACTTCTTGTGCAGATGGGTCGAGACGCTGCCTCGCGTATATGCTCGTCCATTAACGAACTTTGTGCTGACGACGCTACCGAAGCTCAACCAGTCAAGATGCGGGAGGTTGAATTCTGCCGTGGCGATCATGCGAGGCGTCATCCTGGTCTTATAGTTTATCTTTTTGTAGGTGACGTCAGTAAAACGCAACAGCGAATCTTTGAGTGCGTCCCAATAGTTCTCTTGCGCCTCATGCGAGCCCGTTATCCCGTCCTTTATGTTCTCGTTAGAGTCCACACCACGCATCACAGTACCAGAGGCTGTGGAGAACTGGTGGCACTCATTATGCCATTTTATGAAGCCAAGATCGACAAACGACAATCCGAAATTCCACATGTCGTTGAGTTTGAACGTGGCACCAGCGTCAAAGGACAAACCTCTGTTGCGGAATGGGCTGAAATCTCCCAGCTCAGTGTCGGAGAAGTCGAGTTTATCGACATAGCCTGCGCTATCCAACTTGACAGTGAATGGAATGGACGTCTTGATGGAACCGCTGGAATGCATCTCGACACGATACCTGTCGTCCTCACGCTCGGTTTTGAAGTTCACTTTGAGGTCGTCACTCTGGACGGCCGCCACACCTGCCAATAATTTTATACGACCACCAAACTTGAGGCGTCCGTCGACCAACTTATCGTTGCTGTACCCGAGAGCCATCTCCATATAGTTCATGAGACGGATAAAGATGTCGCTAATATCTTGGTCTACAGGCTTATCGTTGTCGTAATCCCAGTTGCCGTACCTCAAGTTCGTCAGTGAGCGATGAAAAATGACGTCACCACGAGTCTTATTCGATATGACTATCGAAATAAAGTGGTTGTCACGGATCTTCGTACCGAAACCGAAAAATGGGATGTCCAGACCAACACTTGTGAGGTTTATGCGACGCATATTGTCGTGCAAATTGCCGAGGTCTAAATGCATCGAATCATCCGCACCCCACGTGTAGAGGTCGCCCCACGCAAAACCAGTGTTCTCCACACTTACGTTTTGCCCAGCGATGATAGGCAGTTGCAGAAACTTATCCGCATGGGTTGGCGTCATAGCCGCATTAAGCTCAATACGTTGCGGCAAGGTACGCATCATGGGTGTTATATTCTCTTGCGCATACGAAACTATGGTCGAGGTGAACAAACCAAGAGCCATTATGCTGATTTTCATTGTCTTCATAATCTGATGCATTAGGCTCTGGTTACTTATTAGAGAATTCAAATTTCACAGCAAGCGCAATATCGATATTCGCCTTGTCCTCCAATTTGGGCGCGACATACAGCCCATTAGAAGAAGCTTCAGTGACAAACAATATCGCCTTGGAATTTTGCATATCCTCAATGTTCTTTTCGGATAGGGTGACAGTCGTCACCTTATGGGTCAGCTCGCCTATCGAAGTTCCCCACTCAGAAAGTTGAGGCATTTCTATCATAGTGGGTATAGTGATGGTTGACAGATAGTTGCCTGTTCCTCGCTCAATAAAAGTCGCCGTTATAGAGAACTCGAAAGGCATGCTGTTGTCACTCGTGATGATAAGTTTCGCCTCTTTAATGCTACTGTTTTCAGGAACGTCAGAAATGCTGATTTTGTCGTCGGACAGCTCGCCGTCCATTAAGAAGTCGAACGGGATATCATATCGGAAACCGAGGAAAATAGAATCGGAACGCATGACCCTCACCTTCTCCGCATTAGTCGGCATGGACAAAGTTATCGCGCTTGTATAGTGCAGGTAATCTGGCACGGGGTGTAGCATTTCGGCTATCGTTGAGTTGCTACGGTTCAGTTCCTCTTCGCCACTCATCCTATGCGATACGCTTAGTGGAGAAGGAACCAAAGTCATGCTATTGTCTTCCTCATCGTCATCTGCCGAGGCTGAGATAATTTGTGGTGCTATCGTAATGTCGAAAGGTGTAGAATTATCACACGTCATCCAGAGCCTCGGATTTTGGAAATACATTGCCTTGCTGAGGTTCTTGAACGAGCCCATGTTAGTGGCTTCGGTTGACGGGCCAACATTTGCAGAAATTTGACTTGTGCTGCAAACTACGTTGTCAGTCTCTGAGAGCGAGATATTAATGTCGATGCTACCCCATTCGCCATCGCCCTCGATGTCGCCCTCGCACACGACGTACACAGCCAATTTGCCAGCAGATGGGACGAACGTCATGTCGCCCTCTACCTCTTTAGCCCCGTCGTTTACAACATCAGTCATGAGCTGAACGTCCTTTGAGCCGATGCCCATCGACATTAGGCGAGAGAATCCGCTCCACGAAGAGGATATCTTCAGACGGCAGGAGAGAGAATAAATTGTCATGGCGTCGGTGCTACCCAAAGGCAGCTCGACTGTGAAAGTGCGTGATACTTTCGTCTGCCCCGTCAATTTCAGAGCCTCGAAGTCGACATCAGAAAGGTCGAGCGTGCCGAGGTTGAAAGACTGGCTCGCCCCGAGACCCATAAGGTCGAACAGCGACATGGCTATTGACTTCTCACGTTCGGAGTATAGTTTTATACGGTTTGTTCCGTCCTCATCGTCAGCGACATAATACTCGACCGCATTATCTTTTTCGTCGAAAAGGTACTCGATTGACAAATTGGAGGTTGACATTGGGACCAAAATGCTGGGCGAAAGTTCCACCTTCGAGTCGATCTTGTCGGTCTCGAAACCATCAAGACAACCACTTAACGTTGAGGACATTGCGGTCGCCATGAGTAATATTAGGATAGGTGTTGCTCTTTTCATTCAGTTGGTTGTTTTTTCTTCTGTTGGTAAAACTGGAGAGTTGCTGTCAGTGGTGAGAAACTTTTTATGTTGAGGTTTTACGTTTGCGATTACATAAAGATACGATTTATTCTGCTAAACAGCAAACTTTCAGTCTGTTATATTGCCATATTGTACCTTTAATTATAATATTTGTGCCAATAGGACAAAAGCCACCGACATGACGAATGGCGTCATAACAGCGCATAGAGGCGAATTGTTATTAGATTGAAAGTCAATAAATAGGGTGAGCGACCTTGTTACATTGGCTAATTTTTTCTTTCTTTGCGGCGTAAAATAGAAAATTCGCCCAAGCGATGACCTTCGACGAACTGAACATAAAGAAATATTTCAAAACAAACTTGCGAGAGCTTGGTCTTAAAGACCTCACGCTCATCCAAGAGAGAGCGTTCCCAGCAGTGATGTCGGGACGCGACATTATGGGCATAGCCCAGACTGGCACAGGCAAAACCATTGCCTACTTGCTTCCATCGCTCAACCTGTGGAAGTTCACCCCCAAGCATGAGCCGCAGATTATAATATTGGTGCCTACGCGCGAGCTTGTACTCCAGGTGGAGGAAGAGGTCAAGAAATTGGCTAAAGACTCTGGCATCATGGTTGTCGGTGTCTTTGGCGGCGCAGGCATACAGCCGCAGGCAGCACGTATCCGTGAGGGTGCTGATGTTGTGGTTGGCACGCCAGGTCGAATACTTGACATCGCATTGCACGGCTTGCTGCGCTTTGGTGGCGTCAGGCGTCTCATCCTCGACGAGGTCGACGAGATGCTCGAGCAGGGATTCCGTACGCAGATAGGTCGCGTCCTCGACCTTCTTCCTAAGAAGCGTCAGAACCTCATGTTCTCCGCCACAATGACCGACGAGATTGAGACACTCGCCGACACATTCTTCAACGGGCCCCTCAAGATTGAGGCAGCACCTATGGGTACGCCACTTGAGAATATCCACCAGACAGTTATGGAGGTTCCGAACTTCAATACGAAGGTCAACCTCCTTGCCCACCTCCTCACGACACGTGAAGACATGAAGCGTACGATGGTGTTTGTCAGCACCATAGCCATGGCTGACGAGGTCTATGAGCGTTTGGCGGAACAACTTGCCGAGGCAGAGGCGGATGGCGGTGAGCACATATCGATAGACTATCTCCACTCACGTCGTACGCAAAGCCAACGATTTGGAACGTTACGTAGCTTCCGCAACGGCGAGACTGACGTTCTTATAGCAACGGACCTCATAGCCCGCGGTATTGACATTGAGGGAGTGAGCCACGTTATATGCTTCGACTTGCCTTTCGAGCCTGAGCAGTACATCCACCGCATAGGACGTACGGGTCGCGTGCGTCTGGCGCATCCAGAAGATGAAAACGACACTTCGATTGTCGTGGAGGAGGGACGCGCACTCTCATTCTGCACACCGATGGAGGAAGCCGCACTTGCAAATATCGAGGGACTCATGAAGACGAGCGTCGAGCGTGAGCCTATGCCCGAGGAGGTGGAGATTTCCGATATACTCATCGAGGCTGAGATGCCACAAATCAGGATGCGCAACAGCCTCACGGAGATTGACGCGACGCCCGGTATGGCGTTCCATGAGCGCAGCGAGAAGAACCAGAAGACCAACCACAGGATCTCCCACCGCACTCTCATGAAGCAGAAATACGGCAAGCCAATCAAGCGTCGTCCTAAGAAATAAGCACAACACCATAAAACCATTTTGACCATGGCAAGCAAATTGGACAAGACAGACTACCTGATCCTTGGAGCTCTCCAGCGCAATAGTCACTTGACTACCAAGGAATTGGCACAACAAGTAAACCTATCGACGACCCCAGTATTTGAGCGTGTCCGTAGGTTGGAGAAAGATGGCGTCATCAAGAAGTATGTAGCCGTGCTGGACATGGAGAAGATCAATTATGGTTTTGTGGTCTTCTGCAACGTCAAGCTGAAGCACATCAACCATCAGATAGCCAATGACTTCGTGACTGCGGTAAACTCATTACCACAGGTCACAGAGTGCTATAACATATCTGGCGAGTTTGACTATCTCTTGAAGATTCATGCATCGGACATGAAAGACTATCAGCACTTTGTACTTAACGTACTTGGCAAGATAGACAGCATTGGCGACATCCAGAGCACATTCGTCCTCGACACCACGAAAGACGAGATAGGCATCCAGTTGCCCGAGGTAGATTAACCTTTCGGTCTAAACGCAAATACGCCCGTCGCACGAGTGTGCGGCGGGCGTTTGTTGTTTGTATGGAATGCACAAGATAGAAGCACGTAATAAACGAAAGCCCCTTTCGGTAGAATACCGAAAGGGGCTTTTACTTATGAGAAATCAAGAACTACTTGACAACCTCTTTTACGTCAGAATCGCCAGGTTTGAAGACGAGGCCACGGCATTTCTTGACCGAAGCCTTATATGCCTTCAGCTCCATTTTATCCCATTTGATCTCGCTTGTGGATTGCGCAACCGGGACATGGGGGATAAGACTGCCATCTCGGACAAGTATGACGCAAGGAATCTTGCCAACCTTGATTGTCTGATAGCCACCATCGTAGACCTTGCCTGTCTGATAGTCAATCCATTTGCCTGTGGGGAGGTAGCATACACGCTCGGAGCCACTTTCGAGAAGGGGTGCTACAAGGATTTGAGAGCCAAACATGTATTCGTCCTCGATGTTCCATGCACCAGGATCGTCGGGGAACTCGATGAACAAAGCACGAACCATTGGGAGACCGCGATTGGAGCAATCCTTGGCTTGCGCATAGACATAAGGCATGAGACGATACTTGAGCTCAGCTGCTTGGCGGAAAGCGTCGGTGAAATCCTTGCTGATGAGCCAGGGCTCGGTTGGGGGAGCACCATGGGCGCGGCTGTGGGACGACAGGAAGCCGAACGGGAGCCAACGACGATAGAGATCCTCGGGTGAGGCTGTTACAAAACCACCGATGTCATGGCTCCAGAACGAGAAGCCGGACAGACCGAAAGAGAGGCCGCCGCGGAGGTCACCCATCATGCCGGTATTCGTGCTTGCGGCATCGCCACCCCAATGGAGGGCGTAGCGTTGGGAGCCAGCCCATGCGGAACGAGCCCAGATGATGCCTTCGCCATTCTCACGCTTGACAACCTCCCAAAGAGCCTTATTGTAGCGAAGCGGGTAGAGATTATGCTCATAGAGACCCGTGCGACCACTATGGTAGAGACCACCGAGCGGGGCAGCCTCGCCAAAATCGCATTTGATGGTGCTGACACCCTCATTGAGAAGGTGGGCAATATGACCTTGGTACCACTTGACGGCCTCGGGATTGGAGAAGTCGAGAACAGCATCCTCGTAAGGCATGCCGCCATTTGCATTGCGGACATTAAGCCCCTTGTCGATAATCTCTTGGAAGAGTCGGTTCTTTGGGGTGAAGTACGGGAGCTGCCACAGGCAGGTATGGAAATTCTGCTCCTTTAGAGACTTGAGCATGGCAACAGGATCGGCGAAACGCTCCTTGGAGAACTCATAGTCGCACTGCCAATCGACGCCGAACCAACCAGTGTCGAAATGGATGACATCGGCAGGTATCTTATTCTCACGCAGCTTCTTAGCGACATCGAGACCCTCTTCTTGGGTGAAATATGAGATGCGACTCATCCACGTACCGAAGCTCCACAAGGGGAGCATGGGGCTTTTGCCCGTGATGTTGGTATACTCATCGAGAATATCCTTTGGCGTGCCGAGGAAGATGAAGAAATCCATCTTCTCATCGGCCATAAAGATGCGGTCGGCACCTACATAGGTGGCTCCGAAATCGAGAGTCGCAGGCGCACTGGTGTGGAGGAACATGCCATAGCCCTTGTTGCTCATGAAGAACGGTACGGGCTTGTACATCTGGTCGGTCTCGGGGCCTTGCGGGTCGGTAACGGTGAGGTGCACCTTTTGACCAACCTTGTCGAGCTTCGTGAAACTCTCGCCACAGCCGAAGATCTTCTCACCATTGGTAATTGTGAAAACTGGGTTGATGGAGCGGGAGTTGTCTTGACCTCGCTTAATGAAGTTGAACGGAAGCAGCTTGACCTGAGAAGAGTCATTGTCGGCAATGTGGCGCGTCTGCGTAAGAATCTTGCCCTTAGCGTCCTTGATGACGATACGCCATGGGTAGCGTTGGATTTCTATCTGACCGTAGGGGCTTGAATAGGTGACGCCTTTTGCGGACTCGGCAGATGTCCACGACTTGTCATCGCACTTGGGAGCGGCGACGAACATGGGATCGTTGGCATCATCCTCAGCCATCTCGACTGGGGTCGTCAGCATAGTGACGCGAATGGTGCGAGGGCTTACGAATCGGACTTGGAATTTGAGATTCGGGTCATTATCGTATGCCGCATCGGGGAAATCGAGCATTTTAAGAGCCACGGGCCATGTGCCGTTTAGGTTGAAGGCTTGGCGAGGCGAGAGGCGGTAGCGTTTCCAATTAACGGTACCCGTAGCATCGGCTACATTGAAATTGGAGAGACTGTCGGCAAGGAAATAGGTGTTGGAGAGGTCGGCGAAGTCGGCACTCACATCTATGGCCTGGCTTTGCAGATTTGGCACTTGACCAAATTGCTGCACTTGGGCTGCTGCGGGGATTGCCGTCATCAGCGCAAGTAGGGCTATGGTGCTTTTCATATAATGATATTATGGTTAGTATTTTGCGTGTCTGGTGGTTAGAACCACCCCATGAGATTGCGGAGGAAGGCGGTCAGCTCGGCACCCATCTTCTCGTGCTGCCAACGGCTTGGGTGCCAATCTGCACCATACTTGAGAGCCCCATCCTGTGGAGTAAAGTCGAAACGGTAGACCTCCTTGTCGCCATTCTTATTGGCCTCGTCGACGACATCATTGAGCGTCTTTTTAGCAATCTCGAGCTCCTTGCCGCCGAGCATTGAGCCACAGAGGAATACGATCTTGGCGTTAGGGTTATTCTTGCGGACAGTTGCAAGGAAATTCTTATAGCCCTCTTTGAGCAACTTGACGTCGAAACCTGCTGTCGAGAGGTCATTGGTGCCAAGATTTATGCAGACGACGTCGGGCACGTAACGAGAGAAATCCCAGACCTCGCTCTTGTCATTGTAGAGCGTGTAGCCGTACTGGGCAGGCATATTGTCTTTAGGGTTGCCATTCTTAGGGCCATTGTAGTTGCGATAAATGCCAATGCCGCTGCGAGCGACAATCTGAGCCTGGGCATTGAGGGCGCGGGCGGCAACTTGGGCGTAGCCAATGTAGTGATTTTCAGTTTCAAAGCTGAAATGCTCATTGGGATCTGTGCTCTCGCTTCCATAGCCACAAGTTATGCTATTGCCGACGAACTCTATCTTGCGAGAAGGGAGGGCGTCGGGCTGAAGGAGTTGACCATCGCCATCGAGGACGAGACCTCGGAACTCAGGGAGATACTCATAACCTTCAATACAATACATTGCCTTGAGGGTATGTCGACCGCGAGGAAGTGCGGTAGCCACTTGGACAAGAGAGTCTCGCTCGCCACGGAAGGCGACCTTGAAGGGCTCAGCGTTGTCTATTTGCACCATGAAATAGCCACTGCCCGGCTTGCAATGCAGCTTTACGCCTGTTGCGTCAAAAGCGGCGGAGACGAGAGTGCCCGGATAGGAGAACTTGTAGCTTTCGGGGTTGGACCTTACGATACGTCCAACATAGTTGAGATTTGGGTTGGAAGGCGCAATGGATATTTGCGCCATGGATGGCATCGCAAAAGTCGCGACGCCAAGAGACATTAGAGTGCTTAAAAACCTTCGCATAAAATATTTTGAGAATGCCCAGCCAAGCGTTTTAGGATAAAATTAACCCACAACACCTGCGGCAATTGCAAAGATATTGCAAAGCTGCGGCACCAATAGTCACTATTTGTTAACGCAGCACGTCTCTTTTGTTTATGAGGCGGTAAAGAATTGCTTAGAAGACGTAACCAATATTGACGTGGACATTGAACTTGTCGTCAGGAGAATACATGAGCGTAAAGTCCATAGGCAGAGCGTCGAAAAGGTTGTAGGCAAGTGACACGCCGCCGCCGTGGAGCCACTCTTGGGGCTTGAAATGCTCGAGATCATTGATATAACGGTCGAGGCTTTTGAACGTCACGGCAGAATTGAGATGAGCGAGGAGATAGAGATCGGCAAAGAGGTTGCACTGGGCAGTGAGACGTACGGAGGCGAAAGTCGACTCGTAGTGGTGCGCTGTCGTGAGACCATAGAACTCTTGATGGGCAGGGAGGTGGCGTCCTGGTCCGCCGAGAGCCGTCTGGTGGACGAAGACTCGGTCACCATAAGAAGCAGCACCGCTTAGCACCTCACGGAGAGTGAAACGCTCGTTGAGCATTTGATTGAACTCGAAACGCGCATTGAAACGGAGGAAGAACTTGAAGTCGTTAAGCCCTTGGTTCTTCAGACTGTCAAGAGAATGCCCCTTTTTCAGATTATACTGAGGGAGTCCGCCAATGGTAATGCCTGCCTTGTGGACAGCCCCTCGTTGGCTGAGGAACTTGCGGTCGAGTGTGTTGTATCGCCTAAAGATGCCAGCGTATAGGTTGTGGATGTGACCATCGATTCGGTCTTCTGCCGTGCCGACATTGGGGGTCACGTGGAAATGCTCCCATCCGAACTTGAAAGCTATGTCGTTGGTGGCAGAGCGCGCATGGCCGATGAGCATCGAAACATCATTATGGTTGTAGTCATAAATGTTGCTCGATATGGAGTGGTCGTCGTAGGTTGGGACCTCGAAGCGCGCATGATCGAACTCAAAATATATGTAGTAATTGTCCTTGACACCAAAGAGCGTATGGTTTCGGAAGCGGAAACGGAAATCTTTGGAGACAGCGACCTTGAAATCCGTCGTCGAGAGGCGGCCAAGGAGGCTGCGGCGTTGGTAATCGACAATGACAGAGGCGTTTGTAAAGGTATTGTATGAGAGTGCGACCTTAAGGAAAGACATTGGGTTCTCGACAACGTGGCACTTGAAAATCACGCTATTGCCCTCATCATCGCCATAAGGGACAAGCTCGTAATTGAGGTTGTTGTAGTAGCCCGTAGACATGGCGCGTCGGATGGCCTCGGTGAAATCGGACGGTGTGTACTGGTGACCCGCATGAAGGTCGAGCGCATGGATAAGGAGCTTCTTATTGGTCTTCTCCAGCCCATCGAACTCAAAAGAGACGATGCGGACTTGCGAATTGTAGGGCTTCATACGCCTTGCAGGGGGATATGGTACGCCGTAATCGTTGAAGAGAGAGTCTGCAAGTTGCTTGAAGAGAGGCTCGAACTCTACACCGATAGAGTCGCCTATGGCGAGAATGGTATCTTGGGCTGCGAAACTTGCGGCATTGTATCGAGAGACATCAGGCTCGATGAGCATGTCGCAAGCAGCCTTTTCCTCTTTAAGGTCGGCAGCGTCTCTGAAGTTGGTGATTTGGAGCGTCACGTCGAGCATGTTGTTCATCTGGTCGGCAGGTGTGAGACCAGAAAAGAGGTTCACGCCTATGACGTAGTCGGCACCCATGTCGATGACGTCGCGCACTGGGAAATTTCGGACAATGCCGCCATCGACGAGCTTTGTGCCGTTATAGTCTGTTGCAGAGAAGACTCCAGGAATCGCCATGCTGCTTCGGGTTGCGAAAGCGAGATCGCCCTTGTCAAGTACGACAGCCTCGCCTGTGGCGATGTCGGTAGCGATGCAACGTAACGGGATGTCGAGATTGCTGAAGTCGTTGACATTGAAAACGGGGAAGAAGACCTCCTGGAGGCGCAACATGACCTGATAGGGCATAAAGAAACCCGTATTGATCTGCGGGCGGAAGCCCTTCATGGGGAGCGACACGGTGTAATTGTCGAACTCGTCCTTGTCCTCGATACTGATATCGGAGAGGCGTGGGCGACTGTTGATAAGCTCCATCCATTGGGTCTCACGACTAATTTTCTCAATCTCGTCGGCGCTATAGCCACTGGCGTACATTGCAGCGACGATGGCACCCATACTGGTGCCCGCGATGTAATCGATATGGAGACCAGAACGATCGATTGCTTTGAGGACGCCTATATGCGCCAGACCCTTAGCACCTCCGCCGCTGAGAACGAGACCCACCTTAGGGCGTTCGCCTTCTGGACGATCACGCTTTACGATTTGGGACGAGACGTTAGAGACAACGAAAAACGCCAACATTGAGAAGATGGCAAATCGCATGGACAAGGAGCGGAGCATGAGGTTCTTAGTCAAGTTGTAGAATTGGTTTCACCACACAAATTTAGCTACAAAAAACATCGTAACGAAAAAACAAATTCCTGCCAATATGGTGAAAATGGCAGGAATAGATAGTTATCAATCAGCAATTAGCACATTACGTTACCTCTCCAAATGAACTATCGGGAATGGCTTGCCTTCAGAGTCCAGCTCGTCCCTCGCAACAACATGATAGCCACGCTTTAAATAAAACTGGTATGCCTCCTTGTTTTGCTCATTCACGTCAATCTTGCGGATGTGCTTCTCTTCAAAGGCGAATTTGAGCAAAGCAGAACCATATCCCTTACCTTTCTCCGACGGGTGCACAAACAACATCTCCACCACATCATCACTCAACCCCATAAACGCTGATACGTGGGGAGTCTTAATGACATACAACTCGACAGCATGGAAATAAACCTCCCTTATGCGTGATCGATAGTAGTTAATGTCATTTTCCGACAGGAAGTGATGTGAAGTCCTTACTGATTGTTCCCACAAGCTTATCAGTTCATCCTTCAAAGAGTCAGTCAGATTGTCAACTTTCTCAATCATCGTCACGCCAAATTGGTTCTCTTTTCAAAGTTCCCCTTGTTCCTTGTAAAAACTACTCACCCGATTTAGCCAAAGCATCGTAAACCTCATCTGTTACTGGTTCAAGCCATTCATTAGACGTGCCTTCGCCAGGAACTTCGAAGGCGAGATGCGCAAACCAGCTATCAGCTTGCGCGCCATGCCAATGCTTGACATTTGCGGGGATGTGGATCACCGTGCCAGGGAGTATTTCGACGGGGGCTTTGCCCTCTTCCTGGTACCAACCGCGACCAGCGACCCCTATGAGCATCTGTCCCCCACCCGACGAAGCGTGGTGAATGTGCCAATTATTTCGGCAACGCGGTTCAAACGTGACATTGGCGACAGGCACTTGTGAGGTTGAAACTCGGGCTATATAGCTATTGCCGATGAAGTATTTGGCGTAGGCGATATTGGCGTCTCCAACGGGGAAAATCATCTCTTGTTGGAACTTGGTCTTCGCATCGGAGACGGAATCGGTATCATCCGCCCACACCTCTTTGGCGAGACGAAAAGCAGCCCACGCCTTTGGCCAACCGGCATAGAAAGCCACGTGCGTAATGGTTTCGGCTATTTCGGTGCGAGATATGCCATTCGCCTTAGCGTTTTGCAAATGGTGCTTGAGCGAGGAGTCGGTAATCCCTTGGCTCACAAGGGCTGTGACGGTTATGAGGCTTCTGTCCCGAAGGCTAAGGAGGTCATTGCGGCTCCACACCTCACCGAAAAGGACGTCGTCATTCAGATGGGCGAACTCTGGAGCGAAAGAACCGAGCTGCTCACGCCCAGCCGTCTGAACTATTTTCTTCTGTGCCATGATGTTATTTGCGATTAGAATCATTAACGCCATAAAGGCAAGAAACTTTCTCATGATTGAAAAGTCTTGTTGTGGCGCAAAGATATGGAGCGATAACACCTTGGCTGGTAGACGTTTTACTCAACGACGTACCATTTTTACAGATATGCTTAGTGATGGCAACGCTTGGACGGGTCGGCAGTAAACTTGCCGCCATCGGCAGCTGGCATAAACTTGCCGCGCTCTGTAAGGAACTGCACAAGCTCGGCGGCGGTCATATTCTCGGCACTGCAAGTACAGAAACGCTCGTCGGGACCGAACTTATTGATTATAGCCTCGATAAGGTCTTCGGGAGAAGAATAGGAATTGCCCTGCATCATGTCGAGCACTTCGTGTCCGTGTGTCATGGTAAAAAATCTTGTTATGTTGTCTTACGCGAAGATACCTTTATTTGAGCCACAGCCAAAGAGCCACACCGATCTGCACTACGAATATGAGTGGGACGCCAATGTAAAATTGGGGGTGATTCGTCTTATGGCGAAAGAGCTGCATCGCCACCCATGCCCCGACGCTACCACCAATGGCGGCAAGCAGGAGGAGAGTAGCCTCGGGAGTACGCCACGCTTTACGTTTCGCCTTGCGTTTATCATTCCAATAACACTACACCTACAACTAACGAGTTGTTGCACATATAGTTACACGCAGTTCTCAAAAACCATTTGCATGTTGAATTGCATTTAAAGGACTTGGAAATAATTGTTTTAACACTTAGCCTTTAGCTTTCATTAAGAGTTAAACAACTCTGAAACTTTGCAAGGTTTTGTGTTATTGGCTGAGTATCATAAGTTTGCAGATGTCAATTCACCTAATGTCGAACAAATAGTTATTATGAGAATAGCAAAGGACAGACCTCGCCTCGCACCGTCTCGAAAGTACACGGTAAAAGAAGTTTGCGCCGCCCTCGGTATCAGCAGGACGACTCTTTGGCGTATCCGCAAATGGGATATTATTCCATTCAAACACAATGATGCCATGGGTTGCCTGTGCGCTCTCGGGTGTGACGTTATCAAGTATTGGGAAACTATTCGTTACTAACAAATCAATTTAATCTTATGGCAAATGTTGTTATGGTGCTTGGTCAATCAGGCACAGGGAAATCAACGTCTATCAAAACACTAAATCCTGATGAGACAATCATCATTCAGGCTCTCAAAAAGAACCTGCCCTTCAAGGGTTTCAAGAGTTTGTACAGCAAGGAGAAGAAGAACCTCTTCTATGCTCACGACGGCGAGCAGCTTGTACGCTACTTGAAGAATATCAATGAGAAGTGTGAGTCCTGTCACACTATTGTCATTGATGACGCTACGTACATCATGCGTAACGAGTTCTTTGACAAGGCTACCGAGTCAGGCTTCGGCAAGTTCACAGTCCTTGCCCAGCACTTTCAGCAAGTCCTCGTCACTGCCGCTGCCATGAGGGATGACATCATCGTCTTCCTCATTATGCACAGTGAGGAGAAGATTAACGATGGTGCTATCGACTCCTACAAATGCGCAACAGTAGGCAAGATGCTTGACGAGAAGTTCGACCCTATTCACTGCGTCACAGTGCTGTTGTATAGCTCTGTGCGTTTTGACGGGGAGGGCAAGCCTAACTACGGCTTCTACACGAACCGCACGGTGGAGAGCAACAAGGTCATACCTGCCAAGACTCCGTGCGATATGTTCGATGAGATTTTCATTCCGAACGACCTTCAATACGTTGTTGACAAGATAAACGAATACGAGAACTAAAAAATTTAAACACAGAAGATTATGATTAATGTAGGTGCAAACGAGGGCGAGAAGTCCTTCAGGAAGTTCATTGGTTTCGCTTCGATGAAAGTCGTCGCTATCAATCCGTCAAGGCAGGAGCTGGAGTCTCTGCTCGGACGTGAGTTGCAGCGTGACACAGAGTACATCAGCATGCGAGAGAACATCGAGTGTTCAAGGATTGACTTCTGGCTTAAGCCAGTAGACGAGAACAGTCCTATCCCTCTCATCAAGTACACTGCTTTCCTTAAACGTCAGGCGATGAAGTCGCAGGCTGGCAAGAACAAAGTCATCGACCGCTACGGTAATACCGCATGGGTTACGGACGAGGAGTTCAAGAACCAAGCTGTTCCTAAGTCTGCGGCAGGCAAGTCCCTTGGCATCATTCCACCATACGAGCTTTGCTGCGACGGTCAGGATGTCCTTGTGGATTTCCTCCGTCCTTGGCTTAACATCCCTAACGCCCTGCGCTATGACGCTGCGGTAGGCTTTGTGCCGAAGGACAAGGCTGAACTTGAAAAGTCGGAGTGTCATCTCGACAACTTCAAGAACTATTGGAAGGGCGACATCTCGGAGATTAAGAACCTCCTTAGTCTTGCCAAAGACCATGTCGTCAAGGTTCTTCTGACTGTCAAGAGTAAGACAATCAACGACAAGCCTGCTAATGTCCAGAGCGTCTTTGGTATGGTCGTTGCTGGATGGCGTGACTTTGCCTCTCTCGAAAAGGAGTTCCGTCGTCAGCAAGAGCGAGGCGGTCTTTCTAACATCGTCACTTGGTTCGGCAACGCCAAAGAGTATGTCGACCCTGTCATCGAGCAGATGAAAGCCGCTGCCGAGGCTGCGCGGAATGACAACCCATGGGCTGAGCAACCAGCACAGGAGGTTTCTTCACAGCCTAATCTTCAAGGGTCGGTTGACGACCTGCCATTCTAACTGATAGTCTAACCTGCGCACGGGAGGAAACTCCTGTGCGCTTAATACACAAAACAAATGTTTGAGATACGATACAAGAATCACGAGACAGGCAAAGTAGAGAAGAGCCTTGTCGAGAAAGCCGCTGATATAACTGACGCTATCGCCGCAGCTAACATGATGTCGTTAGGCAAAGAGGATGTCTACGGACTTAACCTCTCAGTCTTCCGTGAGGTGTTCCTGCATCCCAGCTCACCTAATAAGTTCTTTGATGTGACGGTGCGTTCCTTTGACGACAAGCCTGTCAAGTATCACATCCTCATCGAGTCCATCTCCGCTGAGCGTGCCATGGTTCACGCCACGGAACTGATGAAGCAGGGCTACGAGATGGAACCCATCTCTATTAAGGAGAGTGACATCAAGAACGTCATGACAGCAGACATCGAGTAGGAATGACAGATGAGCAATTGTGGAGAGGCTACGTCAGAGAGCGTGGTCTCGTCTGTAAAGATATGCATATCGTCAAGGATGCTTTCATGAGAGCATTGTCTATTGGTCGTGGTGATGACGGGGCTGCGCCTGTCGTCATCTCCACAATGAAGAAGAGAATAGACACGGAGGTCAAGTGGCTCAGGTCTGACAGTTGTACGAAAGACATGTTGCCAGATGACTGCGAAAGGGAGAAGCTCATCAATGAGTTCGAGCGTCACATCCGCATTAGCGGCAAGACTCACAGCTCCATCTACGACGTGCGCACGCATTTCTTTAACTGGATCAGTAAGCGCAATGAACGAAGAACGACAAGTGCAAGTAGTGACGCAAGCTGGCGAGACGAGACTCTCGACCGCATGCGCCGCCTCGTCAATCCCAGCTGAGTATAAGTCAGCCGTCAACAAGTGCCTCGCCAAGTATGCGACATACACAGACTTCGTTGACAAGCTCAGTCCGAAAGCCGTGGCACGGCTACTTCCTCAATGGGAGGATGCCATGATATATCCTCTTGATTTAAAAGGGGAAGTCAAAGTGCCTACGGTCTACGTTGCGAGCCTCACGTTTGGCAGAGAGCCTGTCATGGCTTGGCTTATGGCTTATGTCGTCGACGTGAACTCTTTCTTCCTCGGTTCAAGCACCGACAAGAAGATGACCCCTGCACAGATGGAGGAGGCTGCGTCAGTTCTCATGCAGAACTATGGCAACCTGCTGGTCTCCGAGCCACCTGTCATATTCTCCCGAATCAAGGGAGGTCGCTACGGCAAAGCCTACGGCGTTGTAGATGGCGGCATGCTCTGCAACTGCTTCCAGCAATACATGGAAGGAAGGATGGAGGAGCGTGCCATGATACACAAACGCATGGAGGCTGAGCGCATCAAGAGGCGCAATGCCGAATGGAGCAAGGAGAAGTCAATGAGCTTTGACGAGTTCAAAGACACAGTGGCTTACGCCAAACTCCAGATGTCTGGCAAGGCGCAAGAGGTTGAGGACTTCGTCAACAAGTTCGACCTCAAAGTCAACGCATAATTATTCACCACAATGGAGAACAAGAAAATAAAGAACGCCACACCGACGATATATAAAGGCGTGCAGTACAGGAGCAAACTTGAAGTGCGCTTCGCCATGATGCTCGATGCGGAGAAGATACCATTCGCTTACGAGGAGGAGACATGGGTTGTGCTTGATAAGCAAACCTATATGGGTAAGACTATAAGATGCGTAACCTACACTCCTGATTTCATCATAGGCAATGTCGTCGTTGAGATTAAAGGCTTCCGCAATGACGTGTTTCCATTGAAAAGAAAACTAATAATCAAGTTCATTAATGAGAATCGACCAGACACATTGTTCTTTGAGGCTAAGACAGTAGCCGACATGCGCATGGTCGTCGATTTTATTAAACGTTTAAAATCATGAGCAGTTCAGTCAAGACTTTCCCTTTCGAGGGAAGCGAGATAACATTCTACAACAAGGAGGGGGAACTCTTCCTCAACGCAACCGAGATGGCAAAGTCTTTCGGTGAGAAAAAGAAGCCTGTGTTTTGGCTTAGGACACAGATCGCAAGCGACTTTCTTAATGAATTATCCAAGGTGAGAAAATGCACTTTGGCTGATTTACAGAGGATTATAAGAGGCGGCAACTCTGCTGGCACTTGGTTTCACAAGGATGTGGCAGTCGAGTTCGCACGCTGGCTAAGCCCTAAGTTCTGTATCTGGTGCAACGACAGGATTCAGGAGATACTGACGACAGGCAAGTCGGAACTATTCCCCAACCCATTGCCAAAACAAAACACCAACTATGAAGTGCCGCAGACCTTCTCCGACGCTCTGCTTCTCGCAGCCAAACAGGCTAAGCAGCTTGAAGAAGCTAACGCCCTTGCTGAGAAACAGCATGGTGTTATCGAGAAACAGAACATCGAGATTAAGGAGATGAAAGGTGACAGCGATTACTGCAAGACAGTTCTTCGGAACGAGGCTCTCGTCACTACGACAAGCATTGCGCAGGACTATGGCTACTCCGCATGGAAGTTCAACTTCCTTCTCCACAAGTTCGGCATCCAGTACAAGAACAATTCGCAATGGATTCTCACGGCAAGGTACAAAGGCAAAGGCTATGTACAATCGGAAACCATCGCCGTCGGCAAGGATGATAACCACTTGAAGATTATCGTCAACACCAAGTGGACTCAGAAAGGCAGACGCTTCTTGTATGACTTTCTCAAAGGGAAGAACATCCTCCCTATGATTGAGCGCAACCAACAGTGTAACTAATATAACAGATAAAAGAAATGGATATAAATCTTAGAGCATTTAAAGACTTCAAAAACTTGGGCGTTGTAAGTCTATGGAAGCTGTTTCAGAACAGCCAATTGCTAAGTGACGTTGCCAAGCGTACGCTTACTTTTGAGATTGAGTATGTCAACCATCTCCTTCGTGATGTTATTGAACCTTACGACAGTAGACCCTTTGCCGAAAGGCTACCCAAGGGAGAGCAAGGAAGAAACGCTTTGCTCGACTCTTGGAAATCCATAGTTAAGGAATACGCCTCGGAGGAAGACATGAGGATAGGTTGCTTCAGAGATTTGGAAGCTGGTTCGAGCGATTTGTCGTGGGAGTTGTTCTGCAACGTCAGAACTCTCCTTCATCGCCGACAGAGTGTACTTGAATATCTCAAAGACCTTTTCGTCAGGCATAAGCTGCCACAAGGCAACTCATACAATTGGATAGAAGCCGCTAACGACTTTGCCAATGAAGATATAATAAACAATATGCCGACGGGAGAGTATTACATAGACCCCTTCAACTACTGTCTCTATCGACGCAAAGACATCTTCGACCTTGTTTAATAACCTTAGCG
Organism: Bifidobacteriaceae bacterium; assembly: GCA_963607345.1. Classification (GTDB taxonomy): domain Bacteria; phylum Bacteroidota; class Bacteroidia; order Bacteroidales; family Marinilabiliaceae; genus W3P20-009. The sequence goes on from CAVDBL010000006.1 coordinate 138,272, forward strand.
AGGGAGTCACACTCCCTCGCTTCTAATCCACTTTATAAATGAGAAAAGTTAGAATGTGGCTGGCGCAAGCTCCTGATTGGAACTGCTGGCAATACAAAAAGAAATGGCTTATGTACCATCCAATCGGGCTTACCGCCGTCCTTGACTTTAATGTTGAAGTCCTGTCCATCAGACGAGACAAGGATGGCAAGATACTCGTGAACGAGCATACGGGCGACATGCCCCTCTCGGGAATACCCACCATGCTTAACAATGTTGTACGTGACGAAAGAATGCTTTGATATGATTACAGACAATTATAGATACCTGAGTCCTATTCCTGTTGGTTGGAACGGCTCAATGATGCTTGACCTCAATTACTATGCGCAACTCGCACTCACCTTTGTCCGCAAGGACGGGGCTGAATGCACAGAGAAGGATGGCAACTATCTCGAAAAGAAAGTCTGCTCGCTTGACGGCTTCATAGTTGAGGGTATCAAATGGTCTCTGCAAGACAAGACCAAATGCGTACTCACCATCTCGTGTCATATCATGGTGAACAATTGGCTAAAGTTTTCAAACGTTCCAAGCAAACTCACAAGGATGGAGGCATGCTTTGCCCTTGCAAGGGTAGTGCTTACAAAAGCCTTGCGCAACAGATACGAGATGACGGACATCGCCTACGATGACGACATGGACTACATCGATTAATTCACTTAAAAAAATAACACAATGAAACTTATTAAAGCAGCGAAGCCTGAGATCTGGAAACAAGAGAAAGGCTTCATAGGAATGTGCGAACACATCGCACGATGCGCAGCCATCTGTTACAACTCCACGCCAAAGACTGGCGGTGAGGCAGTGGACTTTGTCAACCGCCTAATCAAGATGGGCCACGGCAGGGCTTTGGAGTTCGGCACGTTCCGTGCCAATGCCACCAAGCTCGGGGCGACGGAGTTGGAAAATCTTTGTCGTGGTGATTATCGTTATTACGATATGACTCTAAATGGCGGAGGGTGGTCAATTGTCACTAACCTTAGATTTCTCATCGAGAAGGGCTTCCAATTGGGGCAAATAGGCAAATGGCTGGACAAGGTCGCCGCTGATGGCATCGAGGGAGACTGCGAGCCACGTGTGACAATCCATTACCCTGCCATCAGCCGAGCCATAGCCGACGAGTTCCGCACCCACACGACCCTCTCCACCCTCATGCGTTCCACAAGGTACGTTAACGCAGCGGTAGAAGGAGATGTCGTGTTTATCGAGCCGCTATGGTTCAGCAGGGTGGATGAGTATCAGAAGGAGGACTTTAAAAAGGCACTTTTCGTTTTTGATTGCTTCTACAACGCAGCCATAGGCAATGGACTGAAACGGCAAGAGGCGCGAGACTATCTTCCACTTTGTGTCAAGACAGAGATGGTGCAGTGCGGCTCGCTGAAAGCATGGAGCAACCTCCTCAAACTAAGAACTGCCAAAGACGCTCATCCTGACGCTCAATGGATGGCACAAGAAGTCAAAAGCAAAATCAATTACATCCGTCACATTAATAATCTTCACTAAAATGACAGAGTTAGAAATGCAAGAAAGAGAAAACGAGGCACGCATTAGGCGTAAGCAATTTGTCGATAGAGTTTACGGCGAGTACCTCAAAGCTAAGAAGGAGGACGAGGAGTCGAGGATGGGAAGCATGAGGTCTTACTTCCGCACGGCTTGGGAGCTTTCCAAGGGAGACTTCTATTTGTTTCAGAAAGCCTTCAAGGACTTTGAGTACGAGACTTTCCGTGACATGTATCATTACGAATCCAAGACGTGTGGCGTTGAGGATGATTTCTTCGGCGGCTATCTCTTCGCTTCCTTTAACGAGGATAATCATACAGAACTGAAGCAGATAACAGATATGCGTGAAGGGGATCTGTACAGTTATGACAATGGTGAGCTGTCAAGAATTACTGACATACAGCGCATGCTCCCAATGGAATTGCTGAGACTCTGCGACGAGATGAAACTATGGCAAGACGTTAACCCTAAATACAATAAGAAATGAAACTACAAAGTAACGGTTCAATAACCACGGAGATGCTTGGCAAAGCATTGTATGAAATTCTAAAAAAGAAAGTCCCATATGACACTTGCCAAGATGCGATAGCCGAACTACGAGACAGGATTAAATCAGCCATCGGCATTTATGGCATGACCGTTTCAGTCCGAGGCTTTGGCACGCTGGGTATCAAGAAGTTGAACGCCAAGAAAGCTCGCGACATCAGCACAGGAGAGATTATCATAATCCCCGAGTGTGATGTCCCTGCGTTCAAGCCTTCAAAGGAATGGAAGTTTATGGTCAATATGATTGACAGCCAGAAACGTCATAATGTTCAAGGAGTTTATAAACCGCAAGAAGTATTCCTTGGTAATGGAAAATAAAGACTCCATCACGCCAGAGCTTGTCGACACAATCATTGACGGCATGCGTTCTACGGAGAAAGACCTTGACACCCTCCGCTCCCTGCTTAGCAGCAACGATAAGATACTAAGCCCTGCTCACAAGAAAGCCATAATGACGGAGATAGCAATTCTCTCCTCAAGATATGACCTCTTGCAGCTGCGCTTCAACCTGTGCGTGGACATTGCCACTAAAGAGTAAGCATCATGTTCACGCTCGACCTGCTCGCACTCCTTGTCCTGCCGCCCTTGTTCCTCTGTCTCTTGTTGAAGTTCCTTAACTGGTTCATCAAAGAGATAGACGGCTTGGACGGCAAGGACAAAAATGAGGACGATGAGGACTTAGACCTCATCTGAATTAATCAAATTATTTCAAACCATTTAATTACAAACTAAGATGGAAAATAAAGAAATCAATGTCTACACCTATGATTATGAGAAGGCTGTCTATGAGGACAGCAAGTCCGCAATCCTTGACATGCTGACTGAGCCTGGTTGCGTTAGCAACATCAATGCTATTATCGACAAGGACAACCTCATCGAATACTTTTATGACAGGTTATGGTTGAAAGATAGTGTTACAGGCAATGCCAGTGGCTCTTACACATTCAATTGCTTCATGGCTGAGAGTTACTTGTGCCACAATCTTTATTTGCTGGAAGAAGCATGGAAAGAATTTGGAATGCCTGAAATGAAAGATGGTGTCCTTGAACTTGACCCCGAGGCTTGTGATATCACCATACGTTGCTATCTCCTTAGAGGGCAATTAGAGAAAGTCGTTGACGACCTTATTGATGAAGGCGAGCTGCCTCAGTTCAAGGATGAAGAAGACGACACGCCTGAAGAGGATGACAAGAAGGACTAATTATTAAACAAGGGGAGGGGGCTTTCTTCCCTCCCCTCTAAATCTATTACACATGAATAAGCTGAATGAAGTTATTGAACTTCTCGAAGAGCTACAAAAGCAAATCGAGGCAATAGATATTAACAAACTAAAGATTACACATGGAAAAACAAGACAGCAAAAACTTAATTAACCCCTCTCACTATGGGGCAGGCAAAGCGCACGAGTGCATCGATGTCATGCTCCAGCAGTTCGGCAGGGAGCAAGTCCTTGCGTTCTGCAAACTAAACGCTTTCAAGTACCTGTTCAGGATAGACCAGAAGAGCGACCCCGTGGAGAACGCACGGAAAGCCCAATGGTATCTGAGGAAGTACGAGGAGCTGGTTACTGACAAATAAAAACTACACATTATGTTTACTACAATCATGCAAGTGACTACGATTATCGCAATCGTTACTCTCATTTCATTAGCGTCGTTCGTGGCATACAAATTACGAACAACGCCAGATGACGCAGACTCTCCTGATGTCTTAGTGAGAAAGAACGTTGATGCATGGGACAAGAAGAGACAGAATAATTTCTACTATCGTCCATCTGTAACTCTGCACAACCTTCACCTCAACTTAGGCAATACAAAGATGTACAAGATACACACTGAGGACAAGCGTCTTGTTGGTAGCCTCTCGGAGGCATTCCTCCGCAACGAGTTCGGCATCATTCCGCAAGACATCAAGTCTTACATCATTGAAGTCAAGCTCATCAACATCCCCAAAGATGAAAACGATTAGCCTGATGCTTGGCTTGCTGATGCTCGCCCCCTTGCTCGCATGGGTTTTCGTCGCCATGATGTGCAAGAACTTCAAGGATGATAATGATGAAGACGAAGAACAAAACTATTAACCATGAAAAAGATTTTCTACTACCTGTGGCAGTTGCCACAAAACCTTGTCGGGCTTGCGTATCTCGCCTACACTAAGATGCGTGGTGATTACCTATGCGCAAGCGGCACGACTAACCTTCCTGTTGGCGACAGCCTAAAAGACGATGATGTCATTGTTGTCTTGAAGAAGTCTCGTGGCAGCGTCTCCCTTGGTAACTATGTGTTTGTCTCCGCAGTAGCAAAAGACTACGACACGACGCTCAAACATGAGCTTGGTCATCATGTCCAGTCTAAACTGTGTGGTCTCGCATACCTCATCTTCATCGGTCTGCCAAGTATCACATGGGCTGGGCTTCGCAGACTCGGTTTCTTTAGGGACAAATCATACTACTCGTTCTACACTGAAAAGTCAGCGGACGAGATAGCAGGTATTAATCGTGCATAAATAATTACAACCATGGCTAAACAAAACATTAACAACATCGACACCATCGTCAAGACTATCTACCAGACTTGTGACGTTACTCCCTCAACCATCAAAGCCATTATCGATGAGATAGAGTACAGGGAGTTTAATAAGCTTTGCGAAGCTGGCGATTGGGTGGCTAATGCTTTCAATACGATAACATTGAAATCAGATGTTGACGGCTTCCGTGTCATAGGGGTTAACAAAGGAATTAAAAAGAACACGCTTGTGATAGAGGACACGCATGAGGCAATTGACCCTAAAGAATTGAACCTCATGCCCCTTGAACTTCTCAATCTTGTAGATAAAGTTCGTAAGGAATGGGAGAGACTATGACACGAGGCGAGATAAACCAAGAGATACGCAAGGTCATGAACAGTCACGCAGGACTGCTCGTCCTGAGGAATGGCGACAGGCTCATCAGTTTCAAGACTTGCATATTTCAATATCGCCAGAAGTACGACAAGAGAAGGAACATAACCTTCCTGCCAAAGAAGGACTTAGTGTCCATCGTTAGACAAATCAATCAAGTATCAGAACAAAAAATCTTATTAAAATGAAAGAGACAAACGAAATTGACGAACTCTTCGCCACGACAATCAATGACAATGCCGAAAACGAAAAGTGCTATCCTCTCCTTAGTAGCTGCTCTAAAGAGTATGAGAGCGAGGATGCTTACCACGATGACAACATCCTGTCTTACAGCATCTTGTCACAGTATGAAAGGAACGGAGGGTTTAAATGGCTGCCAGAGAATAAGGAAGACCTTTGGAAACCGACAGTCAAGACCGACGCTCTGCTCTTTGGTGGCGCAGTGGACGCTATCATAACCTCGGGCATGGATAAGTTTAATAGCGAGTATCGTGTGCTTGACATTCCGCAAATCCCAGACAAGATAAAGCAGGTTGTCGACAGGATGATTGAGGAGCATGTTCAATGGAGTGACACCGAAAGGATTGTGGCTATCATGAACGAGCTTCAATTCTATCCGACATGGAGACAGGAGACCAGATGCAACAAGCTCAATGAGGGTTTGAATTATTACAACGCCCTTTGCTGCGACGACAAGAGGCTTGTCATTACCAAGGAGATGTATGACAACATACTCAAATGTTGTGACAGCCTTCACGCTTCACCTCTTGTCTCTGAGCTTATGTTCGACAAGCTGCCTAAGCATCAAGACCGCTTCTTTCAGTTGAAGTTCACGACGAAGATTGGCAACATCCCCTACAAGATTATGTGCGACATGATTATTGTCGACCATAAGAAGAAGGAGATTAAGGTTTATGACCTGAAGACTTCTGGCAAGGAGAGTTACAACTTCCGCCTGAGTTACCTTGACTTCGGCTATCATATCCAGTCATGGCTTTACCGCATAGTCCTTGAAGATGTCCTGTGCATGACGGACTTTTCGGACTATAAGATTGAGGGCTTCTACTTCATCGTGGCATCCAAGGTCAGTGGTGAGCCGTGCGTATGGCAGGACATGACTGAGATTGAAGGCTCTAAGTATCGTGACCCCTTGCGCATTGGTCAGGAGATTGCCGACGCTTACGATGAGTCGGGTCATAAGAAGACCATGCCCGATTGGTGCGACGCAAGCAAAGTCAACATCTTGAACTTCCGCTAAGGTGGCATTTGTTTGTGCGGTCTTCCAAGTCGTCCTCTTCTGGGGGGCTGCGTGCCTATTCTTCGCATGGGTTAACGGGGACTTCAAACGGAAACATTAACTATGGTTGGCGAGACAATCCCCATCTCGCCAACCTTTTATCAATCTATTTATGAACAGAAAAGAGAAAAGACAACAGGCTAAACCTACGACAGCAGAGCTTAAAGCAAGAGAGCGAAACAAGAAGACTCTCGAACAGGCTCTCAAATTCATTGACAAGTCTCTCGCAGATCCAGAATGGTACGAGATAACCTGCAACAGGATATGTCTCATTCGATGTCTCGGGTGTATGATAGACAGCCTGCTGTATGATGTCAACGACTTCATCAGTTTCGCTGATGTTGATACCGCCACACGAAAGTCACTGAACAAAATAAACCGACAGCTTGACGGGCTTCTTGACCATATACTTCACGACAGCGTCATGAGGTTTGGTAAACGCAACACAGCCAAGGGGCTTCCCGAGGCGAGCGAGTATGAGGATGTCAGCAAGATGTCTGCTGGGTTGCAGAGTTTGTGTGAGCTATACCTCATGTGGTTTGTCGACACCGAGTGGAGACAGAATGAGCTTGACAAGTTCATGCGCCGTGTCATCCCAGACGATGTCATTAAAGACAGGAACAAGAAGACTTTAGAAGAGCTGCATAACAGCTATGACAAGACGAGAGATAAAATCGTCAACGCCTTAAACATTTAATAATCAATAATTTAACATCTCAAATATCATGAAAGCTACTATTAAAGTAAAGGCAATCTCCTTATTCTGTGTGCCTAATGTAATCAAGAAAGGTGATTGGATAGACCTGCATGCAGGCATAGACTGCAAACTGAACAAAGGAAACTACGCAATGATACCGCTCGGCGTATGCATGGAGCTGCCTGCTGGCTATGAGGCTATCGTGGCGAGCCGTTCCTCACTGTATAAGAAGACAGGTATGTATAATCCTGGCGGTATCGGTGTCATCGACAACAGCTATAATGGCGATGATGATGAATGGATAATGCCTGTCTTCGCCTGCCGTCAATACACCATCCATAAGGGAGACCGCATTGCGCAGTTCCGTATTCAGCTTAGTCAGAAAGCCACGCTTTGGCAAAAGATAAAGTGGCTGTTCACAAGCGGAGTACAGATTAAAGTTGTCGACAAACTCGGCAACGAGAACCGAGGCGGCTTCGGCTCTACTGATGAAAAGAAATAATTAAGCAGCAAAAAAAATCCGCAGGCGATGGCAATAATATGCTGTCGCCTGCGTTTATTGTACAGAGAGGTATAGAACCCTTGATGTACTCACTAAGTAATAACCGTCGTATCTACGACACAAAACCTTTTTCGTTATGCTATTCTACAATAAAGAAACGAAGTTCAATTTTAAGAAGACCCAAGGACTTAATGTCATCCAGTATGGTCTTTACAGTCTTGATAAGGACAAAGACTCTGAAAACAAAACAGGTCTCACAGTAAAGGTGCGCTTCAGCCGTGAGGATTTTATCCGATTGAAGCAACACATTGACACTGTATTGGAACGGCAGAAGAAGTCTCCTGATGATTGGATGAGTGTCGCCGTTGAGCAACTGCCGTACTTGAAAGGTAATTCTGAAGAGCTTCTTCACCCAGACTTTGCCACAGAACTTCAGAGATGCTCGGACTTTTTGGACATGCTCGTGGCATCCAATTCGCCACACTTCTATTTCAGATAACATTGTCTATCATCTGAGACATCACTAAACCTCTCAACCCCTTGTGACGCAATGCGTTGCAAGGGGTTATTTTTTTTATGTCCATCGTTACGATGTACGACATCACTACGATTAGCTTTGTGTATCAACCATTAAAACAATACGTTATGAGTGAAACAACAACTGGGAGTACGCTTGTATTCCCAATGCAAGAGAAGAGTGGAAACGACGCAGCTATCATGGGTTTGCTTTCCGCCATGTCACAAAAGCCGAACCTTGATGCGGCAAGCCTCATGGCTATGGCAAGGGATAATGGTGTCTGTGGAAGTGAGCTTATCCTTGTCCTGTTCCTGTTCATGATTTTCGGTGGAGGCTATGGCGGCTTTGGGAATAGGGGTGCGCTTAACGCAGTGAATACTGACGCTGACACTATGCGACTGACTAACTTCATCAGTAACAACGACAACTTTAATCGCATGATGAATGCCATCCAAGGTAGCGACGCAGACGTGAGGGCTTTGGCTCAATCCCTTAACTGCTCAACAAGCCAAGTCGTCAACGCCATCAATAGTGTCAGCACTCTTGTTCAAGGTGTCGGCAACCAAGTAGGCATGACAAGCCAGCAGGTAATAAACGCTATTCAGTCAGGCAATGCCGCCGTGACCTCACAGCTTCAAAGCGGCTTTTGCAGTATCGGGCAGAAGATACAGGAGCAAGGCTATCAGAGTCAGCTCGCAACATGTCAGCAGACTAACGCCTTGACTAACTCTATCAACAATGGAGTGCAAGCTATGAAAGACAGCGGTGACATTCGTCACCATGAACTCATGGCTCGTCTCGACAATATGGAGAAGAGCGCATTGCAAGCTAAGATTGACGCATTGCAGGAGACCAAGTCGACTCTCCAGACCCAACTCTCCATGGAGCATCAGACGCAGCAGCTGCAAGCATATCAAGCTCAGACTATGATACCTTTACAGCAAGCTCTTAACGTCATGCAGAATGAGCTTAATGCCATCAAGTCGGCGCAACCATCCACTACAACCATCCCCTACTCTCCTGTCGTAGGCGTGCCTGCCGCAGTGGCTTATCAGGCAGGGCTGACGGGGACAAGTGTGAACGGCAACGGTAGTTTCTGGTATTAGAAAGGAGGTCGCCATGAGTTACGCAATCAGATATGGCGGCAGACTGTTTGAGACGACGGCGGTCGAGGTGACATCTTCCGCCGTCATCTTCACACTGCCAAACAATACATTCCTATACTCCGCACCACGAGGCATAGTCCCTATATACATCAAGCAGGACTTGCCCTCTGGCACTACCGAGACCTTGTCCGTCCTGTTCCAGATAAACAACCAGACGCAAGGTGTGAGTGTCGTAGGAGGCAACTCACTAACTGCGGCAAACATTGCCAAGGGAGTCTACCTGTTCTACTATGACAAGACTACGGACACGCTTCAAATACTTGGAGTAAACACTTAAACTTAAACCGCTATGGCATTTTATTCATTACAACCAAACAGCAAGATATTCATTCTCAACAAAGAGCCGATACCTACCGTTAGCAATGGCGAGGTCGTGTCTGTCTCGCAACCAAGACCAAGCCAAAACAATTGGCAGCAGATGGTTGTCACTGTCGTCGCAAGAGTTGACGGGGCAGACCGCACGTTTGAGAACCTGCCATCCGATAAGGACATGGCTGACTCCATGACAGGACTGCAACTCTATTGCAACTGCGATATGCTTATCAACGAGGTCAAGCGGATGCACAGAGAAAGCGAGCAAGCTCTTGCCGAGGAAGATAAGCACAGGGCGAGAGTGAAAGCCTGTGATGGAATACTGCTTGAACTATGCCCTGAGGTAGCAGAGAAAGCTGCAAGAGAGCAGGAGCTTGACATACTAAGGAAGCAGATGGATGAGATGAGAAGTATGTTTATGCAGGTAATGGACAAGGTGGACACGGCTAAAACAGAATGACATGACTAAGATTTTAATCATAACCGACGAACATACTCATCATAAGAATGTTGAAGCAACAGAGTGCTGCGCCTCAGACTGCTACACGTCAGTCCATGGTAAGCATTTCAATGAGCGGCTATTAAACTATGCCACAAGTCGAATGCTTGTCAAGGACACAGAGACAGGCAAGAGCAGACAGATAGTTCCATTCACGCAGTCGGATGTCGACGAGTTGCTTTCAAGGCAAGGCGTTAAACTTGACAAGAAGAAAGGTCTCGATTATGTCTATGTCGCCAATATGGCTAAGGCTGATTTCTGGAAGTCGTCAATAGATGACGAGCGACATTTGGCTTTGTATGTTAAGGATGTCATAGATGACTGCGACGCTCACGACGACACTGTCTTTGTGAGGTGGTGTGCCTGTGAGAGTGATGTCCCTTGGGATGAACTCGTGTAAAGCGAAAGCCTGTTTACTTAACATGACAAACAGAACGTGTTAAGTGAATTGTGTTTTGCTTAACATGATAAGCCCCGATAGGATTATTCCTGTCGGGGCTTTTTTTACTCATAGAACCTGACGCTGTCCTCTGGATACCAGAACGCCAGCCATTGGTGAGAGCCAGGCAGGAACGGAGACTTCAAGATGCTACGCTCCAACTTCGTCATACCCTTATACTTGCCACTCTGGATGAGGTCTTCTTTTTCAGTAGACCACGCAAGAGGATTAAACAGGCAACCTACAAGACCCATGAAGTTGTTGACTGTGGACAAGGCAGCCGCTGGGTTCTGCGCTATACGTGCAGTCTCGACCGTCATACCCAGAGGCACCATGGAGTTAAGCTCAGACTGCGTACGCACGACATAATAGTACATGGTATTCCAAGCGAAAGAGTCCCTCTTCTTCTTGTCCTTGAATGAGCCAAGGAGTATCTTCAAGCCTATGGCGCACAGCCACATGCCAATCTCCAAGGTAGCTCTGCGCAGGTTCGCCTTCTCCATGTCAGTGAGCTTCTGACCTTTGATGTTGGCGGCAAGCGTTTTGTCAAACAACGCACGGGTGCGAGTGTAGGTAATCCTGAAGAATGTTCGGTAGAAACCTTCACTCCACTCTTGGTCATCAAGGCTATAATTGAGACCATTGAGTCGCCTGTACCAAGCTGTGGCAATCCACTTACGGTACATACCTATCATCTGTCCTCCTATATACCTTTGCCACTTCGCCGCATCCTCGATATTATATACGCCATTGAGCATGTGACTGACATGCATAACCTTACGAGAGAACTCATGGATGTCATTGTCAGTAAACTCCGTGCCGTCCATCTTCGTCACTCCCTCTTTCAAGACAAGGTATTTGTTCGTTGAGTTAGTCCATTCAGGATGCTCGCTTACCTGTTGCTCGATCTTCTCCGCCTCGATTATCTTCATCTCGGCTCGAAGCTTTTTTGCGTCACGCAGTTTCTTTGTCGCCATGTCCACGACCTCCATTGCGTCATAGAGGTTTATCTCATTGCCATCCTTGTCTTTGAGCTTTGTCCTGTGCGCAGTAGCCAATGCTATGACTGTGTTCGCATGAGCCTCGCCTGTCGTCGTCATGAAGTAGCCGTTCTTCATCTGGGCTAATCTGGATGCGCCCTTCCTGTTGAACCTGTTCTCCTCATCATTCATGCGGACATTGAACCTCTCATTGAACAGCGACAGCTTTCCTGTCTCAACACGGCTTACAGCGTCGCTCAGAAACTGCGGAAGGTTCGAGGCGAATATACTCTGCGCCCACATGACATCCTGACCATTGTAATACTTTCGCCCGATAGACTCTCCGATAAACTGTATCTGCGCAGTGATGGCATTCTGTACAGCGGCATTGACAGACATCATGTATTGGTTCATGGCTGTCAAAGCCATCAGTCGTTGACCTATCTTAGTAATACTAATGCTTGCGCCGCCAACTTCAAACGTCAGGTCTTCTGCTCTAAACCCATAAACATCATCGAGAATATCATTGATACGGCTCATTGTTCTGTCACCATAATGCTCTCCTCTTTTAGTGCCATTTACGGTTTGTGTCGTTATATTGCCATCTTCATCTTTTACACGTTTCTCGGTGCTGCTATACCCTTCATTCAAGATGCTTCTGCCAAGTTCAAGAAGTGGAGCGACACGGGTCATGATAGAGTAGTTGCAGCACATCTTCGCATAGATGCTCATAGTCGATGTGATGTCCATTGAAAGGTTCTGGCTATCCTCATTCTCTGCGAATTGAAGGAAGCGGACAGGCACAACCTTGACTTGCTTGTTATTGTAGTCTACGAGCATCTTGTCGTTTTGCAGCACATACTCATCATCAGACTTGACTGACCACAGCTCACTCATATAATCCTTGATTGTCTTGTAAGCCGCCTTGTCTCTTCTCTTCAACTGTTCAAGGAAGTCTTTGCGTATCTTAGGTGCATTGAGCAACTCTTGAAGTCCGAAAGGTAAGAGTGAGTCAAGCTCCCTCTTTATCTCCATGATGCCATTGTAGTATGTCTTCTGCGCATCCGAGAGTTGTCTGTAAGCATCACTATCAACCTTGATATATTTGCCAGTCAGCTTGCCTTCATCATCTCTATCGAACATCCACTCTTGATTACTGTAGCCTGCCTGTTCCAATTGCAGCGTCAGTTCTTTAAGTCTCTTCGTATATTCAAGAACCTTATCTCTGATTTCAAGCTCCGCCCTATTCTTGACATTTTGGAATACTTGTATAGGCATGCTATTAGAGAAGGCGGCAGGAAGAAGCCATTGATCTATACGCCCAATCTCTGGGCTGCTGTTCATCTGGTCATCCAATGATACCGTCTCGCCACCATTAAGACCATAGGCTCGTCCTCCATTAGGGACAACGATGTTATCAATAGGCACACCATAACGCCTGATGCCTTCAATGAATGTAGGCATCTTGAAGTTATGTATCTTGGCTTCACATCGTTCAATAAGAGAGCTTAGACCCATACTATCCTCACTGCCATAAACAACACTTTTTAATAGTTTAAACTGTTTTTGAATTTCAGGGTCGGAGACTGCTTCTTCCGCCATTTGCTCCATGACAATCTGCACGTCCTTTACTACCTGATGATAAACTAAGCACATGTCTTCAATATTATTGATGATATATGCCCTATTCTGTGCGCTTGACTTGTTGTATCTGTTCCTGAAACTTCTTAGTTGATAAGTAAGGTCTTTCGATGCATTAGAGAGAAAGGCTACAACAGAGGCGACATAGTCACCTTGTGTGTAATTTTCCTTCATCTCCACGTCCAACTCTTTCAGATAGTCATACCTGCGCTTCTTTCCGTCTTTGCGCTTGGCGTTCATAAACGCAGGTATCTTTTTTATTCGAGTCTTATTGTCAACGATAGCCTGCTCGGTGATGCGCTTTAACTCGTCACTGACCTTTTCACTAAGTGCAAACAACTCTTCCACCCCATCAGCGATGTCGCTAAAGTCAAGCTCTTTATAGCACTCATCATCAAGTATCTTTCGTGCTGTACCTCGTAGCCCGTCTTTTGTCTCAGACAGCAACCTGTCCAAATCATTCGTTGAAAACTTGCGAAAGAAATTAAGGACTGCGTCTTTAAGCCTATGCCACAGGTTAGAGAAGCGGCTTGCCTTGGGGCGAGCTGTTTCATTAAACTCGCCAGACAATGCGTCACGCAAAAGATGTCCTGCCGCCTCGTGAGCGAGCTTGGTCATATCTCCTTTATACCTTTCGTGATACATTTCATATTGCTCACCGAGAACCTCCTTCATTAATTCCTCGTTGTTTTCAAGTGTGCGTAAGGCTCTCTTGACTCCTTCGTCCTCATTGCGCAACATCATGACAGCTACGTGGGCTGCCTCTTCTGTTATGGCGGCTTGTCCTTTTTCTCCCTTTGCGACACGCACAATCTCACGCATACCCTCAGTGACATTACGTGCCACGGAGAAATCCGTCACGCCATCGATACCAGCTCCTTCCTCAGCCTCGGTCAAGACACCTACACTTACACCTCGCTCATTCAGCCATCTTTCGAGCTTTCCTTGGAGCGTCATGTTATTCTTCGTCTTCTCCGCTTTCTGTGCAATCTCGACAGATAAAGGCTCATAGACAATACGTGAGTTCTCGTTCTCGTCAACGACGACGGTAGCCACAGCACGGCTTGATAGAGCCGACTTGTCGTTGAACTCCACACTTTTGCGAGCCGTTGTTTTCGCTCCTTCCAGACCTGTTTGTACAGGGTCTTCCTGATGTAAATCATTGAGACCCTCTGCTATCTGTTCGTCAGTCAACAGGTTGCCTGCGTCGGTCTTGCCAAGCAACTCGTCAAACTTAACTTCACCATTCAAATCTGTGTCAAGCTCTGTGCCGTCTTGCGCCTTGACACCCTTATGGGCGATGTCCCATAGATTGTCAGCGACCGCTTTATCTTTGACAACAACAGACAAGTCTTGATGCAGCTGGCTTGGCACGACCTCACCCTGCGGCGTCTTGACCATTGGTGTCCTTCTACATGTAGCCATAGTGTATGTGTGTGTTATATTCTACAAAGTGATACTCCGTCATCCCCCTTAATGTCATGGTTCTTTTTGAGTGCTTCAACAAGTTTCTCGACAACGCTTTCCTTGATGTGCAATATGTTAATAAATCTTTGTTCAAGACGACTTTTGCCATTAGGTTGGATTTTCATATTGGTATTATAAAATCCTCTTCTAACTCTTTCAAACTCTTTTTCCCAAGTTTCACCATATTCTTCTTTTAGATTTTTTTTGAATTTTTCCGAGTATTCATAAACGTCATCAAACTTGTCAATCAATTCTTGAATTGAATCATTCTTCAATGTTCCCTCGTCAAGGAACTTCTCGAAGATTTCCCTGTATGTGACGGCATTACCTGTTGGCGCAGATGGCTCAGCGGCAGTTGTCTTAGCTGTCACTTGTGGCTTTTGGACAATGATGGAGTCCCCGTCAAGAGGCAGGTGCAAAACTCCCCTGTCCATCTTTCTATATTTTTCTAAGCAGGGCCATGGCGTGTCTATGTAAATGCCATCTCCTTTCTCGTACTCTTCTAAGTTTCTTGTTGCCGTTTCGTCCTTCTTAATTATCTCAACAAAGTTCGCAGAGATAGGCACAAGCATCATGTCGGATATGTTAATGTCTGGATATTTATTAACCAGCATCCGTTTAAGCGAATACATATAAGTAGCCGCTAAATACGCCTCGTTGCTTTCCCTTACGTTGCTCAGGTCTGTTTTGCCATTAACTCCTTTGCCGACTGTCGCCTTAACAAAAGCATCATATTTGTCTTGTGGCACAAATACAGGTATTGCTATGCTAAACGTGCCATCACTATTCTTGCTTAAATAGGTTAGCTTGGCAGCAACATTCATTGACTCAGAACTGCTTGTCGTAACTTGGTCACGTACGAGAATGTCCGTTATTGTTTTTTTAATATCCTTCCTGTTAAGGTTAACGTTTTTAAACCTATCGTTAAAGTTATTGTAGCCTTTTTTGCCGATTGGCGGGTCGTACACCTTCCCTTGGGCATACTCAAAGAAACCTTCATGAACTTCACCATTAAGAGTAGCAGAACAAAGAGACCTTGTTATAGCTTGTAAACGCACGAACAGATTGATACCATTTTCTGTTGTAACATTTTGCCATGTTCCCTCCTTAGAAAGCAACGCTTCCAAATAATTCTCAACGTCAATTTCTTGATCCTCTGTGCTGTCTTCTTTAATCTTATCAAAAATTTCATTCTGCTTAGCGACTTTCATTGCTAACGTCTCAGAGTTGCGCTTGATGGTAGTTTGAATTTCTTCTTGGTTTTCAAGGAGAGCGTCTTGCAGGTTCTCCTCTGTAAGATATGCATCGTTATTGAAACCAGCAGACCAATCAAGCTCCTCGAACGGGTCGTACTCCTTAAACAAATCATAGCCAAGCTCGCCGCATCGGACGAACATGTCGCCATTAATAGTCTGTTGTCGCCTGTATAACGCCTTGGCGCCAGTAGGAGATGTGACACGGATGTAGCTTCCTTTAGCCTCGCCTGCCGCACTGGCAGACACAACGCTTTTCGGATGGTACGATGCCCTTTCCTTCACGATTTCTTCCTCTACGCCATCTGCGTTTGTCTCCGTGGTCTTTTTTTCGACTTTGCTGATTTCAAAGAAAGCAGGAGTACGTATGTCACCGCTACTTAAGCTGATATCCCTTATGACTCTTGACGAAAGCTCACCAGCATGATTGCGCACGAATTGGTCAAAGTACCTGTCTGGGATTTCAATGTCGGCAGACTTGCGCAGGAAGTCGTTATATTCATTATACTCCTTCAAGATTGAAGCTGGCGCAAACCTTCCGAAACCGTGCAGCTCTCTTGTGCAACCATTGTAATACACCGAGTATTTATACAGCTGCATGGCAAGATTGCGAATGTCAGGGTCTTTGTCCCTTGCCATCCTCTCCCAGCTTGCCACATGCTCATTGAGCTGCCTGTTCGTCACACGAACACCAGATGAGGACATCCAAAGAATATCCATGTGCAGCTTCTTGCTGTTCTCAACCTTAAGGCTTGAAAGTATCGAGAACTCACTACGCAAATCTCTTTTCTCCTTGCCCTCCTTTTTGCTGTATATTGATAATATACCCTTGTAATATTTAGGGAATGACAAAAGATATGCCCTGCGCATTTGACTAATAGGAATACCCTCCTGCACGTCTTCCTTGAATGCGAAGTTCATGGCTTGGTATATCTTGTACTCATTCACGAACGCATTGACAATAGCAGGGCTAAACTGAGGATTTGACTGATAAGACAAACTCTTTAATTTGTTAATGCCAGCTATCATAGCCGAGGAGAGCGAAGGTATGTGTCGCTTCATCAGGTTCTGTATTCGTACAAAGCCAGCGTCATAGCACATCTGTACATACGGAAGGCGTGGTTTTATAATTTTATCATTCACCTTATAACCTTCCATGTATACATCAGCACCCATAGGCTCGCTCTCTCCCCTGTCAAAATAAGGAATCAAGAGACTGTCAAACTGCTCTTCGTTAAAGACAGGATATTTGATAGTTCCATCTTTGGTCTTAACACTAAATTTGTTATTCACAGAAGCGACTTCGGCAGGTCTCATCCTCTCCAAAGTATCTCCAAGCGTATTAGCCATATTATCCTTAGGAGAGGTTATCTTAATCTCGTTCATAATAGACCTGATGCTGTCCGACACATATGTCATTGTACTCAATGCGTACATCACGCTTCGCTGCACCTTGTCTTTGTCCATTCCGTCATTCTCGCCTTCCGTGATGGCGGCTGCAAGAGTGGCATTGTCAAGGTTGGTCTCCATCTGTGTTATTTTGAGAGACTTGCAAAAGCTCCTTAATGCTCCATTAATGACAATGCTGCTCTTACCCCTATTCTCCCGCATGAACTTTTGCACTATCGGCTGGTTCATCAAGAGGCATGTCGTCTCAATGGAGTAGCCCATGTGCAGGAATGCGAGAGACAAATCCGCCGTCATTGGGTTCTGGGCAAGTTCCGCAAGGACAGGGTCTTTCGCATTATCCACAGAAGCGGCAAGGAAGCCACCGATATTCCTAAGGATTGAGTTGCCAAACTCATCAAAGACTTCACCAAGCACAGTCCTCATGCCGTTACCGTTAATCGTGAAACCACACATCTTAACGAAAGCATCTGAGAGCATTATCTTGGCAGTCTGAATGACGGCATGGAAAGCGTTATGCAAAGCATAAATACCAATCATCGATGAGCCAGTCATGGTAAGCTTGAATATCTGGTCGTCAAAAGAGCCTTGCAGGACACTTATCCTCTTGCCGTACTTTTCAGCCAACGTGTCAAGTCCTTCAATAAGTTTTCCATCATCATCGTATGAGTCTTCAAGCTGTCGGCTTTTAAGCTCTTCAAGGGTGAAGACATGCTCTCCTTCTTTGAGACGGCTCTTCTGGTTTTTGAGGATGTTCATTATACGAGCCATCTTTTTCTGAGCAGCGAAGCCGCCTGGGCGTTCCAAGTCCCTGCAAGAGAAGTCGCTCGTCAGTCGTGCGTTGTAAAGCTTGACAAGCAGGTTGTTACGCTCCATCCTTGAAGCGTTTTTCAATTCCTCAAACGTCGGGTGGTCACTGTTGAGCTTTTCGCCCATGTCAACATTGCCGTCCTTGTCGATCCTAAACTCCTGACGCATAAGGAAGATTTTGTCGATGTCGAAGTCAGAGCCAGACCATACGACAATCTCTTGCGGCAACATGATTGACGAACCTTGCGAGCTGTCAAGGAAACCTACTACACGGATAGGCACGGCGGAATACAAGTGTTCCGTTGGGATGCGATAGCCAATCATCGTACGCAACTCCACAGGTATGTCATTGATGTCGAGAGTGCCGTCTGGCTTGGCGAATTTCCTAAACAAGTCCTTACTCCACGCAGGAAGCAAAGCCTCGACGTACTTAATCCTGTTCTGTCCACTCTCTGGGTCTACCTCATAGACAGTCTTCAATGCGTCAGTCCTGCCGACGGACGAGAACTGAATAGCCGTACCACCTGCCGTTCTCTGCTTGATGACATGCTTACGGACTGCTGATGCTATGACCGTCTGTATTGCGTCGAAGATAACAGGGTGGTCAAGAGGAATATTGAAGTCGCCCGTCTCAGGGTTAATCTTTAACGCCTCACGCACATTGTCCGCATACTTGGAAGTGCCGTCAACGGCGGATATGAGCATCTGGCTCAGCTTCTCCTTAGTGTCAAAGTTCTCCTCCAACTGCTTCAAGTCCTCACGCATATTGAGTATCTTGATTGTGTTGACGAGATTACGGAACTCCTCGACTGTGTATTTGGCAAGGATTTGATTCGCCTCGTTGAACAGCTTGACATACGTTGGCGATTCCTCTTTTGTCTCTGGGTCGTTGATGCTGTAATGCCACCATGTATCAGGCATGTCCGCCAAGATAAGCTTGTCAAGCTGCGTGCCTATACCCTGCTCTTTGTCTACAAGGTGTTCCTTCGTAGGCAACTGGCGACCGATGCGTTCCCAACTCTCCTTATGGCGTATGTCTTTAGCGTTACCTTTACCATTCTCGTCAATGCCAGCATCGTATGCGGCTTGCAGCTTCGCTTCCGCCTCTGTGCCGTTCTTACACTCGGAGACGGAGACAGTGTTAAACTCACCAAACTTCTTTGTTGAGGGAAAGTGTACAACATCGATTTGATTCCTTCTTGCAAAACGGAGAACGCCTTCAAGGACTGAGTCTTCGCCAAGGTACTTAGACATCTCTGTTGAGTACATCATAAGGGTAAACTGAGAGTCCTTGATGAAGTCACCAAACTTCTGCATGTAAACCCTCGTCTCCTGTGTGCCGTCAGGCAACGTGACACTATATTCAATAGGCACCTCCTGCTCGTCATACGCCACAGTCTTCATCTGAGCGAAGTAATCCTGTATCTCATAGAAGCTCAGCTTACCACCGCTCATGACGGTATTGTAAATCTTATTCAGCTGCTCACTTCCAAGACCGAGCATCATCATGAGCTTGTACATTGATTCGAGCGTCCTGAACGACTGACCATCGGAAATATTCATGCCTTGGTAGCCAGAGCAATAATCAATAAACTCCTGCTCGGATATGACCCCAGCGTCCCTGTCCCTTCGCAGCATAGGCAAAAGCTGCTCGTTGAAGAACTGGCTGATACCATAGAAGCCTCCTATCGTGCCGTCTTTGTTCGCCTTCGCCTCGAAGTCGCTTATGGTTATCGTCTTCTGGTTCTCAATCCATTCCTGTTCCTCTATCTTCTTATCGCCATAGTATTCCGCAACCCTCCTGTTGTTATGATATTTGTCCACAGCTGAAAGATCACATCTCTCCGATGCCGCAACGAACGCCTTGCTTCGTTTAGTGAAGTCTGTGGCGTTCTTAAATTGCGCAAGGTCTCCGACAAGAAGCCCTGTCATCTGGGACTTGAAGCTCATCTTGTTCATTGCGTAGACGTGCATCAGGTGGACAAGGCTGTTATTGAGGATGTTAAAACTCCTTGTTATATTTTGTTTGTCTTTTACATCGGTATCTTCGCTTCCGCTTGTATTTTTTATGTACTTATCCCCTATCTTCTTGTAGAGCTTCTCCTTGGAGTCTCGATAATCTATATAGTACCATTGGCTTCTCTCCTTGTCGTAATAGTAGCCCAACAGCTTAAGCACGTTATAGTAATCGTCATCGGTCGCGCTGTTACCTCCTCTCCATGAATTGTCAAATTTTTGCTCATCGAGCTTCTCCGTGTCTACAAGCGGAGCAAGAATATCAAGGAGTATTTTTCTATAACCTACCTTATTTTCAGTTCCTTCCACAGCGTCAATATACTGCTGCTTAGCCTCCTCGTCCGCTCCATACAGAACCTCGCCCATACGGATGTCTGTAAAGGAGACAAGGAAGTCGTACACGCCATTGAGACGCAGCTGGTCTTTTAGCTGCCGCCCACGCTCACTATTGTCGTCGAGGATTTTTTTCGCATATTTATAGCGGCGTGCGTACTGCTCAGCTGCAATCTTGAACTCTCGTGTCGTGAGGTTCTCGAATGATTGTCCGCTCTCATTATACTCAAATACGCCCTCCTCTTGCCAAAAGTCCATATCCTTTCTGAAGTAATCATTAAGGAGGTAGTTGACAGCTGTCAATGCAAGCTCCCTTGCGTTCGAGCGACTTCCTGCCTTGTGGCTTATAGTCTTGACCTCGCCATTGTCAAGGGTGAAAATAAGCTGAAAGTCCTGTCCATCCTTGCCCTCGCTAAGGAAAGTCGCCATTGCGTCATAGAAACTCATGGGCGCACCATACCCCTGCTCTTTATTGCCGAGCGCAACCTGCATGTCGTTAAGCTCGGGATATGCGCAGAACTCCAACATCTTTTTCTTGAAGTTCTTAGGAAGGTCGGGTCTCGGTATAGGCTTGCCGTCGATACTATTCGAGCTGAAACAATTTATGCGGTTGAACTCCGAGAAGACGACATCGGCGGCTCGGTCAAGAAGTCCGTCTTTCTTATATGATGAGACGCTTTCGTTCACATACGAGCCTGAGTCGAAATCAAGGAACGCCCTCGCTCCGACGAAAATATGATTGTTGCTGTCTGACGCTATGGGAAGAGCGTACTTTACAATATTAGGAGTTCTTTCATTTAAGTCTTTTAACGCCGTATAATTTTTATAGAGAGGGTTGTAGAAATAAGACATTTCAAGCATCACCTTCTGAGCCACGGTCAGTTTGTCATACTCTACTGATTTCGTCTGATTCCACCCCTTCTCATCCATGCCCAAGTTCATGTCGCAGTCCCTGAATGCTCTTCTGTAGCTTTTATATTTGTCCCTGGGCTTTATTATTTTTTCATTTGTGTTTGCATTGATAGTAAACTCCTCTTCTTCGTAGTCTGGGTCCATATCTCGCAGGATGCCATTAAGCACATCGAAAGAGTCTCCGTCCTTCTCGGCATTTGCGTCATAGAAGAACGAGGTGCGTTTGTTCTTTGGGTCAGCCTCCGCGTCTTTCTTGCAGAGATAATAATGCTCATTGACATACTCCGCCCATTCCTCGTCGTTCTCGGCATCGCCAAGCTCATCTACAAGCTCATTGACGAAAGAACGCTGTCCGTAACAATAATAGTTCTTGTCATGCCAACGAATGTTATCCTCAATGTTGTTCTTATTCAAAATAGACATTTCGCTGGCAAGAAGCTGATATGCCTTTCGTATAAATTCAAAAACAGGCGTTCCCGAGTAGTCGACTTTCGGGTTGTCGCTATCAATTTGATTTTTGACATTATGTATTTTGTGGACTATCCTGCTCAGTTTATCTCCGCTACCTTCGCACGCCCCAATAAGCTCATCCATAGTCAAGTTTAAACCCAAGGCGTGCAAAGCGGTCAGTAGGTCGTTAAGCACGGGGCGACGCTCGTCGAGGACTTGCTGCCATGTGACAGGCTCATAAGCGTTAGCTTCGCCATTGTCAACAAAGTATAAAGTTTTTCCTCCAACAGTTCTTGTTTCGTTACCATTTTTTTCAAACTCAAAAAGGTTAAAATTCAATCTGTTTTCCACAAAAAAACGGAATCCTTTATAGCCAGTCGCCTTTGCTAAAATAAATCCTCTATAATCACCTTTTAGTTTATCATCAAAATAGTCCAAACCGCTTTTTCCGCTCTCTTTCTCTACATTTTCAAGATATGCTTTTGCGTCGTCAAAGGTCAGCTCTTTTCCTGTTCTAATATCTATAAGTTTACCTTCCGATATGTTACCGTCTCTGTCATAGAGGCTGATATCCTCAAAGGTAAATATGGTTCTAAATCGTTTACGTCCCGTTGACAAAGGTATTTTTATAGCAATGTCATTCCCCACAGCCACCTTGCCTTCCGTAAGCAACACACCACTGGCGACTTGGTCTTGTATCTCATTGTACATCTGCAAGCCCTCTAAGTCATTGCTCTGTCCGTGCTTCGTCAGCTTGTCTGAGTATGTGGCATCGGTGTATTTTTTTTCTTTGCTGACCTGCCCCCATGTTTTTTCTTCGGTAGGCTTGGTGACACGGAATCTCTGGTATGACTTTTTGAACGCCGTGTAGAACTGCGTCTTCAGATATGGGTCTTCGTCCATGGCTTGCACGATGCCGTGAAGCCAGGGCGTGTACTTCTCATGGTTCTTCAGCCATGCGTAGACCTCGTCGCCGTCCTTAAGTCCCTTGCCGTTGTTCTCTTGGTTGAAGTGGCGGAGCAGGAACATGAAGGCGTGACCTTTTGGCATCAGCCGTTTGAATCCGAAGTCCTTATCTCTAACTTCCTTGAATGAATTTGCCCCCTCGTCCCATCTGTATTCCCATAGCGAGCTGAGGACGGACTTAACCTTCTGGCTTAGTGAGCTTGAGACGCTGCGCTGCTTGTTCGAGACGAACTGTATCTCACGCTCGCTCTCCTCTTCCTCGCTCAGCTCGTTGTCATTCATAGCATTCTCGTTGCCGTCCTCGTCCTCCCTGTTGCGGATGTCGTTCGTCTTCTCCTCTGTCTCGTCCTCGTTGTCCTTCTTCGTCTGCTTGTCCTTGTCTTTCTTGCGTTGCACCATGCGCACGCTGAATGAGGCGTCGGATATTGCTGTCAACTTACGGCACATCTCGTCGAAGAGGAAGTAGCGATAATCCATCGCCGCATCGTTATGCTTTGCTATCTCCTCCTTTGAAAGACCTGAGGAGTCATCAACCCTTGCCATCTTGGACAGGCAATGAATTTTGCTGTCGAAACACGCAAAATCCCAACTATACAATCGGTTTATATCGGTTGGTGACTTAAAATGTTCCTTACATGCTTTTAATAAAAGTTTTTTATAATTATTGTATTTCTCTCTATTCTCTAATAAAAACTTACAAATCTTACAAGCATCCTCTATATACCTTGCTATTTTTCTGAAAGTATAATCTGTCACTTCAGGAATGCGAGAAGCTCCAAGCCATCCTTCTTCTTGTAGTATTTTTACCTTGTCGTTTATCTTTTTAATCTTCTCTTTTAGTTCTGTCTGCTCAGCCTGAGATGCAATCTCTTCTTTTTCGTTAAGACCACGGTTTAGATAGTTCTCTAAATTTTTAATATCCTCCTTGTATTTTTTAATAAATGCACGTGTAGTATGCATTGTCGCCGTGTCAACAAACTTGACCACCATCAAATCTGTAAACTTTTGGAATACCCCAAAATTTCCACTAAACAGATCCTGCACAACATTAGCCTTCTCGTCAACACCATTGTCTTTGAACTCATGCTCAGAGCTGGCTATATACTCATAGTCTCTTTTTTGTCCCTTTTTAATAGCCGCTTGTCTTACCTCAGCGTACACTCCGCTTGTGTCGTTTCTTACCATGCCGATACGTACACGCCTCGCATACTGAATGCCTTTCAGCATGTTAGCCAGCTCGCCCTGTGCAATTTGGTCAATGTTTGTATCTCTCGTCGTTACCTCCAATATTGCATCACGGACTTTCTCGACGTCGCCATTATCAACATCCTCCTTGCTCACTCTGCCTGTTTGTACCATCTCCTCGATGAGCCTGTTTGTTGTCGTTTCAGTTGCGTCGCCCCATGCGGTGTATCTTTTTAGTTCCTCTGCGAGGGCGTTTGTCATAGGGAATACAGTACAGGATGTTGCCATGATATTTCTTTTTGCGTTTATCTTCTTCTGACTTTCTACTCGAAAGCAGAATTTTAATTTAGCGTTTAAGCCTTTAATTAGCAAAGATAATAATTAATACATAACAATTAAACAGACAAGCATATTTGAGATGAAACACACAGTGCAAATAAAAAGTGATTAAATTAGCAGAGTGAAGTCGAAACATTATTGTAAGTCCCCTAAGGTTTAATAAATGACACGTAATAGATATAACTTGGGCTTTATAACGGATGAGCAGATATATGAGAATGTCAAAAATACGGTCTTACAATATAAGACTTTCATTGACTTGAAAGAATTTAACAAGAACATCTTAGACCCGATTAAACTTACTTTTGACGCAAAGGTTTATGGTAAGTCATTTGAGGAAATCATAGAGTCTGAATGTTACCGACAAATAGACAAGGCTAATACTAATCATATTGGCTACTTTCATCAAAACATTTTCAGGTACGCAGGTAACGGCTGGCGTGTGCCAACAAAAGGTTTTGACGTTGTGAATGAAAATAAGAAGATTTACGTGGAGATGAAGAATAAGCACAACACAATGAACTCCTCTTCGTCACAAGCCACGTACATGAGGATGCAGAGACAACTCATCAAAGACCCAAAGTCTATTTGCATGTTAGTTGAAGTAATTGCCTCCAGATCTCAAAATACCACTTGGAAAGCATCATTGAATGGCGACAGGTACGAGCATAAAAACATCAGGAGGGTGTCCATGGACAAGTTCTACGAAGTAGTTTTCAACGATGCGTACGCCTTCATGAAGCTATGCAAGGCTTTGCCTGTAATACTTGACGACGTAGTGAAGGAGACCCATAAGGGAATAATAGAAAATTCTGTTTACAGGGAGCTAAGGGGCATCTCTTCTGACACGTTCAAGAGCCTGTACCTGTTGGCATTTAAAACATACGAAGGATTTAATCGTTTCTAATAATGAACCAGTTTTTTACGGTAAACAACATAGCGGACATACTAAGCGTTTCCTTGCGTACAGTGAACACTTGGGCGAAAAACGGAAACTTCAAGATAGAGAAAAATGAGAAAGGGCAAGACGGCTGCTTTTCATCCCAGCTTACAGGCATTCCGCAAATAGAATCCATGATAAGCACCAAGTGGGACGAGGAGTACGACGTAAAGCCATTGAGAGATTATACCTCAATCGAGCTATTCGCTGGTTGCGGCGGACTCGCCTTGGGCATGGAGAAGGCAGGTTTTAAACATGTCCTTCTGAACGAGTTCGACAAATCAGCATGCGCAACCCTCAGAAAAAACAGACCCGATTGGAACGTCGTCGAAGATGATATTCACAATATCTCTTTCAAGGAGTATAAAGGCAAAGTCGACTTTCTGTCTGGCGGTTTTCCATGTCAGGCTTTTAGTTATGCTGGCAATAAAGGTGGTTTTGAGGATGCACGAGGTACGCTGTTCTTTGAGCTTGCGAGGGCAGTCGACGAGGTGAAGCCAAAGGTGTTTATGGGAGAGAACGTTAAGGGCTTATACACACATGACAAAGGACATACATTTGAAGTCATAAAGAGCGTAATCGCCGATTTAGGGTACACTCTTGTCGAGCCGCAAGTTCTAAAAGCCATTCAATATCAAGTTCCACAAAAAAGAGAACGTTTGATATTAATAGCTATCAGAAACGACATTGCGGACAAAGTCAAATTCCATTATCCATCCCCCTATAAAAGGGTTGTGACATTAAGGGATGCATTCTTTAAGGGCGTCTTATATGATTGTGACGTCCCGTCTTCCATTGGACAGCAATACCCAAAGAGAAAGAAAGAGATAATGGCGCAAGTCCCGATGGGTGGTTATTGGAAAGACTTGCCAGAGGATTTACAAAGAGAGTACATGAAGGGCAGCTACGACATGGAAGGTGGCAGGACAGGCATAGCAAGGAGGCTGTCTCTTGACGAGCCTTCACTGACGCTCACTTGCGCCCCTGCGATGAAGCAGACCGAGAGATGTCACCCGATCGAAACAAGACCATTGACCGTCAGGGAATACGCAAGAATACAGACCTTTCCAGACGATTGGGAATTTTGTGGGAATATGACAGCTCAGTACAAGCAAATAGGCAACGCTGTGCCTGTGAACTTGGCAGCGGCTGTCGGACGTTCGCTTATCCGTCTATTCAACGACATCGAAAAACTTTAAAATAAAAAATGCCAGTCTTCGGCTGGCTTTTTTTTCTTAAACTTCATCTACCCTACTCTTTACAACTTTTTCTGTATAATTGCATAACAAGATATATCTTATGGCTGTTGAAAGATTAAATATTCAGCCACATTTGCTTCGTTGTGTAATACAACGAGCTGGGGTTAGCGAAGAAAAAGCGATAGAGGCTTTTCCTTTGCTGGGTGGTTGGCTGTCCCAAAAGAGCCAACCGACTTTTAATCAACTAAAGAATTTCGCTGCAAAATTCTATGTCCCTTTTGGATATTTATTCATGAACGATTTGCCCATGGAAGACATTCCTTTCCCGATGTTTCGTGGAGAGGCAGGGCAGCAAGACCATTTCGACCTGAATGTATATGACACGGTCATGAATGTTCAGGCAAGACAGGAATGGCTGGAAGAGTATCTTGTTGAAAATGACATTGAGACATGTCAATTCATTGGCTCTATTTCTACTAAAACGCCAATAAGTGAAGCTGTCTGTAAACTGAGAGCCATCTTAGGGCTTGATGATAGATGGGCTTTTAGCTTTGCAACTCCAGATGCTGCCATAAGTTTTCTTGAGCAAAAAATGGAGGAAGCTGGAGTCTTTCTCGCCTATAATGGTGTGGTAGGTAATAACACGCATCGACAACTAAAGGTGAGCGAATGTAGAGGGTTTGCTTTAGTGAACGAGAAAGCCCCTTACATATTCGTCAATAGTGCGGATAGTAAAAGTGCGCAACTCTTTACGCTTATACACGAAGCAGCTCACCTTATGCTGGGAGTGAGCGCAGGACATGCAGGGAGTGAGGTTTTGAATCATGAGGCAACTGAGAATTATTGTGACAAAATCGCAGCAGAATTTTTAGTTCCTGCGTCAGTATTGCGTGAAATTTGGCAAGACGACACTAAATCAGCATCACGACGTTTTAAGGCAAGTGAGTTGGTCGTAGCAAGACGCGCTCATGACTTAGGGCTCATGTCAGACTCCGAATACAAAGATTTTTGGGAAACATACAGTAAGCGTCAATTACGAACGAAAAGGAAATCTTCTGGAGGTAGTTTCTATCTCACAAGTGTTAAACGTGTAGGACGTAATTTCGCCATTCATGTTAGAAATGCAGTTAACAATAAGCAGCTGAGTTATACGGAAGCGTATCGTCTAACGGGATTATATGGAAAAACGTACGATAATTTTATGTCCAAAAATATTTAGCACGGCATGGAATATTTATTCGATACTAATATATTCGTAGAGTCAAAGAAAAACTTGCCTATGGATATTTGGCCTGCGTTTTGGACAAAAATGATTGAACTCATAAATTCTGGCAATATCCATTCTATTGACAAAGTGAAGGAAGAGATAGACAAGGGCGGAGATGAGCTTACTGATTGGATTCGTGCGAACGCTCCACATAATTTTTTCTTGAAACAAGATGCGTCAGTAATGGAAAAATACAGAGAAACGATTGATTGGGTTCAAAGTAATCCCGTTGGTTTCTCTCAATCTGCAAAATCTGGCTATGCCAATGTAGCCGACTCATACCTTGTTGCGACGGCAGCCGCAAAAGACATGGTTCTTGTCACATACGAAAAGGGCAACCCACTACGGCGAAACCGTGTTATGATACCAGACGCTTGCAATGCTATTGGCGTAAGAACTTGCGACTTAAACACAGCTCTTAGAGAACTCGGTGTGAAAATAAAATGATAGAGTCGAAAAAGCCAGCTCGTTATCGGGCTGGCTTTTTTCTTCTACAAACAATCTATTATATCCTCTCTTGACTTTGGCGAGAGGCGGTTGAACATCCTCCTCGTGATGCCTGCCTCGGCGAGCATGCTCTTCTCCTCCGTCGTGCGTGCGTCGTAAGAGTTGCGAGCGTCCTCCAAAATCGCCATCTCCCTGTACGTGAGACCGAGCCTGTTGTACTCCTCAATACGCTCCTCCTTGACTGTCTTATACTCGAAGCGTGGACGGTCATAGCTGCCCTCCTGCGCCTCGGCGAAGATGTCGAGAGTGACGCTTGTCAGTCCCTCATACCCTGGGCGGACAAGGTTGAAGAGCCTGCGGAAGAAGTCCTTGATGCGCTGCGTCCAGCTCTTGCCGTAGACTTGGTCGACCATATAGTCCCTGAACCAATCGCACAGGATTTCCTCAGCTTGGAAGTCATTAAGCCCGTAGTCGTCCATGACACGACGGACATCTTCCAATAGACCCTTCTGCACCTGCTCGGTCAAGGCTGTACGGTAAATCTTGTGGAACGCCTCGTGAAAGAGCGTGCCTCGCACTGCGTTCTTGCTGACAACCATGCGCCCATTCTTGAAGACGCCCTGCGCCACGAGACCCTTGCTGCCAACCTCGATGAGGTCGTCGACAAACTCCACGCACTCATCATGCGTCATGCTCGGGAATATCCTGCGCACAGCCGTCATCTCTCTCTCTCTGTTCATCTTAGCAGCTTTCTCGTCAGTCGGTTTGCGGATGGAGAAAGGAGCATCGTCAAACGAAAATGAATCATTGTCGCTTAATTCACTAACTGATGCTGATTCACCAACTCCACTTCCACCCATGTTTCCTCCTTCACTCCCCTGCGCTTCCGTCCCCTGCTCAGGGTCAACGGTGGGGTCAGGCTGCTGCTCCTCGGTGACAATGGTGGTTGGCTGAGGGGTGGGCTGTTGGGGTTGCTGCTCCTCGGTGACAGTGGGGGTTGGCTGAGGGGTGGGTTGCTGCTGAGTCTTTTGAGTTGCGGTGGCTTCCTCGGCTTGTTTATATTTAATGTAATTTTCTACAAAATAAAGCGTACTGCCAAGAGCCGTATTTCCTTGTCCGTCCTGATATTCATGGCTTTCGCCGCTTTTGTATTTCTTTTTAACCTCATAAAGCCCAAGAGCCATAGGATCCTCTGGGTTTTTCCCTTTAAAGAAAAGCCCACATATAAACTCGGCAGGCTCTGTAGTTTGGGGATTATATCCAGATGGGGCGTATCGACTGTCAAATGATTTGTCTTGAAGTATATATATGAGTTGCTCAACAAGCCCTAAACCACCGCCTTCTTTTAAATCTAATTCAAAACGACCACCAATAGTCGCATTGATTAACTCAGTAAGGATGCCAGTCAAATAATTAACAGGAGCGGTAAGTCTATCAAGACCTTTAACCCCAGCCTCTTCGATAATCCTATTGAACGCCTCGTCTCCTAACAACTCCTTAAAAGTAAGGAGAAATGATTGTGCGTTTTTATTGTTTATTATAAAGTCTTTAAAGTCTTCTCTCTTGCCATAGAATGGGACTTCGTCCTGCGATTTTCGGGACTGCAAAAATCCTTCATTGTCACAATACAAAATCTCAAGCTTATCCTCGCCGCTGTAGACAAAGATACAACTTGGAAGTACGCCCGTCTTATCTTCAAAATAGTCATAACTTGCCTCATCCTTAACGATTGCCTTTAGCAGTCGCTTGGTGCGCTCATTCGTCACCTTCTTGCCGTCGACCATCACCTCGTGGTATCTGTCGTCAACCTCAATCTCATGCCCGAGGATTTGCTTGGAGTAGACGTTGTCCTTCTTCTCATCGGCGTACGTCGCCGCATCACGCTCCTCACGCTTTCGGCGAGCCTCGCTCGACTCGTTGAGTTCCGTGCTGACATCAACGTGCGCTCCGACAAGGTGGTCATAGCCGTTTTCGATATTAACCCTGATGACACCATCCTCGACAAGGTTGGCGATCTTTTCTCCATCTACACTATCCGTGCCATTGTTATACGCCTCTAATTCACTTGTCTTTATAGTAAAAGGCAATCCCTCTTCGCCAGCGAGCTGCTTTCGGAAGCTATCAACGGAGATAGCGTCCGCCTCTCCCTTAATGCGGAAGTACTTCTCTTGGCGAACATGCAAGGCTGTGCCTTTTTTAGAATACAAGACGTTGCCTTGTTTGTCCTTTTTTAATTCGGCTTTCCTGTCTTGTCTGCTTATAACGACATAGAACTGCTTGGTGGCTTTGTCCTGACGGACGCTCAGGTTTACGCCATATCCAGAGAGGTTGACTATTCTGTTCAGCTCAAAGTAAAAACTATACGAAAGTGTCTTGGCTTCTTCAAGAGTCTCGCATTTGTAAATGTCAGTAAGGAATTTTCTTATAACGTCATCCGCAGCCTTCCATGCACGAGAGTTTTGAGCATCAAGGGTGTTGCCGTATCTCGCCACGAAGCAGTTGTAGTGGATATATTGCCCATTAACTTTGTCTTGAACAAGACAATTCAATTGACCAGAAGGTAGACTATTAGGGGCTGCAATTACTCCTTTAAATCCGCCTGCAATGATGGCTTTCTCTCCATTTGCCATGTTTTTATTACTCTGTACATTCACAACAAATTTGGCGTTGTACTTTGAGCCATAGACATTAACGAGGTTATTGTTTTCTTTGGACAGTGCAACATAACCTTTATGTATCTTCGAGATAGAAGACGACCTGTTATGCATGTAGGCTCTGCCTCCACCGTCTTCAAACCTCGCCTTCATCTCCTCATACAGCGGAGTCTGGTCATACTCATAGAGCTTCTTGTCGTTCGTGGCAAGAGAACCTATGGCTTGCAGCGAGCCGTCCCTGCGTTTGACGACCATCCACACGATGGGCTTGCCGTTATATTGGCACTCCTCGGCAGTCAGCCCGAGATACTTGGATGTCTCCTTGCCAGCCTCGACAGCGTCTATAAGGAAGAAGACCTCCTGCCCCTCCTTGATGGCATCAGGCGAGCCTTTCTCGACATCGTCAAGACAGCTAAAGATACCGAGCTTCTTGTAGGTCTGCCAGAACGCCTCGCACCAGCCAGCCTCGCCGTCCTTGCACTCTACCACTCCGCCCTTGACAAACCTCACACGGCAGTTCTTAACAAGCCTCTTGAACTTCTTTTTAAATTCAAGGTTGAAGTACGAGAGGATGGGTCGCCAGACGCTCTTTTTGTTTTCTTCTTTTCCCTGTTCGGTCTCGGCTTTCTCACTCTCTTCAACTGTCGCCTCGTTGCTGCTGATGTTGTCGTCGTCACCCACGACAGTGTCTGTGTCCTCCATAGCGTCAGCAGCCTCTTCGTCAGCCTTATCGGCTTCGAGGCGTTCCATCTCCTCTATCTTCTCGTCAATCCTTCTCTGTATCTCTTCTTCCAACTTCTTCAATCTTTCTGCTTTCTCGCTTGGCGTTTCGTTCTTGTCTCTTTTTTCTGCCGCCTTTTGCTTCTTCTCTCTCTCTCTGCGTTCTTTCCTCTCTGCCCTCTCTTTCTCTCTCTGTGGTCTAATCTCATCAGCCTTCTTTCTAAGCTCTTCGCTCTTCTTCTTCAGGGCATCTCTTTCAGCCTCTAACGAATGGCGTTCCTCTTCTGCTTCAGCGCCATCTATCTCCTCTTCGATTTCTTTTATTCGCTCGTCAATCCGATTTGCCTCCTCCTCTTCTTCAATAGGTTGCTCTTCTTCATCTTCATTGTCAGTGTCTTCATCCTCGTCGATATCGGTATCAGTATCTTCATCACCGTCGTTATCCTCGTCTCCTTTGGATGGATTTTTCTTGGCAGCCTCTTCCGCTTTTTTCCTCTTGCGTTCAAGTTCCTCCTGCTGTCTTTTCAGCTCTTCAAGTTCCTTTTTCGCCTTTGTCAGTTCGTCGTCTGTGTCTGTATTATCCTGTTCTCCATCTTGCTTGCTCGTTGAGCCTTGACCATTCATGTCCTTTTTGCGGAGGTCGTCAAGTTTCTTCTGTGCTTCCGCCAGCTTTTGTCTGGCTATACCAAGCTCTGCTCTTCGTTGTTGAGCTTTTTGCGCGGATGCTTCCCTGTCTTCCGTTGGCAGGCTGTCGTTAGACGCTATATCCTCTTCTTTTTGAAGCTCATATTCTAAGAAATTAATTGAGTTCTTCCACTTCTCAACCTCCTTTTCAGCTGCCTGTATCTCGTCAGATTTGGTGCTTGTTTGCTGGTTGGTATTACCTTGCTGAGTGGAGGTGGTTGTAGTGCCACCCTGCTGGGTAGTCGTAGTGGTGGTCGTACTACCCTGCTGAGAAGCCGTACCGCTTGTTTGCGTGGCGGTTGCCTCATTGGCATCAGGCCCGATTTGAGTAAGAGCGTGCTGAACATCAAGGGTCTTGCTTTTAAAATCAGCAAGTGAACCCTTAGTCGCATCTATTATCTTATCATTGTACGCTTTAATCTCCTCGTCGGTCATGTGTTCTCCGCCAGAGTATGCGGTGTATATCTTATACTTTTCAGCCACCTTGTTTTTTGCTGCGGCAAGTATCTCTGGCGTAGCCTCTCTGAGGATGTCCAAGGTGTCTTTACCTGTTTTTTTTCGTATAGGTCTTTTGTTAGGACCTCTTACGATATCACCTTTGGCATCACGCTGTAAAACCGTAACATCATCAGAAAAGAACTTATCAACATTGGCATCCTCCCCTGAGGCGAGCTTATTGTCTGTTATGTACCTTTGAAGGCTTTTCTTGTCAAAGAAGATTTCGTTTAGCTTCTCCTGCGCAAGTTTCAAGATTTCCTCGCCCCCGACGGCATCACGACTCGCGTCAATGACAGCCTGTATGACAATAGCCTTGTACGTCAACTCCATGCCACCCACACCATCAGCGACGACATCATCCAAGGCGTTGACGAAAACCCTGACAAACATCTGGTTGACGTTGAAGTCCTTGGCGGCTTGGTTGCCCTCCTTGGCGAGTTTATTGATAGTCTCGCTGATGAGGTTGACATCCTTGCCGTCAAGTATCATCTTGACGACGGCATCATACAGGTGGGGCAGGCTGTCTGCGCTCTTCCTTACCTCGTCCGTTGTCTCGTCAACCTCCTTTTGGCGTGCCTTTGCTATATTATCCTGCTGGGCTTGATATTCCATCTTCGCCATCAGGGTCGGGTTGTCCTTGAAGCTCTGGTACATATCCTTGAAGAAGAGACTGCGACCTACACACTCGTGCATGTCTCGAATGTACGATGCCATCTCATTCAACTGGTCTTGGTCGTCAAGGATTGCCGACGCTATTAACGCATTAGCCGCAGAGTAGCCTTCCACATTTTCTATGCTTCTGCATAACTCCTGAATAAAGAAGCCCATATTGTACTGCGACCTTGCCTCCTCGAACGCCTTCTCTTGGTTCTTGTTTCTGCCAAACGGCATAAAGTCAAGACGACCTTTTTTATCAATGATAGGTTTGGCTCTCATGTTTCCAGCAAAGAGAATGTTGACGGCTTTCAACGGGTCGCTCTCTCTCCTCGCCTTCTCATATCGCTGTCTGAACTCTTCTGCTCCCTCTTTGTAGAGCTGCAAGCCCAGCTTCGTTTGCTCGATTTGTTCTTGTATTTTCTTTTTGTCCGCCTCGCCAAACTTGTCGTCCTTCAGTTGCTCTTCAAGAGCTGCGATAGTCGCATTCGCTTCCGCCTCCTCGGTCTCGATTAGCTTGTCGAAGTTGTTCATGATGTCCCCGAGGAACGACTGCGTCTTGCCATACATTTCTTTGGCTCGGCTGTCGAACAAGCCGAGGCGCACCTTGTACCATGTGAGGCAGTTGAGCTGCGAGTCCGTGAGTCCCTGCTTCGTCTCCCAATCAAGCTGATACCTCGCCTTCTCGTACATGTCGATAGCCTCGACAAGATGGTCGGCGTTCTCCTTTATCTTCTCGCTCATCTTGCGCATCTCCTCCTCGTTGGCTTCCCTCTGCGCATCTGTGGCGTTCTCGTCAAGCTCCATGATATGGAACTCCGAATAGGGTCCATGCTTCACACCATCAGCGTCGGTCGTCGTAGTCTGCTCCTGCAAGGCTATCATATCCTCCGCTGTCTTGACATCATAGAGCGAGTGGACAAGGGTCTTGAATAGACTCATTTGCCCTGCGTTCTGGAATGTTTCAAGGGCGTTGACAAGCTCCTTATCCGCAGCCGTCTGATAGTTGAACTTGTCGCCATTCTCAACAAAGACTTTCTTGTCCTTGTTATATTGGGCATTCTTGGCGAGGTTGTTAAAGGCATCTTGCAGCCTGTTAATGTTCTCGGGGGTGATGTATTTGTTCAGCTGGTCAGCCAGCTTGGCGGCATTCTCCTTGTCCTGCTTCATCTTCTTCCACTCGCCATATACGCCACCTCGCATGACGAAGGGGAAATAGTGCCTCTTCTCCGTGATATTAGGCTCTGGCAGTGCATTGCCGTCTTGGTCGTAGACGTTCATGGTCTTCTCCCTGAAGCCACGCCACCCAGGAATGCCAATGAGACCCGTCAGCGCACCCATGAGAAACTCGTTCCATGCGCTCTCGGAGAAGTATGTGTTGACCAATCCTTTCATGCCTGCCTGCCATGCGCTCTCCGTCTCCCTGTACGTGTCAAGGTCGCTGACCTGCGAGTAGTAGTTGTCCGTCTTCCACTCGTAGTAGCCCTTGGAAAAATTGGCTACTGCCGCTTGGTTAATCTCTTCCGAGCCTTCCGCCATCGGGTGTCTCAAGAATATATTAGCGTAATCCTTGACTGTAAGTTTAGGGTTTGGCACGTCAAACAGATCGCCTCCATTTGCTCTCGCCCATTCCATTGCGGCTTTATTCTCAATATTCGCCCTATTGGCTTTGACCGCCTTCCTCGCAGCACCATCCTTGGCGTTATTAAGAGCGTCCTTATAAGCAGCCTTACCTGCTTCTTTCGCCCCTGCACGCATTTCTATATTCACCATGGAGCGGTTGGTCTTGAAACCACCAGAAAGAACCTTTCCCCATTGGATGTAGTTTGATGCGGTGAGGATGGGGATGTTGAGCAACGCAGTAAGGTTGCGGACATTCTCCGACTCTCCGAGGACTTGGTTCTTCGCTTTTGTGCCTTGCCAATCAATAATGGCGAGGTCGTTCTCGTAACCAGCCATGGCTTTCTGCTGCGCTGCGAGCATGGCGGCACGAGCCTCCTCCTCTGTTCCACCGTTAATCTTAACCTCGTTGTACGCCTTGTTCGCTGCCTCCGTGGCAGCCTTGTCGTACTGCTGTTTTAGTTCCGCTTTCCTCTGGTTGGTCATGCTGTCATAGAAAGCGAACTTCTCGTTGATGAACTCCTTCTTGGCGTTGACACCCTCGATGCCACCCTCGCCGATTGCGCTCATCTCAGCTGCTGCGATTGTGCCGAGCTGCACACGCATGAAGGGCTTGATGACCTTACCAGCAGCACCGCCTACGACAGTTCCTGCCGCAGCAAGGGCGGCAGGTAATATGCGGCTGCTGTCATAATCTTCTTTACTCGTGACCTTCAATATGGCATCACCCGTCATGGCGGTTGACAATCCTATCATGACTTTAGAGCCTAATTTAGCCAGCCAGCCGCTACCGACTGCCGCACCGATGGTGAAGCCGATGTTGTCAATGAATGTCGCCACGCTTGCGCCACTCGTTAGGCTTGTCGGGTCAAGAGGATGCTCCCGTGCGATGCGCTCTTGGTCTTCCGTCTGGTATACAGGCAAAAACTCATTCCATTTGTCGATGACATAATCCTCACCCTGCGCCACACCTTCCATAAGGTCAAAGTTTTTCTTGTCCTTTCCAAAGGCAATCCTGCCAGCGAAATCAAGTATGCCTGCTCCGATAGATGTAATCGTGCCTACCGTGCGTATGCCACATCGACCAAGACCATTGGCAATAGGCGCAAAGATGGTCTGCTCGTTAGCCCTGTTTATCTTGACAGCCTCCGAGGTTAGCGCATTTGTTACGCCTTCATCGTATTTGGAGTGACCAAACTCAAACCCCATGAAATGATCCATGCCATCTCGATATGGAGCAGTTCCATGTCCCATGTCATATATATCCTCCACAGACCGCAAACCAGACGACTTCAAGCGGTCTGCCATTGCATCGTTAGTCTGCGCATTTATTGTGTTCACAAACTCGTCGTTTGTATCAATCGGCAGAGGTTGAAACTTCTCTTGTTTCAGTGGCGTGTATGAACCATCGCCATTACCATATCCAGCATTTGCACTCGACGTTTGCGCAACGCCGAGGTTCTGATTAATCTCTTCGTCAAGGTAACCTGCGCCTTGCATTGGCGCATCCTGCATCAAATCCATTCTCTTAGTCTTTATTTGATTTGTAATTCAAGCCAAGTGCTTCTTTCAAGAATATCGTGTTATTAGTTGCCAGTGTTTTTATGCTTGTGTTTAGCGAAGAAAGCCTTTGGGAAATAATAGGATAATATTGAGAAATCTGCACCCTTATGACATCCTTCTCCTCAGGAGTGTATTGACTTGGCACATCATAACCATCATTAACGCCAATAGCTTTCATTGCCTTCTTCTCTTGATTGCTAAACCGACCGCCATTTGCAAGTTTGTTTAAGATGCCTGGCAGTGCGTACGCAATTTCAAAAAGCTCATGTTGCTGTGCTTGATATACTTGTAGGTATTTGCTGTTTTGCTTGACCTTTTCAGGCATCATAGAGGCGAGATTTTCAGGAGGTATCAAATAACGCTTCCCTTTTGCCCTGACTATAAGTCCATCTTTCGCAGGGTCAGGAGGCAATTCATAAACGACATCTCCCAAATCATCAAGTTTTTCAACTTCCTCGTCTTCTGTCTTAAAGTTTATCTCCTTGACACCCATGTCGTTTTTCTTCCATTGAATTTTGTCAATGAGCTTTAGTTGAAGCTTTCCATTCTTGTCGTAGTTGGCTTTCAGGACATTTCCAAGTATCAGCTTGCTGTTCTCTCCGAACAAAAAGTTTTGGAAGTCATGCTTAATATTTGCGAACTCATCAGCGTCCTTTATCATCTGCTGCTGTATTGTGTACTTGTTCACGCCATTCTCCTTTGCCCACTTCTTAAATTTCTCTTTGTCTTTCGCAATGGCATCAGCCTCTTTCTTAGGAACTCGCCAAAGTGAGAGAATTGACTTTTGGGCATCGGAATACAAGTCTTTTATCCTATCGTTATAATATTTTTCGTAATCGTCTGTTGTTGACGGAGGAACAGGCCCAGCCCCTTGCGAAGTTTTAGGCTTTTCCACATCATAGTCGACAAAGTATTTTCTGTATATCTCGTCTATTTCTGGATTACCCTCTATGCCCTTCCTGTAATCATCGGAGCTTACGTCTTTTAGCTCTTCGCCGTATTTTTTCGTGAAGTCATCTTGCGCCAAAAGGTTGCCGTTTTCGTCAAAGAGAGAGAAGTAATTCTTAACTCCCGCCTTTTTCAAATTCTCAAAGCTGTCGCCATTAATGAACTTGTCGGCTTCAGGGTCATCGCTTCTTACTAAGCCTTTCAACGCCAGCCTGTCAAGCATCGGAATGTCACCCGTCTCAAAGAAGTTATCATCATTCGTTCCGAAGTATTTTAAGGCTTCCTTGTACCGTTCCCAATCCGTCGGGTCGCCAAAGAGGTTGTCCCAAATACCTTCTCTCTCCGTTGCTGCTTCACTTGTAGCCACAACGGTTGATGTTTGCTCCATTGGGATGTCTGGCTCGCTTGAACCGCTTCCACTGCCATGACTTCCGACACCCGACAAGCTATGTTTCTTGTCTATGGCATACGGTCCGAGACCTGTGTTGAAACCATACTCGATAGCGTTCTCCACACGTGCCTTGTTGAGGTCGTCGAGGTTCTGATATGCCGTGGTGTCGTACAAGGCGGCTATGTCGCTCGCTATGCTACTGTCAAACAGAGTGGCGTACTCGTTGCCCTTATATGTCTGTTTGAAGTTGGCAATTTCATTCTTGTACTTGTCAGGATGGAGAAACCAATCAAGACGAAGCCTGACAGGCGCACCCTTATAGTCCGTCGCTCCAGTGTTGATATATCCTGTTTTTTGGTCGACGTACGCATAAGGGAATGATGCGGCGAGGCGAGAGGATATGCCCTTTGCGCTCGCCATGGCTTTGTTCATGATGTCGTCAGTGTCGACGGAATAGAAGTCAAGGTTGCCGTTATCGAGGAAGTTGTCAATGCTCGGCGTGTTGACAAAGTTGCCCTCCTTGTCCAGATAGTTGTAGACAAGTCCAGGGTGCTTGCTCATCTCCTGCTGCGTCAAAGCCTTCCTCGCCTCCATATTCTTGACTGCGTTGGTGAAGTCGGCTATGGTTTTATTGTATGTGCCTTTCAAGGCTCTGATAGGTCGCTCATGCAGGAGATAGCCCGGAGTGCCGATATACTGCGCATTAGCCTCAATCTGCTTATCGAGTGCGTCGTATCTTGCCTTAGCCTCTGGCGTGCCGTCATTGATGAAGGGCTTGAAGGCGGCAAGACCCTCGCTCCTCTTGTCGAGGTCTGCCACGTTAGCGTCATATTCTTTCTTGTATAGCGAGAGTGGCGCAATGAGTTCCTCCAAACTCACAGGCTGATACTCGAAGTTCAGTTGTATCGGGTCGAATTGTGCCATTGGTTACTTTCCTGTATAAACGTTTTCTGCTCCCTTGCCGAAGAGACCATTGCCTGCCATGATGGCGGCTGTCATCCTATTGCGTGCGTCGACACCATACTTGCCCATGAGATTAGCGACATTTTGGTAAAGGTTGTGCTTCATGGTCTTGTTGTATTGGTCTACGCCTGCCGTGTTCTGCTCCATAAAACCATAGGCGTTGTAGATGCGGTTGGCGTTATCGGCAGCCGCCTGCATCCTCATCTGCGCATTTGCTTGGTCTATGCCGTTGTTCATCTGCGCAGCCTGCGCCCTCGCCTGCTCGTTGGCGAGTTGCGCTTGGTAAAGCTGCTCACCCCTCGCACGTGTGGCTCGGTCAAAGATGGATGACTGCACAGCGGCAGCGGCAGCCCTGTTGCCGTTTGTGAGCGTCGCCGCATTGCGGAGTGCCTGTGCCGATGAGGAACTCAATGCTGCGTTATTGAAGTTGGGGTCAACATAGCGTGGGCGATAGTAGCCGCCCAGACGCTCGGGCGACACCATGGAACGGCTCATACCCTCACGTATGATACGGTTGTATTTGTCGGCATCCTGCATATAGTCCTTGGAGCGAAGCCAAGAGTACATGCCAGCTATGATAGGAGCTTTGTCGAGTTTCGCTCGGCGACGCAGGCTGTCCACGCCGAGGTCGTCATAAAGCCTTGCCCGCTCGCTTCCTGCGATAGCCGCATCATCGGCTTCTGGCGCAGCAGTTGTCACTGTCGGCGTTGACGTGGCGGTAGGGGTGTCGGCAGTTGGGAATGATGGCACGCCAAATCTCGCATAGAGCCTCTGAAGGAAACGAGGCATGGATGGGTACTGTGTCTGATACCTCGGCGCAACACTGCTTGGATATGAGTCGGGTGTCATTGGCGAGGTTGTTAATGGGGTATAATAAGAGGACAAAGAGCCTCCGTCGTCATACCTGCGAACCTTAGTAGTCTTAAAGAGACCGCCGTTAGCCATAGGCTGCTGACCTCCGCCAAGCATCATCATCTGCTGCGCCTCGGCTTCCGACATGGGCTGCTGTCCCTGCATGGCTTCGGGTGGCAGCTGATCCATACCCTCCTGTGGCATCTGACCTTGCTGCATCATCTGCTGTTGCGCCATAGGGTCTTGTCCCATCTGTGCCGCCTGCTGCGCTTGCGCCTGTTGCTCGGCTTGGGCTTGCGCCTGCGCCTCCTGCTCAGCCATCTGCGCCATCATCTGCTGCTGGTCTGGGGTCATGCTCTGCATGACAGCCATCTGCATCTGCGCCTCACGCTGAGCTTTCTCGGCATCCTGCGCCTGCTGAAACTTGCTGATGAGGCTCGCCACCTCGTTACGCACCTCGGGATTTCCCTGTCGCTCCTTGTATTGGGAGTAGGCTTTCTTGAAGCCGTCGGCGTAGGTCATGCCGACAAGCTTGCTGTCGATGCCGAACTGCTGCGCCATCTCTGGAGTGATGACGATGCGTGCGCTAAGGATGTATTGGTTGCCGCCACCTGTGATGTCGGATATCTTGACCTCTCCCTGCTCGACAAGATTTGGCGCACCGTCGGGGGCTATACCTTGCAGGACACCGCCATTAGGGTTCTCCTCGTGACTGCCGCCTGCGTTAATCTCCGTGATGCCTGGCCAATCCTCTTTGCTCTGGCTAATCTTTCCTTCAGTGCTGGACGACTCAATCTTGCCGCCGTCGGCGAAGTAGTGAAGCCCTGCGTTATACCTGTTCATCACCTCATGCCAGCCGCCATCAGCCTCCATGCGTGCGAACATCTTATTGTTGTTCATGGTTACCATGTTGTTTACCGAATCCTGTACCTGTTGGTCTTTGCTCATGTTGCTGTAACGGATGGCTTTGTTGAGGGCTGCGAGCCTGCGCTTAGCCCTCTGGTTGCCGAAGAGTTTCGTCACAGCTCCGCCGACACCGCCTGCTATCGCACCGATAGCCATGCCCCAAGGACCGAAGTTGCTGCCTACCTTAGCACCTTTTGCCGCACCGCTCGCCGAGCCTTGGAAGACGCTCGCAGTCCTCTGTCCGTCACTGATACCAGAGACCTCGCCATTGAACAGGTTTGCCGAACCTATCTCGTTCTGCAAATCGCCCATATTGTTGCTCGTGGCGACGAAGCCCTCGTTGCGAATGTCATTGGCGAGCCTCTCCGTATTCTTGTCCCTGCCGATGCCGCCGAAGAATGGGTCGTCGGTGGATTGTCCGTATGCGGTATTGAGAACGCCACTATCAAACTTGCTGCGACCTTTGGTATAGACATCGCCAATCATGTTGTTGGTGAAAGTCCATGTCTTGTCGATGGCGTCGCCTATCGCACCTGTCGCCATGCCCTTAGCTCCCGACGCTCCAGAAGCTGACGAAGAGCCGCCGCCAAACAGCTTGCTAAAGTCGAACTGACCGCCACCTGTCTTCATGTTGTTGAAGTTGTTCGCCCATGTGGAGCTTGTGGCGAGACCCTTAGCCTGTCTCCTCTTCTGCACGGAAGAGCCTATGTCGCCAGCCAGACCGAAGCTGCCGTCAAGTGCGCCGTAGACTTTGTCGGCTATGCCGTTGCCTCCTGCGTATTTCGTCGTATCGAACGTGTTAACTAATCCCATTCGTTATATTGTGATGTTCTTTCTCGTAATGCAAATATGGGGATATTTTACTTGAAATAAAATAGCGTTACTCGGTTATTTTCAGACTGTTACATCTCGTTGTAATATACGTTTGTCTCCTGTATTTCGACAGGGTCGCATCGCCGAGCCTCCTCATCGTCAGCAGGTTCATACTTTAGCACTATATGCATCCACGGATTTCTCATCCTCTCTGCAACCTTG
This sequence comes from Bifidobacteriaceae bacterium, assembly GCA_963607345.1. Lineage (GTDB taxonomy): Bacteria > Bacteroidota > Bacteroidia > Bacteroidales > Marinilabiliaceae > W3P20-009. The sequence goes on from CAVDBL010000006.1 coordinate 179,781, forward strand.
CCAGCCCTTGTCTTCGATGCGTCACGAGGGACGAACGCCCTCCAGATGCGGTAGAGGTTCTTGGCGTTGGACGGCATATAACGCACAAAGTCAAGTTTCTTCCATCCTGAGTCTTGATATTCTGAATAGGCTCTAACATAGTTGTACGGGCATCGCTTGGGCGACAGCTGTCCGTCGATAAGGACATCACCGCTAAACTCGATATTGTCATACACCTTGTCTGTTGAGACTCCGTCACTGAATATATAGTCTATCCAGAATGGCTTGTAGTCGCCAAAGAAGACATTGGGCTTGCCTGTGCCAAGTCGCCACAAGTCGTACACTCCCTCGCCGTCATCATGCAGGCAAAGGGTGTCGCCTGTCACAACAAGCGTCAGGGGCGAGCCGCCATTATCATAGAAGCTCTCAAACTGATTGTAGGACTCCTTAAATGACAATGTCACGCCACCACCATTAATGCGGTCGAAGAGTACGCTGCTCGTCTTGGGGTCTGTGAAGACGTTGAACTTGAAGTCTGGCAGGGCGTGCGCCCATGAGTGGAAGCCTAAAGCGTCGCTAAGCGGCTGGACGTTCTGCGAAAATGCGCATAGAGTCCTGTTGTACTCGTCAGCAAAGTAGACTGCGCTGTCAGTCACAGCTACGGCAAGGTTGCTCGTCGCTCCTCGGTTCTCTGTGAGGATATACTTTCCCTCGACGCTTTTTGAGGCGGCAAGCTCGACAGGCATGCCGTCCTCCGCTGTGACCTGCGTACGCCCATTATATGCGATAAGGGATATTGCGCTCGGCTGGAAGCAGTAGATGTTATTTCCGAAGCGGATAAGCGTCGTGATGTCGCCTGCGTCGCCTGCCATGTCCAAATTGCTCAGCGCACCAAGAGCAGTCCAATTATCCACATTGGAGTTCAACGCCTTAGGCAGAGACCATGCTATGTATGTCGGGAAGCTGTTCACGACATTGTCATTATCCGACGGCATGGTGAACGAGAAGAAGTTATTCTGCTGCGTGTAAGCGTCGTTTATGAGATTATAATTCTCGGGATTGGCTTGCAGGAATGGTTGCCCTGCGTGGCTGTCATACCTGCCGTCGAGGTTGCGTCGTGTCTCGCACATGAAGCTGACAATCTCGACAACTTGGTTCTTGTCCTCGACGCTCTTGGGGTATGTGCGGAGACAATCCCACCTCTGGTAGTACCAATCGCCCTGCTTCCATTTGACCTGCACCTCCTCGTCTGTTGATGTCACGGAAACCGCCTCGCCTGCCACAATCCATCGTGCGGTGGACTTGTCGAACTTGGGCTTCTCAGTATTGTTTATCACGTCGACGAGCCACAGGCTGTCTCGCAGGTCTGTCTCGTCGGGCATATTCATGTAGCTCCAATTGCTTGCGTCATAGTCGCCTGCGCTATCGCCAACCTTGACAAGACTGTTGCCACCGTTCCATCCGCTGTTCATATACAAGTCGTACTTGAAGTCGCTCGCATTGGACAGGGCATATTTGACAAGACCGCCATAGTTAGGGAACGGCTCTGAGCGAGCAAGGGATATGACGGCATGAGGCGTGGAGCAATACTTCATCCTCACGGTGTAGGACTTGGGTTTATGCTTACTGTTAAACCTCTCGCCTTCTGTCTCTTCATTTCCTAAGAACACATGAGCCTTATTGTAGGCGTTAAAGGCGTTGTCGTATTGGCAGGCTGCGCCTTTGCCGAGGGAGACACCGACAATGTTCGTGCCGCCATATTCGAGTGACGCTCCTGACTTTGTGCCGCCATGTCGCCAAAACCCAGGGTACTTCGTCGTGTTGTGGACGAAGGAGAGCATACTCAGGTAGTTGAAGTATAGAGGACCCATGTTGTCCTTGCGACGCAGGAAGATGGTTGCGTACATAGCCCATATCCAACCAAGGTCATAGCAGTTGAACTTGTTGATGGACATGATGCCATACTTGTCTGTTGAGAACTCGGTATTGAACTTCTGCCCTCCCATGATATAGTACATACCCTCCGTCCTCGAATAGTATGGACCGTTAGTCCACATGGATGTGGTCGAGGGGGTTATGACGACATCCTCTGCAGGCTTGTATATCTTGTTGTCAGATCCATAGACGACGCAGTTCTCATTGCTTCCGTCAGCCGTCTTGATGTAGCAGTCGTATGCCGACTTGTTCGTGTCGAAGTATTCGGAGCATTCAGAGTAGCGATAGTTGACGAGCTGCTTATAAGTCAGCTTGCCTGTCGTCCTCTCATTGCCCTCGCTGCTCTGATTAAGCTCAGCACCGATGTAGTCGTCAACGCCAAAGGGCGGCACACTCCAATACTGCGCAAGGTTGTAGCTTGTGTTGTTGCGATAACATCCCACCCAATTAGGCAGGTTCATGGCGCAACGCCCCTCGGCTGTCGAAGAGCCAAGCTGTATATGCTGGAAGCCAGACTCGCCGCCATACTCATCCTCTTGCTCCAAGGTAGGTGTCGTGGCGACGATTGACGTGTCGCTGGCAAAACCTTTCATGGGTATAGACCCTGCTATGCGGACTGAGCTTGACGAGCTGATGACAGTCTCGTCTTTGATGTCTGGGGAATGAAAAGAGACTGTCCTCGCATCGACATAGTAGCCTGCATTGTCGTGTGTGAAGACATCAGATGTGTTGTAATCCTCGACTGTCTCAGCCTCAGAACTATCGTCGCTATTCTCGCCAAGTCCGTTGTTTGTCGTGCAGTGCGGTATCATGGCGGACTTGAAGGCTATGTCCCTGTAATACCATGAGGTCTGCAACTCGCAGTTGTAGTCTTTCGTCGTGCCAAGGGCTGCAAGGTGCTGCGAGGCAGGGAATGTGCCGCCTCGTGCGCTGTAATTAGGGGAAGCTCCTGCGTAATCATTGGCAGTCATCTGATAGCCAAGAGCGGAGCTGACATCAGAAGCTGACATGTCATGAAGGAACACGTCTGCGCTAAGAGGCTTAATCCTGTTCTCGTCGCCCTCCGTGATGACATAGGCTGGATTGACCGTCTCCCATCGTGGGTCATAGCCTGTCTTTATCTTGCCCCACGCTTTCATCGTTCTGGTGAAAGGCGAGAGCTTGGCGTAGACCTGTCCCTCGACTCTCTCCTTTTCGCAGAAGATGGTTGGTGTCACCATGCCTTGATACAGGCACTGCTTCTGACTATCATCCATATAGGCTATGACGGGACGGACGGCTATGACATCATCGCCAAAATCCGAGAGGTTGACATTGGAGTAGAAGTAAGGAAGATATATCTGGTCAGAGTTATCCAGCCCCTTTGCCGTCATCGTCATGACATTCAGACAGTCGCCATCCTCAGAGTCGAGAACAGGCACAGGGTCGCTCCAATAGCCCCTGCTATCCTGCACCTGTATGCCAAGGGCGTAGTACTCGTTCTTCTTGAAATGCCCTATGTTGAATGAGTCGCTTGACAGCTGCGAGTTGTGAGCGTTTCTCTTGCCGTTGAAAGTGTCTTTTTGGACTTTCTTATGACCCGACCGCTCACACTTGACTGACGCTACAATACTCTTGACCTCAGCTTGCGTGGCATAGGCATAGCCGCCAAGAAACAGGAGTCCGTCCTTGTCGCATATCGAGGTCACCTTGTTCATCAACCTGCGGTTGAGAGAGAAGAGGTAGCTTGCGTCGACAGCCTCCTCTGTGCCTATCATGTTGACACTCACAGAGATTGAAGCATCATTCTTGGAGAATGTCGTCTCCTGTTTGTAGACGTTAGGCGTGCCATCCTGAGAGCTGCGGTGTATAGCGTAGACGTTTATGAAGTCCACCCTCATGCCCGTCTTGGCAGACGATTCGATATTGAACGAGACCTTGAAGTTATTGCCTGTCGTAGTATTGTCCGTGGAGTAAGCCCTGCCATTGCTCAGGTCTCGGCAGTAATACAATGGCGAAGTCCATACGATATTACTCTCGTTGCCATTGATGACCTCCGTCACGCAGAACTGCACAGTGCCAGAGTGGAATGCGCCATTAGAGCCTGCCGTGACGCTGGCATTCGAGATGGGATATATGACAGGCAAGTAGGAGAAGTAGTCTGCGTTGACGACCTTATTCAACACCTCCTCCTTCAGGTATGCGGCTTCTTCTCGTATTGCCGCATTAAGGAGTGAGTGGCATTTGTATTTCAGTGTGTTAGACTGCGTCGTCTTGTCCGTCTCCGTTCCTGAGTAAGAGCCGACATTCTGTATGTTGTTGATGCCAGAGATGTAGTATTTAAGTGTTGATTTGAAAGCCGTATACATCTTGGTGTTCAAGCTGTCAAGTCCACTCTCAGCAACCAAGCCTGTAAAGTAGCCGTTACTCTCAGTGCTACCCCAGACGGCAGACCATATCTCAGACAAGGTAGGTGTCGTCTCGTTGACCCATTCGGTGAAGATGACTTTGTACATCGCCCTTGTCTGGCTGTCAGCCGTGGTGTCCTTGATGACATCATAGAACATAGTGCCTATCTGGGTCATTGTCACATCCTGCACGGCTTTCACGAAGAGAGCATCAACGCCCTCCCTGCTGCCGTCAGAGACAGTATCTACGACCTTGTCGCCAATCTTCTCCTTTAGGCGCATGAAGTCTATGACACGCAGCTCATGTATGCCGTCAACCCAATAGACCCTTATGGAGTTCTCCGCTTCGACGCTGACTACAGTCTCCATCCTCCTTTCGGATGGATTGACATCACTAAAGCCCAGTCCCCTGCCCTTCCATTGGAAGAACTCGGAGACTGAGCCGTTGTCATATTTGTAGACTGTTATGTAGTCGTATGTCTTGTCGTAGGAGAATACGCCAAAATATTTGTCGCAAGTGAAAGTGCCGACAGGAGTGCCGTAGACCACGGCATCGAGAAGCTCCGTTCCCTTTTCATTCGTCACTGCGAATGACGTGCAGCTGCCGTCTCGTGGCGTTATCCTTATGTTCCTGTTCTCAAAGCTGAACTTGCCGTCAAACTTACTCTTCGACGTGTCACGGTTCATGCCCGTCACGACGACAGTAGACCTCTTTCTTGCCATAGTGTTTTGCGACTTTCCTCATCTTCCACAATAGTGGAATTCAAACTACAAATATATACATTAAGAATAAAGACAGCAACAACCCCTAATGGCGTGCTATCCAATCCTCAATGTCGGCGGTCGTATGAAAGTCGATAAAGTAGTGCGCAGCGTTGTCGCAGTCGTCGGTCAGGAGCGTCGTGGGAACGTCCGTTATCTTGTATTTGCGCATTAGGCATGGGGCTGCCTCGCTTGTTATCTCAACCCTGCGCATGGGCTGTGATGGCACGTGAGCTTCAAATTCCGCCTCCTGTTGGCGGCATGTCTTGCAGGTCTTCGAGTAAAAGTAGATGAGTTTCATTGATGTGTATCTTGCTGAATTGCAGTGCAATATAACAAGAATTTCTCAAATATCAGTACGGTTTTTCTAAAAACTTAGCATTGTCTGGATTTTCAAAGACCTCTTCGATAGAGTCAACGCCAAAGAAATCTAATATGTCATCAAGGGTGTCGAAGCCTCTCTTGAACTCGCCTCGCATTATCGGCAATATTCCTTTCAGCTTATTATACGCTTTCCTCGCCTCTTTGTAACTTGCCTCGTATCGTGGCTTTTGAGCCAAATAATCATCTTGAAAGCCGACCAGATATGCTGACAGATTAGGATTGCCCAATATGTCAGCTGCCTTACTTATCGTTTTCGTCGAGAGTTTTTCTTTGCTCCTTAAATTCTTGACACCAATAAGCTCCTCGAAATTGTCAATGCCGTTAGCCTCGAATATATCGGCAAGCTCATCTCCCACCCTGTTGCGCAGGGTTAGAGGGTTTAAAACAGATGGTTTTTCAATGGCAGTCATAAGTGTTTCAAAAGCAAAAGCTCAAACTTTTGAGCATCGTCAAGAGGGCTTTGCAAGAACTGACTATCAAATATACAGAAATCTCACCAATCATAAAAGCACCTTGTAACTATCTGATTATCAGCCAAAGTACAAAATCTCACCTTGGGGAAATAATAAGACCGAACCCCTTTCGAGGCTCGGTCTTGTATGTTCATCAGTCTTGCTTC
>CAVDBL010000007.1:0-168292 GCA_963607345.1 Bifidobacteriaceae bacterium
CCATTTTGACCTATATCGCAAAAACCACACTTTTTCAGCCTCCATTTTGACCTTTACGCCGTTTTTTGACAAAAATGGTCAATCCTTTTCTCCCGTTTGGGTTATTGCCAGCTTTTAGCTACTTTTTAGCCAATAATTGTTCGATGCTATACCAACAAGATATATAAGGAATATGGATTTAAGGCATTACATTGGCGCTATAAGCAGCGAATATTGGCACATAGACGATGAGTTCTGCGTGTACAAAATAAAGAACAGTTCGTTCTTCGACTATCCGATAGAGATAGCCGACTACGGGTGTTGCGTGTGCACGAATGGAGAAATAGAAGGGTTAGTAGATCTGGTGCATTATCGTCTTGACACCAATGGAATGCTTATCAGCCTGCCTGGACAACTGATGGAAATTCAGAATAAAAGTGATGAGTTTGAGGCGGTAGGTGTGGTTATGAGCCAAAACTTCGTGAAAAACATGGAACTGAGTTTCATTTTCCATCTTGACCGGATGTTGCACAGCAACCCCCTTATAGCTTTAGACGGGAACCAGCACGAGGCCATGCTACTTTATTGCCATATGGCAATGAGAATACTGTGTACGCCGCGTGCTTTCCAAGCCGAGACGCTGAGCCATCTCACCTGTGCATTCTTCTACGGCTTGGGCAGTTATCTGTATAACCTGAGCGAGCACATGTCCAGCTCCAACGACGAACTGTTGATGCAGCGTTTTCTTACAGAGGTGAAACATAATTTCCGCAAGGAGCGACAAGCCCAGTTTTATGCATCCCAACTTTGCATCACCCCTTGCTATCTTTCTAAAATAGTAAAAAGGGTAAGCGGAAAATCGCCTACCGACTGGATAGAGGATTATGTGGTGAGCGAGGCTCGCGCCTTGCTGAAAGGCACCAACCTCACCATATTACAGATAAGTCAACAATTGGGCTTCCCATCGCAGACTTTCTTCGGAAAGTTCTTTAAGCGCATTATGGGAATGTCGCCTAAGGAATATCGCTAATTTTTCGCTACATTCGTATAATAGCAAACTCTAAAACACACTGTTCCTCAACAAAAACTTCTCAACCCTATTCTCATGGTTTCACCTCTAAAACTTTTCTGCCGACTGGCGACAGCATTCACCTTCCTAATCATCACCACGACATCCCCCATCACAGCGCAAGAACAATCTGGCACAGGCTGGCACTACGACGGCGACAGCATTCTCACTCTCAGTGGCTCAGAAGTCGCTTGGAAAGACTTGAGCAGTTTGAAGTCTTCCGTCCGTAAAGTCATCTTTGCTGACGATTACGACATCCCTACCATTCCCCAATACGCCTTTGAATACTTTGATAAGCTTGAAGAGATCAACCTTCCCGACATCATAACTAACATTGGAACTTATGCTTTTACTCAGTGCTCAAGCCTACGCTCAATAGTCATCCCCGACAAGGTCACGTCGATTGGTCTATACACATTTGCATTTTGCACATCTCTCAAATCCGTTACACTCCCAGACAATATTTCCGTCATCGGAGAGTGGGCTTTTCGTAATTGCGAAAGCCTCACTTCTGTAAAGCTCCCCGACAATCTCATATCTGTTGAGAAAGGAGCCTTTTCTTATTGTTATTCTCTTTCATCCATATCTTTCCCCAGCGGTCTTGTGTCCATTGGGGACTTATCCTTTATGTACAGCAACATAACCTCTGCGTCACTTCACAATCTCGAGTATTTAGGCAGTGAAGCCTTTTTGTGTTGCAAATCTCTCGCCTCCGTCTCATTTGACAGTCTTGAGACTATCAACGAAGGAGCTTTTAATTCTTGCTCCGCCCTCTCTTCTTTAACCCTTCCAAGCAATCTAAAATCTATTGAGAAATACGCTTTCTATTGCTGCGAAGCATTGACGTCCGTGACTCTTCCTTCGAGTTTAGAGCGCATTAAAGGTTGTGCCTTTTTTTACCACGCCCTCCAATCCGTCGAAATCCTCTCCGACGGCACCCCTGACAACAAACACTTCATCTACCTCGGTGACGGCAACGACAAAACATCTTCATGCAACGTCGATCAAGTCTTCCCCGCCTACACCTCTGCCACCCTCATCTACGACCCCAACACCACTTGGATCGGCGACGACGACACCCAAAACCTACGCTACTACTTCAGATCCTTCGCCACACCGACATCCATCTCCACACCGACCGACGCCACCACCTCCACTCCCCAATTCTTCGACCTCAACGGACGCCCCGTCTCTCCTTCCTCCCACAAAGGTCTCACCATCAAACGCCAAGACGGACACTCATCCCTCATCTCCACCAAGTAGAACGAGCCTCTTCATCTTTCCTCCCACAAGCCTTGCGTTTCAAAAAACAAAATACTACCTTTGCAACGTCTTCTGACGAGGTTCGCCTCCCTCAAGACGATTCCTCAGCCCCACAACGGCTAAGAAATCGGGCCTATAGCTCAGTTGGTTAGTAGCATCTGACTCATAATCAGAGGGTCCTTGGTTCAAGCCCAAGTGGGCCCACTCTCTAAAAAACAATGAGACCCATCGAGTCCACAAGTCTCGATGGGTCTTTTCCTTTCCCGCCCTCCCGACACCATGACGACATCCCAAAAGCAACTCTCCACCGCACCCGACCCATTCGGCAAAGCCCTTAAAGACTACCTCTGCGGACTCCACGACGCAGCCCTCTCTGTCCACACCTCAGGCTTCGACGACGAGGAGTGGCCCGTCGTGATGTTCTTCCAAGACTCTCGCAGCATGCGATGGTACGCCCGCCGCGCCCTGCGCCTCGCCCGTGGTCGCATCCTCGATGTCGGTGCAGGCGCAGGCAGCTACTCCCTCCTCCTCCAAAAACAAGGCTTCGACGTCGAAGCCCTCGAAATATCGTCCCTTGCGGCAGAAGTCATAGCCGATCGCGGAGTCAAGAAGGTCACCAACGCCGACTTCTTCAACTTCACGACCGACCGACGCTATGACACCCTCCTGCTCCTCATGAACGGAGTCGGCATCGCCGGGCGGCTCGAAGGTCTCCCTCGCCTCCTCGCCCGATGCAAGGAGCTCCTCGCCCCCGACGGCCAGATAATAATGGACACCACCGACTTCGCCCACGTCTACGACGACCTCGACGTCCCACGCCCCACCGACCGATACATAGGCGAGGTGCTCTACACTTGGGAGTACAAAGGCGAGACGTCCGAGCCCTTCTGGTGGGTCTTCGTCGACCCCGACACCCTCGCCAAAGCCGCACACGACGCCCACCTCCGTTGCGAGATCATCGGCTCCAACCCCAAATACTCAGAATACCTCCTCCGCCTCACACCCGAAGACTAACACCTCCCATCCCAATGCCAATCAACATCATTCCCGACAAGCCGCTCCAAATATTCGACCTCGGCAACGTCCTCTACTCCGTCGACGCCAGCCGCACCATGGCAGCCCTCGAAGCCCTGGGCATGCCCCACTTCAAAGGCCCCATAAGCAACAGCCATGCCGCAGGCGGACCCTTCAGCCTATACTGCGACGGGCTCATCACCACGCCCCAATTCTACGACGGCGTCCGACAAGCCTGCCACGTCAACGCTTCCGACGACCAACTCCGACAAGCCTGGAACGCCATGCTACTCGGCTTCCGCCCCGAAGCCATCGAGCAAGTCCGCCAGCTCCGCGCCCAAGGACACAAAATAGCGCTCCTCAGCAACTGCAACGCCCTCCACGCCGACGAGGTGCGCGCCCAATTCCCCGGGCCGGGCAACTTCGACGACCTCTTCGACGCCATATTCTTCTCGCAAGAAATCCACATCAGCAAGCCCCGACCCGAGGCATGGCACACCGTCCTCACCTCCATGGGCTTCACTGCAGCCGACGCCGCCTTCTACGACGACTCACAAATCAACGTCGACGCCGCGACCGCCCTCGGCATCAAATCGCAGCTCGTCTGAAACACTTTTTATCCTCATTTTTTGAGCATTACGACCGCCACGCCTTGCGCGACGCGGTTTTTTTTATACCTTTGCACCCGATTATTATCCCAAAATGTGGGGCATGCCATGCCCTCGAGGGTGAGCCGGCGCGGTTGAAGTTGGACAAAAGGCGCGCACAAGGCTCTGATGCACCCCTCCCGGTCTAAGCACCCCCACGACCTTAATAATTAGTCTAAAAAAATTTCAAACAAAAGACTGTGGACACACTAAGTTACAAGACCGTGTCGGCCAACAAGGCCACCGTCGACAAGCAGTGGCTGCTCATCGACGCTACGGATCAAGTCCTCGGCCGTCTCGCCGCCAAGGTGGCTAAGACGCTCCGTGGCAAGAACAAGCCCAACTTCACGCCTCACGTCGACTGCGGCGACAACGTCGTCATCATCAACGCCGACAAGGTAAAACTCACTGGCAACAAGCTCCAGGACCGCGTAACCTACTTCTACTCCGGTTACCCTGGCGGCCGTCACGACAAGACCGCCGGCGAGATCCTCGCTAAGGACTCCCGTCGCCTCATCGAGCACGCTGTCAAAGGCATGCTCCCTAAGAACCGTCTCGGCGCCAAGCTCCTCAGGAACCTCTACGTCTACAAGGACGAGAACCACGAGCAGGACGCTCAGCAGCCTAAAAAGATTGACCTTAACGAGATTTACTAATGAGCGCAGAAGTTACAAACGCCCTCGGCAGAAGAAAAGCTGCTGTTGCACGAGTATACCTCACCGCAGGCAAGGGCGAAATCAAAATCAACAACAGGGATCTCGACAACTACTTCCCTGACAGCACCCTCCAGTTCATCGTCAAGCAGCCCCTCGCTACACTTGGCGTAACTGACAACTACGACATCAAGGCCAACCTCGACGGCGGCGGCATCAAAGGTCAGGCTGAGGCTCTCCGCCTCGCCATCGCACGCGCCCTCGTCAAAATCAACGCCGAGGACAAGCCCGCCCTCAAGGCTCAAGGCTTCATGACCCGCGACGCACGCGTCGTCGAACGTAAGAAGCCTGGTCAGCCCAAGGCCCGCAAGAAGTTCCAGTTCAGCAAGCGTTAATACCGCCCTGGAACCCAGTGAGTGTTTAGTATCTAAACCGGAAGGATGCCTGGCAGCTTAAATCAACACTAAAACCAGACCTACCCCCCGGTTGACGAAACAGAAGGTAAACCCCAAGAAACAAAAAGACTATCATGTCAAGAACAAGCTTCGATCAGCTTTTGGACGCAGGTGTCCACTTCGGCCACCTGAAGCGCAAGTGGAACCCCGCCATGAAGCCGTACATCTTCATGGAGAAAAACGGCATCCACATCCTCGATCTGCATAAAACCGTAGCTAAGGTCGACGAGGCCGCTGAGGCCCTCAAGTCCATCGCTAAGTCCGGTCGCAAAGTACTCTTCGTAGCCACCAAAAGGCAGGCCCGCGACATCATCGCCGAGAAAGTAGGCGCTGTCGGCATGCCTTTCGTCGTTGAGCGCTGGCCGGGTGGTATGCTCACCAACTTCCCTACCATCCGCAAGACCGTCAAGAAAATGAGCTCCCTCGAGAAGCTCATCGCCGATCCCGTTTTCAACAGTCTTTCTAAGAGGGAGAGGCTCCAGATCACCCGCCAACGCGAGAAGCTCAACAAGAACCTTGGCTCCATCGCCGACCTCAACCGCCTCCCAGCGGCCATGTTCGTCGTCGACGTGACCAAAGAGCACATCGCCGTCAAAGAGGCAAACCGCCTCTCCATCCCCGTCTTCGGCATGGTCGACACCAACTCCAACCCTGCCGACATCGACTACATCATCCCCGCCAACGACGACGCATCTAAGTCCATCGAGCTTATCGTCGACCTCATGACCCAAGCCATCCGCGAGGGCCTCGAGGAGCGCAAAGCCGAGAAGCTCGACGACGAGGAGCAGCCCAAAGAGCGCAAGCAGGCACCCAAGACCGGCGCCCGCAAAGCCCGCAAGGCTGAGGCAACCGAGGCTCCCGCCGCTGAGGCTGGCGCTGAGGCTCCCGCCGCTGAGTAAGCCCTTTAGCTGAAAAGCAACAACAAATAAAAAAAAGACGCCCGCGCCCCCGCCCTGCCTTGGCTCGGCTTGCGCAGGCGTCTTTTTCTCTTATCAAGTAAACATTACTAACATTCCCTAAAAGCATAACCCCATGGCAATCACAGCACAAGACGTCAAGAAACTTCGCGACCTCACCAACGCCGGCATGATGGACTGCAAAAAGGCCCTCACCGAGGCTAACGGCGACTTCGACCGCGCACGCGACATCCTCCGCGAGCGTGGACAGCTCGTAGCAGCTAAGCGCGCCGACCGCGAGGCTAAAGACGGCGTCGCAATTGCTAAGGTCTCCGCCGACGGCAAGCACGCAGCCGCCATCATCCTCAACGCCGAGACTGACTTCGTCGCTGAGAACGACAAGTTCCAGACCCTCGCCAACGCCATCCTCGACCTCGCCCTCAACGCTAAGCCTGCCGACCTCGACGCCCTCAAGGCTCTCGAGCTCAACGGTCACACCGTTGCTGAGAACGTCAACGAGCTCACCGGCGTCATCGGCGAGAAGATCGACCTCTCCGCATACCAGCAGATCGACGCAGAGTCCATCGCCTGCTACGTCCACAACAAGAAGATCGCTGCTGTCGTTGGCTTCAACGAGGCTATCGACGCAGAGGCCGGCAAGAAGGTCGCCATGCAGATCGCAACCATGTCTCCTGTCGCCATCGACAAGACCTCCGTTCCTCAGGCAACCATCGACCACGAGCTCGAGGTAGGCAAGGAGATGGCTCGCAACGAGGGCAAGCCCGAGAACATGATCGAGAAGATCGCCCAGGGCCGCCTCGCCAAGTTCTTCAAGGAGAGCACCCTCGTTGAGCAGGCATTCTTCGCTGGTGACGGCGACGAGAGCAAGCTCACCGTAGGTCAGTACCTCGCTACCATCAGCAAGACCGTCAAGCCCGTCGCTATGATCCGTCTCGCTCTCGCCTAATCGGCGTCAAGCAAGGTATTAGATAGAAATAAGGCAGCCCCGCAACGTCATTCACGTTGCGGGGCTGCCCTTTTATATGCCTCGGCTTAGGAGTCAATCTCCATCACCTGCCGCTCGAAGTCCGCACGGTCGCCTATAGCGCCCTTTTTCACCTGTGCGCGGTAGTTGTATATGGTATTGACGCTATAGCGTAAAAACTCGGAGATTTGACCGCTGTCAGTGATTCCAAGGCGTATCATGGCGAATATGCGTATCTGGGTGGAGAGGCGTCCCTTCTCCGTCGGCTCCACTTGGCACTCGGGGCGCAAGAGGGCGTTGAACTTCTCTACGAATTGGGGGAAGATGCGCAGGAATGCCTCGTCGAAGTTGCGGTACAGCTCGTCTTGGTAGTCGGTGAGGAACTCCTCGGAGCGGGTGAGCTGGTAGAGCTCTTGGAACTGCTGCTTCTTGACCCTGTTGCTTACCTTCTGGCGCAGCTCGTCGAGGCGGTCGGCAAAACGGGAGCACAGCCCCATGAACCGCCCCATATACTCGTCGCGCACCTTGCTCGCCTCGGTAAGGTGGGCGTTAGTCGCCTGGAGGCACATATTGAGCCTCTCCATCTCACCCGCGTTGCGCGCAAGGTCGTCTCGCATGACGCGCAGCTTCTCCCGCTGGTTCCACACATAGATCAGCGAGACAAGGAGCAGCACACCGAGCAGGCTGATGACTATAAGCGTCACACGCATCCTCGCACGAGAAGCTTCGACCTGCTCCTTATATTTCTGCGCGATATTGTTAAGCAGAGGGGATATTTGGGAGAGGCGTTGGCGAGAGCCGAAGCGCGACGCGCAGTCCGACGTGAAGCATATATATCGGTAGGAGCGGTCGACCTGCCCCATGAGCATTATCTGATTTGCCATCTCCCACATCGAGCCCTGATCCATGACACCTCGGCGGATGTCTGTCAAGACCGACTCGCCCAGCCAGAGCATCATCTCCGCTGTGTCGTGGCGAGCCTTGTACTCGAGGTAGCGGTAGAGGGTTGCGAGGGCGTAGGGATGCGACCCTTTATCGATCTGCGCAAGCCATCGGTCGTTTATGGCGAGGGAGGAGTCGAGCTGACCAGCGTCGAGAGCGTCGAGCTCGTGGCAGAAGAGGGCGTCGTTGTCTGTGGGGGAGACAGTGGCGTAGAAACACTGGAGGCATGCACGAGACTGGGCCTTATATGCCTTACGCTCGGCTTCTATCGGGGAGTAGTAGGCGATCTCGTTGCACACTTGGCACATGGCGTGATAGTAGACGGCCATGGCTTTAGAGTCGACCGACGTGGTGTCGGTAGCCTTGAGGATGTTCATCGACTCGACGAAAGAGCCTGTACTGGAGCAGAGGAGCGACTTGCGGGCGTTGCATTCTACAACTTTGGACTTGTCACCCATGACCTGTGCACTCGCCGCGCCAAGGTCGAGATAGTAGATGGCGGAGTCCTTGACGAAGGGGAGGTATTCCTCATAGAGGCTCATGGCTATCTCGTAGCGCGACTGTGGCGTAGAAGATCTGCGAATCTCGGAGCGCAAGAAGGTTATGCGCGCCTCCTTACGTGCGACGTAGGTGTCGAACTCCGTTATAGACTTATCGATAAGTGTGAGAATTGAGTCAAGACGTGAGGTTGCCGACATGCCGTCGACGGCAGCCAACAATAAGGCCGTTGCCAAAACAAGGAGTCTTTTCTTCATCAACAATATTTTTGATAAAGGTAACATTATTTCAGCAACGGCAGGCAAGAGGGCAAGAAAAACCCTCCTCTGAAAGCAGTAAAGCTTCAGAGGAGGGCCTTAATCATTTAGTGGCAATCACTCGACTGTAAGCATTGCGGCTTTAACGTCGCGGCTGTTAGGACCTACCATGACGACGAACTCGCCTGGCTCAATGACCTTCTTCAAGTCATAGTTGTAGAACTCGAGATCCTTGCGGGAGATTGTGAAATCTACAGTCACCGTCTCGCCTGCCTTGACGCTTACGCGGCTGAAGCCTTTAAGCTCCTTGACGGGGCGTGCGATGGAGGCGGAGACGTCGCGGATGTAGAGCTGGACGACCTCGTCGGCATCTCGCTTGCCAGTGTTCGTCACGTCGACACTTGCGGTTACGGAGCCGTCTACGCCCATCTTGTCTGCCGAGAGGCGGACGTCGGAGTACTCGAACGTGGTGTAGGAGAGACCGAAGCCGAATGGGTAGAGAGGGGTATGGGGGGTGTCCATGTAGTTGGAGCGATACTTGTAGAAGCCATCGGCATCGTCGGGGACGGGGCGTCCGCTCATGGTGTGGTTGTAGTAGAGGGGCAGCTGACCTACGCAACGGGGAAAAGAGTTGACGGTCTTGCCAGTCGGGATGACATCGCCAAAGAGGACGTCGCAGATGGCGTCGGCAGTCTCGGAGCCACCGAACCATACATTGAGGATGGCCGTCACGTTCTTGTCCTCCCACGAGAGGTCGGTTGGGCGACCAGCGAAGTTGAGCAGTACGACGGGCTTGCCAAGTGCAACGAGCTTCTTGAGGAGAGCCATCTCGGCATCGGGCATCGTGATGTCGGCACGAGAGGAGCTTTCGCCACTCATTTCTGCCATCTCGCCCATAGCGGCAATGATGACATCGGCCTTGCGGGCGATGTTGAGAGCCTCAGCCTCAAGCTTGGCAGGGTCGCCGATTGGGAGAGGACGACCGAACTCGGCACGACGTTGGCGAGTCGTGTCATTGTAGATGTTGCTGCCTTGGGCGCAGAGAAGCGTTGCCTTGCCATTGAGGCGGGACTGCATCTCCTCGCGGAGAGTCTTGTACTTCTCTGGGCGATCGGCAGTTGACCATGAGCCGGGGAGATTGTTGCGCTGGTCGGCAAGAGGGCCGATGAGGGCGATGGTGCCACGTTGAGCGAGAGGCAGGAGGCTGTCGGCATTCTTCAAGAGTACGAAGCTCTCAGCAGCGAGCTTGCGAGCCGTCGCACGGCTGCCCTCTGTATAGATCTCCGTCTTTTCACGGTCGAGGTCGCAGAAACGATATGGGTCGTCAAGGAGCCCCAATTGCTCTTTAGCTTTCAAGACGCGGCGGCAAGCCGTATCTATCTCCTTCTCGCTTACGAGACCTTTGCGGACGCTCTCCGCAAGGGTCTTAACGTATGCCTCACTGCACATGTCGATGTCGGTGCCAGCGCGCAATGCGCTTATGGCATTGGTCTCATCGTCGCCTACACCGTGAATGCGCATCTCGCCTATCGAACCGTAGTCCGTCACGACGAAACCTTGGAAGCCCCATTGCTTGCGGAGGACATCGTCGATAAGCCACTTATTGGCAGTGGCAGGGATGCCGTCGACGAGGTTGAAGGAGGTCATGAAAGAGCCTGCTCCCGCCTCGACGCACGCCTTATAGGGAGGGAAATACTGGTTCATCATACGCTGGTGGCTCATATCGACCATGTTGTAATCCTTACCGGCCTCACTGGCGCCATAGAGGGCGTAGTGCTTAACGCAAGCCATGACGTTGCGCTCGGTCCACTTGCCTTGGTAGCCGCGGATGAGAGCCGCGCCGACCAGACCAGCGTACCAAGGGTCTTCACCAGCACCCTCGCTGATGCGCCCCCAACGGGCGTCGGTACAGACATCGACCATAGGGGAATATACCCACGAGATACCTGCCGCAGTAGCCTCTTGAGCAGCCACTCTCGCGGCCTCCTCCATGAGGGGAAGGTCCCAACTGCACGCTTGCGCAAGGGCGAGAGGGAAGACCGTCTCATGGCCATGGATGACATCCTGACCGAAGATGAGAGGAATTCCTAAACGGCTCTCCTCGACAGCGACACGTTGCAACTCGCGGATCTTGGCGCAGCCCTTAACATTAAGCACAGAGCCGAGCTGCCCCTTGGCGATCATCTCGGCAAGAGGGGAGTTCTTGACCTCTCCAGTCGTTATGTCTCCACCCGGCAGCAGGTTGAGCTGCCCTATTTTCTCTTCCAGCGTCATGCGGCTCATGAGCTCGTCGACCCTGTCGCCGCTTGAGCAACTTGCCAGAAGGAGGCTGACCGCCATGGAGGCTGCCAAACCTGACATTAATCTCGTCATCATAATATGGCTAAGTTGATTGTTGGGTATACTTATTGGAATATGCGAATATAGTCAACTTCCATGACAGCCGGGAGACAGGACTCGTCGACGCCCTGCGCGCCGCCCCATGCGCCGCCCCATGCGAGGTTGAGGATGGGATAGAATGCGGAGTCGAAAGGCCATGCGTCTTTGCCCGTCCCGTCATTCTCGTAGGTGAGGAGAGTCTTGCCGTCGACGTAGAAAGTCATCTTCTTGGCCGTCCACTCGACCGCGTAGTCGTGGAACTCGGTCTGAGAGGTCGGGAGGGATCGACGTGCCGTCTCTTTGGCAGTGCCTGTGTTGTTGTACTTATTGCAGTGGATTGTGGAGTGGACGACATTGGGGTCGTAGCCTACAGCCTCCATGATGTCAATCTCGCCATCGGCGGGCCAAGCAGTGAAGTTGACGGGCATCATCCAGAAGGCGGGCCATGTGCCCTTGCCCGAAGGGAGCTTGATACGGGCTTGGAAATAGCCGTAGCGCCAGCCCGTAGAGACCTTGGCGTAGAGGCGCGAGCTTGTTATCTTTCCGTCGTTCTTACTGAGGGTAATCTTGAGGGTGCCGTCGGAGACGGTAGAGGCATCGGAGGTGTAATATTGGAGCTCGTTATTGCCCCAGCCATTGCTGCCCATGCCTGTTGCAGCCGTCCAATCGCGGCTTAGGCTTGTGCCGT
Source organism: Bifidobacteriaceae bacterium (assembly GCA_963607345.1). Classification (GTDB taxonomy): domain Bacteria; phylum Bacteroidota; class Bacteroidia; order Bacteroidales; family Marinilabiliaceae; genus W3P20-009. Next base: position 11,726 of record CAVDBL010000007.1, read on the forward strand.
CGAACTCGTCATGCCATACAAGAGAGTAGCCGCTAACGGGGCACTCGATAGACTCTTGGGTGCTTGCAGCCTGGACGACAGTTACGGAGTCGCGAGCCGAGCCGGCTCGGATGATAAGATGCCCCGTTCGTTGGTCGCTACTGTTGGCTTCGACATTGAGGGTTATCTGCGCCTGGTTGGCAGTGCTGCCATAGGGGGCGACAGAGATCCAATCGACATCGGTGAAAGCCCCGAACTCTCGCGAGGCGGAGACAGATGTCGTCAGTTGACCACCCTCGGCACCGATGGAGAGGAGCTTATCGGCAATTGTGATGGAAGCCTCGTCGTTAGTAACCACATCGCTGTCGTCGTCGCAAGCGGAGAAAGCGAGTGACAGGGCGAGCAGCGCATAAGTTGTCATTGTCGGTTTCAATTTGTCTGAGGGGTTAGAAGTTGTGGGAAAGTGGAGAGGGGAGAGTCCGTCAATGGCAAGCTCTCCCCTATCCTGTTATCCCTTATTAATTAATTGTTACTCAATGCAGTTACTCTCTTTGAGCATCACGTTGCTTACAACGACGGTGGTACCTTCAGAGTTGCCGCCGAAGTCGAGAACGAGGCTGATGTTGTCGGCATCGAGACCCTCCATGGACTCCATATGGAAGATTGTAGGCTCGTCGGCGGAGAGCTTGACCTGCTCGGCGAAGTAGAAGGTGTTGTCATCGCCAGTCTTGAGGAGCTTGATGGTCACGCCATTATGGTCGGTCGTGGAGGTCAGGGTGATGGCGAAGTCGTAGGTGGAGCCAGAGGCTGTTGAGAGATTGGTGTTGAAGAACACTTGCGCCTGCCACTGTTGGAACGTCGCGCTTGGGAGGTCGATGGTGTACTTGTTGCCGTCGGCCGTGACATCGGGATCGGCTATTTGAGACCAATCGGGAGCGTAGTAGAAGGTGTTGGTGTAGGTTGCGGAATTCCAGAGATTGCAGGAAGTCGTGGCATCGTAGGAGAAGTCGTCTTTAGGCTCTTCCTCCTCGGCGGGAGCCTCGATGCCGTCGCAGCCATGCTCCTCAAGACAGATGTTGGCAACGGAGATGGTTGTGGACGCAGGGTTGCCACCAAAGTCGAAGACGAGGTTGAGGGCATCGATGTCGAGACCAGGCATTGCGCTCTTGTAGAAGATGTACTCCTCATTGGCCTTGAGGTCTACACGCTCGGTGAAGTAGAAGTTATTGTCATCTCCATTTTGGGTGAGCTTGATGGTAGCACCCTTGACGTCGGTCGTGGAGGTGAGCTTGACGGAGAAGTCGTAGTCGGCGGAAGACTGGGTGGCGACAGTGGAGCGGAAGAAGACTTGCGCCTGCCACTGGTCGGAAGTAGCCTCGGGGAGCTCGACGTTGTAGGTCATGCCATCTTGTGTGACGACGGGATCGTCAATCTGGCTCCAGCCTGGGGCGTAGTAGAAAGTATTGGTGAACTCGGCATCGCGGAAGAGGTTGCAGCTGCTGGAAGCGTCGAACCCTTGGAAGCCTGCGCTTGCGGAGGTGAGGATGTAGTGCCAAGCGATTGTGCCATTATCCCAAACGAGTACGAGTTTGGAAGCCGTGACGCTCTCGATGCGGAGGCGGAGCTCGTTGTTGTAGGCTTCGTCGGCAGGGATGTAGGGGAAGAGAGTCTTGGCAGGGAAGACGATATAGACATCGTCGCCCTCGGTCGTGAGGCTATAAGTTGTCGTCTGGGACTCGACTGGCACCATGTAATCCTCATCGGCATGGTAGTCGGAGAAGATGGAGCATCCGGTGTTGACGAAGACGGTGCCGCCAGTGCCTGGGTTGTAGGTGTACTGGTAGTCGGAAGAGAAGGTGAGGCGGTCGTCGTAGACGCCCTTGCCAGCCTTGTCGTTGGGCTGTGCGCTCCACCAACCGGTGCCGTCGGTTCCGCTCTCTCCGCAGCCCATGTGGGCCACCTCGTCGGAAGCGATGCGCCACTCTTTGCCAGCGAGCTTACCGACGATGCCATCATAGTTGGTGAGGGCATTGGCTACAGTGAATGTTACGGAACCCATGCCTTGTGAGAGACCGTTGGAGTTGCCGACACGATAGTAGGCAGTGTACTCACCGCTGTTTGTCCAGATCTTGGTGAATGGATTCTTGGTGCTATAGACCGCATTCTTTTGGATTTCCTTGCCGTCGGCAGGGAGATACCAGAGCGGGTAGACACCATCGCCTTCGAGGGTCAGGGTTACGGCGTTGGTCTCGTCGTCGACAGTCACTTTCACTTGTGCGGAGGAGGCGAGCGCAAGACCCGACTCGCTGACGCCGCTAAATTCCTCGGGGCTGCAGCCTGCCAAGAGCAGGGCAGGGAGCAGAGCTGCGAGTGTTATATATCTGGCTTTCATTTGCTTACAGATTTAAAGGAACTAATAGTTGTTTTGGGTAAGAGAGCCTTGTGCGGCATCAATCTCACTGAGGGGGATTGGGAGGTACTTCTTGCTCTCGCTCCAAGTGTTGGTACGGTAGCCGTAGGAGTCTGGGGTAAGGACTTGAGCGGCCTTGCCAGTGCGTACGAGATCCCAGTAGCGTTTGCCCTCGCCTACGAACTCGAGACGACGCTCATCGATGATGTTATCGATTGTAGCCTCGGGGGTGTCGGTCAGACCTGCGCGGTTGTGAACCTGGGCGAGATAGCCTTGCGCCTCGGAGGTGCTGCCACCCGTGAGTACGAGGAGCTCGGCAGCGTTGAGGAGGGTCTCGGAGTAGCGATAGATGCGGAGGTTGTTGTTGAAGTTGAGGTCACCGTCGGCTTTTTGGTCAGCATTGTTGGCTGAATATGGGAGATACTTCTTGAGCCAGAAGCCAGTGTTCTGATAACGCGCAGTGTAGGAAGCAGAGCGCGCATCGTAGATAGTAGCGTCGCGGCGGGTGTCGCCATCGGCGAAGATTTCGTAGGTCTCGAGACGGACGGGTTCGAAGCCCCAACCGTTGTCTACACCATCCTCAGGAACGCCGCCGGAGGGACCGATGAGACGGGGGTATATGGTGCCGCCTGCATTGAGGTAGCCACCGCCCCAAGCGCGGACCGCGTTGTCGTCCTTATAGCAGATCTCGTAGATGCTCTCGGAAGACCACTCGCCGCTCTCGAGGAAGATGGTGGTGTAGTCGGGGACGAGAGCGAACTTGCCGCTATTGATGATCTCCTTCATGAAGCTGAGCGCCTTGGCGTAGCGAGACTGATCGTTCTGGTACATGACCATCTCGGCATAGATCATCATTGCGCAGGCTTGACCCATGCGACCGATGTTGTCGTCGTCCCACTGCATTGGGAGGGCGTTGGTCTCGATGGCAGCCTCAAGGTCGGCGATGACGGCGTTGTAGACATCATCATGACCTTTCTGCTCGGCAATGTAGGGGGAGGAGAGGTTCTGCATGTAGAAGGGGATGTTGCCATAGTACTTCCAGAGGAGCATGTAGTAGAATGCGCGGAGTGTACGCGTCTCGGCGTCGAGAGTCTTGCGCTCATCGGCAGTCATGTCGGCAGCAGCCCAGTCGAGGTAGGTGAGCACGTCGTTGGCGTTGCGTACGCCTTTGTAGCTCTGATCCCAGATGCCAGTGAGAGCGTCGCTGGAGTTTTGCGTGCTCTCGAAATTGGCCATCTTGTGGAGGTGCTGGTTGTCGGAGATGCCCGAACCACCGACCCAGACATCGTCGCCCATGGCGTCGGCGCAGAATGGGAGGGGAGCGTATTGGCTATTGTTCCAGTCGTAGGAACGCATAGGGTTGTAGGTTGAGACGAGCGCCTCGATGACGTGGTCGTGGGTGCTGAAGTATTCTTCGAGAGTGGCCTTATCGGGAGGGGTGACTTCGAGGAAGTCATCGGAGCATCCGCAAGCCAGGAGGGCGAGGGAGGAGATGGCCAGTGTATATTTCTTATTCATAATGTCTTGCTGTTAAGTGGTTAGAAACCAACGTTGACGCCGAAGCTGATGGTGCGGCTCTGTGGGTAGACGCCGTAGTCGACGCCGAGAGACGTTCCGCCGGAGGAGATTTCAGGGTCGAAGCCTGCGTACTTTGTGAAGGTGAGGAGGTTCTCGCCAGCCACGAAGAAGCGGAGATGGTCGATGAAGACCTTGGAGGTGATGTTCTTAGGCAGGGTGTAGCCGATCTGTGCGTTCTTGAGGCGGAAGTAGCTGCCGTCGGTGACGTAGAGGTCGGAGCTTTGCCAGTTGGTGGCGTCGCCTACTACGTAGCGTGGGTACTTGTTGGAAGTTCCTGGACCAGTCCAGCGACCGAGCATGTAGGACGGGAGGTTGGCAGGGCGGACATCGGTACGACGGGTGGCGTCGAAGATGTCGCAGCCCTCGACACCTTGGAACATGATGGAGAAGTCGAGACCCTTCCACTCAAGACCGTAGGTGAGACCGAAAGTCCAGTCGGGCATGCCTTTGCCGATCTTGGTGCGGTCGGCGGCGGTTATTGCGCCATCGCCATCGACGTCGACGAAGCGGACATCGCCAGCTACGGCATTAGGCATAATCTTCTCGCCTTCGCTGTTGGTATAGTTGTCGACCTCAGCCTGCGACTGGAAGATGCCGGCGGTCTTGTAGCCATAGAAGTATGGGAAAGGCTCGTCGTTGGTGGCACGGGTGATGGTGCCTGTGTTCTGCATGGCGTCGAGCTCGAGGTAGCCAGACTGGTTACCGAGGTTGGTAAGGGTATTCTTGAGGAAGGAGGCGTTGCCACGGACGTGCATGTTGACGCGACCAGCGTTCCACTTGTAGCCGAGCTCAATCTCGACACCGGTGTTCTCCATATCGCCGACGTTGCCGAGAGGGCTTTCTGCACCGACGTAGTTAGGGATAGGCATGGAGATGATCATGCCGCTGGTCTTCTTCTTATACCAGTCGACGCTGAGGGTGAGGGCGTTGGCGAAGAAGCCGAGGTCTACACCTACGTTGGTCTGGATACTCTCCTCCCATTTGAGGTCAGGATTGGCGAGCGCGCCACTCTGGACGCCGTCGACGACTGTCTCACCCTTGCCCCATACGCTGTTGTAGGGGGAAGCTGTCCATGCGGCATAGGTGAAGTCGCCGATATTGTCGTTACCATTCTTACCCCAGCTTCCGCGGATCTTGGCGTTGGAGAGCCATTCGGGCATATCCATGTAGGGCTCGTTGGTGAGGTTCCAACCGAGGGAGAAGGAGGGGAAGGTGGCGTACCTGTTGTTGGAGCCGAAGCGGGAGCTGCCGTCACGGCGAACCGTGAACTGCGCCATGTAGCGTTCGTCGTAGTTATAGCTTGCGCGAGCGAAGTAGGAGCTGAGGTCGTGCTCGTTGCTGAGACCGCCAGATGCGCTCATCTCGCCACGGCTTTGCTCGGCGGAAGTGTTGTTCATGTATGGCTTGGAGAGATCCTTGAGGTTCTGCCTCATGCCGTAGAGGGTCTTGCCAGTGCTCTGGAGCGCGCTCTGACCGAGGACGACATTGACGCTATGGGCACCGAAGTCGCGGTTCCAAGTGAGGACATTCTCAAGCTGCCAGACGGTGCCGCGGTCGCTGCTCTGATGCGCGCTGGTGATGGTTGAGCGGTTGTTGCCAGAGAGGTAGTAGATTGGGGTATAGCCGTCGGCACCCCAGAAAGAGAGGTCGGCGCCGTAGGAGATACGGTAGCTGAGCCCCCATCCGATTGAGAGGTCGGCAGAGAAGTTGACGACAAACTTGTGGCTCCAGTTGTCATCGCCAGGGAGGGAGAGCATTGCGAGCGGGTTGTTCATCTCTTGGTAGCTGCTGCCAGGGATGGTGTACATCTCGCCATTCTCATTGTAGAGCATATACTCCTCGCCGTAGAGGGAGCTTTGTGCTTCTGCCTCGGCACCGCTGACGGTAGGGGTGAGGATTGGGGAGAGGTAGAGGGCGGAACCGAGGACGGAGCCCCACTGGGAGTTGGTGTCGATGCTCTTGCTATGTACGCGAGCGTAGGAGGCGTTGATGCCAGCGTTCAACTTATTGAGCCAAGGGCGTTGCGACGTGTGGTCGAAGAGGGTGTAGGTGGTGTTGCTGCGGAGGGTGAGGCGGCGGTAGTTGGAGCGGTTATAGTCTCCACCGACGATACCTTCCTGCTTGTTGTAACCCATTGAGAGATAGTAGTTGACCTTGTCGGTTGCTCCGCTGATGCTTACCTCATGGTTGGACATTGCGGCATTCTTGTTGAAGACGAGGTCTTGCCAGTCGGTGCCGTCGCCAAGCGAGTAGGGGTCGTCATAGAGGGGCGCAGAGCCGGAATTGACGAGACCTTCGTTCATCATGACAGCATACTCGGTTGCGTTGAGGACGTCGCGGTGCTTCCAAGGGTTCTGGATGCCGTAGGTGAAGTTGTAGTTGACAGACACCTTGCCCTGCTTGCCGCCCTTGGTTGTTACGAGGACGACGCCGTTGGCGGCACGTGTACCATAAATTGCGCCAGACGCAGCATCCTTGAGGACCTCGATGCTCTCGACGTCGCTCGGGTTGAGGAAGTCGATGCCGCCCTCGATAGGCATGCCGTCGACGATGTAGAGAGGGTCGGAATTGTTGATGGTGCCGATACCGCGGATACGGACCTGCGCAGCCGCGCCAGGCTGACCGCTGGCGGAGGTGACGGTCACGCCAGAGGCGAGACCCTTGAGGGCATTATCGACACGCATTGGCGCGGTGTTGCTGAGATCTTCAGAACCGACCTTGGCGATAGACGCTGTGACGACACTCTTCTTCTGGACGCCGTAGCCGACGACGATGACCTCGTCGAGACCCTTGCTCTGCTCGCCGAGCGTAATGTCGTAGCGGGTCTGACCGGCAGCGACTGTAGCCTCGCTGCTATCGAAGCCGATGAAAGAGTATACGAGCTTGGCGCCAGCGGGAGCGGCGATGGTATAGTTACCGTCGGCATCGGTAATGGTGCCGATGGTAGTTCCTTCGATGAGGACATTGACGCCTGGCAGGGGGTAGCCCTGCTCATCGACGACGCGACCGCCGATGCTGACGTCTTGCGCCCAAACGCTGCTGCAGACGAGCAGCGCGGCCGCGGTTAGTAGATTCCTGATGTTCATGGTTCTCTTAGTTGTTTAGTTCTTGTTCATTGGGGTTTTCCTATTCGTAAGTAATAGTCTCGCTAAGCCTTGAGTCGCCAGCCAGGCACTCGATGGTGAAGTCGCCGGCCTCGGCTGTCCACGATTTAGAGGTCTCGTCATAGAAGCTGAGGGCGTCGGTGCCGATGGTCAGAGTGACGTCGCGGCTCTCGCCGGGTTCGAGGCTCACCTTTGCGAAGGCTTTAAGCTCGCGGACGGGTCGGGCGACACTCGCCTCCTTGTCGCCGACGAAGAGCATGACGGTCTCGCTGCCTTGGCATGAGCCTGTGTTGGTGAGGGTTACCGTGGCGTGGAGCTTGGAGCCAGCCCTCATGTTGTCGGAGTCGAGCCTCAGGTTGGTCATTTGGAACGTCGTGTAGCTAAGACCGTGGCCGAAGGGGAAGAGGGGTCGGATGTTTTGGCTTTCGATCCATCGGTAGCCGACGAAGACGTCGTCGCGGTAGCTCTCGTCGATGACCTTATGGTCTTCGCGCCAAGTGCCGGGATATGTGCCGAGTGCATGTGCGCCGCAATCGTCGAGCTTGGCGTACCAGGTGAAGGGGAGTTTGCCACTGGGGTTGACATCGCCCGTGAGGACGGCAGCCAGAGCCTCGCCGCTTTCGGAGCCGAGGTACCAACCTTGGACGATGGCCTTGACCTTGTCGACCCAAGGCATGGCGACGGGCGTGCCGGAGATGTTGACGTAGACGACCTTGTCGCTCACACTGGTCAGCGCATGGATGAGCTGGTCTTGGTTGTAGGGGAGGCCATATTCTTTGCGGTCGTGACCCTCGCAATCTTGGAAGTCGCTCTTGTTGAGACCGCCGAAGACGATGACGTAGTCGGCTTTGCTTGCCTTGTTGACAGCCTCGTCGATAAGCTGCTGGGGAGTGCGGTCGTCATTGAGGTTCTGACCAGAGGTGACGCCATTGTACTCTCCTGTGACGTCGCCAACGTAGCCGCGGGCGTAATCGACGATGGAGCTTGGGAGCGCAGCACGGAGACCGTCGAGAGGTGAGATTTCTTTTTGCACCTTGAGAGAGGAGCTGCCACCACCGACTGTCATGCTCTTGATGGCATTCTCGCCAACGACGACGACACGCTTGGCTGTCTGTCGGTTGATTGGGAGGAGGTTGCCCTCGTTGCGGAGGAGGACGATGCCGCTCTCGGCGATATGCTTGGCGGCGGCATAGTGAGCCTCGGAGTTCATGAAGCCACGGGCGCGGCTGTTGCTCATGGTCGTGCGGAAGAAGAGTCGGAGGACGCGGCGCACCTTGTCGTCGAGCTCGAGGGTTGAGCGTTTGCCGCTCTTGATCTGGTCGAGATAGGGCTTGGCGAGATAGTAATTGTCGTAAGCGTTGGAGACTCCGGAGTGGAGACCGTCGGTCCAAGTGCCGAACTCCATATCGAGACCATTCTCGATGGCCTGGTCGGTGTCGTGGGTGCCACCCCAGTCGCTGACGACGACGCCGTCGAACTTCCACTCGCCTTTGAGGATGTTGTTGAGCGTGAAGGCGTTGTGGCAGAGGTGTTGTTCGCGGTAGAGATTGTAGCCTCCCATGAAGCCCCAAGAGTGGGCCTCGGTGGCAGCCGCACGGAAGGCGGGCAGGTAGATCTCACGGAGCGCGCGGTCGCTCACGATGACATTGACGTTGAAGCGATACTCCTCATCATTGTTGACGCAGAAGTGCTTGACGCAAGCGGAGACTCCAGTGGACTGGAGACCATTGATGTAGTTGACGGCCATTCGGGACGTGAGGTAGGGGTCTTCGCCCATGTACTCGAAATTGCGACCACCGAGTGGCGTGCGGCAGATGTTGATGCCGGGGCCAAGGATCATGTCCTTGCCACGGTAGCGGGCCTCCTCGCCAAGAACGACGCCATAGAGGCGAGCGGCTGTGGTGTCCCAAGAAGCGGCGAGACAGGAGAGGGCAGGGAAAGCGACGCAAGAGTCGTTGGTCTGGCCGGCTTGCTCCCACTCGTCCCACAGGACATCGGGTCGGACGCCGTGGGGGCCATCGTCGGTCCAGAAGTCGGGGATGCCGAGACGTGGGACGCCAGCAGAGGAGAACTTGCTTTGCGCATGTATGACGCGGATCTTCTCGTCGAGCGTCATGCGTTGGAGTGCGTCCTCGACACGTGACTCTATGTCGGCAGACTCGTCGAGGTAGATGGGGAGGTTGGCGTCGCTGGTCGGCGTGCCTGCGTTTTCGTGGCAGGCACTCAGGAGGAGAATTGCGACGGTCGGTATGGCAAAATACTTAATCATGCTCGTTATTGTTGTTGCGTATGGTTGGGCGAATGCTGTTGACGCAAAATTGTTAATGATATTAACGTTTATACACGCATATAAAAAGAAAAGTGGATTTATTGAGATATTAATTTACTGAAAATTAGTGAGATAAACAAGAAAAGGAGGTTCGAAAAAGTGGATTGTCTATTAAGACAAAATGAAGAAATTTTAATATTTAGTAGCAAAAGAGGGCGGAAAAGAGAGGGGGAGAAGGGGAGGGGCTGGAGAAGACACCAAGAAAAATATTCTGCGAGAGGAGGAAAAGAGACGGGTTTTCAGAAAGTATGTCTACCATTGTGAGACAGCTTTTTACCTAACTTCGCAAGAGAAACGAGATAACCAGACCTATTACAGCATGCCATCCGTTGCCCAGATACTCCGAAACCGCCAGACGACAGGCTTTTCAATAGAGGTTTTGCCGCCATTGAAAGGCAAGGGGATAACGCGCCTCTTTGCCGACCTTGACAAATTGACAGCGCACCATCCGCTATTCGTCAACATAACGACTCACCACTCGGAACCCGTATACCAGCCAGCCGAGGGAGGCAACCTGCGCAAGACCTTCGTGCGCAAACGCCCGGGCACGGTGGCCGTCGCGGCAGCCATCCACAACCGCTATAACATCCCGACCGTCCCTCATATCATTTGCCGCGGCTTCTCGCCCGAAGAGACAGAGTACGTCCTTATAGACCTCGACTTCTTGGGGATAAGCGACTTGTTCCTGCTCCGCGGCGACACGGACAAGGACACCTTGGTCCCCGTGGCGGAGTCGCACGCTCATGCGACAGACCTCATTACTCAGGTGGTGGACTTCAACAAGGGCATCACGATTGACGGAGCGCAAGTGGAGCCGCCGTCACAACCGTTCTCATTCGGCGTGGCTGGCTATCCCGAGAAACACGCTGAGGCTCCGAACTTCAAGACGGACATAGATTTCTTGAAGCGCAAAGTCGACATGGGAGCGGAGTATATCATCACCCAACTTTTCTACGACAACGAGCATTTCTACAGATTTGTAGACGCAGCTCGGGCGGCAGGCATTGACGTCCCCATCGTCCCCGGTCTTAAACCTCTTAGCAGGAAGGCGCAGCTGAGCATCTTGCCAAGGATATTCAACACGGAAATCCCACAGGAGCTTGTGGACAAGGTTGTCAGCGCAAGCGACGACGACGTGAAGAAGATTGGGCGCGACTGGCTATTGGCGCAGGCTGCGGACCTTAAACAGCATGGCGTCCCATGCGTCCACTTCTACACCCTCGGCGCCGTCGACACGGTATGCTCGGTCGCTCGAGACCTGTACGCATAGGTATAACACATTAAAAGACAAGCAATCTCGGAGTTGGCATGAAAACCGATTCCGAGATTGCTTGTCTTTTACCTATAAGGAGCGTCAGACCTCCTGAGGCGCATCTCTTCCGACAGAGAAATAGCGCGCGAAGGGGTGGGCGAAATAGAAGCCGCAGACGGAAGAGGCAGGCTCCATGATGAGCGCATCGTTGAGAACCATAGGTATGCGAGCCTCGACATCGAGGAGGTCGAAGAGCTGACGCTTATGGGAATGGTCGGGCGAAATGGGGTAGCCGATGGCGGGTCGGATGCCTTGGTAGTGACCGCGGAGGAACTCGGCGGGGTTAAGCTCCTCATTGGGGTCGTAGGCCCATAGTCGGGTACGGACGCAGTGGTGGAGCCACTCGGAGAGAGCCTCGACGAGGCGGTCGGCAAGTAGTTGGCACATGATGGCGGAATAGTCGTCGCCGTCGGCTTTCATCTTGTCGGTATGGCGTTTGAGACCTGCGCCAGCGGTTGCTGCGAAAAGCCCGATATGGTCGGCATAGGGGGAGGGGGCGATGAAATCGGCGAGGGAGAGAGTCGTGCCATCGTCGGAGACCTTATGCTGCCTCATGAAATGGAAGCGAGCGACTTCGGTGGATCGGGACTCGTCGGAGAAGATGGCGACATCGTCATTACCGACATTGTTTGCGGGATAGAGACCGATGACGGCGTGCGCCTCGGTGAGCCCTTGTGAGATCATGATGTCGAGATTGCGGCGCGCGTCGGCAATGAGGCGCACGGCCTCGGCAGCCTTGTCGCGGTCGGAGCCTGAGAAAGAGTCGATCCACGCCTTACGCTCGGCATCGGAGTTGATGGTTGCGGCATCGGCGAAATTGGCACCTATCTTCCACGCCATGAGGAACATACGCCAATTGATGAAGGGGACTAGCTTGGCGAGGTCGACACGATGGAGCGTCGTGACACCCGGGACAGGAGGTGCAACCATCGTAACCTTGGACCAGTCGCGCGAAGGGGCGTATTTGCGCGCCTCGGCATCGGACATCTCGGCAGGACGGGCAGAAGAGTTCTCGTCGCGGAGGCGTTGCTGCTCCTCCTTCAGTTGGGCGAGGAAACGCTCATCGTGGGAGAAAATGGCATTGAGGACGTAGGCGTTTTGGGAAGCGTCCTTGACGTAGATTACCGGGCCGCTGTAGCAGGGGGCGATCTTGACAGCCGTATGGACGGCGGAAGTCGTCGCACCTCCAATCATGACAGGAATCTTTAGACCCTTGGCCTCAAGGGCTTTGACGACGGCAATCATCTCGTCGAGGGAGGGAGTGATGAGACCGCTAAGACCGATGGCATCGGCATGCTGCTCGATGGCGGCATTGACGATGGCGTCGGTCTCGACCATTACACCCAAGTCGATGATTTCAAAATTGTTGCACGCCAGGACGACGCAGACGATGTTCTTACCGATGTCGTGGACATCGCCCTTGACTGTGGCCATGACGACGCGCCCCGCAGAAGTTCCCGACTGCCCTGCGGCTTTCTTCTCCTCCTCGATGAGTGGCTGGAGAATCTCGACGGCTCGTTTCATGACGCGGGCGGTCTTGACGACCTGCGGGAGGAACATCTTGCCCTCACCGAAGAGCTTGCCGACACGGTTCATGCCGTCCATAAGTGGTTTCTCGATGATGTCGAGGGCGCGAGGGTATAGAGGGCGGGCTTCGGCGAGATCGGCTTCGAGATGCTCTGTGATGCCCTTTTGGAGGGCATAGGCGAGACGCTCTTGGACAGTATTCTTGCGCCATTCGTCGGAGGGAGCGGATGTGGCTGCTTTTCCTGCGGACTTGAACTGCTCGGCCGCGGCGAGCATGATGTCGGTGGCGTCGGGGCGTCGGTTGAGGACGAGATCCTCGATCTTGTCGCGGAGCTCGGGCTCGATGTCGTCATAGGCTATCATGGCGGCAGGGTTGACGATGCCCATGTCCATGCCCTTGGCTACGGCGTAGTGGAGGAAGACGGAGTGTATGCTCTCGCGGACGTGGGTGTTGCCGCGGAAAGAGAAGGAGAGGTTGGAGACGCCGCCGCTAATCTTGGCGTAGGGGAGGTTGGCTTTAATCCACTCGACTGTATGGATGAAATCGACTGCGTAGTTATCGTGCTCGGGGAGACCCGTGGCGATGGCGAGGACATTGGGGTCGAAGATGATGTCTGCGGGCTCGAAATTGAGCTTCTCGGTGAGGAGGTGGTAGGCGCGTGAGCATATCTCGATACGACGGTCGAAGGTCGTGGCCTGCCCCTGCTCGTCGAACGCCATGACGACGACGGCTGCGCCGTAGCGTTGGATGATGGCGGCCTCGCGGAGGAACTCCTCCTCGCCCTTCTTGAGGCTGATGGAGTTGACTATCGCCTTGCCTTGCAGGCATTTGAGACCAGCCTCTATGACCTCCCATTTTGAGGAATCGATCATGACTGGCAGGCGTGCGACATCGGGCTCGGCTGCCATGAGGTTGAGGAAGGTGGTCATCTCGGCTTGGGCATCGAGCATGCCGTCGTCCATATTGACGTCGATGACGTCGGCTCCGGCTTGCGCCTCGGAGCGGGCTATGTCGAGAGCCTCGTCGTATTTCTTTTCTTGAATGAGGCGAAGGAACTTGCGTGAACCAGCCACATTGGTGCGCTCGCCGACCTTGTAGAAAGGCTTAATCTCCTTGGAGACCACCTCGCCATCGATGCCCGAGAGGCGCATGAGGTGGGTGGGAGCGTCGGGTCGGTGGATCTTGTAGTCCTTGAGGCGCGCAGCCATGGCGGCGATGTGGGCAGGCGTCGTGCCACAGCATCCGCCAAGGATGTTGACGAGCCCCTGGTCGAGGAAGTCTTGGATTTTGGAGGCCATGACCTCCGGTGACTCGTCATATTGACCGAACTGGTTTGGGAGACCTGCGTTGGGGTAGGCACTGACGAAGAATGGGCTTTTGCGTCCTATCTCGGTGAGGTAGGGCATCATGTCGTGCGCGCCGAAAGAACAGTTGAGACCGAAGGTGAGGAGGTCGATATGGGAGACGGAGTAGAGAAAAGCGTCGAGCGTCTGACCAGAGAGGACACGTCCGCTCTTGTCGGCTACTGTGGCGGAGACCATGACGGGGAAGTCGGAGATGCCGCGGCTTTTCAGCTCATTCTCAATGGCGTAGAGAGCGGCTTTGGCGTTGAGTCCATCGAAGACCGTCTCGACAAGGAAGATGTCGACACCACCATCGAGGAGACCACGCGCCTGCTCGGCATAGGCTTCTGCAAGCTGGTCGAATGTTATGGCGCGGAAGCCAGGGTTGTTGACATCGGGGGACATGGAGGCCGTCTTGTTTGTCGGGCCCATGGAGCCTGCGGCGAAACGTGGGCGTTCGGGGGTGGAGTAGGCGAGTGCCATCTCCTTGGCACAACGGGCGGCGGCGACGTTGATATCGTAGACGTGGGCCTCCATCTGGTAGTCGGCCTGCGATATGGTTGTGGCGTTGAAAGAGTTGGTCTCGATGATGTCGGAGCCCGCCTCAAGATATTGACGGTGGATGTCGCGGATGACGTCGGGTCTGGTGATGGAGAGAACGTCGTTATCGCCCTTGAGAGGGCAGGGGTGGTTCTTAAAGAGATCGCCGCGGAAATCATCCTCGGACAGCCCTACTTGCTGGATGAGGGAACCCATGGCTCCGTCGAGGAGGAGGAGGCGTTGGGAGAGGAGGGGACGGATGAGCTTATATCGTTGGTCCATCGTGGTTTAGTGGAGGACTTTTTGTTGATGTCTAAGAGAGATACTTTGCGAGCAAAGGTAGGGAAAAAGAGGACACCATTAGAATAAACAACTCAGCCGGCTCTATGCGAGTCGGCTGAGTAGAAAAAACACAAGATAGAAAGATAAACACGCTTAGAGAGTTCCGCCGCCTACAGCCTGGTAGAGGGTGATGATGGCGGAGAGCTCAGAGTAGGTGTTTGCTGTTTGAGAAAGCTGGGCAGAGAGGAGTGTCTGCTTGGCAGTGAGAACCTCGAGATAGGTCGTGCTGCCGTGCTTCATCATGAGATCTGTAGCCTCGTAGGCGCGAGTGAGAGCCTCGACTTGGTTCTGGTAGAGATCGTGTTTCTCCTTGGCGGTCTGGTAGGAGACGAGAGCCTCGTTTACCTCATTGCCCGCGGAGAGGACAGCCTTAGTCCAAGCGAGTTCGGCTTGCTTCTGTTGAGCCTCGGCGACCTTGACGCGTGCGCGGATCTGACCATTTTGGAAAATTGGCTGTACGAGGCTTGCTGCTGCTTGCCAGAAGAACTTGCCCGGGTTCATGATTGTCGAGCCGATGAGGTTGGTCCAACCGGCTTGACCGCTGAGGGTTATCGTCGGGTAATAGGCAGAGCGAGAAGCGTTTGCGGAATAGAAGTATGCCTCAAGTTGGCGCTCTTGGGCTCGGACATCAGGGCGGTTGCTGATGATGTCGAGAGGGAGACCGGCGGAGAGGTTGACATCGATGTGCTGGTCGTCAAGTCGTCCTCGGTCAATGTGTTGAGAGGGTTTCGCCATGAGGAGGCAGAGAGAGTTTTGGACAGTAACTATATTGTCCTTGATGTCAGCCACTTGGGCGACGATGGAGTAGTAGGTGCCTTCCATCTGTGCGACGGAAGCCTCGTTGGTCATGCCAGCGTCCATCATGGCCTTCATGGTCTCGACGGTCTCCTTCCAAGATTCAGCCGTTGAGTCGGCGATCTCGAGTTGGCGGTCGAGCATGAGGAGGGAGTAGTAGAGGGAGGCGGTGTTGGCCACGAGAGCCGTCTGGGTTGCCTGGAGGGCATCCTCAGTGGCTTGGAGGGAAGCCTTGGAGGCGCGCTTTTGGTTGCGGAGGGAGCCGAAAGCGTCGATCTGCCACTGGAGGGAGACGGGGATTGTGTAGGTCTTGGAGACCTCTGCACCATCGACATTATACTTGCTCAACGCGCCATTTGGAGCGAAGGAGAGTGAGGGAGCGAAGGCAAGGCGGGAAGCCTTGAACTGCGCTTGTGCCTGCTCGATGTTGAGTTGCGCAGTCTGGAGGTCGATGTTGTTGTTGAGGACCTCGGTTATGAGGTTTTGGAGCTGTGGGTCGGTGAAGACGTCGCGCCAGGGCACCTTTGCGAGGGAGGAGGAGTCGGCGGACTGGGCATCGGCTGGGGTGTCGCCAAAGAGCCCGTCTGGCACCTCGTTTTTAGCCTCGTAGGTGGAGTAAATGCCGCAGCTGGAGAGCGTCAGCGCAGCGGCTGACATCAGAGCCAGGCTATGGAGTTTTATGGTGTGTTTCATTTGCTTACCGTGAGATGGTGTTATTTACCTTCTTCTTCCTCTTTTTGTTTTTTCTCGGCAAGATATTGCTCACGCTCTACCTTGGCCTGCTCGGTCTCGTCTTGGACTTGCCAGTCTTCAGAGCGTTCGGGCTGGTTGGGGGTCAGACGCTCTTGGAACCACTGGAAGATGACGAAGAGGACGGGGACGAAGACGAGGAGGGCGATGGTGCCGACAAGGAGTCCGCCGACGACACCGGTACCGAGAGACCTGTTGCCATTGGCACCTACGCCGTGAGCCACGACGAGAGGGAGGAGTCCGAAGACCATGGCGAGGACGGTCATGAGGATTGGGCGGAGACGGTCTTTAGCTGCGCTCATGGCGGCAGAGATGAGGCTCATGCCAGCTCGGCGACGCTCGACAGCATACTCAGTGATAAGGATTGCGGTCTTGGAGAGAAGACCGATGAGCATGATGAGACCCGTCTGGAGGTAGATGTTGTTCTCAAGCCCCGCAATGTTGGCGAATATGAATGAACCCATAAGGCCAGCAGGGACAGCGAGGATGACGGAGAACGGGATGAGGAAGCTCTCGTAGAGTGCGGAGAGGAGGAGGTAGATCATGACGATGGCGATGCCGAAGATGATGCCCGTCTGACCACTCTGGTTGCGTTCCTCACGGCTCATGCCTGCGAGGTCGAAGCCGTAGCCCTGTGGGAGGACTTGGTCGGAGGTCTCCTGAATGGCTTTAAGAGCCTCGCCAGAAGAGTAACCGTCGGCAGGCATGACGTTGACAGCGATGGAGTTGTACATGTTGAAGCGGGAGAGGACCTCGGCGCCGTAGACACGTCGGAGAGAGACGAACTGGCTGAGAGGAGCCATCTGACCGTCGTTCATGCGGACGTACATCGTGTTGAGCGACTCCTCGTCGCGACGAGTGGAGGGCTCGGCCTGAATCATGACCTTGTAGATCTTGGAGAATCGGTTGAAGTCGGATACGTAGGAGCCGCCGTAGTAGCTACCGAGGCAGCTGAGGACCGTGGCGGGCGATACGCCAGCTCGCTTACACTTGGCAGCGTCGACATCGACCTCCCATTGTGGATAGGAGAGGGAGAAAGTGGAGTATGCCATGGAGACCTCGGGACGCTGGTTGAGGACTCCGATATACTGCTGCGCCTGGTTGAAGAAGTCGGTGATGTCGCCACCAGCGCGGTCTTGGAGGTGGAGCTCGACGCTATTGCCAGTGCCGTAGCCAGGAATCATACCAGGCGACATGGCGAAGATGGAAGCACCCTTGATGTCGGCTGTGCGACCATAGATTTGTCCGATGATGGCCGTTGCGCTGAGGGAAGCGTCTTTGCGCTGCTCCCAGTTGTAGAGACGGACAATGAACATACCTGCGGAAGAGGAGGCACCAGAGATGAGGCCGTAGCCTGCGGTCTGGTTGACAGTCTCGACGCCTGGGATTTGGCGGATGCGCTCTCCGACCTGGTCCATGACCTCACTGGTGTGGTAGAGTGAGCTACCCGGCTGGGTGGAGACGTTGACCATGATCATGCCCTGGTCCTCATTGGGGACGAGACCCGTCTTGGTGTTGTTCATGAGGTAGACGAGACCGCCGAAGGTGCAGAGGATGATGAGGACGGTGATCTTCTTACGCTGGATGAAGAACTGGACGGCCTTGGCATATTTTGCCTGAAGGGCGTTGAAGGCGGTATTGAAGACCTTGGCGAAACGCCCCCAGAAGCCTTGTCGTTCCTCGCCTTCGACGCAGTGGGGCTTGAGCATCATGGCGCAGAGGGCTGGGGTCATGGTAAGAGCCTGGATGGCGGAGATGCCGACGGCAGCTGCCATGGTGAGACCGAACTGACGGTAGAAGGTGCCGGACGTGCCGCCCATGAAAGAGACGGGGATGAAGACCGACATGAAGACAAGGGAGGAGGTGATGACGGCGCCGGAGATGCCCTTGATAGCGTCGTTGGCGGCATGGTGGCTGGAGTTGTAGCCGATATCGAACTTCGCCTCGACGGCCTCGACGACGATGATGGCGTCATCGACGACAGTACCGATGACAAGGACAAGGGCGAAGAGGGTGATAAGGTTCAGCGAGAAGCCCGCCACATACATGAAGGCGAAGGTGCCGACAAGGGAGACGATGATACCGACAAGGGGGATGAATGCGGCACGGGGGCTCTGGAGGAAGATGAAGATGATGATGATGACGAGGACGATGGCCTCGAAGAGAGTCTTTACGACCTCGTGGATAGAGGCGTAGAGGAAGTCGTTGGTATTGTTGATCTTATCGATCTGAAGACCTTTCGGGAGAGCCTTTGAAGCGTCGTCGAGGAAGGCGTCGATCTCGTTATTGACCTCGGTGGCGTTGGAGCCTGCGGTCTGGAAGACGAGTACGGCACAACCCGGGTGTCCGTTGACCTTGCCCTCGTAGGAGTAGGAGTCTTGACCAAGCTCGACACGGGCTACGTCTTTGAGTCGGAGGACGTTGCCGTCGGTAGTGGAGCTGATGACAATGTTGGCGAACTCATCCTCGGTAACCTTACGACCTTTGTAGCGCATGGTGTACTGGTATGTCTCTGGGGAATTTTCACCGATGGAGCCGGTAGGAGCCTCGATATTCTGCTCGGCGAGGACAGCGGTCACGTCGGAAGGGACGAGATTGTGCTGCGCCATTTTGGCGGGATCCATCCAAATACGGATGGAGTAGTCGCCACCGAGGACGGTGAGGTCGCCTACGCCAGAGATACGAGAGACCTCAGGCTTGATGTTGATATTGATGTAGTTGGCGATGAAGTTCTCGTCGTACTCGTCGGTGGGGCTGGAGAGCGCGAAGACCTGAAGCATTGACGTCTGTCGCTTGATGGTCTGGACGCCGACCTGCGTAACGGCGGAAGGGAGCTGCGACGTGGCCTTGGAGACTCGGTTCTGGACGTTGACGGCAGCCATGTCGGGGTCGGTGCCCTGCTTGAAGTAGACGGTGATGGAGACGTAGCCGTTGTTGGAGGACTGGCTGGTCATGTAGGTCATGTTCTCGACGCCGTTGATGGACTCCTCAAGAGGTGCGATGACGCTCTTCTGGATGGTCTCGGCATTGGCGCCGTAGTAGGTCGTGGAGACCATGACGGTAGGAGGCGCGATGTTAGGGAACTGCTCGACGGGGAGCGAGAACAGTCCGATGACGCCCACGATGACGATGACGATGGAGATCACCGACGAGAGGATGGGGCGCTCTGTGAATGTCCTTAGATTCATTTGTTTATAAAGTCGTGGTGGTGGGGAGTCGGGCGTCGCCACGAGGGCTACGCCGTTCTCCCGCTATACATTAACCAAAAACTGCTTACGGAAAACGCCTTAAGGGCGATGGGGATTAGTTGGCAGCTGCTTGCGCTGTGGCTTGCGCCTCGGGAGCGGACTGCGACTTTGCTACGATAGGAGTGCCCTCGCGGAGGAGACCTGCACCCTCGGCCACGATGACGTCGCCCTCTTTAAGACCGGAAGTCACGACGTAGCTGTTGCCGTCTTGGAGGCGGCTGACGCTCACCTGCTTAGAGGAGGCGCGACCATCGACGATGCCGTAGACGAAGGTCTTGTTCTGAACCTCGAAGGTTGCGGCTTGTGGGATGACGATGACGTTCTTGAGGTCGCGTGTGATGATGACGTTGCCGGACGTGCCGCTGAGGAGGAGACCCTCATTGTTGGGGAATACGGCGCGGAGCTGCGCGGTGCCAGTGGCCTGGTCGACGACGCCGGAGATTGTCTCGATGCGACCGGGATGAGCGTAGAGGCTATCGTCGGAGAGGCGGAGGGTGACGTCGGGCATGTTCTTGACGGCAGCCGCGGTGCTACCATATTGGCGGGTGAGAGCCATGATCTGCTTCTCGTTCATGGAGAAGTAGACGTACATCTGGTTGTTGTCGGAGACGGTGGTGAGGGGGGTAGGCATTGAAGGACCTACGAGCGCGCCGACGCGGTAAGGGAGAGTGCCAACGACGCCGTCGGCAGGGCTCTTGACCTCGGTGTAGGAGAGGCTGTTTTGTGCGTTGACGAGCTGCGCATTGGCCTGCGCGAGGGAGGCCTTGGCGGAGAGGAGTGTATTCTCGGCGGTCATGAGATCGTAGTCGGAGACGACGTTCTTCTCGCGGAGGGTCTTCCTGCTGTCGTAGGAGAGCTGAGCCTGAGCGAGTTGCGCCTTAGCGGCCTCGACGTTGGCCTTGGCAGTCTCGAGGGCAGCGCGGTAGGGAACCTGGTCGATGATGAACAGAACCTGACCACGGCGGACGCGGTCGCCCTCGGCAACGCGGAGCTCGGTGAGTGTGCCAGAGACTTGCGGCATCACGCTGACGTCTTGGCGTCCCTTGATGGAAGCGGGGTAGGAGTCGGAGACAGTCTCATTGGAGAGGCTTGTCGTGAGTACAGGGTACTCTCGTGCTTGTTGTTGGACGGCAGCCTCTTGGCATGCTGTTGTTGTCATTGTCAGAGCGGCGGCAGCAAGGCCGCTGATCAAAACGCTTTTCATATCTCGTATCTGTGTGTTGTTATCTATATTTACGATTGCAAAGTTGCCAAGAAAAAGCGAAGTGGAAATAACGAAATGTTGGTACTTTTGTGCATAATAGGAAC
This sequence comes from Bifidobacteriaceae bacterium, assembly GCA_963607345.1. Lineage (GTDB taxonomy): Bacteria > Bacteroidota > Bacteroidia > Bacteroidales > Marinilabiliaceae > W3P20-009. The sequence continues at coordinate 32,292 of CAVDBL010000007.1, forward strand.
TGAAGATTATAAAAAATGTCAACAAATAGGCTTTCATTGGACGAAATGCGAAATTTTCTAAAAACTATAATATGATAAATAGTTTTCAGATGCCTCATGGGATGGAGTTCGACGCAGGAACTGGCGAACACCTTGAGACGATGGAAAAAGCGGAGCGTTCGAGCGACATGATCTTCCTGCTTTGCACGAGCGGTGCGGCCGTCATGGAGGTGGACATGCGAACATACGAGATAAGGCCGCGGACACAGGTAATCTTGGTCTTTGACACGCTGACGCGGGTACTCGGGACAACCCCCGACTTCCAATGCTCATATATAAGCATGACACCCGACTTCATGGAGAGCATGGGAACGAGACTTGACCTCGACCTGCTTAAATTCTTGAAATTCAACCCTGTCAGTCATCACAACGAAGAGTATGACATCATAATCAACCACGTCTACGAGCTTGCCGCCGCCGTCGTGGCACGTGAGGGAGACGAGCGCAGGCGGCAGAAGATGCATGCCCTATTGTATTTCTACCTTGCGGACATAAGCGACAACAGCAGCCAGGAGTGGGCTGAGACGCCGCTGCCGACATCGGACAGGCAGAAATCACTATTTGGAATGTTCCTTAAACTCGTGCGCGAAGAGTCGGCAGTCCATCGCGACGTCGAGTATTACGCCGACCGCCTGTCAATCACGCCACGCTACTTGAGCCAAGTGTGCCGCCAACGACAGATGTCGCCAAAGGAGGTCATCGACGAGAGCCTATGCTTCGCAGCCAAAGAGATATTGTTCAGCACGGACGCGACGATACAAGAGGTGGCGACCGACCTCGGGTTTGCCGACCAGTCGGTTTTCACGCGATTCTTCCGCAGGGTGACGTCGATGACGCCGACGGAGTGGCGCAAGAAATATCGGGAATAGAGGGGGACGCTTGTAAGTGGGTATTACTAAATTTGCGACAATTAAACCAGAGAAACAGGCAAAACGATGAGCCACATAGAGATAGACGCCCCAGAGGCGCGGTATGAGAACCAAGCCTTGGGAGGAAAGATAAAATTGACGATTGGAGAGGGCGAGAATGCCGTCATCATAGGACCTAACGGGTCGGGCAAATCGTTGCTTGGCACGTATATAGGAGGCGGCGTGAGCCTTAAAGCGGGCAAGGTGTCGGTATTGCGCACCGACGGGACTGTGATTCCGCGCATGAAGATAGCGTCGCTCTCGTTTCGCGACATATACCGCCTTGGCGGAGCCTCGAACGACAACTACTACCAGAAGAGGTGGCAGGCGACGGAGAACGAGGAGAGCCCATTCGTGGCCGACGCATTAGGCAGGGCTGCCGTCGAACGCAGCATGGAACTGCTGAAAGCCATTGGCGTAGAGCCATTGTTAGAGAAACGCATACTTTTCCTATCAAGCGGTGAGCTTCGCAAGTTGATGATTGTCCGCAGCTTGATGCAATCGCCAGAGGTGTTGATTGTCGACAACCCATATATAGGTCTCGACGCGGAGAGCCGCCAGACGGTGAACCAAGTGCTTGAGGAGGCGGCGCAGCGGACGGGCGTCAAGGTCCTTCTGCTCATCTCGCACCCGAAAGACCTGCCCGAGTGGGTGGAGAAGGTCATCTGCATGGCAGGAGGCGACGTCGTGGGCGTCACGACACGCGAAGCGTTCCTTGCCGACACGGCATTGCGCAGCCAACTCTTTAAAGAAGAGGGGCTTACGGCAGAGACGCTACCATCGTTGCCAGAAGATATGCGCGCGGCCGACGACGGAGAATATGACGCAGCTGTCGTAATGAACAAGGTGCGCGTGGCATACGGGCCGATAACGATACTCGACAGCGTAGACTGGACCGTCGGTCGCGGCGAGAAATGGGCACTTTTAGGCAGGAACGGCTCGGGCAAGAGCACCCTTCTGAGCCTCGTCTGCGGCGACAACCCGCAGGGCTACGCCAACGACATCACCCTCTTCGGGCGCAAGCGCGGCACGGGCGAGAGCATATGGGACATCAAGAGCCACATTGGCTACATATCTCCAGACATGCACACGTTTTACCAAGCCGACATCCCGTGCCTGGACGTCGTGGCTTCGGGATTCTTCGACACCGTGGGACTCTTCCGCAAGCCCGACGACGCACAGAGGGCCAAGGCTCTTGAGTGGATGAAGGCGTTCCATTGTGAAGAGCTGGCGCAGAGGTCGTTTTTGAAAGTGTCGTATGGCGAGCAGAGGCTCGTGATGCTGACGCGCGTATTCGTCAAGCGTCCATGCCTCGTGATTTTGGACGAGCCGCTCCATGGACTTGACGCAGGAAAGAAGAATTTGGCGAAACTGATGATCGAGAGCTATTGTGCGGATCCGCGCGTGACGCTGGTCTACGTGACGCACTACGTCGAGGAGATCCCGTCCAACGTGGACCACAGGCTCACCCTCGTGAAGAAAGGAAGATAGTCGGCAACAGGAAAAAAGAAGACGGCCATGGGCATAATGACAATAATCAACATCGTAATAATCAACATCATAATATGGGTCGGGCTCAGCTATTTCTGGAGCTTTTGGACCCATAGGCTTTTCAAGCCTTGGCAATGGCTGGAGCTGAAGAAGCGCGGCATGACTGCCAAAGATGTTGAGAGCCGCGAGCGCAGATTTAAGGACCGCGCGCGCTACTACTCGATATTCTTCGCCATGGAGCAGGTCGAGCGGCAGGAAGTGGCGGGTCAGTTCGTCATGGCGGGCGTCGAGGAGGCCGATCTCGTCGGGCTGTTGCGCAGCCAGTGTCCCGAGAGGGAGATGTGGGCCATTGGGCCATTGGAGGCGTCGAGCGTCACGGTGGTGCATGAGAATTGCCAGGGCGAGGTGACGGAAGAGACCGTCAACGTGGACTTCGCGGCTGAGGAAGAGGTCAGGCGGCTGATGCCCGACGGACCATTGAACCACGTGGTGAAAGGTAACATCGTCGAGGGCGTCGGCAGCGTGAAAGGGGCTGTGGCATTGGCTCTTATCGACAGCGTTGAATATGAGGGCGTCATGGCATCCATGAAAGCCTTATATCCGTTATTGCCAGCTGGTGGCATCATGATAATCCACAGCTACAACCACAGTTGGGATGGCGTACGCAAGGCGGTAGACCAATTCATGGCTGGCGTACCCGAGGGCGTCGTCCCACTGCCAGACATGTACGGCAGCGTGGCAATCGTCAGAGGGAAATAGGCACGCCAGGAAAAACAAAGGCGAGGCGGAGGAGCACTGAGTTCCTCCGCCTCGCTCGTTTTTATTGTCGGCTTAGATAGCGTCGTCGGCAGCCTTTTTCTCTTTGAGCTTACGGATGTATTCTGAGGGGATGTCGCCAAATTCCGCCTTGAAGCAACGACGGAAATAGGCAGTGCTGTTCATGCCGACCATGAAGGCGACCTCGCCAATGGAATATCGTCCTTCGAGGAGGAGCTTCTCGGCATAATGCATCTTGAAGCGTCGGATGTACTCGACGGTCGAGAGACCCGTCATGGCCTTCATCTTGCGATACAAGTTGCTGGGGCTCATGGCCATGTCGGACGCAATGGAGACGACATCGGCCTCGCCGCTAATGCCTTTCTCAATGAGGGCGTTAAGTCGGCTGAAGAACTCCTGGTCGATTTGGGAGAGCGACTCTTGGAGCAGCTCGCGCTTGGCGTCGGTCTGCGCAGACGCGGTAAGGTCAGCCTCACGCTTGCGACGTGCGAGGAGGTTCTCGACGCGGCTATGCAGAAGGCTGGAAGAGAATGGCTTAGTGATATAAGAGTCGGCGCCAGAGTCGTATCCGTCCTCCTTGTCCTTATCGGTATCCTTGGCTGTGAGGAGGATTACGGGGATGTGGCTTGTGGCGACGTTGGTCCTTATGTTGCGAGTGAGCTGGAGACCATCCATGTGCGGCATCATGATGTCGGCAATGACGATGTCGGGCATATTGTCATTTATCTTCTCCAGAGCGTCGACTCCGTCGATGGCCGTGACGACAGAGTAGTCGGCGCCGAAAGAATCGGCCACATAGGAGCGGATTGCGTCGTCGTCCTCCACGACGAGAATCACCTTCTTCTCCGCCGCGCCCATTGCGGCATGAGGCTCTTGATTCTCGACTTCGGGAGAGGGAGACGGTTGGTTGTCGTCTTGCGGCTCCCCCTCGTTGTCTCCGTCGTGGTCGAGCTCGTAGCCGTCGAAGTGCTTAGCTTCCGGATATGTGGCGTCGATGTCGAGCGTAAGCGTCAGTTTGGTTCCTGCACCGAGCTTGCTATCGACGGAGAGGGAGGCCTCGTGGAGGTCGGCCATGCTCTTGGCGAGAGCGAGACCTATGCCCATGCCCGACGCCTGATGTGGGCCATCCTCCTGATAATACCTCTCGAAGATGTGTGGCAAGGCATCGGGCGAAATGCCGCACCCAGTATCGGCGACGGTAATGTCGACGAGGTGGCGCCCGTCTTGCTCACGGCGATGGATGCCAATGGTTATGACGCCTTGCGGGGTGTATTTTATGGCGTTGCTGATGAGATTGTCGAGGATCGTCGTGAGGGCGTCGGGGTCGAAATCGGCAAATATGTCGGGTTCCTCGGCATCGAGACGTATCTCGAGACCCTTGCGCGGAGCGAGCTCCTGGAACCTTACGGCCGACGAGCGGACAGCCTCGGTAAGGTTGCCATGCGAGACGGTGAGACGACGGGTGCGCACCTCCGTCTTGGTGAACTCACGGATCTGTTGAATCAGGTAGCTGAGGCGCAACGCGCTCATGCGTATGAGGGCGAGCTTGCGCTTGGAGGTGACGCCAATGTCGTTTGCCGAGGCGAGATTGTTGATAGGGTCGACAATCAGGGTCAGTGGGGTACGGAGCTCGTGGGTGATGTTGGAGAAGAACTTCATGCGCTCATCATTGATCTTCTCGTCGCGCTCACGCTCGCGCTTGACCATTTGCAGCTCGTAGCGAAGTCTCATGCGACGGCGATAGGCGGCAAAGAGAAGGAAAAGGATGGCAATGGCGGCGATGGCGTAGAAAGACTTTGCCCACCACGTCTTCCACCAAGGGGGGAGGATATTGAGCGTCAAAGAGGCCTCACCAGCCGACCATGGCTGATTGTGGAGTTGGGAGCGGACGCGGAACGTGTAGGAGCCCGGCGCCAAGCCGCGCAGCTCAATCCTGCCCTCGTCGGTTATGAGGATGCGGTCTTGGAGGCCATCGATAGTGTAACCATAGATGACATAGGGGTTTACGGCAGGGTCGAGTGTGTTGAACGCCAAGGAGAGCGTATTCTCGTCATAGCTGAGGGTCAACTTGTTAACACCGATGAGGCTTATGGTGCTGTCGGTCGTGGCGGTGTTGACGCGCGCCATGGTGATGAGTGGCTGTGGTGTCATGCGGGTGCGGAGCACGTCGGTGGGGGAGAAGAGGCAGACACCCTGCGTGGAGCCGAACATGATGCGCCCGTCGTCGAGGAGGCATCCGCTGCCATCGTTGAAATTGCAACGTGGGACGTTGTCCTTAGTATTGTAGAAAATCACATTGCTGTCGCCACCACGGATGCACGCCAGTCCGTTATTCGTACTGAGCCAGATGTTGCCTCGGGCATCTTCGACCGTCGCGCGGACATGCGTATTCTCCAGCCCCTCGGCTCGCGTATATGTGTGAACCTCAGGAGCCTCCATGTCAGCGCGCATAACGAAGCGTGTAAGCCCCTCGCCCGTCGACGCCCACACACGCCCCTTCGTGTCGCACATGATGTGCTTGATGTTGTTGCTTGGCAAAGATGAGTCGTTGCGGCTAAAAGTCCACAGCTGCTTCATGTCTGGCGAGAAGACGCGGATCCCGTCGCCATAGAAGCCAGCCCACAAGTTGCCGCTCTTGTCGAAGGCGAGGGTACGACCCAAGTGATTGCCAAGGACAAAATGCGCTACGACCGCCAGAGACGCGTCGTCGACCTTATAAATCGCCTTGTTGGTAATGACCCATACGAAGCCGCTCTTGTCCTCAACGATTTGTCGGACATCATCGCCATTGCCAAGGGCAACGCGGCGCACGGAACCGTCGGGCGAGACGATGCATGCGCCACCGTCGAACGATCCTGCCCAAATACGTCCATGGCGATCTTCCATAAGGGTCTGGACATAAAGGCCAGCCTGATTGCGGAAGAAAGCGGAATGTCCGAAATTGGAGTTTAGACATTGGATGCCGTCGCCATCATGGCCGAGCCATACGGAGCCGTTGCACAACGGGAGGACGCTAAGGACGCTTTGTCCCTTGAGAATGTGACTGTTATGCTCGTAGCCAGGAGCGATGGAGGAGAAGGGGGGCTTGAAATTGCCAATGATATTGACGCCGCAGACGTAGAGAGAGACCCAGACGTTGCCGTAGCTGTCTTCGGCAATGGCTCGGGTGCTCATGCCTGAGAGGTCGGACGTGCTGTCGCCCTCCTTGATGAAATCTACACGCGGCTCGGATTTAAGCCCCTCGACCTCGCTTTGTGTGAGGATGGCGACACCGTGATCCTCCGTGGCGAACCAGATGCGCCCGTCGGAGAGTTGGCTTATGCGGAAGATGCGCCCAGAGAGAACGGCTGGGGCCACGTGGCTAAAGGAGCCCGTAGCGGGATCGAAAACGTCGACACCATTGTTCGTGCCGACCCATATCATGCCGTCGTTGCTGGTCATGAAGCACCAGACGTGGTCGCCTGAGATGGAGTTGGGGCGCGCGGCGTCGTGGCGATAGTTTATCGCCTTGCGGGTTTTGGGGTCGATAAGGCTCATGCCCTGCCCGGCATGACCGACGAGGAGGCGACCGTCGCGGGTCTCGTGGACGCTCCAAAGCATGTCGCCGGGGAGCCCCTCGACGTTGGACGTGCCATAGTGCGTAAGGGCGAGGGAGGAAGGGGCGACGTGGGTCACGCCACCTTGGTACGTAGCGACCCACACGCCACCGTCGGACGCTGGGGCGAAGTTGGTTATCTCGTCGTTGGCGAGGCTGTTAGGGTCGTCGGGGTCGTGGCGGATGACGGTCACCTTGCCTGTCGCATAGTCGAGGATGTTGATGCCGTCGGCCTTGGTGCCGATCCATAGGGAAGTCTTGCCGTCGGGAGAATCGAGGATGCAGTTGAGGTCGCAACTTGAGAGGTCGGAATTTTCACCACATAGGCACGTGAAGTTGATGCCGTCGAAACGGCAAAGTCCTTCTTCCGTGGCCACCCAAATGAGCCCGAACTTGTCTTTTGCAAGGTCGGTAGTGTAGTTGCAGGAGAGACCGTCGGACATGTCGAGAGGGCGTACGGTCACCTCTTGGGCTAAACAGGTGGAGCAGAGGGAGAAGAGCAGCGCAGTGGAATAAACCTTATTCAAAGAGTTGCGATTTAATAGTGTTGCAATTGGTAACTAAATTACTCAATTAAATACAATTGGATAAATGTGGGGTCACAAATATTGCAAAGAAAGATTAGTGCACCATTGACGCACGAAGAGAGGGGAGGCGTGCGGCAAAAAAGGGGCAACTTTGAGAAAACGTAAAGCAAATGAACCACTTAGGCACCATATTGTTGGCAGCGGCCGCCACGCTTAGCCCCCTTACGGCATCGGCGCAGGGGCATGAGGCAGGCTCGTTCACCGCTGGCGACAAGACATTCCTCCTCAACGGTGAACCGTTCGTAGTCCACGCTGCCGAACTCCACTACCCTCGAATCCCACGCCCCTATTGGCGTCACAGGCTCCAGATGTGCAAAGCGTTGGGGATGAACGCAGTATGCCTCTACGTCTTTTGGAACGCCCACGAGCAGCAGGAGGGGAAATATGACTTCTCGGGCAACCTCGACGTCGCGGAGTTCTGCCGCATGGCGCAGAGCGAGGGTCTATACGTCATCTTGCGCCCAGGTCCTTACGTTTGCGCGGAATGGGACATGGGCGGACTGCCATGGTGGCTACTGAAGAAGAAAGACGTGCAGCTGCGCAAGCAAGACCCATATTTCATGGAGAAAGTCTCGCAATTTGAGGCGGAGGTTGGTCGTCAGCTTGGCGGGCTTACCATCGACAAGGGAGGCCCAATCATCTTGGTGCAGGTGGAGAACGAATATGGCGCGTACGGCGAGGACAAAGAGTACGTCGGCGCGATATGCGACACCTTGCGCCACTCTGGTTTTGAGAACGTCACTATGTTCCAATGCGACTGGTCGTCGAACTTCTCGCTCAACGGGCTTGACGACCTGGTGTGGACAATGAACTTTGGCACGTGGGCAGACCCGGAGGAGGAATTTAAGAACCTCAAGGCCATGAGACCCAACTCGCCACTGATGTGTAGCGAGTACTGGAGCGGATGGTTCGACAAGTGGGGCGCGGCACATGAAACACGCCCAGCCGACGACATGACCAGCGGCATTGAGACGATGGTCGCCAAGGGCATCAGCTTCTCACTCTACATGACCCACGGCGGCACGAGCTTCAGCCACTGGGCAGGAGCCAACACGCCAGGCTACTCTCCCGACGTCACGAGCTACGACTACGACGCCCCAATTAGCGAGAGCGGCATGGCAACACCAAAATATTACGCCCTCCGCGACGTCATGCAGAAGCATTCGAAGACGAAGCTTCCACGAGTGCCTAAGATGCCGATGCCAACCATCAGCGTACCGACATTCAAATTCACGGAGTTCGCCACCTTGGCGTCGGGCATAAGAGACACGCTGAGGGCTGAAAAGCCAACGACGTTCGAGGATGCCGACATGGGGTGGGGCGCAATGGTCTACGCCACGACACTTCCCGAGATTGCCGACTCGTCGACTCTGACGGCGCAGGTGCATGACTACGGACTGGTGTACATTGACGGACAATATGTTGACGCAATAAACCGCGTCAAGGGCGAGACAACCATCCGCATCCCCTCCACACATCGAGGCTCACGACTGGAGATTGTCGTCGACGGCATGGGGCGCATCAACTTCGGGCGCGACATCGTGGACAACAAAGGGATCGTCGGCGACGTCGTATTGACGAGGGAGGCGGACGGCAGCCAAATAGACGTGACGCCCAAGGCGTGGGAGAGCATGGCCATCCCCGACGATTACTCCGTGGCAGTCAAGGCGTTAGAGCATCCGGCAAGCAAAGCAACATTTGGCAAAGCAGGATATTACAGGGCGACGTTCGACGTCAAGAAGGTTGGCGACACATTCATCAGCCTTGAGGCTTTCGGCAAAGGCCACGTCTACGTCAACGGACATCATCTCGGAAGATTCTGGAACATCGGTCCGCAGCAGACTCTCTATCTGCCAGGCTGTTGGCTACGCAAAGGGGCGAACGAAGTGGTGGTGCTTGACTACGTCGGCCCCGAAGGCACACCAACGAGCGAATGCGTTAAAGTCAGCATGTTGGACAAAGTGAAGATGTCAGAATAGACACCCGACAGATGAAAAGAACCGACCTCTTCGGAACTGGCAATACCAGTTGAGAAGAGGTCGGATTTTTTATGTCGTGACGCTGCTAAGCGTTTCGCAAGTGGCGCAACAAGCAAGAACCCACATTGGCTGCCTCCATCTGTTCGCCATAGATGGCAGGAGCGGCTACGCCGACGTGCCCAAGTGGGGCAGAACCCGTGTAGACGAAAGCCTCGTCCCAAAGTCCCTCGGCTATGAAGGTCGAGAGCGTCCGCGCGCCCCCCTCGACAATGATGGAGGTGACGCCCTCGTCCATGGCGGCAGAGAGGACATCGGATGCCACAGAGCCTTCCGTTAGAGGGAGAGAGACATATTTGACGTTGCCACAATCGTCTGATTTAGAGCGATTGACGATTACGGTGCGCCCTCCGTCGGTAAGGATATGGGCGTCGGGCTGAATGCCAAGATTGGGAGCGAGAACGAAGCGGACGGGGGCTGGTCCGTCGACGAAGCGTGGCGTGAGGCAGGGGTCGTCGGCTCGGACGGTCTGCGCCCCGACGAGTATGGCGTCCTCTGTCGTGCGGCGTCGGTGCTCGATGGTGAGGGCTTGCCAACCGGAGACGGAGAGAGGCGAAGGTCGCCCGTCGACAATGTCGCCCATGAAGCCGTCGGCCGTCTGCGCCCATTTGAGGATCACGTAGGGGCGCCGCTTCTCCTGAATGGTGAAGAAACGGCGGTTGAGCCATCGGCACTCGTCCTCAAGGACACCAACAGTCACGTCGATGCCAGCGTCACGCAACTTGGCAATGCCGCGCCCGTCGACCTTGGCGAAAGAGTCGCGGCACCCGACGACGACGCGCGGGATGCGCGAGCGGACTATGAGATCGGCGCATGGCGGCGTGCGTCCCTGATGGGCGCAAGGCTCAAGACTTACGTAGATGGTCGAGCGGGTGAGGTCGTCGGGATTGGCTACGGAGCGAATGGCATTGACCTCGGCATGCGGCTCGCCAGCCTTATGGTGCCAGCCCTCACCGATAATGCGACCGTCGCACACGACGACGGCACCGACCATCGGGTTGGGGTAGGTCCTGCCCTCGGCGTTGAGGGCCAGCTGGATGCAACGAGACATGAAGACCTCGTCGTTGGAGAGGTGATGAGGAGTGAGTATATTTGCCATCGCTTACGATAAGAAAATCGGAGGTAAAAATAAGGAAAAGAAGAGAGACATGGCTCACTTCAGCGTCATGGAACTGCGCAGGCAGATGGTCGGCACATTGCGGACGACGTTGGGCGACGACGCCGAGGCGGCAGCCCGCGCCTTGATATGCGATGCGTGGCGTTGGAGCCTTACCGACTTGGCTCTCAAGCAACAAGAGAGCGTCGAGGCGGCTGAGGCGGAGCGGCTCTTGGCTATGGCGGAGCGCATGGCGCAGCATGAGCCATTGCAATACGTCACCGGTCATTGCGACTTTTGCGGCATCGAGATTGCCACGGCTCGCGGGGCTTTAATCCCACGTCCGGAGACGGAACAGCTTGTCGACGCGGTATGCGAATGGGCAGTAGGGCGCAGAGGCCTCCGGGTACTGGACATCGGCACCGGCAGCGGATGTATCGCCGTGGCCATAAGCGAGAAGTTAGATGGCGCAGAGGTTGTCGGCATCGACGTGTCGGACGAGGCTCTCGCCGTGGCGCGCCACAATGTCGAGGGGCGCAGCATAGAGTTGCGCAAGGTGGACATACTGGCGGCCGAGGCAGGCGACATCGGGACGTTCGACATCGTCGTGAGCAACCCTCCCTACGTCATGGAGCGCGAGAGGGCGTCGATGGAGAGAAACGTCTTGGACTATGAGCCGGGAAGGGCGTTGTTCGTGCCAGATGACGACCCTTTGGTCTTCTACCGCAGGATAACGGAGCTTTGCCGCAGTGGGCTGCTTGCCTGTGGCGGTGGGCTGTTCTTCGAGATCAACGAGGCGTTGGGTGGCGAGATGAAGTCGATGATTGAGTCGGCAGGCTTCCGCGACGTCGTGATAAAGAAAGACTACTTGGGCAAGGACCGCATGGCGGTCGGCACCCTATAAATATCAAAACACAAATACAAACACTACCTACAAATGACACAGCAACTTACAGACGAGACATTCGCAAGCGCCATCAACGACGGTGGGCTTGTAGTAGTAGACTTTGGCGCAGCATGGTGCGGCCCTTGCCGCGCGTTGGCGCCACAATACGAGGCATTGTCCGAGGCCTACGAGGGCAAGGCAAAATTCTATAAGGTGGACATCGACGAGGCTCAGGAGACGGCAGCCAACCTGGGCATCATGTCCGTCCCGACGGTGTTGTTCTTCAAGGGCGGTCAGATCGCGCAGAAGAGCATCGGCCTGAAGTCGAAAGAGCAGCTTGCCCAGATTGTCGAGGGGCTGCTTTAGAAGGAGAATATTAATAAAACTAAACACGGCAGGCAACTATGTCATCCATAGTTGCCTGCCGTGTTTTTATGCGCTTTGGGCGTCGGAAATCGACTTCTTATTCTTTAGAAACCGCGGGAAGCCCAACCATCCCTGTCGAGCGAGCGGTACTGGATGGCCTCGGCAAGATGCTGTGGCTCAACACGCTCGCAACCGGCAAGGTCGGCAATGGTGCGAGCCACTTTCAAGATGCGGTCATAGGCGCGGGCGGAGAGCCCCAACCGCTCCATGGCCATCTTGAGGATCTGCTGTCCCTGCTCATCGGGGCGGGCGTAGGTGCTGAGCATACGCGGCGTCATCTGAGCGTTGCAGTGGACGCCCTTGGAGCGTGCGAAACGCTTGCTCTGGATCTCACGGGCGGCAATGACACGCTTACGAATCTCGGAACTCGGCTCGCCCGTGGGGGCGTCGTTGAGCTTGCCGATGGGGACGGGGACGACCTCGATATGGAGGTCGATACGATCCAAGAGCGGGCCCGAGATGCGCCCAAGGTACTTGCGCACCTGCCCCTCGCCGCACGTGCATTTACGATCGGGATGGTTGTAATAGCCGCAAGGGCATGGGTTCATAGACGCCACGAGCATGAACGAGGCAGGGTATTCGACACTGAACTTCGACCTCGATATTACAATCTTGCGGTCTTCGAGCGGCTGACGCATGACCTCAAGGACGGAACGCTTGAACTCCGGCAGCTCGTCGAGGAAGAGGACTCCATTGTGTGCGAGGCTTATCTCGCCAGGCTGGGGGAACGACCCTCCGCCAACAAGAGCCACGTCGGAAATCGTATGGTGGGGACTACGGAATGGGCGAGTGGTCATGAGACCTTTGTCTCCGCCGATGTTGCCCGCCACGGAGTGTATCTTGGTAGATTCGAGAGCCTCGGCCATGGTGAGCGGAGGGAGGATGCTCGGCAACCGCTTGGCCATCATGCTCTTGCCCGAGCCTGGCGAGCCGATGAGCAAAATGTTGTGACCACCTGCCGCCGCTATCTCGAGAGCGCGCTTGACGCTCTCTTGCCCCTTGACATCGGCGAAGTCGAGCGTCTGGTCGACCTCGGCACGCGCAAACTCGGCATCGACGTCGACGACCGTTGGCTGGAGCGACGACTCGTCCTCGAAGAAGTGTACGACCTCCTTGAGGCTGTCCGCCGCATAGACTTTAAGACCAGACACGACAGCCGCCTCCTTGGCGTTGCCCGATGGCAAGATGAAGCCCTCAAAACCATCCTCCTTGGCTTTCAGAGCCATTGGCAGGACGCCTTTTACGGGACGCAGGCCACCATCGAGTTGCAACTCGCCCATCATCATGAAGCGTCCGAGCCTCTCCGTCGGGCATTGTCCCGATGCGGCGATGATGCCGACGGCGAGTGGCAGGTCGTAGGCCGAACCCTCCTTGCGGATGTCGGCAGGCGCCATATTGATGACGATGCGCTGCTGCGGATAACGCCATCCATTCTCATGTATCGCGCTCTCAACACGTTGCTCGCTCTCCTTGACGGCACTGTCCGGCAGTCCGACAATGAAAAATCGGATGCCAGGCGTTATGTTGACCTCCATCGTTACGGTGAAGGCGTCGATGCCGCTCACAGCGGCGCCGTAGGTCTTGACGAGCATGGGCGCGAGGGTGTTCTAATCTATTGGGTATGTGTCGAGCTTCTTGTTGCGCTCGGGATAGTCGAGCGTGTAGTGGAGACCGCGGCTCTCGTGGCGTTTCTGCGCCATCTTGATGATGAGGTAGCCGATATTGATCTTGTTGCGGAGCTCGCAGAGCTTGCGCGAGATGTGGCTGCTCTGGTAGAGCTCCTCGGTCTCGCGGTAGATGATTTCGAGGCGGTCGTGCGCCCTCTTGAGACGGGTGTTGCTGCGGACGATGCCGACATAGTTGCGCATGATGGTCTCGACCTCTTGGTTGGCCTGGGTGATGAGGACCATCTCCTCGTTGTGGACAGCGCCGTCGTTGTTCCACTCGGGGATGTCGTCGCGCCAGTCGGTATGCTTCATGACCTCGATGGAGTCGGTAGCGGCGACGTCGGCATAGACGAGAGCCTCAAGCAGAGAGTTGGAAGCGAGGCGGTTAGCGCCGTGGAGACCTGTGCAGCTGCACTCGCCGGCAGCCCATAGGTGGTTGATGGAGGTACGACCGTTGAGGTCGACCTTGATGCCACCGCAGAGGTAGTGGGCGGCAGGGGTTACGGGGATGTAGTCCTTCGTTATGTCGATGCCAATGGAGAGGCACTTCTCGTAGATCATCGGGAAGTGGTGGCGCGTCTGCTCAGGGTCTTTGTGCGTGACGTCGAGGTAGACGTAGTCGTCGCCAGAGATCTTCATCTCGTTGTCGATGGCACGAGCCACGATGTCGCGTGGTGCGAGGCTGCCGCGGCTGTCATATTTCTCCATGAAAGTTGTGCCGTCGCGGCGACGCAGCTGTCCGCCGTAGCCACGCATGGCCTCGGTGATGAGGAAGCTGGGACGCTCGCCGGGGTTGTAGAGGCTGGTGGGGTGGAACTGGACGAACTCCATGTTCTGGATTACGCCCTTGGCGCGGAAGACCATAGCAATGCCGTCGCCTGTCGAAATTGTCGGGTTCGTGGTGACCTGATAGACGTTGCCGATACCGCCCGTTGCCATCATGGTGACCTTGGCGAGGAAGGTTATGACCTCACCCGTCTCCTCGCAAAGGACATAGGCGCCATAGCAGTCGATGTCGCGCATCCAAGGCTCGTTGTTACGACCGAGGTGGTGTTGCGTGAGGATGTTGACGGCGAAGTGGTTCTCGTAGACGTCGATATTGGGGTGGCTCTTGATCTGCGAGATGAGGGCGCGCTGGATTTCGGCACCCGTGCTGTCCTCGTGGTGGAGGATGCGGAACTCGGAGTGACCGCCCTCGCGGTGGAGGTCGAACTGTCCGTCGCTCTTCTTGTCAAAATCGGTGCCCCACTTGAGGAGCTGCTCGATTTGCGCTGGGGCGTGTGTCACGACCATGCGGACGACGTCGGGGTCGCATATGCCAGCTCCGGCGATATGCGTATCGCGTATGTGTTTCTCGAAATCGTCGACCGAGCTTGTGACGGCGGCGATGCCACCTTGCGCCTTGCTGGTGTTGGTGACGTCGAGTGTTGTTTTGGAAATGAGGGCAACCTTGCCGTGGGCAGCCACTTTGAGAGCGTAGGTCAGCCCGGCAGCGCCGGAGCCGATGACCAGAAAGTCGTATCGCTTGACCATTTGTATGTTGTAGAATCTAACTCATTTCAAAATTAGTCAGTTTTTGACTAAAAGAACAGCGGCGCGCCAGGTAAAGATAGGCACGAAGGGTCGTCGGGTCGCGATTTTTTGAGGGGGAGGGGCTTCGCAGGGCGTCTCTTTAGCCCATGAGCATGGCCATTTCGGCGGAGAGGTTGAGGCTCTCGGCAGTCTCGTCGGGAGTCCAAAGCCCACGCTCTATGAGGTGGCGTTTGAGGATGAGGAAGTACGTGAGCGGGAACTCTGCCGTCTGCCATTGCTGCTGGTAGTTGAGGAGTCCGACGGCTTTGATGAAGGCGTCGAGTTCGGAGACGATGCAGGAGACGAAGTCGGAGACGTTGCATCGGGTGTTGACCAGCTCGACGGGGTCGTCGCCGAAGAAGTCGCACGTTTGCGTGATACGGAGGGAAAGGTTCTCGGCATTGTCGACGGTGAGCGTCCAGTTGTAGCTCTCTTGCTCGGCATACCAGATGAAGGCCGCCGTGTTGCTTCCCTCCCAAAGTTGCGAGGGGCTCGTCAGGAGTTGCGCTACGGCACCGAGCATGTCGCCTAACGGGTTACAGACGTTCGTCAGCTCAAATTCTGACTCTATGTCGTCGACCGTGTAGGAGGCTGTTGCCGTGCCGGGATCTCCCAAGGCGAAATGGAACACTTGACTCTTCACGCCTTAAAATTATTAAAAAGGCTTATGGTATAGACAATTGTGCGATATTTTTTCTCATGCGACCCTTGTCTAAAGAGGGGGTCAGGCGATGGGACGCGCATAGTCCCCGACATCCTTGGCGGTGATGTCAGCTCCAGGGGCGAGAATCGTGAGACGCTCCATGACGTTTCTGAACTCGCGGATGTTGCCCGTCCAATTGATTTTCTTGAGAGCCTCGATGGCGTCGGGCGTGATGCACTTTTGCGGGACGTTGAGCTCTTGCGCCACAGTCTGTAGGAAGTAGTCGGCAAGTGAGGGGATGTCGTCGGCTCGCTCGTTGAGCGACGGGACGTTGATGATGATGACGGAGAGGCGGTGGTAGAGGTCTTCGCGGAAACGCCCCGCCTTAATCTCCTCGGCGAGGTTCTTGTTGGTTGCCGCAAGTACGCGGACGTCGACCTTAATCTCCTTCTCGCCGCCGACACGTGTTATGGTGCTTTCTTGGAGAGCACGGAGCACCTTGGCTTGCGCGGGGAGGCTCATGTCGCCTATCTCGTCGAGGAAGAGGGTGCCGCCATCGGCTTGCTCGAAGCGACCGATGCGCTGCTTGACGGCAGAGGTGAAAGAGCCTTTCTCATGTCCGAATAGCTCACTCTCAATGAGTTCGGAGGGGATGGCTGCGCAATTGACCTCGACAAAAGGGGCATGCGAGCGTCGGCTACCCTCATGGAGAGCTCTGGCGACAAGCTCCTTGCCCGTGCCGTTGGCACCGAGAATCAGCACGCGGGCGTCGGTCTGCGCCACCTTGTCTATCATCTGGCGTACGCGCATCATCGGCTCGGAGTCGCCAATCATGTCGTAGGTGTGCGCCACCTTCTTTTTGAGGACTTTCGTCTCGTTGACGAGCGCACCTTTTTCGAGGGCGTTCTTGATTGTTATGAGGAGGCGATTGAGGTCTAACGGCTTCTGTATGAAGTCATAAGCTCCCTTTTTGATGCTCTCTACGGCGGTGTCGATGTCGCCATGTCCCGATATCATGATGACGGGGCAGTCGGGCTTCGACTGCATGATTTTGTCGAGCACCTCCATGCCGTCCATGGCAGGCATCTTGATGTCGGTGAGGACGAGGTCGGGAGCTTCGGCGGCGAACGCCTCGACGCCCTTTGCGCCATCGTCGGCGAGGACGACGGTGTGACCCTCCATCTCAAGAATGTCCTGAAGGGTGGATCGGATTGCCCGTTGGTCGTCGATTACTAAGATTTTTGCCATAGAGTGACGGTATAAGGGGAGAGCCTGTTTTACAGAACTCCGTTAATAATTTGGTTTACAGCACCTTGCTTGAGCGCAAAGCCGCATTGGTAAAGGCGTTCGATATGCGCCTCGGTGATAACGAAGTTGATGAATATGGCACCAGGGACGATGAGGTCGACGCGCGCCGGGTCCATTTGTCTCATCTGTGAGCGTTGCTCGGCTGTCGAGGTTATAA
This sequence comes from Bifidobacteriaceae bacterium, assembly GCA_963607345.1. Classification (GTDB taxonomy): domain Bacteria; phylum Bacteroidota; class Bacteroidia; order Bacteroidales; family Marinilabiliaceae; genus W3P20-009. The sequence continues at coordinate 49,480 of CAVDBL010000007.1, forward strand.
TCTTGCGGTAGGTCTCGTCGAAGCAAGGGAGAGGGATCTCGTAGCTTGTCGAGAGGCGCACGTTGAGCAGCGGATGGTTGCGCGCGGCGACGAGGGCAGCCATGGTGTCGAAAGAGCCGGAGGTGCCGACGAGAGTGGAGGTCGGGAACTCGCGCAGGGCATCATAGAGACCTTGCGTCCCCGAGCGGAAATAGGCCTCTATCTCGCGTATCTCCTTAACCGTTATGGGGTCGGAGGGGGAGAACTTGTCGAGGACGCGGCTCATGCCGACCTCGAAGCTGTGGCTCCAGGCAATTCCGTCTTTATTGGCGATGATGAACTCGCAGCTGCCGCCGCCGATGTCGAGAATCAGGACTCGGCTCATGCCAAGGGGCATCACCTGCTTGACGCCGTCGAAGACCATCTGCGCCTCGTCTTCACCGGGGATGACCTTGATGCCGAAGCCGAACTTAGCCTCTACGGCAGAGGCGAACTCGGAGGCGTTGGCTGCCGCACGCATGGCGGAGGTGCCTATTGCGACGATGCGCTCGACGCCCCCGATGGAGTTGATGGTTTGCACATGTTTGGCAATGGCGTCCATGCCTCTCTGGATGGCCTCGGGAGTGAGGCGTCCGTCGTTTATGCCACCCTTGCCGAGACGCGCAGTCTCCTTGGTGCTGCACAGGATGTTATAAGAGCCGTCGGGTCTGGTGTCGACGACAAGGAGGTTGATGGTGTTGGTGCCGATGTCAATTATGGCTACTCTCATCGTGAAGTTGCTGTTTTTTCGTGATTTGCTTATTGGGTCAGGATGTCGCGGTTCTCGTCGCGACCCTTGAGGGCTTCAGCCTCGACCTCTGCCGGGGTGGACGGCAGACGGCGGTCGCCCATGATGCGGCAGCCTGTCTCAGTTATGAGCAGATCGTCCTCGATACGGATGCCGCCGAAGTCCTTATACGACTCAAGTCTCTGGAAGTTGACAAAATCGGCACAATGGCCCGAAGCCTTCCAACGGTCGATGAGTTCGGGGATGAAGTAGATGCCAGGCTCGTCGGTGACGATATTGCCAGGGCGGAGACGCTTGGCCATGCGGAGAGAGCCGAGGCCGAGCTGCGTGCTGCGAGGGCCGGTCTCTTCATCGTAGCCGACGAGATCCTCGCCGTAGCTCTCCATGTCGTGCACGTCGAGACCCATGTTATGACCGATGCCGTGGGGCATGAAGAGGCCAGCGGCTCCAGCCTGAAGAGCCTCGTCGGTATCGCCCTTCATGATGCCGACGGCTTTGAGACCGTCGATGATGGTGCGGCAGGCGAGGAGGTGCATGTCGCGGTAGAAGACGCCGGGCTTGGAGTTCTCGGCTACGGCGTTATTTGCGGCAAGGACAATCTCATAGATCTCGCGCTGACGGGTTGTGAAACGACCTCCGACAGGCGTGGTGCGCGTGTTGTCGGTGGCGTAGTGGTTGGGGCTCTCGCAACCTGCGTCGACGAGGAGAAGGCGACCTGCCTCAAGAGGGTGGATATAGCCGTGGTTGTGGAGCGTCTCGCCATGGATGGTGCAGATTGTCGGGAAGGAGACGGCGCCACCGCCACGAAGGGCCTCATAGTCGAGGCGCGACATAATGTCGTTCTCCGTTACGCCCTCGTAGGCCAGGCGCATGGCGGCAGTGTGCATATTGTAGCCGAAAGCCATCTGGCGGTCAATATCTTCAATCTCACATTGCTCTTTGACGAGGCGAAGCGAGATGAGGGCTCGGATGAGAGGCTCGGAGACGCCTGCCTTCACCTGCGCTGGCGTCTGTCCGAGAAGCTCGGCAAGACGGATGGTGGTGTCGCCACGATAGGGTGGGACATAGTGCACCTTGCGACCTGCGGCGACGGCGCGGCGGATGACCTCGGCGAGCGACGCTGAGGGCTGCGCACGATCCATGCCAGCCTCGGCAGCGCGGTCTTGCGCCGTGGGCATGGGACCCGTCCATACGATGTCGTCCATGCTAACATCGTCGGCAAAGAGAGTAGAGACGCCTGCGGCAGTGTCGATTGTGGCTGCCAAGCCAGGAGTATCGAGACCGAAGAGGTAGAGGAAGGTGCTGTCTTGGCGGAAACGGTACTCGTTGCCAGCATAGTTGAAGGGGGCGTTGTCGTTGCCGATGAAGAGGAGGAGGCTGTCGGGCATGAGAGCCGCGAGTTTCTGACGACGGTCGATGTAGGTCTTTTTGCTGAACATATCTTGATGTGTTTTTTATCGTTAGTACTCGTCACCCTGAGGGTGGATGTCTTTTATCATTAGCTGGGTTGCGGAGCGACCTCGATAGTCGCTGCGCTCCATGGTGTAGCAGATGTCGAACTCCAGACCGCTGCGCACCTTGTCGAACAGAGAGCCGAGCCCGAAGGCGATGCCGCTACGAACACCACGACCGCTCTGGTCGATCATGTCGAGCTTGATGTGCTGGCGCATGGCTCCAAAGGCTTTGGAGGTGCTATAGTCGTAGACGTTGCGGGTGATGAAGACGGGGCGGGTGTTGCACGTCCCGAACGGCTCCATGCGCTCGAGTTGCTCCATGAGACCTTTGGTCATTTCGGAGAGGCTCGTTATGGTATCAGCGTCGATGTGCGGCTGGCGGACGGGGCTTGCGGCATGCTCGTTGGCGTAGGCTATGACGCGGCGGCTGAACTCGGGGACGTTCTCGATCTTGAGCGTCAGACCCGCCGCATAGGTGTGACCACCGAAATCCTCAAGGAGATCCTCGCACGACTCGATTGCGCTATAGAGGTCGAAGCCCTCGATGGAGCGCGCGCTGCCTGCGGCGAAAGAGGGGTCGGCCTTGGAGCGCGTGAGGATTATCGTCGGGCGGAGGTATGCTTCGCTGAGACGAGAAGCGACGATGCCGATGACGCCTTTGCTCCACTGGGGCTCGTATAGGACTATGGCGTTGCCGTCGAGGAGGTCGGGGTTGGCGTCGAGCATCTTGACGGCCTCGCGCGTAATCTCGCGGTCGAGGTCCTTACGCTCCTCATTGCTGCCGTCGATGTCGCGGCTTATCTTGTCGGCCTCGCCCCTGTCCTTGGTGAGGAGGAGGCGGACGGCGTCGTTGCCGCTCTTCATTCGCCCAGCGGCATTGAGGCGCGGGCCTATCTTGAAGACGATGTCGGCAATGGAGGCGTGACCCGGAATGACACCCGAGCGCGCCATTATGGCCCGAAGGCCTGTGTTGGGATGGCGGTTGAGGCGTTGGAGACCATGATAGGCGAGGATTCGGTTCTCACCAATCATTGGCACTATATCCGACGCTATGCTGACGACAAGGAGGTCGAGCATCTCGATAAGCTCGGAGCGGTCGCGCCCCGTGCGGAGGTAGAGGGCCTCCATGAGCTTAAAGCCGACGCCGCAACCCGAGAGGTTCTTGTCGGGGTAGGGGCAATCGGGACGCTTGGCATCGAGGCACGCCACGACGTCGGGCAGCACGTCGCCCGCCACATGATGGTCGCAGATGATGAAGTCGATACCGAGGGCGCGCGCCTCCTTCATCCTCTCGACGGCCTTTATGCCGCAATCGAGCGCGATGACGAGGGAGTAGCCTCCTTGATGGGCGTGCTCGACACCTTGGCGCGAGATGCCGTAGCCCTCATTGAAGCGGTCGGGGATGTAGAAGCCGAGTCGGTCGGGGGCTGACGTCATGCGGCTGAGGGTCTGGTAGACGAGGGCGACGGCCGTCACTCCGTCGACATCGTAGTCGCCGTAGACGAGGATGCGCTCGCCGTTATCGAGCGCGCTCTTGACCCTATCCACGGCACGGTCCATGTCGCGCATGAGGAACGGGTCATGCAGAGATCGAAGATTGGGGTTGAAGAAGTCGTCTGCCGCCTCGGGCGTATCGACGCCCCTCTGAATCAAGAGGCGCGCGATGATGGGGGATACGCCAACCTTTGAGGCCAGGTCTTGCGCTTGGCCGTCGTCGGGTTGCTTTTTTATGTTCCAGACCTTTTGCATTGGGAAGGCTTCGCAGGGCGACATAGAGAGCGTCGGGGTGCGTCTGCCGTATATTGCAATATTAGTCAAAAAATGCAATGTGGACAAATCAAAAAGCACAGTAGAGGGAGGGGAAAGGGAGGCGCGAGGCAACAAAAAGCCCCGTGGCGCATCGCTGAGCCACGGGGTGTTTTTTGTTTCACTGTAACTATCAAACTGTTGTCTCCGGACCGTTGTCCGGGCTTCGGGTTTGCCATCGCGGCTGTCCCTTAGCATTGTTGAACCTCTATTATGAAAACACTCTTTTGCTTCTTGTCTTATGACAATGCAAATGTAGGTAGGCAATTGATGGTGGTATAATGTTTTCCACGAGGGGCGGGATTTTGTCAACGAAAGTGAGGAAAGAGTGCATTGGAGGCGCGAAAGAGGGTTGAGAGGTAGCGGAAAAGGCTGTAAAATAGGGCATTAAGGGAGGCTGCGGCGGAGAATGAGGGCGAAAGGCGACGTTCGTTGAGAGAAAGTGGTCGGTTATTGAAAAAAATATGGTCGCCGATATTGCATTTTTACCTTTGCGATGTCAACAAAAAGAAAGTGATAGTTTTTCATAATGGAGGTTTTTAGTAGCGACTGCCGCGATGGCAGAAGCTGAGCAGGGACAACGGTCCCGCTCTGTTTGATTGTGATTTTCTCATAAGTGACCCGCGCGAGCCTAATGGTTCACGCGGGTCACTTGTTTTTACCCCCTCATAATCAAAAACAAAAGCCCCACGCCATAAAGGGAATGGCGCGGGGCAAAGGTTGGAAGTATGACTATATGGATGAATGAAAGGCTTAGTGGAGCGAGACAAACGAGGACGCCGCACCAGACTTGACGACATAGGAGCCGGCAGGGAGGGTTACAGAGACAGACTCGGAGGAGGGGGCGGACGTGAAGACACGCACGCCATTAAGGGTGAACACGTCGACTCCCGAGTTTGCGGACGGGGTGACAGTGACGGTGCATCCAGCGACCTTGACGGGGAGGGTCTCTGTCACCATGCGGATGGAAGTGGCCACGCTATTGGCGTAGACACGAACCTCCCAAATGCTCATGCCATAGGCATTGCCGAGAGAGTTTTGCGTAGAGCGGATGCGGAGATAGCGCGCCGTCTTGCCAACAAGGGAGATGGTGTTGCCATTGTCCTCCGCGTTGCCGACGGTAGTATTTTCCGCACCATCGACGGAAGCGAGAGTCTTCCATGCGCCAGTTTCAGACGTGCGACCCTCAATTGCATAGACTTCGGCATAGGCACCCTCCCAGAAGATTTGGATGTTGCGGAGGTTGTATGCGGCGCCAAGGTCAACCATCCACCACTGGTTGGCATAGTCGTCCTTGCCTTCGCCGGCAGAACCCCAACGAGTGTTGAGATTGCCGTCGATGGAAGAGCCCGCCTCGGCAGAATTGAGGCCAGCCGTGGCAGTCTTGCCGAGAGCTATATTGGCGTCGGGGTCGAACATGGAGGACATGACGCGGAACTCCCAGAAGCTGTAGCCATAGGCTGTGCCACGCTCCTTGCCGGCGAAACGGACGTAACGACCGGAAGCATTGGAGATTGGCACGCTCTGAAGATAAGGGAACTCGCTGAGTGACTGGTCGGTAACATTGGCGACGGAGGTGAAAGTCTCGCCATCGTCGGAGACCTCGATATCGAAGGTCTTGGCATAGGCGCCCTCCCAAAGGATCTGAACCTCGGAGATGTTGGTGAACACCTTGCCGAGATCGACAGTCCAAGTGACATCGTCGATGCCGCCGGCAGACTCCCAACGGGAATTTACGTCGCCATCGCAGCCGAGCTTAGCGACCTCCGGGGCGTCGGGCGAAGAAGCAGTGGCGGAGCAGCCCTGCGACACGTTGCGAGCGGATTGTGCCGATGCGCCGACGGCAGCCAGCGACATTGCGGCTAAAAGCAAGTAGGATTTAATCATAAGTCATGAATTTTTATGTGGATATTAATCAAACAGAAGCCAACTTATTGAGGTTGAGCCCTTGGTCACGCTTAGGCGGACGCGGTGTACGCCCTTGGCGATAGAGACAGGCACCTCGACAGTCGTCCACTGGCTCTTGGTGGAGAGCTCATCCGTCGTGACGACGACCTCGCCGTCGACGGAGATGGAGAACGTCGTGGGGACAAGAGTTGAGAGGCGGAGAGAGAGAGAGGAGACGGCACTCGTAGCGTCGAGACCATACTCAAGCCATTTGCCGAGAGAGAAGCTGTTGACCTCGACGTCGGAGACGGCTTCGGCATCGGTCGTGACGGAGAGCTTAGGCGCAGCGGAAAACTGCTGCCCAGGCAGGACGCCATCGCTGGCGTTTGAGGACTGCCAAGCCGTTGCCGCCCACTTCTGCCCATTGAGGGCATAGGCGTTCTTATCGGCCGTGGATGCTGCCACGAAGACCTTGCCAGCATTGGAGAGGCTCTCGTCGGAGAGAAGGGCCATGTAGGGATAGCCGTTGTAGCGCGGGATGAACCATGCGTATCGCTCGACGGCGGGACACTCCTCAAGGTAGGCCAACGCCTCGCTCATGTAGGAGATTTGCGCCGCGGCAGACGCGACGCCTCCGTCCCATGCGCAGAACTCGGTGAGCCACAGAGGCTTGTCGTACTTATTGAACATGTCGATATAGCCCTTGAGAGAGGAGGCGGAGTTCATGTAGCAGTGGAGGGCAATGGCGTCGATGTCGTCAAGGGAGATACCGTCTTGCGCGAAGAACTCGTCGAGCCACTTGACGGGGTCGTTGTAGCCAGAGAGGGTGCCATAGTTCATGGCCGGCGAGACAATCTTGAGCCCCTTGGACTTGGCATAGGCGCGGAGGGCTGGCCAATATTTCGCAGCGACCTGAGGCGTCATGTTGGCCTGGTCGGTGAGGTTGGGCTCGTTGAAGGCGAGGAGGTACTCATTGTCGAAGACGCGGACCATGTTGCTGATGCGCGCGGTATCGTAGTTGTTGTTCCACGCCATGGGAACGAACGAGACTCCATATTGCGCAGCTTGCGCCTGGACGTCGGAAGAGCAGTCAGGCCCCCAGTTGTAGAACCAGCTTATGGTATTGCCGAGGAGGAACATGTCGGTCTGCGGCAATTGGAAAGAGTAGCCCACGCCACGTTTTGCGCTGCGCTGTGCGACGTGACGCACCTCAGTCGTCGAATTGTCGGGCGATGATGAGTCGTCGTCGCTGTCGCATGCCACAAAGGCGAGCATCGGCAAGGCGAGCAGGTATATGGACTTTAGGATAGTCATGGTGAGATGGGGATTAAGGGAAGAACAGGAGCGGAGAGAAAATCGCGGCGGACAGAGCGTGCCGACTCTGCCCGCCGCGACCTCGAACCAATATAAACTACACTTGTTGAAGAGTGGGGGGATTACTTAGCAGGCTTGTAGATGTACATGGCATCATACTGGAGCTGGGTGCCGGTCTTGCCGCCAGAGAGGAAGGCGATGATGTTCTGACCCTCAGTGGGTTGCCAAGTCTCAGGCCATACGAGACCAGCCTCGACGAACTTGGTCATAGGAACCTCGATCTCATTCCATTTGCCATCGCGGGAGATGTCGCCAAGGCTCTCGTAGGTGACGCCATTGTCGGTGAAGGAGCCTCCGAGACCGAACTTCGTCTCAGTGCCTTGACCGTAGACGATGAGGCAGTGCGAAGCGTCGTCCTCGCTCTTCATCGCAATGTGGAACACGTAGTCGGAAGGATTTGCATAGACATCGTAGAGGGCGCTGAGGTCATACTGAGTGTTGGCATCGCCGTAGCAGAGACCCATGCCGCTCCAACCAACGGAAGCCACGGTGAGGGAGACCCAACCCTCGGCGATGCCGAAGGGGTTCTTGCCGATCGTGTTGCCAGCATTGTAGGTTCCGTCCCAGATGTAGAGGAATTTGCTTGCGGTCTCATCGACGCGGAGGTCCATCACGACGTTGCTCTGGATGGAGGAGTAGGTCTGACCGTCGAGCTGGAAGACGTAGAAGTTAGAACCCTTAGGTTGGTCGAAATAATCGTTGTCGCTTGAGCCTTCGGCTTTGACGGTCACCTTGCACATTGCGGCGAGATTGCCGACTGCGGCAGTAACATAGGCGTCGCCTGCGCTAACGCCTGTCACTACTCCTCCTTCGACAGTGGCGACAGAAGCGTTGGAGGTAGACCATTCGACCTCGCCCGTAGCTGTTGAAGGAACGAGAGTGGCGGTTATCGTCACAGACTCGCCAACCTTAATGGAAGCTGTGGTAGGGGAGACGACGATGGCCTCGAGCTTGGTGTCCTCGGGCTGCGGATCGTCATTATTGTCATCATCATCGCTGGAGCAGGAGGAGAAAGACAGAGCCGTTGCCGCCATGGCGGCGAACGCCAAAAATCTATTCAATTTCATTGCGTGTTTAGTTTGAAAGTTGTTATTCAGTCGGTTTGTCGCTATCGACATCGCAAAAGTGGGAGAAGAGATTTTAAAAAGTGTTTAATGTGGCTCTACGAAAACTCCCCAACCTTCCTAAACCATTCGCATTAGATACTACAACTTTTGCGTTATCAGCTAAAAGACAACACATTGACAACCATCTCAACTCTCAAAAGTCAGGGTAAGGGACAGGCAACAAACAGACATATTTTGTGGGTAAGGAAGCCTCGGAAAAGGGCGTTCGGGGTGTACGTAGTAGCGATGTAGTATAAAATTTTGTTTAATATTGCGTTGCACATCTAAAGGAACGCCTCCATATGAAACAACTGATACTGATATTTACCCTGCTTACAACCATCACTTCGACGATAAATGCGGCATGGCAGATACCCGTCACCAACTACTCTCGTGAGACATACGGGGCTGGTCGGCAGAACTGGGCTATTGCGGAACGCGCCGATGGTTGGATATACGTGGCCAACGAGTATGGGCTTGTTGAATATGACGGAGCGCGATGGTCGCTCTACGGGTTGAACAACTCGAGTTCGCCACGCAGCGTCAAGGTGACGGATAGCGGAGACATATATTGTGGCGGAGCCAACGAGTTCGGCGTGTTCAGGAGCGACGGGCTCGGAGGGTTGGAATATGACAACCTGTCGAAACTGATGCCCGACGCTGACCGCGACTTTGGCGACGTATGGGGGATAGAGACCTTGGGCGGAAAAGTTTACTTCATGACACTTGACGCAGTGATGTCATACTCGGCATCGGACAGCATCACGACACGCGCGGAGAGCCCAGCCCGCACGATAGCCATGGCCGTCGTGGGCGACACTCTTTTCGTCGCACGAGCAGACGGATTGTTTCGACTGACCGACGGCAAGCGATGGAGCAAGGTGAAGGGGTCCGACGCCATGGCGGCAGGAGACATAAAGGGGATGCGCAAGATGGAAGACGGCAGACTCTTGGCATGCACGGCGAGCGCAGGGCTATGGACATACGAGAGGGGAGAGGTGAAACGCCTGGAGACAGACATTGACGAATACGTGCGGCGCAATATGCCATTCTCGTTGGCGGTAAACGGGCATCACATAGCAATAGGAACGGTGGCTGGCGGCGTCGCCATAACGCGCATTGACGGTCATGGGGCTCAGATGGTCAACGTGGCAAACGGGTTGCAGAACAACACAGCCCTGTCGGTGGCATTTGACAAAGGAGGCAACCTGTGGTGCGGATTGGACTTGGGAATCAGCGAGATAGACATCGCATCGCCGTTGCGGCAGCTATATTGCACGACAAACAGATACGGCAGTGGGTACGCATGGATTGCGGAGGGCGACAAGATGTACCTCGGCACCAACCGCGGGCTATTCGCAGCCCCCTACCCTACCGGCGTCGGCGAGATTTCCGCCACATTCGTTGGCGGGAGCATCGGTCAGGTATGGGGGCTTGGGCGAATTGGCGACGCCGTGGTGTGCTGTCATGACAAGGGACTTTTTCAAGTGATGAAAGACGGCACGCTGAGGGCAGTTATGAAAGACGACGGAATATGGCAAGTGAGGAGGTTGGACGATAAGATGGCAATAGCCGGAGGGTACAGAGGAATGTACGTCGTGGGTGAGGTTGACGGCAACGTCATGGTTATGAAGAGGATAGAGGGTGCACCAGCCAAGGCCAAGACATTCGAAATAGATGCGCAGGACAGGATATGGATATGCACAGACAGAGGCGTCGAGCGGCTGACGCTGAGCCAAGACATGAGTCGTTGCGCAAGGGAGGTCATAGAGGTCAAGCCCCAAGACCCGACGCAGTATAGCAACGTCATCAGGCTTGGCGACCAAATAATAGTGAGCGTCGGCGAGAGGAGCCGGGCGACAGACGCCAAAGGTGAACTGACGGACACGGCGGAGCTTTTGAACCAGATGGACGGCAGTGGCGTCTTCTATATATGCGCCACCCGCGACACTGATGGCAATATATGGTACATTGTTCGTAACAGCTTAAAAATACGGAAGTTTGATAAAGAGAAAGGCGAATTGGAAGAGAAATCGAGGACGGTATGGGATTTGCCGTGGCTATACATATATGGCTACACACAGATAACCCCCATAGGCGGGATGCGCACGATTATCAACTGCGTACAGGGCTTCGCCATGGCGGACGCCAACAACGCCACCGTCCAAGACTCGACCATGGTATTCGTTCGCCGCCTCTCGTCAATAACGCCGGGCGAAGAGGGGACAATATGGGGATATACGTACAAGGGGGCGGAGACTCACCCCGAAATAGCTTATAGACAGAACTCGATACGCATATCGTATGGATGCGCGCAGCAGGGGTATGCCAGCAACAAATACAGCTGTCGGCTTAGGAGGAACGGCGTGGGAGAATATACGGAATGGGACTCGGCGATGGAAAAGGAGTACACATACCTCAGCCCAGGGGAATATGAGTTCACCGTCGCCACACGCATCGGGGATGGCGAGCCGACGGGGCAAGCCACGTTACGGTTCACAATATTGCCACCATGGTACTTGACGTGGTGGGCGTGGGCGACATACGTCATAGCCTTCATCGGTGGCGTGATAGGGATTGTCGTCCTCGTGAAGAGGCACAACAAAATGTCGCGAGCCAGACTGACGCAGCAAAAGGAGGAAGAGATGCGGCTGCGCGAGGAGCAATTTGCCAAAGAGGCGTTGGCGCGAGATAAAGAGATATTGCTGCTCCGCAACGAGAAGATGGAAGAGTTGCTTAAAAGCAAGAGCATGGAGCTATCGACGGTCATGTTGGGAACCATAGACCGTAACGACTTGATATTAAGGGCTAAGCGCGACCTCAGCCAGATCCAGCAAGACTTGAAAGAGGGCGACTCGGCAGCAGCACAGAAGAGGCTCGCCAAGATGCAGGCGAAATTGACAGAGGACTCCGACTCCAGAGTCGACTGGCGACGCTTCGAGGAGAACTTCGACGCCGTGAACGGCAGCTTCTTGAAAAAGGTGCAGAAGCGATTCCCATGGATAAGCGAGAACGAGAAGCGGCTGTGCGTCTATATCGTCATGAACCTGATGAACAAAGAGATAGCCCCACTCATGAACATCAGCATTCGCGGCGTAGAGATGCTCAGGTACAGGATGCGCAAAAAGATGGAGCTGGAGCGCGAGGACGACCTCCAGAGCTTGCTCCGCTCGATAAGGGACGAGGCATAAAGAGGAAAAAAGGGAGTGGCATGAGATAGAAGAACGAGAAAATAGATTAAATTCGCGCTGTCATTGTGACAGAATCGGGGTTTAGCGCAGTTGGTAGCGTGCCACGTTCGGGACGTGGAGGTCACGAGTTCGAGTCTCGTAACCCCGACAAGACAGGCGACTTGAAACAGATGTTTCTGGTCGCCTGTCGTCGTATATACACCCAAGCCCATACATAATGATGCAGAGAGAGAAGACGACGAGAGACGCCGTGGCGACAGCCTTAGGGAGGTTGCCGCTGCTGCCCGTCGTGCTGATGCTCGTCGTGGGGACGGCAGTGGGGATGAGGACAGACGAGCCGTGGGGATGGATTGCAGCTATCGGGCTTGCGACCCTCGTCATTTTCTCATTCTTCAGGAAGAGGCTAAGGCGTCATGGCGAGGCGCGCGACTGGGTGTTCATGGGACTTGTATGCTGCTGCGCCTTCGCGTGGGGATCGCACAACGCCCAGACGAACAAGACGACATTTGCAAACGACGGGGAACGATATGAACTGACAGGGACGGTGGTGAGGATGGTAAAAAGAGACAGCACGGCACTGAAGTTCATTGTGGAGACAGACAGCGTCTCGACAGACGGACGAGCGATGGAGACGAGGCGCGCAAAATGGCAGATTGAGAGCACGAGACGTAACGTAAAGGAATGGGGAGACAAACTGACGTGTGGAGACAAGGTGAGGGTGAGCGGCTCGACAGTGGAACCACAGGTTGACATGATGAGCGGATTTGACTACCGGGAGTACCTTGAGACACAAGGAGTCTCGTCGATGGGGCGCGGGAGCAAGATAGAAGTGGCAGGAAGGGAGAAGAGCATAGCCGCGATGACGGGCGCAATTGGCGAATGGTACGGGCGTAAATTAGAGAAGATGGGCGTCGCACAAGAAAACATAGGATTCTTGAGAGCATTGACGTTGGGAGACAGGAGCGAACTGAGGAGCGAGATGCGTAACGAGTTTGCCACTTGCGGCACGGCGCACGTGCTGGCTGTCAGCGGCTTGCACGTCGGAGTGTTGGCATGGGCGGTGGGGCTATTGATATCATTGTTTTGCAGTCGGAAAGCATCGGCCGTGGTGACGATATTGGCATTATGGGCATATGCGATGGTTGTGGGGATGGGACCGTCGGTCGTGAGGGCTGCGATAATGTTCTCGTTCGTGGTCATAGGCGGATGGGGCGGGCGACGCCCACAGCCCTTCAGTTCGCTTGTCGCGGCGATGGCCTTGATAGTGGCGGCGGACCCGATGTCGGTCGAGAATATAGGCTTCTGGTTGAGCTTCTCGGCCGTCGGGGGCTTGTGCATGGCGGTGGGGCCTGTGGAGATGTGGATAGGGAGGAAGACAGAGGCGTGGAGTAAAGGGGGACGAATGAAAAAGTTCGTAGCGAAAGCTGTGAGGGTTGTCGGGATGTCGTTGGCGGTGAGCATCGTCGCGCAGATAGCCACGACACCCGTATCGACATATTGCTTCGGCTACTTCCCCACATACTTCTGGCTGAACAACCTTGTCGTGATACCGAGCATCTGGTTGACGTTCAACATTGCGGTATTCGGACCTTTGGTGGCGGACATATGGTGGTTGGGCGATGCGGCAGGAGCTACGTTGAACGCCCTGTCGGAATGGATTGGGGCATATAGCCATTGGGCGGCAGGGCTGCCGATGGCGGAGGTGAGCATGGGCCCTCAGAACGTCGGGAAACTCGCAGCCATGGCATTTTGCGCAGTGAGCCTACTTGTGTGGGCGAGGATGAGGGGCGTATGGTGGAGAAGGACGGCAGCCGTGGGGTTTGCGGTGTTGCTTGTGACATTTGGCGTCGTGGACTTAGGAAGGGAGAATGAAGTGACTATCGTATCATCGGGGGAAAGGGTCAACTTGCTGGTGTCGGACGGATGGCACGCAAGGGCTTTGATGTCAGACACAGAGCATACGGGGTCGCAGCGCGCTGTCAAGGCATGGGCTCGTCGTCGAGGGTTGAACTTAGAGGAGGTCAGGAATATGGGGGATGTGGAGAGAGTAGAGTTGGGAGGAAAGAGGATAGCGGTAGTGAACGAGGCGTGCGGTGAGGATGTGGATTGTGATGTTTGCGTAGTTAATTGCGATGGATGGTTGCCAAGATTGGCGGAGGGGGCGGAGTGCTACGTAGCCAACAAGGTAGGCGAGGCGGGGAAAGGATCTGTGAGGTTGGAGCCTTATGGGGTTGTGAGGCTGACGGAATAAAGCAGGGAGAGACGACAGAACGCCGTGGCAAGTCGAACGATATAAACCAGGAAATATGCCGCTCGCCTACTTTCGAAGGACGGTGCATATGGTCATGAAGAAAGAAAAGCCCGGGAGCTCGGTGGCTATGTCGAGAATCCGATACTCGATCTTCTGACCGCTCTTCTTAGCCACATCGATAAAGCCGAGACCCGCACCGCCACTCTCGGATATAGAGCCTTCCATGATTTGCTTCTTATAGGCGGCTGTGAGCTGCTGACGATCCATAGAGTTAATGGTGTCGAGCTTGTTCTTGAGCTTTGGCACCTTCTCGTTGCGTACGAGATTTCCCGTTACGATGGAGTATGCCTCGTCGGAGTGGGATATGATGATGACACCACGTCGGATCTCGTCGGGGTCGTCGGTGACGACATCGGCATGGCGGCTGATGTTCTGCATGGTCTCGACCATGACGTTGAAGACCTTGCGCTGGACGGGGCTGGACTCGGCATGGCGAAGGAGGTTCTCCTCGGTCATGATGGTGAAATTGCGGGTCACCTCGCTGGTGACGCCGCCGACGTAGACCAGGTTGATCTCCTTTGTCGGGAGGTCTTGGTAGAGCGAATAGGCGTATTCAAGGAATTTGTTGCTGGAGAAAGGAGGATTCATAGCCTGAAAGGTGTTGTATTTTAGAGTTCAAGGCCGATGAGCAGGACGTCGTCGACCTGCTTGTCAGTGCCCTTCCAGTCGTAGAAAGTCTTGACAAGGTCTTTGGACGTGGAGTTCATGCTCTCGTCGACATTGCGCGCGAGCCACTCTTTGACGCGACGCGTGAAGAACTTCTTATGCTCCTCGCCACCGAGCTGATCGGGGAGACCATCGGAGAAGACGAACAGGCGATCGCCAGGCTGGTAATCGATGACGTTGTTGGCGAAAGCCTTCTCGGGGCGACCGTTGGGTAGCGGCTTGCCTCCGATGCCCTTACGGGTTCCCTCAATCTCTTGGAACTTGCAATCTTCGGCACCGTCGAATGCGCCTGATCGGCTCATGTGGAGGTAGTAGAGCGGACGGTGGGCGCCTGCGAACTGAACCTGATGAGCGGTGGGGTCGATGCGGAGGAGGCCAAGGTCCATGCCGTCGCCCGCATTGGCCTCGCTGGTCTTCTGCTTAAGGGCGTCGCGGACGGCCTCGTGGAGACGGTCGAGAATGTCGGAGGGAGCGAGGTCGGGATGGTTGGCAACGATGTTGCTGAGCAGGAGGTAACCGATGATAGAGAGGAGCGCGCCCGGGACGCCGTGACCCGTACAGTCGACGACGGCGATATAGGTGACGTCGCCATGGTTGTAGATCCACGGGAAGTCGCCGCTGACGATGTTCTTGGGGCGGTAGAACATGAACGAGTTGGGGAAGCGCTGCTGTATTTCGGACTCTTCGGGGAGGAGGGCGAACTGTATACGCTTGGCGTAGTTGATGGAGCTCATGACATCCTCACGCGCCTTTTGTGCCTCTTGCTCGAGTTGCTTGATCTCGGTGACGTCGTGGATGGTGAAGAGCGTGGAGTCTACGCTGCCGTTATCGTCGAACTCGGGGATGGCGCGCACCTCAAGGTAGGTCTTATCCTTCTGTCCGAGCTCGAGCTCTGTGGAGCATTGACGCTTCGTCTTGCGGATGTTCTTGAGGACATCGTTGACGAAGTTGCGGAAAGACTCCTCCTCGATGAGGTCGAGCAGGATGCGCTCCTTGGCCTTGTCGGCCGTCGAGAGACCGAGGAACTTGGCGGCTGCGGGATTGGAGTAGAGGATTTTGCCTTTGAGGGAGGTACGGATGATGACGTCTGGCGAGTTCTCGGAGAGAGACTTCATACGACCAGTGCGCTTTTCCTCGTTCTCACGCATCTTACGCTCGGTGACGTCGCGGGTGTTGAAGATGAGGCCTCGGATGGCAGGGTCGTGGAGGAGGTTCTTACCTTGGGTCTCGAGATAGATACGCTCGTTGTTTTTCTTGAGGTATGTGTATTCGATTTTCGTCTCACCGCCTGGTGTGGCGAGGAGGTAGTCGAACATGGCACTCACCTTCTTGAAGCTCGTAGGCATCATCCACTCCTCGTCCATGCCGTGGACCTCCTCCTCGGGGTCGTAGCCGAGGATTCGTTTCATGGAAGGGCTCTCGTAGATGACCTCGCGGTTGGCGTCGTAGATGGAGATGAACTCGGACGCGTTGGAGAGCATGGCGTCCTGTTTCTTTTGGGCGATCTTGATCTCGTCGATCTTACGAGCGAGCTCGGTGTTGGAGATCTCGAGATTGTCCTTTGCCTCGCGCATCTCGCGGGCGTTCTCGTTGAGCTTCTCCTCGTTCTCGCGGAGGGCGGCTGTCATCTCTTGAGACTCGCGGAGGAGGGTCTCGGTCTGTTGGTTGATCTTGAGGTTGTAGAGCGTAGACCCGACCATGGAGCCAATCTCCTCGGCAAGGAGCTTATAGTGCTCAGGCAGAGAGTTTTGGAAGAAGGATATCTCGATGACGCCCTGCACCTCCTCTTCTTGCTTGAGAGGGATGATGAGGATGGACTTGGGCTTGCTGTTGCCGATGAGACCGGAGGTGATGGTGAAATAGTCGTCGGGGATGTCGGTGCGGTAGATGAGCTGCTTCTCATAGGCAGCCGCGCCGACGAGACCGCGCCCGACCTTTATCTCGTTCTTCTCGAAGCGGCGACGGTCGTAGGCGTATTGGGTGACGGTCTTGAGGGTGTCGCCCTCAAGGAGGTAGAAGGCTGCTTGGACCGCGCCTGTGTAGGATATGATGCCCTCGATAGTGGCCTCGGCGAGGTCGTCGATACGGGTATGGACGCGGAGGATATCGGAGATCTTCTCCTTTCCTCGGCTCACCCAGTTGAAGCTCTGCTCCTTGGCGCGCGTGTCTTGAAGGCTCATGCCGAGGTTGAGAAGCGTGCGACCGAGTTCGGAGGAGGCGACGCGAGAGCGGTCAATGTCATGCCCCTCGCGGATATCCTCAGCGATGGTGATGCTGGAGGATATGACGTTTTGGAGTTTTGAGATGTCGTCTTGAAGCTCGGAGAGCCTTATCCGCCTGTAATTGGAGACGAAGAGGGCGAGGACGAGGGCGAAGAGGGCGAGGATGTCGAAGAACCACGTGAAGAGGTAGTGGTGGAGGTAGAGGATGTTGTCAAAGGAGACGTTGAAGCCGAGGAGGCTCATCATGCTGGTCCATCCGAGGAGGAGAATGATGAGAAGCAGGACGAGCGCAGCGTACCATTGGAGCTCGGAGAAGCCCTTTGGCGAGAGGTAGTCCCAGGATATTTTGTTTTTTCTCTTCTTCATTTGTGGCTATATAATCTCGCTAAGCTCTTTTTCGACATTCACCCATTCGGAGGCAAGAGGCAGCTTGGCGAAGCAAGCGACCTCTATGACACCGACGACAGCGTCGGAGCCTGCAGCTACGAGAGGGAGGGCGTAGACATTCAGGGCACGGCTCTTGCCGAGGCCGGAGACGGCAGTGAGGTAGTCTTTGGGGACTTCGGGGAGCGTGAGAGCCTTGTTGGAGGCAATGGCTTGCCCCAGGATGCCCTCGCCAGCGACGGCGACGGTTGTTGGAGGATCGTCGGCGAGAGCGTATCGGCCGGCGATGTCGAACTCGTCGGAGTCTTGGGAACGGCGGGCGTAGGCTACGACGCCGCTGACGTCGAAGAGCTTCGTTATGGCTGTTACGAGGTATTGATATTTCTCCTCTGTCGGCTCGGCAGATTGTTTTTCGGCTTTGGCGAGCTCGACGAAGCGGACTGCGCTCTTTTTTGTGGCATTGCTGCGGCGCGCCTTGTTGCGGAGCTCGAAGATGTCGGATTTCAGCTTGGCGAGCTCGGCGTCGCGCTTGTCGAGTTGAGCCATAATCTCGTCGTTCTGCACCCTCATATCCTCCATTCGCTTATGCGAGAATACGGCGATGCGGAGCATGGAGATGGCGAGAATCAAAGCGACGAGTATGTTGACGGAGGTGAAAGTTGCTTGTGAAAGTTGGTAGGCGAAGAGCTGCCATAGCGCGAAGAGCGGGATGAGCGTCAGGAGGAGGGCGTAGAGCTTGACGGTCAGGGGGAGAGCGAGGATCGCATGGAATTTTTGGGCAAGAAAGACGTAGACCTTGCAGAAGAAGCGCACGACAGCCTTGCCCGCAGCGGAGAGCGCGGTGCGGATGGCGATATATGACTTACGGACTTGGGCGTGGAGGAGGGGGGAGAGGGTCCGCAGGGTTGTCGATATGTCTTTCTTGGTGACTATTTTCATCAGAAATTTTTCAAGAAGTCGATGATTCCTTGTGGGGAGAGAAGGGCGTCGGGCTGGAGGAGTCGGAGCGCGGCGCGCGGCATTGTCGGGACGTCGGCTGTTGCCGGGTCTTGTACGATGGTGTAGCCGCCGCGGTCGGCAATATCTTTGAGACCTTCGGCACCGTCCTTGTTGGCGCCCGTGAGGATGATGCCGACGAGCTTGTTGCGCCAGGTCTTGGCGGCGGAGGAGAGCGTATGGTCTATGGCGGGACGGCAGAAGAGGTGTGGCTCCTCGATGGAGAGGGAGACAGTGGAGTCGTACTCGACGAAGAGGTGGTAGTTGGCGGGGGCTACGTAGACGAAGCCTCGCTCGATGGGCTGTTTGTCATAAGGCTCGACGACGGTTAGAGGGGTCTTGTCGTTGAGAGCCTCGACGAAGCCGGCGCGCACATGCTTCAGTCGGTGCATGCATACGACGACAGGGAGGGGGAAGTCGGCACGCAGGGAGGCAAGGATTCGGGAGACGACGGCATAGCTGCCGGCGGAGCCTCCGATGACGATTGCCTTGAAATCCTTGGTTTCCATGGTGCAGTTTTTATTTTATGAGAGTATAGACGCCGTCGGAAGCGGCAGAAGCGTCGAAACGGTCTTCGGAGCCGAGAGGTCGCTCCATAGCCCCGAGGCATAGCGTCGCGCCGGGGCGTGAGAGGGAGTTGGCGAGATGGGCAACAGCCTTCTTGTGGAGGTCGCGGTCGTAGGCGAGGAGGACGTCGCGTAGGATGATGACATCGAAGCACTGGTCGTCATAGTTGAGGAACCATCCGTTACGGAACTTGACGCCATCGAGGAGGTCGGGGCGGAAGTGGGGGACGGAGTCGGCATCGGGGGTGACGTAGTCGGCGTAGGAGGCTTGGAGCTCGAGGCGTTGGAAGTTGGAGAGGTCTTGGGGGTCTTCTTTCTTGTTGAGGATTAAGTTTTTGACGGCATTGGTTATGCGGTCGGAGACGACATTGACGGTCACGGAGACATCGCTCCCGCGACCTGCGATGTCGAGAATTATGAGGAGGCTGTAGAGTTCGTGGTAGCTGCCGAGGTCTGGGATCCAGATGTTTTTGATATCCTTGTCGGCGAGGATCTTGACGAGTCGGCGCCAAAAGGACGGGATTCGGAACAGCTCAGTCTGCGGGATGGAGAGGAAGTAGGCTATCTCGTCGAACTTGACGAGGGAAGCCATGGCGTTGTTGAGGTCCTGTATGCGGTGGAAAGCCATTTTTTCGAACAGGCGCGTCATTCGTCGGCGGAGGAAGCCGTCGGCGAAGTGGGTGTAGTCCACCTTGAGCCTCTCGGAGAGGAGGAGGGCGATGTCGCGGAGTTCGTTGGTTGTCAGGACCATGGTGGTTTATCTGGCTTTTTTGTAGTAGAAGGAGCCTTGAGTCTTGAAACGGCTCTTCATGGAGGTTGGGATGTCCTCTTGCTTTCCCATTATGAGGAGCGCGTTGTCGTGCATCTTGTCCATTATCTCGGAGAGCACCCGTATTTGGAGAGCCTCGTTGAAATATATCATGACGTTACGCAGGAAGACGACGTCGGCGCGGTAGGCGAATGGGGCACGGTCGCGGACGAGGTCTTGGAGCAGGAAGCGCGCCTTGCTTGCGATGTCGGGTCGGACGGTCATGGTGTCGGCAGTCTCGTCGATGGAGAAGTATTTCTCGAAGGGGACATCGAGGTTGAGAGCCTTCATGACGGCATTGAAGTTGTCAACATACCCGTGGTTGAAGCGGAAGGGGTAGACACCTCGTTGCGCGGTTTCGAGGACGGTAGGGTTGATGTCGGTGCCGATGACGCGGCATCGGTCTTGGATGTTGAGCTCGTGGATGAGAATGAGGTCGGAATAGACTTCGAGACCTTTGGAGCATCCGACGTGCCAGATGGTAGACATCGTGCCTTTGGGGAGTTGTCGGGGGAGGAGGGAGGCGTAGGTCGCCCATATTTGCGGGTCGCGGAAAAGCTCGGTTGTGTTGACCGTTATATCTTCTACGACTTGCTGGAGTAAATGTTTGTCGGAGGGAGCTTTATCGAGTATTTGTTCGAACGAGAGATTTGAATCGGTGCATATTTTGGAGAGGCGGCGCGATATGGAGTTGACGGAGTAGTCGGAGAAATCGTAGCCGCAGCGTTTATGGAATTCGGATAGGAAGTCCTTTACATCCATGGAAGGGTTGTGTGATTGGCGGAGGTCGGCTTAGAAGAGCTCGACCTCGATATTTTGGATGAAGGCGGTGAAGGAGTGCTCGCCGTCGACCTCAGCCTCACAGAGGAGCGCGAGGACGGGTACGCTTTCACCGTACTTGTCTTTGATAGGTATCTCTCGGCGTTCGCCGATGGTCTTGGGCAGCTCGGGGGTAACGAACGACTTGATGAAGTCGTTTTTCTGGAGGTCGTCCTCGGCGAAGAGCATGGAGACGTTGTTGCCGAGAACCTCGGTGCGGGAGTAGCTCCAGAGCTTTTCGGCGGCCTCGTTGAAGAACTCGACGATGCCCTCTTGGTTTGTGGTGACGATGGCGTCGAGCATGCCGTCGAGAGTCTTCTCGTTTCGCACCTTGACGGCCTCGACCTCTTTGAACTTCGCCTCGACCTCTGCGCGCGTCTCTTTGAGTCGGACGTCGAGCTCTTTCTGGCTGTCTTGCATCTCGTGCTCGAGCTTGACTTGGTCGGCGATGTTGGTCTCAAGGCTGATGACTTTGAGGATTTCGCCGTCGGAGTCGCGGACGGGAGTGTAGGTGGAGAGGAGCCAAACCTCGTCGCCACGCTTGGAGCGACGGCGCACGCGGCCGTTGAAGGTCTCGCCATTGTTGATGGTATCGAGGAGGTCGTCGAGGGCTTGCTGGTCTTCCTTGAAGAAGAAGATGCTCATGTTCTGGTCAGCGATCTCCTCGGCTTTGTAGCCGAAGGTGCGGAGGAAGTTGTCGTTCACCTTGAGGATTGTTCCGTCGGTTGCGAACTCCATGCTTATGGAGGCGTGGTCGATGGCGGTGATGAAGCCCTTCATCTCGATCTCCTTGCGCTCGTTTTCCTCTTGCGTAGCGCGCATCTCCTCAAGGTTCTGGCGGAGGATTTCCTCTTGCTCGCGCATCTTGGCAGCTTGTTGCTGCGTCTCTTGGAGGAGGACGGCAGTCTGCATATTGGTGCGGACGGTGGAGATTGTCATGGCGATACTCTCAGCCGTCTTCTCAAGGAACTCTATTTCGTGGCGGAGGAGCGGGAGGAGAGTAGCCATCTCGATGACACCGTAGACGACATCGTTGCTTTTGAGAGGGACGAGGAGGAGCGCGGCAGGGTCGCCCTCACCGAGACCGGAGGTTACGGTGACGTAGTGAGGCGGGAGCTCGGTCATGTAGATGGTCTTCTTCTCCATGGCGCAACGGCCGACGAGGCCTTCGCCCCATTCGATGGTCTTATCGGCATATTTGCGACGGTCGTAGGCGATGAAGGCTGTCAGCTCGAAGAACTTTTTGCCGTTGTCGCCCTTGTCCTCACCCGTGTGGAGGAGGAAGAAGCCAGCTTGCGTGAGTTTGACGTAGTCGACGAGGTAGCGGATGATGTTGTAGGAGAGCTCCTGCATGTTGTCGTTGTTGCGGCGTAGGATTTCGCCGAACTGCGCGACACCATTGGTGACCCATGTACGTTGCTGCTCTTCCTCGCGGCGTTTGAGATCCTCCTTCTGGTTTTGTTGGAGGCTGTGTTGCAGCTGGTTGAGTGATGATATGAGGTCGTCGTCCTTGTCGTCGGAATTGATTTTGACATCGAGCCTGCCAGCGGAGAGTCCCTCGACGAACTGGAGGATGGAGTCGGAGCGTGTCTCTTGCGTCTTGAGGGCTTTTTTCATTTCCCTGATGATGACGCTCATTCGCCAAGAGATGACGAATCCGGCGGCGGCGCAGAGGACAGGGAGCAGGAGCATGACCCAGAAGGCGGGGAAAGCCCTGACGAAATCGCTCAGAGTGCGTTCGCTGTTATGGTAGGCGTCGGAATCGGCGGCGAGGAGGAAGACGATAAGCGAAATGATGATACCGAAGATGAGACCACGCAGGGCCCAAATCCAGTTCATCCGCTTCAGTTTCTTGTTTTTCATCTTCTTGGTGTATGGGGGTTAAGGTGGGAGAGTCAGTGGGTGGTGTGGTTTATGGCTTGGCCAAGGAGAGAAGTTTCGTGAGGTGGTCGTCGATGCGCTCGAGTGCGACGACATCGTCGACGCCACCGGCTTTGACGGCTTCTTTGGGCATGCCGTAGACGACGCAAGATTGCTCGTCTTGGGCGATGGTGTGGGCACCGGCGTCGTGCATCTCTTTCATGCCTTTGGCTCCGTCGTTGCCCATGCCTGTGAGGATTACTCCGATGGCGTTGGAGCCTGCATAGCGCGCAGCAGAACGGAAGAGGACGTCGACGGACGGGCGGTGGCGGTTTACGAGCGGACCCTCCTTCACCTCGACGAAATACTCTTTGCCGATGCGCTTGAGGAGCATGTGCTTGTTGCCCGGGGCGATGAGTACCCTGCCGCGATAGAGCTTGTCGCCGTTCTCGGCCTCTTTGACGCTGAGGCGTGATATTTGGTCGAGACCGTTGGAGAAGGAGCGTGTGAAGCCTTCTGGCATGTGCTGGACGATGGCGATGCCTGGCATGTCGGAGGGCATGGAGCGGAGGAGGGTTCTGATGGCCTCGGTGCCGCCGGTGGAAGAGCCGATGACGATGATCTTCTCGGTTGGGATGACGATGTCGGCAGGATTACTCTTTTCGAGGATGGCGTCGGCCGTGTATTTAGGCTGGACGACGGTTATGCCTGTTGGGAGGGAAGTTCTTGACGGCGCGAGTTTTGGCGCGACGGGGGAGGCGATGGGGGCTGGGCTTGTTTGCGCGGCTCGCTCTTTGATGTCGTCGGCCGTGACGCGCCGGATTTTGGATTGGGCGGCGGCTTTGACGGCGTCGCAGAGCATGATGTGGCTCTCTTGGAAGAAGACGTCGGGGTTCATGGAGGGTTTTCCGATGACTTCGCTTGCGCCGTATTCGAGGGCCTTCATGGCGGCTTCTGTGCCACGAGTCGTGAGGGAAGAGATGACGACTACGGGTATTGGACGTTGCGCCATGATCTTGCGGAGGAAGGTGAGGCCGTCCATTCTCGGCATTTCGATGTCGAGAGTGATGACGTCGGGGACCTCCTTTTGGATCTTTTTGACGGCAATTATGGGGTCGGCGGCCGTGCCCATGACTTCTATTTCAGGGTCGGCTTCGAGGATGGCGGAGAGCGATTGTCGGACGACTGCCGAGTCGTCGACAACGAGAACGCGAATTTTTTGCTCCATGCCGTATGAGTTGTTAGTGGTAGGTGGTGTGTACTTGTCTAAAATTGCCTTTTGTCGAGGTATTTGTGTCGGACTTCGCCTGTGTCGGTGAAGAAGAGGATTTTTCGTCCTCGTTGACCGCCGATGCAGGAGGCTACGACAGGTATTTTGTATTGTTCGAGAATGAGTTTGGCTATTTGGATGTTGCGCTCACCGATTTGGGTGGAGGAGGGGCCTCCGTCGATGCCTTGGATGAGCTCGCCGCCGCCGAATATTTTGGCTTGGAGGTCTTCGACGTGGCTACCCATGAACCTCATTTTCTCGATTAGTTTCTCGATGGCAATGTTGCCGTATTTAGGGGAGGCGAGGTCGGTGCCCATCCAAGTCGGGAGCATGTAGTGGTTGATGCCTCCGAATCGGAGCTTAGGGTCCCAGAGGCATACGGCGACGCAGGAGCCGAGTACGGTTTTGACGACGTATGGTTCTCGGCTTGCGAAGAAGGAGGAGGGATAGAGGAAGTGTTGTGAATACTCCATCAGGCTTGTTGGCTAGAAGAGGTCAACGTCATCGTCAGCGGCATCGTCGAAGAACATGCCGTCGTCGCCGCCGAAGGGGTCGGTGTTGACGACTTTGAGTCGTGGGATGGAGATGGTGAAAGTGGAGCCCTCACCCTTGACGCTCTTGATGTCGATGTTTCCTTCGAGGACGTCGAGGAGCGCCTTGGCGATGGAGAGACCGAGGCCGTGGCCCTGGTTGATGGAGTTGATGCCAGTGTCGAGACGTTTGAAGCGTTCGAAGATGATGTTCTGGTTCTTCTCGGAGATGCCCGTGCCGAAGTCTTGGATGGAGACGAAGAGGAGGTCGTCGTCGATCCAGCATTTAACGATTACCTTGCTGTCCTTGTAGCTGTATTTGACGGCGTTGTTGAGGATGTTGCTGATAATCTGTTTGAGTTTGTCGGCGTCGGTGTTGAAGTAGTAGTCTTTCTCGCCGAAGCCGAGTTGGATCTCGTAGTCGAAGTCGATGGAGATTCCCATCTTCCTTGTTACGATGGAGAAGGAGTCGATGACGCCTTGTATGAGTTGTCGGATATGTACTTTTTGGACGTTGGGGAGGATCTCGCCAGCCTCGATTTTGGCGGCGGTGAAGATGTTTTTGAGCTGGAAGTCGAGGTTGAAGGCTTCGTTGTGGATGAGCGCGACCATGGAGACGATCTTCTTCCAGTCTTGTTTTTCGACGGAGAGGATAGCCTTGGAGAGACCGATGATGGAGGTGAAGGGGTTTACGATCTCGTTGGTGACGTTGGATATGAAGTGGCTTTTGAGGGCTTCGGAGTCTTTGAGCCTTTTGCCCATGGACTGGTATTCGACGAGCAGGTCGGCGTATTTCTTCTCAGTGTCTTGTTTTTGTTTGAGTCTTGCTGAGAGTTCTTTGAGGAGCTGCCTGTCAGTGATGTTGTTATTCATATCCGCGCGCATTTAGTTTCTTTTGAAGATTGTTGGTTTGATGTTAGTGAGGGGAACGTCCATGTTGGAGAGGGATTCTGAGTGTCCGATGAAGAGGAAGCCCCCGGTTCTGAGTTTTTCGCAGAGTTTTTGCACTACACGTTCTTGGGTTTCCCTGTCGAAGTAGATGAGCACGTTTCTGCAGAAGATGATGTCGAACCCTTCTTTTATATCGTAAACGCTGTCCATTAGGTTCAGATATTTTAAGGAAAAGTTCTTTTGGAGCAGAGGAGCTACTCTGACTGTGGGGTTTTCTCTGTTTTTGCTTCTGAGGAGGTATTTGCGTTTGAGGTCGAGTGGGATCATGGAGACGGCTTTCTCGGGGTAGACGCCTCGTGCCGCTTTTTCGAGGACGTTTTGTGAGATGTCGGAGCCGATGATCTCGAAAGTCATGCCTGGCTTTTCGAGGGCGTATTCGTTCATGACCATGGCGACGGTGTATGGTTCCTCGCCGCTTGAGCATGCGGAGCTCCAGATGGAGATGTGTCGTCGTCCCTGGTCGTAAAATTCGGGGAGGGCGGTGTTTCGCATGAAGTCGAAGTGGACGGGCTCACGGAAGAAGTCGGTCTTGTTTGTCGTGACTACGCTGAGGAAGTTGTAGAGTTCCTTTTTTTGTCCTTCTGGGCTGAAGAAGTAGTCGCGGTATTGTGAGTAGGATGTCATTTTGAGGTCTCGAATCCTTTTGAGGAGTCGTCCTTGGAGCATGACACGCTTTATGTCTGGCATTTTGATGCCGAACTGGTCGTAGATGTATGAGCTGAACTTGTGGAAGTCGGCTGGCGAGAGTTCGGCTCGGAAGGCGTCGAAGTCGGTGCCTTCGGCGTTGCCTAAGAGTATGTCGTTCTCGTCGTTGCTCATGGTGGGAGTGGTTGTATTATTGTTTGTCGGCGATGTTGGCCTTGTTGGCTTGCGCAGATATGTCGGCCATGGAGATGACGTCGGTGTCGGTGAAGACTTTGTCGGGGTCGAGCACCATGACGAGGCCGGCGTTGGTGTTGGAGGCGAAGGCGACGTATCCGGGTTTGTAGGTGGAGTCGATTTTCATCTTTTTGTCATCGGAGATGGAGACGACTTCACGGACTTCGTCGACGGCGAGGGCCACGTCGAAGAGCTCGTCGGCGTTTTTGACGGCGATGATGACGACGTAGGTTTGTGGGGTTATCTGGATTGGCTGCATGCCGAACTTGGCGGAGGAGTCGATGAGGGGGAGGATGCTGCCGCGGTGTTGTGTGAGTCCGAGCATGTAGGGGAATCCTGAAGGTGTGACGTCGGGCTTGGCGTAGGCCTGGATTTCGACGACACGGGCTACGCTGACGCCGTAGAGGGCGCCGTTGACCTGGAAAGTGAGGAATGAGTTGTTGTTTTCTTCTTCCATGGTTGTTTTATTCGTGTCGTGTTGTTTATAGGAGGGCCTTGGCGAGGTCTGAAGCTTTGAGGAGGCAGACGAATTTGTCGTCGTGCTTAATTGTTCCGAAGACGGCGTTTTGGACTTCGATGGAGAGGTCGAGGACGGATTCTGGAGTGAAGCTTTCTTGGGAGTACTCGAAGACGTCGTCCATCTCGTCGACTATGAAGCCGATCATTTCCTCCTTGCCGTTTTGCTCGATGCCGAGGACGACGATGCATTTCTCGGGGAGGTTAGGGTCTTGCTCCCTTCCGAGGAGTGTTCGGAAGTCGACGACGGGGATCATTGTGCCGTGGTTGTTGATGATGCCCTTGACGAAGGGCTTGGTCAGTGGCACGGGCGTGGGCTTAGAGTTTTCGAGAATGTGTCGGACGGTCTTGGTGTTGACAGCGAAGAGTTCGCCGCCGACCTTGAAAGATGTAGCCGATTTGTTTTCTTCCATAGTGCTGACGGGTTACTGCTGTTTGCGCTTGAGGCGCTGCTGGTTGTAGTAGTTGATGAGACGTCCGGGGTCGATGATGAGGGAGAGAGAGCCGTCGCCCATGACGGAGGCACCGGAGATCATGTCGATGGATCGGAGGTAAGTTCCGAGAGGTTTGACGACTATCTGGTATTCACCGAGGACGGCGTCGACGATCATGCCGACGCGTCGTCCGCCCTGCTCGACGAGGATTATTTTGGAGTTGGGGAGGTCGTTGGCGTGGTCGTGGAAGACCTTGTCGAGGTCGATGGATGGGATTTGGTTGCCCTCGTAGACAAAGAAATCTCCGAGACCGCTCTCGCTCATCTGAATTTCGGAGGGTCGGAGGATTCTCTCGACATTGGAGAAGGGGAAGACGAACTGCTCGCCGCCGATGCGGGTGAGGAGGCCGTCGATGATGGAGAGCGTGAGAGGCAGCTCCATGGAGATGACGGTTCCCTTGCCGGCGATGGAGTCGACGGTGACCTCTCCTCGGATCTCTTGGATCTTGCTTTTTACGACATCCATGCCGACACCGCGTCCGGAGACGTCGGAGACCTTCTCGGATGTTGAGAAGCCGCTGGCAAAGATGAGGTTGAGTGTCTCCTTGTCGGTCAGCTTGGCGTTGGCGTCGATGAGACCTTTCTCGATGGCCTTCTTGCGGATTTTGGCGGGGTCCATGCCCTTACCATCGTCGGAAACTTGGACGATGACGGAGGAGCCGGAGTAGAAGGCTTTGAGGAGTATGACGCCGGTGGGGTTCTTGCCTGCCGCGATACGTTCCTCGGGGGTCTCGATGCCGTGGTCGCCGCTATTGCGGATGATGTGGAGGAGTGGGTCTTTGAGGTGGTCGATGATGTTCTTGTCGAGCTCGATCTCACCGCCCTCGACGACGAACTCCATTTGTTTTCCGAGCTTGATGCAGAGGTCGCGCACGAGGCGTTGGAACTGGACGAGCTCGCCTTGGAGCGGGATGAGGGAGATGGAGAAAGAGTTGTCGCGGAGCTGCCTTGTTATCTTCTCCATTTGCTCGGCTATGGAGGAGAGGGTCGGGTCGTTTTGCTTGCCGGCCATGAGGTTGAGCTGCGCTTGCATGGTGACGAGTTCGCTGACGGCGTTTACGAGGTCGTCGATTTTGTCGGCGGCAACGCGGATGCTTGCGATCTTGTTTTCCTGCGCTTTGGCGGCTCCGGCGGATGCTGATTTGGTTGTTGTGGCAGTTTTTGGTTGCTCGGGCGCGGGTTGTGGCGCTTGCTTGAAGACTTCGAAATCTTCGGCTTTAAGTTCGTTGCCTGACTTGAGTGCTTTCTCGACAATGGGGTTGAGCTTGTCGGTGGCTGAGAGGATGTCGCCGTCGGGGAGGTTGGCGATGTCCATGCGGCACTCGTCCTCGACGAAGATGAAGACATCCTTGATGTCGTTGACATCCTGGTCGGTGGAGAGTATTACTTGCCACTTGACGTGGAGCTTGAGTGGCTCGAAGTTGGCCAGAGTCGGGACATCGGCGGTGAAGGCGAGCGTCTTGTATGCGCCGAGGGCCGTGAGGTCGTCGAGCATGAAGAGCGGGTTGGTGCCGTTGTCGAGGAGGGACTCGAAGGGAGCGAAGGTGACGAGGTAGTTGTGTGGTCCTTTGGCTTGCTGCTGAGGAGCCTCGGCTGCGGCGGCCTGCTTGGCGGCGAGGGCTGCCTTCTCGGCTGACGAGAGTGTCAGGGTCTGGCCAGCAGGGAAGTATTTGGTTATCTTGGCGATATAGTCCTGCTGACGCTTGATGTCGTCGGGGTCGGAGAGCGTACCCTCGCCGAGGTCGAGGAGCTGTCGGATGTAGTCGAGGCTCTCGAAGGTGAGGGAGATTATGTCTTTATTGACGCTGAGCTTACCGTTACGGACGAGGTCGTAGAGGGTCTCGAGGTTGTGGGTGAAGTGGCTAAGGTCGTTGAAGCCGAACATGGCACCGCTACCTTTGATGGTGTGCATGGAGCGGAAAAGCCTCTCGATAATCTCGTTATCGTTGGGGCTTTTTTCCAGTTCGAAAAGAGCTTCTTCGATGGCCGCGACGTTGTCTTGGGCTTCCTCTACGAACTTTTGTTGGAATTTGTCGAGCATGGGCTATAAAAAGCGTTAGCAGGCGTGGCTGCGCGTTTTCGGGTTGAGGCCTGCGTTGGGAAGAAAAGAAGTCATGCGCCGCCGTTGTTTCAGCTTCGCCGAAGAGTTATTAGCGGAGCACCCTTGAGATTGCGCTGAGGAGTTTGGCAGGGACGAAAGGTTTGATGATCCAACCGGTAGCGCCGGCCTCTTTGGCTTCCATCTTTTTCTCGGTCTGGCTCTCGGTTGTGAGGAAGAGGATGGGGATGTGCTTGTAGGCGTCCATCTCACGGATTTTGCGGATGAGACCGAGGCCGTCGAGGTTGGGCATGTGGAGGTCGGTGATGACGATGTCGATGGGTCGGCCGTCGAGGAATTTGAGAGCATCTTCGCCGTCGACGCCGACGAGGACGTCGTATCCTTCGTTGGTAAGAGTGAAGTTGACAACCTCGCGGATGCTCTCAGAGTCGTCCACAATAAGAACTGTCTTTGCCATATTCGTTTTTAAGCGTATTTGTTATCGTTTGTTGTTTTGTTGTCTTCTGTTAGTGGGGTTAGAGCCCCATTTCTTTGTCGAGACCAGCTTTGGCGAGGAGGTCTTTGAGGTCGTCTTTGATGGTGGTTTTGACCTCGAAGGATTTGCCTGCCTCGATTGTGGCTCGTCGGATTGCGATGAGGAGCTGTATGAATGTCATGTCGACGTTGGAGGGGTTGTCGATGACGACGGTTGTGTCGACGGGCGAGGGCAGCGCGTCTTTTACTTCGGCTGTCATTTTGTCGATGTGGTTGATGACGAGGTCGCCCGCGAATTTGAGTTGTCGTCTGTCCCCTTCTTGCGTGACGGCGAGACTGTATATGCTGCTCATTGTCTTAGGGGTTTAGAATTTCTCGTAGTTGTCGAGATCGAATTCTTTAGAGTTGCCGAGGTCGATTTTGACGCCAGGCTTGTGGGTGGAGGTGCTGTCGTTGCGTGACTCCTTGCGCTTGGGCTCTTCTTTTGGGGCGGGCTTGGCGGGTTGTTGGGCTGCTGCGGCAGCTGCGATGGCTTCCCTGTCGAATTCTTCGGCTTCCTTGGCTGACTCGTCGTCGAGCTTGAATTGCCCGACGGCTTGCTTGAGGCTGGAGGCGAGGGAGCTCAGGAGGACGGCGGAGTTGGTGAGCTCGTCGGAGCTTGAGGCGTTCTCTTGCGTGATGACGTTGAGGTTTTGCATTGCCATGTTGATCTGCTCGGCGCCGGTCTTTTGCTCAAGGCTGGCAGCGGAGATCTCCTTGATGAGGACGGTTGTCTTCTCGATGTCGGGGACGAGGGCTTTGGCTTTCTCGCCAGCCATCTGAGTGACTTTGAGACCCTTGTTGACGAGTGTGACGATCTCGTTGGCGGCTTGTTTGCTTCGCTCGGCGAGCTTACGGACCTCGGCTGCGACGACGGAGAAGCCTCGGCCTTGCTCGCCAGCCCGGACGGCCTCGACGGCTGCGTTGAGGGCGAGGATGTTGGTCTGGAAGGCGATGTCGGAGATGATGGTGATCTTCTCGGCAATGGTCTTCATGGCTTCGGCGGCCTCGCCGGAGTATTGGCTGGAGAGGTTGACGTTCTCGACGGTGGAGGAAGTCAGTTTCTCGGTGGCTACGGCGTTTTCGGTGTTTTGGTCGATGTTGGCGACCATCTCCTCGATGGCAGTGGATACCTCCTCGGCAGAAGCGGCCTGTTCGGATGCGCCCTTGGAGAGTTTCTGAGAGGAGTCGTTGAGGCTGACGCCTGAAGCTACGAGCTCGTTGGCGTTGCGCTCGATGGTGACGACGGTCTTCTTGAGGTTCTCGACCATGGACTGGAGGGTTCGGGAGAGTTGTCCGATCTCGTCGTTGGATGTGGCGTCGACGGAGACGGTGAGGTCGCCGCGTCCGATGGCCTCGGCGAAGGCAACGCCTTTCTTGAGAGGCGTGATGATGCTGATATAGAGGAGTCGACCGACGAAGAGGGCGGAGCCGAGGACGAGGAGACTCATGAGGACTACGAAGATGAGCTGGAGCGTGGAGGAGCGGTCGATGCTGGTCTTGATGTCGTTGCACTTGCTCTCACATATTTTGCCGAGGGCGGAGATGTAGGTTTGGATCTCCTTCTCGCCTATCTCGATGTCGCCGTCGCTCTGGACGAGCATTTCGGACTCCATGAGGAGGATTGGGTCGTCGTAGGAGTCGAAGGTTCCGAGGTTGCTCATGACGGTTCTTTCGAGGTCGAAGAGGGCGTGGACTTTCTCCTCGACGATGGCGAGGGTGTCGGTGAATTCTTTCTCCCAGTCGATTGTTTTAGCCTTGACGTTGGCGAAGATGGAGTCGAACTCGGTATTGACGATGTTGGCGAGTTTGACCTTGTCTGGGGTGTTTGGCTGGTGATCGACGAAGACCCAGTTTACGGCGAGACGTCGGCTCTCGCTGATTTTGTTCATCATGAGGTCGACGTTGGACTCGACGGGGAGGTACTCCTCAGTCTCTGTTGTCTGGAGGTGTCGTGTGTATGCGTGGATGGCGGCGGTCATCACGGCATTGACAAGGATGAAGACGACGATGATGCCGAAGCCGCCGATGAGCTTCTGGGCGATGTTCAGTTTAGAGATGTAGTCTCTCAGGTTAAACTTCTTCATGGAAGAGAGGGAGTTGGATGATGTTTTTTAGAGGTTGATGGCAGCTGTCATGTCGGTCAGTTTTTGACCGAACTGTATGTTGGCCGCCTGGGCATTAGACTTGCTTAGTTCGAAACGCAGTCGGCTGTCGCGTACGACGAAGTTGATCATGGAGCCATGTTCTGTGGCGCCTTCCTCCTCGGACATGACGAGAGTGTCTTTACCGACCTTGTCGAGGAGCTTGGTGGCGTTGCGCGCGAAGCTGATGTTTTTCGAGACGTATATTACTTGGCAGTCGGTGACCTCGTCGACAGACTTGAATTGTTTGATGACGACGTCCTGGTAGCCGAATTTTTTGCCTTGTGACTGTGTTGTGAGCCACTGCGCGAGGTCGCGGTCGCGGATGACACCGATGACGAAGTCGCCCTGCCTGGCGGCGTCGCTCCATCCGAGGTATCGGATGAAGCTGAGCGTCAGCAGTGCTTTTGGCTTCGAGAGTTGGTCTTGCGCTGCGGCTTGCTGAGCCGGCATGATGAAGGTCAGCATGAGGGCGATGGCGAAAAGTAATCTCCTAATCATAACTCGATATTTGTGCCTCTTAGTGCCTTGGGCTCGGACTTTTGTCGTTTGGGAGTTGGGGCTGGCGTTGCTCCAAAGCTGTGGAAGCTTTTTAGATAAATGGTTGAGTGTGATGGTGCGTCGCAGGGAAGACAGAACGGCGCATACCAGTCAACAAAGATAAACAATTGCTAACGATTTTCAAAGGTTAGCGTTATACTCTTAGTCGTGCGAGGCGTTCCGCGCGGCGTCGACGTCGGCCATGATTTGTTTGGCGAGATCGTCTTGTGAGCGGAACTTTTTCTCGTCGCGAATGCGAGAGATGAAGAGGATGGTGGCGGAGTCGCCGTAGACGTCGCCGTCGAAGTCGAGGACGTGAGCCTCGATGCGTCTGTCGGCGCCGCCGACCGTTGGTCGAGTGCCGACGTTGAGGACAGCGGGTCTTGGTTTTTCTCCGTCGAAGGAGATTTGGCAGGCGTAGACACCGTCGGCAGGGATGAGCTTTCGCTCGTCGGTTGGGACGATGTTGGCTGTCGGGAAGCCGATCTTGCGTCCGATGGCGTCGCCGTGAACGACGTTGCCGGAGAGGGAGTATGGTCGGCCGAGGAGGGCGGCAGCCGTGGCGACGTCGCCACGAGAGAGGGCGTTACGGACCTCGGTGGAGCTTACTTTGACGTTGCCGGGGAGGGAGAAGGCGCCGGCACGGAGGGTCTGAATGCCAGCCTCTTGGGCGAGGGCGGGGTACCCGTCAGGCGTCACGTCGTCGGATCCGAAGCGGTGGTTGTACCCCATGAGGAGGAACTTTGCTTGGAGTCTGACGGCGAGGTAGGAGTCAAGGAATTCGCGGGCTGTAAGGTCGGAGAATTCGCGCGTGAAGGGTACGACGACGAGGATGTCGATGCCGATTTTGGCGAAGATGTCGTTACGTTCTTGTGCAGTCGTGAGGAGACCGACGCGGTCGTTTCCTTTCGAGAGTACTATACGAGGATGGGGTTCGAAAGTTACGACAACGGAGGTGAGGTTTCGGCTTTTTGCTTGCGCCACGAGTTGTGCGAGGAGGTCTTGGTGTCCGAGGTGGAGACCATCGAAGACTCCGACGCAAACGGCAGAGGGGCCTGCGGCGTAGAGGCTTATATCGTTAATGACGTCCATAAATTCTTGACATTTACGACAAAGATAGGGAAAATACGTCAGTTAAGTTCGTCGAGGTAGTAGCACAGTTTGCCGCCCTGACCCCCGATGTCGACTTGCTCGTCGTACCAAGAGACGATTTGGATTTTGAAGAAACGGGAGCCGTCGGCGGAGCGGATGCAGTATGTGTGGTAGGAGGGGGTGTAGGTGGCTGGGGGCGCGGAGAACTCGATGGCGGAGGCGAGGACGGGGTTGGCGGAGGCGAGGACGGTGGCGGGTCCTGTATTGGGGTCGAACCAGGGGTGGGTGTTGAAATCGAGATTGTTGGCGAGGAGGTATTTGTTCCAGTCGTTTTGCGACATGGTGATGTAGACGGAGGTGTCGTTGTCGACGGAGAAGTCGAGAGAGGAGACTTGGTCGGCCGATGTCCACTTGTCGTAGGAGGAGTAGCCGAGGTCGACCGCGCCGCCGAGCCCTATGCCGCTTGTGCCGCTATTGGTGCGCAAGCGGTAGCCGCAGAAGGCGACATCCCAGTCGAGCGCGATTTGCGCGCTGTCGCGTTGGTCGCCCTCGCTGAAATCGCAGCAAGGGGAGGCGGCGTTGTAGGACTTGCCCGTCCGGAGGTTGAAGTAGAGCCAATCGTTGGTGATGCCGGTGGAGTAGCCGGTGACGCGAGGGAGGGTGTAGCCCGTGAAGGGGTCGGCGTCGTAATTGACGCAGGCTGTGAGGGAGAAGAGCAGGGCGACGAGGATGGGGAATTTCATCGGGAGGAGTTTTTTCGTTGGCGTGCTGAGTTGACAATCTGGTCGATGAGAACCTCGAGCTGGACGTGGGCGCGCGCTCCGGGCGTGGCTGGGACGTTGAACATGGTGACTCCGGAGCCGAGAGTCTTGGGGACGTAGTTGAAGAGGTTGTCGACGCCGGCAGAGACTTTCAGGGAGTTGAAAAGCGTCTGGCTGACGGACACGTTGCAGAGGGCGTATGGGGGGAGGTTGGTGCGGAAGTAGGCCTCGCGGCTTTGACCGTCGATGGTGAGGCGGTCTTGGATGTCGAAACGCTTGCGCCCCATGAAGGATGCGGAGAGCGTGGCGGAGAGGCTATACTTCTTGCGTCGGAGGCGGTAGTTGAAGTTGGCCGTGGCGGCGTGTGGGGAGGTGGAGCTTACTTGCACGCCCGAGAGTTTGGATATGTTGACGAACGAGTATGTGCCAGAGAGTGTGAAGTCGCTGAGGAAGCGCCATTTGAGAATCGTCTCGACGCCGAGGAGCGACTGGTGGGAGAGGTTGGTATACTCGAAATTGTATTGCATATCGTAGACACGCCAGACGCCCTCGATCTTGTTGCGGAAGAGGTTGGCATAGGCGTTGGCGGAGAGGAAGAGATTGTCGTCGGACCATTCGGCACCGAGGCTGAAGTAGTTGTTTTTCTCGGGTTTGAGATATTCATTGCCCTTGATCATGAACATCCCGAGATTGTCCCAATTGAAGAAGAGCTCCTTGATGGAAGGGGAACGGTAGCCCATGGAGTAGTTGGCACGGAACGTCCAATTGTCTGACGGAGTGAGCTTTGCGGCGACCTTGGGCATGGCCATGAGCCCGAAGGCGCGGCTGAAGTTGGTACGGACGCCAGCGGAGAGGGTCCAGAGGGGTGAGACTGCCCACTCGTCTTGGAGGAAATATTCCGTCTCGCGGAGGGAGCGGGACTGCATGGTGTGGGAGGCGTCGCCATTGAAGCGGTCGGACGTGAGGTCGTCGGAGGTGTGCTCGACGCCGAAGATGATGTCGTGGCCAGAGAAGAAGCCCGAGGAGATGGAGAGTCGGGGTTGGAGGATTCGGCTGTCGTAGACCTTCTGCCGGGTGTCGATCCTCTCGTGACGTTTGAAGCGGTCGTAGAAATCGCCGTGGAGGCTGAGTGTCACGCGGAACCAGTCGTGGCAGTCGTAGTGGGCTTTAAGGCCGACGGTGTAGTCGCGCGACTGGTTGAAAGTCATGTCCTGGATGAGGTCGTAGGTGTTCATGAAGAACCAGCTGCCGTAGAGCTGCGCACCGAAGCCATGGACATCGTCGACGAAGAATTTTTGCTGTACGGAGACGTGCTCGGAGCCCTCGATGCCTGTCGGTGGGCGGTTGGACTCGCTCTTGATGGTGACATCGTGGTCGAGCCAAGAATTTGCCTCGGCGGTGTAGGTTTTGGTGTCCTCCTTGGCCTGATACATGTAGAAAGCGTCGGAAGAGCTGTAGAGGATGTCGGTTTGGGACGTGAACTTGCGCCCCATGCGCACGCCAGCGGAGACCCACGATTGGAGGTTGGGGCGGTCGGCGTTTTTCTCGAACATGTAG
Organism: Bifidobacteriaceae bacterium; assembly: GCA_963607345.1. Lineage (GTDB taxonomy): Bacteria > Bacteroidota > Bacteroidia > Bacteroidales > Marinilabiliaceae > W3P20-009. The sequence goes on from CAVDBL010000007.1 coordinate 85,001, forward strand.
AGGAAATCGGAGGGCGAGGCGTCGGGGTAGTTGCGCTCGTTTGGCGCGGCCCATCGGGCACCAGCCTGGATGTCGAGATTTTTGGAGGTCTTCTTGGTTATGAGGTTTATGACAGCACCAGAGGCTCGGCTGCCGTAGAGCGTGGAGCTTGCACCCTTGACGACCTCGATGCGGTCTATGGCGTGGAGGTTGAAACGCTCGTAGTCGAGGTTTCCGGCCATCTCGCCCGTCATGCGCTCGCCATCCATGAGGAAGAGGACGTGGCGTGCGTCGAGCCCCTGCATGGAGATCTCGTTGCCGAAGCCGACTTTCTGGATGTTGAGGCCCGGCGTCTCTTGTTGGAGGGCTTGCTGGAGCGAGGCGTAGCCAGCCTCGACGAGTTGCTTGCCACCGATGACTTGCGTGCTGACGGGGCTCAGCTTAATGGGGCGCGGGGCTCGGCTGCCTGTCACGACGACGTCGGAGAGGTTGAGGACGTCGGGCGACATGAGGAGTTGGAGCGTGGAGCGCGTGGAAGCCTTGCCGCGGAGTGTGACGAAGCCGACGGAGGTTATGACGTAGGAGATGGAGTCTGGGACGGGAGTTGGGAGCGCAAGGTCGGCATGGCCGTCGACGTCGGTTATGGCGAGTCGGTCGGCGGAGCCGTTGGCGGAGTAGACGACATTGGCGCCGATGATGGGATTCTCGGAGCCTTGCTCGGTCAGTGCGAGACGGAGCACCTTGTTTTGGGCAAGGGTGCTGAGGTTGAAGACCGTGAGCGATAGGGCGATAGCGAGCCTACGAGAGAAGATCATCTGGTTGTTGTTGTCTTGTGCGCGAAGTTATCAGATAAAAGAAAGAAAACAGTTTTGCGGTTGGACTCGTAGAAAATAAAAAGAATAAAAATTCTGCTTTTTCGCTTAAAAGAACGAACTTTGACCTTAATGTTAAAAAACCGCCCTTCGTTAACAAAATGAGCAAGTTAAACACAAACAGGATTGGCGTCCTGGTGCTGACACCATGCGTGGTGTGCATCGTAATGGTGCTTGTAACGACAATTTATTGCTTCGTGGCATTGAGCCTGGATCTAAAGAAAGTGGAGTTCAGGCAGTTGCAGACATTGACTGCCACCGTATCCCGACTTACGCAACAAAAGAACCATGCCGCCGAGGTGGCGTGCGAGACCCTGAGTGACGACTACGACGTATTCTACGACGCCGTTGCGGAGATGGACGACTACGTCATGAAAGACGAGCTCGAGTGGACGCGCAGCGTGGCAGACGCAGTGGACTTCGTATTTACGGACATGAACGGCTCGCCATTGAGCACGACATACCAAAATGGCGTGAAAATCGACATGGCGCCCATCGTGGCGAGGGCTAAGGAGACGGGCACGTTTAGCGCATACACGTTTACGGACACTCAGTTGTTGCAATACTCGGCGACGGTCGTCAAGAACATCGACCGCGAGTCTATCGGCATTGCGGTATTGGTGAGCAAGGCGTATAACCTGGGAAACGACCCCAGCAACACTAACTATGGGGCGACGACCTACATATTTAAAGGTAACGATTGCGTGATGACATCTGAGGACTCAGTATCGGTGAGCGGCATCACATTAGATCCTGAGATCAGCACGGCCAACTATCTGGAGCGTCGCAACTGGGTGGGCACCAGCCACATGTTTGGCGTGCGCAACTACGTATCCTCACTTCCTGTCTTGGATTGCAAGGGCGAATCGATTGGCGCGCTCGTCTTCGTAGGCGACTCGGCCATCACGGACGGCATCATGCGCAACGTATACATCTTCATGCCAATCTTGCTTCTCGTGTTTGTCGGCATGCTGATCTACATCTACTTCCGTTTGCGTCACAGGATGTTGGAGCCTATCAACCAGTTGGTTGCGGACATCAACACCATTGCAGAGGGCGACCTTACGAGGAACGTAAGGGTTGACCATGCGTGTGACGAGATTGAGGTCATAGCGGTCAGCGTCCACAGGATGGAGGACAAGATACGCGACGTCGTCATTCCTATCAGCAAGGCATCGGAGGCGTTGGTCAATTCCGCCAACCAGATGAAAAATGCGTCGGACAGCCTCTCGAACGCCGCCAATCGCCAGGCAGCGTCGCTTGAGGAGATATCCAGCTCGATGGAAGAGATGGGCGCGAACATCCAGCAGAACACAGACAACTCAATACACACCAACAAGTTGGCAGAGGAGATTGCCAAGGCGACAGTCCGCCTGAGCGACGTCAGCAACGACAGTCTTGAGGCCATACGCTCTATTGCCGACAGCATCAGCGACATTAACGACCTCGTCTCGCAGACCAACATCTTGGCACTTAACGCGTCAGTCGAGGCCGCCCGCGCCGGAGAGCATGGTCAGGGCTTCGGCGTCGTCGCAAAGGAGGTGGGCCGCCTCGCAGAGCAGACCCACGACACGGCAAGCAACATCAACGCCACGGCGACCAACAGCATTGCAGGCGCCGAGGAGGCGTACAGCCATGTTGCCGAGCTGAAGCCGCGCATCGAGAAGATCAACAGCCTCGTCAAGGAGATCACGACAGCGAGCATCGAGCAGAACACTGGCGTCCAGCAGGTTAACACGGCCATCATGGACCTTAACCGCATGACGCAGCAGAACGCCGCCGGAGCTGAGGAGATTGCAGCCAGCTCGGCACAGATGCAAGAGATGATAAAGCGACTGAACGACGCTATCGCAGCGTTTAAGGTTGACGAATAAAAGTAGAGACTAAAGTTTCTCAAGGGGGTCGGCTCGCAGACGTGAGCCGACCCCCTTTTTTAGTGTCCCATTTGTCAACTTGTCAACTGGCGTTCGGGCTGTTTGTCAAATAAAAGCCGCTACTCGTCAAAAGTGACGAAAGGGAGGAATGTCACCCCATGGCAAAAGATTAGTTTAGCTATCGGAACAAGGAAGAATTGTTCAGCTAACTAAACTAAAAATAAGCTTGCCCGCTTGCGCCGCCACCCCGTTGATGGGTTGGCGGCGAGCGCAAAAGCTAAAGGGAAAGAGAAAATCCCGCCAAGCCGCCCCTCGTCACACATGAGGATCATGACAAAATAAAAGCAACTTAGGTCCCAGCATTACGACTGAAGGACAGCAACGAAAGGAAAGGAAGAAATGCCGCTTTAAGCAAGATGGCACCGCAAAGGCCGAGAGATCAAAATGAAGATATGGGCCGAAACGACAAAGCCGCGAGGCCTATCGACATACTCAACGAGCAACGAAAAACTAAAATCGGGCACTGATACCTGCTGGTATCGGTGCCCGATTTTCTTATTGGCGTGCCGCTACTGTCTTAGTAGCGGTAGAAATCGGCTTTGTAGGGGCCTTCGACCTTGACGCCGATGTAGTCGGCCTGTTTCTCTGTGAGTTTGGTGAGGTGCACTCCGAGTTTGTCGAGGTGGAGGCGGGCAACCTCCTCGTCGAGCTCCTTGGGAAGGCGGTAAACGCCGACCTTGTAGTCCTTCTGCCAGAGGTCGAGCTGGGCGAGGGTCTGGTTGGTGAAGGAGTTGCTCATGACGAAGCTTGCGTGGCCAGTGGCGTTGCCGAGGTTGACGAGGCGACCTCGGCTGAGGAGGATGATGCAGTGGCCGTCGGGGAAGATGAACTGGTCGACCTGTGGCTTGATGTTGTGCTCTTTGATGCCTGGCCATTGCTCAAGGCGACCGACCTGGATCTCGTTGTCGAAGTGACCGATGTTGCAGACGATGGCCTGGTTCTTCATCTTAGCCATGTGCTCGGCAGTGATGATGTCGCAGTTGCCGGTGCAGGTGACGAAGATGTCGCCCTGCTCGACGACCTCGTCGACGGTCTTGACCTCGTAGCCTTCCATGGCGGCCTGGAGGGCGCAGATTGGGTCGATCTCGGTGACGATGACGCGCGCGCCGAAGCCTCTCATGCTCTGTGCGCAGCCTTTGCCGACATCGCCGTAGCCGCAGACGACGACGACCTTGCCTGCGATCATTACATCGGTTCCGCGCTTGATGCCGTCGGCGAGGCTCTCGCGGCAGCCGTAGAGGTTGTCGAACTTGCTCTTGGTGACGGAGTCGTTGACGTTGATGGCGGGGAAGAGGAGCTCGCCCTTCTCCATCATCTGGTAGAGGCGGTGGACGCCGGTGGTTGTCTCCTCGCTGACGCCCTTGATGCCGTCGGCTATCTTCTTCCAGTTGATGGTGCCGCGGACGGTGCGGAGGAGCTCGACGAGCTCTTGGAAGTCCTCGCCCTCGTCGGAGTAATTCTTTGAGTAGAGCTCGGGGTTGGCGTCGAACTCTACGCCCTTGTGGATGAGGAGAGTTGCGTCGCCGCCGTCGTCGACGATGAGGTTAGGGCCGAGACCGTTGCCGAAGTCGAGGGCCATCTTGGTGCACCACCAGTATTCGGCGAGGCTCTCGCCCTTCCAAGCGAAGACAGGCACGCCAGCCTTGGCTATGGCGGCGGCGGCGTGGTCTTGTGTGGAGAAGATGTTGCAGGAGCACCAGCGCACCTCTGCGCCGAGGGCGACGAGGGTCTCGATGAGGACGGCAGTCTGGATTGTCATGTGGAGCGAGCCGGTGATGCGCGCGCCCTTGAGGGGCTGCTGACCCTTGTATCGCTCACGGAGAGCCATGAGTCCCGGCATCTCGAGTTCGGAGATGGTTATTTCATCGCGTCCGAACTGTGCGAGGTTGATGTCGGCGACCTTGTAGGTGTATTTGGTCTGGTCTACGTATTCAAACATATCTTTCTAAAGTTATTTTCTTTATGTTTGCAAAGGTATGAAAGACTAAGATATAAAGGGCGGCTGGTGGTCTTGAGTGAATGCTTAAAATATCAGAAAAGGTATTTTAGGTGTGGAACAAAAGGATTGCGGCTGCGTAATAGTGGACAGTTTGCCGTGAGAAGTATGTTTTTTATGGCTGACTGTCAATCAAACCAAGTTGAATTACATCCACTTATTAAATTAATATTCAACAAATGAAACTGAAGAATCTTGTAGTCATGGCCGGCTTGAGCCTTGCCATCGTACTTACTGGCTGCAACGCAAGCAGCGCAACCAAGGGTGGCCTCATCGGCGGTGCGTCTGGCGCAGCTGTCGGCGCAGGCGTCGGCGCACTCGTAGCCAAGAACAACCGTAAGAAGGGCGCTCTCATCGGCGCAGCCGCAGGCGCAGCTGTCGGCACGACCGCTGGCATCGTCATCGGCAAGAAGATGGACAAGAAGAAGAAGGAGCTTGAGGCACTGCAGAACGCAGAGGTCACTGAGGTTGAGGATCAGAACGGCTTGAAGGCCATCCAGGTCACCTTCGGTGAGGACGGCATCAAGTTCGCTACCGGCAAGGCAGCCCTTGGCCAGAGCGCAAAGACCAACCTCGCAGCATTCGCAAAGACCCTCACCACTGGCGAGGACGTCTCTGCAGCTGACATCACCGTCGAGGGTCACACCGACAGCACCGGCTCTACCGCCGTCAACGAGAAGCTCTCTAAGCAGCGCGCTCAGGCTGTCACCGACTACCTCGTCTCTCAGGGCGTTCCTGCAGCCAACATCACCACCCGCGGTCTTGCGAGCGAGTATCCTGTTGCTGACAACAGCACCGTAGAGGGTCGCTCTAAGAACCGCCGCGTCGAGGTCTACATCACCGCCAGCAAGGAGATGATCGAGGCTGCTGAGAAGTAGTAGCCGCGAGAGCCTGACGCATAACAAGGCAACAAGGAGACCCGAGTCGCACAGAGCGGCTCGGGTCTCTTCTTTTTTTGTATATTCGGGATATGAAAAAGATTTTGGCGATAGCTATGATGTCGTTGCCCGTGTTGGCATCGGCGCAGAGGACGGATTGGGCGACGTGGGGCGAGGAGCCTCCCGTCGGGAACCCCATTGGCGTGTCGGTTGACAGCAGGGAGGTGAGGAGGCTTGACAAGGTTGTCCGCGCTAAGGCGGACTCGTTGAGCCGCATCGTGGGAGGCATGGCGAACGTGTTGACCGTCAGGGACGTTAACGGGCTTCTGGGCATCAAGGTGATCCTTGGCGGGTCGGGATTGTCGGCCGAGCCTAACGTGACGGGATATAACGCGTCGGCGCGTAGCGCATTGGAGTTGTTGACGTCGTCGATGAAGGGAGCATGGAGCAAGGCTGACGTTACTGTGGATGGTCATACGGACAACGTAGGTCCATATGATGAGAACATGACCGTCTCGTTTAAGCGCGCGATGGCTATAAGTGGTCTTTTGACGCGCCAGGGGGTCGATTCCGCCCGTGTTACACCCCGCGGGTATTCGTACGACTACCCCATTGCGGATAACCGCTTAATTGACGGCAGAGAGAAGAACAGGCGCGTGGAGGTGACGGTGACGTTGAATGAGGAAGCCATGAGGGAGTTGTAAGGTCAGAAACAGCCACATATTGGGGCATAGAGATATATGAAGCCCCGCGTCGTCATAGAGGGACGGCGCGGGGCTTACTGGTGTTTTGTTTGAAAGGCTTGTGAGATTATGGCATCTCGGCCTCGGTGTATTGCTTGACGAGAGAGAGGACTGCTCGGGCGCAGGCTTGCGAGCCAGATGGAGAGTAGACGTGGAGCTTGTAGGCACCGGTCTTGCTACAGATGAACTGGAAGGCAGGGAAGGTCTTGCCGCTTGCCTGGTTGACGCCGATAAGCTTGTCGCCATCGAAGATCTCGACCACGACGCTCTCGGTGTTAGAAGAGCCGTTGGCGATGTTGACCTGGTAGTGGGTTCGGCTGTTGAGGACGACAGAGAACTTGACGCCCTCTTTGCCTGCCCCGGCAGGGAGTTTGATGTCGAAATCCTTGATGTACTGGTAGTTGCCCATAGCTCCGAGAGCCGCCTTCATGAGTTCGTCGCCACATTGGGCGTTGACGTTGATAGCAGAGGCGAGGAGGAGCAGGATGGGAAGGAGGAACTTTGTCATTGTGGTGACGTGGTACTATTTTACGATGTCGTTGCGGATGTCCTTGACTGTTGCGATGATCTGGTCGACAGTGGCGTCGGAGATCTCTACGTGGGTAATCTCGTTTTGCTCGATGACGAGCATGCCGTTGACCTCCTTGGTTTCTGGGGCACCCATTTCGGTTGTTATGCGGACGTTGTCGTAGACAGCTTTGAGCCCGTCGATTTGCTTAGAGAGGGTCTTGAAATTGCTGTCGGTGTCGGCATAGTTCTTGACGACGATCTGGAGAATCTCGACGATGTTCTTTTGCTCGCCAAGGCGGTTGATGAGGTTTGCGTTGTGGGTCTGCTCGATGACTGAGCTTGTGAGGTAGATTCCCTCGATCCAAGTGCCGACGACGATGGCGGTGGAGACGTTAGGACGCTTTTGCGCGCGGAGGTAGCGGTCGATCTCGTTGAAGCTGGAGATGGAGAGCTGCTTGAGGGAGTCGAGGTTGGTGTTGTTCTTGGCAAGTCGGCTGAGGGTTGTGAAGTCGAGGAACTGGCCTACGTTGAGACCATCGGCGAGACGCTTGATGGAAGAGAGGTAGTCGACGACGACGAGGTTTTTGCCGAAGGTGTTGATGTAGCCGAGGTCGGCAGCATAGACACCGAGGTTGATTGCTCGCTTGAAAGAGGTCTCGTATTTGCCCTCTTGACCTGCCTCGTTGAGGGTGCTTTGTTGGAATTGGACTCCGGAGCTTTTGATCTCATTGGCCATCTCGACAGGTGAGGAGATGTTTTGGATCATGTCGCTTACGACCTCGGGGCTTACTTCGAGTACTCCTTGCTGTGTGGTGTCGTTCTCGGCGTCGAGGTTTTTGAGGTCGCCGTCGTTATGTGAGCATGAGCAGCTGTTGAGCCAAGTCATTGCGGCGAGAGCCGCGAGGCAGGTTAATATCTTATTCATAGTTGGTCTTCTCTTTTCAACTTAGTGATTGTTACAGTGATGTGTTTTTATTTGGGCATCTCGGCCTCGGTGTATTGCTTGACGAGGGAGAGGACTGCGCGTGCGCATGCCTCAGAGCCGCCGGAGCAGGAGACTTGGAGCTTGTAGGCGCCGGTCTTACTGCAGATGAACTGGAAGGCCTCGAAGGTCTTGCCGTTGGCGAAGTTGGTGCCGAGGAGCTTCTCGCCGTCGAAGATTTGGACGATAACCTTCTCGGCGTTGTTGGCGCCATTGGCGATGTTGATCTGATAGTGTGTGCGGCTGTTGAGGACGACGGAGAACTTGGTGCCGGTCTTGCTGGTTGCGGCAGGGAGCTTGATGTCGAAGTCCTTGATGTATTGGTAGTTGCCCATTGCGCCGAGAGCTTTTTTCATCAGCTCGTCGCCGCATTGCGCAGAGGCGTTGGAACCTGCTGAGATCATGGCTACGAGAGCCAAAAGGGTGAATAATATGTGTCTCATGATTGGTATCAGTTAATGTGGTTTGGAAATCAAGAAGTTTATGAGATGTGAGGTCATTATTCGACGATGAACTGCCTTGCGACCTTGACCTTGTCGATTATCTGAGCGACTTGCTCTGGGGTGATCTCGACGTGGGTGATCTCGTTTTGCTCGATGATGAGCATACCGTCGACCTCCTTGGTCTCGGGTGCGCCGAACTCGGTCGTTATGCGGACATCGTCGTAGATCTTCTTGAGGTCGTCGAGTTTGGAGACGAGGGATTGGAAGTTGGAGTCGCCCTTGCTGTAGTTGTTGAGGATGATGAGGAGGATGGACGCGATATCCTTCTGCTCACCGAGACGGTTGATGAGCTCGGGGTCGTTGGTCTGCTCGATGACTCGGCAGGTGATGTAGATGCCCTCGATCCATGCGCCAGCCACGATGGCGGTTGAGACGTTGGAGCGTTTTTGCTCGCGGAGGTAACGGTCGATCTCGTTGAAGCTGGAGACGGAGAGCAGCTTGAGTGAGTCGAGGTTGGTATTGTTCTTGGCGAGGCGGCTGAGGGTGTTGAAGTCGAGGAACTGACCGACGTTGAGACCATCGGCGAGATCTTTAACAGCGAGGAGGTAGGATACTACGACACTGTTCTTGTTGAAAGTGTTGATGTAGCCGAGGTCGGCACTGTAGGCACCAAGGTTGAGGGCGCGCTTGAAGGATGTGTTGTAGTCCTTCATCTTCTCGGCGTCGTTGAGGACGCTCTGGTCGAATTTGGCACCACTCTTCATGATCTGGTTTGCCATCTCGACAGGAGAGGAGATGTTTTGGATCATGTCGTTGACGACGTTCTCAGAGAGCTGGAGGGGCACCTCTTTGAGGCTGTCGGGAAGTTCGTCGAAGTTTTCGGAGGGCTTGCTTCCGCCGCATGCGCAGGAGGTCAGGAGGGCGGCAGCAATGGACATGGCTGCTACGCCTATGGAGAACCTGTTGATTTTGATATTCATATCGTAGTGTGTTTTTTTATTTCGTTTTGTCCTTTGCTGCCACTGGTTTCCTTGTAGGCTTGAGCTTTTCGAGGAGAGCCGTCAGCGGGGCTAATTTTTTCTTGAAGTCGATGTCGGAGATTGACTCGAAGGCACGACGCGCAAGGTCATAGTAGAGGATGGCGTAGAGGACTGCCGTTATGACCCATACGGCAATGATGTTGAACCAGAGGGTCTCGATGTAGAAGCCGAAGAAGTATTTCATCGGGGAGAAGAATTGGCTTCGGAAACGGAGGAAGCCTTCGGGTTCGGGCATCTGGTAGATCGGGTCCTTTATCTGGATGAGGCGGTCGCCATCGCGGAGAATCTTGTTCTTGTCGAAAGTCTTGGTGACGACATCGCTCACGGCCTCGTTGTAGTAGTCGTTTTTGAGGTTGTTGTAGATGTCGCGCTGGTTTTCGAGGTAGTAGTTGATTTTGCGCTCACGCTCGCCATTGGCTTTCATGAACTGCGCCTGGTAGAGGTCGTTGAGAGCGTCGATGTATTCGGCGGTCTGCGAGTAGACCTCGTCGTTGAAATTCTCGGCGTTGAGCTTGTCGAGGCAAGAGAATTTGATTGAGGGCTGATGGCGCACCTCTTTGCCGAGCTCGTTGTGGAGGAGGGCGAGGTCGATGAGGTATTGCTTCTCTTCGGTCTTATGGTTCTTGCGGGCGGACTGGACATCTTCGAGAACGTCCTTGACGCGTGGGAGGTAGTAAACTGTCTTGAAGTCGGCTTGTCGCTCGGCGAGCTCGTCATCGAAGAAAGCGCGTTCGAACTTGTTGTTTTTATACTGGTAGACGATGAGACCCTCGTAGGCGTAGCGAGCCGGGATTATCTCGGCGACGAGAGGCACTTTGTCGACTGAGGATATGTCCTTATTGAGCTTGTCGAAGGTGAACATGGCGCCACCGAGCACCATTTGGGGAATCATGATAAGAGGGATCATGATATAGATGGTGACGATGGAGTTGAAGGTGGAGGAGATGATGAGGCCGAGGACGTTGCTGGAGACGGCGACGGAGAAGAGCATGAGCCAGAACTCTGGGTTCATGCCACGGAAAGAGATCTCCCAGTTGCCGACGAGGACGAAGAGGAGCATCTGGATGGCGGAGAGCCCCATGAGGATGCATATCTTCGACATGAGGTATGCGGATCGGCTGAGGTTGAGGAACTTCTCGCGCTTGAGAATCTTGGCGTCTTTGAAAATTTCCTCGGCACTGACTATGAGGCCGAAGAAGATGGCGACGACCGTACCCATGAAGATGTAGATGGGTATGTTGGCGTTCTCGCGGAAGATGTATACATCTGAGTCTGGGTCGACGATGTAGCGGATGAGGTATGCGAGGACGAAGCCGAGGACAGGTGCCTCGATGATGTTGAGCGCGATATACTGCGTATTGGCGATCTTGGCCCAGAAGTCGCGCTTGGTATAGATGATGAACTGCTTGAACCAGCCCGGGATGTCGAGACTCTTGGGCGGGCGTTCGGTGACGGTCTGGACACGCGGCACCTTGGGCAGCACTTTTTCCTGGTATATCTTATTCCAGTCTTGCGCGCTCTTCTTGCGTCGGTTGGTGGTATTGCCGTACTCGTCTTTCTCGCTTGCGTCGAGGATGTTGAAGACGAGCTCGGGATTGACGTTACCACACGTTGGGCACTGACCGACGTCGGCGTTTGTCTGGTTGTCTTCGGTCTTGAAGTGGATGATGCTCTCGGTGGGGTTGCCGTAGTAGACGGGGTAGCCGCCAGTGTCGAGAATGAACATCTTATCGAACATCTTGTAGATGTCCGACGAAGGCTGGTGGATGACGACGAAGACGAGTTTTCCCTTGAGTGCGAGCTCTCGGAGGAGGTTCATGACGTTCTCGGAGTCGCGGCTGGAGAGACCCGACGTCGGCTCGTCGACGAAGAGGATTCCCGGCTCGCGGATGAGCTCGAGAGCGATGTTGAGTCGCTTGCGCTGACCGCCGGAGATCATCTTGTTGAGAGGGGAGCCTACCTGGAGATCCTTGCGCTCGTAGAGTCCGAGATCTTTGAGGGTCTTGTCTACTTTGGTGTTTATCTCGTCTTCGGAGAGGTTCTTGAAGCAGAGCTTTGCGCTGTAGTAGAGGTTCTGGTAGACGGTGAGCTCCTCGATGAGGAGATCGTCTTGCGGGATGAGACCGATGACGCCTTCGAGTTGGTCTTTTTGGGTATGGAGGTTAAGCCCGTTGATGAGGACGTCGCCCTCTGACGGGGCCTCGTTGCCGCAAAGGACGTTGAGGAGCGTGGTCTTGCCTGCTCCGGATGCACCCATGATGCCGACGAGCTTTCCTTGCTCCTCGAACATGTTGATGTCGCGGAGACCTATGCCGCCGGTCTTGAACTTGAACCATACGTGGTTGACCTCGAAGGAGATCTTCTGGACGTTGGTCTCCTTGGAGAGGCGCGCGGCGATGTCGGTATAGTAGAGGAGGCCTCGCGGCGTCTTGACGAAGCTGCCGCTCGGGAGGGGGTAGATGGTCTCGGGATTGACGGTTAGGCCGTTGATGGAGACATCGCGGGGGCCGTCGTACTTGAGGAAGAAGAGGTTTGCGCTGCCGATGCGGAGGATGGCGAGCGTGCCGTCGAGGGTGTTGTCGACGATGTGGCAGGCGTTGAGGTAGGCGTCGTCGGGCTGTGCGTCGGCGATGAGGAAGTCTGGTCGGTCGAGGCTGGTCTGCGGACCGTCGGTTGCTTTGGTGTTGCAGAAGAGCTTGATGCTGTCGATCTCGTCTTTGGCGAGGGTGAAGGTCTCGCCGGCGGTCTTTACGACCTCCTCACGGAGCTTGATGATGGTCTCGGCGTTTTCCTCGACGTCGAGTTCTTCGGCTTCCTTGCGGCTCTTGCCTTTCCACGCTTTGACGCTGACGGAGTGGCCGGAGTAGGCAGTGTCGTAGACCTTCTCCATTTCGAAGAGTCGGACGAGGACGACGACCTTCTGCTCTTTGCTGAGTGCCTTGTTGGCTGCGCGGCATATTTTGAGGGTCTTCATGGAGTCCTTCATGTCGACGACGATGCGACCTGCTGTCTCGTCGAACTGGGCTCTCTCGCTTGCCTTCTCCTTGAATTTTTCGAGATACTCTTCCACCTTGGCGGACGCGATTTGCTCGCCAAGGAACTTGCGGAGGAAAGAAACCTCCACGTCGCTGGCTCCGCCGCCCTGTTTGGCGAGGATGCCGAACAGGTTCATCAGGTGTTCAAGAATCTCTTCACTCATTTGTCGGGATGTGTGGGAAAGGGGAGTAAAGTTGTGATGTTTAGTACTTTATAAATTCGAATGGGACCTCGACGATGTCTTCATATTCCTTGCCGGCGTCCTCGATGTCTTCCTCGTCCTCGTGGGAGAACCATTTGACTGTGACGTTGTCGGCGATGGCCTCGAATTTGAGGAGGATGTCGAGGAGCATTTTTGAGGATGCAGTGTTGAAGTATTCGAGTTTGAAGCAAACGTCGATGTGGTCGTTGGGCGCTTCAACGTACTCGTCGATCCAGTCCATGACGGGTTTGTAGAATTCAGCTACGTTTTCTGGAAGCGATCGTCCTGAGAACTCGATGATGTTGGCGTCCTTGTCCATTTTGACGGTTGGGGTATCGTCGGTTCCTTTGATCTCTAATACGTCCATTATATGTTGTGTTTGTGTCTATTTTAAAATATTGATAGTGCGTTTGTTAGCCACGTGAGATGGTGGTGATGATGATGAAGAAGCAGAAGTCGTCGTTGAGATCTTTGAACTGATATTCGATTTTGTTGCCGCTCTTTTTGGCTATATCGATGAAGCCGAGACCTGCGCCGCCTTTTTCGGATATTTTGCCACCGAGGATTTGCTGTTTGTAGAGTGCGGAGAGACCTTCTTTGTCGAGGCTGTTGATCTTGTTGAGAGAGGCCTCGAGGCCTTCTCTTTTGGACGCCTTGATGACGTTGCCGGTGATGACGTTGTAGCATTTCTCGCCATGGGAGACGAGGACAATGCCGCGGCGTTCCTCATCTTCGTCTTCAGACATGGAGTCGGCGTGCTTGCTGATGTTTTGCAGGCACTCGACCATGACGTTGAATACTTTGCGCTGCACCTGGCTCGTTTCTTCGATTTTGGCCATATTTTTTTCGGTCAGCGCGGTGAACGTCTTGGTAATTTCTTGCGTGACAACCCCCTCGTAGACCAGGTTAATCTCGTTGGCCTGCATTGTGTGGTAGAGTTGGTATGCAAATTCCAAGAAATCTTGGTTAGCTCCAATTTTAGTCATCGGTATGTCTCCTAAATAGCTGTAAAGATACGATTATTATTTAAATATCTGGGTTTTGACGCCCTTATGGGCTTGTACGCAAAAGGGTGTTTGTTGTTTGGGAAAGATGTGAAAAAGTTAAAAACAGTGGCGGGAGCGGGATAAAGCAAGTGCGGGCGGGAGCGGCATCGCTGCCACTTCCGCCCACACTGACAATAAAAAAACCAGACTTGCAGTTACTTCTTGACACGCTTCTGGAGCCACTCATGGACTCCGCGCGCCGTCTCGCGGCCTCTTGCTATGGCGCGGACGACGAGGCTTGCGCCTGTTGCGGCGTCGCCTGCGGCGAATACGCCGTCGACGCTGGTCATGCCATTGGCGTCGACCTTGATGTTGCCGCGCGCGTCGAGCTCAACGCCCAACTCGTTGACGAGACCCTCGTGGACAGGGGAGAGGAAGCCCATGCAAAGGAGGACGAGCTCGGCATCGACGGTGTAGGCCGTCTCGGGTTTCTCCTCCATCTGCCAGCGTCCGTTGGCGTCTTTCTTCCACTCGACCTCGACGAGCTCGACTTTCTTGACCTTGCCACCCTCGCCGATGAAACGCTTGGTGTTGAGGCTCCAGCGGCGGTCGCAGCCTTCCTTGTGGCTGGACGTGGTCTTGAGGACTGTAGGCCAGTAGGGCCATGGGTTGCCGGGAGCGCGGGTCTCGCTGGGCTTAGGCATAATCTCGATCTGCATGACCGAGCGCGCCTTTTGGCGGTTGCTCGTGCCGACGCAGTCGGAGCCGGTATCACCACCACCGATGACGAGGACGGGCTTGCCTGTGGCGAGGATTCGGTCCTCATCTTTGACGACGTCGCCGCGGTTGACGTGGTTTTGTTGTTGCAGGAACTCCAATGCGAAGTGGACGCCGTCGAGCTCACGACCTTCGACCTTGAGGTCGCGAGGCTGGCCAGCACCGATTGTGACGACGATGGCGTCGAAATCCTTGCGGATCTTGTCGAGTTTCGTGTTGACGCCAACCTCGGCGCCCGTCTTGAAGTTGATGCCCTCGGCCTGAAGAATGGCCAGGCGTCGGTCTATGATCTTCTTGCTGAGCTTGAAATCGGGAATTCCGTAGCGGAGGAGACCGCCGATGGCGTTGCTCTTCTCGAAAATTGTGACAGTATGGCCAGCCTGATTGAGCATGTCGGCCACAGCGAGACCAGCCGGACCGCCTCCTATGATGGCGACCTTCTTACCCGAACGTTTTGACGGGATGCGCGGCTTGACGATGCCGAGGTTGAAGGCGTGCTCGGCGACGGAGCACTCGTTCTCGCGGATGGTGACGGCCTCGTTGTCGATGGCAAGGACGCAGCTCTTCTCGCAGAGGGCTGGGCAAATACGACCTGTGAACTCGGGAAAGTTGCTCGTCGAGCTCAAAATCTTGTAAGCCTGCTCCCAATCGCTGCGCCATGCGGCGTCTTGCCACTCGGGGGTCTTGTTGCCGAGAGGGCACGCCCAGTGGCAGAATGGCACGCCACAGTCCATGCAGCGGCTCGCCTGAAGCTGTCGGTCGGCATCAGCCAACGTCTGCTCGACCTCGCTGTAGTCCTCGACTCGCTCGGCCAGAGCTCGGTAGCCGCCTTCTTTGCGGCCCACCTTCATGAATCCTTTAGGATCTCCCATTTTGTTATATGTTGACAACCGGCCGTAGCCTCGCTCTTTATTTGCCAGACGTTAGCGCCTTGTAGATGAAGGCTTTGGCGTCGGGTCCGGTTGCTGGGTTCTTAAATCTGTTTTTCTAAAATCTCTAACTGTTCTTGCCGAACGAGTCCGTTAATTGGTCAAGTGTGGCGCGTCTTGCGTCTCCTTGATCTTCTTCTCAAGCTCCTTAAGCTTCTGTTCCTCAAGTACTTTCTTATACTCGAACGGAATGACCTTAACGAACTTGTGGACGTACTTGCTCCAGTTGGAGAGGACGCGGCGCGCCTTGGCCGAATTGGTGTAGAGGAGGTGGCGGCTCAGCATGTCTTGCAACTCGAGAATGTCGCTCTTGTCCTCAAGACGGCACAAGTCAACAAGTCCCTTATTGCAGTAGAAGTCGAAGTCTCCGTCCTCGTCGAGCACGTAGGCAATGCCGCCGCTCATGCCCGCCGCGAAGTTGCGACCCGTCTTGCCAAGGACAACCACGCGACCACCTGTCATGTATTCGCAGCAGTGGTCTCCGACACCCTCGACGACGGCCGTAGCACCCGAGTTACGGACTGCGAAACGCTCGCCTGCGACGCCGCGGACGCTTACGAAGCCGCTTGTCGCACCGTAGAGGACGGTGTTGCCGATGATGATGTTCTCCTCAGGCACAAACTTGCTGCCGACGGGTGGCACGACGATAATCTTGCCGCCGGAGAGACCCTTGCCGAGGTAGTCGTTGCTCTCGCCTTCGAGGCGGAAGGTGACGCCACGGGTGAGGAACGCGCCGAAGCTCTGTCCTGCCGAGCCGAAGAAGGTGCCGTTGATGGTGTCGTCGGGGAGACCATCCTCGCCGTAGAGTTTGGAAATCTCGCCAGAGAGCATTGCGCCGACGGTACGATCGACGTTGTTTATCTCCTTGCTAATCCAGACCTTCTGACCGCTGTGGAGGGCGGCTTGGCTCTGCTGGATGAGGTCGTAGTCCATGACGCCGTTGAGGTCGTGGTCTTGCTCGGTCGTGTTGTAGATGGCGAAACGCTTGCCAGCCTCCTGGAAGTAGGTGATGCGGCTCATGTCGATGCCCTGGGTCTTCCAGTTGCCGACGGTCTTGTCTTGTTCGAGGAGGTCGCTACGACCGATGATGTCGTTGAGCGAGCGTGCGCCCATCTCGGCAAGAATCTCGCGAACCTCGCGGGCGAGGAAGTGGAAGTAGTTGACCAGGAACTCACTCTTTCCGCGGAAACGTTTGCGGAGCTCCTCATCCTGCGTGGCGATGCCGGTGGGGCAGGTGTTGAGGTGGCACTTACGCATCATGACGCAACCAAGGACGATGAGCGCAGCCGTCGCGAAACCATACTCCTCTGCACCGAGGCAAGCCATCTTGACGACGTCCATGCCGTTCTTCAACTGACCGTCGGTCTGAATCTTGACACGACCGCGGAGGTTGTTCATGACGAGCGTCTGCTGCGTCTCAGCCAAACCCACCTCGACAGGCATACCAGCGTACTTGATTGAGCTGGCGGGGCTTGCGCCCGTGCCGCCCTCGGCACCAGAGATGACGATGAGGTCGGCTTTTGCCTTGACGACGCCGGCAGCGATGGTGCCTACGCCGCTCTCGGATACCAGCTTGACGCTAATTCTTGCCGTCGGGTTGGTATTCTTGAGGTCGAAAATGAGCTGCTTGAGGTCCTCGATGGAGTAGATGTCATGGTGGGGTGGGGGAGAGATGAGGGTGATGCCCGGGGTAGAGTTACGCATGCGGGCGATGATGCTGTTCACCTTGAAACCAGGGAGCTGTCCACCCTCGCCAGGCTTGGCGCCTTGGGCAATCTTGATCTGGAGCTCGTCGGCATTGACAAGGTAGTTGTTCGTCACGCCAAATCGGCCAGAGGCGATCTGCTTGATGGAGCTGCGCATGTTGGTCTTGAAGCGCGCGGCATCCTCGCCACCCTCACCAGTGTTGCTTCGTCCGCCGATGCTGTTCATTGCGATGGCCATGGCCTCATGCGCCTCTTTGCTGATGGCGCCGAAGCTCATTGCGCCTGTAACAAAGCGTTTCATGATGCTCTCCTCGCTCTCGACCTCGTCGATGGGCACCGACTGTCCCTCGCGGAGTTTCAAGAATCCGCGGATGAAGAGAGGAGAGGCATTGTCCTTATTGACGCGCTCGCTGAACTCCTTGAATTTCTTATAGTCGTTCTGACTCGTGGCCCACTGGAGGAGGGCGATAGAGTCAGGATTCCATCCATGTCGCTCGCCATACTTGCGGTATGCGAAGCGTCCGTCGATGTCGAATACGTCGCTTGCGCCAAACTCCTTGTCGCCGTATGCCCTCTTGTGGAACATCTCGGCCTCCTTGGCCAATTCGTCGAAGCCCAAACCGCCAATCTTGCTGGCTGTGCCGACGAAACTTACATCGACGACCTCCTGCGACAAGCCTATGGCCTCGAACTGCTGCGCACCATGGTAGCTCAGCAAGGTGGAGATACCCATCTTACTCATTATCTTGAGCAAGCCCTTGTCGACGGCGTGGATGTAGTTGTCGCGAGCTGTGACGTAGTCGGACGTAATCTTACCCTCGCGGATGAGGTGGTCGATGGAGACGAAGCAGAGATATGGGTTGATGATCGACGCGCCGTAGCCCAAGAGGAGGGCGAAGTGCATGACCTCGCGAGCGTCGCCAGTCTCGACAATGAGACCTACCTGCATACGCTTCTTGGCGCGGATGAGGTGATGGTGGACCGTGGCGACGGCCAAGAGAGATGGAATGGGCACCATATCCTCGCTTATGCCCTTGTCGCTCAAGATGATATAGTTCTTCTGAGCGTCGACAGCCTCCTCAGCCTGACGGCATATTTGCGCCAAAGCGTTGCGCAATCCTGCGCCACCCGAGCCGATGGGGAAGAGAGTTGGAATGGTGACGTGGGTGAATTGGCTATTCTTGCCGTCCTTGATTTTGGCAAGGTCGGTGTTGGAGACAATTGGGCTGTCGAACTTGATGTTACGGCACTGGAGGGGCTCCTCGGCAAGGAGGTTGCCCGTGATGGAGCCAATGTAGTGGGTGAGGCTCATGACGAGACCCTCGCGGATGGAGTCGATAGGCGGGTTGGTCACCTGAGCGAAGGTCTGGCGGAAGTACTGGTACAGGTTCTGCGGCTTCTCGCTGAATGCGGCTGTCGGGGTGTCGTTACCCATCGAGCTGTTGGGCTCGACGCCCGTGTTGGCCATCGGGGCAATCGTGAGGTTGAAGTCTTCCTTATTGTAACCGAATACTTTACGATATGTCTCGAACTTGTCGTCGGGGACGACCTCCTCAGGAACTTTGAGGTCGGTCTTGATGTCGTCGAGGCTGAAACGATTGTTGCGGAGCCAGTTCTCGTATGGGTGCATACGGGCAATCTGAAGCTTAGCCTCGTCGTTGGGGATGATAGTGCCGAGCTGGGTGTCGACAAGAAGGAGCTTGCCAGGACGAAGGCGACCCTTCTCCTTAATCTCCTCAGGCTCAAAGATTTGTACGCCAACCTCAGAGCCCATGACTATCATGTCGTTCTTCGTAATGACGTAACGGCTTGGGCGAAGACCATTGCGGTCAAGTGTGCCGCCTACGTAACGTCCGTCGGTGAAGACGAGAGCCGCAGGACCATCCCATGGCTCCATTATCGTCGAATGGTACTCGTAGTAGGCCTTGAGGCTGTCGGGAATAGGGTTCTTGCTGTTCCAGCTCTCTGGGACCATCATCGTGAGAGCCTGCGGCATCGTACGACCCGCCTGTACGAGGAACTCGAAGACGTTGTCGAAAGATGCCGAGTCGCTCATGTTAGGCTCGACGATAGGGAACACCTTCTTCAGCTCGTCACCGAAGAGGTCGCTCTGGAGGATGCCCTCGCGCGCCTGCATCCAAAGGCGGTTGCCGCGGATGGTGTTAATCTCGCCGTTGTGGGCGAGCATGCGGAATGGCTGGGCAAGATCCCATGTTGGGAACGTGTTGGTTGAGAAACGTGAGTGGACAACGGCAATGGCACTCTTGACGCGTGGGTCGTGGAGATCCAAGAAGTACTCGCCAAGCTGCTTTGGCGTCAACATGCCCTTGTAGATGAACGTGCGGCTCGAAAGAGAGACTACATAATAAGACTCCTTGTCGATGATGTTGCTCTGGCGGACGCGAATCTCGGCCTGCTTGCGCACCATGTAGAGCTTACGCTCAAACTTGTCGGTCTCAAGTCCTTTGCCGCCAACGAATACTTGGCTGATGCGCGGCTCGTTGCGCAACGCAATCTCGCCGACACAACTGCTGTCGACAGGCACGTCGCGGAAGCATATAAGCTCAAGACCCTCACTCTCAATGAAGTGTGTGAGCGTCTCGATGCACTTCTTGGCTGCGTCATCGTTCTTAGGTAGGAATATGAGACCCGATGCGTACCTTCCCGCCTCAGGGAGGTCGGGTACGAGGGTCTTGAAAAACTCGTGGGGCATCTGGATCAAGATGCCCGCGCCGTCACCGCTCTTGTTGTCGGCGCCCTCAGCGCCGCGGTGGGTCATGTTGATGTTGACCTGAAGCCCTCGGCGCACAATGTCGTTGGTTTTCTCGCCCTTGATGTTGGCGACGAAACCAACGCCACACGCGTCGTGTTCGTTAGCCGGGTCATACAGGCCCTGGGCTTCGGGTAGTCGTTTTTGTGCCATGTCGTTTTTTTATTGTGTGGTTTTTATGTCTTTCCCCTCTTTCTCGCGGGGGTAGGGTAGCAAGTTTTGTCCTTTTGCTGCCTCGCCCCCCTTCATATAAAGGAGTCTATTTTCACGCTTTCTGTTTCTTTAGTTACAGAATTTCATGTTCCGTATTCTTCTTCTTCCGAAACGATACAAAATTAACTATCTGAATAATAATTCAAAAGAATATGACCCATATTTAACCACGTTACCTCCCCTTTTAAGTATCACACCCATAAAATTGTAAGAGAAACACGTAAGTTTCACTTCATCCTGTAACCTTATGCCCTGTTTCACGCTACGAATATGGCCTTTTCTTAACAGCGAATACCTTATTCGTATGTATATTCAGCTGCATCCTGCATAAAGTTATGAAAAAAGAACGCAGACCCCAGTTTTCACAACTGGAATCTGCTTGATGATTTTACTTATCACTACCTTAAAAAAAACCTCTTAATAACCCTTCCTCGATGATTTCTGTACTCACAGTGAAACTTGCTGTGCTACATAATCACATCAAGGCGTGAATGTTTTGAAAGGAACCATTCTCATTAGCTGTTGTGCAAATGTATTTTCTCGCCTTCACTTTTTTCTATATTATATGTAGTTTTTGACTAAAGGTGCCTTTTTATTGATATTCGGTTAAATATATCACCTTAATAATTGACTAATAACAGCAATGCAAACGTTTGCGACCTTTTATTAGACCATTTTGCCATTTTTAGTTTGCAAAATGCTTGCTGTTTTAAGTAAACTATTTACCTTTGCTCTTGAAAGGAGTTTTTCATTAAAAGGTAGCGCCGAGATGGTAGCGCCCCCTGAACAACGGTTCAGTGAATTTTGATTGTGATTTTTCTCATAGCGGTGAGGGGCGGCAGAGTTCTTCTGCCGCCCTTCGTTTTTTTATATCTCTCAGCCTCGCATGAACACCACACGAAAAAAGAGGAAGCGCACAATGCACCCCCTCTCTCGATATGAAATTTTTTATATCCTAATTTGACAATGAAGCCAACTTGTTGGTCAGCTCTACAAATTCCGCCACCGACAATTGCTCAGGTCTGCGCTTCACAATCGGGTCATCCTTCAATCCTTCAATGTTCATTCCCAATGTCTTGAGCCCATTCCATATCATCTTCCTTCGCTGACCAAATGTCGCCTTAACAACTCTACGGAACAATGCCTCGTCACAATCCAACTTCTCTACGCCATTGCGCTTCAGCCTTATGACGCCGCTCTTAACCTTAGGCGGAGGATTAAACACGTCCTCATGCACGGTAAAAAGATACTCAATGTCGTAATAAGCCTGCAGGAAGACGCTCAATATCCCATAGTCTCGCGTTCCGGGTCCCGACGACAGGCGCAACGCCACCTCGCGCTGCAACATGCCAACCACCATCGGCACGCGGTCCTTATATTCCAATATTCTGAAAAATATCTGGCTCGATATGTTGTAAGGAAAGTTGCCAATGACGGCAAACTCGCCTCCACAGCCAAAAAAGTCGTCAGCATCCTGCTTAAGAAAGTCGCCGTAGACCACGCAATCCGCCTTGTCGGGATATGCTGCTTTCAAGTAATCTACGCTCTCCTGGTCCACCTCTACGAGGCGCATCTCCAATTCAGGACGCTCAAAAAGATAGCGGCTCAAGACACCCATGCCTGGTCCGACCTCCACAGTCTGACCCTCCCATGTCAATGCGTCTACAATGTCCTTTGCTATTTTCTGGCTCGTCAGGAAGTGCTGACCAAGCTGCTTTTTAGGTCTTACGTCTTTCATATCGACCGCGAAGGTAAATTTTTTGAGTCTTTTGGAGCTACTGCGCCTTCCTCTTTAGTTTTCTAATTTCGTGTTCTTCCGACATTTACCTTGTTCATTTTATCTTTCTGATTGAGAACTCAGTTTTCTTCATACTCACTATGCCGCAACATTTAAGTTCATTACTCCGTTTCAAAGGATATACCAACTATCAAAATTTCTAAATCCGATGAATATAGATCTCTCCTCCATCTGGTCGACAGTCCTATCTGCCACAAAGTCTTCAACTTCGTCCGACAAGAGTCTCGGCACGACCGCCCTCACATCGATTGCCAACTCCATCCTCGGAAATATAAAGACCAACACCGCAGCCAAGTCGGGTTCAAACTCCGGCATTGACTACATCGCCATTGCCACGCAGCTCCTCACGCTCTACAACCAATACAAGCAGAGCACCAACTCCGACGAGAAGGCAGCCGCCACTAACGTCAAAAGCCTATCTTCAATAATCGGTGCCATGGGAGGCGACAAAGGCAGCATAGCCAGTGCGGCGACAAGCATCCTCGGCAAACTGGCTGACAGCAAGAAGGACAGCGGCAATAGCGATGGCGGCGGACTCGGCAGCCTCATCGGAGGTCTCTTCGGAAAGTAAGCCAAACGTTCATATTTTCTTAATATTTCTCTCGGGGGCAATGCTTTTCATTGCCCCTTTTTCTTCTACTTTTCGCCACGATGAAATTAAGGCGCATATTCAACATAGCGGTCACGATCTTTTGCCTCGTATGCCTTGCACTCTTCTGTCATCGCATATGGGTCGATCGTGATAGCATCTGCGCATCTTTCGCCACTTTCTTCTACTACAAGTGGCTAATCTTCGTCGAGGTTCTTCTCATGGGCGTCAACATTTTCATCGAGTCGCTCAGATGGAGCGTGTTGCGCAAAGTCTTCACTTCCGGCTCCTACGCCGACGATCTCACAGCAACGCTCCGCAGCATCAGCCTCGGCAACATGACTTTTGCCAACATAGGCGAGCATGTCGGTCGTTTTCTTAGCTACAGAGACAAGAAGAGCGCAGGGGCGGCAAGTCTCGTGGCGAGCATCATCCAATCAGCCAGCATCGTCATTTCAGGAGGTGTAGCCCTCGCTTTCCTCAACTCTTACGATTTCGTTCCGCAAAACATTCTCTATATCTCATTAATCGCCATCACCGTAGCAGTCGTTGTTGGCGTCATTATCATTCTCATAGGCCTTCGATATTTTCATTTTCCAGCAGGGTGGGGTAGGGGCGTCTCTTTGGCTTTCGCTCTCAACATTGTAAAGTTCTTTGTATTTTCTTTCCAACTTGCTTTGCTCCTTACGCCTGGAACTTTACCCGGTGCGCTCATCTTCGCATGCGTGGTTCTATATTACTTTTTCGTCACCATCGTGCCTCGCATCAATATCATAGATATCGGTGTGAAAGGTGGTCTCGCCACGTGGATGTTCTGCTCTTTTGCCCAATCAAGCGTCATCTCTTCAGCCATCATTTTCATTTGGGCTCTCAATATCGTCTTTCCCTCACTATTCGGATTTTTCTCTTTTCTCCACCGACACGTCAGCTAAACCAATCTCTCTATTATTCCGTCCGCCAAAAACCATTTCTTCTCGGGTATAAAGAATCTTCCTCCTTTTTCCGCCAAGTTTCCATTTTTCATCTCCACCCGAGCCTTTTCTATAAACTCACCCCTAAATTCTTCGGGCAATTCTTCCACGCCCACTCCATCTATCGTTCTGAGTCTTAACATCACAGCCTCTTCATATTCATCGAGGGTAGTCAACCTTTCCACAAGGCTTTTCTCCTTTCCTCCGCTACGAATATATCTATTTACGTCCGCTACATTTGTTGTTCGCACTTTTCCATCATAAGAAGAAGCCCCAGGTCCAAACCCACAATAAGGCGTCTTATTCCAATAAGACGAGTTGTGCTTAGAGCGTTTTCCTTCTCTCGCATAGTTCGAGATCTCATAGTGATCAAATCCTTTTTCTCTCATTTTCGCTGTTAGAATATCATATTGTTCAGCCACTTCGTCATCTTCCATTGGCGTCAATTTTCCTTCATCCACCATCTTCGTAAATCTGCTCCCTTCTTCATAGCTAAGCGAGTAGGCGGAGCAATGTTCAACATCAAATTTCAAAAATTCTTCAAGGTCTCGCTCAAAGTCGTAGTCTTCCAACATTGGCAATCCATATATGAAGTCGAGGCTTATGTTTTTCATCCCCGCTTCTCGCAAGCTCGCCACAGCACCTCCTACCTGCTCCACGCTATGCCGCCTACCCATAAGTCTCAACATTTTCTCGTTCATGCTCTGCACCCCCATACTCACTCTGTTCACTCCATTTTTCACCAATATTGCGCACAGTTCTCTATCAACATCATCGGGGTTGCATTCAAAAGTAAACTCCTCAACTCCCTTCAAATCAAATGACCTACCAACAATTTCAAGCAATTTATCAACATTCTCTTTTCCTATGCAAGATGGTGTGCCACCCCCAATGTAAACAGTGCGAGGCTTCAACCCCACAACCTGCGATTTTCTAATCTCTTTTTCCAAGGTCTCCAAGTACCCACCGACAAGTCCCAATTCAGTCACCCTGCAAAAGTCGCAATATCCACATTTTGAGACACAAAAAGGTACGTGCACATACACCCCGAAAGGCTGATGTTCCACGTGAAACATCTGATTTTCAATAGGTTTAGCTGTAGTTATCATCAAGAAATCAACAGTTTTACCAACAAAAATGTCAATAAACACCGAGTTTAGCCACTTTTTTTCGCTGTTTCTGCCTCTTCGAATGATTTTACTGACCCATCTGTCAGTTTTCTGCTTTTATTGCCAATTCACGTTCAACCTACCGATCGTTTCTCGTCAAATTTTCCTACCAAACAAGTCAGTTTATTTTGCATGTCAGTTGACCTCCACTTTATCATCTCCACTACCGACACATTTTCCACCGTTACCAACATGCAATCTTCCCCTGTCAGTCTGTGTCCATTGAATTATCAACAATTGACACCCCTTCTGTTAGTCTGCATCTTTTCAATCAATTAAGAGGTCAATTGTTGCCGAGCAAGCTGTCAGCTGAACGATTTACCGGTTAATAGCTTACTTTTTCCTCCTGACAAGAATTGCCATTACTGACACTATTGACCCGCTATATTATTATTAATCCTAAGAGAAGAGTTATATATGAAGAATAATATATATAAACAGCTGATAACCTCACTTCCCTCCATTTTAACAACCCTTATTGCCGTTCCAAAAGCCAAGAAAACAACTTAATTGCCTATCTTTGTAAGATGACTATGTTAGGCTCCTTTTACCCTATTTTAGCCACCCTAAGACAACAATAAAGCATAAACCTACAATACGACACGAGCGACCTTTCAATCCGCTCCAACAGCAAGACTTACACCCTCTCAAAAATGGCAACCGTTAAGCAAAATTGGATAGATAAAGGCTTCGTCGATGAGCCTATCCCACAAGGATTAGACCTCGTCGCCGAAATCGACCGCCTCAAAAAAGAGAAGAACGCTGTCCTCATGGCCCACTACTACCAAACGGGCAATATCCAGGACATCGCCGACATCATTGGCGACAGCCTCGCTCTCGCACAAAAGGCAGTCGGCATAAAAGCCGATATGATCCTCCTCGCTGGCGTCCATTTCATGGGTGAGACAGTCAAAATCCTCAATCCCGAAAAGAAGGTTCTCATACCCGATTTCAACGCCGGTTGCTCCCTCGCCGACAGCTGCCAACCCGACGACTTCGCCAAATTCATCGCCGAAAACCCTGGCCACAAGGTCATCAGCTATGTCAACACATCTGCCGAGATTAAGGCCATGACCGATGTCGTCGTCACCAGCACAAACGCTCTCCAAATTGTCAACTCTTTTCCGATAGACGAGAAGCTGATATTCGGTCCCGACCGAAACCTCGGCTCCTACATCAACGCCAAGACGGGTCGCCACATGCTCCTGTGGAACGGCGCATGCCACGTCCACGAGCAATTCAGCCTTGAGAAGATTCTCGAAATAAAAAAGACCTACCCCGACGCCGAGCTCATCGCTCATCCTGAGTGCAAGCACCAGATTGTCGTCCTCGCAGATTTCGTAGGCTCAACGGCTGCCCTCCTCAGCTACATCGGCAAGAGCAACGCAAAGCGTTTCATCGTAGCAACAGAAAGCGGCATCCTCCACCAAATGCAAAAGTCCTTCCCCGACAAGGAGCTCATCCCAGCTCCGCCTGTGGACTCTACCTGCGGATGCAACAACTGCAACTACATGAAGCTCAATACTATGGAAAAAATATACCTCACACTCAAGTACGAGTGGCCCGAGGTAGTTGTCGATCCCAACGTGGCAGCCAAAGCCCGACGGCCAATCGACGCCATGCTCGAGCTCTCCAAAAACTTCGCTAAATAATTTCCACACACAAACCGCCACACTATGAGTAAGATGTTACTTGTTGAAGACAATCAACTGAGCCAGAAGATGATGTTCTACACACTCCGACATGTCGGGCTGAAAGCCGACGTCGCCGACGATGGAAGAAAAGCCGTTGAGATGGCTACTTCCAACCCCTACGATATCATCCTCATGGACATCATGATGCCCGAACTCAACGGATACGAGGCCACACACTTCATCCGACAATTCGAGCAGGAAAACAAAAGCAAAAAGGCTTTCATTATAGGTCTAACAGGCAACGTCTACGATAGCGAGCGGGCTAAGTGCATCGATGCCGGCATGGACGAGTTCCTCGCCAAACCTTTCGACATCGATCAGTTTTTAGAGATTGTGCGCCATTACAAATTAATGGATGTATAATAGCGCATATATTATATTATTAAGAATCAGACATTTCCACCAACTTTGGACGGCATAGACATCAGAAAGGAGAATACTCCCGACCAGGAACTGGATAAAAAACTCCGCCCCCTAACCTTTGACGATTTCACGGGGCAGAGCGGAGTGGTGTCCAATCTCCGAATCTTCGTCGCTGCCGCCAAGATGCGCGGCGAACCACTCGACCACACCCTCCTCTACGGTCCCCCAGGTCTCGGCAAGACTACGCTCTCCAACATCATTGCCAACCAGCTGGGCGTCAATATGAAGACCACGTCAGGTCCCGTCATCGACAAGCCTGGCGACCTCGCTGGTCTACTCACCTCCCTTGAGCCAAACGACGTTCTCTTCATCGATGAGATCCACCGCCTTAGCCCCGTCGTCGAGGAATACCTCTACTCGGCAATGGAGGATTTCAAGATAGACATCATCATCGACAAGGGTCCTGGTGCGCGCACAATCCAGATCGACCTCAATCCTTTCACCCTCGTCGGTGCTACCACTCGTAGCGGTCTGCTTACCAGCCCATTACGTGCCCGTTTTGGCATCAAGTGCCACCTCGAGTACTACGACGCTCCTCTCGTCTCTAAGATTGTGCGTCGCTCCGCTGGCATCCTTGGGGTAAGGATAGACGAGGATTCCTGCAATGCCATTGCCCTTCGTAGCCGCGGAACGCCACGTATTGCAAACTCTCTCCTCCGCCGAGTCCGCGATTTCGCTCAGGTAATTGGCGATGGTCATATCGACAAGCAGATTACCACCAAGAGCCTTAACGCCCTCAATATCGACAGCTTCGGCCTCGATGAGATGGATCTCAAGATTCTTCTAACCATAATCGACAAGTTCAATGGCGGTCCCGTCGGCGCTTCCACCATCGCCACAGCCATAGGCGAGGATGCCGGCACCGTCGAGGATGTCTACGAGCCTTACCTTATCCAAAGCGGCTTCATCAAGCGTACCCCGAGAGGTCGTATGGCGACAGAACTCGCCTACAAACATACAGGTCGCACGGGCTATCATCCCGAAGCACCCAACCTTTTCAACTACCAAAAAAATCTCTAACCCCGACGAGCAAGGCCTTTAGTGCCTACACTCTTAATTACCAATGGGTAAACTTAAAACATTAGCTTCCGACACCGTAGTCTATGGTGCCTCTACAATCCTTAGCCGACTGATAGGTTGGCTCATGATGCCGCTCTACGTTCGTGTGGTGTCACAGGCTGTCTATGGCACTTTCTCATACGTCTATAGCTGGATTGCTATTTTCCTCGTTGTTGTGACTCTCGGTTTCGAGACTGGCTACTTCCGTTTCGCTACCGACGACAACCGCGACCGCCTTCTCGGGACTCTCTCCCGCACGGTCTTCCTCTTCGGAACTTTCCTTTTCCTGCTGACTCTTTTCTTCCCATCCTTCTGTTGCGCTCTACTCGATTTCGACTTTGGTACGCAAAGTGGTGTCTATCTCGCCATTATGGCTGCCATCGTCCTTCTCGATTCCTATAACGCCATCTTCTTCGCCGAGCTCCGCTACCTCCGCAAGTCGCTCGCCTATGCGCTCTTGCGTCTTGCTCAAGTACTTGTAAATGTTGTTCTTACAATATTTTTCCTCTTCTGGCTTAGGCATCAAGGCGGCTTCTTCTCCTCCGTCGATGACATCACCTACATGATGCTCGCCAATCTCGCAGGCTCGCTCTTCTCCACGCTCTATTTCATTCCTCGAATAGCGACAACAATCAACAAGGGGAATAAGAAGCTTCTCCGCAACGCTCTCATTTACAGCCTTCCTCTTGTCGGAATGGGCTTCCTCGGACAAGCAAATACCAATATAGAGAAGATCCTCATCAAGCATCTCGACCCCTCAGCCGACCCCCTCGCTTCCCTTGGCGTCTATGCCGCCTGCTACAAGATTGGTGTCCTAATGTCCATTTTCACCCAAAGTTTCCGAATGGCTTTCGAGCCTTTCTTCTTCAAGGAGAATAAGGATAAGGCGAAAACCGACATCTACGGCCCTGCGCTCAAGTGGTTTGTCTACTTCGGGCTTATAATATTCGCCGGCGTAATGCTCTTCATGCCTCTCTTGCGTCTCTTCTTGCCGGAGTCTTATTACGACGGAACAGCCATAATTCCTTGGATATTAATAGGTCAGCTCTTCTTCGGAGTCTACTATTCCCTCTCTCTCTGGTATAAGCTTACCGATCGCACCTATTGGGGCATTATCATGAGTGCCATAGGTCTTACCGTAAATACTGCCCTCAACTTCCTGCTCATCCCTCGCATGGGATATATGGGAGCAGCAATATCCACTTTAGTAGGCTATGCTGTCATGATGATTCTCACCTACTTCATGGGTCAGAAATATTTCCCCGTGGCATACCCCGTAAGACTTCTGCTCATTGCCATAGTTGCCGTAATAGTGGTTGTCATGGGGGCGACATCTCTCACAACAGAACTCTGTCCCCAACTCTGGCCTCTAACCGCCATCGTCATAATGGCTCTCATCCTCGTAGCCATAGTCAAGACAGAGCATATCAATCTTAACCCTCTAATTCACAAAATATTAAGAAGATGACCAACGTCAACATAAAGATAGTCAACAAGAGTGCCAACCCTCTTCCTTCCTACGCAACCCAAGGTTCCGCAGGCATGGATCTTCGCGCAAACTTGTCCGACGATGTAACGCTCCAACCTCTCGCAAGGGCCATCGTACCGACAGGCATCTTCATCCAGCTGCCAGAGGGCTACGAGGCGCAGATTCGCCCACGCAGCGGTCTCGCTGCCAAGAGCGGCATTACTGTCCTCAACACACCAGGCACCATCGATTCCGACTATCGCGGCGAGATTTGCGCCATCCTTGTAAATCTCTCCGACAAGCCTTTCACAATCCATAATGGCGACCGCATTTGCCAAATGGTCATAGCGCGCCATGAGTTCGCCTCTTTTACCCAAGTCGATTCTCTCGATTCTTCTGAGCGAGGCGAGGGCGGATTTGGTCATTCAGGTATAAAATAATAGACTCAACAATGCGAAGGATATTATTTTCACTTCTCTCTTTTCTATTCGTAGCGCCAACACTCTACGCTCAAGATGCTCTTGAGGAACAGTCACGTCTTGTTTTCGAGAACATATATTTCAACGCCCTCCAGGCTAAAATAAAAGGTGACTACAACGGAGCGTTCGAGATGTTTATGTATCTCCAAAAGCAGCAGCCCGACAACCCTGCTGTCCTCAATGAGATAGCAAAACTCCTCAACGCTACCCAAGATTACACACATGCTGCCGAGTTTGCGCAGCGTGCCGTCGATGTCGATACCACAAACAACCGTACCTACATCGAGACAGCCACCTCCGCCTACGTCCTCTCTGGTCATCAAGAAAAGGTTCTACCCCTCTACGAGACGATTTTAGCAGCCAACCCCGACGACGTAGACACCCGCTACAATAAGTACACCCTCCTCTCGACTCTCGGTCGCTACGATGAAGCTCTCAACGAGGCTAAGAAAATTAAGACCAATGATCCTAAAGTACTCTATGAGATTGAGTTACGCCGTGTAGCCATCTATGCTGAGAAGGGCGAGCATAAGAAGGCTCTCAAACTCGCAACTGTACTCGATAAGAGTGTGCCTAATCAGCCCCGGACGCTCTACGTCATCTCACATCTCTATAAGATGAAGGGCGATACCGATAAGTCCATCAACCTCTGCGAACGTGCGACTCAATGCCCCAACGGCTCGCCTTTCTTCTTCCTTCTTGCCGACCTCTACAAGGAAAACAAGATGGATAGTCTCTACGCCCATGCAATGCTCCAAGGCTTTGCCTCCGATGAAATTGACGAGAACGCTAAAGTCCAACAAGTTTATCAATTGATGGGTGATAAATATATGCTGAATGATGCGAATTGGATGCCCTTTATGATGAATACATTCTCTTCGCTTCTTCAACAATACCCAATCAATACAGATATTGTCTCTCTTGCAGAATCTTATTTAGCCCAAAACGGACGCTATAAGCTCGGTAATGATCTCCTCACCCGCTTCGTTGCCGACGCCCGAGGCACAGAATATATTTGGAATCGTCTTATATCTTATGCCCTGGCGGATACTCTTCTCTCAGCAACCGATAAGGCCAATAAGATGATCGACCTTTGTTCACGTGCCCTAAATGATGTTCCAACAAATCCTCTTTACGGCATCGTCAAAGGTGAATACCAGTGTCTGCTAAAGGACTATAAATCTGCACTCAACACTTTCAATCAGGTCTTCGCATTCCTCGATGGTCTCGATGCTAATCAAAAGTCCAATTTTACCTCCTATCGCCACTCCGCACTCAACGGAATAGCCAACTGCTACCAGTATCTCGACAGCATCTCAAAGGCTTTTATCGTCTACGACCAGATTCTCTCAGAAGATCCCGATGACGAGATGGCTCTCAACAATTACGCCTATTTCCTCGCCAAGCGCGGTCTTTTGCTCGACAAGGCGGAGCGCATGAGCATGCGTTCCCTCAACCGCGACCCGCTCAACGCCACTTTCCTCGATACTTACGCCTACGTTCTGCTCCGTGAGGCAAAATATCAAGAAGCAATGTTTGTTATGGAGCGTTGCATCGAGAACTACTCTAAGGGCGATGAGGAGCCAAGTGCCGACATTCATGACCACTATGGCGATATTCTCTTCAATGTCGGTAAGGTCGATGAGGCAATCGAGCAGTGGCAAAAAGCTCTCTCTCTTGAACCCGATAACGCATTGATTAAGCGCAAGATAGATGAGAAGAAATATATCGTCGACGAAATAAAATAAGCCTAATGACTCAGCTGCGCAACATACCACTCCTTTCGCTGCTTCTTGTAGCCCTACTTGCGACGTCCTGCCGCTCCAATCGCATCCCGTCCGACTACTCAACATCCGAGTTCACAACTCGCAAAAGTGAGGTAGTCTCCCTTCTTACGCAGGCTGAGGAAAGAATGCCCGATGTCAAGACCTATGAGGCCAAAAATTCCAAGACCAAGGTCGATTTCAATGGCAACAGTGCCAACATAAAGGCCAATATTGCTTTTACCAGAGGCTCGCAAACGACCTTTACTGGTCGCATCCAGTTTCCTCCCGTCAGCGTCGGAAGTGTTGAAATAAAAGGGGCAAAGGCGTCCGTAAAGAGCAATATCCTCGGCATCGATAAGGAGATGAACATTCCAACCTACTTTGGCGAAGCAATCCAATGCGCTTTTCTCGGCATCGTCCCTCCTGTCTACAATCTCTTTGGTGAGCAAGATTTCTCACATTTCTCCATGCGACTCACCTCCGACGGCAAATATGTGCTCTTCCGCTCTGGCTCAAGCATAGATATCTATGTATATGTCAATGCGATAGACTTCTCCTTCAGTGGCTTGCACTACGAGGCGGCTGGCTCCAATGCCGACATAATTGTCTCTGATTACCAGTCTTTTGATGGTCATTCGTTACCAACACAGGTAGAGGTGGTCGCAAAGCAGGCTGATGGCTCCAATGGCTCTATGTCAATGACCATCTCCAATCCCAAAATAAACAAGTAACAGGCTCATTCAATGCGCTTTACATTTCTCTTCATATTCATCTTGTCTCTTATTCCATCTCTTGCCCTCTCTCAGAGCAAGACGCTCGACGATCTCAATCGTGAGAAGTCAAAACTTCTCTCACTCATCGAGCAAAACAACAAGATGATGGAAGAGTATGCCAATAGGCGCGATAATGAGATGATGCGCATATCCGTTGTCGATGACAAGATAGCAAAACGGCGTGCCCTTATAGAGGTCTACAACAACGAGATTCAAGCATACAATGAGCAGATAAGCCTCATTAACAAGCAGATAGATTCCGTCGGCATAGAGCTACAACGCCAAAAGGACGAGTACGCGGAGCTGCTCCGCAAAATTCAAGCGCGCGGCAACGGCTATTCCCCACTCGCTTACATTCTCTCCGCCAAGTCCTTCAGCCAGAGCTACCAGCGTTTCCTCTTCCTCCGCCAATATGCTGACTATCGTAAGCAGTCCTTCCGCCAACTCACCGAGACAAAGGAGCAGATGGCAATACTCAAAGCCTCTGTGTCTCAAAAACTTACAGCAATAAGCATCTCTCTCGCCAAGATAAACGACGAGAGTCTTCGTCTCGACAAGGAGCTCAAAGCGCGCAAGGCGAATGTAGAGAGCATCACCCAGAGCCAAGCCGACCTACAAAAGAATATCGAGAAGGCGCAAAAGCAAACAAAGGCCATAGAGGAAAAGATAGTCGCCGTTATACGAGAAGAGGCCGAGAAAGCGCGTAGAGAGGCTGAAGAAGCCAAGAAAAAAAAGCAAAGGCAATCCTCTACGTCCAAGTCTAAAAACTCCGAAATAACGGCTCATGACGAGCTTTCAGACCAAATTAAGGAGAACAAAGGAAAGCTTCCTTGGCCTGTCCGCAGCTGGGTCGTTACAAGTGCCTTCGGTGAGCACGACCATCCCCTCTTGCCACAAATCAAGATAAGCAACAACGGCATCGATATGGATATCCTCGCCAGCAACGAGATTCACCCTGTCCACAAGGGTAAAGTCTCCCGCATCATCGTAATGCCAGGCAGCGGCGCCACTATCATCATCCGCCATGGCGATGTCCTAACCGTCTATTCCAACCTCGCTGAAGTCTTTGTCAAGAAGGATCAGGAGGTCAACACCTATACCAACCTCGGTAAAGTCTACACAGGTGTCGGTGTCAACAACAACATCCTCCATTTCGAGCTTTGGCTCGGCGATCAGAAGCAAAATCCCGAGGTTTGGCTGCGTAAACAATGACAAATACACAAAATCAACCTATAAAATCTAAAACTTTTGTGCGACTTTCATCGTATAATGAAATGTCGTTTTATCACGCAGAAGGATAATGGATTCAATCAACCTTGAAGAAACCCTCGTTCTCGACTCAACCATAGATAGCATCAATCAGATTGAAAAACTGATTGATGGACAGTCGCAGATGTTAGGAATCGACGACGAAGTCTATGGCAAATACATGTTGTCAGTCGTCGAGTGCGTCAACAACGCCATAGTCCATGGCAATAAACTCTCCCCAGATAAAAAAGTTACCGTACATTACCTCATAAACAACGATAAAATCGAGGTCACAGTCCAAGACCAGGGCGACGGCTTCGACCCCGATAACCTGCCCGATCCAACTGCCGAGGAAAATATCGAGAAAGACTGCGGCCGTGGCATCTTCCTCATGCGCAATCTCGCCGACAAAGTCGAGTTCTCCGACCATGGTAGAAACGTCCGTCTCTTATTCAATCTCAAGTGATCAACTTCTATAACGAGGACGTCGACCTCAACCTCAAAGGTAAGATCATTCTGCGTAAGTGGATTAAGCAAGTCGTTGATTCTTACGGATTTAAGACTGGCGAGCTCTCATATATCTTCTGCAACGACGACAAGATTTTAGAGGTAAACCGCCAATTTCTTCAGCACGACTATTACACCGACGTCATCACTTTCGACTATGACGAGGACGGTGTCGTAAGCGGTGATATGTACATTTCTATCGACACTGTACGAACCAACGCTGAGCAATACGCACCCTCTTTCGAGCGTGAGCTTCATCGCGTCATAATACATGGTGTCCTCCACCTCTGCGGACTCAAAGACAAGCAGCCCGACGACGAGAAGAAGATGCGCGCCGCTGAGGAGAAAGCTCTCGCAATCCTCGAGACTCTCGTAACCGACGAGAAGTCAATGCGTGCCAAGTCAT
This sequence comes from Bifidobacteriaceae bacterium, assembly GCA_963607345.1. GTDB lineage: Bacteria > Bacteroidota > Bacteroidia > Bacteroidales > Marinilabiliaceae > W3P20-009. The sequence continues at coordinate 119,347 of CAVDBL010000007.1, forward strand.
AACATTACGACTCACCACATCTTGCCTCGGCAAGAGCCACAATATCGACCGTCAAGCGCCTTCCTTCAGACGCTTGCGGTTTTGTCTGTTCTACTATTCTCTCTTTAGTCTCTTAAACACACATATATGAATTTCACCTTCGACGTCATAGTCGTCGGCGCAGGTCATGCAGGTTGCGAGGCAGCTCATGCCGCCGCCAAGCTTGGCATGAAGACGCTCCTCATAACGCTCGACATAACCAAGATGGCAATGATGAGTTGCAATCCTGCTGTCGGCGGAATCGCTAAGGGGCAAATAGTCCGCGAGATAAGCGCTCTCGGCGGTATGACGTCGCGTGTCACAGATCTTACCTCCATCCAATTTCGAATGCTCAACATGAGCAAGGGTCCTGCCATGTGGAGTCCTCGTTCCCAATGCGACAAAGCGGAATTTTCTCGTGTTTGGCGCAATTTTCTCGAATCTCTTCCTTCTCTCCAACTTTGGCAGGACGCCGTTACAGCTCTTTTAATAGATAATGATACTGTTAAGGGAGTGCGCACAAAACTGGGTGCTGAGTTCCATGCCAAGGCTGTCGTCCTCACTGCAGGTACTTTCCTCAATGGTCTCCTTCATATTGGTCGTGTCCACTATTCGGGAGGTCGTATGGGCGATGAGGCCTCTTTCCTCCTCTCTGACCAAATCTCTTCGCTCGGTGTTTCGATGGATCGCATGAAGACGGGTACCCCTGTCCGCATCGATGGTCGCACAATCGACTTCAGCAAGCTCGAACCCCAAGACGGAAATATTGAGGGTCACCAATTCAGCTATGGTTCCTCAATCAATCGCACTCTCCAACAGCTACCTTGCTACATCACTTACACCAACACAGAGGTTCACGACATTCTCCGCTCCGGCTTTGCCGATTCCCCTTTGTATAACGGCACCATCAAGAGTATTGGTCCACGATATTGCCCGAGCATCGAGACTAAGCTCGTCAACTTTGCCGACAAAGACCGCCACCAACTTTTCCTTGAGCCCGAGGGAGTCAACACTATCGAGTATTATCTCAACGGCTTCAGCAGCTCGCTCCCTATGGATGTCCAACTTAAGGCTCTCTCTCACATTCCTGGTTTGGAGCATGCTCAAGTTATTCGCCCTGGCTATGCCATCGAGTACGACTTTTTCGACCCGACGCAACTCTACCATAGTCTCGAAAGCAAAATCCTCCATGGTCTCTTCATGGCTGGTCAGGTCAACGGAACTACGGGGTATGAGGAGGCTGCAGGTCAAGGTCTCATGGCTGGCATAAATGCAGTCCGCAAAATTCGAGGCGAAGAGCCTTTCGTCCTCACTCGTGATGAGGCATACATCGGAGTTCTTATTGACGACCTTGTCACGAAAGGTGTCGATGAGCCATACCGTATGTTCACAAGCCGTGCCGAATACCGCATTCTTCTTCGTCAAGATAATGCCGACGATCGTCTTACGGAGAAGGGTAGGGGGCTCGGTCTCGTTTCCGACGATCAATATTCTTGGTTCAAGAAGAAGGTCAAGTTGCGCTCCAAGCTCCTCGATATTCTCGACCGCAAGCTCTTAAAGCAGGATGTGCTCAATCCGATTCTCCAGTCGCTCGGCACGACACCCGCCACAGAGTCGCTTCGTGCAAACCAAGTCATCTCTCGTCCGCAAGTCCATATTGACGACCTCCTTCCTCTTATGCCCGAGGTTGGCCACCTTCTCGGAGGTGACAATTCTCAACTCGCAGCCGAAGTCAAGGAGTCAGCAGAGATTGAGATAAAATATGGTGGCTACATTGAAAAGGAACGTCAGCAGGCTGACAAGATCCTCCGCCATAACAATATTTCTATCCGTGGGCGCATTGATTACGCCAAAGTGACAAGCCTCAGCTACGAGGCGAGAGAGAAGTTGATTAAAATTGACCCTGCAACTCTCGACCAAGCAATGCGCATTCCCGGTGTCTCTCCAGCCGATATCTCTATTCTGCTCGTCCTTCTCGGAAGATGATACAAATAGCCCGTCGTTTCACGTGGAACGATGGGCTATTCTTTCATATTGATAGCATTTATGCTCTTAATGGTGCGAAACAGATATTTTGCCGCCATCTTTTAACTTAAATATTGAATGACTGCTTTCAAATAGTAACTCAACTATCCAAATATCATAAAATCGACAAGTACTATGATTAGAACCATCAAAGCAAACTATATCGACGTCATAAAGCGTCAATCTTACGTCGCCAACATATCTTTCAACGACAAGATCCTGTCAATTGAGAAGGTGTGCGACAATATCGACCCCTCTCTCGATTTCTGCGTCCCGGGTCTCATCGACTCCCACGTCCACATAGAGAGCAGCATGCTCGTGCCGCAAGGCTTCGCACGCATGGTGATTCCTCATGGAACGGTGGCTGCGGTGTGCGACCCTCACGAGATTGCCAATGTCCTTGGCGAGGAGGGCGTGCGTTTCATGATGCGCGATGCCGCCAAGTCGCCTTTCCGCTTTTTCTTCGCCATTCCCTCGTGCGTACCGGCTACGCCTTTTGAGACCAATGGAGCGACGTTCGGTCCCGACGAGATTGCCAGACTCATGCCCGATGGAGTGGCTCTCGCAGAGATGATGAACTATCCTGGTCTCCTCGCCCACGACAGTAAGGTTATGGCTGAGATGAAGATTGCCAAAGATGCCGGCAAGCCCGTCGACGGTCACATTCCCGGCATAACCGACGACCGCCTCAAACGCTACGTTGCCGAGGGAGTCTCGACAGACCATGAGAGCTTCACTCTTGAGGAGGCGCGCGCCAAGCTCGACCTCGGCATGAAGATTCTTATACGAGAGGGTAGTGCGGCACGAAATCTCGATGCCCTCATGCCTCTCTTCCATACCGACCCCGACAAGATTATGGCGTGCACCGATGACGCTCACCCCGACGACATCCGCGACCGTGGTCACATAGATAAGTTCTTCCGTCGCGCCTTAGCCGACAAGGCCGATGTGTATGACATTTTCCAAGTCCTCACGCTTAACCCGATCGAGCACTACAAGCTCGATGTCGGTCGTCTACAAGTGGGCGACCGTGCGGACTTCGTCGTGTTGTCAGACTTCAACAAGTTCACAGTCCGCTCTTCGTTTATTGGAGGCGAAAAGGTCTACGACGCCGAGCAAGGTGTTGTCTTCCGCCCGTCACGCTCCGAGCGTCCCAACAACTTCATCTCTCGCTCTTTCTCCGACGATGACTTCATGGTCGTCGCCCCTCATGACAATCCTACGCTCCGCGTCATAGGTCTCATTCCCGACCAGATCGTAAGCGAGGCGCAAGAGTGGTCTCCAGAGGTACGAGAGGGTAGTGAGGTCTTGGCGGACGAGGGGCGCGACATCATGAAGATTGCCGTCATAAACCGCTACACTAACATTACCGTCGTTAATGGTTTCATATACGGCACAGGTCTCAAATGTGGCGCAATGGCGTCTTCCATAGCCCACGACTCGCACAATGTCGTGGTAATCGGGCGTGACGCTCACTCCATGCGCCTTGCGGCTGAGGCAATGTTCCGCATTAAGGGCGGCATAGTCGTCATATCTGCCGATGGGGAGGTAAACCGACTGCAACTGCCCGTGGCGGGTCTCATGACTTCTGACGATTGGAACGATGTGGCAGACAACTATCAGCGTCTCATACGCACAGTCAGGATGAAGAACGGCGTGACCCTAAAATCGCCTTTCATGACCATGGCTTTCATGTGCCTGCTCGTAATCCCGAGTCTCAAGATAGGTGACCGTGGGCTTTTCGATGTCGACAATTTCCAACTGACTACTCTCTTCAAATAAGAAGTCCCAATACCTGTGAACGACGATAAGGTAAAATATTCCTACGCCTCAGACGCCGAGCGGCTCGACCATCTGAAGCAACTTGTCAACGTCCTTCCCGACTTGCCTGGCGTATACCAGTATTTCGACAAGACGGGAAAGATCATATACGTCGGCAAGGCAAAGAACCTGAAACGCCGCGTCTCGTCATACTTTCTGAAGAAGCAGCAGACGCATAAGACGATGGTTCTCGTAAGCAAGATTTGCCACATCCACCATATCGTCGTCAATAATAATGAGGACGCTCTCCTTCTTGAGAACAACCTCATCAAGAAGCACAAGCCGCAATATAACATCCTTCTGAAGGACGATAAGACCTACCCGTGGGTGGCGATTCTCAAGGAGCCTTTCCCGCGTGTCATCCAGACGCGACGCCACGTACGCGACGGCAGTGTCTACTATGGTCCTTACCCCAGCTCTGGTCAGCTGCGCGACATATTCGACGTTTTTAAGAGCTTATACCCGCTTCGCCAATGCGCACTTAGCCTTTCGCAAGACAAGATTGCGCAAGGGAAGTATAAGGTGTGCCTAAAATACCATCTCAAGTTGTGCGACGGACCCTGCGAAGGTCTTATATCCGAGGAGGAATACGACCGTTATATCCAAGGAGTGCGTGATATTTTGAAGGGAAACACGGGTCCAATCATTCGTCAAATGAAGGCTGAGATGAATGCCGCGGCGGAGGAGTTGGAGTTCGAGAAGGCGGAAGTCTTGCGCCGCAAGATAGAGAGACTCTCAAATTATCAGAGTCGATCGCTCGTGGCGAGTAACTCTATCATCAATTGCGATGTCTTTTCCATCGCTCGTGACGATGAGAAGTCGGAGAGCTACGTTAATTTCATGCGCATTCAGGAGGGGCAGATTCTCTCGTCATACACCATGACGTTTCGTCGCCGAATGGACGAAGAGGACGCCGAGGTTCTCTCTTTCGCCATCCAGAGTGTCCGCGAGACGAGTGGCATCCTGCAACGCGAGATAGTTGTGCCGCTTTTGCCCGATGTGGAGTTCGCTGGCATATCATTTATAATCCCGCAAAGTGGTGACAAGAGGAAGCTTCTCGACCTCTCTGAGAAGAACGCCAGAATGTTCAAGCTCGAGTTATTGAAGCAGGAGGCTAACCGCAGCCGTGCCACGCACGAGGAGAAGCTCATGATTCAGATAAAGGAGCAGCTCGGTCTCCACGACCTGCCGCGCCACATGGAGTGTTTCGACAACTCGAACATACAAGGCACTAATGCAGTTGCGGCGTGCGTGGTCTATCGCGATGCCAAGCCGAGCCGCAAGGATTATCGCCTTTTCAATATTAAGACGGTCGAGGGTCCTGACGACTATGCTTCCATGTACGAGGTTGTCCATCGCCGATACCTGCGCCTGCGAGACGAGGGGCAGCCTATGCCCGATCTTGTCGTGGCTGATGGTGGGGTGGGGCAGATGGAGGTGATACGCCAGGCTACGACCGACCTTGGGCTCTCGCTCAACATCATTGGTCTCGCCAAAGATTCGCACCACCGCACAAACCAGATACTCGTGGGCTTTCCGCCTAAAGTGGTGGGCATTGGCAAGAGCGACGCCGTCTTCCGCTTCTTCACGCGTATGCAAGACGAGGTTCACCGCGTGGCGATAACGTTCCACCGCAACAAACGTAGCAAATCGATGGTGGCGTCGGAGTTTGACGACATAAAAGGCATAGGGCCTAAGACAAAAGAGGTGCTCTTTAAAGCCTTTGGCGGTGTGGAGTCAGTTCGACAGGCTCCGCTTAATAAAATCATCGAAACGATAGGAAAAAGCAAGGGATTGTTAGTTTTTGCCCATTTTCATCCCGACGAAAGTGTCAAAATGAAAGAATAGGGGTGTGTTCCACGAGGAACAAGAAGGGTAGTAGGGGAATTCTCTTTTGATCTTTAAAAGCACTATTTGTGGTGCGCTGTGTCATTTGGTGGCGCATGAAACCTATTGCGGATATGCTCGTATACGGCAGTCGTGTTTAAATCTAAATCCAAGTGCATGCCCTTTTGGCACTGTTGTTGTAAAGGGGCAAATAAGATTGTTAACCTCTAATAAAAAACAACAACCAAGGGTGCTTATGTGTCGAGCGACACATATATTCGCGCCGTTAACTTAATCAATAACAAAAAACACCAACAAGAAATGAAGAAGACTTTTCTGAAGTTCGCCGTCGCAACCCTCTGCTGCAGCATGATTGCAACATCGTTCACAGCCTGCACCGACGACACGACTGATGACGACAGCGCAGAGATCGCCGAGAAGTTCAATTTCGACTATCTCACCGCCCTTGCCAACAACGATGGCACTATCACCATCTCCGGCACCGTCACCACCAACAAGAAGCTCAAGAAGTTCACCCTCACCTCTACAACCCGCTTCGACGAGAACAACAAGGCAATCGAGTACGACCTCCTCGACGGCAGCGAGGCTGAGAAGGAGCGTACCGAGGACGGCAAGACCTGGACCGCAACCCTCAGCTCCACCAACATCCCCGTAGACATCTACAAGCTCGAAGTTCGCACCCGCATGGCAGGCACCAAGACCGCTACCATCGGCGAGAACTACACATTCGAGGCCGGCACGTCTAAGAACGCAGAACTTGGTTCTTACCTCTCTTTCAGCAAGAAGGCCAATTTCTCGCTCAGTGCGCTCCTCACCGAGGATAAGAAAGAGTCGTCTGAAGCCCTCCGCTACGTTGAGGCCATCCTCAAGGACGACAAGTGCGTCGACACCAACAACCCCAAGGTTGATGAGCTCTACATCGAGACTATCCAGAAGGCCAAGAACAACGTAATCAAGACCAACGCGACCAACAAGGCTCACGTCTACGACGACTGCATCATCACCTCTACCGACTGCATCGCTACTTACAGCATCGAGCAGCTCGACGAGACCGACCCGACGCACGTCACCATCAGCGGCATCGTCCTCACATCTGAGGAAGGCACGCTCATGAAGATCGACGTCTCCGGCGAGGATTGGGATTAATGATTTAGACTCATAGGCACATCCGCCAAGGCTTAACAATCTAAGTGGCGGCTTCATCGTCTGCAACGATGGAGCCGCCATCTTTTTATGCCGTAAGTGTAATAATTAAACAGCGCAGTCCGTGGAATGAATGTTTATAACAAGTTATTGGACACGCCCCGTATTTTTAACACTCTGACCGACCAAAAAGACTGTACCTTTGTCTCATCACAACAATTACAGTATTAGGAACATGACTGATATAGAGATTGCCACAGCGGCGGAGAAGCTGCCCATCAAGGACATTGCCGCCCGTCTTGGCATTGACGAGAACATTATCGAGCCGTACGGTCGCCTGAAAGCCAAGCTGCCCATCTCACTCATCGACGAGGAGAAGGCTAAGAAGGCGAAGCTGGTTCTCGTGACGGCCATCACCCCTACGCCAGCCGGCGAGGGCAAGACGACGGTGTCCATAGGTCTTGCCGACGGACTTAGCCTCATTGGCAAGAAGACGGCCGTCGTGCTCCGCGAGCCGTCGCTCGGCCCCGTATTCGGTGTCAAGGGCGGCGCGGCAGGCGGCGGATACAGCCAGGTTGTGCCGATGGAGGACATCAACCTTAACTTCACAGGCGACTTTAACGCCATAGAGAAGGCTCACAACCTCCTCGCAGCGATGATTGACAACGCCCTCCATTTCGGGCGTCGCTCTCTCGTCGACCTTGACCCGCGCACCGTCGTATGGAAGAGGGTCATGGACATGAACGACCGCTCGCTGCGCCACATCGTCGTAGGTCTGGGTGGCAAGCTGCAGGGCGTGCCCCGCGAGACGGGTTTCGACATCACGGCTGCCTCCGAGATTATGGCCATCCTCTGCCTCTCCAAGAACATCAAGGACCTCACCGAGCGACTTGGCAACATCTACGTCGGCCGCACCTTCGCCGGCGAGCCTGTCCACGCCCGCGACCTGAAGGCTGAGGGCGCGATGACGGCACTCCTCCGCGACGCCATCATGCCTAACCTCGTGCAGACGCTCGCCCATACGCCGGCTATCGTCCATGGTGGTCCCTTCGCCAATATAGCACAAGGCACTAACACATTGATAGCCACTAAGATGGGTCTTTCTCTCGCCGATTATGTGGTGACGGAGGCGGGCTTCGGCTCCGACCTTGGCGGTGAGAAGTTCCTCGACATAAAGTGCCAGGCTGGCGGTCTTCGTCCGTCGGTCATCGTCATTGTCGCCACGGCGCGCGCTCTCAAGATGCACGGCGGCGTCGCTAAGGCAGACCTTGGCAACGAGAACGTGACGGCCATCATGGAGGGCATGCACAACCTTGAGCGTCACGTCAAGAACATGCTGGGCTATGGAGTCCGTGTCGTCGTCGCAATCAATCGATTCGCGGCTGACACCGATGCCGAGCTTGACGCCATCCAGACGGCATGCCGCGCGTGGGGTGTCGAGGCTGTCGTCGCCAACGTATGGGGCGAGGGTGGCAATGGCGCGAAGGCTTTGGCTCGTCAGGTAGCTGCCGAGGCAGAGAGTGGCAAGAGCGAGTTCAAGCCCCTCTACTCGTGGAGCGAGCCTCTTGAGGACAAGATTGTCAAGATTGCCAAGGAGATTTATGGTGCTGACGGCGTGGAGTTTGCGCCCAAGGCACTTAAAGACCTTGCCGAGGCCAAGGAGATCGGGCTTGAGGGAGCCGCAGTTTGCATCGCCAAGACGCAATACTCCTTCACCGACGACCCGAAGCAGGTTGGTCGCCCAGGTCACCACATTCTCCACATCCGTGGCGTGGAGCTTGCCGCAGGCGCAGGCTTCGTAATCCCGTTGGCTGGCGACATGATGCGCATGCCGGGCTTGCCTCTGCACCCTGCTGCCGAGGGCATCTCCGTCGACGCTGATGGTAACATCTCCGGACTCAGCTAATAGGGGGAGAGATTTAGATACAGTAGTGCGCCGAGAGACCGTAAGATTGGGCTCTCGGCGCACGCTTTATTTGGCTATATTTGGGGTATGAGACTTATTGCCATATCGTGGCCCGACTTCTTTGAGGGCGAGGCTGCGGTCATAAACGCACTTTTTGAGGAGGGTCTGGAGATTTTGCACCTGCGTAAGCCCGGGGCGAAAGAGGAGGACGTGGCCGCCTTGATAGATGAAATAGAGCCAAGGTTTCGCAAGCGTCTGACGCTGCACTACCTGCCCGACCTTGCCGAGCGGTATGCCGTCGGCGGCTACCACCTCAGCCCCAATCGTCCTCCTGCTCCCGAGGGGTGGAGTGGAAGGCTTAGCGCCTCGTGTCACTCGATGGAAGAGTTGACCGAGAAACTACATATGGTCGATTATGCATTTCTAAGCCCCATTTTCGACTCTATTTCAAAGAGTGGGTATAAGTCGTCATTCTCGTATGAGATACTCAAAAAGGCGGCTTCTGAGAAGATGATAGGCGAGAAGGTAGTCGCATTAGGTGGAGTGACACCCGGGAACATGGGGATTGTTAAGGAAATTGGCTTTGGCGGTGTGGCGGTATTGGGCGGATTGTGGGGAGACAGAAGTTTGGAGGATGTGATGAGGAAATATAATGAATACGCCAAAAGATTGTAAGATAGATAGTTATAATAAAAGTCCCGACAAAAGAGAGGCGGCTTGGAGACGAATGGTCTTCAAGCCGCCGAAGTTTTTATGACTGTCGAGCGAGGGTTACTTGCTTCTGAGGTGACGCCTCTTGGCGTTCTCCTTGCTCATGATGTTTGGTCCTTTTACGCTGGACTTGCCGAGAATCTTGTCGCATTCGGCTTTGGCGGCTGCCATGTCGGCTTGAAAGTCGGGCGAGCAGTGCATCCTGGCGACAGCTGCGCTGGCAGTCACGCGACCCGCGTCGACATCGCTCTGCCAATGAGCTCCGACGATGGTGCGGCTCTGTCCGTACTCATAGCCGAGGAGCAGGATGCTGTCTTGCGCTGCGGGGTTGACCTCGGCGAGGACGAGTGCCGTGGCCCATCCCATGGAGGTGTGGCCGGATGGGTAGGAGCCGTTGCGCGAGAGTCCGGGCTCATGGTCGGGGGTCATGGTGTGCTGGTTGAAGACCATGAAGGGGCGTCGCCTCATGTAGTGTTTTTTGGGCTTGTAGGTGGCGTCGCCGCCTGTATTGGCAGCACGGCAGAGGAGGCGGTAGATGGCGGGCGTCTTCTCGGGGCTGATTTCGAAGCCCATTGCTTTGGAGTAGTACTTGGCCATGTAGCTCCAAGAGTATTCGGCGTCGGCTTGAGCCTGCTCACCGCGTGGCGTAGGGCGTTTCTCGAGACCGCGGTTGTAGACGAGCCAATCGTTGAAGAAGGCGGCGTCGGTGGTGTCGGGAGGCGCAGGCAGGAAGATGGTGCCATTTGGGAGCTCGTCTCTCGTCACGTAGGCGTCGTCGTAGGATTGTGCCGAGGCGATTGTCGACACGGCGAGGAGGGCAGCCGTGGTAAGGGTCAGTCGGTTGAAGATCATCATCATCGTTGTGGAATGTTCGTTATGATGCAAGTATAGGGTTTTCGGGCGTGTTTTGCAAATCGGGCGTGCTGGAGACTCGAAAGAAGGGGAGGAGGGCAAGAAAGCGTCCCTGGACGGCTTGTTGGGGCTGGTTGTCCGGGGACGCTTTGGATTGTCATTGCGGGTTGGATAGGGATTAGTTCATCACGTCGTCCCAATCCTTCCAAACTGGCTCACGTCCTGCGCGCTTGATGGCGGCTGCCACGTCGGCTGTCTTGCGGTTGTCGGAGACGTGGAACTGCTCGAGGGTCTGGGGGTAGCTGTAGTAGCCGCCCGGCTCGGTGTGGCTCTCCGCGCTCATGGTCGTTACGCCAAGGGCGCACATGTGGTCGCGGATGTCGGCAGGCTCGCGGGTGGAGTAGCTGATGTCGACGTCGTGGTCGAAGATGCGGAAGGCGAAGGTGAGTTGGGCGAGTTCCTTATCGTTCATGATGACGTTTGGCTGGAAGCCGCCATTCTCTGAAGCCCTCATGCGTGGGAAGTTGACGCTGTACTTGGTCTTCCAGTAGTGAGTCTCGAGGTAGCGGAGGTGGTAGGCCATCATGGTCATATCTGTTCTCCACTCTTCGAGACCGACGAGGACGCCCATTCCGATGGAGTGTACGCCAGCCTGTCCCATGCGGTCGAAGCCGTTGACGCGCCACTCGAAGTTGCTCTTCATTCCGCGTGGGTGGTAGACCTTGTAGCGCTCGCGGTGGTAGGTCTCTTGAAAACAGATGACACCGTTCATGCCGGCGTCGGCAATCTCCTTGTACTCCTCAGCTTTGAGGGGCATGACCTCTATCTTTATGTTTGAGAAGTACTTACGAGCGATTTTGACGGTCTCCTTGATGTAGTCTACGCCAGCCTTGGCAGGGTTCTCGCCCGTCACGAGGAGAATATTCTCGAAGGGACCGAGTTTCTTGATGGCCTTATACTCGTTCTCGACCTCCTCCATGGTGAGGATGGTCCTCTTCATGGGGTTGGAGATGTGGAATCCGCAGTACACGCACGAGTTGGTGCAGGAGTTGGTTGTGTAGAGCGGGATGAACATCTGGATGGTCTTGCCGAAGCGTTGGAGCGTGTACTTTTGGCTGAGGCGCGCCATTTGCTCGAGGTAGGGGGCTGCGGCAGGGGATATGAGAGCCATGAAATCGTCGATGTCGCACTTGGGCTTGGCGAGAGCGCGGAGGACGTCGGCTTCGGTCTTGTTATATATCTTTTCCGTGGTCTCTTCCCACGATATTTTCAGCAATTCGTCTGAAAACATATTGATGCTTAGTGGTTTAAAAGTTGATTGTTAGCAGCCTTTGCCCATCTTCCGCAGGTCGCGGCTGATGCGCATGGCGCAGAAATTGGGACCGCACATGGTGCAGTATTCACCGTCTTGGTGACCTCCGGCCTTGAAGAACTCGAGAGCCTTCTCGGGGTCGAGACTCAGGTTGAACTGGTCTTTCCAGCGGAACTCGAAGCGTGCGAGGCTTAGGGCGTCGTCGCGGAGAGCCGCGCTGGGATGCCCCTTGGCGAGGTCGGCAGCGTGGGCGGCGATCTTGTAGGTCACGACACCTGTGCGGACATCGTCTTTGTTTGGCAGACCGAGGTGTTCCTTTGGCGTGACGTAGCAGAGCATGGCGGTGCCGAGCCATCCGATTTGCGCCGCGCCTATCGCGCTGGTTATGTGGTCGTAGGCTGGTGCGATGTCGGTCACGAGGGGGCCGAGGGTGTAGAATGGTGCCTCGTGGCACTTCTCGATTTGGCGTTCCATGTTCTCGCGTATCTTGTGCATTGGGACGTGACCGGGTCCCTCGATGAAGGCTTGCACGTTCTTGGCCCAAGCGCGCTCGACGAGTTCGCCCATGGTGTCGAGCTCGGCGAACTGAGCGGCATCGTTGGCGTCGTGGGTACAGCCTGGTCGGAGACCGTCGCCGAGGGATATGGCGACGTCGTAGCGGGCGCAGATGTCGCAGATGTCGTCGAAATGGTCGTAGAGGAAGCTCTCCTTCTGGTGGTAGCGGCACCAAGTGGAGATTATGGAGCCTCCGCGGCTAACCATGCCCGTGAGTCGGGTGTCGGCGAGACCGATATTCTTGAGACGGATTCCGCAGTGGATTGTGAAGTAGTCTACGCCCTGCTCGCATTGCTCGATGAGGGTGTCGCGGAAAAGCTCCCAAGTGAGATCCTCGGCTTTGCCATGAACCTTCTCCATTGCCTGATACATAGGCACCGTGCCGACGGGGACTGGGCAGTTGCGTACGATCCACTCGCGAGTCTCGTGGATATTGTCGCCCGTCGAGAGATCCATGAGGGTGTCGCCGCCCCATTTGCAGCTCCATACGGCTTTCTCGACTTCCTCTTCAATACTGCTTGTCGTGGCGGAGTTGCCGATGTTGGTATTGATTTTTACGAGGAAGTTGCGGCCGATGATCATGGGCTCGGCTTCGGGGTGGTTGATATTGGCGGGCAGGACGGCTCTGCCGCGCGCAATCTCGTCGCGGACGAACTCGGGCGTGATATGCGTATCGATCCCGAGCTCGGCGCAGTTCATGTTCTCGCGGATGGCCACGTACTCCATCTCTGGCGTTATGATGCCCTGCTTGGCGTAGTACATTTGGCTGACGTGGCATCCGTCTTTGGCGCGGAGGGGGAGCGTGATATGCTCGAAGCGCAGATGGTCGAGGCTCTTGTCGGCGAGTCTTTCACGTCCGTATTCGGAAGAGAGTTGCGAGAGACGCTCGACGCCGCCACGCTTGAGGATCCAGGGCTCGCGGAGGCGCGGCAGACCCTTTTTGAGGTCGATGGACGCGTCTTTGTCGCCGAAAGGACCGCTTGTGTCGTAGACGAGGACGGGGGCGTTCTCACGGCGCGTCTCATTGCCGTCGGCGTCGATGGTGACTGTGGGCGTCAGATTGACGCGGCGCATTCCTACGCGGATGTCGGGGAAGAGGGAACCCTTGAGATAAACCTTCTCGCTGTTAGGGAAGGTGATTTTTATATTGTCTTTCACTCTAAGTCGTTGTTTCTTGGGGTGATACGATAGGGGAGTATAGGTTGGAACCTTGTGTGCTTCCTGAAGGGAATTAGTTGAGGAAGGAGGTGAGAGGGCTGCTTGCCTCGGCTGAGTCGAGGACGGCTGGGAGACCTGCCTCGTAGGCTGCTCGACCGCACTCGACGGCCTGCTTGAAAGCGGCGGCCATAGCTACGGGGTCGCCTGCTACGGCTATTGCGGTATTGACGAGGACGGCGTCTGCGCCCATCTCCATTGCGGCTGCTGCGTGGCTTGGAGCGCCGAGACCCGCATCGACGACGACTGGCACGTGGCTCTGCTCGATGATGAGCTGGATGAAGTCTCGGGTGACGAGACCCTTGTTTGTGCCGATTGGCGCGGCGAGAGGCATGACGGTTACGGCTCCGGCCTCCTCAAGGCGTTTGCAGAGGATGGGGTCGGCTTGGCAGTAGGGGAGGACTTTGAAGCCGAGCTTTACGAGTTGCTCAGTTGCTCGGAGAGTCTCGATGGGATCGGGAAGGAGGTGGCGCGGGTCGGGATGGACCTCGAGCTTAAGCCACTCGGTGCCGAAGGCCTCGCGGGAGAGCTTGGCAGCGAAAACGGCCTCCTCGGCGGTGCGCACGCCGCTGGTGTTGGGTAGGAGGTTGATGTTGGGGGCTTTGATGTGGGCGAGCATGTCGTCTTGCGAGTTGGACATGTCGATGCGTTTCATGGCGACGGTCACCATCTGCGTGCCAGAGGCGGCGATGGCGTTTTTCATGACGTCGTTGTTGGAGAACTTGCCGGTGCCGATGAAGAGACGGGAGCTGAACTCTTTGCCTGCTATGATCAGATTGCTCATGATGCTGTTTTGTGTTGTATGTATCGTTCTTGTAGAAGTTGTTTATCAGGGGAAAATCAAGTTTGGCAGAAAGGGCGCGCATGGGGCTTTTAGGGGAGGCGCATCCATGCGCGCGTCCTCATGACTGGAATGCTATCCTCCGCTTGCAGCTTTGATAATCATTACCTTGTCGCCTTCGGCGAGGGCTTTTTGCGCCCATTCGACTCGCGGCACGATGTCCATCCCGATGGCTACGGCAACGCCGTTTGGCGGCAGACCGAGTTGCGCAACGAGATCGGCGACGGTAGAGCCTTGCAGAGTCGTCTCTTTTTCGTTTACGATGATATTCATATTGCTGTTGACTTGATATGACAAACGAAGACAGAGGTGGCGAGTGGAGACCTCCGTCCCGTGGAGGGATGGAGACCAGATTTCGGGAGTGAGAAACTTGTGGGGTGCGTGGTGGGGGCGCGCGCTGAATAAGGACTTTGTGCGCTTAATGCCTCCTTGTCGTCGTTAGTCTATTTCCTGTTGTCCCTTCGGCAGCATTACCTGCATCAGGTTCATCGGGTGTAATCTCAGCCGAGCGTTCTCAGCACCCCTGGTGGCTCACGTTGTAGTGACTTGCCAATCTGTATACGCGAATATACGAAAAAAATGGCTGGGAGTGGCTCTATTTGATGGTTATTTTGACCTTGGCGGTGGTGCTTGAGGAGCTGACGCTCACGACATAGGCACCTTGAGGAGAGGAGACGGGGAAGCTGCCTCCGTTGGGGATTGTGTGGGACTCGCAGAGCGCGCCGTTGGTGTTAATGAGCTCGACGGAGAGGGTGGCGTCGGCATTGCCGAGACGGACGGACACGGACTCGCCCGAGCGGACGGGATTGGGAGAGATGGAGAGGGTCGTGGGGCTTGATGGGGAATTGATTGTGAGAGGGCAAGAGAGGAGAACGTCGCCGGAAGAGGTGGTTAGTCGGCACGCGTAGACGGCAGGCGAGAGCGTGGCGGAATAGTAGAACTGGTTGGTTGCGCCCGGGATGTCTATCCCGTCGGCCGTCCATTGGTAAGAGGAGAAGGCGTTGTCGAAATTATTGACAAAGAGTGTGTTGCCGAACTTGATGCCGAGGCGTGAGGCGTCGGGACGGCGGACGAGTGTGAGAGTTATGGCAGTGGACGAGACATTGTTGTCGGCATCGTGGAGGACGAGAGACGCGTCGACGATGCCGAAACTGTCGGACGATGGGACAGGGATATGGAGAACGAAATCGTCGGGGATGTCAGCATCGATGACATCGGGGAAGAGGGCGTCGGCGAAAGTCAGGCTGTAAGAAGTTGGCGTGCCTGATTCGACGCTGAGGGCGATGGCGATTGTATCTGTGGCGCAATAGCCGTAATCTGTTGCGGATAAGATGATTGCGGAGGCGACAATGGGGTCGGGAGTAGGCGTGGGGTCTGGCTCCGGGTCGGGTGTTGGAGAAGGCTCGATGATCTCGCCTGCGACGGAATAGGCATCGGGAGCGAGATAGTTATTGGCATCGGAACCGAGGAGAGAGAAAGAGACGACGATGATTCTGGAGCCTGCGTCGGGGCTGTCGAAAGCGGCTGCGAAAGAGAGGGTGACATCGTCGCCGTCGGCAACGCCTATGAGGGAAGGAGGGGTGGCGAAGTCGGGTGCGGAAGTCGTGCCGTCGTAGACCTTGGATGTTGAGGGGAAGAGGGGGGCGGAGACGGTGAGTTGCTTTGGGGAGATAGTGGCTTGGGAGGAGAGGGAGGTGGTGGGAAGAATGTAGTTGGCGGCATCGGAGCCTGTGATGGAGAGGGTGGTGGTGATTGTTCGTGAGCCAGCGTCGGGGCTGTCGAAAGCTGCGGAGAAAGAGAGTGAGACATCGTCGCCGTCGACAACGCCTACGAGGGAAGGCGAGGTGGCGAAGTTGGGTGCGGAAGTTGTGCCGTCGTAGACCTTGGATGTTGAGGAGAAGAGGGGGTCGGAGACGGAAAGTTGCTTGGGGAAGATGGAGGCTTGGCAGGAGAGGGAGGATGTGGAGAGAGTGTAGTTGGCAGCGTCGGAGCCTGTGAGGGAGAGGGAGGTGGTGATGGTTCGGGAGCCAGCGTCGGGGCTGTCGAAAGCGGCGGAGAAAGAGAGTGAGACATCGTCGCCATCGAGAACACCGACGAGGGAAGGTGGGGTGGCGAAGTCGGGAGCGAAAGTTGTTCCGTCGTAGACCTTGGAGGTTGAGGAGAAGAGGGGGGCGGAGACGGTAAGCTGCTTGGGGGTGATGGTGGCTTGGCAGGAGAGAGAGGAGGTGGGGAGGGTATAGTTTGCGGCGTCGGAGCCTGTGAGGGAGAGGGAGGTGGTGATGGTTCTTGAGCCAGCGTCGGGACTGTCGAAAGCGGCTGCGAAAGAGAGTGAGACATCGTCGCCGTCGACAACGCCTATGAGGGAAGGAGGGGTGGCGAAGTCGGGTGCGGAAGTTGTGCCGCCGTAGACCTTGGATGTTGAGGAGAAGAGTGGGTCGGTGACGGATAGCTGCTTGGGGGAGATGGTGGCTTGGCAGGAGAGGGAGGATGTGGAGAGAGTGTAGTTGGCGGCGTCGGAGCCAGTGAGGGAGAAATATGCGGTTATGAGGTTGTCCCCTATGTTTTTGGAAGCGAAAGAGATGCTATCCACATTGAGATGGACATCATCGCCATCGAGAACACCAGAAATAGTGGGCAGGACGAAAGAGGTATCGGTTACGGAAGTTGTGCCGTCATAGACCTTGCCATTGGCGGAAAAAGAGCCGATGAGCGAGAGGGTGACGGGGTTTACGGAGATGGAAAATGTAGAGTCGGCTATCGCATAGACGAGCGTGTCTTGCGGAGTGAAGAGGAGACGGACGAGATTGTCGCCTGCAGGGAGAGCGACACCGCTGTCGTGAAAATTGACGGAGAGCGAGCCGCTGATTACGGGGTCGGTATCGACGAATATGTCGGCATCGGGGATTGCGCCGATGGTTGAGTGACCGTAGGTGAGAGGCTGCGAGCCACGGAGGACGAAGCGGACGGGCGTCTTGTCGAGTTGCGTGATGGTGACAGGCGCGGTGACGGACGTATTGTCGCCGAGGGTATAGTTGGCGGCATCGGGACCGACGAGAGCGAGAGAGATAGTGGCGGTTCGCAGACCTGGTGCGGGATTGTCGACCTCAGCACTCACGACCATTGCGGATACGCTGTCTGTGGGGATGACGTTGTTGAGGGTTGGTGGCGTGACAGAGCGTCGCTCGATGGCTGTCGTGGCATCATAGACTCGTGAGGGAACGATGGCATCGGCATTTGGGGTGACGGGGCGTTGGGTGATTGTGCCTTTAGTGGAGAGGGAGGAGGAAGGGAGGGCATAGTTGGCGGCATCGGAGCCTGAGAGGGAGAGGATGGTCGTGATGGTTCTTGCGCCGGCGTCGGGGCTGTCGAAAGCTGCGGCGAAAGAGAGTGAGACATCGTCGCCGTCGACAACGCCGATGAGGGAGGGCGGGGTGGCGAAGTCGGGAGCGGAAGTCGTGCCGTCGTATACCTTGGATGTTGAGGAGAAGAGGGGGGCGGAGACGGAGAGTTGCTTGGGGGAGATAGTGGCTTGGCAGGAGAGGGAGGAAGAGGAAAGGGTGTAGTTGGCGGCGTCGGAGCCTGTGAGGGAGAGGGAGGTGGTGATGGTTCGGGAGCCGGCGTTGGGGCTGTCGAAAGCTGCGGAGAAAGAGAGGGAGACATCGTCGCCGTCGACAACGCCTACGAGGGAAGGCGGGGTGGCGAAGTCGGGAGCGGAAGTCGTGCCGTCGTAGACCTTGGATGTTGAGGAGAAGAGGGGCGAGGTGACGGAGAGCTGCTTGGGGGTGATGGTGGCTTGGGAGGAGAGGGTGGATGTGGGGAGAGTGTAGTTGGCGGCATCGGAGCCGAGAAGAGAGAAAGAGACGGCGATGGTTCGGGAGCCTGCGTCGGGACTGTCGAAAGCTGCGGCGAAAGAGAGGGTGACATCGTCGCCGTCGACAACGCCTACGAGGGAAGGCGAGGTGGCGAAGTCGGGGGCGGAAGACGTGCCGTCGTAGACCTTGGATGTTGAGGAGAAGATGGGGGCGGAGACGGAAAGCTGCTTGGGGGTGATGGAGGCTTGGCAGGAGAGGGAGGAAGAGGAAAGGGTGTAGTTGGCAGCGTCGGAGCCTGTGAGGGAGAGGGTAGTGGTGATGGTTCGTGCGCCAGCGTCGGGGCTGTCGAAAGCTGCGGCGAAAGAGAGGGAGACATCGTCGCCATCGACAACGCCTATGAGGGATGGCAGGGTGGCGAAGTCGGGAGCGGAAGTCGTGCCGTCGTATACCTTGGTGGTTGAGGAGAAGAGGGGGGCGATGACGGATAGCTGCTTTGGGGAGATAGTGGCTTGGCAGGAGAGTGAGGAAGTGGGGAGGGTGTAGTTGGTGGCGTCGGAGCCTGTGAGGGAGAGGGAGGTGGTGATGGTTCGTGAGCCGGCGTTGGGGCTGTCGAAAGCTGCGGAGAAAGAGAGGGAGACATCGTCGCCGTCGACAACGCCTATGAGGGAAGGCGGGGTGGAGAAGTCGGGAGCGGAAGTCGTGCCGTCGTAGATCTTGGATGTTGTGGAGAAGATGGGGGCGGAGACGGAAAGCTGCTTGGGGGTGATGGAGGCTTGGCAGGAAAGGGAGGAAGAGGAAAGGGTGTAGTTGGCGGCATCGGAGCCTGAGAGGAAGAGGGTGGTCGTGATGATTTGTGAGCCAGCGTCGGGACTGTCGAAAGAGGCGGAGAAAGAGAGGGAGACATCGTCGCCGTCGACAACGCCGACGAGGGATGGTGGGGTGGAGAAGTCGGGAGCGGAAGTCGTGCCGTCGTAGATCTTGAATGTTGAGGAGAGGAGGGGGGCGGTGACGGAGAGTTGCTTGGGGGTGATAGTGGCTTGGCAGGAGAGTGAGGAAGAGGAAAGGGTGTAGTTGGCGGCATCGGAGCCTGTGAGGGAGAGGGTGGTTGTGATGATTCGTGAGCCAGCGTCGGGGCTGTCGAAAGCGGCGGAGAAAGAGAGTGAGACGTCGTCATCGTCGACAATGCCGACGAGGGAAGGTGGGGTGGCGAAGTCGGGAGCGGAAGTCGTGCCGTCGTAGATCTTGGATGTTGAGGAGAATAGGGGGTTGGTGACGGATAGCTGCTTTGAATAAATTATGCCTTTTGTGGGGTAGGAGGCGTTGGAAATGGAGGAAACGCCACCTTGGAGGGTGTAGTTGGCATCGGCTGCGATGTCGACGATGATGGATTGAGAACCTGCCGAGGGCGAGGAGAAACGGGCGGCGGTGATATGTGCGTGGGTGTTAGGAATGGGGAAGCCGCCGGATGGCAGGGGGAGGTCGGTCGTGCCGTCGTAAACCTTGGAAGTTGAGGGGAGCTCATTGCCCGAGAGAGAAACAGACGACACCTCGGAAGGCGTGATGGTGAACGGGACGGAGAAGACGGAATCGGCGAGAGAGTAGTTGGGATTGGTGAGATGGGCGACGAAAAGAACTTGATAAGTTCCAGCAGAAGGGCGGACGGCAGAGGAGTCGATGGAGAAGAATAGTGATGCGGTATCGGAATTTATGAGGTTAGAGGCGTCGAGGGTAGGAAGCGTGACCTTTCCGAGATTGGAGGTGGCGTCGTAGGGACGTGAGGCGATAGATGGTTGACCATTGGTGGAGAGCGAGATAGGCAGGACGGTGACGTTGAAACTTTTGACCGTCTTGGAATGTCCTGTGCCTGTGGCTACAGCAGTAACAACATGAGTGCCAACAGAGAGAGGAGCTTTTTGTTGAGCCTTGATAAGACCTGTGCCCGTGCCTGTTTTAGGGTCGTAGTTGATAAAACCGCTTATTGCAGAAGCGCTGGAGCCTTTTACGCCTACGGAGATGGTTGTGCCGTAATCGACAATGGTGTCGGGCGAGACGTAGATGTCGTAGTAGGGGAGAATGACGGAGCCGCACGAGGAGCAGTATGAGAGTTGGGAGACGGAGAGCGTGTAGTTGTCGTTGCCGACAAGGGTCAGCACGAGAGTTATCTGGCGACCGCTGCCAACCACTGTTGGTTTGGAAATTACGCCTTTTGTGGCGTAGACGGTAAAACCTTCTGGGCTTTGATATACGACGACAGAATCGGAGCGTAGAGGATAGTAGCCCAGGGTAGATTCGATGATCTTTGTGGAGACTTTTATCTCGCTATCAATCAGCTTGAAATTTTCAAAGGCTTTGCGGAAAGCGACGGCCTCGGGTTGGTCAGATGATTTGAGGTCTTGTGGCGTGATGGAGACGGGGATGCTGACCGACGGGTTGGTGAGGTGATATTTGTCGGCATCGTCACCAGTGAGGGTGAGGGACAGAAGGAACTGCGTTGTTGTGGCGACGTCGGAAGAGGGGTTGCCGCTGTCGTCGGCATAGAAACCGGAGAAAGAGATGGAAACGTCGTCGCCGCTGTCGACCTGACCATCGGCGAAAAAGGGCAGGGCGTCGGATTGGGTGTTTAGTTTCTGATTCTGCCTTTCGCTAATGGCGGAAGAGCCGGTATACTCCCTCTCCTTGAGGATGTTGGTGAAACTGACGGGAAGGGATGCCGTGACGTCGCGGGCTGACTGGCATAGAGCCGCCGAAGAAAAGAGGAGGGCGAGGAGGATGGCAGTCAGCAGAGCTTTCATTCGGCAAATCGGGCTTTGTTGATGGCGGAAATGATGTTGGCTGTCTTCTCCTCGATGCTTTGGGCGCGGAGGATCTCACCGCTCAGGGCGATGCCGTCGGGACCGGCGTTGAGTACATCGGGGATGTCGGACTCGGTTATGCCGCCGATGGCGACGATGGGGATGTTGATGCCTTGGCTTCGGCAGTCCCACGTTATCTGACGGTAGCCGTCGAGACCGAGCGTCGGGGCGAGATTCTTTTTCGTCGTGGTGAAGCGGAAAGGGCCGCAGCCGATATAGTCGACATGGTCTTTGACGGCGAGGATGTCGTCGAAGGTGTTGCACGTGCCACCGATGATGAACTTGTCGCCAAGGGTTTTGCGCGCCTCGGCAGGAGGCATGTCATTCTTGCCGAGATGGACGCCCGAAGCTCCGACGCGTTGGCACACGAGGACGTGGTCGTCGATTATGAGTGTGGCCTCGGCCTTGTCGGTGATGAGCTTGATGGCTTTGGCCGTCTTTTCAACCTCGTCTTCCGAAGCCCCTTTCATTCGAAGCTGCACCCATAGGCATCCGCCGTCGATGACCCTTTTGGCTTGCTCGACGCATTCGTCGCCGTTGCGGCCATTGGTGATGAATTGGAGGGGGAAATGATGGAAATTCAGTGACATTGGTTGATTATATTTTTCGGCTGGTGTTGTATTGGACGAGTTGCTCAAGGGAGTTTCGGGCATCGGAGGCGGGAAGCTGCTCCAAATCTTTTATGGCGAGATTGGCGAAATGCGCCATTTGCTGGTTGGCGTAGTCCATGCCGCCGTAGGAGGTCACGAGACGCAATGCTGCGTTGGCCGTCTCGTCGGCCTTGGGGTGTCTGCGGATATGTCGGACGAGGTCGTCGCGTTCGGCTTTAGGGGCGTTGCGCATGGCGGCGAGGAGAGGGAGGGTTATTTTTTGCTCCTTGACGTCGTTGAGGGCTGGCTTGCCGAAAGAGCCACCGGGGGAGTAGTCGAACATGTCGTCGCGGATTTGGAATGCGAGGCCGAGGTTGTTGCCGTAGTTGGCGAGGGCGTTGACAATAGCTGCGTTGCCGCCTGCGCTTGTGGCTCCTGCTCGTGTGCATGCCTCGATGAGGGTAGCCGTCTTTTGTCGGATTATCTCGTAGTAGGCGTCTTCGGTGATGTCGAGCCGTCGGGCGTGCTCCATTTGGCTAAGCTCTCCTTCGCTGAGGTCGCGCACGGCTTTGCTGACGATGGCGAGGATGTCGTAGTGTCCGCCTTCGAGAGCGAGGCTCATGCCGCGGCTTAGGAAGAAGTCGCCGACGAGGACGGCAACCTTGCTGCCCCATAGCCCCATGAGGCTCCATTGGGAGCGTCGGGTGTAGGTCTCGTCGACAACGTCGTCGTGGACGAGTGAGGCGTTGTGGAGCAGCTCGATTAGGGCGGCCGCGGCGTAGGTGGCGTCTTTCACGCCTCCTGCCGCCATGGCGGAGAGGAAGACGAGGAGGGGTCTCATCCTCTTGCCCTTACGCCTGAAGACGTAGTTTGTGGCGAGAGAGAGCAGAGCGTTTGGGCTATGCAGGTTTTTCTGGAAATAAGGCTCGAAGCGTTCCAGGTGGTCGGCTACGGGTCGTTGTATTTCTTTGAGGTCCATCGGGTTTGTTGTGCCGTCTGGCTGTTTTTCTCTGTTATGAAAATATGGGCTAACTTAGCCGCTGTTATGAACAAAGAGTTTTCACACCCAATAATTCGCGTCACGAAAGAGTTCGGCTTCGAGATGGCGCATAGGCTTGACGGATATGACGGCTTGTGCCGCAACATACATGGTCATTCATATAAACTTGCCGTGACTGTCAAAGGTCGGGCGTCGACTGACGAGGCGTCGCCCAAGTTGGGTATGGTCATCGACTTCTCTGTACTCAAGAAGATTGTCGGGGAGGAGATTGTCGGCAAGATGGACCACGCCTTGATGGTTCGTCGCGGGTCAAGCCTTGAGGCTCAGGCGCGCGACATCACGGAGAGGATTGAGGTCGTCGACTATCAGCCTACTTGCGAGAACATGGTTGCCGACTTTGCGGGTCGCATAGCAAGCAGGTTGCCCGAGGGGCTGGAGCTTGTGTGCGTGCGTCTTCACGAGACGGCGACGTCGTTTGCCGAGTGGGTGGCGTCGGACAACGTTTAGTCTCGTTCCCGCGGCCGCATCTGGAGCTGGCTGGCGATGGCGTCGATGACTTTGGCGCGGTCGTCGGGGTTGCCGACGAAATCGGTATTGTCGATGTCGATGGGGAGGCTGTCTCCGCGGTATGAGGCGAACCAAGTCTCGTAGCGGTCGTTGAGCATGGTGAGATACTCACGGCTGATGGCGGACTCGTAGGGGATGCCTCGCTGGTGGATGTGGCTCATGAGCTTGGGGACGGAGGCTCGCAGGTAGATGAGCAGGCGCGGTTGCGCGAGGAAAGATTCCATGACGTCGAAGAGCTCGCGGTAGGTCTTATAGTCGCGCTCGGTCATTATCTGCATGTTGCGCAGGTTTTCCACGAATACGTGGACATCCTCGTAGATGGTGCGGTCTTGGACGACGACATCGGGTCCCCACATGGCGCGTTGGGTGACTTTGAATCGTTTTATGAGGAAAGAGACTTGCAGGTTGAGGGCCCAACGGGGCATATCGGAGTAGAAATCGGCGAGGTATGGGTTTTCCTCTCCTTTCTCGCTGAACGTGTCGAAGCCGAACTCGTCGGCCAGAAGTTTTGCCATGGCGCTCTTGCCGCTACCAATGTTTCCCGCTATGCCTATGTACATGGTGTCTCCTCCGTTTAAGTTGTTTTATTTGGAGAGCTGTTCATTTGGAGCAGCTCGTCGATTATCTGGCGGTCGTTGCGCAGTCGCGGCACCTTGTTCTGCCCACCCATCTTGCCGTGGGCGGCGAGCCACCCCTCAAAGAGACCGGTGTGCGCCACGGTAAGCCGCAGCGGGGCGAGTGTGATGTCTTTATATCGTTTGGCCTCGTAGTCGGAGTTGACGCTTTGCAGCGCGACGTCGAGCTCATGGGCGAAGGCGTCGGGGTCGGCAGGTGCGGTCTCGAACTCGACGAGCCACTGGTGGCACCCGCGTGTCTGCTGGTCCATGAAGACAGGGGCGGCAGTATAGTCCTTGACGACGGCGCCCGTGGCGGCGCAGGCTTTTGCCATGGCGGCTTCGGCGTTGCTGATCATGAGCTCCTCGCCGAAAGCGTTGATGTAGAGCTTAGTGCGTCCGCTGATGATGATTTTCCATGGCTTTGTTTGCGTGAAGCGCACTGTGTCGCCTATCATGTAGCGCCACAATCCGCCGTTGGTCGTTATGACGACGGCGTAGTCGACGCCTGTCGTGACACCTTCGAGGGGCACGATGCCGGCAGGGTGGGGTTGCCCGACTTGGTCGAGTGGCACGAACTCGTAGAATACGCCATAGTCGAGCATGAGCTGCATCCCGCGGTCGGTGGGGTCTGTCTGTATGGCGAAGAAGCCCTCGCTGGCGTTGTATGTCTCAAGGAAGTTGATGCCATTGGGGGCTAACGCTTTGTATTGCTCACGGTAAGGCTCGAAATTGATGCCTCCATGGATGAAGAGCTCGAGGTTTGGCCACACGTCTTGGAGGGTCTTGGCACCCTGGCGGTCCATGATGTACTTGATGAGGACGAGGAACCAGCTTGGGACGCCGGCGAGCGACGTGATGTTCTGCCCTATGGTGGCGTTGGTTATCTTCTCGAGTTTCTCCTCCCAATGGGCGATGAGGGCGATGTCCTTCTTGGGCGCGCGGAACAGGTCTGACCATGCGGGCGCCGAGCCGATGAGAATTGCCGAGAGGTCGCCCGTCTGGCTACCAGTGCCTGTCGAGGTGAGCTGCTTGCTGCCGCCGAGGGTGAGGCATTTGCCTTTCCAAACGTTGGTGTCGGGATGTTGGCGGAAGTAGTTGGCGATGACGTCGTGGTTGCCGCGCGTGTGGCATAGGCGCAGAGCGTCGTCGGTTACTGGGATGAACTTGCTCTTGCTGCCCGACGTGCCGCTGCTCTTGGCGAACCAGCGCACCTTTCCTGGCCAAGTGACGTCGGTCTCGCCTTGGAGCATCCGCTCGACATAGGGTCGGAAAGACTCGTAGTCGCCGACGGGCACTTGACGATTGAAATCGGCGTAGCTCATTTGCGGCTTGAGCCCCAAGTCGTGTCCGATGGCCGTTTCGGCACCTCGGGTGGTGAGGGCGTCAAGTTGCGCAGCCTGTATGGCCGCCCCGTCGGTGGCCATGCGGTCGAACTGGCGGTAGCGGCCATTGTAGGCGGCCATTATGAGTTTGTTAATCAGCGACATTGTGAGGATTCGCTAAAAGAATTTCTCAGGAGCCTCGCGTCCCTTGACTTTAAGGATTTGGGCGAGCAGGGCGTTTGCCAGACGGCTGGCGCCGATGCGGAATCGTGTGTTGACGAGCCACTCGTCGCCAAGGATGGACTTGACGATTTCGTAGTAGAGGCAAGCCTCGGCAGCCGTCGAGACACCGCCTGCGGGCTTGAAGCCAACTTTGCGTCCGGACTTTTTGACATATTCCTTGATTGCCTCGCACATGACGATGGCGGCTTCGGGCGTTGCGCCGCCGCAGTTCTTGCCTGTGCTGGTCTTGACGAAGTCGGCGCCCGCCTCCATGGCGATTACGCTGGCTTTCCAGATTTGCTCGAAAGTGGGGATGGCGCCGGTCTCGAGGATTACCTTCAGGCGGGCGTCCTTGCAAGCCTCGCGGATTCCGACAAGCTCCTCGTAGACAAGCTGATACTCACCGTCGAGGAACTCGCCGACGGATATAACGACGTCAACCTCGGTGGCTCCAGCCTCGACGGCTTTGCGAACCTCGGCGGCCTTGATGTCGGCGAAGGCTTGTGAGGAGGGGAAGCATGCCGCGACGACGGCGCGGTGCACGCCATCGACTTTGAGCTTTGAGCGAAGCACTGGTGCGAAGACGGAGTAGACGCATATGCCGCCGACGTTTTTGAGGTCGGGGAACTCTGTGGCGAACTTGTTGACTTTCTCGACGAAAGCCGTCACGCTCTTGTTGGAGTCTGTGTGGCTGAGGGTTGTGAGGTCGATGCTGTTGAACATGGTCTGCAGGGCGTCGGCGTCGTTGAGATATTTCTCAGAGCTTGCGCGATAGGCGTCGATGGTTGCTTGCATGTTGGTCTCGTGCGCGCCGTTGTAGGGCATGCTGTCGAGGACCTCTACGATGTTTTTCATGGTTGCGTATGTGATAATTTCGGATTCTGTTTGTGTCGCAGGGCGTCGCGGCTGTTTTTCTTGTCGAGGCTCTGTCGGAGAGCGTCGGTCAGGTCGACGCCTGTCTGGTTGGCGAGGCAGATGAGCACCCACAGGACGTCGGCCATCTCTTCGCCGAGGTCGTGGCTCTCGCCAGGCTTGAAACTCTGGTCGCCGTAGGTGCGGGATATGACGCACGCCAATTCGCCGACCTCCTCCGTGAGGCACGCCATGTTGGTCAGCTCGCTGAAGTATCTGACGCCGACGGTGCGGATCCAGTTGTCGACCATTTGCTGGGCGTCGCGGATGGTTATGTCGTCGCTTGTCATTGCTTGTCTCTGGTGTCGATGATGATTGTCACGGGTCCGTCGGCCTCCATGTCGATTTTCATGTCGGCACCGAAGACGCCAGTGGGGATCTCTCTGCCCGTGGCGTCGCGAAGGGCTTTGACGAACGCCTCGTAGTAGGGGATGGCGACGTCGGGGCGCGCGGCGTCGATGAAAGACGGGCGGTTGCCTTTTTTCGTTTTGGCGAAGAGGGTGAACTGGCTGACTACGAGAATGTCTCCGTCGACGTCGGATACCGAGAGGTTCATTTGTCCAGCCTCGTCGGAGAAGATCCTCATCTGCGCCACCTTCTTGGCGAGCCATTCAACTTCGGTGGCGTCGACGTCGGGTCCGTCGGCTGTCTCGACGCCCAAAAGGACCATGAGCCCTTTGCCAATTTTCCCCGTCTGGATGCCGTCTGCCACGACGCTTGCGCGGCTGACTCTCTGTATCACGGCTTTCATTGTCGAAAGATGAGCCTGTCTTGTTCAAGTTAATCTCGTGAAGATACTACTTATCTTTGCCAAAGCAAAAAAATGTTTCCTATGGACACGCCACTCATGAACCGACGGCTCTCCGACGCGGAGGTGACTTACGTATTCGACAATTTGAGGCAATTCGTCAAAACCGACGCCCAGATTGAGGATGTCGTCGAATGGCCGCGGACGAGCGCGCCGATATGTGAGGACTTCGCCATAGACGGCATCCCCATCCTTTGCCCAGGCGAGGGCAGAAGCCCTGAGATCTATGGCGTCGAGGAGGGCAAGGTCGTCGTGCGCCACGACCTCGTCCGCAGCGCGTTCATATTGCTGTCGGGATGGCAGGAGTGGGAGACGGACAAGCGCGACAAGTGGGGGCGATTCCCATACATGGGGTCGTTGCAAGAGAGGCTCGGTGTGGCGCGCAAGCCGATTGTCAATTACTATTTCGAGTGGATGGTCGACGCCATTTGCCGACAATGCGAGATATTGGGCATCGCGTGCGAGAGGGTCAGCCCATTGGGTGGCGCGTCGTTGCACTTGTCGCACGACATCGACCTCGCACGATACTACACGTGGCGCAAGTCGCTCTTCCGCGTGGCGCAAGTCGTCGGATTGAGGCGGTGCGACTCCAGCCGCGCAAGGATGGCGAAGGCGGCATTCCGCTCGTTGCTCAACATGGCGCGTCTTCGTCACGATGCCGACCCCTATTGGAGCTTTGACACAATTCAGGACAATGAGGCGTACATTGGGTTCAAATCCGACTGGTTCTTCCTCCCCGACGACGGAGGCCCTTTCCCGCCCGACTATGACCTGTCGACCGACGAGGACATCCGTTCCGTCATGGCGCAGCTCGCAAGGCGAGGCAATAGGGTAGGGCCTCATGCGCCGATAAACTGCAAGGATGCTGATGGTTACGCGGCGGCGTTGAAGGTCGTGGCGGACGCATGTCCGGGCGTGGTGCGCAACGTGCGCCAACATTTTCTCACCATCGAGCCTCGCCAATCATATCGGGCGATGGCGGATGCCGGTTTGGAGGTCGACTTTTCCTACGGCTATTCAGAGCATGAGGGGTTCCGCAACAGCTACTGCCTTCCATTCCATCCCTTCGACCACGAGGCGCAACGTGCGTTGCCGCTGACGGTCGTGCCATTGGCGATGATGGACGTGACGGTGTTGGCGCACAGGGCTTTGTCGTTTGACGACATATTCCTCTCCGTCGGCGAGATGCTCGACGAGGTGCGCCGTTTCGGTGGGGTCTTCAGCTTGTTATGGCACAACAGCACCTTCGACGAGACGTACTATCCCGGCGTCGGCAAGTTCTATGAGGACCTGCACCTGCTTTTCAGCCAATACCAGATGAGAGATTTTACCGCCCGAGGGTGACGTAGCGCCACCGCTTCAACGTGTTGATCATGCGGCGGATGGCAGACGTGTCATAAAATCGGCGGAACTGGGCCACGATCCTGTGGTCTGGAGCCACTCCCGTGGCGAAGTTCTGGAGCCCGACGTTGGCCGCCAGTGGGGCGTCGTATCTGTGTGAGAGCCTCATGTTCGTGCCGCTGCCGTCGGCTCCGCCGTTGCGGACGAGGCTCTTGCGAGGGTAGACTGTCGGCTCGCCGCGGAGGAAGGCGGCATAGCAGAAACGGATGCTCCATGAGTTTATCTCGCCAATCTTCCATCGCAACAGCATGGGGCTGAGGTCGTTGCCGCACTCGTTGAACGCGTTCCTGCGTCGGCTGTCGCGGATGAAGGCTTCGAATGTCGGGACTTCCCAATCGACTTTTTCCCATTGGCTGCGCCACGTGGCCCACCCCCATGAGCAGTTGCGGTGCATCATGTAGGTCGACGCGCTGTAGTCTTTGGGGATGTCGATGTCGGGCGAATAGCCGGAGACGGAGAATACGCCCCGCCCCTCGTAATAGTCGAGCGCGGCGTTCATGTAACGCAAGAAGAATGGAGAGACTGTGAGGTCGTCCTCAAGGACAATGGCGCGTCCGCAATTTTTGATGACCATGCCGACGCCGTCGATGATGTTGGCCGCCAAGCCCATGTTGCGGTCACGCTCGATGACGTTGGTCGAGGCGAAACCTTTTGCCTCGTCATGGCACAATTGACGTACTTGGGCTGTGCGTTCGGCGTCGCCCGGCGTCTCTTTTGGTCCGTCGCAGAAGATGAAAAGCTCGGTCGTCTTGGCCATGTCGGCTGCGGCGAGGCTCTTTAGCGCGCGTGCCGTGTGCTCGGGGCGGTTATATGTGAAGAGGATTACTGGTGCGGGCATGAAAGTTCCTTTTTATAAGCAAAATTAAGATTTTCGCTTGCAAAAGCAACAAGATGTCGCACTCGGAGGGTCAGATGGAAAGTAAAAAGGAGGCGATGGTTGGCAACCCTCCCGACCTAACTGATGTGGTAGCGGGCGTTGCGCCTTGCCTTGCGCGATGCCGAGAGGACGATCCACGTTTGGAGTCCTACGGACAAGAGGATTAGCGCGAGACCGCACACGAACGAGATGTTGAGCTCCTTGGCCTCGTCGAAGAAGAGGATGGCCAAGATGATGCTGTAGACGGGTTCGAGGTTGTTTGTCAGGTTGACTGTGAAAGCCGAGACGCCGCGGAGTGCCTGGATTTGCAAGAGGTAGAGGAAGATGGTGCTGCAAACGGCGCAGACGACAAGCCATCCCATGTCGCCAAGCCCGGGGATGAGGTCCTCGACGCCAAAAGATATTCCGAAAAGCGAGGTCAAGAGCCCGAGGACCATCGTGCCGCCCGTCATTTCGTAGAGGAGCATGGTGTGCGAGCCATATTCCATTCTGCCGTTGAGCCGCTTGTTGCTTACGGTATATATGGCGCCAAAGAGCGACGACGCCACGCCGAGCAGGATGCCCGTGCGGTAGCGAGTGTCGAGATGGAAGATCAGCGAGACGCCAAGAAGTGCGATGCCGCTGACAAGCACCTCGCGCATCGACACCTTGCCATGCGTGAGCCACGGCTCCAGAAACGCCGTGAAAAACCCGACGAGCGTGAAGCACACCACGCCTATTGATATGTTGGAGGCTTGTATGGAGGCGTAGAACAGGGCCCAGTGGATGCCCAACGCGCCGCCGACAAGGAACATGCGCCACACGTCGGCCTTGCGGACCGACTCGATTTTGCGGCAAAGGGCGAATGCCACCCACATGATGACGGCTGCCAGTGCCATGCGGTAGCACGATAAAGCCAAGCCGTTCAACTCGACAATGCGACCGTAAAGTCCTGTTGTTCCGGCAATTAGAACCGAGAGGTGGAGCTTTATGAGGGATTCTGACGTGCCCGTCTGTTCCATTTTTCTGTTATTTTGACCGGCGAAATTACTCTTGTGCGCTGATTTTCACAACACTTGGGACGCAAAAGTTGTGATATTTAACAATGTCGATGGTCGCAACATCCCGAAAACAAAAAAGCCCGACAACCACAAGTGGCTGCCAGGCTATTCTCCCCAGTACCCCGACCCGGGCTCGAACCGGGACGGATCGCTCCATTGGTGTTTGAGACCAACGCGTCTACCAATTCCGCCATCGGGGCTTTTCGGATGCGCGAAGATAGCAAGAATTATATTATGCGCAAGGGTTGAACAAAAAGTAGGGAGACGCGATGGCGATGAGCGACGGGCAAAAAGCACCATTTTTCGACATGACGCCCTCCCTCGCTCCGCTAAATTTGGAATAGACCGCTTTCAAATAAAGAAATATTTCTTTATTGCCTCAACGCCATAAGTAACCTTATCTTACTTTTGTGGGTAAAAATCGGAAGTCGGGCGGGTGCCGTGGCCTCTGTGCGCCTTCCGACCTCCACGCAACTACACATACAAATAAATTTTTCAATACAGTTTTATGAGCTCAATCTTCCAATCGTCCATTGGTAAGAAGTTGATTATGAGCGTGACGGGTATACTCCTCGTGCTCTTCCTTCTTTTCCACATGTGCATGAACCTTGTAGCCGCGTTCTCTGGCCCGGCCTACAACGCCGTTTGCGAATTCCTCGGCACCAACTGGTACGCCCTCGCCGGCACCGCCGTCCTCGCCCTCGGCTTCCTCATCCACATCATCTACGCCTTCATTCTGACAATCCAGAACCGCAAGGCGCGTGGCAATGACCGCTACGCTGTAGTCGACAAGCCAGCTCATGTCGAGTGGGCTTCGCAGAACATGCTCGTCCTCGGCATCATCGTCGTCCTCGGCATCGCTCTCCACCTCTGCAACTTCTGGTACAACATGATGTTTGCGGAGCTCGTCGGCAACGAAGGCCAGTTCGGTGCTGCCGACGGCGCCTCTTGGGTCGCCTACTACCTCGGCCAGTGGCCCGTCGCCATCTGCTACATCGTCTGGATCGTAGCCCTCTGGTTCCACCTCTCCCACGGCTTCTGGAGCATGCTCCAGACCCTCGGCTGGAACAACCTCGTCTGGCTCGAGCGTTGGAAGTGCGTCGCCAAGTGGTATGCCACCATCGTATGCCTCGGCTTCGCCATCGTCGTCCTCGGCTTCGCGCTCAAGGTGTTCCCCCTCTGCCACTGCTGCTGCCAATAAGCTTCTCCCTCATTTGAAACAATAACCATTTCGACTATCATGGCAAACACTATAGATTCCAAAATCCCACAGGGTCCTTTGGCCCAGAAATGGACTAACTACAAGGCTCACCAGAAACTCGTCAACCCAGCCAACAAGCGCAAGCTCGACATCATCGTCGTTGGCACCGGTCTCGCTGGCGCATCTGCCGCAGCGACCCTCGGCGAGATGGGCTTCAACGTCCTCAACTTCTGCATCCAGGACAGCCCTCGCCGCGCTCACTCCATCGCAGCGCAGGGTGGCATCAATGCCGCAAAGAACTATCAGAACGACGGCGACTCTGTCTACCGCCTCTTCTACGACACCATCAAGGGCGGTGACTACCGCGCTCGCGAGGCCAACGTCTACCGTCTCGCTGAGGTGTCCAACAACATCATCGACCAGTGCGTAGCCCAGGGCGTCCCCTTCGCACGTGAGTACGGCGGCCTCCTCGCCAACCGTTCTTTCGGTGGCGCGCAGGTATCCCGTACCTTCTACGCCAAGGGTCAGACCGGCCAGCAGCTCCTCCTCGGCGCCTACTCTTCTCTCTCTAAGGAGATTAAGAACGGCACCGTCAAGATGTACACCCGTCGCGAGATGCTCGACGTCGTCATCATCGACGGTCGCGCACGCGGCATCATCGTCCGTAACCTCATCACCGGCGCCATCGAGCGTTACTTCGCTCACGCTGTCGTAATCGGCACCGGCGGCTACGGCAACACCTACTTCCTCTCCACCAACGCCATGGGCTCCAACGGCTCTGCCGCCATGCAGATCTACCGCAAGGGCGCCTACTTCGCAAACCCCTGCTACTGCCAGATCCACCCGACCTGTATCCCTGTCCACGGCGACATCCAGTCCAAGCTGACCCTCATGTCCGAGTCGCTCCGTAACGACGGCCGCATCTGGGTTCCTAAGAAGAAAGAGGACGCTGAGGCAATCCGCAAGGGCGAGAAGACCGCCAACGACATCCCCGATGAGGATCGCGACTTCTACCTCGAGCGCCGCTACCCCGCATTCGGCAACCTCGTCCCTCGCGACGTCGCTTCCCGCGCTGCCAAGGAGCGTTGCGACGCAGGCTACGGTGTCAACGAGACCGGCCTCGCCGTCTTCCTCGACTTCAAATACGCCATCCAGCGTCTCGGTGAGGACCGCGTACGCGACCGCTACGGCAACCTCTTCGAGATGTACGAGAAGATCATGGCCGAGAACCCGTACAAGACCCCTATGAAGATATTCCCCGCCATCCACTACACCATGGGCGGCATCTGGGTCGACTACGAGCTCCAGACCTCCATCCCTGGCCTCTTCTGCATCGGCGAGGCCAACTTCTCCGACCACGGCGCTAACCGCCTCGGCGCTTCCGCCCTCATGCAGGGTCTCGCCGACGGCTACTTCGTCCTTCCCTACACCATCCAGAACTACCTCGCCGACCAGATCCAGGTAGCTCGCATCCCGACTACCGCCCCCGAGTTCGACGAGGCAGAGAAGGGCGTCAAGGACAAGATCGCCAAGATCATGAGCATCCAAGGCACCGAGAGCGTCGACACCATCCACAAGAAACTCGGCCACGTCATGTGGGAGTACGTCGGCATGGGTCGTACCAAGGAAGGCCTCACCAAGGCACTCGGCCTCATCAAGGAGATCAAGAAAGAGTTCTGGTCCAACGTCTACGTCCCAGGCACGGCCGACGACCTCAACACCGAGCTTGAGAAGGCACTCCGCCTCTCCGACTTCATCGACATCGGCTATCTCATCGCCATCGACGCGCTCAACCGCGAGGAGAGCTGCGGCGGTCACTTCCGCGAGGAGCACCAGACCGAAGACGGTGAGGCCCTCCGCCACGACGACAAGTTCAGCTACGCTGCCTGCTGGCACTACCTCGGCGAAGACCAAGACCCCGAGATGCTCAAAGAGGAGCTCATCTACGAGGAGACCGAGCGCAAGACGCGTAACTACAAGAACTAATGTAGTCCAGGCCAAGTGTTATAACTTCATTTTTAGAGACATTCCCAATGGATAAAACTATAAACGTCACGCTCAAGGTCTGGCGTCAGAAGGGCCCCAAGGAGAAAGGCCATTTCGAGACCTACAACTTGCAGAACATCTCCACCAACATGTCCTTCCTCGAGATGCTCGACACTCTCAACGAGCAGCTCGTCGCTAAGCATGAGACCCCTGTCGTCTTCGACCACGACTGCCGCGAGGGCATCTGCGGCATGTGCTCCCTCTACATCAATGGCCACCCACACGGCCGCGACGGGCACACCACCACTTGCCAGCTCCACATGCGCCGCTTCAGCGATGGCGAGACCATCACCATCGAGCCATGGCGTTCCGCTGGCTTCCCTGTCATCCGCGACCTCATGGTAGACCGCTCCGCCTACGACAAGATCATGCAGGCTGGTGGCTACACCTCCATCCGCTGCGGCGCCGCTCAAGACGCCAATGCGCTCCCTATCTCTAAGGAGGCTGCCGACGAGGCAATGGACGCTGCAAGCTGCATCGGCTGTGGCGCATGCGCTGCCGCTTGTAAGAACGGCTCCGCAATGCTCTTCGTCTCCGCCAAGGTCAGCCAGTTCGCCCTCCTCCCACAGGGTCGCGTCGAGGCTGCACGCCGCGCTAAGGCCATGGTCGCCAAGATGGACGAACTCGGCTTCGGCAACTGCACCAACACTGGCGCTTGCGAGGCTGAGTGCCCTAAAGGCGTCTCCATCGCCAACATTGCTCGCCTCAACCGCGAGTTCCTCAAGGCTAAGCTCAAAGACTAAGACGGCAACAGCCGTTTAGGTCTGCGATAAATATTGCCGCCGTCCCGACATCTCGGGGCGGCGGCTTTCTTTTTAGCGGTTGAAAAAAGAAAAGACCACTCTGATGACACAATAAAGAGCAGAAACGAACAGATGTTCGTTATAACACTATTTAAACGAACAGAGCTTCCCCAATACTGGAGCATTGCCTATTTTCGCACGCCTAACGAAAAGAGCAACTCTGGATTCTCAATTTTCGAATGAGTTCATCGCTACACTTTTCTTTACGTGATTTCTTACCTGACACACTAAATTATTCTTACGCGCCTTTCCTAAACAACACTTATCGCATTCTGATTTCTTCACAACAAGAAATGAAACACCTAACAAAACTGATGGTTGCTTGCGTCGCCCTCACGATGTGCGCAACCTCGTCGACCGCACAAGAGTCGTACAACAAAGTAACTCTCGGCTTCGAGTCGCTCCACACGACCTACGATTTTGAGCCGACCGACGTCTCCAAGGGTCTCTCGCTCGGCTATGCGCACGGATTCCTTTTCTCCCAAAGGGTGCCCTTGTTCCTCGAGACGGGCGGCAAACTCGCATGGACGCACCGCGTATACCAGCAAGAGGAGTTTATCGGTTATTCAACAACGAGGCTCGATTTCCTCAGCGCCAATGTGCCTGTCGACTTTGGCTACAAGTTCAGCCTCTTCAACGACAATTTGTGCCTCGCCCCGTTCACGGGCCCCAATTTCAAGTTCAATATCATTGGTCGCAGGCAAAAGACCATTGGTCAAGAGGAGAAACACTACGACTCAGAGAACTTCTTGAGCCGCGACGTCAGATACCCAGCCAACATTTTCCAATTCGGCTGGAGGGTTGGAGCGATGGCGTCACACGGTCATTTCAGCGTCGGCTATGCCTTTACGTGTGATTTCACCAACTACCGTGACGTCATGTCTGCAAACGCCTATACGGCGCATTTTGGCGAGCAGAAGACGGCGTCGCACTCACTGACCGTCGGCTACACGTTCTGACAATCGATGCGTAAGAAAAAGGCAAGCCCTTCCGCCACGGATGTTTCGTGACGGAAGGGCTCACTTTTTTTTGGGGGGGCTTTCTTCCGAAGTCTACTTGCCTTCAAGTACCGATTCGCACTTCGCAAGGTCGGATGGGCGGATTATGGCCCTCGCCTGGTCGCCTTGTTGGAGCGCGTACATATATTCGACGGAGATGTCGTTGGCGGCAATCTTGTCAAGAAGACCAGCCAACGCGCCTGTCTCGTTGGGGCATATGACGCTCACCACGTCGGTCACGATGGTGGCGAAGCCCGCCTCTTTAAGAACCTCCTGCGCCTTGCCGACCTCGTTGACGACGATGCGAAGCACGCCAAACTCTATCATGTCCGCCGTGCTGAAGGCCAGGATGTCGATGCCTGCCTTGGCCAAGACTGACGTCACCTCTTTCGTTCGGCCGACCCTGTTCTCAAGGAAGACCGATAGCTGCTTGATTATCATAATCTTAATCTCTTTTCTTGTTTTCGTTATCTCCTATTTCAAGACGCGCTTGTCGACGACGCGGTTCGACTTGCCTTGGCTGCGTTCGATAGAGCCCGGCTCGACAAGCTGCACGTTGGCGTTGATCGAGAGCACGCTCTTCAGCTTGTCGTGAAGCTCCTTCTTCAAGCCCACCATGTCGGCGAGGTTGTCAGAGTAGTAGCCCTCTTTGACCTCCACGAGGACGTCCAACGTGTCGAGGTTGTCCTTGCGGTCGACAATGAGCTGATATTGAGGCTCGAAGGCGTTGAGGTCAAGAATGACGCTCTCGATCTGCGACGGGAAGACGTTGATGCCGCGGATGATGAGCATGTCGTCGCTTCGTCCCATGATGGGGTCGATCCTCACCTCCGTGCGGCCGCATGCGCAAGTGCCGTGGTGGAGTGCCGTGAGGTCGCGGGTCCTGTACCTGATGAGGGGGATGCCCTCTTTCGTGAGGGTCGTTATGACAAGCTCGCCCTTCTGTCCGTCGGGCAAGACCACCAACGTCTGCGGGTCGATGATCTCGGGGTAGAAATGGTCCTCGTTGAAGTGCGACCCTTTCTGACATTCGCACTCATACGCCACGCCGGGGCCCATTATCTCGCTCAGACCATACATGTTGTAGCCCTTGATGCCCATGTTGGTCTCAATCTCGCGCCTCATGCTCTCTGTCCATGGCTCGCCGCCGAAACAGCCTATGCGGAGGGCGAACTCGTCCATCGAGTAGCCCATCTTCTTGATCGTCTCGTACAGGTGGAGGGCGTAAGACGGCGTGCAGGCCAAGACGGTCACTTGAAGGTCGCGCAAGAGGCGGATGTGCTTCTCGGTGTTGCCCGTCGAGGTCGGCAATACCGTCGCCCCGAGGTGCTGCGCTCCGTCGTGGAAGCCCAGTCCGCCGGTGAAGAGTCCGTAGCCGTAGGCGACGCTGACGATGTCGGTGTTGCGCACGCCCCATGCGTAGAGGCTCCTCGCGATGCATTCCGACCAGACCGCGAGGTCCTTGCGCGTGTAGCCTACGATGGTCGGCTTGCCCGTCGTGCCGCTCGACGCGTGGATGCGGATGATCTCTGTCTTAGGCACTGCGAAAAGGTCGCATGGGTAGTTGTCCCTCATGTCCTTTTTCGTCGTGAAGGGCAGCTTGGTTATGTCGTCGATGCTCCTGATGTCGCTCGGCAAGATGTCGAGCTCCTGCAACTTCTGTCGGTAGAACGGGACGTTGTGATACAGTCGCTCTACAAGTTTTTGAAGCCTCGCGCCTTGAAGGTCGCGCCTTGCCTCGGGGTCCATGCCCTCTTTCGTCTTATTCCACATTGTCTGTCTTGTGTTTCTTGTTCTTGAGCCTCCCCTCCGTGGGGCGGCAAGATTGCTTATTTTTTAATAGGGTGATCTTCGCGGAACTGCTTTAGTCTCTCGCGCAATGCGTCATACTGCTCCGGTCCGACGAACGATACGCAGACCCTGAGGCCCTGCTCGTGGCTGCCAGTCGTGTCGAGGCTTATGATGCTGATGCCGTAATACAGCAGCTCCTCCATCAAGGCGGCTCCGCTCATGCCGGGATAGCCTACTGTGAAGTAGAATCCGTCGGCCACGGGCTCACCCATGTCGTCGGCGTAGACCAGGCTGAAGCCGTTCTCCATGAATATCGACTTGATGGCCTCCGCGCGACGCCCATATTCGCGTGCCGCCTCCAGGAAGTTATACTTGCCGTCGGCTGCCGCCCCGAGCATCGCAGCAAGGGCGTATTGGGCGGAATGCGCCGTGCCGCTCGACAGGCAGTAGAGGATCCTGTTGACGAATACCGAGCCGAAGCTCCCGACGCCATACCTCTTGGCGAGAGGCTCATACTTGCGGTCGTATTGTGCCGAGCTCATGACGGCGACGCCGATCCTCTGACCCGCATAGCTGAACGCCTTGGAGCCGGAAATCAGCATGACGAAGCGGTCGGTATATTTCCCCACCGATGGTTGGAACGGGGCTACGCCCGGATGGCTGATGTCCTTGCGGAAGTCCATGCCGAAATATGCGAGGTCCTCGACGATGATGACGTCATACTTGTCGGCCAATGCGGCGAGTCCGCGTATCTCATCGTCCGTCAGGCACATCCACGACGGGTTGTTGGGATTGGCAAAGAGCATTGCCGAAATCTTGCCACCCTTCAAGAACTCCTCCACCTTGGCGAGCAATGCCGCTCCGCGAGTGTGGTGGATGTCGAACGCCACGTGCTTCAGCCCGATGATGTCCAGCTGCGTCTTCTGCACAGGAAATCCGGGGTCGATGAACAATACCGTGTCGCGCTCTGGCACGGCGTGGCATATCGTCATGAACGTGGCGTAGGCTCCCTGCATCGAGCCGCTTACGGGGATGCAGCAACGAGGCTCGACGCTGACGTCGGTAAACGCCTTGACGAATCGTGCCGCCGCGTCTTTCAGGGCGGGGTGTCCGTCAAGCATTGGGTAGCGGGCGGCGCAACCTGCCTTCAACGCCTCAATCTCGGCAGCCGTGCCTATGGCGTCGGGCTTCAACCCGGGGACGCCCATCTCCATGCGGACGTATTTTTGCCCAGTGGCGGCCTCCACTTTGTTGGCCACGCTTACAATCTCGCGGATGTTGGCCTTGGCGAAGTCGACAAGCCCGAGCGACGCCTTGGCTTTGTCCACAACGTCGCGGGGCATGGGTGTGGGCTTGCTCATTGGGCTGCGCCCTCCTCGGCGCTGGCGGCTCCAAGCTTGAGGGCCGCTATGTTGCTCGCCACGACGCTGTCGCCCTTGCTGGCGAAGATGTGGCGGACGCTCTGGCTGAGTGTCTCGATGTCAAGCTCCAAGACTCCCGACGCCGCGCCGAGGAGTATCATGTTGACGCCGCGAGGCATGCTGTTGTCTTTCGCCATCTTGTCGGCGTCGATGAGGATCGTCTTGCCGAAAGAGCGCAGCTCGGATCGGATGGCTTCAATGTCGGGGTAGTTGGGGATGTTGACGAATGGCTGCGAGCAGCACACGATCCACCCGTCGGGTCGCAGGCTCGCCTTGTAGCGCAACGCCTCCATGGGCTCCATAGCGATGACGATGTCCGCCCCGCCCTGGGGAATGAGGTCTGACGCTATCGGGGCGTCGGATATGCGGAGGTGGCTGTGAACGTCGCCGCCGCGCTGGCTCATTCCGTGAACCTCCGCCTGCTTGATGTTCATTCCGCGGCTCATGGCGGCGTCGCCTATGATGGTGGCTATCGACAAGATGCCCTGCCCGCCGACGCCTGCTAATATTATGTCCTTCTTCATCGGGTTACTTGTTCTCTTCTTTCTGTTTGGCTTTCTGCTTGGCCTTGCGGCTGAGCGTCTGGATGCACTCGCGGCGCGGGATGATGACCGATAGTCCGCGGTAGTCCATCTCCTGCTTTATCGTCGCCGCTATCGACTCAAGATTTTTCGGCAGCGGCTCGACGACGAAGAGGTGCGAGCGGTCGAGTCCCAGGCCGAGGCAGATGGCCTCATATTTGTTCAGTCCCGCGGAGTCTTGGCCGCCGGTCATGGCCGTCGTCAGGTTGTCTGATATGATGACCGTCATGGGGGCGTTGGCGTTTATGGCGTCCAAGAGGCCCGTCATGCCCGAGTGGGTGAATGTCGAGTCGCCGATGACGGCCACGACGTGCTTCATGCCCGCGTCGGCTGCGCCTTTCGCCATGGTGATACTCGCTCCCATGTCGACGCAGCTGTTCAACGCCCTGAATGGGGGCAGAGCGCCAAGGGTGTAGCAGCCGATGTCGCCAAAGACCTTGGTGTCGGGATATGTGTTGCGGATAACCTCGTTGAGGGCGTCATATACGCTCCTGTGTCCGCACCCTTGGCAGAGGGCTGGCGGACGTGCGGCCACGTTGGCGCTCGCCTCGTGTAGCTCGTGGGCTTTAAGACCCAATGCCGCACGTACGTTGTCGGGGTTCAACTCGCCCGTGCGAGGCAGCTCGCCGCTCAGGCGACCCATTATCTCGACGCCCGTTGGCAATATTCCGCGCAGTTGCTCCTCGACGAATGGCTGCCCGTCTTCGACAATAAGCAGTCGACCTGTCTTCTTCGCCATCTTGCGGAGCGTCTCGACGGGAAGAGGGTAGTGCTGGATTTGCAACAGCTCGTAGTCGGTCATCTCGCCAATGTTCTCGCAGACGTAGTTGAAGCCGATGCCGCACGCCACGATGCCGACCTTGGGCTCGCCCTTGACGGTCAACCTGTTAAGGGGCGACATGTCCGACATCTCGACAAGCTCGGGCTGTCGTGCCGTCAGTGCGTCGTTGCGCCGACGGGCTATGGCGGGCAGCAGCACCCAGTTGTCTTCAGCGGGGTGGAGGGCGTTCTCGGCGCGGGCTTCCGTGCGTACGGTGACGACGGCGCGCGAGTGGGCCATTCGGGTGACAATCCTCAAGAGAATCGGCAGCTTCAGCTCCTCCGACATGGCGAAGGCTACGCTCATCATGTCATAAGCCTCCTGCTGGCTGCTCGGCTCGAAGATGGGCACCATGGCGAATTTGCCATAGAATCGCGAGTCCTGCTCGTTCTGCGACGAGTGCATCGAGGGGTCGTCTGCCGCCACGACGACGATGCCACCGTTGACGCCCGTCATCGCGCTGTTGACGAAGGCGTCGGCGCACACGTTCATGCCGACGTGCTTCATGCATACCATGGCCCTCTTGCCGGCATACGACATTCCGAGGGCGGCCTCCATGGCTGTCTTCTCGTTGGTGCACCATCGGCTCTTGACTCCACGCTCTTTCGCGAGCGGCGACTCTTGGATGTATTCTGTAATCTCGGTGGACGGCGTGCCCGGATAGGCGTAGACGCCGCTCAGACCCGCATGGAGCGCGCCCAGTGCCACGGCGTGGTCGCCCAGCAGCAGCCTCCTCTCTTGTTGGCTCATTGTCTTGTTGCTTATGTTGTTTCTTGTTTTTTGTCTTGTGGGAGGGGAGTCTCTTTGACGTAAAAGATGGCGGTCGATATGAATACTGCCCGACCAGCCTCGTCGGTTATCTCGACGGCGTATGACGGCATCTTCTTGCTTGGCGCGGCCTCGCGTGCCTTTGCCGTGAGCCGCCCGTGGCTGACGCCGCGGACGTATTGGCAGTTGGTCTGGATGGTGACGGCCATCGGGCCGCGGCTGTTGGCTGCCGCTGCCGCCACGGTGTCGGCAAGGGTGAAAAGGATGCCGCCTTGCGCACTGCCTGCGGCGTTGAGGTGGTGGGCGGCGAGGTCTACGTGGCCGCTGGCTGTGCCGTCGGCTGCCGTGTCGATGACTATGCCGCACATCTTGGCAAATTTGTCTCTCTCGCCAAATGTCTCTTTCAAGGCCGCTTCTTCCATGTACGTCAGCATTCTTTGTTATACAAAATTCACAATTATTTAATTAATATCAAAACAACCACCGCTGTTCTTCAACGAGCCATTAATATTCGCTCGCCACGATAAGCCTTTTCTGTACTTTTGTGAAAAATACATCTCCAGAAACAAAATATACCATGCGTCTGACAACCATTCAGTCCGACATCATAGCCTCCGACGTCCGCGCCAATCTTTCCGCCGCCGAGTCGCTCATCTCCGAAAACCAAGGTTCCGACTTCTACATCTTGCCCGAGATGTTCGCCACAGGCTTCATCGAGCGTCCCACAGCCTCCGATGCGTGTGTCGGGACGGAGGTCGTCGAGTGGATGCGTGGTGTCGCATGCCGATTCTCTTGCCATGTTGGCGGCTCAGTCCTCATCGCCGAGGGCGGCAAGTTCTTCAATCGTTTCGTCGTCGCCTCGCCCGACGGGCATGTTGTATGTGCCGATAAGCGTCACCTGTTCTCCATGGGTGGCGAGGGCAAGGCCTATTCGCATGGCGACGGGCGCGTCATCGTCACCATTGGCGGCGTGCGCTTCCTGCTCCTCGTATGCT
The DNA here is from genome assembly GCA_963607345.1 of Bifidobacteriaceae bacterium. Lineage (GTDB taxonomy): Bacteria > Bacteroidota > Bacteroidia > Bacteroidales > Marinilabiliaceae > W3P20-009. The sequence continues at coordinate 161,038 of CAVDBL010000007.1, forward strand.
ACGATCTCCGCTTCCCGGTTTGGAGCCGCGTCTCGCCCTCCGCCACCTACGACGCCATCGTCTATGTGGCCAACTGGCCTGCCACGAGGATGCTCTCGTGGGACACTCTCCTCCGCGCCCGAGCAATCGAGAACCAGGCGTATGTTGTAGGCGTCAACCGTGTCGGCGTGGCAGGCAATATCGCCTACGTGGGGCATAGCGTCGTCATCGACCCTTGGGGCAACGACCTTGTCCGATGTCCCGATGCCGAGGTGGCGGCTGCCGTTGCCGATGTCTCTGCCGACCGAGTCGCCGAGGTGCGCCGCAAGTTCCCCGCCCTTGCCGATGCCGACGTCTTCTCGCTTGGCTGAGAGGGTGGGGAAACGGAAAAACTAAAGCGTTGCAAAGACCACTGGTCTTTGCAACGCTCTGCTTATTTAGGGTCTTTTCTCTTTACCCTTTGAGTTCAATCCTGAACGTCGTACCCTTGCCAAGCTTGCTGCTCAGCACGAAGACCTTGCCGTTGTGATATTTGTTGACGATTCTCTTCACAAGGGCCAGCCCAATGCCCCAGCCTCGCGCCTTTGTCGTGTAGCCGGCGTCGAAGACGTGCCGCTGCGTGGCCGCGCTCATGCCCTTGCCATTGTCGACGATGTCTATCGTCGCGCCGCCATTCTTTCCGCGGCGCAAGATGACGGTTATGTTGCCTTCTTCGGCACCGATGGCGTCGGCGGCATTCTTGCAGATGTTCTCAACCGACCAACCTATCAAGGTGGGGTCGTGTGTCGCCACGACCTCCCCGTCCTGCTCGTTCAGGCTGACTTTTATTCTCTTTGATGTCCTGTGGTCGATATACTCCACCACTTGACGGAGGGTGTCGTTCAGGGCGGAACACTCCATTTTCTGTTTCGACCCGATGTGCTGGAACCTGTTCGAGACGCTCGACAGCCGCTCGATGTCTTTCTCCATCTCCGTCGCTATGTAGTGTGTGTCGAAATCGCCAGTCTCCATTAGGTCGCACCATGCTTTAAGTGCTGTTGTCGGAGTGCCAAGCTGATGGGCTGTCTCCAGAGCCAATCCCTTCCATAGGTTGTCGCGCTCAAGCAACTGGCGACGGCGCACAACCCAGTAGGCAAAAATCAGAAAGATGATTGCGGCGGCGAATGGCAGCAGACTCACCGCGCCTACGTAAGACTGCAGTTTGCTGTCGGCGTAATAGACAGTCTGATAGCTTTTCCCATCATTGTCTAAATATACCGTTACGCGGTGGCCATGTTTTTGAAACCACTTCCATTTCTCCAACTGCTTCGAGTAAGACAGTTGACCTTTGGAGTCCTCGCCAATGTTGCGGAATGCAAATTCGTTAGGCTTATTCGGGTTCCGGTTGTGTGGGGTTGTGCAATACATTACGGGGACCGCGTTGTTCCCCTTGAATATGTCTAATGCAAAGTTCAACGCGTCGGGGTCTGACGTCCTGTTGAGAAGATCTGTCGTCTTGACAAACGTCATCGCCATAGATTCGCTCTCCTTCTTGATCTCGTCGGTCATCTTTTTGCTAAACCATACGACACCAGCCACCGTTGCCAATCCGACAAGCAAAGCGAGTAGGGTAGGTCCCCAATATTTGATTTTTTCTGCCATGGTTTGATTGTTTGATTTATTGTAAAAGCGGTGATGCGGAACAAAGGCTTAGAACCACCCCCTCGTTATCCAGAACCAGAAGAACTTGACGGCTATCGGGATATGATGCGCCACGGTGGTCATCGTCCCGAAGTGGTGGCACATGATTGCGAAACGCTCCTTGAGTGCCGTCGGGATGTTCTGTTTCGTGACGCCCCCGTCAAGGAAGCGCACCAGCGTCAGGCGCGTGTTGACGGTCTCGCGGCTCTTCTCCAATATCCTTAGGCACCAGTCGAAGTCGGCCGACAGCCTGTATTGCGTGTCATACATGGGGCATATCGTACGGCGCGCCACGAAGGCCTGATGGCACACCAGCATGCCGTTCTTGAAGCTCTCCGCCGTCAACTTGTCGGGTGGGCACAGCCTGCGACGCCCAACCTCGCTGCCGTCCATTTTCGTTATCACGGTGTCACCATAGAAGACGTCGGTGTCGCGCCCGCCAGTCTCTATCATGCGGCTCACTATGTCGGCGTCGCGCAGCTCGTCGCCAGCGTTAAGGAACCATACGTACTCGCCCGTGGCCATGCCGAGTCCCTTGTTCATGGCGAAATACAGCCCGTCGTCAGGCTCCGAGACGTATTTGCTGACGGTCGTCACGTGGCGACCCACGATCTCCATCGTGCCGTCGGTCGACGCTCCGTCGACGACAATGTACTCTATCGCCGCGTAATCTTGTTTCTCGACCGACTCTATGGTGCGCTCCAGGGTGTCGGCAGCGTTATATGTTATGGTGATGATGCTCACCGTCGGGATCCGCTCACTTGCCATCGCCTCGCAATGCTTTTTCGTAAACGTCGATATATTGTTTTGCGATGACTTCCTCGCCAAAGATGGCTCTGGCGTGCTCCGCCACGTAGCCGCGTTGCCGAGCATGGTCGAAAAACATCATGGAGTATATGCCGTTGGCGAGCGACAGCGAGTTTTTCGCCTCCGCCAAGAAGCCTGTCTTGCCGTGCTCCACCATCTCGGGTACGCCGCCAATGCGGAATCCGACGACGGGCGTGCCGCACGCCTGGCTCTCGACGACGGTGTTCGGCAAGTTGTCTTGCAGCGACGGCAAGACGAAGGTGTCGGCTGCGTTATAAAGTTTGACGAGCATCCCCGTGTCGCTGATGAAGTTCATAGGGTGGACGTTGAAGCTCGTGCCAAGCTCGTCAAGCTCTTTCCCCATCTTGCCGAAGACCACGAACTCCAACTGGTGGGCTATGGCAGGGAAGCTGTCGGATATAATGCGCAGAGCCTCAATGAGGTAGCGGTAGCCTTTGCGGATGTCGCCAACCTTGGCGGCTCCAAAGAGCAGCAGTTTCTTGTCGGTCGGCAGCCCAAGCTCGCGGCGGCACGCCATCTTGTCGAGTGGCGTGAAGACGCTCGTGTCGATAGGGTTGGGTATGTTCACGCAAAATTTCTTGTGGAAGAGCGCGCTACTCCGAGCCAGCGTGTCGAGCCATTGGCTGCAACTGACGACGCTGATGTTCATCTGGCCATACAGGGTGCGCTTTTGTCGGAACGCCTGGGCGGAGAGGTCGTTCTTGCCCGGCTTGCGCAAGTAGGGGCAGAAGCCGCAATGCTCGTTGAACTCCAGGCACGTCCCGGCGTAATGGCAGCCGCCCGTGAAGGGCCACATGTCGTGCAGCGTCCAGACGAACGGCTTGCCAAGTGCCGCGAGCTTCTCCAGCCCGTCCATCGACAGGAAGCCCTGGTTTATCCAGTGGAGGTGGATAATGTCGGCGTCGCGCACCAGCGGATGCTCCGAGATGTCGCGCCCGTCGCTCGCTATTGAGAAGTTGTAGCGCATCGAGCGGTATCGCTCGTGGGGCAAGATCCTCAGCCGCTCCTTTACAAAATTCAGGAAGTCAACGGCTTTGCCCTGCGAGCCTTTGCCTGCGGCGACGATGTCGGGGTCGCCCGTCGTTTGGCTCTCCGCCACCAGCATCGACGACTCGATGCCCGATTTGCGCAGAGCGTTGTGGATTCTCCTGACGGCCACAGAGGCTCCGCCCCCAGCGTCAGTTTTGTTTATGTGCACAACTTTCATATCCACAAATTTAGACTTTTTTCCACATCCCTCGCGTCGTCATCACTCGATGACGGTTATCGTCTCTTTCCTTCTTTCGCTCTTGCCGCCCGCCTCCCACGTCTCGACCAGCACGATGTAAGTCCGTGGGGGAGCGATGCGTCCGCCGCTGTCGCGCCCGTCCCACGTCATGGTCGCCGCCCCCGTCGCCACGGGCGTGTTGTCCGCCGGTCGAGCCACGAGCCGCCCTTCGGCGTCGTATATCGTCATGCTCGCGGCTGCGATGTCGTGCCCGCTCTTTATCGTGACCTTCATCGTTGTGGGGGCTTTGCTGCCGTCGCCTCGTGGGCATATCGTGCGGCTCGCGATGCCGATCTGCGCCCTGCCGCTTGCAGCTCCATTCCCCGAGTGCGCCACTGAGTTGCGGCTTGTGGGTGTCGCGTGTCCCGCGCTCGCTAAGGCCGATGTCCAGTTACTCGCGTCGTTCGACGGGCCGTCGGCGTCGATGCGCTCCAGTGCCACGTCTTTATGGCTCGTCAGCAGTGGGTGGTGCCATGCGTCTTTGTAGGCCACGCTGTCCATGACGATGCTGTCGGCATCCAATATGACGACCGTCGCTTCGGCAGCGAGGGTGGGGAAGTGGTCGCTCTCGCCGATGGCTGTCTCGTCGGCAGGCGAGAAGGCTTCGCTCACGGCGTCGGCGTCGCGGGTTATGACGTAGTAGCCGCCCGGCATGACGATGCGGCTCTCGTCGCTCATCCTTGTCGTTCGCGTCTTGCCCGAGCTGTTTATGTAGCCGATTCTCAATGTCCCGAGGTCAAGGGCGATGTCGCCGCGGTTGTATATCTCGACGTAGTCGGCGCGCTGGTTGGTCGCCGTAGACATTATCTCGTTGATAATGATGTCCGATGCCGCCTTTTGCGCCTCCGTTGTTAGTGTATTAAACGAAAACAACAGAAAAATAACAGCTATCGCTACTTTTATCACTCCAATTCGTTCTTTTTTCATACTTTTGGGCCGTCCATCGCATCGTTACCCCTCCTCGGGGCTATAATATGCTGGCGCAGGTCGTAAATAGTTGGGCGATAGCCGTATGCCGCATGGTTTTTGGCGCCGCCACACAAATATAAACCTAAATATTTCATATTTCTAAGAAGATGAGAGTCGCTATCGTTGGCACAAGCGGTGCCGTCGGTCAGGAGTTCCTCCGAATCCTCGAACAAAGAAATTTCCCTCTCGACGAGTTGGTCCTTTTCGGTTCTGAGCGCAGCGCAGGCAAAAAATACACTTTCCGCGGCAAGGAGCTTACCGTCAAGGAGCTCAAGCACAACGACGATTTCAAGGACATCGACATCGTCCTCGCTTCCGCAGGCGCAGGCGTGTCCAAGGAGTTCGCTGAAGATATCACCAAATACGGTGCCGTCATGATCGACAACTCCAGCGCGTTCCGCATGGATGACGACGTGCCCCTCGTTGTCCCCGAGTGCAACGCCGAGGACGCCATCAACCGCCCACGAGGCATCATCGCCAACCCCAACTGCACCACCATCATGATGGTTGTTGTCCTCCAGCCTATCGAGAAACTCTCCCACATCAAGAAGATCCACATCTCCAGCTACCAGAGCGCAAGCGGCGCCGGCGCGGCTGCCATGGCCGAGCTCCAGCAGCAGTACAAGGAGCTTGTCGAGACCGGCGAGGCAAAGACCATCAGCAAGTTCCCCCACCAGCTGGCCTACAACGTCATCCCGCAGATCGACAAGATGACCCCCAACGACTACACCAAGGAGGAAATGAAGATGTTCAACGAGACCCGCAAGATCATGCACTCCGACGTCCGCACCTCCGCCACCTGCGTCCGCGTCTCCTCTCTCCGCTCCCATTCCGAGAGCGTATGGATCGAGACCGAGCAGCCCCTCACCGTCGAGCAGGTCCGCACGGCCCTCACTTCCGCCCCTGGCGTAACCCTCGTCGACGACCCACAGAACTACGTCTACCCCATGCCTCTCGAGTCCGCTGGCAAAGATGATGTCTACGTAGGACGCGTCCGCAAGGATCTCGCCGACGACAACGGCATCACCCTCTGGCTCACTGGCGACCAGATCCGCAAGGGCGCGGCTCTCAACGCAGTCCAGATCGCCGAGTACCTCATCAAGGTAGGCAACATCAAGTAGTCGAAAGATCACGTTTCGCAATATCTCAGCCCCGCGGCCCCAAAGCCGTGGGGCTTTCTGTGTTCTGTATATGTCTGTGGGATTGCCGCTTGCCAAACGGGCAAAATGTTAATGCGTTTAATTCTCTTTGTTGACGTTTTTTTTTTTTCACACCTTGCGTTGCCGCAAGGTCATGTTGTGCCGATGCTCCTCGGCCACCGTCGTTTGGGGTCAAGCAATTAAATCTATCTCCTTATATGAAAATCAAACACCTACTCTCCGCCATCGTGGCTTTCTGTTTTGCCGTCTGTGCAACGGCTCAGCAGAACCCGCAGGTTGTCTATCTGAAAAACGGCACGATCATTCATGGCGACGTCATCGAATACCAGTTGGGCGGCATCATAAAGATTAAAAATGTTGTCGGAGACGTTTTCGTCTACCAGGCCGATGAGGTTGAAAGGATAATGAAGAAAGAGGTAGACGCTACCACCACATCCTCACGCACTCCCGTCTTGAAGGGGCAAGGGAGCCCGGCTCGTGGCTATCGCGGCTTCCTCGATTGTAGCTTGAGCTTCGGCAAGGCGAAAGCGGAAGGCCTCGAATTTAGCTGGGATCGTTTTGGAATAATGACCTCCCACGGCTTCCAGTTCAATCCCCACGCCTTCATCGGCGGTGGCTGGGGTCTGCAATTCAAGATAGACGACGAGGCCGGCTATCTGTTCGATGCCATTCTCCCTTTCTTTGTTGACTTCCGTTTTGACCTTGCGGACAAGAGGGTGTCGCCTTTCTTCGACATCAGGAGCGGCGGCTTCGCCTCTTTAACGCCCGAGGAGGAGGGCGAGGCTCTTAGTGGCTTGTATGACAATATCAACTTCGGCGTCCGTGTCAGGAGGCTTAACATCTCTGTCGGCTACGAATTGATGGTCGCCACGGCAAGTGCCTATTACAAATATAAAATTTACGACATCAGCACGACGGCGAACTCTTTCGTGGTTCGTTTGGGCGTAGACTTCGGAAGACGCAATTAATCAGTCCTTTCGCTCGCCAACGAGCCCTGCGGTCAGCTCTGGTCGCAGGGCTTGTTTCTCGTCGCCCTATGCGTAATCTTTACAAATAAGCCCGTCTGCTCTTGCTTCCTCCAGATTTTCCACCTATCTTTGCACCCGCTTTCAGGAACGCCAGAGGGCTTTAGTCGAAAGACATGAAAAAAGATTTGGAAAATTCGAACGAACCTCCTAACTTTGCCCCTCGGTTCGCCACTCTTCGGAGAGGCATCCAAGCAAAACGCACATTGACATGTTGAGGTAGCACCAGGCAGCGAGCCGGAGTCCGCGAGGGCAGACGGGTCTCGGTGCCTTGAAAGAAACAAGCAAAAATAAAAGTCATACAACGAAGAGTTTGATCCTGGCTCAGGATGAACGCTAGCGACAGG
>CAVDBL010000008.1:0-113030 GCA_963607345.1 Bifidobacteriaceae bacterium
GGTTCTAAAATTTTGCGCACCTTGGAATAAAAACTCTCGCAGCCCGCATGGTTGCTGGTCCGGAGGCGATTCGCAGCCTCCATTTTGACCTATAAACCGAATTTTAGTCCTTCTTATCGGGAGTCACCACCACGTTGGGAAACAGAGTCTTAGGATTGAACCACAGCCCAGCCCACGTTGCCGAAGCGAGTATTCGGAAGCGTTTGAAATCGAACTTCAGAAGCAGCTTGGCGAGCAAAACAAGTTGTTCGAGAGCCAATTTGGCGACAGCGAACCTCTTGGTGTTCCATCGGCGCGTGTAGACGAAACAGTTGCGATAGAAGTAGTAGTACATCTTCAAACGTCGCGGGTTCTGCTCAGTCAGGAAGTCGAGTCCTCCTTTGTTTTGGCGGCGGTGGGTCACCTTGCTGCGGCATGCGATGTAGCAAGGCATTGAGGACGAGAGGCGTAGGGTGTATTCGGTATCGTCGCCCCAAATGAAGAACTCGCGAAGGGGGAGACCATATTTGCGGATGTTGGACACAGGGATGAGAACGGAGACGAACGTTGCTCGTTCGACCTCGACCATGGCGTCGGAAGCCACGCGCGAGAACGTCAGTGGATAAGGGTGCCCGCGACGGAGGTAGGCAGGGATAGGAACATTGAGATCCTCATCGTCCTCACTCACCACGCGGCTGCACACGAAGCCTGCCGACGGATCGGCATGGGCGGCATTGAGGAGCTCAGTAAGAGCGTCGGGAGGGCAGAGGACATCATCGTCCATGACCCAACAATAGTCAAACTCCTCATTCTCAGCCGCATACTTCATGCCAGTAAAGAAGCCGCCTGCGCCACCGACATTATCTTGATTGATGACGACGAGACCTTGCTGCTCCGCAAGCCATTCTGTCGTGCCATCCGTCGAGCCGTTATTGACTACAATGATTTTATTATCAGAATATTGCTGCTCTTTAAGAGAAACGATAAGATCCTTCAGAAGGCTTAACCTATTGAATGTCACTACGACTATGGCGACCATGGCGTAAAATATTGTTGTTTATGGGTTTAGTTATCGAGCTTTATCTTGCCTGCCTTGACATCCTTAATGACGTCGCGGTAGTCGCGTTCGGTATCGAAATAGACGCTACCGTGGAGAGTTGGTGCTTTAACGGGAGTCATATAATCGCCATACTGATTTCGCAGGACGGCATCGTAGTTGACGGGCGCTGGAAGCGAGATGTCCTCAAAGGGGAGCCAAACGGTATCGGCGAGCCATTCGGCGCGGCGGACAATTTTGAAGACGCTGGCCACATCGAAGGCGGGGCAGGAGAAATCTGACGAGCGTCGGCAGTCGCGTGCGGCATAGAGATTGTCGAAACGGGCGAAGACCTTGCGGAAAGGATGGAAGGCGAAATATGCGAGGCTGTAGAGATGGAGGAGCGACGCCTTGGGGTCGGAGAGGGAGAAACGGTCGGCTACACGCGAGCGCATGAGTTTACGGAGACGCTCGGCACGGATTAGGCGGCGGACGAACTCGCGCTTGTCGGCAGGCAGGGCGTCGTAGACGAATATGTCGATGAAGATGCCGCAGTGGTAGGGGCGGTCGACATCGGGGGCGAGGAGAGCAGTAGTCCCGTCATATCGCACCTGAGCATGGCCACGCAGGTAGAGGCGGTCGGTATAGGCGCATTGGAAGAAAAAGGGGTGTGTGAACTCCTGTGGCGCGACGGCGAGGAGACGGTCGTAGTTCTCGCGCGTCATGAAGAGATCGATGTCGTCATCCCACGGGATGTAGCCTTTATGGCGAACCGCGCCGAGGAGAGTGCCTCCATCGGCCCAGATTGTGATGTTATGTTTTTGACAGACATCGAGAACGCGTCGGACAATTCGGAGTTGAATGTCCCACACGTGCTTCATCTTGGCCGTCACAGTATAGCCGTCTCTTATTTCTTCGTCAAGATTCATTGTTTCAGTATGTTGCGAGCCTCGGCTATTGTCGATGCCATCTTGTCGTGCATTGTTCCAGACACTTTCCACCCGAAAGCCTCAAGTTTGTCGGTGAGGAAAACGGAGCGCGTCACTGGGTTATAGCCCTTCTTCTCATCGTCTTTCGGGATATCCATGACGACATTGCACCCTCCGATCTCGGCAACCATCTCAGCCAACTGCTTGATTGACACGGCTGACGAATTGTCGGATATGTTATAGGCTTCGCCTTTGGCACCTTGGAGGAGAATATGGAGGATGGCCGTGGCGCAATCGACGACATAGCACCAAGAGCGCAATTGCGAGCCATCGCTTTTCATGACAATGTCCTCGCCACGCAAGACGTTACGGATGAACTGGGCATAGACGCGATTGTCGGACTCGGTGAAGTGGGGACCGTAGATATGCGCAGGACGGGCGATGACGACATCGGCACCATACTCGTCGGCAAAAGAGGCGCACAGGGTCTCGGCGGCTCGTTTGGAAGAGGGATAGCAGCTGCGCGGCTTTGTCGGGTCGACATAGCCGCTGTCGCGCTCTGAAATCTCGGGAGCGGAGCATTGGCCATAGACCTCGCCGGACGAGACGTAGAGGAGGCGACGGAGACCGTGGGCGAGACCATAATCCAGGAGGTTGAGAGTCCCAATGATATTGGACTTCATGACCTCGACGGGCGTGTGGGCAAAAGCTTGCGGGGCGGCACCACTCGCGGCATGGACGATGAAATGGAATGGGACGTCGGATGCCACAGGTTCGGTAACGTCGTAGCGAAGGAAATGGAAACGGGGGTTGGAGAGGTGGGCGGAGAAACGCGCCTGCGCACGTTGCTCGCTTCGCCCTGCGGCGTAGACGTGGAACGTAGCATCGTCATGCGCCATAAGGACGTCGACAAGGCATGAGCCGATAAGCCCCGTTGCTCCCGTAATGAGGATATTGCAGCCGTCGAGCTTGCCCCATGGCACGTCGGCGAGGGCGGCACGTTGGATATCTTGGGCGTAGGAGGTCATTTGAGCCAAGACTCTTTGGTCACGTGGAGGAGGGCTTTCATGATCTCGATGTCCTCGACTGTCGTGACCTTGATGTTTTTCTCGGAGCCAGGGGTCAGGTGCATGGTCCGTCCGCCAAGTTCGGCGAGGAGCGTGCATGAGGCCACGGAATTTGTGATGCCCTTGGCTTTGGCCTCCTCGTGGGCGGCGATGATGTCGCCGAGGAAGAATGTATGGGGCGTCTGTGTGCGGATGAGGGAGTCGCGTGGGACGCTATGGTTTGACGTGACGCCATCGGGGGTCTCGAGAATCGCCTCGCGGCATTGGATTCCCGCTATGGCATTGCCAAAGGCCTTGCAAGTGGCGATGCTGGAGGAGATGATGTCTTGGGAGACGAGAGGTCGGACGCCGTCGTGGATGATGACGATGGAGTCGTCGGGCATTCCTTTTTCGCGCAGGCCATAGATGCCGTTGTGGATGGACTCCATGCCCGACTTGCCGCCCTTGAACGTCCACTTGAACTTGGTGATATTGAACTGGTTGGCGTAGGAGGTCAAGATTGTCTCCCAACCTTCGAGGCAGACGACAGCTATTCCGTCGACATCGGGATGCCGCTGGAACGCGCTCATGGTATGGATGATGATTGGCGCGCCCTCGACGAACATGAACTGTTTCGGGATGTCTTGCCCCATGCGGTTGCCAGTGCCGCCTGCCGTGAGAAGTGCGATGTTCATGTGGGTCAGATATTTATGTTGACGGAAGACGTCATCGGAGTTGCAGTATTTTCTTAAAAAGAACTATTACAAAGTTAGCGTTTATTGTGACAATCGAAAACGTCCCCGCCAGGGCAAAGCCCGGCAGGGACGCTATGAATGTCTTGTAGAGCGTGATTACTTCACGATCTCGACAAGCTCGATGTCGAAGATGAGGGTTGCGTTAGGACCAATCTTCTCGCCACCGCCGCGCTTGCCGTAAGCGAGATCGGAGGGGACGTAGATCTGCCACTTGGAACCGACAGGCATCATCTGGAGAGCCTCTTTCCAGCCGGCGATGACGCCATTGAGAGAGAGGGTTAAAGGCTCATCCTTAGAGGCGTCGAACTCGGTGCCGTCGATGAGGGTGCCACGGTAGTTGACCTTTACGCGGTCGCTAATGTTAGGCTTCGGGCCCTTGCCCATGACGATGACCTTGTACTGGAGACCGGTAGCGGTGCTGTCGACGCCCTCGTTCTTGATGTTGCTATCGAGGAAGGAGCGACCCTCGGCGAGGTTCTTAGCAGCGAGCTCGTCGCGCTCTTTCTGCTTTGCCATGCGGGTTGCAGCGGCCTTGTTGTTGAGGATGCCCTCTGCGAGCTCGGGGGTCAGAGCAGCCTGACCGAGAGCGAGTTGCGCACGGCAGCCAGCCATGAAGAGGTCGGAGTAGATGGTGTCGAGCTGCGATTGGATGTACTCAAGGTACTTCTCGGAAGGCTTGCTATTGGCGAGCGCACCAGCGTAGGCCTTGACATCGATGGTGTCGAAAGGCATCTGCTTGAGCTGCTGAGCCATAGAGTTGCCGACGACGACGCCGAGAGCGTAGCTGATGGAGTCTTGAGCATTCTTGAGATCTGCTTTGGGGCTTACGCCGCCGTTGCATGAGCTGGTGAGCGCGACGAGGGCGCCCATAGCTAAGATTAATTTCTTCATTGTTATAGTTTGTGTGTTATAATCGATTTAGAGGATGTCGAGAAGCTCGACCTCGAAGATGAGAGCAGCGTAGGGAGGGATGCTCTGACCGGCGCCTTGTGCGCCGTAGCCGAGGTTGTAGGGGATGAAGAGCTTCCACTTGGAGCCTACGGGCATGAGCTGGAGAGCCTCGACCCAGCCAGCGATGACGCCATTGACGGGGAAGTCGGCAGGCTGACCGCGGCGGATGGAGGAGTCGAACTCGGTGCCGTCGATGAGAGTGCCCTTGTAGTGGCAGCGGACGGTGTCGGTGGCCTTAGGCTTCTGACCGTCGCCCATCTTGATGACCTCGTATTGGAGACCGCTGGGGAGTGTCGTCACCTCGCTGCGCTGACCATTGGCAGCAAGGAAAGCGGCGCCGTCGGCGATGGCCTCTTGGCTCTTGGCCTCTTCGAGCTCGGCGAAGTACTTGTTGAGGATGCTGCCAGCCTCTCTGGGCTCAATCTCGGTCTTGTTGCCTTTGAGGACGTCGTTGAGACCGCGGGCGAGAGCCTCGCTATCGATGTTCTTGGCTCCGCTCTGGAGCAGGTTGGCGCCAATGTTCATGCCAATGGCGTAGCTTGTCTTTTCCACTGTGGTAAGGGGCTTAATGTTATTAACGTTGCGAAGTTACGTAAATATGGCGTAAGAAGATTTGGTAAAATGACGCAGTCTATTGTTTCCTCTTGACACCGCGCACGGCCTCGGCTTCCATAGGGTCGTCGGGCCATGAGTGTTTGGGGTATCGGCGTTTCAGCTCTTTGCGAACCTCGAAATACGTGTTTTGCCAAAAACTCTCAAGATCTTGGGTCAGCTGGACGGGCTTGTAGCCTGGCGACAGAAGCTCCATGAGGACGGGACGCTTGCCGCCATCGACCCGCGGAGTGTGCGCCATGCCGAAAACTTCCTGAAGGCGCACCCTAAGGACGGGAGCCTCGGCCGCCTGACGATATTCGACACGGATTTTGCTGCCCGTCGGGACCTCGATGCGCTCGGGAGCGAGACGGTCTACCGCCTGCTGCTGCTCGTAAGAGAGCATGGATTGCACAGCAGGCAGGATGTCGATCTTCTTCATCTCGGCAACCGTCGTGGCGCGCCCGAGGAACATGGGCAGCCAATCTGGGGCGCGGTCGAGGACGGCTGGCGTCGAGACGTCGGGCAGCTCCATCTCGGGATGCCACTCTGCGACCGTCTTCACGCGCTGCTGATATGCCGCGACATCGTCGTTGAAATCCAACATACGCTCGCCATCCTTGCGCGCAGCTTGGCAGATGGCGTCGACTATGAGGTCGCGGTTTTGCTCTTTTATGGTTTTGGAGCCGAGGACGAGCCCTCCGATACGGAACTCTCGGCGCGCCACGGCCTCGCCACGCTTCATGTCCCACGCCACGACGTCGCGCTGGCGCACCATGTGTTGCAAGTCTTGCGGATCGACGGGTGCGCCGAGGAAAATTCTGCCGACGCCCTCCTTGGCGTTCACATTGGCAGCCACGATCCATGGCTCTGCTGCGAGGTCGTCATTCTTAGGCAATTGCGCCATATCGCCACTGGAGAGCATGAAGAGCCCGTGGCGACCATCGCGCGCCGAGGCTATCCTCTCGGGATATGCCGCAGCGAGCAGCATTCCCGCGTCGGTCGGGGAGAACGGGCCATTGTCGGCATCGCCCTCGTGGCAAATCCTTCTATATTGTTCGGCTATTCTGGCAATCCTGTCCCACGCCTTGCCGCCTCCGTTCTTGTGGCTGCGGAAGTGGCGCAGAGTCTCGACACGAAGACTGATGTCCGCCCCTACGTTCTCTTCACGCGCCATGGGGTCTTTCTCTTCCATCAGCGCAGCCAAGTCGGCAGCCAAGCAGCGCAATTCGCGCGTCTCGGCGACGGTCATCATCTGCGCTATGCGCGGGTGGCATGGCATCTTGGCAAGTTCTCGCCCATGGGCTGTCAGTCGGCTCTCGGCATCTATGGCGTCGAGCATGAGGAGCAGGTTCTTGGCCTGGGCGATGTGGCTTGATGGCGGAGGGGTGAGCCACGTTAGCCTCATAGGGTCGCACTCGCCCCATGCGGTTATGTCGAGGGTCATGGGCGCAAGATCGGCGGTCTCAATCTCGGGCTTGCGCATGGAAGCCATGCGGTGCTCGGTGGCGAGACTCCATAGGCGGTAGCATACGCCTGACGCCACACGTCCGGCGCGTCCGGTTCGTTGGTCGGCCATATCCATCGAGATGCGCACCGTCTCGAGGTGGCTGAGCCCACTTTGCGGGTCGAAGACCATTTGGCGGCAGAGACCCGAATCGACAACGACGCGGACGCCCTCAATGGTGAGCGACGTCTCGGCTATCGGTGTCGCGAGGACGACCTTGCGCTCCCCCACCCTGCTGGGCGCAATGGCGCGACGTTGCTCGGCTTGTGAGAGCATGCCGTAGAGGGGCATGACGCGTGTGGAGCCAAGCCTCCCTTCGAGGAGTGACGCCGCGCGGCGTATCTCCGCCTCGCCGGGCAGGAAGGCGAGTATGTCGCCCTCATTGTCTTGATGGGCTTGACGCACGGTGGCGGCCACGACCTCGGGACAAGAGAAAGCGTCGCACTCGTCGCCTCGCCTCACGTCGACGGGGAACATCCGTCCTCGGCTCTCGATGAGAGGGGCGTCGAGCATCTTGCATATTGCCGTCGCATCGATGGTGGCGGACATGATGACGATCTTGAGGTCGGGGCGCAAGACTTGTTGCGCCTCCCGAGCCAAGGCCAGGGCAACGTCGGCAAATATGCTGCGCTCGTGGAACTCGTCGAAGATGACGACACTCACGCCTTCGAGCGTCGGGTCGGCCACGAGGCGTCGGGTGAGGATTCCTTCGGTGACGACCTCAATGCGCGTCTTCTCGCCGCGTCGGCTGTCGAAGCGCACGGTGTAGCCCACCGTCTGCCCGACTTCCTCATCGACGAGCTGCGCCATTCGCTCGGCTATCTGGCGTGCGGCGAGGCGGCGAGGCTCAAGCATGACAACAGAACCGCCATCCTCGGGAAGGCTCCTAAGGATGGTCAGCGGCAGCAGTGTGGACTTGCCGGCGCCGGGTGGCGCAGTAATAACAAGTTGGGAATTTCTTTCGAGCGACTCGTTGACCTTGTCGGCAATCTCTGCCGCAGGAAGCCCCAGTCCCTCGGGACGGATGTTCAAAATGCTCATTCCATGAGCTTAAGGACGCCCGAGCGCCAGTCGGCTGGCGTAACGTTAGTCACCTTCTTGAAATAGAGGGTCAGCTCCTCCTCGTTTCGGTAGCCTACTCGGTCGGCGATCTGGGCCATTGACTCGTTTGGATAGTGGACAAGGAGCGTCTGGGCGTCGTAGACTCTCAGACGGTCGATATAGGCGTGGAACGATTTGTCTTCCGATGCCTCGATGACGGCAGCGACCTCTGGCACTTTGCGCTTGATGTCGGCAGCCAAGTCGTTGATGGTGATGCCTCGCTTGCGGAAGTTGAGTTTCTCCTCCCACCCCTTCATGAGCCAACGCACCTGCGTCATCTCATCTTTCGACAAGACTTCGGCATCGAAGCTCTCCTTGGGATGTATGACCCTGTCAATCATCTCGAAAGTGTCATAATAGTTGAGCAGCGTCACGCAAAGGATGATGTAGACCACACATCCCCAGACGAGGTAGAAAGTATTGATTTCAGGAGACATCACCGCAAAAAACGGGCTCACCATACCAAAGGTGACAAACGTCAGCACGCCGCGGCTCAAGCTGTTGAGACCCACCACGACATCGTCAGAATAGTAGTTCTCAATCCTTTTCCTTGCCTTCCTGAAACAGATAAAGATTCTACGTGCGAAGTTGCAGATGAAAAAGAACCAGAAAACGAGGACGCCCCATAGCAGGTATTTAGACACTTGAACGTCGGGCAGGTTCACGGCTACAACCAATGCGGCGAGGGTCATGAGCCATATCACGACGTCGCGGACAATCTTCAGTCGGTAGTCGGAACTCTCGTCGACAAGCCAGCTGCACATCCATGCGAACAGAATTGCGACAGGGGTATAGAAAAGCACGTCGATTGCCGTATCGACAAAGTCGCTGACAGGCAAGTTGTTGGCAACGAGCGAGAATATGAGGTCGGAGCCGATAAGGGCGAACACGCCCATGAGGCAATTCCTTGACCGACGATAGCGGACCAATTCATTGTCTCTGCGCACATGCTGTAACATAAGCACCATTTCAAGTGCGAAAAGAACGCCAACAACGGCAATGTTGACGTAATTGTATAGGCTGAGGTATAAATTCATCGTTGATTTTGTACGTTCCTGTCTGCGAGGATGTTCCGTGCGGTGCGTTGTGTTTGCGTTCGTTGATAAGTGTAAAAGCATTCCCTCAGACTTTGCGAATATAGTACAAAAAAACGTCACACAATGTAGCTTTTTGCTGATCGAGTATAAATAATGCATAGTTCCTATGCATATCGACAGCTTTATAAAACAAACGGAGCCATAGCATCTACGAAAAAATGAACAAAAAAAGAGGGCTGACGAGACGTGTCGCCAGCCCCCATAAGGTTCTTGGGCAATATTATTTCACCTCCCAGATGTCGTTCGTCTCGAGGAGTTCGGCGAAGTTATGATACTTCTTCTTCTCGGATACCTCATCGAGCTGCGCCCAGACGGCATCGTTGTAGGTAGGAGCCTCGACGTCGCGGATAACGCCCAACGCGATAGGGAAGTCGGGGCCCTCCATGAGGGCGAGCTTCAGCTGGAGCGTATTATCCTGGCAATGAGCGTCATGGACGAGGATGTCGTCGATGGTGACGCCGTTCTCGCCGATCTTTACGACCTTGAGGCCGAAGCCTTCCTGGACGAGACCGAACTCATTGTCCTTGCCGAAGACCAGCGGCTTGCCGTGCTCGACGTAGATGGCGTTCAGCTTACGACCCTCTGAGCTATAGACGGAATCGTGAGTGCCGTTATTGAAGATGACGCAGTTCTGGAGAATCTCGCAGACCGACGCGCCCTTGTGCTGATAGGCTGCCTTGAGGATGTTGACCGTGCCGGCGGCATCGGTGGCCACGGCGCGGGCGAAGAAGTGACCGCGGGCTCCGAAGCAGAGCTCAGCCGGGCGGAACGGATCCTCGACGGTGCCGTAGGGCGACGACTTGGAGACGAAACCGCGTGGCGACGTCGGGCTATACTGTCCCTTGGTGAGACCGTAGATGCGGTTGTTGAGCAATATCATGTTGAGGTCGATATTGCGCCTGTTGGCATGGATGAAGTGGTTGCCGCCGATGGCGAGACCGTCGCCGTCGCCCGAGACCTGCCAGACGGTGAGGTTGGGGTTGGCGACCTTGGTGCCTGTGGCAATGGCTGCCGCGCGGCCGTGGATGGTGTTCATGCCATAGGTGGCCATGTAGTGGGGCAGGCGGCTGGAGCAGCCGATGCCGGAGATGACGGCAGTGTCCCAAGGAGCCACGCCGAGCTCGGCCATGGCCTTATGGAGTGAGGCCAGGAAGAAGTGGTCGCCACAGCCTGGGCACCAGCGGGGTTGGCCTTTCTTATAGTCGTTTATGCTGAAATCGCTCATGATGTTTCTTTAGTGCTTGATGTTGAAATTCCCTAACCCTTGATGATTTTCTCGAATGCCTCGACAAGTTCGTTGACGACGAAGGGCTGACCCTTGACTTGGTTGAACTGGTAGGGGGCGAAGCAATCGACCTTCATGCGCAGGAAGGCGGCGAACTGACCAAGGTTCTGCTCGGCCACGACGACTTTCTTGTATTTCTTCATGACCTCGGCGGTGTTGGCAGGCAGAGGGTTGATGAACTTGAAGTGCGCCAATGCAACTTTCTCGCCCTTGGCTCTCATCTCGTCCATGGCGGCATGCAGGTGTCCGTAAGTTCCGCCGAAGCCCACGATGAGCAGGTCGGCATCGTCCTTGTCGCCAAGAACCTCGACGTCGGGAACCTCAATCTTGTCGATCTTGGCTTGACGGAGGCGGCACATGAGGTCATGGTTCTCAGGGTTGGTAGATATGGCGCCCGTCTTGTTGTCTTTCTCGAGACCACCAAGGATGTGCTGGAAGCCCTCGCGACCAGGGACGGCCCAATAGCGGACGTCGTTCTCCTCATTGCGCATGTAGGGAGTCCATTTGCCTTTCAGCTCCTCGGGCACGTAGGGAGGCTTGATGGCAGGGAACTTGTCGAGCTCGGGCAGACGGAATGCGCCAGAGCCGTTGGCCACGAAAGCGTCGGTCAAGAGGACGACGGGGGTCATATGCTCAAGGGCAATCTTGCAAGCCTGATATGCGGCGTCGAAGCAATCGACAGGCGATGTTGCCGCCACGACGGGCATGGGGCTCTCGCCGTTACGACCGAAGAGAACCTGCAGAAGATCGGTCTGCTCACTCTTGGTAGGAAGACCCGTGGCAGGACCGCCTCGCTGCACGTCGACGACGACGAGCGGGAGCTCAAGGATGACTGCAAGGTTCATGGCCTCGCTCTTGAGGCAGACGCCAGGACCGGATGTCGAGGTGACGCCAAGTGCACCAGCGAAAGACGCACCGAGTGCCGAGGAGCAACCCGCAAGCTCGTCCTCACACTGTACGGTGATGACGCCCAACGACTTATGCTTAGAAAGCTCGTGGAGGATGTCGGTAGCCGGGGTTATGGGGTAAGAGCCGAGGAAGAGGCGGAGACCAGCCTTCTCGGCTGCGGCGATGAGGCCATAGGCCGTTGCCTTGTTGCCCGTGATGTCCATGTAGCGACCTGGGGTCTTCACCTTGCTCTCGACGCGGTAGACGTTGGCAGCCGAGCTGTGGGTATTGTGACCATAGTCGTAGCCAGCCTGGATGACCTTGATGTTGGCATCGGCGACGCCGGGCTTCTTGGCAAATTTCTCGCGGAGGAAGTTATATGCGATGTCCAGGTCGCGGCTGAAGAGCCAGCAGACGAGGCCGAGGGCAAACATGTTGCGGCACTTGACGATGCTCTTGACATCCATGCCCGAGTCGGCCAGGCAATCCTTGACCATCTGGGTGATAGGGCAGGCGATGACGCGGTCCGGGTCGATGCCCATCTCCGCCAGAGGGTCTTGCATCTCGAAGGCGGCTTTCTTGAGGTCGCTCTCGCGGAAGGCGTCGGTGTCGATGATGATCGTGGCGTCGGGCTTGGCGTAGCGGTACTGGGTCTTCAGAGCCGCGGCGTTCATGGCTACGAGGACGTCGCACTTGTCACCTGGGGTGTAGACGACGCTGGCGCCAATGTGGACCTGGAAGCCAGACACACCAGTCAGTGAGCCTTGCGGCGCGCGGATGTCGGCCGGGTAGTCGGGGAACGTGCTGATGCTGTTGCCCACGGTAGCCGACACTGTTGAGAAGATGTTGCCTGCCAACTGCATGCCGTCTCCAGAGTCGCCGGAGAAGCGGACAGTCACGTTGTCAAGTTCATTCACGATCAATTTGTCTGCCATATCGTTAGTTCGTTTTTGAGTTTTTTGTCTTTGGTTTCTTCAGTGAGCCGTCAACTTGTGGAAGACGTCCTCTATATCTTCTGTCGCCGCCACGAGGCGAAGTATCGCGTTGTCATGTCTTACGGCATATCTGAATGCCGTGAGGCGCAAGTCGTCGTCGTCCGATGGTGCCGTCAGTCGGAACCTCCTTGGTCCCGTGACGGTGACCGACGCTTTGAGCTCATGGGCGAGGGTCTCGGCGTCGACGTCGGCCGCAAACTCCACGTCAACCGACTGCCCGCCACGCGCCATGCTCAGAACCTCATCGACGCTGCCGCGCGCCTTGACGTGTCCGCGGTCGATGATGATGATGTGGTCGCAAACGGCCTCGACCTCCTGCATGATGTGCGTCGACAACACCACCGTCCTGTCTTTCGCAAGGCTGCGTATCAGCTCGCGGACCTCGACAATCTGGTTAGGGTCGAGACCCGTCGTCGGCTCGTCGAGGATGACGACTTTAGGGTCGCCTATGAGGGCTTGGGCAATTCCGACGCGCTGCCGATAGCCCTTCGACAATGCCCCTATCGGCTTGTGTGCCTCTGGCGTGAGACCCGTCATCTCGACAAGCTCCCCGACGCGCGACGCCTTGTCCGACGCTCCGTACATGCCCGCCACCATCGTCAGGTACTCCTTGACGTACATGTCCAGGTAGAGGGGGTTGTGTTCCGGGAGGTAGCCTATCAGACGGCGAACGGCCATAGGCTCGCTGTTTATGTCCATGCCGCACACGCTGACGTTGCCACTGTCGGGTCGCACATAGCCAGTCACAATCTTCATGAGCGTCGACTTCCCGGCGCCGTTCGGACCTAAAAGACCGACGACCTGACCCTCCTCAATGCATGCCGAAACACCATCGAGAGCCAGCTGGCTTCCGTAGCTTTTGGTTATGTTGCTGATGACGATAGACATATCGAGGGTAAAGTTAAACAAATTGTATGAAAATACGCGGCAGCCCCCAATCCTAAAAGGGGTGCTGTCGCGTATTTACGTGTAATACTTATCCGACGACAAATGGGGCTGTAGTTATTTTTATGCAGCATTATGCATTATTTCGGTATAAATATGCACAATGCGTCTACCACCACGCTATTTCTTAACCGTCGTTCGCCCCTTTGACGTGCTGCCGCTCGTCGTGGCGCGCCCCGCGCTCGACTTCTGGCTTTGGCTGCTGTCGGTTGTCGTGGAAGTGGTTGTGGTCGTCGTAGTGGTCGTCTGCCTCTGCTTCTGTGTGGACGACGAGGAGGATGATGACGACATTGAGAGCAACTCGGCGCACGAGCTGACGCTGAGGCATACGACGAGTGCCACAGCAGCTGCGCCTAATGTCTTGAATATCTTGCTTTTCATGTTATTTGTTTAGTTTCATAATCTTGCGTGGGCGGGCAAGTTGCGAGTTTGCCGACCTTGTCCATTCGAGTGCCTTGTTGCGCAACTCGCCACTCTTTCGAGCGTCGTTGAGCAGGGCGGATATCTCAGCAGGCGAATATGTGTTGGGCGCCGTGGCGTTGACGGCCGTCTGCTCGGCGAAATGGGCGTTCTGCGCACGCTTGGGCATGGAGAGTGCCTTGTTGTTGCCAATCTCGTCGCTTATGACGCCATTGGTCACGGTCAGAGGTCCACCGTCGGCAGCGGTGAGGAAGTAGTAGTTGTTCGTCTCGTCGCTCTCCTCGACCGACCCGAAAGCGTCGGCAATAAGCACGAGATAGTATTTTCCCGTCACGTCGGGCATCTTATACGTCCACGAGAAGTAGCAATCCTCGCCCTCGACGGTGCTGGCGACCGACGAGTTGCCGGGGATGTCGATATTCGTCAGCGAGTAGCCCTGCGCCGTAAGCCCGAGCGCGGCTTTTGCCTCATTCTCGTCCCATGCGCCGTTCATCTCGCCCTTCTCAAGGTCGAAGGCGTCGGAATAGATGTCGATGAGCACGATGGTGTAGTTGTTGGCGTTATAAGCGTCGTAGAGCAAGTAGGCGTTACCCCATGACGATGAGGATTTTACGGTGCCGCTGCCTGCGTTGCAAACGTCGTAGACCAAGGTGCGCCACGTAGGGTCGCTGTCGGTCTCGTCGTCGGTGTCGGTAACCTTATATGGCTGGAGGTCAACGTTCGACGACTCGCTGCCATACGATGTCTGGTCGTCGCCGTCGAGGTACGCCACGAAGCCGGCATAGGCGAACGACTCGCTACACAAGAAGTTGCAGTCAATCCACGCGTAGCCGCTATCGCCCCACGTCGTATCCCAAGAGTTGACAATCCTGAACGCCCCATTGCTGCCCTTACTGTCGTCATAGCCGACGATCATCATGGCGTGGTAAGCGTGCATGCCCGTATTGTTGAACGTTCCGTTGGAATATATGACGCTCGAGCTGTTGCACGCCATGAAGTTGTCGCCAAGCTTAGCTCCGAAGACAACAGGGTGACCCTCATACAGATAGCGTTTTACCGTTTTGACGGTGTGGATGTCTATCTCGCGGTATGACTTGATTTTATATTTCGCAGCGTCGCTATTCTCGCTACTGGTATTCGAGCAGTCGCACTCCGACGAGCTTGTAATGTATGGCGACGCCTGCCATGTCGCCACGCCGCGGGTCACCATCTTGTCAAAAGCAGGCTGGAAACTCGTGCCAGAACATCCCGTGCCCTTTTGGCTGCTGGGGATGGCCTTGAACATGTCGGCAGGGCTGAAGACGTTCTTTGCGTAGCTCAACTCGCTCTTCGACAATCCGTTAGCTTGAGCGTTGAGCCACGTGCGGCAGTTATAAGCCGTAGCCCATGCCACGCAGGTTCCGAAGTTGCCTTGGTTGCCGATGGGCGGCAGGTAGCGCGTCAAGTCGACTTTGCTCGGCAGGGATGCGCCAACCTCGCTGTCGTCGGTCGTGTTGATCTGGATATCGTCTTCGATGGTCGACGTGTCCTCGTCGTTCTCCAACCATCCAAGTCCCTTTCCGTCGGCCTCGATGGTCGTGCCGTCGTCGGTCGTCAGGTAGTCAAGGACGTCGATTATCGTGCTTAGGACGTCGCCCTCGCACGATGTCAATGAGACGCTGGCTGCCAACGATATGGCTGCAGCTGTGGCTCTAAATAATTGTGGCTTTTTCACTTAGTATCTGGTTTTTAGTTTAGTTTGAATGTGCAATCGCTCACGTCAGTGCCGTTTTTGAATTGTGCTCCGCGCGTCTCTATTTTTCCGAGGACGACAACGCCATCCATCGTCACTTTCCCGCCAAATTGGGCGTTCGACAGGCTCATCCCTCCACCAATCAATGCGTTCCTCATCTCCAATCGCCCTGCAACTTGGCAATTTGCGAGGCTCATATCGCCCGACGACCACGCGCCCGACAGCTCGGTATAATGCCCAAGCTCCGAGTCGGCCATCACGATACCACCCTCAAACTTAGCCCTTTGCATCATCACCTCTTGCCTACACGCCATCCCCATCATGCTGCTTCCATGCCCAAATATCGTCGCGCAAGCCGACCATCGTCCCCATATTTCCGTCTTTTTCAATACCGCACCTCCGTCAAATCTCGCGCCGTCCATGTTCACTGTCTCCCTAAATGTGCAACGCTCGGCTGTCAACCGACCGCGGCATCTCGCTTGGCTGAAATCGGCGTCGCCCAAGAAGCTGCAACCCACAAACGACACGTCGCGCAAGAACTCTACGGGCACAATCTGTCGCCCACTCTCACGCTCCTCGCTCATGGAGACGCGCCCCTCGAAGACGCAATTGATAAACGCCACCTCGCCCTCTATCGTCGCATGAGCCAAGGGCATCACTTTCAGCCCTTTGCCAGCCTCCGCCAGGTTGAGGTCGCCAGTTATGTGCGCACCATTGACGATGACGCTCTCGCCACGCCCGAGTTTCTTGACGATCTCCGACGCCGCTATGTTCTTCGCCTCGGCTTGCGTGCCACAGCTGACGCACGACACGCAAGCCACAAGCGTCATTATCAATGCGACTACCGCTCTCATCTCCAGCTATTTGCCCGGATATACTTTGCTCAAGAATCTCTCGCGACCCACGATGTAGCGGATGTGGTCTGCCTCGCCAATGACAGTCTCGCCATCTTTGGCCACGACTTTGAAGGTCAACTTGCGTCCGTCAACCTCCGTCAACGTCGCGCTTACCACGATTTTTGCTCCCTCGGCCGACGGCTTCAAGTGGCTCGTGCTGATCATCGAGCCTACGGTCGTCTCGCCTTCCTGCAATTCAGGGGCTACGAGCCTCATGCTCGCGTTCTCCATCATCGCCACCATGGCGGGCGTTGCAAGCACTGGCATGTCGCCACTACCCATGGCGTTTGCCAAAAGGTTAGACTCTACGGTATATTCAAATTCTTGTGTCTTATTGGCTTCCATCTTTGTTGGTGTTATTTATTTCTTGTCTATATGCGAAAATAAGAAAAATGGTTTCAATCAGTCACGGTGTTTTGCGCTTTATGTCGCTGTATTACTTTCTTCTGCGTTTTCTCTTCTTCAGTCCGACGACCGTTTCTATTATCTTATTGGCATACCATTCGCCACTCCAATATCTCGTCTCTTCGGCTCCGTAGTGTCTGAATGCCAATGCTATTCTCTCCTCTTCCGACCCTTCAAAGTCGAATACCAATCCCCTCTTCGCCGCCCATCTGATGCTCTCTCTTGTCAACCATTCCAACGCGCCGTCTTTGGCGTTCTCTGGCGCAAATGCCGTCGCAAGGTAATACGCCACTCTCTCGTCAGCCACTATCACGATGGCGGCAGCCAACCTCCCCGTCGCTTTCTCACGCGCGCCAAACATTTGGCAACATCCATTCTCCTTTCCCGCGTCATACAAGGCGGACAACATCTTGCGACTATACATCATAGCTTCGCCGCGCTGCCCATAGTGTCGCTCGGCAAGTCCGTAAAAGTCTTCCGCCCCGATTGTCGTGTCCAATTCCATTCCTATCCGTTCCGCCCTCTTTATTTTGTGCCTCTTGTCGTTGGCGAATCTTTTCTCGACGAGCTCCATATCGCTCAGGTCCTGCAATCTGTAACTGACCCTCCATCTCCCTTTAAATCCCTCTTTCTCAAATATTTCCGCTTCTTCGTCTTCCATCCTCGCCGCCATCTGCACCATCACCACCCTCTCTTCTTTGCACGTCTCTTTCAAACGTCTCACGATTTTCGCTATTCCCTCTTTTCGGTCCGTTCCGCTGGCGGTCCAGACGTTGCTCTGCTGCGTAAGCTGCGGCATCAGCATGAACCCCAATCCCCATTTTCTCGTCATCTGGTATGGCATGGCGGCAACAATCTTTCCGTCAGCGTCTTCCGCCACCACGGCTCCCCACTCTTTGCCAGCCGATGCGCTGACAGCCTCTATCCACCATGCTCGGGCCATCAGGGGGATTCTCTCTCCCTCCCGACGGCACAATTCCCGGTAAGCCTCTCTATTCCTGTCGCCTGCGCTCATCGCTCAGCATATACCACTGTCAATACGACTTCGCCCACTGCGCCAAGCGTCGCCGAGCTGATGTGTTCTATCGTGTCGTCCTGCGTATGCCACGTCTTGCAAAATCCGTCATCATAATGGATCACGTCGACGGTCGGGACGTTGGTCAACTTGTTCAGATAATAATGGTCGTCGGTGACGTAGCTTCCCTCGGCGCGCGTGAAGATGTCGCCATGCCCCATGCGCTCCGCAATGGTCCATATTTTGTCGACCACCTCGGGTGCCTTGCGTTTCGAGAATTGCTCTATCGGGAAGACGGCACTTGAGTCGCCAACCATGTCGAGTAAGATGCCAAACCTGTGAGCGGCGTCGCGACCAGGTCCTTCCGCCCACAGCTGGCTGCCGATGCACCACGTGTCCTGACGATACTCGTCAACCGGCTTATGGTCGGGCGTGCCGCCATCTTCAGCGTCGAAAAATATGATGTCTACGCCCACCGTCGGAGCCTTAGCCTGCAATTGTCGCGCTATCTCGAGCAATACGCCGACGCCCGAAGCTCCATCGTTCGCCCCACTTATTGGCTTGTCTCTCAACGATTTGTTCTCGTCATGGTCTGCCCATGGGCGACTGTCGTAATGCGCGCAGAGCAGCACTCTCTTGACGCGGTCTGCCCTATACGTGCCGACGATGTTCCTCACCCTCAATGGTCGTCCCTCATAGTCTGTTCCTTCCGCCTCTTGCACAGTCACTTCCGCTCCAAATTGCCTAAGTTTGCCTGCAAGGTAGTCCACGCATTTGGCATGCGCCTCGGTCTCTGGCACTCGAGGTCCGAATGCCGCCTGGGCTGCTACGTACGAGTAGGCGGAATCGGCTGAGAATGTGACTTTTGGAAGCTCCGCAGGTACGTCTGCCTGACCTTGTGGCAGGGGTTTGCTGCCGCCTCCACATGAGCAGACGAGGGCCGCCGTTGCGAGTATTGCTGTTAGGGTGAATATCTTTCTTTTGCTCTTTTGCGCGTCGGTTTTCATTTCGTAATTTATTGTGTTAAACAAAGATAGTCGTATAAATTTGAAATTTTCGTCAACATTTACTAATTTCAAGGTACTTTTGTGCCACTTTCCCCAGTTTACACTTTTAAGACAGTCCATGGCTATCTTTTCCTCCAACTGCATGAAACACACCATGTTCCGCATCTTGACCGTCATCCTGACCCTACTCTGTTCCTCTACGGTGGTCATGGCGGCCAACGATTTTTGGGATCACCACATCGTGCGCCACGTCGGCATGTCCGACGGTCTCCCGGGCAATCTCGTCGACAACGTGTGCCTGGACGACAAGGGCTTCACATGGTTCGCCATGGGGGGCAACGGCCTCGTGCGCTATGACGGCTACTCCTTCCGAGAGTTCAACGTGGCCAACACGCCCGCCCTACGCAGCAATTTCGTCCACTCCCTCACGCTCGCCAACGACGGCAAACTGTGGATCGGCACCGACTGCGGAGTCTCCATCTTCGACACCCGCTCCGAGCAGATGACCTCCTTCCCCCTCGTCGTAGGCAAAGACACCCTCGCCGATGCCGCCATCTACCACCTCACGACCGACAACAACGGTCTCGTATGGCTCGCCGCCCACCACTCCATCGTCGTCATCGGACCCACATCCGAGTCCGACGCCACGCCCGTGGTTCTCGACAAGGTCGACCTCCCTGCCGTCGTCACCAGCATCGAGCGCGGCTCACGCGGCATCTACGCCGCCTCCGCCTCCAACATCTACGTCTGCCAATTTTCTCCCGAGCGTCGCGAGGTCACAATCCGACAAGACCAACACCCCAACCTCACCAATAGCGCAGCCATCGTCGAGTCCATAGCCGAGAGCAGCGGTTTCCTGTGGGTGGGCACCAATATCGGCATCTACCGCTACAATCTCACGACTGGCGAGGAGAGCATCTACCGCCACAACGATGCCAACCCCACAACCCTCACGCAAGACCGCATAACCGACATCGCCACCGACCAAGATGGTCGCGTCATCGTCGCCACGCTCAAGGGTCTCAACATCTACAACCACGAGTCCGACAGCTTCGAGCGAATCACGCAAGAGGACTCCAGACCAGGCAAGAGCCTCAGCTCCAATTTCATCAACTGCCTGACACCCACCAGCCAAGGCGTATGGGTAGGCACCGACGTCGCAGGAGCCGAGCTCATCAGCCCCATCAACCTCAATGTCGTCAACGTCACGACAGAGGAGATCGCAGGTCGCAACCCCAATCTCGCCATCTCGCCCAACCGCACCATCCGACCCGTCAACTCCATAGTCGAGGATCATGACGGCACCCTGTGGGTCGGCGCTGTCGAGGGCGGTCTCGCCCGACGCCCCCGCGGCTCCAAGTCGTTCTCCCTCATCACCCGAGCCGACGGTCTGTGCCACAATTCCGTTTCCTGCATGACGGTCGATGAGCGCGGACTGCTCTACGTCGGCACGTGGGGCGGCGGCGTGGACATCATCGACCCGTCGCGACGCTCTCGCCCCGTCATCCACCACTTCGGCGCATCCGACGGTCTCCACAGCGATTTCATCGGAGCCATCATCGCCGACAATATCAACCACGGCGTGTGGGTCGCGTCAATCAACGGCATCTGCTTCATCCGCCAAGAGAGCGTCCTACAGCCAATACCCGCCTCCACGTTCAACGACATGAATGGTGCCCTCGGCGCCGACATCGACAACCGCGGACGGCTCTGGGTCGGAACGTCGCTCGGTCTATTCGAGATTGACCTCAACTCGTTCAATAACAGCAATCTGTCAATCTCCCATCGCCTCATCTGCCATCGTCTCGACAATCCCGATGTCCATGGCGATCCGCGAGTCACGTTCATCTATTTCTCCCAATCTAAAAACCGGCTCTACATCTCGACCAACGGTTTCGGCATCTACGAGGCCGACACCAGCTCGTCCGACACCCAGTTCCACCCCCTCACGACCGAGACCGGTCTCGCCAACAATAATACGGTCAGCATCGCTGAGGATGGCGACGGCAATATCTGGATCGGCACGCAAAATGGGCTGAGCCTCCTCTCCGCCGACCAGGATGCCATGAGCAGCTTCTTCACCACCGACGGAC
Organism: Bifidobacteriaceae bacterium; assembly: GCA_963607345.1. GTDB lineage: Bacteria > Bacteroidota > Bacteroidia > Bacteroidales > Marinilabiliaceae > W3P20-009. The sequence goes on from CAVDBL010000008.1 coordinate 20,674, forward strand.
TCCTCTCCGATTGCTACTACTGGAACGCCGCATGGACGTCACGCCAAACGGGGCATGTCTTCATCGGAAACCTCGACGGCTTCAGCGAGATAGGTCCTTCGCCCAAATCTGCCGGTACGCAGTCGCGCCGCGCACCCGTCCTCACGAGGCTCTTTGTCAATAACACTCCCGTCTCGCCATCGCCCGACGGCATCATCTCGTCCGACATCGAGGATGCCGAGCATATCGAGATCCACGAGGCCGACAAGTCTTTCTCCATCGAGTTCTCCTCCCTCTACTACCCCGCCCCGTCCGCCGTGCGCTACCAATACCGCCTCGACGGCTTCGACGACGATTGGGTGACGCCCGCCAAGGGGCAACGTTCCGCCCAATATACCAACCTCTCCGCTGGCGACTATAAGCTCCGCATCCGAAGCGTCGCCACAAACGGCAGATGGTCAAACGAGCGCGTCCTCAACGTCACCGTGACGCCCTATTTCTACAAGACGACGTGGTTCTACGTCATCATGGGCATCCTCATCGTCGGCGCCGTCATGCTTATCTTCCGCCTCAGAATGAGGGCCATAGAGGCCAACCGCAAGATGCTACGCAAGGAGGTCGAGCTCAGGACTCATGAGCTCGAGGTGCAAAAGCATATCCTCGAAGAGCAAAAAGCCCAACTTGAGGAGTCCAACTCCAAGCTCACCGAGCAGAACGATTTCATCGTACGCCAAAAGGAGAATATCCTTGAGATGACCAGCAAGATCCAACGTCTCAGCATCGATAAGCTCCAGTTCTTCACCAACATAAGCCACGAGCTCCGAAGCCCTCTGACGCTCATAACGGGCCCCGTGCGCCGAGCCAAGCAGCTGACCAAGCTGCCCGAGGTGACCGAGCAGCTCGACCTCATCGAGCGCAGCGCAAACAGCCTCCTCCAGACAGTCAACCAGCTGATGGATTTCCGCAAGGTCGAGACGGGAAACATGGAGATCCACCCCGTAAGCACCAATCTCGAGGATTACGTCACGAGCATGGTCGCCCCCTATGTCGCCTACGCCGCCGAGCAAGGCATCCGGCTGCGCTCTTTCTTCCACGTCCCGACGCCCTACGTCCGCATCGACACCGACGCCCTCACCAAGATTCTCGCCAACCTCCTCAGCAACGCCATCAAGTACTCCGGCGACGGCAAGACCATCGACCTCTTCGTCTGCCAACTCCGCGAGGACGGCAAGCTCCGCACCTACATCTGCGTCCGCGACCGTGGCATAGGCATCCCTGCCGACCGCATCGATAAGGTCTTCGACCGTTTCTTCCAGTCCGCAGGCAAGGACGGAAACCGCTTCACCAGCGTCAATAGCACAGGCATAGGTCTCTATGTCGTCAACCGCATCGTCCAAGAGTGCGACGGCGAGATCAAGATCCGCAACAACCAGACTCGCGGCGTCTCCGTCCGCGTCATCATCCCGACGCCCGAAGGTCGACCTACCGATGCCGCCGACGCTCTCACGCCAGCACAAGCCGAGGCGCAACGGCAGACCGACGCCGCCAACGCCGAAGAGCCAATAGCACAACCAGCCGAGCGCATGACAATCCTCGTCGTCGAGGATAGTGCCGACATGCGCACCTACATCCGCTCTTTCCTCGAAGACACATACCACGTCGTCGAGGCGGAGAATGGCGTGGATGGTCTCACGGCACTCGCCGAGAACGATGTCGACTTCATCATCGCCGACCTCATGATGCCCGTCATGGACGGTCTCGAGTTCGCACGTAAGGTGAAAGCCGATTTCGCCTACAGCCACACGCCAATCCTCATCCTCACCGCCCAGATGGATGGGCAGTACCAGACCGAGAGCTACCGCATCGGCGTCGAGAGCTACCTCCATAAGCCCTTCGACGAGGAGATGCTCAAAGCGCGCATATCGGGAATCCTCGCCAGCAAGCAGAAGAACCAGAACCGATTCCTCACGACTCTCGACACTGCCGACCTCGGCATCGAGCGTGAGAGCGAGGACGAGAAGTTCGTCGAGCGCGTCACGTCTTTCGTCAAGGCCAACTACAAGGATCCCGACCTCTCCATCGACGACATCGTCTCCGAAGTCGGCTGCTCCAAGAGCATGCTCCACAAGAAGATGCAAAGCGTCATGGGTCAAGCCCCAGGCAACTTCATCCGCACCTACCGTCTCAATATCGCACGCGAGATTTTAGCCAACAAGGCCAACCGCCTCAACGTCAGCCAAGTGGCCTACGAGGTCGGCTTCAACGACCCCAAATATTTCAGCCGATGCTTCGCCAAAGCCTTCGGCTACCCTCCTTCCGCCATCGGATAACAATCTTCCCCCGTTTCCCATACATCTTTCCAGAGACGCCCGTCACGGCGTCTCTTTTTTATTCCCTCCGCACAAAAATCCACCCTCACGAGATTTTTTTCACTATTTCCCGCATTTTTATTTGCACACAAAAAAACAATTGTTTACGTTTGCCATGCCGAACGGACAGAACGAACAGTAGCCTAATCGGCACGAACACAATGTAATCCACGCTTGGCAAGGGCTCACCGCCCAACCCTCGCTTTCCCCGAACCTCTAAAATAAGTTTGCATGAAGAAACTTTTACTAATTTCCGCTCTCGCCCTCTGTGTCGGAGGCGCAATGGCACAAACTCCTCTCACTCTCGCCAGCAAAGGTGACGCCGGCTCTTGGAGCTATGGTTTCGATGAGACAATCCTCCCTAACGCTTCAATGATCGCTACCGACGATTGGGGAAAACTCAACATTGCCAACGGCGTTTCCGAAATAAACACAATTGTCGTCGATGTCGCTGAAATCTCTGGCGAATGGAAGCTCTGCGACGACCAGACAGAACTGTACTCTGACCTTCTGAAAGTAGGCAAGAACAATATCACTTTCTCCTCCACAGCTAAGGAAGCCTTACTTATGGCTGTCAGTAAAGGCAACACCATAACCCTCAACTCCGTCACCATTGATGGCGTTCAGACTACTTACAAAACCATGTATAACCTCGGGTTCTACAACATGGACCTTACTGTAAACGGGAACACATACCCTTCAAAATATCTCGGTGGTGCCAATGCTCTGGGAGACAGGGATGCCGTCATCACAATCGAGCTCGGTGCTGCAGTCGCAGATGGTAAATTCAAACTCACAGTCACTTACACTGATGACAATTCTGAAAAATTTTATGACATTAACGGCACTGGCGGTTCCTTCGAGGTCGGCAATAACATCAAAGAGGCACGCATCATGGGTAACAAACTTGAAGACGGTGTCTCAATCTCCGTCAAGAGTGTGACCATCAGCCACTCAACAGCCCTCCGTCCTATATCTTCCGATACCGAAGTCGTCAACACAACCTACTATAACCTCGCTGGCGTCAAGGCAACAATCCCACAGAAGGGTCTCAACATCGTCGTACGCACCCTTAGCGACGGCTCCAAAGTCACAGAGAAGCTCCTCGTCAAGTAACGACCTGCCTCTCATCTCTCTACAACAAGAACAGTAACACCCTCGGCGCGGCTCTAATCTATACGGAGCCGCGCCGAGTTTTTTGCGCCCTCACGCCCCCACAACCATCTCTCACAGAACTTTCACACTCCCGACTCGTCCTAAAAAGAATAAAACTCCAAAACGTCCGTCTGCCCATCGCCACACAACCCCCATGTCGTACCTTAGTTTCGGATTACATAGAACAGTAATACTAACAACGACATCATGCTCACAAACATCCTGGGCTACCCGCGCATGGGTGCCCACCGCGAACTCAAACGCGCAGTAGAAGCCTACTGGAAAGGGTCGTCTGACAGGAACACCCTCCTTCAGACCGCCGCTCAAATCCGCAAAGAGAATTGGCAACTCATGAAAAAGGAAGGCATCGACCTCATTCCCTCCGCCGATTTCTCGCTCTACGACCACGTCCTCTCCACCTGCCTTATGCTCGGCGCCATTCCTGCCCGCTATGATGCCCTCCGAGCCGACAAGCTCGACCTCTTCTTCGCCATGGCACATGGCAAGCAAGCCGACGGCGTCGATGTCATCGCCATGGAAATGACAAAGTGGTTCGACACAAACTACCATTACATCATCCCAGAGTTCGATGCCAACACCAGTTTCTCTCTCTTCGACAATTTCGTAGCCGATTCATATAAGGAGGCCCTCGCCCTCGGCATTAAGACCAAACCCGTAATCCTTGGCCCCGCCACTTTCCTCCTCCTCGGCAAAATCCGCAACGGCGAGACTTCACTCTCCGCCCTCGCCGATAAGCTCATCCCCGTCTACAACAACCTCCTCGACTCCCTCGCCGACCTCGGAGCCGAATACGTCCAGATCGACGAACCCCTCCTCGTAACCGACCTCGACCAACAAGCCAAGGAGCTCTTCTCGCACGTCTACAATGGCCTCACAAGCCGCAAACGCCTGAAGGTCATCCTCGCCACATATTTCGACGGCATCTACGACAATGCACCTCTCGCCGCATCCCTCGGTGCCGATTTCATCCACGTCGACCTCGTCGCCGCTCCCGACCAGCTCGATGCCGTCATCAACGCTCTCCCTTCCACCACGGGTCTTAGCGTCGGCATCGTCGAGGGTCGCAATATCTGGAAAAACGATTTCGAGAAGAGCCTCAAGGTTATCAAGGATATCGAGTCCCGCCTCGGCTCCGACCGCGTCATCGTCTCCACAAGCTGCTCCCTCCTCCACAGCCCACAAGATCTCGACAACGAGACCAACGAGAAGACGCTCCCCGCAGAGGTCAAGCGTTGGATGGCATACGCAAAGCAGAAAGTCGCCGAAGTAGCCACGCTCGCCGACCTCGCATCCGCCAACCCTTCAGCCAAGGCGCTCGACGCTCTCGTTGCCAACAAAGCCGATATGCAGAGCCGCCTCTCGTCTCCTCTCGTCCATAAGCCAGCCGTCAAGGCTCGCGCCGCAAGCATATCAACGTCCATGCTCAGCCGCCCTGCCCCCTACGCCCAGCGTGCGGTCGAGCAGCGCAAGAAGCTCCGCCTCCCTCTCCTCCCGACGACAACCATCGGCTCCTTTCCTCAGACCGCCGAGGTTCGCCAATGGCGCAGCCGCTTCAAGAAGGGCGAGGTCACACGCGAGCAATACGACAATTTCATCAAGAGCCAGATAGCCCATCTCGTCAAGTTCCAAGAGGAGCTCGGGCTCGACGTCCTCGTCCATGGCGAGTTCGAGCGCAACGATATGGTCGAATATTTCGGCGAGCAACTCGATGGTTTCGCCTTCTCCGCCAACGGATGGGTTCAGAGCTACGGCTCTCGCTGCGTCAAGCCTCCCGTTATCTACGGCGACGTCGCGCGCCCCAACCCGATGACCGTCAACTGGATAACCTACGCCCAAAGTCTCACATCTAAGCCCATGAAGGGCATGCTCACTGGTCCCGTAACAATCCAGAAGTGGAGCTTCGTCCGCAACGACCAGCCTCTCGCCGACACTTGCCGTCAGATAGCCCTCGCCATCCGCGACGAGGTTCTCGACCTTGAGAAAGCCGGCATCGGTGTTATCCAGATCGACGAGGCGGCATTCCGCGAGGGCAGCCCGATACGCAAAGACAAGCAGCCCGACTACTACCGCTGGGCAGTCGACTCTTTCCGCATCACCTCCAGCAGCGTAAAGAACGAGACACAGATCCATACTCACATGTGTTACAGCGAGTTCAACGGCATCATGGACCACATCGCCGCCATGGATGCCGACGCCATAACCATCGAGTGCAGTCGCTCACAAATGGAGCTGCTCGACGCCTTCGTAAAATATGACTACCCCAACGAGGTCGGCCCTGGTGTCTACGACATCCACTCCGCCCGCGTCCCGAGTGTCGACGAGATCGTCAACCTCCTCCACAAGGCTCTCCGCCTCATCCCGCGCGAACGCCTGTGGGTAAACCCCGACTGCGGTCTCAAAACCCGCCAATGGCCAGAGACCGAAGCTTCGCTCCGCAACATGGTCAAGGCACGCAATATCGTCGTAGCCGAAGCATAACGACCTTTCCGTCAATAGTGTAATCCAGACGTTTCGCCACAAGCCCCTGCACCAATAGCCGGGTCTTGTGGCGAAGCTCTTTATCATTCCCCTTGCGCTCCTCACGCTATGGCTATTCCCCGAATTTTCACTAAATTCGCGCATGGCACACTGTGCGGTGCCGACAACAACTTTCACTCTCCTACATTTCCACCCAATGGCCTCATCTAACGAGAGATACACGCTCCGCGGCGTAAGCGCCGCAAAAGAGGACGTCCACAACGCCATCAAAAACATCGACAAGGGTCTCTACCCACGCGCCTTCTGCAAGATTATCCCAGACATCCTCGGCGGCGACCCCGAGTGGTGCAACATCATGCACGCCGACGGCGCTGGCACCAAGAGCAGCCTCGCCTACGCCTACTGGCGCGAGACGGGCGACCTCTCCGTCTGGAAAGGTATCGCCCAAGATGCCCTCATCATGAATATCGACGACCTCCTCTGCGTCGGAGCTGTCGACAACATCCTCGTTTCCAGCACCATCGGGCGCAATAAGATGCTCGTCCCAGGCGAGGTCATCTCCGCAATCATCAACGGCACCGACGAGCTTCTCGCCGAGCTCCGCGAAATGGGTGTCGGAGCCTACGCCACTGGCGGCGAGACTGCCGATGTCGGCGACCTCGTCCGCACCATCATCGTCGACAGCACCGTCACCTGCCGCATGCGTCGCGCCGATGTCATCGACAATGCCCACATCGCAGCTGGCGACGTCATCGTCGGTCTCTCTTCCTGCGGGCAGGCAACCTACGAGAAGGAATACAACGGCGGCATGGGCAGCAACGGCCTCACCTCAGCTCGCCACGATGTCTTCGCCAAATACCTCGCGCAGAAATATCCCGAGACTTTCGACGCCGCAGTACCCGACGACCTCGTCTATTCTGGCTCGCTCCGCCTCACCGATCCCGTCGAGGGCTCTCCTCTCAACGCCGGCAAGCTCGTACTCAGCCCGACGCGCACCTACGCTCCCGTCGTCAAGCAGCTTCTCGACAAGATGCGCCCATCCATCCACGGCATGGTTCACTGCTCCGGCGGCGCGCAAACCAAGGTCATGCACTTCGTCGAGAACCTCCACGTCATAAAAGATAATCTCTTCCCCGTCCCTCCCCTCTTCCGCACCATCAAGGAGCAGAGCGGCACAGATTGGAAGGAGATGTACAAGGTCTTCAACATGGGTCACCGCCTCGAAGTCTACGTGCGTCCCGAAGACGCACAGAAGGTCATCGAGATTTCCAAATCTTTCAATATCGACGCCCAAATCGTCGGCCACATAGAGCCTCGCCCAGAGGGCAACAAGCTCACCATCAAGAGCGAGTTCGGCACTTTCGAATACTAAACACTCCATGTCCTCCTCCCGCGCCAAAATAGCCAAGGCAGCCCTCATCATCGTCTGCGCTGCAGTCCTCATCGCCATATGCGGACTCATCGCAACCCAATGGGAGTCCGACACTTACGGCGGTCTCGTCGCCAAATTCATCATCCTGATCGTTTGGCTATGGGCCTCTTGGCGCCTCATCTCTAAGGTTCTGAAATAATACTCAATGGCAACGAACAACAGCATACTCGACCGCCTCGACGGTCTTGCCTCACGCTTCGACGAGGTCTCGACTCTCATCACCGACCCCTCCGTCATAGCCGACCAAAAACGATACGTCAAACTCTCTAAGGAATACAAAGACCTCGGCGACATCCTCAAAGTCCGAGAGCAATACGTCAACGCCCTCAACGGTCTCGCCGAGGCTAAAGACATCCTCACCAACGAGTCCGACCCCGAGATGAAGGAGATGGCGCGTGAGGAAGCTGCCGAGCTCGAAAAGAAAATACCCTCCCTCGAAGAGGAGATCAAGCTCCTTCTCGTCCCTGCCGACCCCGAAGACGACCGCAACGCAGTCCTCGAAATCCGTGGCGGCGCAGGCGGCGACGAGGCTGCTCTCTTCGCTGGCGACCTCTTCCGCATGTACTCCAAATATTGCGAGACGAAGGGCTGGCACCTCACCGTCTCCTCCTGCTCCGAAGGTGCCGTCGGCGGCTTCAAGGAAATCATCTGCACCGTGACCGGCGAGAAGGTCTACGGCACTCTCAAATACGAGTCCGGCGTCCACCGCGTCCAGCGCATCCCAGCCACCGAGACCCAAGGCCGCGTCCATACCTCTGCAGCCTCCGTGGCCGTCCTCCCCGAGGCTGAGCCTTTCGATGTCGAGATCAACGAGGGCGAGATTAAGTGGGACACCTTCCGCAGCTCTGGCGCAGGTGGTCAGAACGTCAATAAGGTCGAGTCCGGTGTCCGCCTCCGCTACAACTGGAAGAACCCCAACACAGGTCTCGTAGAGGAGATCCTCATTGAGTGTACCGAGACGCGCGACCAGCCTAAGAACAAGGAGCGCGCCCTCAGCCGCCTCCGCACCTTCATCTACGATAAGGAACACCAAAAGTACGTCGACGATATCGCAAAGCGCCGTAAGACCATGGTCTCCACTGGCGACCGCTCCGCCAAGATCCGTACCTACAACTATCCGCAGGGTCGTATTACCGACCACCGCATCAACTACACCATCTACAACCTCGCCGCCTTCATGGATGGCGACATCCAAGACTGCATCGACCACCTCATCGTAGCCGAGAACGCCGAACGTCTCAAAGAGAGCGAACTCTAAATATTAAGGTAGCAAACACCCGACAATATGAACCGTCAAGAACTCATCTCCATAATCCGCGAGCGTCAGAGCTTCCTCTGCGTAGGTCTCGACACCGACACCCGCAAGCTCCCTGCCCACCTCCAGTCCTCCCCTACTGCCGTCATCGACTTCAACAAAGCCATCATCGACGCCACAGCCCAATACTGCGTTGCCTACAAGCCCAACCTCGCTTTCTACGAGTGCCTCGGCAAGCAAGGATGGGAAGCCCTTGAGCAGACCGTCGCCTACATCCGCAAGAACTACCCCAAGCACTTCATCATAGCCGACGCCAAGCGTGGCGACATCGGCAACTCCAGTGCCATGTACGCACGCTCCTTCTTCGAGGATCTCGATGTCGACGCCCTCACCGTAGCCCCCTACATGGGCGAAGATAGCGTCACTCCGTTCCTCGGCTATGAAGGCAAATGGGTCATCCTCCTCGCCCTCACCAGCAACAAGGGCAGCCACGACTTCCAGCTTACCGAGGATAAGGCTGGCGAACGTCTCTTCGAGAAGGTCATCCGCACGAGCCAGCAATGGGCAGGCGACGACAAGATGATGTACGTCGTCGGCGCCACGCAAGGCAAGATGTTCGAAGACATCCGCCGCGTCGCCCCAAGCAGCTTCCTCCTCGTCCCAGGCATCGGTGCGCAAGGCGGCTCTCTCGAAGAGGTCTGCAAATATGGCATGACTAAAGATTGCGGCCTGCTCGTCAACTCCAGCCGCGCCATCATCTACGCCTCCAACGGTACCGACTTCGCCGAAGCCGCCGCCCGCGAGGCTCATAAGGTGCAAGAGCAGATGGCTGCCATCCTCAAAGCCAACAACTAACCCCACCAAATGTCCACCTGCCAGCCCATAACAAGCCGCCCCTTCATCTTCAAACGATGGAGCCGTGCCCCATGGGCTGCCTTCGCCAGCATCCACCGCCACGTCGTCATAGGTGTCGTCAAAGACTCCATCGCCAATGCGCAGATGCTCAAGTCCGGACGCAAATTCTCCATATCCCTTATCCCCACGCCTTCCCGACGCGACTCCAACGATGACGATGACGACGCCCCGCCAGGCACGCTCGAAGCCCTCATCGACCTTCTCCCCATCGCGCCATCAACAACTTGCGCACCCTGCCGCGCCGCTCTCTGCGACGTGAACAACCCTTTCGTGCGCAACCAACAAAGGATTCCTTCTTAATAGTGATAACCCGCATCGGGACGGCTCTTTTTCCAAATAAAAGCCTATCCCCGATGCGGGTCTTATTTTCTTGTCACATACCACATTAACGACACACACAACCACTTAATAACCAGAACTTTGAACAAGAATCAACTCATAGCCCTCGGCGAGAAGGTCAAGGCTGGGCACAACGTCACTTTCTACGAGGCGCGCCTCGCTGCCAACACTCCCGACAAACAGACTCTCTATAAGGTAGCCGACGACATCCGCCGACATTTCCGCGGAGACCACTTCCAGACCTGCTCCATCATCAACGCCCGCTCCGGACGTTGCTCCGAAGACTGCAAGTGGTGCGCTCAGAGCCACAAGCACCATACCGGTATCGACGAGTACCCTCTCATCGACGCACAAGCCGCCATCAACATGGCGATCCATAACGCCAAGAAGGGCGTCGGGCGTTTTTCTCTCGTCACAAGCGGTCGCCGCCTTACCGACAAGGAGATCGACCACGTCGTCGACATCTACCACAAGGTAGCCCAGCAGACCAACATCGACCTCTGCGCCTCCATGGGTCTCCTCTCAAAGCCTCAGCTTCAGAAGCTCTACGACGCAGGGCTCCGCCACTACCACTGCAATGTCGAGAGCGCACCTTCTTTCTTCCCCACCCTCTGTTCCACCCACACCACCGAGGAGAAGCTCCAGACCATCCGTTGGGCGCAAGAGGTAGGCTTCGGCATCTGCTCCGGCGGCATCATAGGCATGGGCGAGACCATGGATCAGCGCATCGAGATGGCCATATTCCTCCGCGACGATGTCCATGCCGTCTCCATCCCCGTCAACGTCCTCGTCCCAATCAAAGGCACGGCTCTCGAAGACCGTCCACCCCTCTCTCCCGAGGAGATCCTCACCACCTTCGCCATCTTCCGCCTCTGCAACCCTAAAGCCGAAATCCGCATGGCTGGCGGACGCGTCAAGTTCGTCGACCACCAAGAGGAGGCCATAGCTTGCGGTGTCGATGCGTCCATCGTCGGCGACATGCTCACCACCATAGGCACAGGCGGCATCGATGACGATATGCGACTCTTCCGCGGATGCGGCCGCGACCCAAAACCCGAATGGCAAGACAACAAGTAAATAGCTGACTCCATGATAGATTACGACTTCGACCGCAACCACCTCTGGCACCCCTACACCTCAGCCATCAACCCTCTCCCTTGCTATGGTGTCTCCCGTGCCGAGGGCTGCCACATATATCTTGAAGACGGACGCCAACTCGTCGACGGCATGAGCAGCTGGTGGTGCGCCATCCACGGCTACAACAACCCGGCTCTCAATGCCGCCCTCACCGAGCAAGTATCCAAGATGAGCCACATAATGTTCGGCGGCATAACCCACGAGCCCGCCGTCGAGCTTGGCAAACGACTCGTGCGCCTCCTCCCCCACACGCCTTGGGTCTTCTACTCCGATTCCGGCTCCGTCAGCGTCGAGGTCGCTCTCAAGATGGCAATCCAATACCAGGCAGCCATCGGTCATCCCGAGCGTTGCCAAATTGCCACTATCCGCAGCGGCTACCATGGCGACACATGGCACGCCATGAGCGTATGCGACCCAGTCACTGGCATGCACGGTCTCTTCAGCCGCCAACTCCCCGCCCAATATTTCGCCACGGCTCCACAAATCCCCTTCGGCGCGGAGTGGGACGACAAGGACCTCGACCCCATGCGCCAAATCGTCAATGACCACGGGGCGACACTCGCCGCCATCATCCTCGAACCCATTGTCCAAGGGGCAGGCGGCATGCGCTTCTACCATCCCGAGTATCTCCGCGGTGTACGCAAGTTGTGCGACGAGAACGACATCCTCCTCATTGCCGACGAGATTGCCACAGGCTTCGGTCGCTCGGGTCGTCTCTTCGCTTGCCACCACGCAGGCGTGGAAGCCGACATCGTCACCATCGGCAAAGCCCTCACTGGCGGATACATGAGCTTCGCCGCCACACTCTGCACCGACAAGGTGGCGCAAGGCATCTCCGCAGGAGAGGCAGGCTGCTTCATGCATGGTCCCACGTTCATGGGAAACCCTCTCGCTTGCGCCGTAGCTTGCGCCTCCATCGACGAGCTCCTCCGCCACGACTGGCAAGCCAAGATAGCCCACATGGAGCAAATCATGCGCGAAGAGCTCACCCCTCTCGCCTCTCTGCCGCAAGTTGCTGATGTCCGCGTCCTTGGTGCCATAGGCGTTGTCGAGACAAAACAGCCTGTCGACATGGCTCGCCTCCAAAAAGTCTTCGTGGAGAATGGTGTATGGATCCGACCCTTCGGCCGCCTCGTCTACATCATGCCACAATATATTATTGACGACGATAGCCTCCGCCACCTTTGCCATGGTCTCGAAGCTGGCGTCCGCTCAATGGCGTAACTTCTTCCTATGATAGATTTCACAAAAGAGCTTGACTCCCTCCGCTCCGCCGACTGCCTCCGCACCCTCCCCACAGCCGACACCAGCAAGATGCTCAACCTCTCTACAAATGACTATATGGGTCTGGCAGACGACCCTACCCTCTGGGGGGAGTTCATCACACAATATGTGCCGACGACGCCATCCATGAGTGCATCCTCCAGCCGCCTCCTCACTGGCAACCACTCCGAATACGTCGCCCTCGAACGTCAACTGTCGGCTCTCTATGACGGACGCACGGCTCTCGTCTTCAACTGCGGCTACCATGCCAACACCGGCATCCTCCCCGCCCTTGCCGACAAGGACGACCTCATCATCGCCGACAAGCTCGTCCACGCCAGCCTTATTGATGGCATGCGCCTCGCCGCAGCCAACGGCACCGCGGTCAGTCGATTCAGCCATAACGACATGAAGCACCTCCGCCGTCTGCTTGAGAAGAGACGTGGAGCATCGGGTCGCACATTCGTCGTCGTGGAGAGCATCTACAGCATGGATGGCGACGCAGCCCCACTTCAAGAGCTTGTCGATATGAAACATGAGTTCGGTTTCTGGCTCTATGTCGACGAGGCTCATGGCGTCGGAGCACGTGGCAAGGGAGGCGCGGGCCTAATGGCGGAGCTCGGTCTCTCTGCCGAGGCTGACATCATCATCGGCACTTGCGGTAAGGCTCTCGCCTCTTGCGGAGCATGGGCCATAACCTCCGACACCGTCCGACAATGGCTCGTCAATCGTTGCCGAACCCTCATATTCACCACTGGTCTGCCACCCATCAACGTTGCCTGGACTCGCTTCATCCTCAATAAGTTGGCTACGATGGATGCCGAGCGCGCTCACCTGATGGAGCTTGGTCACTGGCTGACAGAGAGCCTCGGGGTCACTGAGCCCGTTGGCGGTGCCACACACATAGTCCCTTACATCTGTGGAGAGAATGCGGCCGCAGTGGCTCTCGGGCAAAAGCTCCGCGACAATGGTTTTTACGTCCTCCCCATCCGTCACCCGACAGTACCTCTCGGTCAGGCGCGCCTACGTCTCTCCCTCAAAGCAAACATGACACGCGAGCAGCTTATGCCGCTGGTTGAAATCATCAAAAGCCACAAGCCATGAACTATAAGATATTGACCGACAACGGCTCTGCCTCCGCAACTCTCTGGTTTCTCGGTTGGGGCTTTGATGACAACATAGAGCAGTATATCAAACAGACTGGCACGACCATCCTCTTGTGGGACTATTCCGACCTCAACCTCTCTCTCGACCTGGGTCGTTGGAGCGAGTTCGACGTTAAAGCATGGTCAATGGGCGTATGGGCTGCCGAGTCTTTCCTCGCCACTCATCCAGACTTACATGTCACGAGCCGCACTGCCATTGCAGGGACGCCCCGCCCTGCCGATGCAGCCCAAGGCATAGGAGCGGAAGCCATACAGCTCACCATATCCAACTGGTGCGACGCCAACCGAGCCAAGTTCGCTCGCAAGATTGCCCACTCCGCAGCACTCACCCCGACGGTGGCTGCCCTCATGACGACCCGCTCACTCGACAGCCAATCTGCCGAGCTCCAACACATCCTCGACGCCCAATCGGCCACTCAACCCGAGCCTGCCACGTGGGACGTCGCCATAATAGGCAGCCGCGACCGCATCTTCCCCCCAGCCTCACAGCACGCATGGTGGGACACCCATGCCCTTCAAGTCATTGACCGCGACATGCCGCATTGGCCCTTCTGACCAATAATGAGCAATACTGATATTCACGACATAGCCGCCAACTTCGGCGGCAGCGCAGCGACCTACGACAGCGTGGCGACCGTCCAGGCGCGCCTCGCCAAGCAATTAGCGGCAATGGCTGCTCCGCACATTGCACGCGGAGCCCACATCGTCGACATCGGCTGCGGAACGGGCTTCCTATCCGACGCCCTCGCCTCCCTATGCCACCCCGACCGCATCACCCTCTTCGACCTAAGCGACGCCATGATATCCGAGGCGACAAGCAAGCTGAAAGCCCATCCCCACATCGAAGTTGCGCACCATACTGGCGATGCCGAGTCGCTCTCCTGGCCATCAGCCTCCGCCGTCACATCAGCCTCCGCCGTCCAATGGTTCAAAGACCCCCTGTCTTTCGCCTCTAAAGCCCGAGCCTCACTGCAACCTGGGGGCGTCGTAGCACTTGCAACCTACGGTCCGTCAACATTCGCCGAGCTACGCAATGGGCAGCCATGCTCCTACCCCACCCTCGCCAACTGGCTCGATGCCATGAACGCTGCAGGCATCGACATCGTCGAGTCACGCCACAAGACGGAAGTTCAGAGCTTCGACTCACGCATAGCCATGCTGCGCATGATGGCACTTAGCGGCATCGGCACCCGACGCCATGGACAGTCGACAGCCTCCATGGGGGGTACCTGGCAACTAACGTGGGAGACCATAGTCATGGTGGGCAAACTCCGCGCCACGGAATAAATAACTACCTTTGCCCATAACACCATAACATTATCTCCACCAATGACGAACCAAGGCACCGTCATACGCTCGACAGGCAGCTCCTATTCCGTAAAGACCGACGACGGACAAGTTGTCGAGTGCCGCCTCAAAGGGCGCATGAGGCTCGGCGGCTCGCGCAGCACCAATCCCGTAGCCGTGGGCGACAAGGTCGTCTTCTCTTCCGACGGCAGAGATAATGTCATATCCGAAGTGTGCGACAGGCGCAACTACATCGTCCGCCGCTCCACAAACCTCAGTAAAGAGAGCCACGTCATAGCCGCCAACGTCGACCAGGCTCTCCTCGTCACGACCATCGACCACCCAGCCACGTCGACTGTCTTCATCGACCGCTTCCTCGCTTCAGCCGAAGCCTACGGTGTCGAGACCATAATAGCATTCAACAAGCTCGACCTATATGATGCCGACCAAATGGCGGAATTGGAGTACCGCGAGGCGGTATACCAAAACATAGGCTACAAGACAATCCGCCTTTCATCCACAACAGGCGAGGGTATCGACACCCTTAAGGAACTTCTCTCAGGCAAGCTGACCGCCATAACGGGACATTCTGGCGTCGGCAAGTCCACCCTTATCAACACCCTCGAACCGGGACTCGACATCCGCACATCGTCAATCAGCGAGGCCAACAACTCAGGTCGCCACACCACCACATTTGCCGAGATGCACCACCTATCGTTCGGGGCGGACATCATCGACACCCCAGGCATCCGCGGCTTCGGCATAATCAATATCGACCACGCCGAGACGGCGCACTACTTCCGCGACATCTTCCGCATCAGCTCCAACTGCCGATTTCCGAACTGCACCCACACCCACGAGCCAGGGTGCGCCGTAGCCGAGGCCGTGCAGAATGGCGAGATTGCCCCCACACGCTACGAGAGCTACCTCAACATCATGGCAGAAGACGAGGGCAAGTATCGCGAAGGCGGCCAGCCGAAACGTTAACACCCACATTCACAAACCTTTACCATCCATTACGAGACGTCATCCCGACGTCTCCGCTTTCGTTGTATTCCTCCCCTAAAAAACCTTCACTTCCTCCCCTCTATTTCAATCAGTGTTATTTGGAATACTTAAACCAATTGCCTAATTTTGATGTCGAATTATTCTAATTAAGAAAACTCACCTCCATAGACGGCAATGGAAAGCACTTTCGTGACGCTTCTCATACCAGTCATCGGCACAACTCTTGGCGCAGCAACAGTATTTCTGATGCGCGACCAGATGCATCAACTTACGCAAAGGGGTCTTCTTGGCTTCGCGTCGGGTGTCATGATAGCCGCCTCCGTCTGGTCGCTCCTCATACCGGGCATGGAGATGACCGCCTCGCTCGGCAAATGGGCTTCCGCACCTGTCGCCGTCGGTTTCGCCCTTGGCATGGGCTTCCTCCTCCTTATAGACAATATTATTCCCCATCTCCACTCTGGCAGCAAAGAGCCAGAGGGACCGCCAAGCCATCTGTCGCGTGCACAGATGCTCGCCTTGGCCGTCGCCATCCACAACCTGCCCGAAGGCATGGCAGTCGGCATCGTGGCGGCAGAAGCCATGGGGCAACCGTCAAGCTCCGCAGCCTTGGCAGTAAGCCTTGGCATAGCCATTCAGAACATCCCCGAGGGAGCCATCATCTCGATGCCCTTGCGCGCAGCTGGGGGTAGCCGCATGCGGTCGTTCGGCATAGGCACGTTGAGCGGTCTTGTCGAGCCTGTCGGGGCGGTGACTGTAATCCTCCTTGCCGAGACGATACGTGGCCTCATGCCATATCTGCTTGGCTTCGCCGCAGGCGCCATGCTCTACGTTGTCGTGGAAGATCTCATTCCCCAGGCCACGTCGGGCAAGCACTCCAACATGCCCGTCATCTGCTTCGGCATAGGGTTTCTCTTAATGATGCTAATGGACACTATATTAGGATGATACGGCTCACAGCGATACTCATTGGCATTATTCTGACGGCTGTCGCGCCAACACTTACGTTTGCGCAGTCGCACGTGGTGCGAGGCATGGTCATCGATGAGGCTACGGGAGAGGTCCTGCCCTTCGCTGCAGTAGCAATCCGACGCTCTGGCCTCATTGTCAACGGCACAGCCACCGACGCCAACGGCAACTTCGCCATCGCCGCCATACCGTCAGACAGCATCACCGCCACATTCATCGGCTACGAACCCAAGACCATAGCGACATCCAACGTCACAACCATCATCAGCCTTAAAAAGACCTCCGTCTCGCTCGCCGAGGTGAGGGTGACGGCAGCCGAGTCTGAGGGGGCGCGCACCTCGACATCAATTATAGGTCAGACGGCAATGGCGCACCTACAACCGACATCGCTGACCGACATTATGGCTCTCGTGCCAGGCGGACTGTCGTCAGCCCCCGTCATGGGAAGCGCAAACATCATAAGCCTGCGCGAGGTTCCGACATCCAACACCGACTATGCCACATCTGCCATAGGCACAAAGATCAACATTGACGGCGCACCCGTGGGAGCCGATGCCGACCTCAACAAGATTGGTGACGACGGCGACTCGCGCAACAGCTCAGGGCGCGGAGTCGACATGCGCACAATAGCGACAGACAATATCGAGAGCGTCGAAGTCATACGCGGCATCCCGTCAGTACGCTATGGCGAGGTTACGAGCGGCGTGGTCAACATCCATCGTCGTAGCGGAGGTTCGCCACTGATTGTCAGGCTTAAAGCCGACACCAAGTCACGCCTTGCCAGCATCGGTAAGGGTTTCGGGCTGGCTAACGGGTGGACATTGACCGTTGATGGCAGCATATTGAGCTCCAAAATCGACCCTCGCAACAGGTATGAGACATTCCGCCGCCTCAACTTCTCGGCTCGCGCCCGTAAGGCGTGGACTCTCGATGGCGGTGCTACCCTCACGTGGTCACCGACGACGGACTACAGTCGCAACATCGACGACGAGAAGCAAGACCCCGAAGTCCAGATAAGCAAGGAGGACAAGTTCCGCAGCAGCTACAGCCGCACGTCGATTGGCAACACATTGACGTGGAACCACGACGCCACTCGCCTCTTGCTCAGGCAGAGCCTCAGCTTCAGTAAAGACCTCATCGTCGAGGAGTCGAAGGTTATGATAACCACCAACACCTATGCCGCCATAGACTCCACCGACGGACTTCCGCACGATGCCGTGCCCATAGAGTCGAGCTACCTTGCCCACCACGAGGTCGACGGTCGCCCTTTCTACTCCAACCTGCAATTGTCATTATCCCATAAACTTACCACAGGGTTCCTATCCCACGACCTCGGGGCAGGTGTTGAGAGGCAAAGCAATAAGAACTTCGGTCGAGGGCAGGTGTTTGACCCCAAGCGTCCTCTTTCTGGCTCGACGTCGCGCCGCCCGCGCTCTTTCCGCTCCATACCAGCCACCAACATCATGGGCTACTGGGTGGAAGACGAATTGGGCGCACCCCTGGGGCGAGCTGCCGTCCACCTCACGCTTGGCGTCCGCCTCAACCAGATGGTGGGACTCGCCGACAAATACACCATGAGCGGACGCGTCTATGCCGACCCTCGCGCCTCGTTGGCGTTCGACTTGCCAGAGATTGGCAAGGCAAGGATCAACATCACCGCCGGATGGGGTCGCCTATGCAAGATGCCGACAATGGATATGCTGCATCCCGACAAGGTGTATGTGGACATCTACGAGATGAACTATTGGAACACCGATGCCGCATTGCGTCGCGCCATTGTGCGCACGTATGAGATAGAGCGTGACGCTACGAGCCTTGAGCCTGCCCACAATACGAAGATGGAGCTCAGGATAGGCGTTCGCGCAGGACAGCACTCGCTGACGGTATGCGGATTTAGGGAGAACATGACTGACGCGTTTCGCATGATGTCTGAGCCTATGTCGTTGGCATACAACCAGTATGACCTCTCGAACTTTGACGCCTCGGAGGGCAAGAAGCCGAACCCGAACCTGCTGCCTTATGCGGAGAAAGGGCGACTGACCATCGTCGGGCGATGGGAGAATGGCTCACGGATATGCAAGAACGGCATGGAGTGGACCTTTGAGACGCCTCGCCTGCCCGTCATCGCCACTCGCCTCAACGTCAGCGGCGCATGGTTCAAGACCATCAGGGAGAACAGCCTGCCCGAGTGGCGGAGGGAGACCCTCAAGACGGTCATGGGTGTCGTCGTCGACCAGCACTATGCGGGTCTATACCACTGGAAGCAGACCGACACGTATGAGCGCACAACGACAACCATCACGGCAGAGAGCTTCTTCGACCGCATAGGCTTCATATTCTCTGCCACCGCCGAATGCGTATGGAAGACACGCACGTCATACCCTCTCCGCAACGTGCGCCCGACATACTACGTTGGCGACGACGGCGTCATACGCCCATATACCGACGTCGAGGCTGCCGACCCTATACTCGGCACGCTGGTTCTTAGCAACACGACAAAGAGCATCACGTCAATCGGGCGACCATACGCCACCTTCAACTTCAAGGCTACCAAGAAATTCGGTTCGAACGTGACGCTCAGCTTCTTTGCCGACAGGCTACTTGCCGCAGCTCGCGACTACGAGGTCGACGGATTCGTCATCCGCAGGTCGTTCACTGCCTATTTTGGTGCGCAAGCTATTGCAAGATTCTGACAATCTATCGATTAAACCGTAAATTAATACCTTCACTCTAACCAATGAAAAGATTACTATCCGCGGTTACGGCAGCCCTCTGCCTCGTAGCATGCAACGACGACAGCACGTCGTACACCACCATCAAACCGACGACCGACGGTGACAACAGCACCTATTACACCCTGCCGGCAGGATATGAGACGGCGAGCGTCGACTCCGCCATCCTTGTCTTGAAGAGCGTAGCCTCGGGTGTCGAGACCACCTACAAACTTGGCGACGACAATGCAGAGATCCGTGTCGAGGATGGACTTTACAACGTCAGCTTCGTAGTTTACACCACACGCACCATTGGCGAGAACGAGGAACTGAAGCAGACACTCCGCGACATCCGTAACAACGTTCAGATTTCTGGCGGCGAGATCTACTTGAACCTCTCGCCCAAGGCGGTTTCTGAGGGTCAGGGCTTCCTCTTTGCTGAGGTATGTCTCAACGCTGCACTTGCCGAGGGCATCAAATATGACCTTTACAGCAGCTGGTTCAGAATTGTCAACAACTCGACCGACACGCTTGACGCCAGTGGCCTTTGCATCATTGAGAGCGAGTTCCTTACCGTCCGCAAGTACGACTACCAGCCCGACGTCATGAGCTCCGCCTTTGCTGTCGACGCCATCTACCGCATCCCGAAGGGAAGCAACACCCTCGTGGCGCCAGGTCAAACGCTGCTCATCTGCGACCAGGCATACAACCATCAGGAGAACAACACCGAGAGCTTCGATCTCTCGAAAGCCGACTTCGAGTGGTATGACGAGACGGAGCGCAACTACGACATTGACAATCCTGACGTTCCTAACCTCGAACGCGTCTACTGCTTCTCCAAAACGGTATGGACACCCAACACCCAAGGGAACCACGCATACGCCCTCGCATACATAAGCGTCGACGACGAGACCTTCCTCAACGACTATAAGTACACCTACTCTTACACCTTCACCAAGGGCGACTTCTCAAGGGAAATGTCAAGCGACTGCTACATGGTTCCCAACGACTGGATTGTTGACTTTGTGAACTTCGCACCGAGCACGGAGTACGTATGGAACGTTGGCGACCAGAGCCTCGACGCAAGCTACGTCTCATTTGGCGAGACAGGCACCGACAAGAACCGCCTTGGCAAATCGGCAAGGCGCAAGTACGCTGACGGCAAGTTTGTCGACACCAACGACAGCGCCAACGACTTCGAGCTTACGGAGCGCGGCGACCCCTACTACGAGTTCTAAGAGCCATATAGCCACGCCTAACGATGCCTCTGCATAAAACCATAGCGACAATCCTTACCGTCTGCGCCACCACCATTACGGCGGCGCAGACGGATGGGCGTCGCCTGCCAGCCACCACCATTTGCGAGACCCGCGTGCGCATGGAGCTTGGCGGCATGGCGAACCCTGCGATGATGACGACCCTGGCGGACACGTCGATGTCGGCAATCGGGGCGAGCTATGACGCTAACGGCAACATTGCCGAGACGAGCGAAGTCGGCACAAGCTGGCACGGGTGGCAGGCCGAAGGGCGCACGTACATCCGCATGGGGCGCGACTTGGCGGCATGGGGCCACGCGTCGTATAAGAAAGGCGTGCGAGAGAACGTGCTTCTTTCTGAGAACATCGACTACGAGACGACACGACCAATGGCTGTGGCGGACTCGGTTGGCGGCGACAAGGACAGTGAGAATTACGCCTTCACGGCAGGATTCGCATGGGACGGTCGGCTTGCCAGCGTGGGGCTCCAGATTGGCTACTCGTCGACATCGGAGTATCGGGACCATGACCCTCGCCCGAAGGCTGACGCTGTCGAGGCGCAAGTGAAGCTTGGCGGCGTCATGAACCTTTGCGACACACACCGCATAGGGCTGTACGGGTCGCTACGCAAGTATTCGCAAGACATGACGCTCAAATTCTTCAACGCATACAAAGAGACGATGACCATCTACCATCTCCATGGTTTGGGAACGGGCTACACGCGATTCACTGGCGTGTATGACGGAAGCCAATACAGGGGGCGAGGCATCGGCGGAGGGCTTACATACTCAGGACCTTTGCGCGCCACAATAGGGATGAGCAGAATGCGTACGGAGAAGAGCCTCGACGACTTGGAGGACGCCGTCATCGGCGAGACGCTTGTAAGGGACATTGACGCTCGACTGTCACGCAACGGGCAAATCGGCATGTGGGAGACGGCAGCTATACTTAGTGTCACTATGTCAAAGAACGAGCTTACGCAGCACATCTACGACGACGGCACTCACAACTACCATCGCCTGTCGAGCCGCAAGCCTTATACCCGCAAGACATCGGACATTGCCCTCGCCCTCCATGCCATCCGCACCGACGAGGCGGCATCCCGCGGTGTGAAGACATCGTTGCGCCTTGGGTTCTCTACCGACGAGGAGCAAGAGACCGACACGCACAACAGGCTGAAAAAGAGCATTGTCGGCATCGGAGCAGATGCGTCGGCATGGCAAGATTGGAGCAGATGCCGGCTGACGTACGGGCTGCGCCTCAACCATCGCTCAGCAGTCAGCACCACTAAAGATCTCACCGCGCCACGCAAAGTCGAGATGCCCCACGCACGTGAAATCATGGCGTCGGACTTTGACCGTCAGACTACTGCAAAGACTGGTGGAGCCATAGACTTGCGCCTGGACATTGACGTGCCTCGCCACATCCGCACGTTCTACATCTCGGCTCGTGGGTCATCGTCATGGTACCACAGTGGCGACTACTCAGCAGTCACAATGTTTAGCATTGGCGCAGGCGTGACGCTGTAACACATAACAACCTAATAAAGAGGGCGGGAGCGACAGGCTTTCGCCCTCTTCTGCTTTATGCCTCCACGCGTGAACTTGCACTACTTGTATTGACGCCCCCTCCCTCACGCCTACGTACGCACCCTTGCATTATATAGCAAAAAAAGTGCCATGCCTTGTGTAGCGTGGGACTTACACGAGGCATGGCATAAGAAAAGACCGTGGAGAAAGACGACTCCTACAACACCTAACAAAAAAGGGAATCGCCCAACTCCGACGGTCTAATGCGCTTTTATTGGTTGGCTAATAAAAACGTGATATAAGAGACAAACTATTCGTATCTGATTGCCTCGATAGGGTCGAGGTTCGCAGCCTTGCTGGCAGGGATGTAGCCGAAGCCGACACCGATAATCGTACAGACGGCGAAGGAGACGAAGATGCTCCACATGGGGATGGATGTCGGGAGACCGAACTGCGAGCATACGAGCGTTCCGAGCCACCCGACGAAGACGCCAATGATGCCACCTGTCAGGCTTATCATGACACTCTCGATGAGGAACTGGCTACTGATGTCAATGGAACGCGCGCCGACGCTCATGCGTAGACCGATCTCCTTGGTGCGCTCGGTAACGGAAACGAGCATGATGTTCATGATGCCGATACCT
This sequence comes from Bifidobacteriaceae bacterium, assembly GCA_963607345.1. Taxonomy (GTDB): domain Bacteria; phylum Bacteroidota; class Bacteroidia; order Bacteroidales; family Marinilabiliaceae; genus W3P20-009. Next base: position 43,584 of record CAVDBL010000008.1, read on the forward strand.
GCAACGAGGAGGGAGAAAGCAGCCGCCACGACGAGGATGATGGTGATGGTGTCCATGGTGCTGCTCATGGTCTCCATCATCTCCTGCTGGCTACGGATGGTGAAGTTGTCGTCGTCAGAATCCTTGAGCTTGTGGGTTGTGCGGAGGATGGTTGTCAGCTCGTCGATGGCCTCATCGGTCAGCTCCTCGGTTATGGCGGAGCAGTTGATGGAGCTAAAGAAGGTTTGCGCCTGGAGGCGTTTCATGACGGTGGTGTAGGGAGCGATGAGGACATTGTCCTGGTCCATACCCCAGTTGTTGTAGCCCTTGCTTTTGAGGACACCGACGATGCGGAAGGGGATGGACTTGAAGCGTATGGAGCGTCCGACGCAGTCGGCATCGGCATCACCAAAGAGCTCCTTGACGATGGTCGTACCGACGACGCAGACCTTGGCGTTCTTGCGGATGTCCTCGTCGGAGAACGTCTCGCCGTCCTTTATTTCCCACTTCTTGATGTCGAAATAGTCGAGGCTCTCGCCATAGATGGTGGCGCTGGTGTTGTTGCCACCGTAGATGACCTGTCCGGAGGCGGATACCTCAGGGGATACGTAGGTGACGAACCTCTTGTCGGCCAGGATGGCTTGGTAGTCCTCGACCTTAAGAGTCTGCATCTCAGAGGGATCGAGACGCACGCCGCCACGCTGGTCGGAGCCAGGACGGATCATGATCATGTTCGTTCCCATCTGCGAGATGTTCTCCCTAATGCTCTCTTTCGAGCCTTGACCGATGGCCATCATGATGATGACCGCCGCCACGCCGATGATGATGCCGAGCATGGAGAGGAAGGAACGGAACTTGTTGCTTGCCACGGCACGCAACGCCACCTTGAAAAGGTTTATGAAGTTCATTGTTCGGTCGTGAAAAAGGGTTAATCGTCTTGCGGCTTAGGCAGCGCGGCGAGAGCCTCGGCGGCGGAGAGGGGGGAGTCGTTGAGGACATCCTCGCGCACCTTGCCGTCACGGAGCATGATGTTGCGGCTGCTGTATTGCGCAATCTCGGGATTGTGGGTGACGAAGATGATTGTTCGTCCCTCGTCGTGGAGCTTTTGGAAGAGCACGAGCATCTCGAAAGAGGTACGCGTGTCGAGGTTGCCGGTCGCCTCGTCGGCAAGGATGACGGCGGGGTCGTTGACGAGAGCGCGCGCTATGGCGACGCGTTGCATCTGTCCACCGCTCATCTGGTTGCTCTTGTGGTCGAGGCGGTTGCCGAGGCCAACGGCTTCGAGGGCGTTGATGGCGGCCTCACGTCGTTGGGTAGCGTTGTACTTGTTATTGTACATGAGCGGGAGCTCTACATTCTCGACAGCCGTAGTCTTGGGCAGGAGGTTGTAGTTTTGGAAGACGAAGCCGATCTTGCGGTTGCGGAGACGGGCTCTCTGGTTCTTGCTCATGGTGCGTACGGAGACGCCGTCGAGGATATAATCGCCGCTTGTCGGGGTGTCGAGGCAGCCGAGCTGGTTGAGGAGCGTACTCTTGCCGGAACCTGACGTGCCCATGATGGTGACGAACTCACCCTCATAAATTTTGAAGCTTATGCCACGGAGCGCATGGACGACCTCGTCGCCTACTTGGAAGTTGCGCTTAACGTCGCGCAGCTCGATAACGACCTTTCGGCTATCGGTGTTTTGTTGTGTATTGTCTGCCATGTCGGAATGCCTCCCTTCGTTAGCTTTTCTTTTTCTTTTGACCTGGAGGGCCTGGCATGAAGGGGTTGTTGTTGGAAGAGGTCTGATCATCCTCGACCTCTTGGCTTGCGCCGAGCTCGAAGCTGATGATGACCTTGTCGCCCTCGTTGAGACCCTCAGTTATTTCGACGTTGGTGCCGCCGTTGAGACCCGTCTTGACGGGGAGCGCGCGGAAGACATTGCCGTCGAGTTGCCAAACTTTAGACTCGGACTGCACGTCCTCGATGGACTGCTCGGGCGTCATGAGAGCCTGGTTGGGCGTGAAGCGGAGAGCCTTGGTGGGCAGGGAGAGGACGCCTTGACGCTCAGCGGTATAGATGGTGACGTTGGCGGTCAGACCGGGGAGGAGCTTGAGATCCTCGTTGGGAGCGGCGATGACGACCTCGTAGGTTACGACGTTGCTCTCTGTTGTGGCCTCAAGGCGCACTTGGGTGACGGTTCCAGCGAAAGTGTCGTCGGGGAAAGCGTCGACAGTGAAAGAGACGCGCTGTCCCTCCTTGACGCCGCCGATGTCGGCCTCGTCGACATCAGCGATAACTCGCATGTCGGTAAGGTCTTGGGCGATGTAGAAGAGCGTAGGCGTGGTCATGGCAGAAGCGACAGTCTGACCCTCCTCGACCTCGCGGCTCAGGACGATGCCGTCGATAGGGCTGGTGATGGTGGCGTAGCCGATGTTGGTCTGCGCCTTTGTGACATTCTGCTGCTGTACGACGATGTTCTGGCGAGCCTTCTCGTAGCTGAGGCGCGCGTTCTCGTAGTCGTCGGTCGATACGAGCCCCTTCTCGAAGAGCTTGGCGTAGCGGTCGAAGTTGGCTTTTTGGTAGTCGAGCTCGCTCTGTGCGTTGGCGAGGTTGCTCTTTGCGGAGGTGAGCTCGGAGATGAGGTTGGTCTTGTCGAGTTCGGCAATGACTTGACCCTTATGGACTTGGCTGTTGTAATCGACGTAGATTTTGTCGATGATGCCGCTGACCTGAGTACCGACCTCGACCTTAGTGACGGGTTCGATGGTACCTGTGGCGGTGACGGAAGTCGAGATGTCTTGACGCGTCACCGTAGCCATGGTGTAGCTGACGGCATTCTTCTTTCCGCATGCGGTGGAGAGAAGCAGCAAGGCAGCCAGAGGCAGGATTGTTGTTGTCTTCATATTATTTTGTTGGGTGTCCTATTTTTTTATTCGGATTAGAGAGCCATCGACTCGCCGGCGTAGAACTTGAGGAGGGCGATGTTGAGGAGGGCCGTATACTTGCTTTGGAGTTTTTGCTGGCGAGCGTTGAGGAGGTTGGAGTTGCCAGTTGTCAGCTCGGCAATGTTCTTGAGGCCGAGGGTGAACTGCTCGCTTACGAGATTGTAGCTCTCGGCGGTGCTCTTCTCATTGGCGACGGCTGACTGATATTGCGCCTGCGCGCTGAGAGCCGCGAGCCAGTAGGTCTCGACTTGCTTGTAGATCTCGGTCTCGGTCTGTCGGCTGTCGAGCTCGGCCTGGTTGCGCTGGATGCGGGCTTTTGCCTTGCTGGTGCGGGTCTGACGGTTGTCGAGGATTGGGACGCTGATGTTGAGACCGATGGAGTTGTTGACGTTCTGCTTCATCTGCTGTCCGAAGGCGTCGTCGGAACCTGTATTGTGACCTGTAGAGATACCGGCAGAGAGGCTTATGTTGGGATAGTGGCCAGCACGGGCGACGCGCTCCTGAATATCTGCCTGCTCGATGGAGATCTTGGAGGAACGAACCTCAGGGCGAGTGGACATGGCACTCTCGAAGACATCGTCGATGGATGGGAGGGCTTCGAGAATCTTGTCGTCGGATAGTTCTGGAATGGCGACGTCGAAATCTTGGTTCTTGATGATTTCGAGGATCTGCTTGAGTTGCATCTTGTAGGTGGCGAGCTGCGTGCGTGCGCTTACGAGGCTGAACTGGTCTTGGCTGACCTGCGCCTCAAGCTGGGCATAGTCGGCTTTGGAGAGTTGACCGACCTCGAGCATGTTGGCGCCGCGGTCGCGGAGAGTGGTGCTTGCGGCGAGGGTGGAGTCGGCAACGCTGACGGCCTCGGTCTGGTAGAGGATCTGCACGTAGTATTGTACGATTTGCTCCTCGATGGAGTTGGCGGTCTGGATGTTTTGCGCCTCGGTCTTTTGCTCGTCGAGTTTGTTGCTTTGGAGGTTGCGTCGGGTCTTGCCTCCGTCCCACACCGTCCAGTTGGCCATGAGGCTGTAGTTGCCGGAGTAGGTGCGGTCGCTGCGCGTCGTGGTCATGGTGCCGCCACTGAGTGCGACGGTGCTTTGGCTCCATGGGCGCCATCCGAGGGATTGGCTGGTGGAGAAGGAGAGGCTTGGCATGAGCTGTCCGCGTGTGGCGTCGGTGGTCTCTTGGGCTTGCTCGAGCGTGAGGGAGCCGGTCTTGACGTCGATGTTGTTCTCCATGGCGTAGTCGATGCACTCTTGGAGAGTCCATCCGCCCGCATGCGTCGTCGGCTGCTCGTCTTGCGCGAGAGCAGCGATCGGCATTGAGGCCATTGCCATCAGGAGGGCTAAGTTGGTGTGCCTTATCATGGTTGCGTTAGTTGTTGTACTATTGTCATTTCAACGACATAAAGGTAATGCGGCAAGAAGGGATGTGGAAGAAGAAATCGCCTAACGGACAAATTTTGACGATGATTGGTCGGCAGGGGGTGATGAAAAGTAGGGCGGTGGGCAAAAAAATAAGCCTCACCAGACGTCACGTCGGCAGAGGCTTGTTACAAAAGAACAGTTATGGATTTCACGGATTCCAGAACCGCCCTAATATGTCGAGTCAGGTTAGGACTGATTTGTGTTGAACGACGGAACGAATCCTGTTCTCCGCTAATCATGATGCAAATATACGGCTAAAAGTGAATATCGCAAACAAACAGACGTATTTTTTACTAAATATCTTTCATTTCGTAATATTAATCAGTGATATTCTACCAATATAAAACAAGAACATAAATACAGGGAAGTGCGACTAAGGGCAAACCGCAGAGAAAGTAGCAGCATTCGCAGGGAATAGATGGTTAAAAGGTTAACATATAAGACATAGAAGGTGAAAAAAGGACAGAAAGGGGGGGGCTGAGGAAGAAGCGGAGAAAGTGATGTTATTAAAATGGAGTACCTTAGCGATAAATAGCGACAAACGACAAAAAGAAGAAAGCCATGACGACGATCCACAAACCAAAGACACCACTGCAAGCCTACATGCGCGAAGGGCGCATTGAAGCGGGAGCGGACGAAGCAGGGCGGGGACCCTTGGCAGGCCCCGTTGCCGCGGCTGCCGTCATACTGCCATCGTGGGTGAAGGCGGAAGACCTGCCAGGGCTGGACGACTCGAAAAAGATGAGCGCGGCGCAGAGGAAAGCGTTAGTCCCGAAGATAAAAGAGGTGGCCGTCGCATGGGCGATAGCGGAATGCACGGCAGAGGAGATAGACCAGATGAACATCTTGAGAGCGTCTATAATGGCGATGCACAGGGCGATACGTCAACTCACGCCACAGCCCGAATTTCTGCTTATCGACGGCAACAGATTCAGACCTTACTACAAGGACTTTGAAGACCAGGGGGCGGAAGTGAGGCTGCACGACGAGACGACACTCGTTCCGCATGAGTGCGTAGTCAAGGGCGACGGGAAATACTTGTCGATAGCGGCGGCATCGGTATTGGCAAAGACGTGGAGGGACGAAGTCATGGAGCGGCTGGACGAAGAATATCCCGGATACGGATGGGCGAGAAACATGGGCTACCCTACTCGGGAGCATTATGAGGCATTGCGGAAATTAGGACCTACGCCGCTGCACCGAAAAAGCTTCAACCTCAAATTAGACGAGAGCGAATGATGCCGAACATGCGCACGGCGACCTTGCGCATCGGGGAGCTGAAAAGCATAAAGAGGAGGAAGAGGGCGAGAGCGTAAAGAACACTCTGCCAAGCCATCCGCCACAAGAGGGCGAAGAAAGAGAGCGAACCGAGAGGCTCAAGAGAGCGGAACAACCAGCAGAAGCCGACAGCGGCTACGACGGCGACAAAGACATAGGAGAGCCAAGAACACCAATAGGCAGCAAGGCTGCCGCACCGCTTGACATGGAAAAGATAGAAAGGCTTCCAGATAAGAACTATAAGAACAAGGCTGGAGACGACACCGCAGAGGACGCCGGGCAGCCCCCATTTCATGCCGAAAAGAATTGACAACGTGATATTCAACCCCGCCTCGGTGAAAGCCGCCCACACGTCGTCGAAAAAGCCGTGGGCTTGGAGAAACTGAGTTATGGCGGCACGAGAGACCGCAATGAAGACCATGACGGAGAGGGCGGCGACGGTGACGCGGTCGAGCACCATCTCGGGACCCACCCAGAGAGTCACGAAAGCATCGGAGAAAGAGAAAAAGCCGAAAGCACATACAGCACCGAGAAGACAATCGACGGCAAGGAGTTGGGCGAAGACACGACCATTATCCTCGCGGTCGGACTGGGCTACAAGATTTCCGATGCTGCCTTGGAAACCATCTTGGATGGTGTAGAGGAGCATGGTGAGCCCTCCGTAGATTAGGATGTAGTTGCCATAGGCGGCGACGACGGAGAGGGATGTGAAGGCGAAGATGGTGAGCGGGCTCACTCGGACGAGCACGACGTAGGCGAGGCGGTGGGCGAAGACTTGACCGACGCGGCGGAAGACCTCGGGATACTTGTGGCGCAAGGGGCCCGCCCCGTCGACATCGAGGTGGAGAAAATGTGGGTAGCGGGACTTGACGGCACGTCGCATGAGGAGGGCCGTCAGGGCATAGCCGAAGAGTTGGAGGACGAGCCACAGCTGGTAGCCGTAGGGGGTGAACTCTATGGCGAGGATTTGGAGCGTCAGGCGAATGACAGCGGGCAAGCGATAGGCGAAAACGACATCGCTGTTGCGCTGGTCGGCATCGAGGATCACCTCGCGGAAATTGAGGAGGTAGGTGCTTAGTGACCCGAGGAGTAGGACGAAGACCGTGGCGAGGGCGTAGGGGATGGGGACGTCGGAGGAGGAGAAAATGAGTGGAACAAAGAGGGCGACGACGACGGAGGCGATGAGGATGAAGAGAGCCACGCGGCGATATATCCACCCTTGTAGCGAGACCAGCTCGGCGACCGTCCGCCTATCATTGTTGGCGAGGGGGGCGTAAAGGAAACTGGCCATTGCGGAGGCGACACCCAGCTCGGCGAGATTGAGCATCTCCATGATGGAGAAGAGAGTATTGTTGAGCCCGAAGAGCTCGGCGCCGAGATTATGGATGAAAGCACGGTTTGAGATGAAGCTCAGCACCATGCTGAGGGCATAAAAAAACAGCCCGCAGGCACTATTGCGCAGGCTGTTCTTTATTCTGTCGCCTTTGGCGGACATAGGCTTACTTGTAGGACTTCAAGGCGATGGTCTCGGCTACACGATCGACGACCTCCTGGAGCTTGCCACCGATGAGGGGCTTGAGCATGAAGGGGATATCGGCTGTGAGGCTCACCTTGATGCGGCTTTCGGGCTCGGAGGAGGACTGGGGAGCCTCCTTGATTTGCAGGAAGAGATTGATGCCGAGAGACATGGCTGCAGAAAGGGCATACTTGACGAGAGAGCAAGGCTGTCGCTCAGCGATTTTGAGAGCCACGCGTCCGATCTTGTCGATATCGAAAGAGCACTCGTCGGCAGAGACTTGCGTGTCTTTAATCTTATCGCTGATGCCGGCAGGGAGGATTCCGTTGACTCGGTTGAGGTCTGTCATGATGGCGTAGATTTCCTCGGGGGAAGCCTTCACCACCTTGATTTTGCTTTCGTACTTTTCCATGAAGTCAACGCTTTACTGGCGCCAAACGGAAGGGTTCTCGCGCCACTCGTGGAGGGTCTGGATGTCGGACTCGCTAACGTAGCCACGCTTGACGGCCTCGGCGATGAGATCGTTGTAGTTGCTGAGGGTTGTCAGCTCGACGAAAGCCTTCTCGAAAGCCTCGGCGGCTGTTGGGAAGCCGTAGGTGAAGATGGCGAGCATGCCGACGACCTCGGCTTTAGCGTCGCGGAGGGCGTTGACGGCTTTGAGGGAGCTGCCGCCGGTGGAGATGAGATCCTCGATGACGAGAACCTTCTGCCCCTCCTGGAGGTCGCCCTCGATGAGATTGGCGAGGCCATGGTCTTTGGGAGCCGAGCGGACGTAGATGAAAGGCTTACCGAGAAGATCTGCCACGAGAGCACCTTGCGCGATGGCGCCGGTAGCGACACCTGCGACAACATCGATGTCAGCATATTTGTTGCGGGCGAGGTCGGCGAAAGCGCACTTGATGAGAGTGCGGATGTCGGGATAGGAGAGGGCCTTACGATTGTCGCAATAGATAGGGGATTTCCATCCTGAAGCCCAAGTGAAGGGATCGTTTGGTTGGAGTTTTATGGCCTTGATGTCCATCAGTCGACCTGCGATGATGGAAGAAGTGGGATTGCTCATCTTTTTGGAAAATATGCTGTTAATCGGGTTATAAGCGAAAAGTTGATTAGAAACGGCAGATCAGACCAGCCTGGACGATTCCTTGCGTGCCGAAGCCCGCCTCGATGAAGCCACCGAACTTGCGGCTGCCTATTGTGACTCCGATGGGTGACACTTGGTAGGCGAAGTAGTGCTGCTTTTGGCTCTTGACATCGTAGGTGGACTCGGACATGTTGGTGTACTTGTCACCGATGAAAGTGATGCCTGCCGCCAGTTTGCTGTAGAGCAAGACATTGCCGCAATAGTCCATCCAGTTGAAGCGTAGCAGAGGTGTTGCGGAGATGTAACGATTGGTCAGTTCACCGACCTTGGTGGAGACCTCTTTGTTGTATGACCTGATGCAGTCTTCTTTTGTCTGCTCGTAGGAGAGAGCGATGCCGAAGCTCACAGCGCGATGCTTGCGGTGAGTGATTTGTGCGGTTATGGCACCAATGGTTTGACGATTTTTGGTCTCGACATTGGCTTGCGTGACATCGGACATCTCGACATCGCCGAGCGCGTCGACGATTTTTATGCAGGAGAGGTAGCCGTAGCCGATTTGCCAATCATTTTGCTTGAAGTCTTTCTTCCAGGTAGCCTTTTTGCCTTTTGAAGCGGCGGAGGCTGTAGAAGGAGCGAGGAGGAAGAGAGAGAGCAGGAAGGCGACGAGGAGCGCCGGGGAGGTTAGTTTCATTGTGCTGTAATTGAGCGAAAAAGATGTGTCTTAGTTCTTGTTGCAAAGGTACGAAATTAAAGGCGGAAAAGCTATTTTGAGCGAGAATATGGCGCAGCTCTTTTTCACGAGTTGAGGAGATTGCGGACAGACTGGAGATACCAGTCGCGGAGGAGGGCGTTGGAGGAGCGACAGGTCTTGCTGCCGACGAGGGAACCCATCTCTTTACGGAGATTGGCGGCAAGAGAGAACTCGCCTACATGGTCGGGGATGGGCTGTCGGCGGTTGAGGAGCCAGGAGGGGATGAACGGTTTCAGACGCTTGCGGATTTTCGCCACTTTGTAATGGAGGAGTGAGCAGGACTGACGCGGGAAGAAGACGCCGAGGGGCTTGAAGACGTGATTGTTGACGTAGTCGGAATAGAAACGGCACAGCAAAAGGTCGTCGAGCGGGACGTGGGCGAAAAAGGAGAGGAACTCGGCATCGTAGAAAGGGAGTCGAACCTCGTGGCCAAAGAACTCGTAGACGCGGGCGGAGTTGTTGATATTGGGGACGTTGACGTCGCGAGTGATGAAATTTTGGAAGAGAGACCACGGGGCGACGCCTTGGGAGAAAGAGCGTTTGAGGCAGTCGGCGACGAAGGGACGGAGTGAATTGTCGCCACCATATTCGAAATTGTCGTGGAGGAGAGCGGAGACCATGTAACCGATAGAGGCATCGGCGTGCAAGACGGCTCGGGTAATACTGGAGCCGGCAGCGACATCGGCGGTATGCCCGGGGACGAAAACAGCATCGGGCGCAATGGCGTCGAGTTGGCGGAGGCGAATGACCGCAGCGTACTCGAAGAGCCACTGGAAGTTGGTGAGAGAGCCGAGATGACGACTGTATCGGACGAAATCGGGATTGGACGACGAGATGAGCTTGGCGAGCTCGGGAACGGTCGTGTCGATATTGTAGAACTTGAAGCCCAGCGTCTTAGCGACTTGCGGCGAGACTTGAACCTCGACATTGTCGGGTCTGTCAGCCGTGAAACAGACGACATTTTTGTAGCCGTGCTTATGGAGCATGCAGGCGATGAGGCGGGAATCGTAGCCACCACTGAGTGGCAGGACTACTTGGCGACCATCGAGGGAGGAGATGAGACGGGAAAAGACGTGGTCGAGGCAAGCGGAGAAACTGTCGGGAGAGGGGGTGTGGACATCGGCAAGTGGCACGCAGAGGGAGAAAGTCGGGGCGTGACTGCCATCGGAAGTAAGGTACTCGGCGGGGCGCAGCTGACGGATTGAGTCGACGAGAGTGTACCCATCGAAAGTATTGCCGGAGGCGAGATATTGCTTCACGCCGAGCGAAGAGAGCTTGTCGCCATGGCGCACGAGGGCGTAGGGGTCGTCGGTTATGGTTATGGCGTCGGCATCGTGGCGGAAGAAGAGAGGGAAGATGCGCGAGATGTCGATTGCAGCAGCGGCGAAATCAGGGGCGTTGCGGATGACCGCATAAATGCCGTTGAGGGACTTGAGTCGCGACGCCCACTCATGCTCGCCGGGTACATCAACATAGGCAGCGAGAGCCTCTCCACGTAGGAGTTGGTCGTTTGGGGAGAAAGCGTAGCCGCGGACGTAGACGTTGCCGAATTGCTGCCAATCGGGGGAATGGAGGAGGAGGTTGAACATTGGGAATGGGCTGATTGTCACACTCGTAAATATACGAAAAAAATGGCAAAAGCCCACCAAGGCGTCGTGTGCGATGGTGGGCTTTAGGTTTAAGGGAAAAGGAGTTAGCCTTTCACCTGCTTAATGAACTTGGCGACGGCCTCGTCGGAGACCCCATTCTCCTTGATGTAGTTGACGAACGCCGTTCCGATGATGGCTCCATTGGCGTGGGCGCATGCGTGGTCGAAACCTGCCTTGTCCTTGACACCGAAGCCAATCATCCGCTTATTGCGGAGCCCGAGTGCGCGGACGCGGTCGAAATAGCGGCTGCGGTAGTCGACACTGGTCTTGATGTTGCCAGTGATGCCAGCAGAGGCGACCATGTAGATGAAGCCGTCGGCATCGGCATCGATTTGTCGGATGCGGTCGTCGGGCGTCTGAGGCGCGATGAGAGGGATGAAACGGATGTCGCGCTCGTCGAAGAGCTTGCGGTAGTGGGCGAGATACTCCTCCCAAGGGAGGTCTGGGAGGATGAGACCATCGACGCCACGGGCTTTGCAGTCGTCGAGGAAACGCTCGAAGCCGTAGTGCATTACGGGATTGATGTAGCCCATGAGGACGACGGGGATGGAGATGGAATTACGCATGCCGTCGAGTTGTGACATGAGCTTCTTGATGCACATGCCGCCATGGAGGGCGTCGAGGCTCGCGCGCTGGATTACGGGGCCATCGGCGAGGGGGTCGGAGAAAGGCATTCCGATTTCGACAAAATCGACACCGCCTTTTTGGAGGGCGGAGAGAACCTTCATGGTGTCGTCGGGATTTGGGAAGCCAGCTGTGAAATATATGGAGAGCAGACCGTCGCGGTGTGCGAAAAGATCATTTATCCTGTTCATTGTCAGTATGGTTTTACTTGTTTTAGAATAGGCGTTTCATGTAAGTCTGCATATCCTTGTCGCCACGTCCGGAGACGGTCACGACGACGAGGTCGTCTTTCTTGAACTTGATTTTAGGGAGGGCGGCGAGTGCGTGCGCACTCTCAAGTGCGGGAATGATGCCCTCGCGGAGGGTTATGAGCTTGGCGGCCTCAAGAGCCTCGTCGTCGGTTGCGGCGATAACCGTCTCGCGTCCCACCTCGGCGAGATAGGCGTGGAGAGGGCCGACACCCGGGTAGTCGAGACCTGCGGAGATGGAGTAGGGTTCGGTGATCTGACCATCGTCGGTTTGCATGAGCATGGTACGGCTGCCGTGGATGATGCCCTCAGTGCCGCGGGCTATGGAAGCTGCCGTCTCACCAGAATCGAGACCGAGACCGGCGGCTTCGACGGCTATGAGGCGTACGGACTCGTCGTCGAGGAAATTGTAGAACGAGCCTGCGGCATTGCTGCCGCCGCCGATGCAGGCGATGACATAGTCGGGAAGATCCTTGCCGGTCTGCTCGCGAACCTGACGCTTCGTCTCCTCGCTTATGATGCTCTGGAGGCGTGCGACGAGGTCGGGATAGGGGTGCGGGCCGACGACGGAGCCTATGACGTAGAAAGTATCCTCGGGGTTGGAAATCCAGTCGCGGAGAGCCTCGTTGGTAGCGTCCTTGAGAGTGCTGTTGCCACTTGTCGCCGCAACGACCTCCGCGCCGAGCATCCTCATGCGCGCCACGTTGGGAGCTTGACGCTCGATGTCGAGGGCTCCCATGTAGACTTGGCATTTGACGCCAAGGAGGGCGCAAGCAGTAGCCGTTGCAACGCCATGCTGACCAGCTCCCGTCTCGGCGATGATGCGATCCTTGCCCATCATCTTGGCCATGATGACCTGACCGAGAGCGTTATTTATCTTGTGGGCGCCGGTATGGGCGAGATCCTCACGTTTGAGGTAGACATTCGTCTGGAAGATTTCCGAAAGGTTCTTGGCGTGGGTGAGAGGCGTAGGGCGTCCGACGTAGTCGCGCAGGAGACCGAAATATTGGGACTTGAACTCTTCGGAGTTGAGTATTTTGAGGTACTCATTTCTGAGACGTTCCACGTTGGGGTGCAACATTTCTGGCACCCATGCGCCGCCGAATCGTCCGTAGAGTCCATCGGCTGTCACTTGATATTTAGACATTTGGGCTTAATATTTTTGGTTACAACGGTTAAAGATCGATTTTGGAGATAGCCTCGTTGAGGAGGTCGTAGTCTTTGATGCCGGGCGCGGACTCGAAACGGCTGTTGAGGTCAATCATGGTTGCCCCGATTTGCGCGGCCTCGGCGATATTGTCGGGGCCTATGCCACCGGAGAGGATCCACGGCATTCGGAGCGGCTGACGGAGAATCAGTTGCCAGTCGAACTGCTTGCCTGTGCCACCCATGGCAGGGCTTTTGGTGTCGAAGAGATAATAGTCGACGACCTCGGTGTAGTCCCATACGCTCTCGAAATCGTGGGCGTCGGAGATGTGGAACGCCTTGATGACCTCGACACCGAGGTCGCGGATGCGTGCGCATTGGCGCGGTTTCTCGCTGCCGTGCATCTGGACAGCCGAGAGCCCGTAGGTCTGTATGGCGTCGCGGATGTACATCTCAGACGCATTGACGAAGACGCCCGTGCGCTTGACGGAGGGGGGGATGATGGAGAGCATATCGGGGTTGAGCTGCCCGACGACGTAGCGTGGCGACTTGGGGTAGAAGATGAAGCCCAGGTAGTCTGGTTCGAGGAAGAGGATGCGGCTGATGTTGTCGATATTGGTCATGCCGCAGATCTTGATTTTTACTTTTCTATCCATAGTCGTTGTGTTAAGCATTGGAATTTAGCGCATTGGCGAAGTCGCGGCACAAGTCGCGGCAGGCATTGCCCGGGTCGGCTTGGCGCATGAAACACTCGCCAATGAGGAATCCGTCGAAGCCAGAGCGTCGGAGGCTGACCATGTCGTCTACACCGCGGATGCCGCTCTCGGAGATGCGCGGAATATCGGGCGGGAGGAGGTGGCTCACGCGGACTGAGTGTTCGAGATCTACTTGGAAAGTGCGGAGGTCGCGGTTGTTGATGCCGGCGACGGTGACACCCTCGGAGATGTAGCCAACCTCATTCTCGCCATGGAGCTCCATAAGCACCTCGAGCCCCAGCTGTTTGGCTGCCAGGGCAAGATGGCGCGCCTGGTCGGGCGTGAGGATGGCTGCGATGAGCAGTATGGCCGACGCTCCGCATGCGCGCGCTTCAAGGACTTGCACCTCGTCGATGACGAACTCCTTGCGGAGGACGGGGACAGAGGCATAGGCTACGGCCTCGCGGAGATCGCTGAGTGAGCCGCCGAAGAAATCGGTGTCGGTGAGGCAGGATATGGCACTCACGCCAGCCTCGGAATAGGCAGCTACGACATCGCGTGGTGAGATGCCATCGTGGATGACGCCTTTGGAAGGGGATCGGCGTTTGAACTCGGCAATTATGCCGTTGCGCTGTCGGATGCTTTGGGCGAAGGGGAGAGGCGCGGGAGCGTCGGCGATCATGGCAAGGAGGTCGGCGCGAGAGGTTCGGGCTTTAGCCATGACGACCTCCTCGCGTTTGCGGGCCACAATCTTGTCAAGGTAGTTGCTCATGAGCTTGTTTTAGGAGTTGAGCTCGACGAACTTCTTGAGCGTCTGGAGCGCCTTGCCGCTCTGGATGGACTCACGCGCGATGGCGATGCACTCGTCGATAGGCTTTTGCGGGTCGATGGCGTGGATGGCGAAAGCGGAATTGGCGAGGACGACATTGGTCTGCGCCGTCGAGGCGGAGCCGTCGAGGACGGCATCGAAGACACGTTTGGCGTCTTGCGCCGTCTGCCCCTTCGCGCCGCATATCTCATCGGGGGAGACGGGTGCGAATCCGAGCTCATCGGGGGTGAAGACCTTCTCGATGGAGGGGGATTGCGCCTTGAAGGGACCCGTGAGGGAGATCTCGTCATAGCCGTCGAGGCTGTTGACGATGCAATAGCCGATGCCGAGACGCTGGTTGACATTATTGTAGAGCCTCATCTGGTCGAGATTGGCGACGCCGAGAACCTGATAGGCTGGGCGGCAAGGATTTACGAGCGGGCCGAGGAGATTGAAGCACGTCGGAATCTGGAGAGCCTTGCGTATTCCTGCGACGAACTTGAGGGCGCGGGCGAAGAGAGGCGCGTGGAGATAGGCGATGTTGCACTCGTCGATGGAGCGACGGAGAGCGTCCTGGTCGTTGGTGAACTTGACGCCATGGGCCTCGATGACGTTGGAGGCACCGCTGACGGAGGTTGCGGCATAGTTGCCATGCTTGGCGACCTTGTAGCCTGCGCCTGCCACGACGAAGCAGGAGCATGTCGAGATGTTGAACGTATTCTTGCCGTCGCCGCCCGTGCCGACGATGTCGAGGGGCTTGAACTCATCGAGATTGACGGGCACGCCTGTGGCGAGGACGCCGGCACGGAGACCGAGGAGCTCGTCGACGGTTATGCCGCGCATCTGGAGCCCCATGATGAAAGCGGTGATTTGCTCATTGGGGAACTCCTCACGGGTTATGCCGATAAGGATTTTTTCTGTCTCGGCTGAGGAGAGGCTCTCGCCAGCTACGAGTCGTTTGAGAATATCTTTCATTGCCTTAGGAGACTGGAGTGTTGATTTTCGAGAGATTACTTGTTATTGAGCCAGTTGCCCATCATTTTTGCGCCATCGGGTGTGAGGACGCTCTCGGGGTGGAACTGGATGCCGCGGATGTCCATCTGCTTATGGCGCAATGCCATGATCTGACCTTCGGGGCTTGTGGCCGTCACCTCAAGACAGTCAGGGAACCCTTCTGTGCCGACGACCCACGAGTGGTATCGACCGACCGACACCTCGGCAGGGAGACCTTGGAAGATGTAGTCGGCGGGCTGCGCAATGATGGCTGGCGTCTGAACACCGTGGAAGACATCGCTCAGGTTGACGAGCTTGCCGCCGAAAAACTCGCCGATGGCCTGATGTCCGAGGCATACGCCGAGGATGGGCTTGCGGCCGGCATAATGACCGATGACATCGAGAAGGAGCCCTGCCTCGCTTGGGATACCTGGGCCAGGGGAGAGGACTATGCGATCGTATTTCTCGAGATCGGGAAGTTGGAACTGGTCATTTCGGACGACATCGACGGAGGCTCCGAGCTCCTTGATGAGGTGGGAGAGATTGTATGTGAAAGAGTCGTAATTGTCTACGATTACTATTTTCATTGCCGTAAGTTATTGAGGGAGAGGTGTGTATTACATTTTTTCTGCCATAAAGATCGCCTTACGGAGGGCACCCAGTTTGTTGTTGACCTCTTGGAGCTCGTATTCCTCGTTGCTCTTGGCGACGATGCCGCCGCCCGCTTGGAACCAGAGCTCGTTGTTTCGGCTTACGAAGGTTCTGATTGTTATGGCCTGGTTGAGCGAGCCGTCGAAACCGATGCTGCCTACGCAACCGCCATATGCGCCGCGGTTGTGTGGCTCAATCTCGCTGATGAGCTGCATGGCGCGAACCTTTGGGGCTCCGGAGAGCGTGCCAGCCGGGAAGGTGTCGATGAACGCCTTGACGGGATCGGCGCCATCGTCGAGAGTGCCGCTGACACGGCTGACGAGGTGGATGACGTGGCTGTAGTACTGCATATCTTTATAGAAATCGACCTTTACGCCATGGCAGTTGCGGCTGAGGTCGTTGCGCGCGAGGTCGACGAGCATGACGTGCTCGGCATTCTCCTTAGGATCGTCGCGGAGGTATTGGGCGTTGCGTGCGTCTTGCTCGGGGTCGCCAGTGCGGCGCGTGGTGCCTGCGATCGGGTCGATATAGGCGCGTCGGGTGCGACCGTCGACGCGGCAGTGGGTCTCGGGAGAGGAGCCGAAGATGCGGAAACCGCCCATATCGAGGTAGAAGAGGTATGGTGAGGGGTTGATGCTACGGAGCGCGCGGTAGAGCTTGAAGTCGTCGCCCTCATATTTTTGGATGAAGCGTCGGGAGAGGACAATTTGGAAGACATCGCCACGGAGGCAATGGGCGATGCCCTTTCGGATGTTGGCTTTGTGCTGCTCGTCGGTGAGGGTGCTTGTGGTGTCGCCTACGGGGTGGAAGTCGTAGGGGCGGACGTCGGCACGTCGGATGGCGTTGACGGTCTTGTTGATGCTGTCGTCGGAGGTTGCGGTGTCGGGGATGAGGGTTATGACCTTCATCTGGTTCTTGAAGTGGTCGAACTCGACGATGGTCTTGAAGAGAATGTAGAGGATGTCGGGAGCGTCATATTGTGCTCGTTTCTCATCCTTGATGTTGATTCCCTCGAAATAGCGCACGGCGTTGAAGGTGGTGTAGCCGAAAAGACCCGCATGGCCGTCGGCTTGGACGTTGAAAGAGGCGAGGAATCCGTTGATGGCGTCGGCGACGGTGAAGGAGGGAGAGATCTCACGTGAGGACTTGGAGCCGTCGGGGTAGGTAGCCTCGGCGAGACCGTGACCGACTTGGACTCGAGCTATGGGGTCGACGCCGATGAAGGAGCGGGCGTTGTCGCCACCATGGTAGTCGGAGCACTCCATGAGGATGCTTTGAGGGAAGAGGTCGCGGAGGCGCATGTATACACCGACGGGGGTGTAGAGGTCGCCCAGCATGGTTAGGGAGTCGGTCTTATATTTGAAAGTGGCCATGTGAGGAATCTGGAGTTATATGAAGTGAAAAGTGTTTATCTAAAAAAAGAAAGAGCCTTGCCGGAGTTATCGACAAGGCTCTGTAATTGTTGGTACAGTAACGAGCGCTTACCTCCGGGATTGAAAGTAAGATACGCACCACCACCATATTTTGTTGATATTGAACATTCAGTATTATTTCTTGTTGAGCAGTGCAAATATGACAAAAAGAGAGTGAAAAAGCAATAGAAATGGTACAGAAAAAGCGTCAGCATGGCGAAATTAAGTGCCACACTGACGCTATGGTGGGGTAAAAAAGGGGGTTAGCCTCGGATGATGGAGACGGCCTCGTCGATGGAGACAGTCTTCTGCTCGCCAGCCGCCATGTCTTTAATGGTGACGGTTTGCGCCGTGCGCTCGTTCTCGCCACAGAGGACGACGAAACGGACGCCGCGCTTGTCGGCATAGCCCATTTGCTTCTTCATCTTGGCTGGCTCGGGATAGATCTCACCCGAGAGACCCTCGGCACGGAGACGCGCAAGGACTTTGAGGCTGTAGAGCTCGTCGTCGCCGCCGAAGTTTGCCACGAGGACATCGGTCGCGGCGGTAGCCTCGCTTGGGAAGAGGTCGAGACGGGTCATGACATCGTAGATGCGATCGGCGCCGAAAGAGATGCCGACACCCGAGAGACCTTCGAGACCGAAGATGCCCGTAAGGTTGTCATAGCGTCCGCCGCCAGAGATGGAGCCGATCTCGGTATCGAGGGCTTTGACCTCGAAGATGGCGCCGGTATAGTAGTTGAGACCGCGCGCGAGAGTGAGGTCGAGCTCGGTCTTGATGTTGACGTCGAGAGCGTCGATATAGGAGAAGAGGGTGCGAACCTCCTCGATGCCTTTCTTGCCGACCTCGCTGGTGAGGATCTGCTCAAGGCCATTGAGCTTCTCCTCCCTACCGCCTGTGAGACCGAGGATTGGCTGGAGGGCAGCTATCTGCTCGTCGGTGAGACCGTCGGCCCGGAGCTCGTCATTGACATTGTCGATGCCAATCTTGTCGAGCTTGTCGATGGCGACGGTGATGTCCATCATC
This sequence comes from Bifidobacteriaceae bacterium, assembly GCA_963607345.1. Taxonomy (GTDB): domain Bacteria; phylum Bacteroidota; class Bacteroidia; order Bacteroidales; family Marinilabiliaceae; genus W3P20-009. The sequence goes on from CAVDBL010000008.1 coordinate 61,792, forward strand.
TTGTCGGGCGCGCCGATTGCTTCGGCCATGCCGGCGAGAATCTTGCGGTTATTGATTTTGAGGCAGACGTTGATGCCGAGAGCCTTGAAGACATCGGCGGCAATCTGTACGAGCTCGACTTCGCAGAGGAGGGAGTTTGTGCCGACGACATCGACGTCGCACTGGTAGAACTCGCGATAGCGACCCTTCTGAGGGCGATCGGCGCGCCAGACGGGCTGAATCTGGAAACGTTTGAACGGGAAAGTCAGCTCGCCCTGGTGCTGGACGACGTAGCGCGCGAAGGGGACGGTAAGATCGTAACGGAGACCCTTCTCGGAGATTTTGAGAGCGGCCTTTTCTGGATTGGCGGGGAGAGGGCCGCCGGCAGCCGTGAGGAAATCGCCTGAGTTGAGAATCTTGAAGAGGAGCTTGTCGCCCTCGTCGCCATACTTGCCGAGGAGGGTTGAGAGATTCTCCATGGCAGGGGTCTCGATGGGCTGGTAGCCGTAGCGTCGGAAGACCTTGCGGATGGTGTCGAATATATAGTTACGGCGCGTCATTTCGACGGGACCGAAGTCGCGCGTGCCTTTGGGGATGGATGGTTTGACAGTAACGGAAGCCATATTGAAGTGGGATACTATATATTGTTAGACGTTGAAGCGGAAGTGCATGATGTCGCCATCTTGAACCTCATAATCCTTACCCTCGATGCCGAGCTTACCAGCCTCGCGGCAAGCGGCCTCGCTCTTGAGGGCGACGTAGTCGTCATATTTGATGACCTCGGCGCGGATGAAGCCTTTCTCGAAGTCGGTGTGGATGACGCCAGCCGCCTGGGGAGCCTTGTCGCCAGCATAGAACGTCCAAGCGCGAACCTCCTTGGGACCGACGGTGAAGAAAGTGCGGAGATTGAGGAGGGCATAAGCGGCACGGATGAGCTTTGCGACGCCGCTCTCGGCGAGACCGAGATCGTCAAGGAACATCTTGCGCTCCTCGTAGGTCTCGAGCTCGGCTATCTCGCTCTCGGTCTGCGCGGCGATGACGAGCACCTCGGCACCCTCGTCCTTGACCTTCTCGCGGACAGAGTCGACATATTTATTGCCTGTGTTGATGCTTGCTTCATCGACATTGCAGACGTAGATGACGGGCTTACGGGTGAGGAGGAAGAGCTCGCGGTCGAGTTTCTGCTCGGCCTCGGTCAGTTCGACGGTGCGAAGATTCTGACCCGCATTGAGCGCCTCGCGGTAGCGGAGGAGGAGGTCGAGAAGCTTCTTGGCGTCGGCATCCTTGCCGGAGATGGCTTGTTTCTCGCACTTGGCGATGCGGGCGTCGACGGTCTCAAGATCTTTTATTTGGAGCTCGGTATCGATGACCTCCTTGTCGCGGACGGGGTCGACGGAGCCGTCGACGTGGGTGATGTTATCGTCGTCGAAGCAACGGAGGACGTGGATTATGGCGTCGGTCTCGCGGATGTTGGCGAGGAACTTATTGCCGAGACCCTCGCCTTTGCTTGCGCCCTTGACGAGGCCTGCGATGTCGACGATCTCTACGGTCGTGGGGATGACTTGTGCGGGGTGCTCGATTTCGTTGAGAACTTCGAGACGGTTGTCGGGGACGGTGATGACGCCGACGTTAGGTTCGATGGTGCAGAAGGGGAAGTTGGCCGACTGGGCCTTGGCGTTTGAGAGGCAGTTGAAGAGGGTCGACTTGCCGACGTTGGGCAGGCCTACGATGCCGCATTGGAGTCCCATGTATGTCTGATTATGAATATTTTAAACACGATAGGGAAGCGCGGTCAACGGATGACGGCGCCTCCCATACGTGATATGGCTTTATGAGAATTTTAGAAGGTGTAGCTGAAGCAGATTGCCCACACGCGGTCGTGAGAGTTCTTGTTGTAGCAGTGCTTCTTGTTGGAGTTCCATACGGGAGTGATGCCAGTCTGCCAGCGGATGTCGAAGCCGATGCCCGTAGGGGAGTCGTAGCCGATGCCGGTGAGAACCTGGAACTGGGTCTTGTTCATGGCACGCGCGAAGTTGTGGAGGGTGTTGTTCTCGCGGTAGGATGTGCCGTCGACGTATGGTGTGCCGTTGCCGGAGAGGGCGGGATCGAGGAGGACGCCCTCATGGTCGGAGGTAGAGATCTTGTAGTCGAAACGCTGGCTGAAGAGAGGGCCGGCGTGGATGTTGAGACCCTTGTCACCGAAGAGGTTGATGGGGAGATAGTATTTAAAGATGACAGGGATCTGGATGTTGTCGGTGAGTATGGAGAGGTGGAACCACTCGTTTTGGAGAGAGCCCTCGCCGCTCATGGTGTCATGGGCCGGCGCGGAGCGGATAAGTTTCTTGAGGGAACGGAAGCCCATGCGCGCATAGTAGACCTCGGGCTGGATGGCGAAGTGCTCGCCGATGTTCCAACGGCAGAGTGCGCCCCATTGACCCATGCGGGCTTGGAAGTCGTCGCAATCGCTGTCGACGGTTGTGAGGTTAAGACCGCCCTTGAAGCCCCAGTGGAACTCTGTTTGCGCCGCAGTCTCGAGCGCGAAAGCGCATACGAGAGAAAGCGCTATCAACAGTTTTTTCATTATTGTATGTTTCTGTTTTTTCTGATGGTCCATGCGCCGTCTGAGGCGCGGGCACTGCGTGTGTTGTATCCGTGTGTTTTAAAGGAAGGCAGGCGTCGTTGAGCCGTTACCTTTCAAGGTGCAAATGTATGTATTTATTTTTGCATAGCCATTTGCGGTAGCGAGGGGCGTCAAGTTTATTATGCGAAAATGCAGGTCGCATCGGCAAGCGTCGGAAAAAAATCAATGAAAGTAGTGGCGTCGGAGTGGTGTAAGAGAGGCAGCGGGCGGCTCGGCGTGGTGGATTTGGTGGTGGACAAAAATATTTTGAGTGGAGGTGACTTCGCCACGCATAAAGATGCTATCTTGGCAAAAAGGGCTCTTCTTGTTAACAAATCAGCCAATCGCCAATATATCAGTCCGTTACGCTACATTGGAGAAGAATCGTCCCCCAACTGTATGACGAATAGGCACCCATTAAAACCGAGCTATCTGATAATATCCTACCATAATAAGAGATATTATCATACACCCCAGAGGGGAAGTTGGGTTACCTTTGTAGTGTCAAGCAAGGGGAGAGATCCCCGAATGCAATAGACATCAATGGTAAGATTAATAGGTTGATTTTTTGTGGTATATTTTTGATGATGTGGGTCGGTGTCGTTGACGACATCGATCCTTTTTTTTATACCACAGCTATTTAGCCTCAAGGATCACGAGCGGCAGGATCATCTCCTCCATTGAGACGCCTCCGTGCTGGAAAGAATCGGCATAACGCCCGACGTACTCGTTGCGGTTGTTTTTGTAGACGAAATAGTCGTCGTTGAGGGCGAAGACGTATCGATCTGCCACACTTGCTTTGGGCAGACCTACGGAGTCTATTTCGCGCGAGTTGGCGACCTCGAAGACCTCCTTAGGATTGTAATTCAAGTTTTTACCGGTCTTGAAACGCAGATTGCGGTTGAGGTCGGAGGGCCCTGCTATGTCGACGGGGTGGTCGACACGGATGGCTCCATGGTCGGTCGTGAGGATAATCTTGAAGCCCTTTTCGCCGAGGAGGCGGAGGATTCGGAGCATGACTCCATCAGAGAACCATTGGCGGGTGATTTTCCGATAGGCCTTGTCGTCGGGGATGAGCTCACTGATGGTACGGTTGTCGGTGCAGGCGTGGGAGAGAGCATCGACGAAGCTGAATACCAGTGCGTTAAGCTGATTATTGGCGTAGCCCCTATGGTTCTTGGACCCCGAGAAGCCCTTGATATAGTCTTCGCCGCTATCGTTGGAGCCTACCTTGTAGTACGAGTTCTCGACATCAAGTCGTTGGCGTTTGAAATAGTCGGCGAGGAGCTCGCGCTCGAACTGGTTCAGGCTTTCACCGTCGGCATCGGACTCCCAGTATTCCGGGTACATCTTGACAATGTCGGCAGGGAGGAGACCAGAGAAAATGGCGTTTCGGGAGAATTGCGTGGACGTCGGGAGGATGGAGCAGCAGATGTCCGACTTGACGCGGAAATCTTGTTCGAGGATGGGGCGTATGACCCTCCACTGGTCGAGTCGGAAATTGTCTATGACGACGAAGGCGACCTTACTACCAGCCTTCAGCTCGGGCTTGATGACATCGCTAAGGATCCTGTGGGAGAAGAGCGGAGCCTCGTCTTTCTTATCGGCAAACCAAGACAAGTAGTTGGCTTTCACGAACTTGCCATAGGCGGTATTGGCATCCTTCTTGAGGAGTCGCAGCATATCGAGGTCGCCTTCGGGGAGCTTGACCTCCCAAGAGACGATCTCGGAATAGAGGTCAGCCCAGTCGGCAAAAGACTTGCAGAAGCCGATTTTCTGGCTGAGGTTGTTATAGTCTTGTCGGAACTGCTCGACAATGCGAGCCTCTTCGAGCTCACGTTTTCTGAAGATCTTGGTCGCCATGGCCCTTAGTTGGGCGATGCTGACGGGCTTGACGAGGAAATCGGCTACTTGGTTGGCCCATGCGTTCTCCATAGTGTCTTGACGTTCGCTCTTGGTGATCATCACCATGGGGACGGAGTCCGAGATTTTCTTCATCTCGAGGAGGGTCTCGAAACCGCTCATTCCAGGCATGTTCTCGTCGAGGAGGACGAGGTCGAAAAAGTCGGACTTGAAGACATTGATGGCGTCGAGACCATTGGTGAAGGTCGTGACCTCGTAGCCGTCATTTTCAAGCGTCAGGACCAGTGGGCGGAGGGCGTCGATCTCGTCGTCCACCCAAATGATTTTCTTAGACATAGTGAGGTGATTTATTGTTAGATGCCATAGTTATCCTTCATAAACTTGAGGAAAGCCTCGTTGATGCCCTCGATGGCGACAAGTCGTTGGTTCTGAAGACTTAACATATAGATTTTGGGGATAGCGGCATCGGTGAGGCGCTTCCAGAATGGTTGCTCGCGGAGAGCGTAGAAATAGACCTCGGTCTCCTTGCGGTTTTTGAAAGAGGAGATGACGACAGCCTGCGTACCGCCGTGGAGGGTAGGCGTGGCGATGTCGTAGTCGGTCAGGAGGTAGTTGGTGAAGTTGTAGTCGGCGATGGTGAAGAGGGCATCGTTGCGCTTGCCGTCGTCTATGAGACAGAGAATCACGTGGACAGAGTCTGGCTCATAGACATAGTTGACGAGTTTAGGCGCGGCGGCGGAATCTGCCATGGCTGCCGCATTTTGGAGCGGGGAGTCGTAGGCAGTGTGGCGCACGGGGGAGAGCCCATTGTCGAGTTTGGCGAGGAAGAGGCGTGCGACGGAATCTTGTGGCGTGCCGGCATAGTCGTTTGTTATGGAGGTCAGATCGGCGCGGAAGCCCGTAGCGTCGCCTTGCTTGGCACGAGCCATTGCGCGGACGAGCATGAATTGCGGACGTTGCTCGGCATCGGGATCGGGAGCCTGGAGACCCGACGTGGCCAGAGACTCGGCTTGCGCATAGTCGCCAGCGAGATAGGCGGCGTAGGTCTGTCGGTAGGCGGCCTCGCACTGGTCGTGGTCGGCTTGGCGGCGTGACATGAACGAGGGGTCGGTTATGTTCTTTGCCATGAGGCTCTCTGGGAACTTGTTGACGATGCGTCGGTCGGTATCGCTCTGCCCGTTGGCGTCTCCTTGCTTCATTTGGGCGAAGTGGAGGAGCGTCAGGGCGTCGTACTCCTTATCGGAATTGGCGAATCGGCGGAGGTAGGTCTCGAGTTGCTCGGCGCAGAGGTCATAGTCCTCGATGTCGTTATAGAGAATCTCGGCACTGCGGAGGAGAGCCTTTGCTGTTTGCGCCTCATTGTCGGCTTGTGCCTGCTGCGTCAGAGGGAGCCCGGCGAGGAGCGACTCGCGCGTCCACATCTCTTGCGATGGGTCGCGTTGGGCAACATCTTCGCTAATGACGTCGTCGGCATCGAGCTCATCATCACTATCGGAGGGGAACTGATTGGCACTGGACTTATCGGCACGGCGCCAATTGTCCTCATTAGGGCGATTGCCCCATCGGGAGCGGAAGGTCGCCTTACCTGCCGTAACCAATTGGTTGTTATAGAAATACCAAGACTGTTGCTGACTGCCTTGGCGCATATTCTGCTCCATCTGGTAGTAGTCGCTCTGGCTCATGGAGTTGGCGGCATCGGCCTCACGAGCCTCACGTTCGGCTTCGAGGCGGTCGTTGTGTTCCTTGACCATTTGGTCGAGAATCTTGTCGCGCTGCTTGGCGTCGAGGCGCGCAAGGGCGAGAGTCGAGTCATTGTCGCGTATGGTGCGCAGCTCGTTGGCGAGAGGTCGGAGGCGGTTGGCACGCTTGTCGGCTTCCGCCTTGCGGTCGTTGGTTGGGAGGAGGTAGGTCGACGCGCTGTCGAGAGAGGTCGAGGCTTCGATGTAGAGAGGCTCAGCCTGGTAGATGTCGGCGAGGGCGAGGAAAGAGAGACCTTTCTGATTGTCGTTGGAGACAGACGCCTCGACGGACTTGTTGAACGCCGTAAGGGCTTCGGACTTGTGCCCCTTGCCATTTTCGAGGTTGCCTATGGCGTAGTAGACCTGGTCGAGCTGGTCGACGTTCTTGGGGTCGCGTGCCATCTTTGCGAGCGTCTTCTCGGCTTTTTGGAGTTCCTCGGGCGTCGAGGCTACGGTGGCGAGGTCGAGCTTTGCGGCGAAAGCCATGTCGTAGTCGCCCATTTGTCGGGAGAGCTTGAGGAAGAGGGGCGCGGACTTATGCTTGTCGCCCACGAGTCGGTACAGCTGGGCGAGGATGTAGTTGTAGCGGTTGCGGCAGTGGGAGTCGGTGGTATAGGCGGCTGCCTTTTCCATGTAGGGGATGGCCTCGGCGTATTGACCCTGGGCGATGAAAATGTTGGCGTAGGCGGCTTGGAAGTCGGGGTAGAGGCGTTGGGGGGCGACGCCGTCCATGTCATAACTCTTGAGGGAGGTGATGGCGTTGTTGTATAACCCGAGCTGCGTATAGGCGATGGCTGCCCATATCTTGGCCTCGTAGGTAGGCTCCTCGCCCTCGTGCTTGCGTGCGAGATAGTCGAATTGCTCAAGAGCCTCGCGTTCCTCGTGGATTACGACATTGGCCTTGCCCATGAGGAGGTAGCCCATGGGGACGTAGGGGTTGTACTCGCCTTTGGCGCGGAAACGTCGCTCATCGTCGGTCATCTCGCCGCCACGTCGGGCTGGCTTGACGGTTATGGAGTGGAGCTGTACGAGTTTGTGGGCTTTCTTGAGGGCGGTCTCCATGTCGCCTTGTGCGGCTGAGGCGTTTTGCTTGTCGGCGAACTCGTAGACTGGTAGGACGCGGCTATAGTCGTTGCGCGTGGCTTGGCGTGCGCGGTCGATGCCGTCGTTGAAGGCCTCGACTCCGTTGAAATAGACGTTGTAGTGAGAAGAGAGCCGTTGGTAGCCGCGGCTGAGCCAAGTGTTGTGCTTGGTGGAGCATGCTGCAAGGAGGGTGCAGACGGCGGTCAGGAGAATGGCGCCTACTTGCTTATGTTTCAAGAGTCTTGGCACGTTATGTTGGATTTCAGAACTTGGACTGTTTGACAAAAGAGCCGCAGAAGGTGTTGAGGTCGGCGCCTCGCATGACGCATAGGGGGCCAAGCCCGGGCTGGACTCCATAGGCTGCCATCTGACGGGCGAAATCATCTCTGCTGGAGCAAGTCACGCCACTTACGCTTGACGGGACGCCACAGAGCATGACGCCGCCGACAAATGTCATCCCCCCGATTTCTTCGAGCCCATCGGGACATAGGCGGAGCGACACGACGACACCATCCTCGTCGACCTCGGCTATGGGGAAGTGGGCAAACGAGCCGTCAGTAAGCAAACAGAGATGGGAGGAGATTATCATAGTTGGTGGTGTCGACGACATCGTAGGGCTTGTAGGAGACCTTAATCTCGCGCATTGTCACGCTCATGTCTTTCAGTCCCTTAGCGTCGAAGAGAGAGATCTGGGCCTTGACGGCAGGGATGCTGTCTTTGAGCTTTGCGGAGAGTTCGGAGACGCGTTGGGTGACGCGTTTGAAGGCTTCGAGGCGGACGGAGTCGGACGTCTCAGTGGTGTCGGCGTAGGTGATGATGATTCGGGCGTAGGCTTTTGGCGTTGGCTCGATGGATTTGGTGACCGTGTAGCGTTGGCGGAGGTCGAGGTGTCCGCCGACAAGGGAGTCGAGGTCGACGTCGAACGTCAGGCGGTCATATTTTTTTGCGTTGGGCTTGAGGAACTTCTTGATGGTGTCGTTCTTGTCGGTCAGAGGGAGGATGACCGTCTTGGGGAGTTGGAAAGTCGTTGTCAGCGAGTCGTTTATGGCGTCGATGGCTTTGGTGACGGAGTCGGCATGGGCGGCTACGGACTTGACGATTTCCTCGCGTTGGGAGAGGATGGCTATGGCTCGCTCGTAGACCGACGACATTTTCTGCGGGTGTCGGGCGTACCACGCCACGGCTGAGTCGTATTGCGTCTTGGTGAGTTCGTAGTGCGCGAGGATGGTGTGGTAGGTGTTCTCAATCGTCTTGTCTTTCGGCCCTCTGGTGGTATGCTCTTGGAGGACGGCGTCGGCCATGTAGATGTCCGCCATGATGCGCGCCATTTTGCGCTCGGAGGGGACGTTTGGCTTGAGGGCTAAATAAACAGCGCATGCGCCACCCGCCACGAGGACGAGGGCGCACAATGCTATGATCTTGTGTTTCAGCGATATCTTCTTTGCCATCGGCGTGTGTTTGGAGGCTTGGGCATGGTTACTTGCCGTCGGCTCGGAGGATGGTGGCAGCAGTCTTGAACATGAGGACGAAGTCGAGGGTCAGTGACCAGTTGTCGATGTACTCCATGTCCATCTTCATCCAATCTTCGAAAGAGATGGAGTTTCTGTTTGGCGCGACTTGCCAGATGCACGTGATGCCGGGCTTCATGGCGAGGCGTCGCATCTGCCATCGTTCGTATTGCGCGACCTCGGCTGGCAGTGGCGGACGAGGTCCGACGATGCTCATGTCGCCAAGGAAGACGTTGAGGAATTGTGGGAACTCGTCGATGCCGGTCTTGCGGAGGATGCGTCCCATGCGCGTGATGCGGGGGTCGTTGGTCATCTTGAAGACTGGACCCGTCATCTCGTTCTTGTCCTCAAGCTCTTTTTTGAGTTGCTCGGCGTTGACGACCATCGTGCGGAACTTGAAGACCTCGAAGATCCTGCCGCGCAGGCCAGAGCGTTTCTGCTTGAAGAAGACGGGGCCTTTGCTGTCGCACTTGATGAGTATGGCGATGATGATGAAGAACGGGAGTCCGACGAGGATGACGCATAGCGACAGGATGATGTCTATCGCCCTCTTGACGAGCAGGCCGATGTAGTTGGACGGCATGTTCGAAATGGTGAGGACGGCATTGGTGTCGAAGTAGCGGACGTAGGCGGAGCTGGACATTCGGTTCAGGAACGTCGAATAGAGGCGGAAGGTGATGCCGTAGTCCTGACACACGTCGAGGAGGTGGACGATGTCGGCGGAATTGACGTCGTCGCGGGCGTAGATTAGCTCATCGATCTTCTGTGAGAGGATGGAGTCGATGTCGGCGGAGCCTATGGGGTAGACAGGGAATTTGCCATCGAGTTTTTTCTGGACGTAGTCGTCGCCAATGACACCGACGATCTTGTAGCCCCACTCGTAGTGGCGGTTGATGAGGGCGAGGATTCGCTCGCCGCTACGATCGCAGACGAAGAGGACGCTCCGCATGTTGCGACCTTTGCGCCTCTGATTTCGCAAGACGTGGTAGAACAGCATCTTGGCGGAGAAGGAGAACACAATGGACAGGACGCAGAAGAGCGCAAGGACGATGCGCCCGTAGTTGGGGAGCCCGAAGACGACCATGCAGAGCAGCAGGATCGCCAGTCCGATGATGTTCTCGACGACGTGGAGTATGAGGATGTAGCTGTACGGGCGGCTGCGGTACACCTCGTTCAACTTGAGCGAGGTCTCTGTCGTGGCCCATATTATAGCGATTAGGAGGAAGGTAAGCAGCATGTCGCGACTGCCCAGCAACGCCATAGCCGACGGGTACGCATGGCGATAGTAGACGAAGACCGCCAAGTAGTAGGCCAGGCAAGTGAGAATCACCACGCCAGCAGCCAATAGCGACTTGACGAATCGTCCTCTGACACTTAATTTTTCGGCTGTCTCCATTTAGTGTTGTTAGTCTCGGAGCCTGTCGGCTCACGCTTTGGGGACTACAAATTTAATGTTTTTTTAACGTCTCGCTGAACTGCTTGATTCTTTGCTCCTGATTTTTTTGGCAAATGAGGATGGTCCCCTTGTCTTCAGCGACGATGTAGCCGTCGAGCCCCTGGACGACGATGTCCATGCCACTCGACGTGCGGACGATGCAGTCGCGGCTCTCGATGAAGCTGACGTTGCCGTCGCCAGAGAGGGCGTTGCCGTCAGCGTCTTTGACGAGCTGGTTGTGGAGCGAGCCCCACGTGCCGAGATCCGACCATCCGAAATTGGCCGGCAGGACGCACACGCCACCTTGTCGACCGAGGAGCTCAACATCGGCGCCTCCGAGGGGCTCCATGATGGCGTAGTCGACGGAGATGCTTGGGCATTGGGGGAAGACATCGCCAACGGTCTGAGACTCACGGTCGGTGTAGAAATCTTTGGCCATCTCGTCCATCTTGGCGGCAATCTCTGGTTGGAACTTGCGGATGGCGGCTTCGGCCGTCTTGGCCTCCCATAGGAAGATTCCCGAATTCCAGTAATAGCCACCCTCGGCGAGATATTTCATGGCGACATCGAGCGACGGCTTCTCCTTGAACGCCTTGACCGACAATATGTTATCCTTGACGACGTTGCCGCCTTGGATGTAGCCGTAGCCTGTCTCGGGGCGCGTAGGGGTCATGCCGAGCGTCAGCACTTTCGACGTTCCGCTGACAAAGTCGAGCCCTTGAGCCACGACACGACGGAACTCGTTGGTGTCGGACACGAAATGGTCGGACGGCGAGACGACGACGACGGCATCGGGGAACCGCTGGCGCATCTTCCAAATGACGTAGGCTATGCAGGGGGCGGTGTTGCGCATGCATGGCTCAAGGAGGATGTTGTCGTCGGGTATTTCGGGCAACTGGGCGCGCACAATCTGCTGATATTTAGCTGATGTGACGACCCATATGTGGTCGGGCTGGAACTCCTCGCCGAAGCGGTCGGCCGTCAGTTGCAGGAGTGTGCGGCCCGTCCCGAGGACGTCGATGAACTGCTTTGGGTTGTCGGGGCGGCTCATGGGCCAGAAACGGCTGCCGACGCCGCCTGCCATTATGACTAAATGTTTATCGGCCATTAGGTTAGATGTAATATTCCATAAGATCGACGAGACCTGCGTGGAGGGCGTATTTCGTGGCCTCGTAGACATTGTTTACTTCGATCTTGCGGAAAATGTTTTTTTTGTGGGTAATGATAGTATGCACACTGGAGTTGCGCTCGGCAGCTATCTCCTTGACGCTCTTGCCCTTGGCTATGAGCTTGAGGACCTCGATTTCTGATGGCGTCAGGTTGCTGCTGTTGTCGCGCTGGGTTCGCTCCTCGATGAGGAGGTTGGTTATCTGGTGGCAGAGGAATCGCTCTCCACGCATGGCGCATCGGAGGGCGCATTTGATCTCGTCTTCCGAATTGTCCTTGAGGATGATGCTCATGCCCTCCTCGGACGCGAAGAGGCGTATGGCCTCCTGCGTAAGCTCGGTGGAGAACATGACCCATCGGCTGAGGGGAAAACGTTGGCGGAGGTTGACTACCGCCGCGAGGCTTTTTATGTCGAATGTGGTATAGTCGAGGACGACGACGGCGTCGGGGCGTTTGGTGAGCTCGTCTTTCAGGCGTTCCTCGCCTGGGACGTCGACTGTCGTCGTGTCGCTGAACGAGCTGTCGATGTAGTGTCGCACGCCTGCTCGTGTGACGTCTTGATTGTCTGCTAAAAGGAAGAATGTCATAGCTGGTGGTTATTGCTTGTCGGACGTCGATATGGAATCGCCCAACTCCTTGATGGTGTCAAGCCCCTTGTCGAGGTACGGGAACGCGTAGGACGAGAACGCCTCGACGTACCTGTACGTGACCATCCCGTCTTTCTGCTCCTCGGTGAGGATGCCCTCGTCGCCTGGCCATAGCCTGTTGGCAAGCCCTATCACGCAGCTTACGGCCAACAACACCTTGGCGACGCAAAAGACGCCACCCAAAATCCTGTTGGGAACCGACAATGCGACCATGCTCGCCAATTTCGTGACTATGGCCGACACGAGATACACGGCCGCAACGATGACCAGCAACGTCAAACCGAATGCTATCAGGCGAGTCGGGTAGCCTGCCACGTATGGCGCTATAACCTCCTCAGCCTGAGGGCTCCACCGCGCGGCGCCATATATGCCCAACGCCAATGCCGCAAGCCCGGCCAACTCGCCTATCAGCCCACGACGAAAGCCGCGCACGAAGGCAAGAACAGTGACTATGACTATGAAAAGGTCAAACATACTCCTCAAAATTAGGCAAATAGGGACAAAAAACAATATTCCGTCACACCATAGCCCCCGAAAACAAGAAAACCACCCACGACAAAGTGTGTCGAAGGTGGTCGTTATGTCTCGTGGCCTCACTCAGACTCGAACTGAAATTTAGAGTTTAGGAAACTCCCGTTCTATCCCTTGAACTATGAGGCCTTTACCTGTCTTGCGAGGCCCTTTCAGCCCGCAAAGCCGACGCAAAGTTATGAAAATTATCTTACTCGCCAACACCATCCCCCTTTTTAGCGAAAGTTGCATACCTTTGTCTCGCCACACCACCTTAATTTAAAACACATTGACGCCATGCGCAACATCGTCATCACGGGCGGAGCAGGCTTCATCGGAAGCCACGTCGTCCGACTTTTCGTCAACAAATACCCCGACTACCACATCATAAACGTCGACAAACTGACCTACGCCGGCAACCTCGAGAATCTCAAGGACATCGAGAATAAGCCCAACTACACGTTCCTCCGCGCCGACATTTGCGACTTCGACGCCATGACCGCTCTCATGTCCAAATACGCAGTCGACGGCATCATCCACCTCGCCGCCGAGAGCCACGTCGACCGCTCCATCCGCGACCCCTTCACTTTCGCCCGCACCAACGTCATGGGGACGCTCTCGCTCCTCCAAACCGCAAAAAACTACTGGGAGTCGCTTCCCGAAGGCTACGACGGCAAACGCTTCTACCACATCTCAACCGACGAGGTCTACGGAGCCCTCAATTTCGACGGCACCCTCTTCACCGAGCAGACCAAATACCAGCCCCACAGCCCATACAGCGCGTCCAAGGCGTCGTCCGACCACTTCGTCCGCGCCTTCCACGACACGTTCGGGATGCCCACCATCGTCACCAACTGCTCCAACAACTACGGTCCATACCAATTCCCCGAGAAGCTGATTCCCCTGTTCATCAACAACATACGCCACCGCCGCCCCCTACCCGTCTACGGCAAGGGCGAGAACGTCCGCGACTGGCTCTACGTCGAGGACCACGCCCGAGCCATCGACCTCATCTTCCACAACGGCAAAGTGGCTGAGACATACAACATTGGCGGCTTCAACGAGTGGAAGAACATCGACATCGTCAAGCTGCTCGTCAAGACCGTCGACCGCCTGCTTGGCAATCCCGAGGGGCATAGCGACGAACTGATAACCTACGTCACCGACCGCAAGGGACACGACCTGCGCTACGCCATCGACTCCACCAAGCTGAGCCGTGAACTCGGATGGCAACCCTCACTGCAATTCGAGGAGGGAATCGAGAAGACGGTGCGCTGGTACCTCGACAATCAAGAGTGGATGGACCGCGTGACGTCTGGCGAATATGAGAAGTACTATGAAGAAAATTATGCCAACCGCTAAGCTCCTGATTTTCACCCTCGCGCTCACCCTGTGCGCCTGCGGTGGCGACAGGAAGAAGAAGACGGGTTCCTCTCGCCCTGCCGTCAATTTCTACGCCCAAGACGCGGCGTCGCAGATGCTCATCACGCTCTACGACCCCACGGGCGGCAAGGTCGGGCAGACCATCGCCACCTACGTCGACGGCGACATCGTCTGCGCCCCTCTGTCTGCCGTCCACGGCTCGCACCACGCCAAGGCCAACACCCTTACCGACCCCGAGACCTACCCCGTCTACGGCTTCACGGCATTCGATTTCCGCACCGACATGGTCCTCCTCCGCGTCGGCAAGCGCAACAACTCTTTTTCCCACACGTCCGACACGCCCATCGCCCCATCCGACACCATCTTCGGCATAAACGCCAACTACGACGGCAAGATTTTCCGCACGCCCGTCAAGCCCGACGAGCCGACGACGCTCACCCCGGGCTCTGGAGTCTTCGACAATGCCGGACGTCTCCGCGCCATAGCCAATGCCGACGGCGGGCTCGTCACAGCCCACGACATCGACAGCCTCGTGGCACGCCAAACGGCACAACATGCCTCCGTCTACGACCTTCGCCTCAAGACGAATCGCAAATACATAAGCTACGAGAAGGTCGCAGGCTTCAACGTCCACACCACGATGGGCGATTTCAAGATCCGCCTCTACGACGACGTCCCAGCCTATCGCGACAATTTCATAAAGCTCGTCTCCGACCACTACTACGATAGCCTCCTCGTCCACCGCGTCCTGCCGTCGTTCCTCATCCAGACGGGTGCCGCCGACACCAAATATGCCAAGGCGGGCGACGTCGTCGGGTGGCAAGGTCCCGGCTACACGTTGCCCATCATCGAGAACCAACGTCACTTCCACAAGCGCGGTGCCGTGGCGGCATCCAAACTTCCGCCCGACCGCAATCCCCAGAACCGATGCGACGGCGGACAGTTCTACGTCGTCGCGGGTCGCACTTTCTCCACAACCGAGCTCGACAAGATTGCCCGCGAGGAGCACAAGTCTTTCTCCGCCGCCCAACGGCAAACCTACACCACCATTGGCGGCGCACCACACCTCGATGGCGATTACGTCGTCTTCGGCGAGGTCACGCAAGGCATGGATGTCGTCGATGCCATATCGCGCGTCGAGCTGACAGGCGACAAGGGCGACCGACCCGTGCGCGACATCCGCGTCATCTCCATTTCCATCATCCGCAAGTGACCACCCGACGCCATAAGCCCAAGAGTGTCAGCGAGGTTATGGCTTCCATCCACTCGCAAGACACAAAACCCGAACTCGTCGCCCGACGATGGCTTTGGGCTCATGGCTATCGCTACCGTAAGAATGTCGCCTCGCTCCCCGGCAAACCCGACATCGTCGTAACAGTCTCTCGCACAGCCATATTCATCAACGGATGTTTCTGGCACCAGCACGAGGGATGCCGCAACTATTCGACGCCCCGCACCAATGCCGATTTCTGGCGACGCAAGTTCGAGCGCAATAAGGAGCGCGACGCTCGCGTCCGCGATGAGCTGCGAGCCCTCGGATGGCGCACCATGGTAATATGGGAGTGCCAACTCAAGCCCCCAGTAGCCGACGAGACCATGCAAGCCGTCGCCCGACTCCTCGACGACGCCCGGCTCGAATGGCAAAACATGCGCCCTTCCTCACGTGCCATCTCGCAAGTGCCCGTCTCCCCCACCCCTCCCTCCACGTCCTACGTCGACGCGTCCGAATCCGACAACACATACATGGCCGCCGAGGACGAGATGAACTACGGCGACAACTGACAACATCATACTGACAACATCATAATGATAGATACCCACACCCACATTTACGAGGAGGCTTTCGATGCCGACCGCGCCGACATGATAGCCCGAGCCAAAGCGGCTGGCGTCACGCGGCTCATCCTCCCGTCGTGCAACATGGCCGACGCCCCACTCGTCACTTCCGTCTGCGCCTCTTTCCCCGAATCCTGTTTCGTCCTCTACGGTCTCCACCCCACCGAGTTCGGCGCCAATCCTATGGAGGAGGCAGAGCAACTCATGGACTACGCCCAAAGCCACAAGCCCTTCGTCGGCATCGGCGAGATAGGCCTCGACCTCCATTGGGATAAGTCCCGACAAGACGAGCAGCTCCAAGCCCTCGAATGGCAACTCTCCTACGCATTCGACCACTCCCTGCCCGTCTCCATCCATTGCCGCGACGCCGTATGGCTCCTCATGGATCTCCTCGACAAGATGGGCAGCCGCGTCCCCGAGGGCTCGCTCCACTGCTTCACCGGCAGCGCGGACGAGGCTAAGGTCATCTGCCGCAAGTGGCCGCAGCTCCTCTTCGGCTTCGGCGGCTCATGCACATACAAGAACAGCAAGGTGGCGCGCGTCGCCACGGTCATACCCCTCGACCACATCCTCACCGAGACCGACGCCCCGTACCTTACGCCCGTCCCACACCGCGGGCAGCGCAACGAGCCGTCCTTCATCCCCCTCGTCGTAGACCGCCTCGCAGCCGAGCTGCAACTCCCGCCCGACCAGCTCGCCGCCATAACCCACGACAACGCCATGCGGCTCTTCTTCCCAAATGAAATAAAAAAGTAATTAAATCATCATTCTCACTACAACACGCCCTTATCCATTGCTAATCAATACGAAAGCCATCTTTACCACTGGTAAACTCTTCGCATCAAGCTCCCCGCAAGGGCGCGAAAACATGCATTTTGCTAAGAAGATAGCTACCTTGTTGTAAAAAATTAGTAATTTGGCATCGAAAAGCGCACGATGTACTCCATCGTGCGCCTATCATTGACTAAAACAAAAAACAACAAATTAATAAAAAGTCAAATTTTCTACAGATTATGAAAAAGCTATTTGCCTACGTAGCAGTCCTCGGCATCATGAGCTTCAGCTCTGTCGCCATGGCACAAGATGAGAGCGCAGCAGCCGCCGCCCCCGCAACCGAGCAGGTTGAGCAGGCAGAGGCAGCACCCGCCGAGGAGGTAACCTCCGAGGCCGCAGCTGCAACCGACCAGGAGGAGGCTTCTCTCCACCAGGTCCTCAAGGAGAAGTTCGTCGAGGGTGGTGTCGAGTGGATGCTCCCCGTCCTCGCCTGCATGGTCCTTGGTCTCGCCATCGCCATCGAGCGCATCATCTACCTCACCCTCGCTAACACCAACACCAAGAAGCTCATCGCTAAAGTCGAGGAAGCTTTCGAGAATGGTGGCGTAGAGGCTGCTAAGGAGGTTTGCCGCAACACCCGCGGCCCTGTCGCTTCCATCTTCTACCAGGGTCTCGACCGCTACGCTGACGGTCCCGACATGGTCGAGAAGGCTGTCACCTCTTACGGCGCAGTCCAGATGGGCAAAATGGAGTCCGGCCTCACTTGGATCTCCCTCTTCATCGCCATCTCCCCGTCCCTCGGCTTCATGGGTACTGTCGTCGGTATGATTATGGCATTCGACTCCATCCAGCAGCTCGGTGACATGAGCCCTGTCGCCCTCGCAGGTGGTATCAAGGTCGCACTTCTTACAACCATCTTCGGTCTTATCGCCGCTATCTCCCTCCAGCTCTTCTACAACTACATCGTTGCCAAGATGGACGGCATCATCAACAAGATGCAAGACGCTTCCATCTCTCTGATGGACATCATCCTCAAGTACCAGGCTAAGCACTAATCCCCTTCCTCGGGGCTAAAAACGGCGCAAAACAACCTCGCCCGCCCCACGTGAAGAGAATTACCAACAAGCCTTATAAATTCTTAGGAAGATGAAAAAAGCAGAATTGATTTCCAAAATCATCGAGTACGTCCTCGGCGCTATCGCCGCGGTCCTCGTCGTCGCAGGTTTCACCGAAACCGCTGCGGAGGCCATCAAGGACGGCTCCTTTACCGACACGGCGATCATCTACACGATCGTCCTGCTCTTCGTCGGCGTATTCCTTGCTCTCGCCTCCACTGTCATCGACGCCGCGTCTGACCCAAAGAGCCTCGTCAAAGGAATTATCTCCGTCGTTATCGTCGCCATCGTCTTAGGCGTCCTCTGGACCCTTAGCGACGACACCCCTCTCAACCTCGTCGGCTATGAGGGCAACCAAAACCAAGGCAACTGGCTCAAAGTGTCCGACACCGGCATCTTCTGCTGCTACATCGGCCTCGGCGGCGCTGTCCTCACGATCATCGTAACCGAGATCTACGAGCTTTTCCGTTAATCGGAAATCTGCCAGCCTTCAGGCAGGCAAAGATGAGTGTTAAACATTATAAAGTCATAAACCTATGGGCAATAAGAGAGAGACGCCAGACGTCAATGCGAGCTCAACAGCTGATATCGCATTCCTCCTGCTCGTCTTCTTCCTCATATCCTCAACTATGACCTCCGACTTCGGTCTCGGCCGTATGTTGCCTCCTATCGCCCCACCCAACCAGAGCGACGCGCCAATCATCAAAGAGCGCAACGTCTTCACCGTACAGCTGAACTACAAGAACCAGCTGCTCGTCAGGGGTGAGTGGATGGAGAACGTAAGCCAACTGAAACAGAAGGCCAAAGAGTTCATCGAGAACAAATATAACGACCCAAACATGCCTGAAAAGACTGAGACCGAGGTCCCTTACTTCGGCACTGTCATGGTAACCAAGGGCATTATATCTCTCCAGAACGACCGCGGTAGCCAGTACCAGGCATACCTCGAAGTCCAAAACGAACTTCAGGCTGCCTACAACGAACTCCGCGACGAGCTCGCCAAACGCAAATTCGGCAAGAGCTACGAGGACTGCGAGGAAGATGAGCAAAACGCCATCAAGAAAATCTATCCTCAGAAAATCTCCGAGGCAGAACCCAAAAACTATAAGAAGTAATGGCAGTCATCAAGAAAACAAAGAAGCAGGGACAGTTTAAGGTCAATACCTCTTCGCTTCCTGACATCGTCTTCATGCTTCTGTTCTTCTTCATGGTCGCTTCGAACATGAAGGAAGTTACGCTGATAGTCAAGGTCAAACTGCCCGAGGCCACCGAGGTGACCAAGCTCGAGCAAAAATCGCTCGTCAGCTACATCTACGTCGGCAAACCCGCGCAAGCTAAACGCTACGGCACCGAGCCGCGCATCCAGCTTAACGACTCGTTTGCCACAGTCGACGACATCGAGAACTACATCCTCCAAGAGCGCGAAGGTCTCAAAGAGAGCGACCGCCCAAAGATGACAGTCTCCATCAAAGCCGACTCTGACATTCAAATGGGCACCATAACCGATATCAAGCAAGCGCTCCGTAAAGCGCAAGCTCTGAAAATCAGCTACGCAGCCCGTAAACGTTAAAAGGTAAAATAGCAAACAATACCAAGCAATGCGAGAAAACGCCGCGCCCCCGTCCAGGGCGCGGCGCTTTTTTTACCCCATCACCCTTTTCGAAAAAGAACTATCTTCGCAACAGACTTTCAAGACACAAAACCATGCCAGACGACAGCCGTACTCCCGCATCTTTCGCTCCCTCCCTCTTCAAATACGTCAGACAACAAACCCGACAAATAAAAATCGGAAACCTCACCATGGGCGGAGACGCGCCAATCCGCATCCAGTCCATGACGACAACCGACACCAACAACGTCGACGACTCCACAGCCCAAAGCCTCAAGATCGTCAACGCTGGCGGAGAACTCGTCCGACTGACGACACAAGGAGAACGCGAGGCGCGCAGCATCGGCCAAGTCCGCAAAGCTCTCGACAACATTGGCTGCCACACCCCACTCGTAGCCGACGTCCACTTCAACCCCAAAGCCGCACTCACAGCCGCAGCCCTCGTCGAAGCCGTACGCATAAACCCAGGCAACTACACAGGCGAAGCCAAACGCTTCAATGCCGACGCCGACAACATGACCGACCAGCAGTGGCACGACCTCATCATCGAGAAGCTCACGCCACTCGTCGAGACCTGCCGACAGCACCATACAGCCCTGCGCATCGGCGTCAACCACGGATCCCTCTCAGACCGCATAATGGCCAAATACGGCGACACCCCACAAGGCATGGTCGCCTCCTGCACCGAATACCTCGACGCTCTCGAACAACTCGACTTCCACGACACCGCCATCAGCATCAAGAGCAGCAACACCCGAGTCATGGTACAGACCGTCCGCCTCCTCGCAGCCACACTGCGCCAACGCGGACAAGTCTACCCCCTCCACCTCGGAGTCACCGAGGCCGGCTCCGACGCCGAAGGACGCATCAAGTCTGCTGCCGGCATCGGCGCTCTCCTCAACGACGGACTGGGCGACACCATTCGCGTCTCCCTCACCGAAGCCCCAGAAAAAGAGATTCCCGTAGCGCGCGCTCTCGCAGACCATTGCGCCAAACTCGCCCTCCGCCAACCCGTCCCACAAGTCGACACCTCACTCTACTCCCCATTTTCCTACGTCCGCCGTCACACCATCAGCGTCCACGCCATCGGAGCCAACAACCATCCCGTCGTCATCACGCCTTCCAACGCCGCCGCCGACTGGATCTTCTCCACTCCCGACACCATCACCGCCCCCGACGGCACCTCTCTCCACCCAGTCCATCTCACCCTCGCCAGCCTCCTCGCCCTCCCCGACGACGCCATAGCCGACCTCAAGTCTCGCACCGACACCGTCATCGTCGCCACTTGCGAGTCCGGCAACTTCCAAGCCGAGCTCCGCGCCCTCGCGCTCCAACTCTCCAACCTCCACGTCGACCTCCCCATCGTCTGCCAATACGCCACCACAGCCAACGTCGACGAGCAATTCCAACTCGAGATGGCTGCCGACCTCGGCGGGCTCCTCATCGACGGGCTCATCGATGGAGTCATAGTCCCCGACGCCGCACTCGACGCCGCACTCACCCTCCTCCAAGCCACTCGCGCACGCTTCTCGCGCACCGAGTTCATCTCCTGCCCTGGCTGCGGACGCACGCTCTATGACATCCAGTCCACCGTCGCGCAAATCAAAGCGCGCTTCGGACACCTCAAAGGTCTCAAGATTGGCGTCATGGGATGCATCGTCAACGGCATCGGCGAAATGGCCGACGCCGACTACGGCTACGTCGGCGCCGGACGTGGCAAAATCTCTCTCTACCGAGGCAAGGAACTCGTCCAACGTTCGCTCGACCAAGACCTCGCGCTCGACGCCCTCAAGCAACTTATCGCCGACGACGGCAAATGGGTCGAACCTTAAATTCGATACCATTTGACCACTAAAGTTGTCAATCTGCAAAAAAAATCGTAATATTGGGAGTTGAATACCACTATAGACACAATGAGAAACCTTCTTCTCTTTGCGCTTACGAGTATCGCTTCTTTTCTCGGCATGACTCAACCCGCCTCCGCAGAAGAACTCGTAATCAAAGGCACATATCAAGGAGAGAACATCTACGTCAAAAACCCATTCGCTCCCTCCGGCGTCGGATTCTGCGCCTACGAGGTGACCGTCAACGGGATGATCACTACTGACGAGATTAACTCCAGCGCTTTCGAAGTCGACCTCTCCGTTTATGGCTTCAAAATTGGCGACGACGTCAATGTCGTAATCCGATACAAGGACGATTGCACCCCAATGGTCCTCAACGCCTCTGCGCTACAAGTCCAAAAACCAGCCAAGTTCGACGCCATCTCCATCAAAGACGACGCCCTCCACTTCACCACCTCCGGCGAGACCGGTTCACTCCCTTTCTACATCGAGCAATACCGTTGGAACAAATGGGTCAAGGTGGGCGAAATCCGTGGCAAGGGTCACAACCAGTCCAACTCCTACGACGTCAAAATCCGCACCCACTCCGGCGCCAACAACTTCCGAGTCCGCCAGACAACGGGCAACCGCAAAGTCCAATCCTACTCCAAAGAGGTCGTGACCTTCAACACCACGCCTAAAATCGAGTTCAAGACCAGCAGCGCCGAAATCACCTTCTCCGCCGAGACCATGTACGAGGTCTACGACCAGTTCGGAGGCATCGTCTTCAAAGGCTACGGCAAGTCCATCAACATCTCGACGCTCCAAAAAGGCAAATATTACCTCAACTACGACAACTCTCAAGGCGACTTCATAAAGCGGTAAACCATACGCCACTTCCAAGAATCGCCATACTCCCACAAGGCCACAAAAGTCTCGCATTTTGTGGCCTTTCCATTTAATCACTTAGGAAACAAAAAAACACTATAACACCTTGAAAGGAATTATTTTAGCAGGCGGCTCAGGGACACGCCTATACCCCATAACAAAAGGCGTATCCAAACAACTTCTACCCGTCTACGACAAGCCGATGATCTACTACCCCCTCTCGACGCTCATGCTCGCAGGGATCAGAGACATCCTCGTCATCTCCACTCCACACGACCTTCCAAGTTTCCAACGCCTCCTCGGCTCAGGCGCCGATTTCGGCATCAACCTCTCCTACGCCACACAACCCTCCCCCGACGGTCTCGCACAAGCCTTCATCATCGGACGAGATTTCATCGGCAACGACTCCGTATGCCTCGTCCTCGGAGACAATATCTTCTTCGGGCAAAGTTTCGACCAGATGCTCCGCCACTCCATTCAGCAGACCGAATCATACGGCATGGCATCCATCTACGGCTACCGCGTCTCAGACCCCGAACGCTATGGCGTCGCCCAATTCGACCAAGACGGCAAGGTCATCAGCATCGAGGAGAAACCCGAGCAACCTAAATCCAACTATGCCGTCGTAGGCCTCTATTTCTACCCAAACAGCGTCGTCGACATCGCAGCCAACCTCAAGCCCTCCCCACGTGGCGAGCTCGAGATTACAGCCGTCAACCAAGAATACCTCAGGCAAGGCAAGCTCAACCTCCAAAAGTTCGGACGCGGCTTCGCCTGGCTCGACACGGGAACGCACGAGAGCCTCTCCGAAGCATCAACCTTCATCGAGGCCATCGAAAAAAGACAAGGGCTCAAAGTCGCATGCCTTGAGGAGATCGCATTCACCAACGGATGGATCTCACGCGACGACCTCCTCCGACAAGCCGAGCCAATGAAGAAAAACGAATACGGCCAATATCTAATCAACCTGGCCAACAACCAATCCATCTAATGGAAGTCATAAAGACAATCCTCGACGGCGTCGTCATCATCGAGCCCCGCATCTTCGGCGACAGCCGCGGCTATTTCTTCGAATCATACTCACAACAAGAGTTCAACAAAAAAGTCCGCCCCGTCAATTTCGTCCAAGACAACGAGAGCATGTCCTCCTACGGCGTCATCCGCGGACTCCATTTCCAACAAGCACCCCACGCCCAAAGCAAGCTCGTACGCGTCATTGTAGGCTCAGTCCTCGACGTCGCTGTGGACATCCGACGCGGAAGCCCGACTTTCGGACAGCACGTCGCCGTCAACCTCACGGCCGACAACCATCGACAACTCTTCATCCCACGCGGCTTCGCCCACGGCTTCGCTGTCCTCAGCCCTACAGCCGTCTTCCAATATAAGTGCGACAATTTCTACGCCCCCGATAGCGAAGGTGCCATAAGTTTTGACGACCCAACCCTCGCCATCGACTGGCAGATCCCGTCCGATAAGGCCATCCTCTCCGACAAAGATCTCCACCACAAGCCTCTCGCGCAAGCCGACAATCTCTTCGATTTCAATACCGACCTCTACGCCGACCTCTAATTCCATGCCTCAAAAGAAAATCCTCGTATTCGGAGCCTCTGGCATGCTCGGCTCGTCCGTGATATCCGCTCTCGCCCATTCCCCCGAGGTCGTCGTCACGCCTCTCTCTTCTCGCGATTGTGACATCACGAACCCCGATGCCGTCGATGCCACCATCACCAACGCCTTCCCCGACGTCATTATAAATTGCGCAGCCTACACAGCCGTCGACGCAGCCGAGGACGACGCCTCCGCCGCCGACGCTCTCAACCATCTCGCACCTCTCTACATCGCCCGCGCCGCCAATAAGGCCGACGCCCTACTCGTCCACGTCTCAACCGACTACGTCTTCGACGGCACAGCCTCCTCCCCCTACCGCGAGGACGACCCGACAGTACCTCTCGGCATCTACGGCAAGACGAAGCTCCTGGGCGAGCAAGCCATAGCCACCACAGCGACACGCTACGCCATAATCCGAACACAATGGCTCTACGCCCCGCATGGCAAGAATTTCCTCCTCACCATGCTGCGGCTCTTCAACTCCCGCCCCGCCATATCCGTCGTCTCCGATCAAATAGGCTCGCCCACGTTCACTCCCGACCTCGCCGACGCCATCGTCAAGGTCGCCCTCTCTTTCCAACAAGGGCAATCCGGCATCTACCATTTCGCCAACAGCGGCAGCTGCTCATGGTACGATTTCGCCATCAGCATCGCAGCTCTCGCCAACGCCTCTTGCCAAATATCACCTATCCCCACTTCTCAATACCCCACCCGCGCCACCCGTCCCCACTTCTCCGTCCTCGACACCCGCAAGTTAGCCTCCACATTCAATATCAGCATCCCACATTGGCGCGACGCTCTCAACCGATGCTTCAAAGCCTTGCCCAACGCCTGATTCTGCGTGCGTTACTGAAGTTTTACGTAACTTTGAACCGCCGTAAGGCTTTTACTTCGCACGCTCTAACACAACGTTTTCTCTATTGAACATCTTCTCCACCATACGCCAATACCGCCACCTTCTGGCGCCTCTCTCTTTCGTCGCAGCCATGGCTTGGGGCTGCGCCAATCCAGGAACTCCTACGGGCGGCCCGCGAGATTTTCGCCCACCTGTAATGGTAACATCCACGCCCACGCCAGGAGCGACCGACTTCCAAGGCCATGAGGTGACAATCGTCTTCGACGAGAACGTCCAACTCAAAGATGCCGACAAGAAGTTCGTCATGTCTCCCCCTACTGCAAAAAAGCCACGCGTCGAGGCGCATGCCAAAATAGTCAAGGTCTCTTTTGAGGACGACCTCCTGCCCGCAACAACCTACACTCTCGATTTCGCCGACTGCCTCTCCGACCTCAACGAAGGCAACATCTACGAGAATTTCACTTTCTCTTTCTCAACAGGCGAGTCCACCGACTCCATGATGATCTCCGGCAACGTCTACGACGCGCAGACCATCATGCCCGTCGAGGGTATCTACGTCCTCCTCCACGCCAATCTCACCGACACCGCATTCCGTAAGGCCATGCCAATCCGCGTCGCAAAGACCGACTCCCGCGGACGCTTCGCCATCAAGAATGTCCCGGCCGGCGCAGAATACGATGTCTACGCCCTCGATGACCAAAACCGTAACTTCCTCTTCGACCAGGTTGGCGAGAAAGCAGCATGGCTCGGACGCCACGTCACCCCCTCTTTCGAGACCCGACAAGTCCCCGACAGCGTCCGTACCGACTCCACATACGTCCTCAACGACACCGTCCGCTACTACTACGCACCCACCCTCCGCGACACGCTCGTCTACACCCCAGACTCCCTCGTCCTCTTCGCTTTCGACGAGGAGTCCTACGACCAGTACATCAAGGTCGACGAGCGCAAAAAGCGCAACATCATCAACGTCGTCCTCAATAAGCCCATGCAACGTCGCCCGCGCGTCACCTTCCCTGGCCAAGATGGGCGCGACGTCGCCACTTTCCAATACAGCCCTACAAACGACACCGTCCAAATCTGGCTCACCGACACGACCGTCTGGCACCGCGACTCCGTCGTCATCGCCGTCAACTATCTCGTAGCCGACTCCCTCAACCAGCTCGTCGAGCGAACCGACACTCTCAAAGAGTGGCACTTCGAGGTCAAAAAGGAAGAGCCCAAGCAACGACGACGCAAAAAGAAAGATCTCGAAACCCCTAAAATCGAGACCCTTAGCGTGAAAGTAGGAGCCTCCGTCGCCCCCTACGCCGATCTCTCCATCACCTCTCCCACGCCTTTCGCCACTTTCCAATGGGATTCTGTCCACCTCTTCCAAGTCGTCGACACAATCCTAAAACCTCTCTCCTACACCCCCGTCGACGACACCGTCAACATCTGCCGTAAAGCCCTCAAATTCAAATGGGAACCCGGCGGACAATACCAAGTTCTCATCGACTCCGCCTCCGTAACCGACATCTACGGCCTCTTCAACGACGCCATAAAGCAAAAAGTAAATGTCGCCTCGCTCGACAAGTACGGAACCCTCTACATCGATGTCGACAGCGTCCCCGAAAACGCCCTGCTCCAACTGACCGACACCAAAGGCAAGGTCCTCCGACAAAACTACCTCCGCCCCAACGGCAAAGCTGGCTTCAAATACCTCAAGCAAGGCGACTACATGCTCCGAATCCTTATCGACAACGACCGCGACGGCAAATGGTCTACCGGCAACTTCGACGAACGCCTGCAACCAGAGACCATCATCTACTACATGGAAAAAGTCAACGTCCGCCAAAACTGGGACATCCACGTCGACTTCACCACGCGCAACTTCAAACCCGACGCCTACGCCCGTAAGTTCGGCAAGCAATCTTCCAAACAACGCAATAAAAAATAATGCCAGACAACGACGACAAGTGGATGGACGAAGCCCTCAAGGAGGCTCGCCAAGCAGCCTCCGAGGGTGAGATCCCTTGCGGCGCCGTCGTCGTCTGCAACGGGCGCATCGTCGGGCGAGGTCACAACATGACCGAACGCCTCGCCGACGTCACGGCACACGCCGAGATTCTCGCCATAACGGCTGCCGCACAAAGTCTCGGAGCCAAATACCTCAACGACTGCACCCTCTACGTCACTCTTGAGCCATGCGTCATGTGCGCCGGCGCGCTCGCCTGGAGCCAGGTCGGGCGCATCGTCTACGCTGCCCACGACCCCAAACGCGGCTATGCGCGCCTCTCCCCCTCACCGCTCCACCCAAAAACCATCGTCTCTCACTCCGTCCGACAATCCGAGGCCGAGCAACTCATCAAGTTGTTCTTCGCCGCCCGACGCTAACCCCCCAGCCCTCTCGCTTACTTATTGCTTCTTACCATTTTAATTGCTAAATTCGCACGCCCAAAAACGGCGCCGCGAATTGCTTCATCGCACCCCTCCGACGCCTCATTCAAAGCATCACGATTTTAACGTCACTCATGAGCAAGAGATTTGCCGAATACAAGGGACTTAACCTCACAGAGGCAAGCAAAGAAGTCGCCGACAAGTGGAAGCAGGAAGACGCTTTCCGTAACAGCCTGAAAGAAAGGGAAGGACACCCCAACTTCGTTTTCTTCGACGGTCCTCCATCCGCCAACGGCAAACCTGGCATCCACCACGTCATGGCCCGCGCCATCAAAGACGCTTTCTGCCGTTACAAGACACAACGCGGCTTCCGCGTCGTCCGCAAGGCAGGTTGGGACACCCACGGCCTCCCCGTCGAGCTCGGCGTCGAGAAGATGCTCGGAATAACAAAGGAAGACATCGGCTCCAAAATCTCTGTCGACGAGTATAACGCCGCTTGCCGTAGCGAGGTCATGAAATACATCGACCTCTGGGGCGACCTCACGCACAAAATGGGCTACTGGATCGACATGGACGATCCCTACATCACCTACGACAACCGTTACATCGAAAGCCTCTGGTGGCTCCTCAAACGCCTCTACGAGCGCGGCTTCCTCTACAAAGGTTACACCATCCAGCCCTACTCCCCTGCCGCAGGCACTGGCCTAAGCAGCCACGAGCTCAACCAGCCCGGTTGCTACCGCGACGTCAAGGACACCACTCTCACCGCGCAGTTCACCATCACGCGCGACGACAAGAGCGAGTTCCTCTTCAATGACGCGCAAGGTCTCCCTGTCTACTTCCTCGCTTGGACGACAACCCCTTGGACCCTTCCCTCCAACACCGCGCTCTGCGTAGGCGAGAAGATCGAATACCAGCTCGTCAAGACTTTCAACCCATACTCCGGACAGCCCGAGGCTGTCGTCCTCGCAAAAGATCTCGTGCCCGCCTACTTCAACGCCGAGGCGCAAGATAAGCCTTTCGAGTTCAAGGAGGGCGAGAAGAACATCCCCTACTCCATCCTCGCAAACTACACTGGCAAGCAGCTCATTGGCATCAACTACGAGCAGCTCATCCCATTCGCACGCCCCGACGGAAAGGCTTTCCAAGTCATCAGCGGCGACTATGTCACCACTTCTGACGGTACCGGCATCGTCCACATCGCACCCGACTTCGGTGCCGACGACGCCCGCGTAGCACGCAACTACGGCATCGTGCCCCTCATGTTCGTAGACCGCAACGGCAAGCAGCAACCAATGGTCGACCGCCGCGGACGTTTCTTCCTCATCGACGACCTCGACCCGCAATACGTCAAGGATTTCCTCTACACCGACGCCTACTCCGAGTTCGCCGGCCGCTACGTGAAGAACGCCTACGACGACACACTCGCGCCCGACGCCTCAACCCTCGACCTCGACATCTGCATGAAGCTCAAGGTCGAAGGCAAGGCTTTCAAAATCGCTAAGCACGTCCACAGCTACCCACATTGCTGGCGCACCGACAAGCCCGTCCTCTACTATCCTCTCGACTCTTGGTTCATCAAGACAACCGCCGTCAAGGATCGTCTCATCCAGCTCAACAACACCATCAACTGGAAACCATCCTACACCGGCAGCGGACGTTTCGGCAACTGGCTCGAGAACCTCCAAGACTGGAACCTCAGCCGCTCACGCTTCTGGGGCACTCCTCTCCCAATTTGGCGCACCGAGGACGGCAAGGAGGAAATCTGCATCGGCTCCATGGAAGAGCTCATGGCAGAAATCGACAAGGCTGTCAAGGCTGGCGTCATGACCTCCAACCCCTATAAGAATTTCAAGGTAGGCGACAATTCTGCTGCCAACTACGACCCGAAGAACATCGACCTCCACCGTCCCTACATCGACGGCGTAGTCCTCATCTCCAAGTCCGGCAAGCCGATGCACCGCGAACCAGACCTCGTCGACGTTTGGTTCGATAGCGGCGCAATGCCCTACGCGCAATACCACTACCCGTTCGAGCACAAAGACGACCTCCTCTTCCCCGCCGACTTCATCGCCGAGGGCGTCGACCAGACCCGCGGTTGGTTCTTCACCCTCCACGCCATCGCCACGATGTGCTTCGACAGCGTAGCCTTCAAGAATGTCATCTCCAACGGTCTCGTCCTCGACAAGAACGGCAACAAGATGTCCAAGCGTCTCGGCAACGCCGTCGACCCATTCTCAGTAATAGAGAAATATGGTCCCGACGCCCTCCGCTGGTACATGCTCACCAACTCCCAACCTTGGGACAACCTCAAATTCGATGAGGCTGGCGTCGACGAGGTTCGCCGCAAATTCTTCGGCACACTCTACAACACCTACTCTTTCTTCGCCCTCTACGCCAACATCGACGGCTTCACCGGCAACGAGCCCCAAGTGCCCATCGCCGAGCGCCCCGAAATCGACCGTTGGATCATATCCCTTCTCAACAGCCTCGTCGCCGAAGTCACCGACGCCATGGAGTCCTACGAGCCGACTCGCGCCGGTCGCGCCATACAAGACTTCGTCATGGACAACCTCTCCAACTGGTACGTACGCCTCAACCGCAAACGCTTCTGGGGCGGCACGATGGACAACGACAAGCTCGCTGCCTACCAGACGCTCTTCGAGTGCCTCCAGAAGGTCGTCATCATGAGCGCGCCCATCGCGCCGTTCATCACAGACCGCATCTACCGCGACCTCGTCGGCGACCAGTCCAAGACCGTACACCTCGCACAATGGCCTTCAGCCGATGCTTCGCTCATCGACAAGCCTCTTGAGCAACGCATGGGCTACGCCCAGAGCATCTCCTCTATGGTGCTCGCGCTCCGTCGAAAAGTCAATATCAAGGTGCGCCAGCCGCTCGCCAAGATTATGATCCCAGCCTCCGACGACAACTTCCGCAACCAAGTCTCCGGAATGCAACACCTCATCCTCTCCGAGGTCAACGTCAAAGAGCTACAATTCGTCACCGAAGACGACGGCATCCTCAAAAAGCGCATCAAGCCAAACTTCAAGACCCTCGGCCCTAAATACGGCAAGCTCATGAAGGGCATCGCCGCCGAAATGGCAAAAATGTCCACACACGACATCGCAACCTTCGAGCGCAACGGCTCCTTCGACCTCAAAGTAGCCAACGAGGACGTCACCATCGACGCCAACGACGCCGAAGTAATATCCGAGGACATCCCAGGCTGGCTCGTCGCCAACGAGGGAAGCCTCACCGTCGCTCTCGACATCGAAGTATCCGACGAACTCCGCAAGGAGGGCATCGCACGCGAGTTCATCAACAGGATCCAAAACATCCGCAAAGACTCCGGCTTCGACGTCACCGACAAGATAATCGTCAAGATCCAACCTAACAACCTGACCGACAAGGCAGTCTCCGACTACGCCGACTACATCGCCGCGCAAACCCTCGCCAAGAGCGTCACCATCGACGACAGCCTCAACGACGACAACGCGCAAAAAGTCGAACTCGACGACAACCTTACGGTCCTGGTCTCAGTAACTAAGATCTAACCAATCCGACGGAGGGACGACGCCACCAAAGCGACGCCCCTCCGCCCTTAATCTTTTTCAATCATGGCAGAGAAGACACGTTATTCCGACGAGGAACTCCAGGAGTTCAAGGAAATCATCCTCGAAAAACTCGAAAAGGCGCAGCGTGATTTCGAGGTCTACCGTAACGAAATTACGCACGGCGACGTCAACGACACTCAAGACACGTCACCTACGTTCCACGCTCTCGAGGAAGGACAAAGCCTCATGTCAAAAGAAGACGCTTGCCGCATGGCAGAACGACAGCAAAAGTTCATCGCCAACCTCAAGGCCGCACTCGTCCGCATCGAGAACAAGACCTACGGCATCTGCCGCGAGACTGGCAAGCTCATTCCCAAAGAGCGTCTCCGCGCCGTCCCCCACGCCACCCTCTCCATCGAGGCTAAGCAAAAAGGACGTCTCGGAGAGTAATATAGCCTCCTGAAAAATACAGCCTGCGCACCGACGCCCCGGCACCCCACATCGGGCGACAGGGGCTCCGTGCGCAGGTCTTTTCAAAAAAACTTACCCCATATCCAAAATGACGAAAAACGCCAAAGTGGCCATCCTGGTCATAGCAGCTGTACTCTTCATCGACCAGGCCTTCAAAATCTGGATCAAAACACACTTCGCGCTCGGCGAGGAGGTCTGCGTCTTAGGCGACTGGTTCCGACTCCATTTCGTCGAGAACAACGGCATGGCTTTCGGCATGCAACTCTCCGACGCCAGCTGGGGCAAGTTCGCTCTCTCACTCTTCCGCCTCGTCGCCATTGGCGTCATCGGCTACGGGCTCGTCAAGCTCTGCCGCACTAATGAGAAACGAGGTCTCGTCGTGTGCGTCGCGCTCGTTTGGGCTGGCGCGCTCGGCAATATCTTCGACTCCCTGCTCTACGGCGTCATTTTCGACTCCTCTTGGGGGCAGGTAGCCCAACTCTTTCCCCCCGACGGCGGATACAGCACTTGGCTCCATGGCCGCGTCGTAGACATGCTCTACTTCCCTATAATCAAGGGCGTTTGGCCACAATGGATGCCCTTCTTCGGCGGTGAGCACTTCCTCTTCTTCCGCCCTGTATTCAATATCGCCGATTCCGCCATCTGCGTCGGCATTTTCCTCCTCCTCATCTTCTTCCACAAGGATCTCGCCGACTTCCTCGCAACAATCTCACCCGAGAAGCACGATTCCAATGCCGACATCTCTCCCAAAAACTAAAAAACACCACATCACAACTCCCCCACGATAAAAAATCTACCATCACCTTTGCATTCTCCCGAAAAAAGTATAATTTTGTCATCGCTAAGCCAAACGACTTAGCAAAGCTTTCCAACAAGGTCGGTTGGATGAGTGGCTTAGTCTACGGTCTGCAAAACCGTCCACGGCGGTTCGAATCCGCCACCGACCTCTCCTCAAGCGTCCTGAGTTTAACACTCAGGACGCTTTCTTTTTCTCCCCATTTTCCGTATATTTGAAGAACACATTAACCCGCACAACCACATTCCCCCCAAGCCATGCCATCCATCCTGAAATCTCTCTTCCTCCTCCCCATTCTCGCCCTCGCCGCACCCGTATCTGCGCAATTCTACGTCTACAAAGACGGCGAGGCCCAATTCTCCTCTTCAAACTCCATCCCCGACAGCGTCTCCTTCCACGCCCCCGCGTCCGACCCCATGCCCTCCGACGCCAAGACCCTCATCTCCAAAATCTACGTCGGCATAAACATCGGCAACACTCTCGAAGTCCCAAGTTCCGACGACCAAAATGGCGAGACAGGATGGGGAAACCCTCTCGTCAACGAGACCTACATCAAGGGTCTCAAAGCCCTCGGCTTCAACGCCATACGCATCCCTTGCGCTTGGCATAGCCACCTATCCGACACAGAGTCCTACACCATCAGCCCAGATTGGCTCCAACGCGTCAAGACAGTCGTCAACTACTGCCTCGCAAACGACCTCTACGTCGTACTCAACTCCCATTGGGACACAGGTTGGCTCGAAGACAACATCTTCGACGCATCAAAACAAGCTTCCATCATCGCCGAGCAAAAAGCCATCTGGACCCAAATAGCCAACACCTTCATCGACGCCGACGAGCACCTCATCTTCGCAGGAGCCAACGAACCTGGCATGAACGAGGTCAGCAAAGGAAAGAGCTGGAGCTCCGACGCGTCAGCCGTAGCCCGTCTCCTGGAATATGAGCAAGCCTTCATCGACGCCGTCCGTGCCACAGGCGGCAACAACGCCCTCCGTTGCCTCGTCTTTCAAGGCCTCGGTACCGACATCTCCAACACTTGCAACTACATGACGACTCTCCCCACCGACGTCGTTCCCGACCGCCTCATAGCCGAAGTCCACTATTACGACCCCTACCAATGGACCATCATGTCCGAGGATGCCGACTGGGGCAAGACTTTCTACTACTGGGGTTCCGAAAACCATAAGGACGGCTCCGCACACAACCCCACATGTGGCGAGGAGTCCTGGGTCGACCAGCAAATGGCTCTCATGAAGTCCAATTTCGTCGACAAAGGCATCCCCGTCATCATCGGCGAGTTCTCCAGCCGCATCCAATCATACGGCAGCGACGCCTCCGAGACCATCGATGCCGACCTCCACAAAAAGAGCCGCGCATCATACAATCTCTACGTCACCAAGACGGCCAAGAACAACGGCTGCGCCCCCTTCTATTGGGAGACAGGTTCCGAAATCAACCGTAACGACGGCACCGCCATCACAACCTACGCCATCGACGCCATCATGTCCGGCGCCCAGCAAGGCTCCTACCCCTTCTAACTCTCCTCGCCCATGCCACAAACCAACCTCTCCGCACCCTACTCCCAAGATGAAAACAAAGAAGCTTGGACAGCCTGGCAATGTCTCACACGCACAGGCGTGAGCATCTTTCTCACAGGGCGCGCTGGCACTGGCAAGACCACCTTCCTCAAAAATCTCCTAGCGTCACGCCTCCGACGCATGGCCATCGTCGCTCCAACGGGTGTGGCGGCCATCAATGCCGGAGGCGTCACCATCCATTCCTTCTTCCAGCTCCCGCCACAATTCATCGTGCCGGGGCAGAAGCTCGACAACGCCAACCATCTCCGCAAGGATAAGCTACAGACCATCCGCGGCATCGACCTCCTCGTAATCGACGAGATCAGCATGGTCCGACCCGACCTTCTCGACGCCATCGACACGCGCCTCCGAGAGGTGCGACGCAGCAACCGCCCCTTCGGTGGCGTGCAGCTCCTCCTGATCGGAGACCTCCTCCAACTGCCACCCGTCGTCAAAGATGCCGAATGGGACTTCATCAGGACGTTCTACGACTCCCCCTATTTCTTCTCCAGCCAAGCCCTCGCGCAAATCCAATATTTCGCCATCGAGCTGAAAAAAATCTATCGGCAGACCGACGCCAATTTCATCTCTCTGCTCAACAAGGTCAGGACCAACAACCTCAACGACGATGACCTCAACAAGCTCAACAGCCGATACGTCGCCAATTTCAACCCGCCCGACGACCAACAGTTCATCCGACTGACCACCCACAACGACGCCGCCGACACCATAAACAGCCTCCACCTCGCCAAGCTCGACGGCAGGACCGTAAACTACGTCGCCACCAAGCAAGGCACCTTCCCCGACAACGCCCTGCCTGCCGATAGCAATCTCATTCTCAAGGTCGGAGCGCAAGTCATGTTCCTCCGCAACGACCCGCAAGGGCGTTTCTACAACGGCAAGATAGGTCATGTCGCCGCCCTCGACGAAGACTCCGTAACCGTCGACACCGACACCAACGGCTCCCTTAAAATCACTCCCGCCGAATGGCAGAACGTCTCCTATATGCTCAACAAGGAGACAGGCGAGGTCGAGCAAAATGTCTTAGGCACCTTCACCCAATTTCCACTCGCCCTCGCATGGGCGATAACTATCCACAAGAGCCAAGGCCTCACGTTCGATAACGCCATTATCGACGCCGCCAAGGCTTTCTCCGACGGACAGGTCTACGTTGCCCTCAGCCGTTGCCGTTCTTTCGAAGGCATAGTCCTGAGCAGCAAGATATCCAACCTCTCCATCCGCACCAACCGTTTCGTCCTCTCCTACATGGCGTCGCAAGAGGCTCGCGAACTTTCATCCTCTCAGCTCGACGCCTTCGCTGCCGACCATGCCCTCACAATCCTTACCGACCTCCTCGATTTCAGATCCATAACAATCCCTGCGCACCGCATCCTGCGCCTCCTCGAAGAGTCCTACTCCACGACATACCCCCGCGCAATCGCCAAAATCGAAGAGGATCTCCACCAGTGCGACGCCAAGATAAGAGTCGTTGCCGACAAGTTCGTCTCGCTCTGTAAAGAGAAACGCGCCCAAGGTACCGACATCCTTGCCGACGACGGCCTCATGCAGCGAACGCGCAATGGCGCCGAGTATTTCGAACAGAAGGTTTCCGCCATTCTCGACCCTATCGTCCAAACTGCCGATTTTTCCCTCGACAATTCACAAGCCGACCAGCAACTCTCCGACCTCCGCAACGCTCTCGCCCAAGAGCTCCAGCTAAAACACGCCCTCCTCAAATGCGTCATCGACAAGGGCTTCGACCCGATGTCCATAGCCGCCGAGCGAGCCATAGCCGTCGCCCACGAGTCCTCATCCCAAAAGGCTGCGCATGTCGCGTCAGCAGCAGGCGACGAGAGCGAGGTCGAGAATCAGCAGCTCTACCGAGCCCTCAAAAAATGGCGCTCCGAGCTTCAACAAGAAAACCCAGCCACGACGCCCTTCGCCATATTCCCAAACCGCGTGCTCATGAACATCGCCGATGTCGTCCCCACGTCCCTCAAAGAGCTCAGCAAAATAAGCGGCCTCGGCAAGGTGAGGGTCGCAAAATACGGCAACGACATCCTCAGCATCGTCGGAAAGTTCAGCTCGCAAGGCACTCGCAAAGCCGCCAACGTCACCCAACGCTCCGCGGCCCGACGCGTCGATACCCGACAGGCTTCCATCGAGGCGTTCCGACGACTGCACGACGTCACTGCGGTCGCCAAAGAACGCAGTCTCACTAAAGGTACCATCGTGGGGCACCTCATCGACACGATGGGCGAGACGGGGCTCACCCTCCCCGACATCATGGGAGCCGACCGTTACCACAGCCTTTTGCAGCTACTCCAAGGACTCCCGCCCGAAGAGCGGCACTACGACAAAAACACCATGTCTGGCAAATACGAATATTCCGAGGTAAAAGCCGTCATCAAGGAACTTGACCCCCAAGAATAAAGATAACTCGCACTTTATAACTATCTTTGCATGATACTCCCCAACCATCGGATTTCAACCAAGCCCTCTCCCATGACCGACGCAGAAAAACAAAAACTCTTAGACCAGCGGTACCTCGGCATGGCCCGCATCTGGAGCCTCAACTCCTACTGCATCAGGCGCCAAGTCGGCGCCCTCATGGTCAAAGACAAAATGATAATCTCCGACGGCTACAACGGCACTCCCTCCGGCTTCGAGAACATCTGCGAGGAAGACGGGCACACAAAACCCTACGTCCTCCACGCCGAAGCCAACGCCATAACCAAAATCGCAAAAACTGGCAACAGCTCCGCAGGAGCCACAATGTACATCACGGCCTCCCCCTGCATCGAGTGCGCCAAACTCATAATCCAAGCCGGCATCACGCGCGTCGTCTACTCTGAAGACTACCGCATCGACGACGGCATCGAACTCCTCCGACGCGCCGGCGTCAAGGTCGATAAGGTAGAAGAATCAATCATCATAAAATAACACACTTTGTCTAATAAAATGAGGAACATCTGGACTCTGCTGCTCATGGTCGTCGCCGCACTCGGTGGTCTATACCTCGGGTGGGTCAGCGGACACAACGCCTCCAAGGGCGACGTGCGCTTCAACGGCGCGCCTTCTTTCCTCGGCGGCAACGGCAAACTTCAAAACGTCCTCGACCTCATAAACAATCTCTATGTCGACCCCATCGACATGGACTCACTCCAAGAAATGACGATCCCACTCGTCCTCAAAAACCTCGACCCACACAGCGTCTACATCCCACGCTCCGATGTCGAGCAAGTGACCGGCGAGCTTAAATCCAATTTCGGCGGCATAGGCGTCATGTTCAACATCCGCCAAGATACCGTGACGGTCGTCTCCGTCGTCTCCGGCGGTCCCTGCTCCGCCCTCGGCGTCCTCCCAGGCGACCGCATCATCGAGGTCGACGGCAAGAATTTCGCAGGCAAGGATGCCGCCCTCACAAACCAGAAGGTTCTCGACAACCTCCGCGGCGAGATCGGCTCCAAGGTCAAAATCAAAGTCTTCCGACGCCCCGACACCTTCCTCGATTTCGACATCGTCCGCGGAGAGATCCCACTCTACAGTGTCGTTTCCACATACCAGATCGCACAAGGCGTCGGCTACATGAAAATCGACCGCTTCGCCGAGAAAACCTACGAGGAGATGCTCGCTGGCATCGCAAAGCTCAAAGCCGACGGTTGCTCCAAGCTCATAATCGACCTTCGCTCCAATGTCGGTGGCTTCCTCAACGTCGTCCAGCCTATGTGCAACGAGTTCCTCGACGCCGGTAAGCTCATCATCTACACCGAGGGCGCACACCAACGCCGTCAAGAGACCAGGGCAACAGGCACAGGATCCTGCCTCGACATGCCTCTCGTAGTCCTCATCGACGAGTACTCCGCCAGCGCAAGCGAAATCTTCGCAGGCGCAATGCAAGACAACGACCGCGCGACGATCATCGGACGCCGCTCCTTCGGCAAAGGTCTCGTCCAGACCGAACTGACCCTCCCCGACGGCTCCGACATACGCCTCACAGTCTCACGCTACCACACACCCAGCGGACGATGCATCCAACGCCCCTACGACCACGGTGACGAGGAGTACTACCGCGACATCAACCAGCGCATCCAAGACGGCGAGCTCCTCAACGCCGACAGCATCAAGACCGACACCACACAAATCTTCCACACTGCCAACGGACGCATAGTCTACGGCGGAGGCGGCATTGTCCCAGACATCTTCGTCCCCTACGACACCACTCTCGCCTCGCGCTACCTCTACACCCTCCGCGCAAAACGCCTCATCTACGACTATTCAATGTCATACGTCGACGGTCATCGCGCCGAGCTTAAAAAGCTCAACTCCAAGGAGCTCATAACCCATCTCCTCAAAACCCCGTTCATCGACGCCATCAAGTCCTACGCCGCAGCCCACGGCGTGCAGGCTCCCAACTCGATGGATGCCAAGGAGAGGAAGATCATCGAGAACGAGGTCCGCGCCTACGTCGGGCAGGCTGTCAGCGAGAACGACGGCATATACCCGATCCTCAACATCATGGATCCCGTCGTCGACAAGGCGCTCGAATCCCTCAACGCAAAGCCTTTCTACAAGTAACTCCCCAACATCTTGCGGCAAGACTTCATCTTCTTAACCAAACACGCTAACTAAAGCAACTCCAAGATATTTTATGTACGATTATCTCATTGTCGGCGCAGGACTCTTCGGCTGCGTCTTCGCCCACGAAGCCACAAAACGAGGCAAGAAATGTCTCGTCATAGACCGTCGCGACCACACCGGCGGCAACATCCATTGCGACAACGTTGAAGGCATAAACGTCCACCTCTATGGAGCTCATATCTTCCACACGTCAAACCGTGAGGTGTGGGACTATGTCTCTTCGCTCGTCGAGATGAACCGCTACACCAACCAGCCCGTAGCGAATTTTGAAGGCAAGCTCTACAACCTGCCCTTCAACATGAACACCTTCTACCAGATGTGGGGGGTCACGACTCCTGAGCAAGCCGAGGCTAAAATCGCCGAGCAACGTGCGCAAGCCGCCGAGATAATGAAGCGCGACGGCGTCACCGAGCCACGCAACCTCGAAGAGCAGGCTCTCATGCTCGTCGGTCGCGACATCTACGAGAAGCTCATCAAGGGCTACACACAAAAGCAATGGGGACGCAAGTGTACCGACCTCCCCGCTTTCATCATCCGTCGCCTACCCGTTCGCCTCATCTTCGATAATAACTACTTCAACGACCGCTGGCAAGGAATACCCATCGGCGGCTACAACGCCTTGACCGACAAGCTTCTCGAAGGCGTCGAAGTCCGCACCTCAGTAGACTACTTCGCCCATCGCCAAGAACTCGACGCCCAAGCCCGAAAGGTCGTCTTCACAGGCGCAATCGACGAGTACTTCAATTTCCGCTTCGGTCATCTCCAGTACCGTACCGTGCGCTTCGAGACCGAGACCCTCGACATTCCCAACTACCAAGGCAACGCCGTCGTCAACTACACCTCTGCCGACGTCCCCTTCACTCGCATCATCGAGCACAAGCACTTCGAATTCGGCTCCCAGCCCAAGACCGTCATCTCTCGCGAGTTCTCTACCGAGTGGCAGCCTGGCATGGAACCTTACTACCCCGTCAACGACACGGCAAACTCCGCAATGGCAGCTCAATACGCCCAACTCGCAGCCTCACAGCCCAACGTCATCTTCGGTGGCCGTCTCGCTGAATACAAATATTACGATATGGACAAGGTCGTAGCCAGCGCGCTCGCCGCTGTCAGCAAAGAGCTCGGCAAGTAATCCACCAAGGGCCACTCACACTACCCCAAAAACCTTTTCACAAGACCACACCTAATCTTATGAAAATAAACTTTCTCTCTCTGTCCCTCGCCATGGCGCTGACCCTCTTCTCTTTCCAAGAGGTCACAGCTCAGACGACACAGAAGAACAACTACTCCTCCATAAACGTCGGCAACATCCCCGAAGAGCAAATTAGGACGCAAGCCCTCAAACTCCAAAAGGCAGGCGTCTCTCTCGACGATGCCCTCGCACAAGCTAAAGCCAAAGGCGCAACACCTACCCAGATAACACAACTCCGCCGACGCCTCGCTCGCTACCTCTCCAACAGCAGCACAAGCACCGACCGACGCATAACCGGCAAGTCGCAAGCCTCTTCGTCTTTTGACATGTTTGGTCAGCAAGACGTCAACCTCTTCGACGACGAAACTACAAACTCCGCCACCCATCCCCTCTACACCCGCGAGGACTCTCTCCTCTTCGGCTTCGACATCTTCAACCGCAAAGGCCTCACCTTCGAGCCAAGCGCCAACATGGCCGTAGGCGACAGCTACATCATCGGCATCGGCGACCAGATAGACATTGACATCTACGGTTCTGCCGAGCAAAGCTACCAGCTCACCGTCGCCAAAGACGGCACACTCAGCATCCCCATGGTCGGTCCCGTCCGCATCGGAGGTCTCTCCATGGCCGACGCTAAGACTGCCATCCTCGCCAAGATGAAGACCATCTACAGCGACATGGGCTCACGCTCCAACGCCTCCATTCGCCTCGCGCAAGCCAACCCCGTCAAGGTCAGCGTCATCGGCGAAGCCTTCAAGCCCGGAACCTACACCGTCTCCGCCGCTTCCTCTCTCTTCAACATCCTCTACCTCAGCGGCGGCCCCACACGCAACGGCTCCTACCGCGACATCCAGCTCATCCGCGGCGGACGTGTCATAGCCCACCTCGATGTATACGACTTCCTCGTCAACGGCAAGAACGACGTCAACGTCAGCCTCGCCGACGGCGACATCGTCATGATCCCTACATACATCAAGCGTGTCATGACGGGCGGAGCTTTCAAGCGCGTCGGCTACTTCGAGGCTAAAGAAGGAGAGACCGTCTCCGACCTCATCCGCTACGCCGGTGGCTTCACCCCGCGCGCACAATCCAACCACGTCGGCATGTTCCGCGTAGGCAAATACACCACCGAATACATGGATGTCAAAGACCCCGCTGCCGTCCAACTCGCATCGGGCGACTCTGTCGTCGTCAACAGCATCGACGAGAAGCGCATCGACAACGCCGTCAGCATCGAGGGCGCCGTCTTCGCCCCAGGCACCTACGAGTTCGCCGAGGGCATGAAGCTCTCATCCCTCATCGCGCAAGCTGGCGGTCTCACCGAGAATGCCTTCCTGACCCGCGGCGTCATCACGCGCTATAAAGAGGATTACACCCTCGAAGCCCTCAACTTCAACGTCCTCGACGTCAAGAACGGTCTCACCGACATCGACATCAAGAGCGGCGACGTCATCACAATAGCCTCCATCGACGACATGAGGCAGGCGCAGACCGTGACCCTCAGCGGCGAAGTCCAAATGCCTGGAGTCTATGAGTACCGCGACAATCTCACCCTCGGCGACGTCATCGTCCTCGCCAATGGTCTCACCGAGAACGCCCAAACGAACAATGTCGAGATCGTCCGACGAATAGATGAAGACGACGTCAACTACGATGTCGAGCATGCTCGCGAGCTCCGCACGGTCATCATAACCCGCGACCTCTCACTCGACGGCAAGGGCGACAACTCCTTCCTCCTCAAACCCTACGACCAGATCTTCATCAGGACAAAAGGCTCTGCCAACATCGGTGGCAGCATCACCATCCGTGGTGCGGTCAACAACCCGGGCTCCTATGGTCTAACAAACAACTACGTGACGCTCAGCCAGATGAGCGCATGGTGCGGCGGCTTCACATCCAGTGCCGACATCGAGGCGGCACGCATCTACCGCCCCATCATTCTCAGTCACGAAGAGCGTAGCATCAAAATGCGTCAATCCATAGCGCGCGGCGACACCCTCTTCTACCTCCAAGAAAACGGCATTGAGTACGACTTTGTCGCCATCCGCCTCAAAGATGCCATCAACAACCCAGGCTCCTCCGCCGACATATACCTCCGCAACGGCGACATCCTCGAAATCCCAAACAGCAGCCAGACGGTCCGCGTCTCCGGCACCGTTCAGACCCCTACCAGCATGATATGGGTCGATGGGTGGAACGCCAAGAAGTACATCAAGCACTCTGGCGGCTTCGGCCCTCGTGCATACAAGAAACTCACCTACGTCGTCCACGCCAACGGCGAGAGCGAGTCCGTTCGCCACATCCTCTTCTTCCGCAAATACCCGAAGGTGCGCCCAGGCAGCGAAGTCGTCGTCCCGCAGAAGCCAGAGCCTAAGCTCCAAGCTCCCGCCTACGTCTCCATGGGCTCCACCCTCGTATCCATGGCGGCCATCATCGTAACACTCCTCAAATAACGGCAGAGCCATGAACGAGAACTACCAAGACGACCAAAACAACGGCAAGAAGGCTGACGAATTCGACATCGTTTGGCTCATCACATACCTGTGGGCTAAGCGGAAAAGTATTTACTACATCATCGGCGGATGCCTCGCCCTCTCCATCATCGTCTACATCGTAAAGCCTAAGGTCTATACCTCCACCGCCGCCATCCTACCCGTCTACGATAGCGAGGACGGAGGTCTCGGCAACCTTAAAGGTCTCGCCAGCATGGCAGGCATAAACCTTGGCGGCAGCTCCTCCTCTGGCGCAATCATAACGCCAGACCTTTACTCCGAAGTCGTGACCAGCACCCCCGCGCTCATCGAGATAATGGAGAAAGTCCCTCTCACATGGAGCTCCCCCGTCGATACCGTCATGACACTCTACGACCACATGGTCTATGACAGCATCCCATCTATCGGCAAAATCATCCTCAAGTACACGATACAGCTCCCCTTCACCATCAAGACAGCCATCAGCGGTGAAGAGCCCGTCGTCGCCTTCGTCGAGCCGACAACCGAGGACTTCACGCAAGTCCCGCGCCCTCTCGTGATGGACAAGAAGAGAATCAAGTGCGCCGAATGGTTGCGCGACCGCATCAACGTCGCCCCCGACGAGGAGACCAACCTCGTACGCATCAGCGTCGAGGGCGAGTCAGCAGAGCAAAGCGCAGAACTCGCCACCGCCGTCATGCAGCAAATACAGACCACCATAACCGAGTACGCCACAAGTAGCGCAAAGAAGAACCTCAACTTCCTCCAAAAACGCTACGACGAGACGATGGACGAGTTCACGCAGGCACGCCAAGAATTCTTCAACTACCGCGACCGCCACCGCGACTATGTCGAGGAGCGCAGCAGCGTCGAACGCCAGCAACTCGAAGACAAATACAACCTCAGCTACTCCCTCCTCCAATCTCTCCAAAGCGAGGTCGAGAAGAGCAGGATGAAACTCCTCGCCGAGACTCCTATCTTCTCCATCGTCGAGCCCGTCGTGCAGCCCGACAAAAAAAGCAGCCCCAAGCTCCTTCTACACCTCATCGGCGGATTCATGATCGGTTTCATCATCAGCGTCGGAGGCTATCTCCTCATCCTGGGCTACAAGCAAGTCTTCAAACCCGCCCAGTTCAAAGAGATACATGACAAATATAAGGTCACTGAGGAATAATCATCTTAACTTCGCGATACTATACGCCCCGAGGGCGGGTGGCGCAATCTAACCAGCGACCCCTGACGCCCACGAGGCATCCGAAATACAAACAACCAACAAAGACAAAAAAAGAAAATGGCAGAAGACGTTTTCAAAAAACTGGTGTCGCACTGCAAGGAGTACGGCTTCGTATTCCCCAGCAGCGAAATCTACGACGGCCTGGGAGCAGTCTATGACTACGGTCAGAACGGCGTCGAGATGAAGAACAACATTAAGAAGTACTGGTGGGACGCCATGGTAAAACTCAACGACAACGTCGTTGGCATCGACTCCAGCATCTTCATGCACCCGACAATTTGGAAAGCGTCAGGCCACGTCGACGCCTTCAACGACCCACTCATCGACAACCGCGACAGCAAAAAACGCTACCGCGCCGACGTCCTCATCGAGGAGCAGATCGCCAAATACGACGAGAAAATCGAGAAGGAGATCGCCAAAGCCCGCAAGAAATTTGGCGAGGCATTCGATGAAGCCAAGTTCCGCGAGACTTCCGCACGCGTCATCGAGCATCAGGCTAAACGCGACGCCCTCCACGAGCGCTACGCCAAAGCCATGAACGCCGGCGACCTCAACGAGCTCAAACAAATCATCCTCGACGAGGAGATCGTCTGCCCAATTTCCGGCACCAAGAACTGGACCGACGTCCGCCAGTTCAACCTCATGTTCAGCACCGAGATGGGCTCCACCGCCGACGGCAGCATGAAGATCTACCTCCGCCCAGAAACTGCGCAAGGCATCTTCGTCAACTTCCTCAACGTCCAAAAGACAGGACGCATGAAGATCCCATTCGGCATCGCGCAAATCGGCAAAGCTTTCCGTAACGAGATCGTCGCTCGCCAGTTCATCTTCCGCATGCGCGAGTTCGAGCAGATGGAGATGCAGTTCTTCGTCCGCCCTGGCGAGGAAATGAAATGGTTCAACTACTGGAAACGCTACCGCCTCTGCTGGCACGAGGCTCTCGGCATGGGCGACCAGAACTACCAGTTCCACGACCACGAGAAACTCGCCCACTACGCCAACGCCGCAACCGACATCGAGTTCCGCATGCCGTTCGGCTTCAAGGAAGTCGAGGGCATCCACAGCCGCACCAACTTCGACCTCAGCCAGCACCAGAAATACTGCGGCAAGAAGATCCAATACTTCGACCCCGAGACCGGCGAGAGCTACGTCCCCTTCGTCGTCGAGACCTCCATCGGCGTCGACCGCATGTTCCTCTCCATCATGGCTGGCGCCTACACCGAGGAGCAGCTCGAAGGTGGCGATAGCCGCGTAGTCCTCAAGCTCCCCCCCGTCCTGGCTCCCGTCAAGCTCGCCGTCCTCCCTCTCGTCAAGAAAGACGGTCTCCCAGAAAAGGCTCACAAGATTGTCGACTCCCTCAAGCTCGCCATGAACGTCACCTACGACGAGAAAGACTCCATCGGCAAACGCTACCGCCGCCAAGACGCCATCGGCACCCCGTACTGCGTCACCGTCGACGGTCAGACACTTGAGGACGACACCGTCACCCTCCGCGACCGCGACACAATGGAGCAGAAGCGAGTCAAGATTGCCGACCTCCACGACATCGTCTACCGCAAGGTCAGCGGTCACGAGCTCTTCGAGAAGCTCGCCGCCGTACAGGCTGAACTCAAAAACGCCTAATAACCTAAGGTAAATAATTAAGTGCGCCCCTTGAGCCATCCATAAGGCTCAAGGGGCGCACTATTTGTCGTAACGAGACGCTGCCTACTTCTCCTTCACAAGACCCTCACGATAGGCTTGTAGCAGCCTCTCAAGGTTGTCAACCTGCGTCTGAAGCTCGCACCCTCGGTCAGTGTCGCGCACCAGCATACGGTGGTACTTGAACTCTTCAAGCTGAACGCGGCTGTGGATGTCGCTGCCGTCCTCGACAGCCTTCTCCTTGCTCTCGAATGCCTCGTGTTGCACCAGTTGCAGACCATGGCTGTTATAAATCAACGTGTAGCCGGCAATGCCTGTGGTCTTATGGTAGGGTTTTGAGAATCCGCCGTCAATGACGAGGCGTTTCCCTCCTGCGCGCGTGGGGCTTTCACCCTCCATCGTGCGCACAGGCGTATGACCGTTGATGATGCGCGACTTGTCAGGGTCGAGACCAAACTCCCTCATGATATACTCGCACGTCTCGACAGTATTCGCAAGTTCATAATATGCGCCCTTGTTCTCGCGGTTTAACTCCTTGACATCAACAAAGTAACGCTCGAAGGTCGTCATCTTGTCCTTATTGTAGAGCG
Organism: Bifidobacteriaceae bacterium; assembly: GCA_963607345.1. Taxonomy (GTDB): domain Bacteria; phylum Bacteroidota; class Bacteroidia; order Bacteroidales; family Marinilabiliaceae; genus W3P20-009. The sequence continues at coordinate 106,784 of CAVDBL010000008.1, forward strand.
GCGAGTCGGGTCCGCACCATAGATACCACATATAGTCCACAGCATCGTTCTTCTCCGCCGTATCCGCCGTGGCGAAATATGCAGCCCGAGCCATCTTGTCGATGCGGTCCATAAGAGCGCGCCCCTTATACTCCACACCGCCAATCTTTACCGCCTTGAACGTGCCATCCGGATTGAGAGGTATGGCGGCATGGTAGAGGAGGCAGTTGTTGCGCACAAGGTAGAGGCTGCCGTGGTTGTAGAAGCAACGGATGTGTTTCTGCAGTTTTTCCGAATAGGTGAACGAGTGTTTAAGCTGGAGCATCAGCTGCTCCTCGTCGGGGCTTAGGGCGTAGGGGTTCTTGGGGTCGATGGTCGGGAACAACTTGTCTTTCAGCTCATAAGTCTTACCTCCAAGGGTTATCGTCCCCTCGTTATAGTCAATGTTGTTGAACACCAGTCGGTCAGACATCTTATACTCGGGATGACGGGCTATTATCTGACCTTCAAGCTTAAACTGGATGATGGAAATGGCCTTGTGCATCTTGGCCATGAGCTGCTTCGAGCGGCTCATGCGGCTGTTATCCTCGAACTCTTGCGCCTGGAAACGCTCACAAGGGTCGGAGCCGTAGTTGTCGATGGCGAATGTGGCGAGCGGCAAGAGGTTTATGGAGTACCCCTCCTCAAGCGTCTCGACATTTGCGTAGCGGATAGAGATGCGGACGACATTAGCAATGAGAGCCAAGTTGCCGATAGCAGCCCCCATCCACGATATGTCATGATTTCCCCATTGGATGTCAAAGTCATGATAAGAGCACAACCCCTCCATGATGTCGCACGCCCCAGGACCGCGGTCATACACGTCGCCCACGACGTGCAACGTGTCTATTACAAGCCTATGGATCAGACGGCTTATGGCGATGATGAACTCCTCCGAGCGACCGATGTTGACAATCGAGCTTATGAGGCTTGCATAATAACTCTGCTTATCCTCATCCGTCTGGCTCTCATAGAGCAGCTCCTCAATGACGTAGGCGAACTCGGGGGGCAAGGCTTTGCGCACCTTCGAGTGAGTATATTTTGACGCCACGACCCTCGCCACAGCCACCACGTGGAACAATGCCGTGCGATACCAGTCCTCAATGTCGATGCCGGGCTGATTCTTTATCTGCTCCAGCTTCTCCGTTGGGTAATATATCAGAGAGCAAAGCGTGTCGCGGTCCTCGCGCCGCATCGTCATGCCAAACAGGTCGTCCACCTTGCGGCGTATGACGCCCGAGGCGTTTTTAAGCACATGGCGGAAAGCCGTGCTCTCACCGTGGAGGTCGGACAGGAAATGCTCCGTTCCCTTAGGGAGGCTCAGAATAGCCTGAAGGTTTACTATCTCTGTGGCTGCGGCTGATATGTTGGGGAATTTCTCGGCAAGGAGGCGCAAGTAGCGCTGGTCGGCAAGGAGGTCTTGCGTTTCGTAATGATGAGTCATTTTTTGTGGGGGCTTGGATGAATGAGAGAATACAAATATAGTATCATTTATTAACAAATACAAGTTATTTGTTAATAAATATAACATGCCATTCCGCTTCCATATCACTTTTCGACCACTTTACTGCACATAACGGCACAAAACACCCAATTCCTTGACCAATATTGCGGGAACCGCCCCATATTCCGCATTTACAATTATTCACATCACGCCACCATATAGAAGAGCCGCCCTCCAAGTTTTGCACTTAGAGGGCGGCTGAAGTTTCTATTACTTAGGGCTGGCTACTTAGCCTTTGCCCAGCTGTCTTTAAGACCGACAGTCTTGTTGAAGACCGGGTGACCGACCTTAGCGGTATCGGGATCGACATTGAAGTAGCCGATGCGCTGGAACTGGAGGTAGGCGAGAGGCTTCTGCTCAGCGGCGAAATCCTCGACGTAGCAGTTGGTCAAGACTTGCAGGCAATCGGGGTTGATAATCTGTTTCATGGCCTCGACAGGCTCGCAACCCTGCTGCTCGATTATAGCCGCCATCTCGTCGCGAGGATTCTCGACCTTCCAGAGGCGGTCATAGAGGCGGACCTCTGCCTTCTGGCACTTGTCGGCGCATACCCAGTGGAGCGTACCCTTAACCTTACGGTCAGAGCCTGGCATTCTGCTCTTGCTCTCGGGGTCATACTCGCAATAGATCTCCTCAATCTCGCCATTATCGTTCTTCTTGCAACCTGTGCACTTGACGATATACGCGTTCTTGAGGCGCACCTCGCCACCTGGGGTCATGCGGAAGAACTTCTTCGGAGCATCCTCCATGAAGTCTTCGCGCTCCATCCACAAGTTGCGACCGAAGGCGATCTTGTGGCTTCCCTCTTCGGGAGCCTCGGGGTTGTTCTGCGCATCCATCATCTCAATCTGACCCTCGGGGTAGTTGGTGATGACGAGGCGGACAGGGTTGAGGACAGCTGAGACGCGAGTGGCGCGCTTATTAAGATCCTCACGGACGGCACTCTCGAGAAGAGAGAACTCGTTGAGAGCGTCGAAGGTGGTGTAGCCAATCTTGTCGATGAAAGAGAGGATGCTCTCGGGGCTATATCCGCGACGGCGGAAGGCGCAGATGGTCGGCATGCGGGGATCGTCCCAACCGCTTACGAGACCATTCTTGACAAGGGCGAGGAGGTTGCGCTTGCTCATGAGAGTGTAGCTCAGGTTGAGCTTATTAAACTCTGTTTGGCGAGGGCGGTTGTCATTAAGATCGGTCTCACCACGAGTCTCCTTGAGCCAGTCTACGAAGAGGTCGTAGAGAGGACGGTGGACGACGAACTCGAGCGTGCAGAGCGAGTGGGTGACACCCTCAAAATAGTCGCTCTGACCATGTGCGAAATCGTACATCGGGTAGGCGTTCCACTTATTGCCCGTACGGATGTGGGGGACGTTGAGGACGCGGTAGATGATCGGGTCGCGGAAGTGCATATTGGGGTTCGCCATGTCGATCTTCGCACGGAGAACCATCTTGCCGGGCTCCATCTTGCCGCTATTCATCTGCTCGAAGAGGGCGAGGCTCTCCTCGACGGGGCGGTCACGGAACGGTGAGGGCGTTCCTGGCTGGGTAGGCGTACCCTTCTGCTCGGCAATCTGCTCGGCGGTCTGCTCGTCAACGTAAGCTCGGCCTTGCTTGATGAGGGCTACTGCGAAATCCCACAGTTGCTGGAAGTAGTCGGAGGCGTAGAAGATGCTGCCCCACTTGAAGCCGAGCCACTCGATGTCTTGCTTGATGGCCTCGACATACTCCGTGCCCTCCTTTGTGGGGTTTGTGTCGTCAAGACGGAGGTTGCATACGCCGCCATAGCGTTTTGCGACGCCAAAGTCGAGAGCAATGGCTTTGGCATGACCGATATGGAGATAGCCGTTTGGTTCTGGCGGGAAACGTGTCTGTACTCGTCCGCCGTTCTTTCCTTCTTTAAGGTCGGCCTCTATTTTCTGTATGATGAAGTTGCCTGCACCCTCTGTCTTGGGCTGCATGTCGGCTGCTTGCTCTGCCATTGGTTATGAAAGGTTTAGGTTGGTTGTCGTGGAGGAACAATTCCACAATTCAAAATTAAAGAGAATGGGGGTGAAAAGCAAGAGCGGACGGGCGAGATGCGCGGCACGCCCAACATCTAACTGTGCACAACTAATTGACTTATATTTGCGGACAATATCATATACAAAACAGACAGTAGCATGAAAGAGATGACCATAGAACTCAGGAACATCGAGATATACGCACGCCACGGGTGCTACCACGAGGAGCAACTGGTTGGCGGCAGGTTCATTGTCGACGCCGACCTCAGGGTGGACGCCGAGAAAGCCGCCTCGTCGGACGACGTGCGTAACGCATTGAACTACGTCGAGGCATGCAAACTGATGGACGAGGTCATGCGCACACCGCACCACCTGCTCGAGTCGGTAGTCGCGGAGATGGCGAGCCAGCTACGCACACGCTTTGCGGACAAAGGACTCATTGGCGGATGGGTGAAAGTCAGGAAATTGGCTCCCCCTATCGGGATGCAAGTCGAGAGCGTCGGCGTAAGGGCGGAGATATAAACTGCGTGCCAATTAGGTTGTATCGCATTCGATATAATTAGTATAAATTACTGATTGAGTAGGTGTTGCGTGATATAAACACGTATATTTACAAGCGGGATGAGAGAGGTTAACCTCCCTCATGAAGCAAACAGAACAGTAACACCTAAAGGACACGAGACATGAAAGAATTAAAAGGCACAAAGACAGAGAAGAACCTCTGGGAAGCATTCGCAGGCGAGAGCCAGGCGAGGAACAAATACACATTCTACGCCTCACAGGCAAAGAAGGACGGCTACGAGCAGATGGCGGCAATCTTCGAGGAGACGGCAGCCAACGAGAAGGAGCATGCCAAGCTTTGGTTCAAGGCGTTGCACGGCGGTAAGGTGCCGACAACGATTGACAACCTCAAGGACGCAGCCGACGGTGAGAACTACGAGTGGACGGACATGTACGAGCGCATGGCGCGCGAGGCCGACGAGGAGGGCTTCCACGAGATTGCGGAGCAGATGCGCGGCGTAGGAGCCATCGAGAAGGAGCACGAGGAGCGTTACCGCAAGCTGCTTAAGAACATTGAGGACGCAGTGGTCTTCTCGAAAGACGGCGACTGCATCTGGGTATGCAGGAACTGCGGTCACGTGGTTATCGGCAAGAAAGCTCCCGAGCGTTGCCCCGTCTGCAACCACCCGCAGAGCTACTTCGAGCTCAAGGCAACGAACTATTAGTCTGCCCAAGAGCCAGAATACAGAGCCGCCCCGCAAGTGTCCGATACTTGCGGGGCGGCTCTCATGTTTTTGGGGCATCAGCGTGACGAGTTCGTGCTATTTCGGGTTATGAACTCGTCGAAGTAGTAGCGGAGGTTCTGGGTATCGTCATCGCCGATCCATGTGGTTTCGGGGTCGTAGATGAGGGTGGCTTGGTAGCGGGGAAAAACGTGTCCTCCTCCTGTTGAGGTTTTTTCCGTGTCGTCACCAAGACAGATGACGTGCTTATTGTCGGGGGTGCCGTTGGAAAGAATTTCAACGGATTTTAGGGAGGAGCAGCCGTCGAACGCTTGCTGACCTATTGAGGTGATGCTTGCTGGGAGGATGACCGAGGCAAGGGAGATGCAGCCGTAGAAAGCAGAATAACCTATTGATGTGAGGGTTGCGAGAAGGTGAATTGAGGAGAGGGAGGTGCAGTCGTGGAATGCACAGCTTCCTATCGACTGGAGACCATCAGGGAGGTCTATGGCGGAGAGGGAGGAGCAGCCATAGAAGGCCCCCATGTCTATTAACTGGAGACCTTCGGGGAGGGTGACGGAGGCGAGGGAGGTGCAGCAAAAGAAGGTATATTTTCCAATTGACTGGAGACTTTCGGGGAGGGTGACGGAGGTGAGGGAGTAGCAATTCCAGAACGTACAGTCGCCTATTGTCTCAAGACCGTCGGGAAGGGAGATTGAGGCGAGGGAGGTGCAGCCGCTGAAAACGCTACCGCCTATTGACTCAAGACCGTCGGGAAGGGAGATTGATGCGAGGGAGGTGCAGCCGCCGAAAGCACATTGACCTATTAACTGGAGTCCGTCAGGAAGGGAGACGGAGGTGAGAGAGGTGCATTTGCCGAAAGTCCATTCGCCAATCGACGTGAGGCCGTCGGGAAGAGTGATTGAAGCGAGGGAGGTGCAGCCAGCAAAAGCCCATTCGCCAATCGACGTGAGGCTGTCGGGTAGAGTGATTGAAGCGAGGGAGGCGCAATCTTTGAAGGCTTCAGCCTCAATTGTCTCAACACCTTCGGGGAGGATGACAGAGGTGATGTCTGTACGACCAGCAAAAGCTCCTTTTCCGATAGTCTTTGTGCCTTCGGGGAATGTGACGGTGGATAGGTTCATAGCTTGAATTTATTGTTTTGGAAGGGCGTGGCGAGGTGAAAATGCTTTCGTGAAGCGGTGCTGTTCAGGGGGATGCGCATTTAGTGGCTTCCATGTAAAGATACGAAAAATACGGGAGAAATTGTTTTATTTCTAACGAACGTAAAAAAATCACACTATGCAAGGAGGATGTGTGTTTTAACAGTGCGGGAGTTGTGCGGAATGGGACATTTGACTCCGTCGTCTTTCTTTATGCGGTTGTGTGGGGGGATGGAGAAATATTTCTCTTTTGAGGACAGGGTGTAAAAAGAGTTTCCCGGGCTCGGCTGATGCCAAGTCCGGGACTCTCTGTTTAAGTGGCGGCTACCTACTCTCCCACGC
>CAVDBL010000009.1:0-107359 GCA_963607345.1 Bifidobacteriaceae bacterium
GCACGATGCTCACGTCGCCCATGTCGACATGCCCGTCGTTGTAGACTCGGAAAGGGGCTGAGCAGAAAGCGTCCGTGGTGTTGGCGGAAGCCCCCGCCCAAATCATAGGCAGGGCGGTGATAGATTGTCGATATTAGTTCGCTTTCTACTTTGAGAACAAAAAATCAGGTTTCTGTCGAATCCAGTCGATTAGAGGAACATTGTTTTCTTCAGCAAATTTCATGCATTGATTAACCCATCCGTCAAACATGTTGTCCGTCTCCATAAGTTCGTGATTATACTCGTCAATCATCTCCAAAAGTTCATCTGATGGGTGTGACAGTAAGGCTTTTATTTCATCTGCATAGTCAACAATTATATTGAATACTTGGGCAACGGGGGAGTCTAAGCGTTTTCCATTGACATGTGTTATCTTACCACCAGCTGAATATAGGTCACGTATGTTTGGATTAATGACCTGTTTATATGAGCACAACCATAGAGTTGTTTTGTTATACTTGGTCATGTTACGTGCTGGATTGAGGGCCTCGGGGAAGAGAATCATGCTTTTCGCTTGTAGCTCTCTCTTTTCACTTATGTCAAGTGTGTTCCATAGCTTAATATTGAATGAGTGCGCCTTTTCTACATTTTCACCAGTTATCCACCATGGCATTTCCTGTTTCCCTTGTAGTTCTGCTTTTCTCTATAGTACTTTCTGACTAAAGAAATATTATCGGCAGACATTCTAAAGGAATCATAAGAGGTTCCCATTTTGGAGAAAATAGTTTCATCTTTACCCAGCTCCATATTGATGAGGTAGCGAGGTGAATGCGTTACAGCTATGTCGTAAAGTACGTCTTGATAAGGTCTACACTTGAATTGTGGAATGTCGCCACCTAATTTCCCAAACAGCAAATAGATATCATCGACATTTTCAACTCTTGTGGTTTCTACGATACTGCTGCCAGTGGAAGTCCAGTGGTTATCTTTTGTCGACTTGACTTCTATTCCATAAAATTGGTTCGCCACAATATCAGGAAACCGTTGTCCAGATATAAGTTGAACCTCTTCTGCATCAAAAGGGGAACAAGCGCATGCCATTTTGATTTTGTTAAGAGCGCAACATTCAAGGGAAGAAGCGGTTAGTTGTTTGTAATCTTGTGGCCTTGCCCGAGCTTCATCGTTGAGGATGTTTTCCGTTCTGCTCATAAGGTCCGCAAAAGCTTCATGAGCAAGAGTTATGCCCCTTTTGCGTACGGCAATGATGTTATGATCCGCATCCATATTACTTGAAGTATAAAGGCCAAACGTTTTGTATCCTGCGAGCAATATTAAAAGCCAACATTGGAGGGACTGCATTTCCTATTACCTTATAAGCTCCAGACGGACTGACTGCATATCTGCTCGAATTCTGTTTATAGAAAACAAAAGGGAAGTCAGGAGGAAATGTTTGAATAAGAGCACACTCGCGAGGGGTTAAACGGCGCTCGCATAGTCCTCTATCAAGTTCTTCCTTGATTTTCCCGCCATGTTCGTATGATAATCGGCGATATTCAATATTTCCATGATGCTCGGAACGTATCGTTGGAGCTAACCCGTCATAATTGATTTCTGTTTGTCCTTGCCCATGGGTCAGAAACTTGGCCATTGAGTACGTTTTCTGAGATAGATCGTTAGACTCTGATGGCTCTGCCAAGTTTTGGAATATGTCTCTGCAATTAACAGGAGCCGGCAAGTCTTCCTTATGACAATTGAAATTGTGAGTTGGTTTGGGGTATGGGTTGTACTCTTCAGGGATTACTTCCTTTTCCAACGCTTCTGCGGCTTCAGGAGATAGAGCGGAACGCCTTATACCAATGAATATGATGCGTTCTCTTGTTTCGGGGACACCGTAATTTGCGGCATGAAGAACTTGTGGGTGTAGCACGATATAGTCGTTGCCATTCGCAGAAGAAAAAACTTTTTGGATGATATCTTTTACGTCCCCCAGGCTAACAAGGCCTTTGACGTTCTCTGCTATGAACATTTTAGGTTGAACTAAGTCGATAACCTGCTTCATCCACATGTATAGTTTGCCTCGCGTTTCTTCTGATGGCTTGTCGTCGTCTCTTTTTTCTCCATTGTGAGAAACGGATGAATCAAATCCTCTTCTCTTCCCTGCCACGCTGAAATCTTGACATGGGAAGCCTCCCGTTACAATGTCTACGCCTTGAGGAAACACATTAAGACCTTCGCGCTGCTTTTTTACTAAATCAACAATACTTTCAAGGTGATAGATGTCAGGGTTGATATCAAATCTTGACATGTACCTTAGCCATGTCAATTTTGCCTCCTCCAAAATATCACAAGCAAAAACGGTACGGAAGGCATTCCTCTTAAGCATTACCCAGTTTTCATTGATGGCATGGTGAATGTACTCCTTGTTAGTCACCGATTTTTTGTGGCAAATGAATCCGCCTTCAAGACCAATATCCATGCCTCCGCAGCCAGAGAAAAGGGATAGTACTTTTAGAGTGCCTTTTTGATGTCCTTCTGATAAATCCAAATGAATGTCTGCAACTAAATCAGAATACTCTTGTTTCGTCTCAATGAGTTTGTTATTGTCCTTGTTCATTTGTTATGTCTTTATTTATCAGGAACTCTGCTTCTTCGACTTCCATTTTATCAAAGGCTGGAGTTGTGGTATCTTTTCTGTCATTCCAATCCACAGACAAAGATGCTTTAAAAGGTTTAATTGTGCGTGCTGCGGCGTAAAATTTATTTGGTATTTGCTATGTTTATGCTTCCATTGTACGGTAAGTGTACAGTGGAAGACATTATATTTCTTGTGGTTACGGCCTTTCTTTGCAAGATTAAGGCAACCAAAAAGCTGGCACCTTGTGGGAAGTGCCAGCTTTGATTTCACGAAGGATCTGAATAGTTTTATAGGTGGGGCGATTGCTTTCTTTCAGTCTTCATTGTCTCCAAAGACGGCATTCCAATCGATGGCAGAGCACCTCTTCAGCTTCAAGACCTTCTTTATAGGGTAGGCGATCCCCCACTGGGCGATGGTTTCGTCCATGACATCCCTTCTGTCCAAGTTCTTGCTAATGATTGTGTCTTGGGCATGGGTCAAGACGGCCAAGGTGTCCCTATCGACAAGTGCGCCATCTGGGCTGATAATCTGAAGGGGGGCTATATGCCACAAGTCAGGCTCAAAGAGTTCGAGTAGCATGATATCCGCACGAGCGTCTCGTCCATTACGCAAGCACATATACTTGTATGGACGTATCACGAAGGGGAATTTTCCCTTGTTAAGGGAGTAGAGGCCATGGTCATGCTTCTTGTCAAAAGCCACCTTGGGGTTGAGCTTCCAGTTTCCGTATTCATCCTTCAGGACGTATTTTCCGGCTGTTGTCTGTTTCAACACTCGTGTTTCATATGGGCACTCGTCGTATTCATATTCCGAGCCTACCTCGCCGAAACGCTCTTCAAGATTGCCTTTGAAAGTGAGCGTGAGGATATCCTTCGGGTCGTATCCCTCAAAGAAATCCGAGTTGTCGATTGTTGCGATCTGCCCTTTGGCTTTCTGGTCGAGAGCAAACATGACGGTAGTAATGTTTTCCTGAGTCAACAGAACGGGCCAGTAGAACGGTGCCCCATTCCAACCGATATTTTTGTCCCCATTCATACATTTTGCGCCATTCTGCTGGATGAACATGACGACAGGAGTGTCTGTGGCTTTGGCATGTGCTGGCGCCAGGTCGGTACGGCCATCATCCGGGGCGTCAATGAAACCGCCATTCTCTCGTATGCGATTCAAGTTGCGGTTCTCTCTGTGCAGCACCCAGATCCTTCCATCTGACTCACCTGTGCAATAATCTAATGCGCAAAGCATTTCCTTGATGTCGTTCTTTCGGTCGGTGTTCAAGAGCTTGTCATTATATACGTAGGTGGACTCTATGAGCTTAATAATCTCTACGACCCGATCCTTTTCCATCTCAAAGAGACCGTCAGCGTCCTTTTTGCTATACCCGGGAGAGGTGACGATTAGCTCTCTTATTTGCTCCATGGGCTTTTTTATGGCGGTCTTGCCTAAAGTCCAGAAGCCCACAGGCAGGAATCGTTTCTGAGGTAATAGCAACTGCGTGTTGGAGATCTTTATCTTGCTTGATGCGCAAGGTCTGATTTTCTCGTCGTAGCCCACAAAGACTGCATTTGAGCCCTGTTTGTCCTTGCCCTCGATAAACCATTGGCGGAGTTGCTCGTCGAGTTCGTTCATGCGCACAAGGATTCCATAGATGAGTGGCGTTGTGTGCAGTCGCATGACGGCCATGTCCTCCTTGGAGCGAGCGCCATACATACGGGCATGCTGCAAGACGGTGTCTTGTTGGAAGTTTCTGGGGTCTCGTCCATAGAAGAAGCACAACATATTCTTGATCGTCACGCCACGGTCAAGGATGTTTCCGCCAATGAAGATGTTGGCAGCATAGTCAAGTTTCAACTCTCCTGTCTCTTCATTAAGCATATTAGCAACCTCTTCGTCAGAGTTCACCATCCGCACAACGTAGTTGCTGGTTGAAAAGATGTCTTTGATTCCATTGAGCACATCTTTCAGCGATGGGACTTTTACGTCGATAAGCCCCTCCTTTCTGCCTTTTTCGTTAGACAAGACGAAATCCTGGTAGCAACTTTCCACTACTGTATAAACACGCTCGTCAGAATGATCCTCGGCTATGATAACCGACTTGATGGCGTCAATAAGGCTTTCTATCAGGCGCCTCTGCCAATCATGGTTCTTCTTGCTTATCTCCACATGGAAGATGGCGCTTGTCTTATAGCTGTCAATATTATTGGCAATGCGCTCTTGAATACGGCGTATGGCTGTAGCCATGAAGTAAGCCGTCAAGGAATAGGTCAAGCCAGAGATGTTATCAGACGAAATGTTACTTTTCAGATAGCGTTTGTCCTCATGCCCAAGCACATCGATGCACTTTTGGTCAAGCTGATGGAATAGGTGACTGTACATAGAGTCTGGATTTGCAGCCTCCACAAAGAATTGCTGTCCACCTACGTATCGTTCATGGGATGGCACAAGGCTGGTAAATCGGGGCTTGAAGGGCTTTACGATATTGCCGTTCAAGTTCAGTTCCCCCTGTGGTTGCAAATACAAACAGTATGGCGTGGCCGTAACTTGGAGGTAGCGGCAGAACTCGGGAATCTTGCGGAAATCATCTATCTGCTGGCTGATCTTCGCCATGGTCACTTCCTTGGTTTGGGCTATTGGAGTACCATTCTCATCAGTCCTTGCTTCCTGCTTTACGCTTCGATAGTTGCGGCTGGCAAAGTCGGCCTCGTCGTCCACTACGAGCACCTTCTTCTTCTTCAAGAAGGGCGACTTGCGCTCGAACAGTGCCGCCAGACGCTCCATGTTTTTAGCCTGTTTCTTGCAGACAATCACCGTCTTGCCGCTCTCAATCATTGCTTGCTTGAATCCATCTCTGCCAATCGCCATGATGTCATAGATGTTTATGGTCGAGCGGGGGGCGAGATTGTCTGAAGCCTTAAACCACCTGTAGTCTTTCTTCATTCGCATGATAGTCTGGTTGGTCAAGGCCTTCGTCCCCTTCGTGATAACGATGGCGATGTCGATACCCTTGTCGAAAGCCAGACCTATGATGTCTTCAAACGTGTCGGTCTTGCCACACTGGATTTTGCCAAGCAGCAATCCTGGCTCATCTGCATGTTCCCCTGTTTCAAGCAGTTGCTCTACGGTAGATTCCACGCAGTCTTGCTTTTCCTTAGGCATAGTGCCGTAAGGATAATTCCTCTTTAAAGTGTTCCAAATGGGGGTGTCTGAGGACATTGTTTTTTCAGCCTGTTCTTTCTCAAGAGCTGCCAGCTTAGCCCTCAATCTCGCAATTTCCCGTGAGAGAGCTTCTTCGGATGAATGTTTTTCTTTTTCCATATTATGTATAACGCAGTGAGGTGGAAATTTTATGTGCGGCAAAAAATTAGGATTGTCAAAACAGCCTCGAGTAGGTATGGCAATTTATTGTGAAACCCGCCTATTGCCAAGCCATAAAGTTGCAAGCCTTATGCCTTGCGGCAAAGCTTCGAGGAAATGGCGGCTTGTGTGCGGCGTTTTGACGGGTTGTCTGCTCCTCGTGGTGGTTTAACAGAGTTAAAGTTATGCATTTTTTTTTTAGAAAACAAAACTTTTTTCTCGAAATGTTTGTTGGGGAGGGGGCTACTCCTGTCTTCCTCCCCCCAAAATAAGACAAACTCCCGCATGAAAACTCTTTTGTCCCCCCCCCCCCGAAACTGAATTGTAACGCCAGCGACATTCGTCAGCAAAATGCGTCATCTTCCTTTGCCCATGAAAAAAGGAACAATAATGGGCAAATTTCTATTTTCCATAGCAGCGTTGACGATGGCGACGCAAGTTGTGGCGCAGACGCCAGCAGACTCGACCATGGCGACGGCGCAACCGGCAGAACGACTGGCTGATAAGCTTAAGGATTTCACGGTCAAGGTGCATGGCACCGTCCGCGGCAAGTTTGAGTGGCAACCCACAGAGGACGACGCTCGTTTCGAGGTGCGCAACGCCCGATTCAGCCTGTCGGGCAACGTGACATCCAACGTGGCCTATAAGGCGGAAATAGACCTCTCGGACGAGGGCTCCATAAAGATGCTCGACGCCTACGCACGGTTCCTCGGCACTCGCCATGCGTGGAATTTCACCATAGGGCAGATGCGAGTACCTTTCACAATCGACGCCCACCGCTCGCCCCACCAACAATATTTTGCCAACCGATCATTCCTCGCCAAGCAGGTAGGCAATGTCCGCGACGTCGGTGCCAGCATGTCGTGGAAGCCGCAAATCTCGCTGCCTCTGACCCTTGAGGGTGGCATATATAATGGCTCGGGTCTCACAAACCAGAAGAACTATTGGACGAGCAGGTTCAACTTCTCTGCTAAAGCCACGCTGAATGTCAAGGCGTTCGGCATTGAGGCGAGTTACCAAAAGACGCATCCCGACATTGTCGACATCCGCATGATTGATGGCGGCGTATTCTATCATGCCAAAGGGTGGCATGCCGAGGCCGAGTACCTCAGAAAGATATACGCTGACGACGCATTCGACGCGGTCAACACTTTCGACATCTTCCTTTGCCGCGACATCCCCGCTCGCAAGAAGACCATTATTCAGAAATTCTCGCCTTTGGCAAGGTGGGACTATATGTCAGACCACTCCGACGGCAAAGCCGATGATGACGGCAAGCTGACAATCAACGACTACGAGCGCCATCGCCTCACGTGGGGTCTCACTATCAGCCTCGCTACGCCTTTCACGGCCGACCTCCGCATCAATTACGAGAAGTACTTCTATGACGACGGTGCGAAGATTGGAGTCTCGGACAACGACAAGCTCGTTTGCGAGCTTATGGTACGCTTTTAATCATCCTATTTTTATAGTTACAGGCAAAAAAACAAGAGGCGCACCTCAAAACGTTGGGGTGCGTCCTTGATGTAGGGTGGGGTATGTGGCTAAATCAGACGGCATTTTTATACCTTTGTGTGGGTGTTCCACAATTAATTAAAGGGGAAAAACCGTGTCAAACGCAAATTCAAACACAACAGCAAAAACTGCCGAGCTGCCACTTGGCGTCAGTCGAAACGGGCAAGGGATGGACAAGCTCAATCTGATTGAGCGTTTCGGGCGTCTTGTCGTGAGGGCGTTCTCGCATCTGCCTCTTAGGGTATTGTATCTCTTTTCCAACGTAGTATATTTCTTGCTCTATTGGGTTGTAGGATACAGGCTTAAAGTAGTGCGCAAGAACTTGAAGATTGTCTTCCCCGAGAAGACGGATAAGGAGAGGCGACAGATTGAGCGGCGTTTCTATCGCCACTTGAGCGACTATTTCTTCGAGACCATCAAGGCTCTCACCATTTCTGACGAGGAGTTGATGCGTCGAATGAAGATTCGCAACCCGGAGGTTGTCGGCAAACTTCTTGACGAGGGACGATCGGTCTTCCTCTACGCTCCGCACCTTGGGAACTGGGAGTGGTTCACCAACGTTCCGCTCCTCTACCCAGATAAGGAGGTTCATGCTTTCTATCAAAAACAGGGCAACAGGTTTGCCAATTACATATCACTCGAGGTGCGTACGCGTCGCAATATCGCGGCTGTCGAGGGACACCGCGGCTTCCGCTACACCTACGAGTGCATCCGCGACGGCATCAACAGTGTGACGCTTGTCATTGGCGACCAGTGTCCGCACCGCACGGCCCAGAAGATATGGCTCCCCTTCTGTGGACAAGATACCCCATTCCTTGCGGGACCTGAGCATATTGCTCGTAAGTTGGGCGTGGCGTTGGTATATCCGTCTTTCGTGGCATACCGCCGCGGCTACTATGAGGTGGAGTTTCAAGTCCTGGCTCTCAATCCTAAGGAGTTGCCCGAGCGAGAGTGTACGCGTCGTTTCGCAACTCTCATCGAGGAGGATCTCCACCGCCTGCCGGAGCTTTGGTTGTGGAGCCATAAGCGATGGAAGCTCAAACATGAAAATTTCCCCAACGAGTAGCAACTAAAGCTCCGTGTCTCATCATGTCCACCCTCCAAAACGTAGTCATAGGCTTTGACGGTAAGCGCGCTGCGCAAAATCGTACAGGTCTTGGTAATTACAGTCGCTTCGTCATTAGTGCTCTGAGCCGCTATTCTGACGTCGGGCGGTTGAGGGTGTACGCCCCCTCTGAGCGTCGCACAAATTGCCTTGACGGGCTTGACAAGGAGGAGCGTGTCGAGATGGTATACCCGACGGGCAAATGGGGAGGGAAGCTCAGCTCGCTGTGGCGCATAATGGGTGTGACGGGGACTTTGGAATCGGATGGTGTCGGATTGTTTCATGGGCTTAGCGGAGAGCTGCCTCTCAACATAAGAAAGGCTGAGGGCGTCAGAAGCGTTGTCACCATCCATGACTTGATATTCCGCAGGTATCCTGAGTGCTACGCATTGGTTGACAGAAAGATATACGACTATAAGTCGCGCAAGGCGTGCCAGCATTCAGATAGGATTGTTGCCGTAAGCCAATGCACGAAGCGTGACGTCGTAGAGATGTATGGTATTGCGCCAGAGAAAGTTGAGGTCGTCTACCAAGGTTGCGACAAGCAGTTTTGGCAAAAGGCCACGGATGACTCTAAAGAAGAAGTTCGCAAGTTGCTTGGTTTGCCAGAGCATTATGTGCTTTACGTTGGCAGCATCGAGAGGCGTAAGAACTTGATGCTCTTGGCAAAGGCTATGACCCGATTGCCTAAAGAGGTTGTCGCCATAGCCGTTGGCAAGCGGACGGCATATGCTGACGATGTCGAGAGATTTTGCGCAGCCAATGGGCTTGCGGGACGGTTACGCATGATAAGTGGCGTCCCTTTCTGCCACTTCCCGGCTCTATACCAGATGGCGGACATGATGGTCTACCCGTCACGTTTTGAGGGGTTTGGCATACCGCTGCTTGAGGCGTTGGTGAGTGGAATCCCTGCAATTGGTTGCACCGGCTCATGCCTTGAAGAGGCAGGTGGACCTGACTCGTTGTACGTCAACCCGGATGATGACGAGGCATTGGCTTCGGCAATCGATAATGTCCTGTCATCGGCAGAGTTGCGGGACAAGATGATAAAGGGCGGCATGGCGTATGCGCAAAACTTCTGCCAAGACGCGTTGACGCAGAAATTGGTCGACGTCTACCAAAGGGTACTCGCCCAATAGCGGCTCGCGGAGAATAAAACAGAGGCGAGTAAGCAAGAACAATCAGCAGAAAAGATTATGCCAAGGACTAAAGTTACATTCTTGATAAGCAGGTTTTTGGATGGGGGTATTGATACGATCCTCGTGCAATACCTCAACAATCTTGACCGTCAGAAGTATGATGTCTCGCTCGTCATAGCACTTAACTATGAGGAGCTTGAGGTGTATAAGAGGCTGATTGCCAGCGACGTGAAGATATATTATCTTGTCAAGGATGGGCTGCTGACTTGCTTCACTAAAAAGAAATTGCGTAGGAAGCTCTCGTTGGGAGAGAAGATTATCGATGCCGTCGCGTTGAACCCTGTACGACGGATTTTACAGCGAGTCCGGCTTGCCCATATTTTGCGAGATCAGGATGTGGTGGTCGATATGGACTGTATGTCCCACTCGTTCTTAGGTGGATTCAATGGGCGCAAGATTGCGTTCTTCCATTTCTCCATTCCCGAATATTGCTGTGGCAAGGAGCGTAAAATCAAGAGGTTAGGACATAAGTTCAACGTCTACGACAATGTCGTCTTCGTGAGTGACAAGATGAGGGAGCAAGCAGTAGAACTGTATCCCGACCTGGTGGGCAAGTTCGTGATGATATACAATCCTCAGAACATTGAGGCATTGCAGGAGCGTGCCTCTCAGTTCGAGGTTGAAGATGATGATTATATCCTCACGATAGCGCGAATAGAGGAGAGCCAGAAAGACTACACGACGCTAATCAAGGCGTACAGGTTGGCAAAAGATGAGTTGGGCGAGCGGCTCCCGAAGCTGAGGATTATAGGCAAGGGACAGGATCGTGACGCCATGCAGAGATTGGCGGACGAGTTGGGGCTCGGAGATAGTGTGGTCTTCATGGGCGTGATGCCCAACCCTATGCCGTGGCTTGTACGTGCGAGGGTGTTTGTCTTGTCATCGAAGTTTGAGGGGCTGCCTGTGTCGCTTGTCGAGGCTCTTCTGCTGAATGTGCCTATAATCGCATCGGACTGCCCTGTGGGACCGTGCGAGGTGTTGAATGATGGTAAATGTGGGACGCTTGTACCGGTAGGAGACGTCAACTTAATGGCAAAGGCTATAGTTGGAATGGTCACCGACAGCGAGAAGGTCGCACGCTATAAGGCGCAAGAGGCTGAGCATGCGAAGAAATTCGTTTGGGCTGAGGCGTCGCGGAAGTTCAGTGCGCTTTGTGAGGGTCTGAACAAGTAGCCCTATAATCAGAAAGTTTTTGCTCTAACTCCTTTTCTGTCAGCATCTTCTGCTTCTTTAACCCAAGGGTGTAGAGGATGTTGTGGAAGAAGAGTCGTCGTTTTACTTTTGGCGTCGAGATGGGAGTCAGGCTGTCGAAGGGCGTGTGCTTTTCGGCCTCGAAGAAGATGCGCTTCAAAGGGTGGACGCATGCGTAGTGCCATGGCTTTTTCTTGTGGCAGAAATGGACGATTGCCGCATCGTTGATAATACGTAGGCAGTGCGCGCTGCCCTCTGGCGTCTTGTGGCTGATGCGGTCGAAGACGTCGATTTGCACATTCCATACATAGTCAACGAGCACCTTCTCTTTGTAGAGGACGGCGTTCATGATGTCTTGGTCGTTGCGTACGACGCGGTCGCGATGCTTATTGAAGAAGTCACTAAGGCGACGCTCTACATTGTTGGCGCGCCAATAGTCGAGGTTCAGCAGTAGGACGCCACCGTTGAAGTAGCCATAGCTGCGGTCATAGCCCAGGCGATTGAAATACTCGTCGGGGGTGTGTAGAAGGTCGGGGACTCCGGCGACGGCAAGATTGTCGAGGTCAGTGTTCCAAAGACTTGTAAGAGAGCGCACTACGATTACGTCGCAATCCATGTAGATGACCTTATGCACGTCGGGCGGCAGGAGCGTGGCGAGCATGCATCGGTAGAAGACCGTCATGTTGAGCCGCCCTTTGCCCCACAAAAGGGAGTATTGCGCCAGCATGTCGGCAGGGACTGTGTAGAATGCCGTCATCCCGTCGGACACGGACATCAAAACCTCTCGGTCGCTGTCTGTCAAGTCGTTGCCAACGACGTGGAAGCGCACTTGGTCGTCTGTCGTGGCGCATTTTATGGAGGCAATCACGACAGCGCAGTAGCGGACGTAGTTATGGTCGATGGTGAGGGCAACGTCTATCATAGCTGTTTATTGCGGTCGGTGTTTTCTGCCATTTTAGTCAAGACGAGGAACTTATAGATGGCGTCGTTGCATGCCATGATGAAGCCATACTTGCCGAGGCGGAATCCGCCTTTCATGAAATATGACTTGAAGAAGCGGAAGAACGGGTGGAAAATGAGCTTGGCGAGAGTCACCTTCTTGCCTGCACGTCGCACGGCCTCATTGTCGGAATAGGTGTTGAGCTTGGCGATGTACTTTGTCTCGGGGTCGTCGGCAAGGTGGATAAGCGCGAGTTCATGGCGCTCCTTGGGAATGCGGTCTACCCGCCCCTCGACGTGTGGCGTGGAATGGATAACGGGAGGCCAGTCGACAGCGTCTTTTAGGAAGAAGCGGAGTTGATAGTCGGGGTATGATGACTTGACGAAGAGCCCGAACATGTGGTTCTTGCGTGGGAGGTAGAGACCGGCAGGATGGTTGGCATCCGTGGTAAGTCGGTAGAGGTAGTCGCGCAATTGGGGCGTGACGAGCTCATCGGCGTCGATGACGAGAACCCACTTGTTGGAGGCCGACTGTATGGCTGTGTTGCGCGCCGGCTCGCAGATGTTGATGCCATTCTTTGGAAACGTCACAATCTTGCAGTTGAACTCACGCGCTATGGAGAGGGTGGAGTCGGTGCTCTCCATGTCGCAGATGACGACCTCGTCGAAATCCTTGACAGAGTCAAGGACTTGTCGGAGGCGTTGTTCGGCGTTGTAGGTATTGATTACGACAGAGATGGGCATGAGGGACGGGCTTTTGTGGCTATATCCTTTTATGCTCGTAGTAGATGGAGCCCCGTTTGACGTTGTCTATAAGGCGGACGAACATCATGTAGTTGTAGTATATGGAGGGGAAGCTGACGTCCCACTCTTTGAAGAGCCTTTTTTGCTCGGTTATCGTCTTGTTCTTACGAGCGAACCTGATGTTGGTGGCGATTGCCAGTGCGTAGGTGAGTGTGAAGTGGTGGAAAATGCCCCGGTCGAGGAAGTTGCGCATTATGCGGTAGTTCTCATCGGCAGGGACGCGTGCCGACGCACTGTTGGAGCTGCGTCGGAAACGGTTGAGCTTCTGCTTGATGATGGTGACGTCGCCTTGCTCAGCGAGGATTGACCAAAAAAGCCAGTCGCCGCAGACGCGGTAGGTCTTCACTTCCTCGAAATCGACGTTTTTCAGAGCCGACTTGCGGAAGACGATGCCCGAGGCGTTGTAGAGCCTGTTGGACCAACGGAGGAAGCGTCGGATGTAGGATTTGCCGTTGAAGGAGATGGCGGGTTTGTTTGTCTGTCGCCACTTGTCCATGGTGCCGTCCATTGGCTGACCTTGCTCATTGACGAGCAGTGCGCCGGCTTGGCATATTACGGTATTGGGGAAGAGCGCATAAGCCTTCATGCACTTTTCGAGGAAGGTCTCCTCCGCGAAGTCATCAGCCTCGGCAATCCAGATAAACTCGCCTCGTGACATAGCGATGCCACGCTCCCATTGGGCGAAAGGTATGCCGCTATTATGTTGGTTGATGCAGATTGCCGATACGTGAGGGGTGTCGCGATATTTGTCAATTACCGCCTTGCTGTCATCTGTGCTTGCGTCGTCTAAAATGATGATCTCAAAGTCTTGATACGTCTGGCGCAAAATGGATTGCATCCGTTGGTCGAGATAACGCGCATAGTTGTAGTTAGGGACGATGACCGAGACCTTCGGCGTTGCCAAATCTTTCAATTTGTTAGTGAGTTATCAGTTTGGTGGTTGGCGATAGCGAAGATATGAAATTTTTATTTTGGAGCGAATGGTTTGGTGTTAATATAGTAGAAGATAGGCTGTAAAGCTGTGAAATTCTTATTTGACCTGCGTCCTTGAAGTGGATAGGAGGCGACGTGCCGCGCTTTTGGAGTCCAGGTTGACTGGTCGTGTGGTGAAGTCGGGGATGTTGTAGGAGAACATGAGGTCTCGGTAGAAAGACTTGGGGCTTTCTTGGGGGAGGAGGAATGGTTTGGAAGCCACGCCATTCTCGTCGACATGGGCTAAGAAGAGACGAGTGAAGAGACCGTCGCCCCGTCGGCTGGAGAACACGACCCATCGGGAGTCGGGACTCCAATTGTGGAAACTCTCGGCGTCGTCGCTGTTGAGTGTTGACGCAGGATGCGCATCGCCAGTGGCGAGGTTGAGAACCCATAGGTCGGCCTCGGAGTGCCATATAGGGAATGTGCCGTAGTCGCATGTGGTGAACATGAGGAGTCGTCCGTCGGGTGAAGTGCGAGGCAGAGAGATGCTAAGCCCTTGGTTTGCAAGGTTTAGGACGGTATCTATTTTGTCGCCTAATTGACCTGTCGTGGCATCGAAGGGGATCTTCATGAGGGCGTATTGCACACGGCTAACCTTCATGGGGACTGGTTGAGGGTGGGCGGCACAGAAGTAGAGGCTGTTGCCGTCGGATGAGAAGCAAGGGAACGTCTCCCAGCAGCTGTCGGTCTTGTTGACGAGAGGTGAGGTTATGACGTTGTGGTTCTCTGTGTCGTATATGACGAGATCTGAAGCCACGTCGAAGACCTCAAGGCGTTTGGTGCTTACCTGGTGGAAAGATTGGCGCGTGGTGTTGACGGAGAAGGCTATGAAGCGGCCTGCGGGGTGGTAGGCAGGGTAGGTGAAGGTGCCTATGGTGTGGTCGGTCTTTGTGTTGAGAACCTCGACTTTGTCGTTGTGGGAGATGAGGGTTGCGCCGTGGTCGCCACGGATATGGAAGAGGAAATCGTCGGGGTCGGATTTGCGAGCGGTGTGGCAGTTTACGCAGCTGTTGGGAACCTCGGTGTTCTCAAAAATAGGGTCTTCGGAGAAAGAAGAGAGGTCGCGTTGGTAGATGCCCATCTTGCTGTAAACCTCATAGCCCGGTTGGATGCGACGATAGGTGAGTCCATAGGCCGAGAGGGTGTCTGGGCTCACGTATATTGGAAAAGGGCGATATTGTCGCCATCCGTCTGGAAAGAGGGCGCAGACAGAGACGGAGAGGCTGTCGGGCGAGGAGGCGAGGATGGCGCGCCACTTGTCGATGTCGAAATTGGCCTCGGAACCATTGGCTGTGAGGAGTTTGCCGTTGGCGGAGATGGTGACGTCGACGCATTGGGCGGAGTCGCTTGCTATGGCGAAGTTGAGTGGGGCGATGGTGTTTGGGATTGTGACGCCCACGTAGTCTGGCCATATGGCAGGGAGGGCGTCGATGGTCACGATATCGTGCGGACGAGGTGCGGATGAGCATGACGCAAGGAGTGACGCCAGAGCGAGTAGGCCTATATGCAGGTGCTTAATCATTGAAAGTCAGGTGTTAACGCTTGATGAAGAAAGCCCAATATGAGGAGGCGAGGTGGGACGGGAGTGGTGTTTGCGCCCCATTGGGGGCTGTCAGTTGGGCAAACTGGATGAAATTTCGGCGGATGGTTGGGTCGATGGGCCATGGGATGCCGTCGAAATTGGAGTGGTGTTGCGCCCAAACCATGCATAGGGCTTCTTGGTAGGCTCGGGGGATTGGACCCATGCCGCCGTCGGGCAGCTGTCCCATGAGGGGGATGTAGCGCGCGAATGCTGCGAGGTTGCGGGTGAGCAGTTCGCAGGTGAGGAGGTAGTCGAGCGCCATGCGGTTGCTCTTGTCTTGGTTGAAGAGGAGACCCAGCATCTGGTCCATCTCGGGATCGGAGTAGAAGAAATCTGTCGTGACGCGACGGTGGCGCATTCGTCCGTAGACGGGATGGGCGTTGACCTTAGCCTCGTCGGTTATTAGAGCCTCGCTGTCGGCGGCCCACTTGCGGTAAGCGAAGGTTTGTTTGAGAAGGTGCAGGTAGCGTCGGGCGAGTTCGTAGTGACCGTCGATAATGGCGACCTCTGCGAGACGCTTTGTCAGACGTCCGCTTTTTTGAGAATTGGGTATGGACTCTTGCGCCTCGAAGGCGAATCGGCGTGCCGTGTTGAGCATTCCCAGTTCGTAATAGATGTCGGAGGTCATCATGGTAGTGAAGACTTCGCGGCTGAAAACGGGGAGCAGACCTTCGCTGTTGACTTGCGGGAATTCGAACATGCGGTTGGGCAACTCACCTCGCATGGCGAGAGAGAAATTGACGGTGGCGAGTTCGAGAGGCGAGTGTGGCTCGTGGCGTTTGGCGAGAGAGAGGACCTCGTTCCAGTCGCGTTTGCGGAGCAGGAGGTCGTAGCGCATGATGCGATACTTGAACTCGTCGAAAGTGAGATGTGGCAAAAGGAAGGCGAAGACGACAATAAGCCCAAGCTCGGCAATGGCTGAGACTCGGGACATTTTCATCTTTAGCAAAGAGGTGAGCGCAGGGACCAGACCGACGAAAACGAGGAAGAGTGGGAGCAGGATTGGAGCGTCGGCCATGCGGTATATGCCGATGCCTATGAGGACGCGGGAGAGAGGGTAGGCGGAGATGCGGTACCCGATGGTGGTGCAGAGCGCAAGGTAGATGATTATGAGGACTGGCTCGAGATAATTACGTCGCTTGATGGACTTGGCGATGGCGTATGCGCATAGGACATAGATGCCAGAGCCAGCAAAGCAGAAGACCGGGATGAGAAGTGCGAGCGCAGCCCTTTGTGCCGATAGGGTGGATGTGGTAAAATGGCTGAAGATGAGGCAAGCGACCAGTCCGAGGATGATGGAGACGACGTAAGGGGCGAGGACATTCTCGTCGCCCATGATGGCGAGAAGAAGAATTGCGGGCGCAAACGACAAGGGGTAGTGACAGTCGTCCACCCCTTCGCTACACATCAGACGCCATGTAAGTCGTTGGATGACAACGAAAAGCAGAGCGAGAATCGCAGCCCCAAGAGAGATAAGGTTGTAGAATTGCGTGATGAACTCGCCAAGGTACGTGGCGATGCCGCCGGGGTATGTGAGGCGTTCGAAAAAGTATTCGGGTGTGAAGAGGAAGAGTTGCAGCTCCTCGGCGCAGGCGAGTGCCTCCGGGTGGGCGAAACGCCAGAAGAGGAACACACCGACGGCAAAGAGCGTCGTCAGCAATATTTGCAGCAGGGCTGATTTAGAGACCTTGAGCATTTAGTCGTTGCTTGGGAACATGCGGTTGAGAAAATCGGCGAGGGTTGTGCCTTCCATCTGCTTTGCCATGTTGAGGGAGGCGTCGCGGTAGGAATGGTACTTGGCGGAGGCTTCTGCCCTAAGGGCATCGCCCGAGACGCTGTCGCCAGCTGCGTAGAAGTTTTGGTAAGCTCGACCGAGGGCGGTCGCAGTATGTTTGTACTCCTCAGTGCGACGCTTCCAAGATTGGAGAGAGTCGTTCTGTGGCGTGCCGCCGCCAGTGCTGACCGAGTCGATGGTGACGGTCACCGTGCCAGGCTCTGTCACGACAAGAAGGTTTTGGGTGCCGAAGCGAGTGCGCCAGCTGAGGCGTATGTCGGCTACGATGCTTTTTGTCGCTGTGAAGTGGAACTCGCGGCCATGGACGATTGTGGAGTCGACGCCGACGCTGTCACCTTTGTTTATGGGGACGAGGAAGATGTATTGGCCATCCCATTTGTCGGAGCCGAGGGTGCCATTTATTTGGCATGTGCCGCTTTCTTGGTTTGAGACAGAGCAGGCGGATAGGAGGAGTGCGCAGAAGGCAGCAGTAATTTTTTTCATTTGATGGTAACTTGTGTGCGTTCATCGGAGAAGACTTCGTCATACGTGGCGCGAGGGTCGATGTAGACCTTGTCGGTGGTGAAGTCCGGGGTGTTGAAAGAGTGGAGCGAGTTGGTGTAGAACTCGCGGGGGTTGCGTTGAGGGAGGAGGAAAGGTTTGGAGGCGTTGCCTAAAGTGTCGATATGGGCGAAATAGGCGAGGCTGGTCATGGAGTCTTGGCGTCGGCTGGAGAAGACGATCCATCGCGAGTTGGAGCTCCAGTTGTGGAAGCTTTCGGTGTCGGGGCTGTTGGCTTGCGCAAGAGGGCGCGACTCCATGGTTTTGAGGTCGAGGATGTAGAGGTCGGACTCGGGGTGGTCGATGGGGAAATAGCCGTAGTCTGTGAGGCAATAGATGATGAAGCGACCGTCGTAGGAGGGGCGCGGCAGTGTTATGCTATGCCCCTTATCGGAGACCTTTATGAGGGTGTCGACATGAGTGCCGATTTGTCCTTGTTCGGCGTCGAAGCCGACGGAGCACAGGTCGTAGCGCATGAGATGGGCTTCGGCTGGCAGGCGATGTGGCTTTGAGGAGCAGAAGAAGATGGTGTTGCCGTCGGCGGAGAAGACGGGATAGGTCTCAACATCTGGGGATTGAAGTGGCGGGGCGAGGATGAGTTGGTTGGTGCGGACATCGAGGACGCAGGCATCAGAGGCGAGGTCGAATACTTCGATGAACTTGTCGTGCCCTGTATAGAAATTTTGGCGGACGAGGCTGAGGGAGTATGCGCAGAAGTTGCCGCTCGGGTGCCAATAAGGGTACATGCAGTTGCTTATTGTGGAGTCGGTCTTTGTAGTGAGCCATTGACGTTGGCCGTCGATTTGGATGAGCGTGGCAGGGTGCTTGCCGCGAAGATGCAGGGTCAGTTGGCGAGGGTTGGCGCGGTTGGCTGTATGGCAGCACATGCACTGACCTGGCACAAGAGTTGAGGTGATGATGGGATCCTCGTTGAAAGAGTGAATGTCGCGCTGGTAGATGCCGATGTCGCTGTACGTCTCGTAACCAGGGGCTATCTTGCGGTAGGTGATGCCATAGTCGGCGAGCGAATCTTGGCTGACGTGGATGGGGAAGGGCAGGTGGCGAGTCCATTGCCCATTGCGCATTGCGCTGACGGTCACTATGATGTCCGCCCCTCGGTTTTGGCGAATGATGTCGTGCCACTTGTCGATGTCGAAATAGGCATATTTGCCAGAGGTCTCGAGAGAGCCGCTGATGCTGCCTTGGATTTTGACGTAGAGGAGGTCGGCGGAGTCAACAACAAAGTTGAGAGGCGCGATGTCGACGGGGATTGTCACATCGGTGTAGTCTGGCCATATACGTGGCAAGGTGTTGTCTTCAAGCTCATTGGATGGGCGTTGGAGGCAAGACGCCATGAGAAACATGAGGAGGGTCGCTATGGCGCAGAGCGTGTATCTTGAAATCTTCATCATCATCTTACCTGCTCATCATTAGCGATACTTGTGGCGCCAGAGTTGGCGTCGACGGGTTTCTCAAGAAGAAGGTAGTGCCAATATGTGTGGCGGAAGCGAGGAGCGTCGAGCCTTGTGTCGGCTTTGTTGGTGGAATAGAGGCGAGCGAAGTCGGCAAGGTCGTGCATAACGTCTGGTGCGATCGTCACGGGGAGTCCATCGAATGAATTGTGGGATTGCGTCCACGTGAAAGCCACAGCCTCTTGAATGTGGCGCGGGAGATTGTCGCCATAGGCATCGTGCGCCCAAGCGAGACCACTCCATAGAGATCGGAGGTCGCGACGTAGGAGGCATTGGGCGAGGAAATAGTCGAGGGCGAGGCGATTGGATTTGTCGCCATTGTAGAGAATGGCGAGCATCTTATCCATCTCGTAATAGTTGGCTGCGAAGCTATTTTGGTAGCGTAATTTCCCCAATCGTCCCCAAATGGGATGGTTGTTGACTGCATTATCGTCGCCAAGGAATCGGCTTGCACGTGAAGCCCAAGAGGCGTAGAAGAGAGTGTGGCTGAGGCAGTTGATATATTTGCGAGCCATCTCGTAACGACCGTTTATGATGAGCGTCTCGGCTATGCGCTTAGAGAAACGGGAGCTCTTGTGGCAGTCGATTATCGCCTCTTGGATGTCGAAGAAATAGTGTTGCGCCATGTTGACCATCCCGAGGCGGAAAAGAGCCTCGGCTGTCGTGACGCTTGAGAATTGATCACGATGGGAGCGGGTGAGTAGACCTTGGGGTCCTACCTGCTGGAAGCAGAACATGCTGTCGAGTAGCTGACCTTTCTGCGCAAGAGCGAGGTTGACGGCTGCGAGAGCTGTCTCGTTCTTGGGATTGTCGGCTTTAGCGCGGGCGATAACATCGTCCCACCTCTCGCTGCGCACAAGGGCGTCGAGGGCTATTACGTCATATTTTGGCGTGGCGTAAGGCTTGAAAGAGAGGCAGCATCCCACGACAAGGACAATGAGAGCCTCGAAGCCTTCGACCCACAGATTTTTAGAATGTGGGAGAAGACTAATGATGAGTGGGATGACGACGAGAGAGGCCTCGGCAATGAAGAGAGAGGCAGTGTGGGTGAGGCGGAGATTGTGGTAGTTTTGACCGAAAAGGATGTCGGGTGTGGCATATTGACTCATGATGGATTGTGAGGCAACAAACACTATGACAGCCAGATATGGAATGGTGGCGAGAGAGAGCAATGCGGCATTGCGTCTGACGTCTATTGCGACGCATAGCAGGACGTATACGATGGCGGCAGGACCGCACAGCCAGTAGAGCAATGGGACGGCGACGACGTGGCAGAGCGACTTGGCGCGGAACGACAACATGCGCCCGTAGATGGCAGCTGCGAAAGTGGACAGGATAAGCGCAACGAGCAGAGTGAGTTCGACGTTCTCGTCGGACATGATGGCCAACATCAGGAACGGCGGAATGGTGGAGAGTGCGTAGTTGCCGATGCCGTTTGACATCTGGCGTGCGGTACGCCACGTGGCGATTTGGAGGAGTAGGAAGAGCAGGGCGAGCAACGCCGCGCCTACGGCAGGATAGTAGCAGAATTGGAAGAAAAACTCGGCGATGTATTCAGCCACGCCGCCTACAACGGACAGATGATCAGACAGGAATGCCCACGTAGTGAGGAACATCTGATACTGCTCATGGAACGACAAAGCCTCTGGGTGCAGGAACAGCCAGAAGAAGAAAACGACAGCAAAAAGGATAGTCGATATAGATGTGCGTAGGGCGTTGATCATTTGCGAGGCTGGCGAATGGGTGCATCGCCTTATTCTTAATAATATATACAAAGATACAAAAATATGAGGAGAAATTTTTACTTTCGTCCACCATGTGTCGCAAGAAAATAGCCCCTTTTGCAATCCTTGGTGTCGTGGCGATAGCCGCGATGCTATTCTTCCTTTTCTGCTACCCGTACCACTTCTTTCATAGGGAGCAGTTTTGTCTCTTTCTGACGAGTGAAGAGTTTGTCCGTCAGATGTTTAGCCAAGGCGTGTATTGTGGCAGGGCATGGCTGCCGACCATTGTGGGCGGATACCTTAGTCAGTTTTACTATTACGTAGGCGGTGGTCCTGTCATAGTGGCCATCGTGTTGTTGCTCATAGGGTTATCTGTGCGGCATGCGCTGCGGAAATTGGGGTGCGACTGGCGACTGGCGGTTGGCGTAGCTGTTGTCGTGATGATATGGGAGGCTGGGAGACAGAGCGTTGGTGAGTATCCGTTGGCATCGTCGATGTCGCTGCTGATAGGCGTGGGGTTGGCGTGCGCATACCCTGTGGGGCGGAGCGAGGGATGGAGATTTGTGGCGGCTATCGTGACGTGCGCATTGTGTGTTACATCAGTAGGGTATGGCGGCATCGTGGCTGCGGCGTATATTGCTGTGGCTGAGGGAATAAGGCGAAGTTGGCTGTTGGCGGCGTTGGGAGTCGTAGCGGCAATCTTCGTACCACATGAGAAATTTGCGGGAGGGTGTTGGGTTGGAATGCCCGACATGACGGCGGAGCGAGTGCTGAGGATCGACGTCAGGACATTTTGGGAAAAGGAGATAGCAAAAGAAGAGTTTACGCCCGACGTTCGGAACAATCAGATTGCCAATTGTTTATATACACTATCGCAAATCAAAAAAGAGGGTGATGCCGCATTGGACGGCATAGATTGGTCGTGCACCCAATTGTTCATACCTGTAGACGAGAATGGCAACTATATGACCATTACTGCGGCAGGTGAGGTATGGTATGCGATAGGCGACATGACGATGGCGGAACACGCTACGATATTGGGCATGATATTCTCGCCATGGCATAGTGGCGCGCGACACCTCATGCGTATGGCTGAGCTGAACATCATAAGGGGCGATGAGCCAGCCGCTGCCAAATATTTGCAGATGTTGAGCCACAACGTTGCTCATGCGAAATGGGCAGACGCTCGGAAGAGAGCCCATCGGACGGCAGCCTACATGGAAAAAATTAAGAGCCGCCAAGCCTACGCCCCGACATCGGACACATTGAGAATGACGTCGGACTACGCACGTTCATTGCGTAACTTATTGAACAGCAATCCACATAACGACGTGGCACGCACATATCTGTTGGCATTGGACATGCAGAAGAGGTCGATGGCTGATTTTGCTGAAGACTACATTCGCTATGGGCGTGGCATCATGACCCGTTCATACGCCGAGGCTTTGATGGTTGTCGGTGCTACCGCGCCTGCTGATGTGAAGAAGCGGCTGACGGACGTGGACATCCCCATGGACGTTGTCCGTGACTTTGGAAGATTCAATAAGTTGATGGCTACCAAAGACATAGAGGGCTTGAAACGTGAGTTTAGAGGGTCGTATTGGTGGTATTGCCAAACAGGAAAATAAGGGAAAGGACATGCCAATCGTTATAATATTATTGTTGCTCGTCATGACATCATGCGGAAGCGTGACCATACCTGACGGGGCGAAAAACAGGGATGTGGAGATTTATCCCGACTATCGCGGAGTGACCGTGCCGAGAAGCATTGCGCCGCTCAACATGATGGTGACGGAGGACGGGGCGAAGGTCATCTGCGCCACATTGGAGACGGGGGAGAAGAAGATCGTCGTCGGTGCGAAGGATGACAGGAAGATAGAGATTGACGAAGGGGAATGGCGTGGCTTGATGGCGGACAGCACGGCAGGGGAGATAGACGTAACCATCTATTACACAATGGATAATGTGGACTATTGCGACACATTGTCTGTTTATGTGAGTGACGATGGATTTGACCCTTATGTCACATACAGGCTCATAGAGCCAGGGTATGAGGTATGGAACGCCATCCAGATTGAGGAGCGCGACATGAGGACGTTCAAAACGAGGATATTGGCGGATAACAGCAAATTGGGTGGGCAGTGCATGAATTGCCACATCCATGGGGCAGGGGGACGAGTGTCGCTATTCCACCTGCGCGGCAAGAGCGGTGGGACGATATTGGCGCAAGACGGAAAGTTGCGGAAGGTGACGTTGCGTAGTGAGGTGATGAAATCGGGAGCTGTGTATGGGGATATAAGTAGTTCGGGACGCTATGGGGTATTCTCGACGAACGAGATTATACCGGCTTTGCATTCAGTAGGGAGCAGTAGACTTGAGGTGTATGATGCGGAGAGCGACTTGTGCATTGCTGATTTTGAGCGAGATAGCATGATATTGTCTCCGTTGGTGTCTGGGACAGAGGAGCTTGAGACATTTCCTTGCTTCTCGGCTGACGGGCGGACGGTGTACTATTGTTCGGCTCGTGCGGTGTCGTTGCCAGATAGCATAGGCGCATTGCACTATTCGATATTGAAAATCGGGTTTGATGGAGAGAAGTGGGGCGAGAAGGTGGACACGGTGTGGAGCGCATGGCGCAATGGAGGGTCGGCAAGCCTGTTGAAAGTGTCGCCAGACGGGCGGTACTTGATGTTCGCAAGGTCGGATCATGGGACATTCCCTATATGGCATAGGGAGACGGATTTGCGGATGATAGACCTCGTGAGCGGTAAGAATGTGGACGTCAGTGCATTAAACTCGGATGTCTCGGAGACGTACCATTCGTGGGTATCGTCGTCGAGGTGGGTTGTATTTGCCAGTAAGCGTAACGATGGGCAGTATGGGCGAGTGTATGTGGCTCATATTGACAGAGATGGACGAGCAGGGAAGCCGTTTGTACTTCCGCAGTCGGATCCTGAGAGCGACATTTTGTGCCTAAAATCTTATAACATACCAGACGTCAGCCCATTGCCAGCAGGGTTTAACAGCCAGGCCGTGGAAAAGATGTATAGGGTGGTGAGCGCGGAGCAGTTCAGATGAGCTTTGCCGTCGCGCTCTTGCGGTCGTTAAGGATAGAATCCATATTTTCTAAAGCCCATTGTGTCAACGCATTGATGTGCGGGATGAGCGACAGTGTGCGCTCTGTGAGGGCATATTCGACGCGTGGAGGAACTTCTGGATAGATGGTGCGTTTCACGTATCCATCCTCAACGAGTGTGCGCAACGTAACAGTGAGCATCTTTTGTGAAATGTCGGGAATAGAGCGTTGCAGCTGATTGAATCTCATTGTCTTGTTGTCTGCGCAATCGAGTGTATAAATTGTGAGGAGTGACCACTTGTCGCTTATGCGAGCGAGGATGTTGCGTATAGGACAAGTAGGAAATTGTGGGTCTTCAATGGTGCTTCTATTCATAATATGTTGTGTGTCTGTATTACGCTACAAAAGTAAGTAGAAGTTTTTTTTATCGTTAGGAGAAAAAATTAAATTGATAAGTAGCTGATTGTCAGCATTGGTTACTTGGGGGTAACTAACTGAGTATCAAGTGCCTTCTTGTGAGGAATAAACGAATGGCATTACTTTGTTGTCGGGAAGAACAAAAATCCTGTCACAATGAAAACAACAACATTATTGGCCATGAGCATGGCTGCGATCACATCAACCGCCCAGCCTAAGGGGCGGGTCGAAGTTTATGACTTTGACTCATTCACGCTACACGTATACTACACGAACGACGTTATGGGCGATGCGGACTACATCATCGAGGGTAAAGAGTCACTCGTGATTTTGGAGCCGCCCCTCTTCCGTGACAATGTCAAGGAGTTCAACGACTATGTCGAGAAACTTGGCAAGTCGGTGGAACGAATCATTGTGAGCTATCATGTTGGCGAGACGCTTGGCGACAATGTCGTTATGCCAGAGGGAATGCCAAAGTTCATCAAGGGCCCCGTTTATGGTGGCATGATGAAGGGATTTGCCCAGACCTTTGGTGATTCGATAGTCGAAATGCCCGATGGCGACGCAAGCGAGGTGGCGTTTGGTGAGGCTCGTGCCTACGCCGGAGTTCAATTCTATTTCCGCCATGGAGCGGCATCGGACTTTCCTGCAGCAAGTTTGCTTATCGGTGGGGTCGTCTATTATACCCATTGGATGCCAGCCAAGGCTCACATGAGCCACTTGCAGCTGTCGTCCTCGGCTGCAGTCGATGCGGAAATAGCAGAGGCAGAAGAGGAGCTTCACTCGGGAGCTCAGCTGTTCATTGGTGGGCATGGTGGCGCAACGCGTATTGACGCTGTAGAGTTCAAACTTGCCTACCTGCGGACAATAAAGAGATTGCTGATGAAGAACAAGGATGCTGCCTCCTTTTCCGTTGCGCTAAAAGATGCTTATCCGACATTGCCTGGCATTGATGGCATTGGCGCGTTGGCTGAGGCGTTGTATAAGTAGATAGCCTTTGTATAAAAGGTTCACCCTCGTCGGTCTATGTGACTGGCGAGGGTGATTTATATTTGGTGGTTGAGTATGTTAGCAAATGTAGGTAGAGAGAAGAGCTATTTCTCGACCGTCACCTGCGAAGACTCGTCTTTATTGATGTTTATGGCGGCTGTCGGTGTTGTGCGGATGCGAATGGTGCTTTGTCTTGATGCTGAGATGTTTGCACTCTCAGAGACGACGATGTTGGCGCGGCTCTCGTCTGTGGCGGAAAGGGACATTGACAGCGTGGGGAAGGAAGTGGCGGTCAGTTTGCTGGCGGAAGACAATGTGGCATCGACGGTCTGCGCATTGCCAGTCAGGCGGACGGAGGAGTGGTTGGCGGCGACGATGCGGACGCTATTGGCACGTGCGCCGATGTGGATGTCTTGCGCATAGTCGGCCTTGATGACCACATCTGCCAAGCGGAGGCACCCGCGTGTCTGAATGTTGCCGCCCGACGTGCCATGGATTAGCGTGAGGGCGGTGTCGCAAACGACGTAGACATCTATGCGTTTGGATTTCTTGAATTTGAACTTTGCAGCACTGATGGTCAGGCTGTTAGCCTCGACACTGCACTCCACGGCCTTTATTACGGTTGGCTCGCCACGCACCACGCAAAGGCGACTGGCTACGAGCGCGCCCTTCTTGTCCATTATGCGTCGCACGACATCATTGGGCAGCATGGCAGCCTCGTCGGACATGACGAGCGTGACGTTGATGTTTGGGGCGACGGTTATGGCGTTGAACGGCTCAACACTTTTTACCACACGAAAGGCGACGCCTTGCGCCCGACATAGTGACATCGGGAGCAAGGCGAACGCTATGACGCATAACAGCCTAAAGAGCTGCATATTTGCGCGAGTAGCGGAGCATCTGCTCGTCATACTGCTCGTCATAAGATATTGACACGTCGGTTGGTTGCCCGTTGGCGTCGGTCACTAAGGAGAGCGCTGGATTTACGAAGCCGCTGAATGGAGCGATGCCCAAGGCCGCGTAGCGGGTGCGGATCTCGGAATGGAGTTCGGGGTCGACACGTACGCCGTAGCCCTCGACGATGTCGCGAGCAGCAGTGTAGTCGCCTTCGCTCTTGATACGTTGGATCTCTTTAAGGAGTTCGCCAATGAGCTGGCGAGTCTGGAGGTAGTCGGTGATGACGACATAGTGCTTACCATTGCGAACCTCCATTTTTACGCAGCCGAGAGCCTCGCCGCGCTCAATGACCCATCGTGCAATGATGGCACGGTTGCGCATGTGCGCCTCCTCAAGATTGCGGCCAGGTTCGAGGCGGGACAATTGGACGAGTGCGCCGCTGCGCAGGTAGCTGTCATATTCCGCCCATGCGACATCGAGGCACTCTATGATTTTGAGTTCCACCATTTTAGGGTCGGCCATGAAGTAGAGAGCGAAGAGGTCTGCGCGCGCCTCCTCTATGGTGCTGCCGTAGGCTTTGAGGTCGTCGAGGGTGACGCCGTCGCGCATCTGTCCGGATCCGTGGCCGAGGCATTCGTGGAGCTGGGTGTGCAGCTCGTCGGCGGCTCGTCCGTAGCGACGGCAACGCTCGACCTCTGTGTCGGAGGCTGCGAATTCCGTCAAGACGCTCGGGTGTGCAGGGTCGCGTTGCTCGGCCTCATCGTGGTAGGCGCGGGTGATGTTGGCGAGAGATATTGACTTGGAGCCATGGGTCTCGCGGATCCAGTCGGCGTTGGGAAGATTGACGCCTATGGGTGTCGACGGGTAGCAGTCGCCGCCCAGCATGACGGCGTTAATGACGTTCATGCTTACTCCCTTGACCTGTTTCTTTCGATATTCGGGGTTGATGGGGGAGTGGTCCTCAAACCATTGGGCGTTGGCGGCAATGAGGTCTATTTGGCGTGTCGCATCATGGTCGGTAAGCTCGACGATGCTCTCCCACGTGCCTTTGAGTCCAAGGGGGTCGTCATATACCTCTATGAAGCCGTTTATGAAGTCGATGTCCGACGCTTTCTCCTTGACCCATAAGATGTTGAACTCGTCGAACTTGGCAGGGTCGCCGTCCTCGACATACTCGATGAGCTTGCCTATCACGTGTGCTTGAGCCTCGTTGCATGCGTATTGTTGCGCCTTGCACAGTTCGTCTGCCACCTTCGTCAGAGGCTTGGCGTAAGGGCCGTCGGCTGCACGCCAGACCTCCTCTGTCAAGTTGCCATCCTTGTCTTTGACGAGCTTGCTGTTGAGGGGGTGGTTCTTGCCATTGGCGTAGAAGGCTGAAGCTTCGGCTTGGCTGATGCCGTTGGCGTAGAAGTTGACAGAGGAACTCAGGACGAGGTCGCTATCGGGGTCTAAAGAGACTTTCTTGGGGGAGACATCGGGATTGAAGATGAGCGACATGAGTTCGTCGGTCAAATCGTCTGCTGATACGCCAGCCTCGCTTGCCCAACGCCGGAACTCGTCGGGCGAGAAAGAGGGCGTGAACTTGTCATTGCTGTAGTGGTGGTATGGACCGTTGGAGAACCATACGCGCTTGGTGTACTCTGTAAGGCGGTCGTCGGAGGTGCCGTTCTCTTTCTGAAACGAGTAAATAGCCTCAAGGATGCGGCGCAGCTGTAGCCCGAGGCGGCAGTTCTGATGCCAGAAGATGTCACGCCCCCAGAGGGCGGCCTCGGAGAGGTGGAAGAGCAGCAGTTTCTTCTTCAGGGGGAGAGCCCCGAAGCCATCGGCATGGTAGCGGAGGATCTTTATATCGGCAAAACGATCTATCATCTTAAAAAGCAGGTGTTTGTATGTTACATCTCAGCCTCGACGCACGCCATGAGGAATGCGCCTATGGCATCGGGGGCGTTGAGCTCCTCGGCTCCACTTTGGGCGTGGATGCCTATTATGGAGAGCAGGTTGCGCCCGTCGCCCGTCGTCTCGCCGACGCGGACGAAATGCTCGACGTAGTGACTGAAGGCTTCGAGTCCCTCTTCTTTCATGTCAGAGGGCAAGACACCTGTGCGAGAGCCCTTAAGTAACGCATAGGTGAACATGGCGCTTGCAGTGGCGTCGGCAACATTGGCGTCGCCAGCGGGGGAGTCCATGACGTGGAGCCAAAGCCCCGTCTTGCCGTCGCGCATGGTGATAATCTCATTTGCCAAGCGTGATGCCGTCTGCCTAAGCGAGTCGGGAACCGTCGTTTGCGCATCGGACATAAGGCACACTACGGACATGAGAATCCGTGCGTTGTCAATGGCCCATGCGTGGGTTATGGTGTTGTCGTAGACAGTGCGACGGAGATAGAGTCCGGTGGAGTCGTCATATGCCACGTTCTCGTTGGCGAGCATGGCGTGCATATATGAGCTTTCCGTCTGTTGCTTATTGGCGTCGGCCCATGCGTAGGCGAGCAGGGAGGCGTCGCCCGAAGATTCCGCCACGCGCCTGACCCCTAAAAGCTCGAGCCCGTCGAGGTCGGCTTGGCGAACCATCTCAGATTGCGCCATGGCGAGAGAGAGCGACTCGTCGGTATGCCCTGCACAGGAGGACATGGCGACAGCCGCTACGGCGAAAGCAACTGATTTTAAAAAGAAGCCGCTCATAGGCGCGCTACTTTTTCTCGATCAGCAGCCACATGCCGACGTACTCTGGGTACTTCTTGCGCATATCGGCGATTTTTGTGCGGGCGGTCTTCTCGGTGGCGGAAGAGTAGACGCCGACGCGGTACATGCCGTCCTCGTTCTCCATGATGCTGGGCAAGAAGTCTTTAGCTATTGCGTCTTCGCACAATTGGCGGGCGTTTTGCAGCACCTTGAATGAGCCGATGATGATGTGGTAACGGTTATTCTCGTCGCGGTCGGCTTTGGTCTCGACGATGGTAACCTTCTCTTCCTTGACGACAACAGCCGCCTCTTTGGCTGCCTGCTCAGCCTCTTCTTTTGCCTTTTGGGCTGCGAGTTTGGCTTCCTCGGCCGCTTGCTTAGCCTTCTGCTCTGCCTCTTTTTCGGCTTTCAGGCGAGCAGCCTTGTCGGCGGCAGACTCGGTGGTCGTCTGGCGAACCTTAGGTGTCTGGCGCGAGGTGGTCGTTTGCTTGTGGCTGCTGAGGCTCGAGCTGCCCTTGTGGGAGCAGCCGCAGGAGAGGAGGCTTGCGGATATTGCGCAGAGGGCCAAAATCGTGGTAGTTATTTTCATGGGTATATCTTTTTATAGGGCTTCGATGCGTGCGAATTTAAGAAGAAGAGTCTTCTCGCCGCCTTGGTCGAAAGCTATTTTTAGTTTCATGTCGTCAGCGTTGGAGCCTGTTATCTCTTTTATCGTGCCATTGCCGAAACGCGAGTGGTTGATGCGCATCTGGATGCGGAACTTGCCGTCGGGCGTCTGCATAAGCGTGTCGGCGTTGGCTGTGGAAAGGTCGGATGTCGTGAGGCGTCGCTCGACGCGCTTGTAGCCCGATGGCGGGGCTGGCGTGGCGAAGGTGGGTTTCGGGCGGTAAGATTGCTCGGCTTGGCGTTGGGAGGAGAAGTCGCGTCGAGGTGAGCCCCAAGGGTTGGCAAAAGATGCGGCATTGTTCGTGACGGGCTGCCGTTTCTCCTCCGTCCCGTCGCAATATTTGGGGTCGAGCTCTGCGACGAAGCAGCTGCGGACGCACGGCTCCGTCTTACCAAATCGGAAACGGCTGCGCGCATAGCTCACCGTGGCGATATCCTTGGCGCGCGTCAGGGCGACGTACATGAGGCGTCGCTCCTCCTCAAGGGCTTTGGGGTCGAGGGCGCAACGCTCGCCTGGGAATATATCTTCCTCAACGCCAACAATGTAGACGCTTCCGAACTCGAGACCCTTGCTGGCGTGGATGGTCATGAGGTTCACCTTATCGCCGTCGTCCTTTTGGTCCATGTCGGTTATGAGGCTCACCTGTTGGATATACTCGGCAACCGTTGTTGGGGCGTCTTCCTCCTCCTGGTTCTCGGTGAACTCTTTTATGCCGTTGAGAAGCTCTTGGACGTTGGCGTATCGTTCCTTGCCTTCGTCGTTGATCTTCTCGTCATTGAGCAGTTGCAGCATGCCACTTTGCGAGAGGGTCTCGACGGCGAGCTGGTATGCGTCCATTTGTTGGGACTGCTGCGTGAGGGTGTCGATGAGGGCTGTGAAGCGGGACAGTTTGGCTATGGCGGCGTCGCGCAGACCTGTTTGGCTCAGTTGCGACGAGATGGTCATGACGTCCCATGGCGTGGAGCCGATGGCGCGCGCCGTGGACTCGATTTTGTCTACCGTGGTGTCGCCGATTTGCCTTTTGGGGAAATTGATTATTCGGCGGAGAGCCTCGATGTCGTTATGGTTGACGACGAGGCGCAGGTATGCAATAACGTCTTTTACCTCCTTGCGCTGGTAAAAAGCCAGACCTCCGTAGATGCGGTAGGGAATGGCGGCTTGGCGCAGCTGCTCCTCCATGACGCGGCTCAGGAAGTTGTTGCGGTAGAGGATGGCGCAGTCGGAGTAGGAGAGCGAGCCTCGACCTGTGCGATGGGCGATGTCGTTGACCACGCGGCGGGCTTCGGCGCGGTCGTCGTCATTGGCCCAGACGTGGACCTTCTCGCCGACATTGCCTTCCGAGAAGACGTTTTTAGCTATCTGGTTGCGGTTGTTTGCAATCAGCTTGTTAGCCGTGGCGACAATATTCTGCGTCGAGCGGTAGTTCTGCTCAAGCTTGAATGTTTGCGCCTCGGGGTAGTCTTTTCTGAAATTGAGTATGTTCTCGATGCGCGCTCCGCGGAAAGAGTATATGCTTTGCGCATCGTCGCCCACGACGCACAGGTTGTGGTGCCCTTTGGCCAGGCGGTTGACGATGGCGTATTGGACCATGTTGGTGTCCTGATACTCATCGACGAGGATGTGCGTGAAACGCTGCTGGTATTTGGCGAGGGCGTCGGGATGCTCGGAGAAGAGGATGTTGGTGAAGAGCAGGAGGTCGTCGAAGTCGAGGGCGTTGGCCTTGCGGCACTCCTCGACGTAACGTTTGTAGATATGCGCCGTCTTGGGGCGTCGGGCAGCTGTGTCGCGGTATGCGAAGTCGGAATTTTGGGCGTAGGCGTGGGGGAGTATGATGTCGTTTTTTGCCGCCGAGATGACGCCTGCGATGTCCTTTGGCTTGTAGGACGATGCGTCTTCGAGCCCTAACTCCTTGATGATGCTCTTGATGAGTTTTGACGAGTCCTCACTATCGTAGATGGTGAAGTCTGGCGATATGCCGAGCGTCTGAGCCTCGGCGCGGAGGATGCGCGAGAAGACGGAGTGGAACGTGCCCATCCAAAGGTCTCGAGCGGCAGGACCTACGATTTTAGCAATACGCTCTTTCATCTCGCCTGCCGCCTTGTTGGTGAAGGTGAGGGCGAGGATGTTGTATGGCTTGACGCCTTTAGACAGGAGGTAGGCAATCCTCATTGTGAGGACGCGCGTCTTGCCCGAGCCTGCGCCCGCTATGACGAGCATGGGACCTTCGGGAGCCGTGACGGCGTCGCGTTGCGAGGGGTTGAGTGTCTCTATTTGGCTATCTAATGAGCTTTGGTCCATTAGTCGTAGAAGTTCCATGAGAGGCCAAACTTGAAAGTCTGAGGGTTGGCCGGGTAGTGGATGGTGTTGAAGTGGTCGTTAGAGCCCCATAAGTTGTTGATATGCTCCATCTTGACGTAGGCGCGTATCTTCTTGAGGTGGAAGTTGATGAACGGGTCGAAGTAGCCGTAGCCGCCAGTCTTGCGCTCGCCTTGGGGGACGAACTGCATGAGGGCTGGAATGTAGGCTGGGGAGTAGAACCGCGTGTTGTAGTGGACGTCGAAACCTATCTGCGTGAGAAGGACGCCAAAGAACTTGCGTTCCCAGTAAGACGATGCGTAAAGGGCGAAAGTAGGAGCGGGAACGACATCGTTGTCGGATGTCTTTTGCGCTGCCAGGCGGATTATGGTGTTGAAGTTGGTGTGGCTCTGGACGAGGTGGGCGCGTGCGCTGATGCCCAGAACTTGGGCGACGTCGCTCTTCTGCGAGGGTATGCCTTGCGAGTTGAAGAAGACGCGATTGTTGAGCGTGGCGCTATAGACGCCAAGGTCTACGCCTATGCCGGGAATCTTGAGTCCGCCGCTTATGTCGAGACTCTGCTCACGGTCGAGTGCGTTGTCCCACTCGTAGTGGTTGGAGCAGTACTTCTCTTCCCAAAGTGACGGGGTGCGAAGTTGGAAATTTGCCTTGCCCCATACCTCCGTAGCCCATTTGCCCGATCCGATGGTGACGCTCAGGAGACCATTGACGTCGAGGTCGCCGGCATTATATCCCTGAAAGATGAATTTGATGCCGGCATTCCAACGTAGGCGGTCACCTATGTTCTTGAAAATCTGACCACCCATGTATGAACTGACGCGGTTCTCCTTGTTTCGATGGTATACGAGGGTGCTGGTCTCTGTATCTTCATCGACGACGACCTCGCTGCGTGCGTCCCAATAATATTGGCGAATGTCATTGCCAATGAATACGCGAAGACCGAAGCGCAGAAGGCTGTTGAACTCCTCATTCAACTTCAGTTGCAACAAGTTGCTGATAAGCATGTACTTGCGACTGTCGTGAGTGTAATATGGGTCGGTGAGGATGTTCGGGAAAAGAGTCTCAATGTCGTCTGAGTATTCTGACAGGTCGTCTATGGTGAATTCGTGGTGCGACTTGTCGGCGTAAAACTTGTAGTAGGCGGATGCCACGGGGACGTCGTACTCGATGCTGTCGCCCTCGGTGCGCGTCACGGAGCCCATGTCTATGCTGTTGGCCCAGAGGAGGCGATAGGTGGCGAGGCGGTTGCGCGCGTCCATAAACTGGACGGGGTAGTCCTCGGCTTTGTCGTAGTCGTAGTTTTGGGGATAGAGGACGATGCTGTCGTTGGTGATGCCGCCGTTCTCCTCAATCTCGTACTTCTGGTACCACGCCTGGAGCTGCATCTTATAGATGTCGCCATCGACGGACCCCCAGAAGCCGAACTTGCTGTTGTAGGCACTCATATTCTCGTACCTGCCTATTGAGGCGTTGATGTCGAGACGTGCGCCGATGTTGACCTTGCGGTTGACGTTTTGCGTGAACAGGGCGGAAAAGAACTCCTCGCGTCGAGCCTTGGGGATACCTTTTTGGTAGGTGAGGTTGGCGTAGGGGGTCTTTGTGTTGAAGAACGTGAAGTCGGTGGGGTCGAGCATGATAGGCTCGAGGGATGTGTAGAAAGTGTTGCCCTCGTCGCGTCGGAAGGCAGGGTAGAACGTCGGGATACTTGGCGAGCCGAGGTTGCCGAGGGTGACGTTGGCGAGGCTGCGTCGCCAGATGGGGTTATGCACCTGGTGCTCGGCGATTATGGTGTCGACGACGACGGTGTCCGACTGCGTGTAGTCGTCGATCATGCGCCACGCCTTGACCTGGGGCTTGATGTCCGATGCGTTGGTGGATGAGCCCTGCGCCTTTTGCGCCTTGGCGTCAGACGGGGTACGCGAGATCGTCTTTTGCGCAGCGACTGGTTGCGAGAGTGCGGCCATGACAAAGACTGCCATGGCGACGCCTAAAGTGCGAAGCGCCGCGCCACGACATTCGGTCATGACGTGGCATATCGTTGGGCTGAGCCTCATTCCAGAACTTTGCCGCTTTGTTTAAGGTTTTTGAGTATGGCGAAAGCCGCGTCGACATCCTCTTCGGCGACGATGATGGTGAACTCGTTGGTTGTCGAGATGACCTCTTTGACGTTGATGCCCTCCCAAGCTATGAACTTGAGAATCTGGTAGTAGAAGCCGACGAAATGGACGTTGCCCGTCGAGAGCTTGAGGGTTATGGCCGAGAGGTTTGAATTGCGGTAGGCGCACTCCTCAGAGCTGAATATCTCATCGACGAGGGGGCAAATCTCCGCACCGACGACGAGGGTGGACTCGAAGACGCCGCGTACCATGGTGTAGAACTGGTCTTGCCTGCCGACGAGCTTGGTCATCAGCTTGACGTGGTTCTCGACGATGGTTGAAGAGTTGCGGAAGGTGTAGTCGGTAAGGTCGGAGCGTACGATGATGTCACCGAGGGAGGTGATCATGTTGCGGTACGTCATCTCGCCATTGCCCTTGAGGTTGGGCACGAGCCTGTTGAGGGCCATGACGATGGCACCCTGCTTGACCTCCTTGCCCGTGAGCTTCTCGACCATCGGGTGAATCTGACGCGAGAGGGAGGAGATGTTGATGAGACCTTCGCAAAGGGCCTCGGTGACAAAAGGTTTCACCTTGACGACCTTCTCGACGGCCTGGCTTATGGTAAGCATATATTCACAATTATGTTTGTTTTCAAATGAATAAGTGTGCCAAAAAGGTGAATGTGGATGAAATTCACACAATAAGCCCCTAATGACATGGCAAAAATACGTAGTGTTAAACAACTAACAAAACAAGGGGCATGGAAATTGTGCGAAAAAGAGGTATTTTGTTGTGATTTTTTACCTAAATAACATTAAAGCGCATTTTTACAACGTAGGTGTGCATGACTAAACAGTTGGCTGCGCAATGTAACCATTGGAATAATTATGCAATGAAATGGATAAAATTGTAGGTGCAGTTACTCGTAGCAAGCGAAAGATGAAAGGTTCACGCAGCGTGATAAGGCAAGGTGTGACTTGTTAGAAAAGAACCTGATTTACAATAATTTGCCCTGGTTCTATCATGGCGTTGAAGACCATGATGGGCGTCGTGTGCGTTAGAGCTGATGCAGGAATTTCAGCCTCGAAAATCTTGCCGTCGCGCAGAAGTGCTGCACGACGCGTGCCACGAAGCAGAGGCTCGGCAGGCGTGAGCCATCGTGTGCCGTCCCAGATGGCAACGTTGGCGTAGGTGGTGTCGGTGACGAGTCCGCGGCGGACGATCAGGGCATCGTCGGCATCTGTGCATGCGTCGTGCAAGAACTGGAGGTGGCGACGGTCGGTACTCTTATATTTATAGTCGATGTCGTCGGTCGTCAGCAACCGCAGGGTGTGGAGAGTGCGTAGGGTGTAGGGTGCCGACTCGTAGGTCACGTCCCCCGTCTCGGGAGTGTATACGATGCGGGCTTTCCATACGCCATCGCCACAGACGATGTCCGATGGGTTGATAATCAGACGTTCAGCATCGGGTGCGAAATGCGCCATGGTGGCGTCCATGCGACGTTGGTGAAGGTCGAGATTTTGCGCTACGCCGTCGACAACTCTTATTGTCTCAACAAATTGTGGTGTCATAGGTAGATTTTAGTGAGAACCTCTTCGTATTCGGCTCGGGCGTCGGAGCGCGCTGTGATGCCGCCGCCGGCATGGTAGAACGTCTGTCCGTCGGGATGGCGGACAATAAAACGAATCATGACGGCAGATGTGAGCGTGCAACCGTCTGAAACGCCCATGACGCCAGTGTAGTAGCCGCGAGGTGCGTCCTCGGCTTCCGCTATAATGCTTTGTGTCATGGGTTTAGGTGCGCCCGTGATGGAGCCTGCTGGCAACATGGAGGCGAGGATGTCGCCAAGGCGCGTCGGGTAGTCGGAGGGCAGAGTTCCAACGATGGCGCTGCTTGTCTGCCATATCGCCCCTCGGCAAGTAGTTATCTTCTCGGCATATCTGTATCGTGCGACATGTACGTCGTGGCACGATTGGCTGAGGTCGTTGCGGATGAGGTCCACTATTGTGGCATGCTCTGCCGCCTCCTTTGGACTGTCGATGAGCTGTCGGAGGGCGTCGGGATGGTCGGCGCGGGCGGTGCCTTTCATGGGGAAAGAGCTTATGCGCCCGTCGGGATCGATGGCGACGAAAGGCTCGGGAGAGAAACATACGAATTGACCTCCGTCTGGCGTATCCATCAGGAGGCGAAAGGGGGCGTGAGAGGTGTGGAAGACGTCGGAGAGCGTGCCGTTGAGGGTGATGGGGACGGCCGTCGTGAGGTTGGTAAGGAAGGTGTCGCCTCGGCGGAGGTGTCGCATGACGACGTCAAATTGTCGGTGGTAGCTGTCGTAGGGAGGTGGGGTGAACGAGAGGGTGGGGGAGGATGTGTGAACCTGTGGCGTTGCGTTAGAGAGGTTGGCTATGCTGAATAGGCACGTCGTGGCGTCGATGTCGGCAAGTGGAGCCACGTGCCACGCTGTGGCTGAATAGTCGACGACGAAGAGGAATGGCGTGTGGCG
Organism: Bifidobacteriaceae bacterium; assembly: GCA_963607345.1. Lineage (GTDB taxonomy): Bacteria > Bacteroidota > Bacteroidia > Bacteroidales > Marinilabiliaceae > W3P20-009. Next base: position 36,447 of record CAVDBL010000009.1, read on the forward strand.
CAGGCTGAGGGCGTTGATTAGCCGGATTGCGTCAGTCGAGGAGAGTGGTGTGTTGAATTTCATCGGTTAGGGTAGGGGAGTGGGCGCAAAGGTAGTCAACTAACCAAAGCGAAATCATTTTTTGTTAGCCTGCCTCCTCTCTTTAGCCGTCATCCCATGCCTTTGTTTGAAAATGCGGCGGAAATGTGGAACATCTTGAAATCCACACTTATAGCATACCCCTCAAAACCCACGTGAGTCCCCATGTGTCTTGCTTACCCATTCCTACTATTTGTTTGACATGTGTAAATATGCGACAATCATATCAAACGATACGACAAATATTCAACAATCCCTTATTATACGTTTGCATACGTAAACAACAACAAGACAATGGGCAACAATACACATTTGGCATCCAAGCCTCGATACGAGATATTGGATGGCATGAAAGTTGCGTCGTCGGTTCAGAAAACAACTTGATAGAATTTACGGTTTGAGAGATACTTATTGAGGTCCACAGCTTATAATAGAGCGTGTGAAAGTCCGTCGGTTTGAAAACGTTCATAATCAGACGGAAGATTTTTCCACTGGAGGTCTATGCTTTCAGTGGAAAATTTTCCTTTTATACCATCCACTTTGGACGACTATGGTGGCGTAAAGTGACTAATTGTCACTACATTTGTAGACATCCTCAAAAATCCAATGTGATGACGACAGCAATCCGCATATTTCTCATTTTTCTCCTCCTTCCTGCTACTATTTTGGCTCAAAAGCCATCCGACGTTTTCCTCAAAATCGGTACGCAGACCACGACATGGGGCGAGTTCACGCACCTCTACAACCAAAATCGTGACCTGTCACTGACGCCCGTGAGCCTCCAGCAATACGTCACCCTCTTCACGAACTACAAACTCAAGGCCTACGAGGCCCACAACCTCGGGCTCGATACCGCCGCCCAATACCGCAACGAGCTAAACGCCTATCTCGACGACCTCGCCGAAACTTACCTCGTCGACACGCTCGCCATAACCAATTTCGCCACCCTCGAGCGTGCCCGAGGCGCGGAGGAGGTCCGAGCTGCGCACATCCTCATCAATTGTCCACCAGCAACCCTGCCTGCCGATACCCTCATTGCCTACAATAAGGCTCTCGACCTCTACAATCAAGCCGTCCAAGGTGCCGATTTCCTAACTCTTGCACGCCAAAATTCCGACGACCCCTCAGCCGCCCAAAATTCCGGCGACCTCGGCTACTTCACAGCCCTCCAGATGGTCGAACCTTTTGAAAATCAGGCGTACAATACTCCCGTCGGACAGACGTCGCCAATCTTCCGAACCCAATACGGCTACCACTTCCTCCACGTTTTCGACCGTCGCCCAGCCGAAGGTCAGGTGCGCGTGAAGCACATCATGGTTCTCGCCCCCCGAGACAATTCGTCGCAAGAGCAATTGGCTGCCGCTAAGCTCAAAATCGATAGCATCTACGACGCCCTCACAAACGGGGCTGCCAGCTTCGATACCCTCGCGCTCCGCTTCTCCGACGACAGGCAGAGTGCGACACGCGGGGGCTTGATTCCTTGGTTCTCGCGCTCACAGACGTTGCCCGAGTTCGCCGATGCGGCATTCGCATTGACTTCCGATGGCGACATCTCTAAGCCCGTCCAGACGGCCGCAGGGTGGCACGTGATATGCCGTGTAAGCCGCCGAAACCAGATCCCGCAAGAAGAGTTCGATGCCATGATAAACCGAGCAAAGACGCAAGCTCCGACGCTCCGCCGTGCGCCACGACGTCTGCGAATGTCGCAACTCGTCAACCAATATCATTTCAAGTGGGATGACGCAGGGCGCGACACTCTTATCAGCATCTTCCTTTGCAATAAAGCCAAGCACCATCGCTTGGATGCCATCAACGCCGTCGCCTCTCTCCCTCTCGCATCCCTTGATGGTCAAGTATTTACGCTTGCCGATGCGGCATCGCACGTTGACGAGTGGAATCTTCGCCAGACCCCTTCCGAGAATGTGACTGACATCGAATACGCCATCATCGCGCAATATGAGAAGTCGCGTCTCCCAATAAAGTATCCCGACTACCAATATGCTGCCAACGAATATCGCGACGGCATTCTCGCTTTCGACCTCATGCAACGGCAAATTTGGAACGTCATGCCCGATAGCGCAGCCATCATAAAACAATATGAAGAGAATCCGCAACGCTATTCTGACAGTGGCACGTTTAACGGGCAAATTTATTATTGCCCGACGACTAAAGTTGCGACTAAGGTCAGCAAGCTCCTGTCTAAGGGGAAGTTAGCCGACGCCAAGGCTCTCGCTACTAAGGTCGTGGAGGGTCCTATCAGCCAAGGTGACATCTACGACGATGTCCTCTGGCCCGTTCTCCCTCTCTCGCCTTATGTCGTCGTCAACGGCACTACGACCAACGGCTCTCCTCTTCCAATCTCAAAATGCAGAGCGCGCGTCATATCCGACCTTCAGACAATCGCTGAGCAGAAACTTGTCGATTCGCTTAACGCCAAATACCAACCACGACAACTGATAAAGGTAAAATAACAATGAAATACACTCTCCGTCTTTTGGCTGCGGCATCGCTCGCCGTCGCTCTCTCAACGTCTTGCTCTCCCGCTAAAACCGATGTGCAATCTCCTTCGTCGTCGCAGGCGCAGGATACTATAGCCTACCAGACCGTCACTCTCCCCAGCGGAGCGCGTCTGCTCGTCTTCCCGACGCAAAACGATACCGCCAACCTCGCTACCATCATCCTCCCTGGCGGTGGCTATTGCTTCCTCGCCGAGGGGCATGAGGGTCGCGACATTGCCACATGGATGTGCCGCGATTCCAAGACGGCATTTGTGTTGCTCTACCGCTTCCCTCAGACCAACCCCGACGTCCCTAATACCGATGTCCGTGAGGCTTTCGACTACGCTCGCGCAAACGCTGCCAGCCTTGGTGGCTACAAGAAAATAGGTATCATGGGAAGCTCTGCAGGTGGACACCTCGCCTCGACTGTCGCCACCCATACCGACCTCCCTGACTTCCAAATACTTCTCTACCCCGTAATAACCATGCAACCAGGTCTTACCCACCAAGGCTCGCACGACTTCCTTCTCGGCACGAACCCTGGTGTCGAGAAAGAGACTCTGTATAGCAATGAGAAACAAGTGACGAAAAAGACTCCACCTGCCTTCATCACTCTCTCGCTCGATGATGACATCGTACCTGCCGTTCCCAATGGCTTGGCATACGCTGCCGCTTTGGCGCAAGATAGCGTCCCGACGACGCTCGTATGCTACCCGACAGGTGGTCATGGATGGGGCTTCAACGATGATTTTCAGTATGCCCCTCTTTGGAAGGCCGAACTCCATAAGTTCCTCTCCGAACAATAACATAAGTGGCTGACACAGATTTCCGCCAAGCACTGCGCCTGTCACTACCCGTGATGGGCGCATACCTGTTCCTTGGCATAACCTATGGGATTCTTGCCGCCTCCGACGGATACTCCATATTCTATCCGCTCGCCATGGCCGCTATCATCTATAGTGGCTCTGTCGAGTTCCTCGCCCTCACCATGCTCCTCGGACGTTTCAACCCGCTTGGAGCCTTTCTCCTTGCGCTTATGGTCGGGGCGCTACACCTCTTCTACGGCATAACCATGCTCGACCGATGGCGTGGCGCTGGGTGGCGAAAACCATTGCTCATATTCACCATGAGCGACGAGACGTTTGCCGTAAACCTGAATGCAGGTGGCTCATACGCGCGCCAGCTCTACGTGTCCCTCCTCGACTATGGCTATTGGCTCACAGGTGCGCTCCTCGGCTATCTTCTTGGCTACCTCCTCGGCGACACGCTCATCCTGTCGCTCCGTGGCATCGACTTCGCCATGACGGCCATGTTCGTAGTCATTTTCACCGACGATTTCATAAAGCACGGCGTGTCCCCATTTCTCCGTTCCCACCTCTCCGCCTATCTTGGACTTGCTGCGTCGGCTCTCTCGCTCGTCATCCTCGGGCCAGATAATTTCATAATCCCGAGCATGATCATCATCCTCATAACGCTCTATATCACATATCGTCGATCCACGCATACCACATAACCTCTCTCCCTCGCACAATGACAACAGCACAGCAAATTATCACTATTGCCATCCTCGCCCTTGGCGTCATGTCCACGCGTTTCCTCCCTTTCATCCTTTTCCCTGCAGGACGCCCGACACCGCCTTTCATCCACTACCTTGGTCAGCATCTTCCCTCTGCCGTCTTCGGCATGCTCGTCATCTACTGTCTCAAAGACCTCACGCTTGCCAATCCGTTAAACATCTCGGTGACACTCCTCGCCGTCGCCGTCACGGTCGTCACTTATATCCTCAGTCGCTCCTTCCTTTTCTCCTTCGCCTTTGGCACAATATCTTATATCCTTTTGCTCCACCTCTTCCTTTAGTGTCTTCATAAGAATATGATTCGTAACATAATCCTCGATTTCGACGGTACCATTGCCGATACGCAAGCCCTCATAGTCAGGACCCTCCAAAACACAATGGTGCGACATGCCCTCCCCGTCCTTCCTGCCGATGTGTGCGCCAAAACTATAGGGCTAAGGCTCGATGAGAGCTTCGCCACCCTGTTCCCACACCTCACGCCCGATGAGGCAAAGGCGTGCGCCGCATCTTACCGCATCATATTCGACGAGAACAAGAAAACAATCCGTGTCCAACCTTTTCCCAATGTCATCCCCACAATCCTCCAACTCCACGACCTTGGTCACTCCATCGCCATCGCCAGCAGCCGCGGCAGGGAATCCCTACTCGCCTATGTCGAGCAGATGCGACTCCAGCGAGCCATCTCGGCCATCGTGGCTGCCGATGATGTCACACGTGTGAAGCCCGACCCCGAAATGGCGCTCAAGGCTCTTGCGCAAATTGGTGGCGAGCCTCAAGACACCATCGTCGTAGGCGACATGATTTTCGACATCCAAATGGGTAAGTCCGCCAACATGAAAACATGCGCTGTCACCTATGGCAACGGTACGCCAGACCAACTCGCCTCTGCCGACTACGTCATCGACGACTTCAAACTCCTCCTCTCCATCGTCGGACAATAAAAACGGGTGGGGACGCAACACTCCTCCCTGCTCTATACAAAGAGAGTCGGGAGGTTTATGATATTAGATAACCTCAATAACTTTTGTGAGGAATTGCAAACGGGAAGGATGGGCATGCCGTCATCGAGTTGCACTTTTGTGGCGACCTACTAAGGTCAGATCGTTATACCCATTTTTTGCCCTTTGTAGGTTGCTGTCCGCACTCCTGCTCATGCACACGGAATGAAAATTTAACATTGTCGAGGGCAATAAAGTAGCGACATGGACGTATTAAGATGTAACACGTCACTTATCGTCCCATGAAAAATAAAGTATTGTGGACTCTGCTTTTGGCTGCCGCATGGTTCTTTATCGGTCCGCCATTCGGGAAGGCAATCGTCTTGCTGATTGTTTTCCTCATCTGGCGACGACGCCTTCGCTCTGTCCTGCATGGTCAGGCGCGCACCGTCGTGCCGATGGCGATATTTGCGTGCATCGTTGTCGCCCTGTGGATTTATGCGCCACGCTAAACAGGCTGCTGCCTATATTGTCCCCCTGCGCCTGAGGACGATATAGACGACCACGCATATCAGCACGGATACCAGCGACCCCGTGCACGTAGCAAGGCCCATAGGGTAGAGAGAATCTGGGTATGATGCGCTCGCCAAGTAAGCCAATGGGATACGTGCCGTGACTATGGCTGTGAAATTGTGGGCGAAAGATATTATTGACAGGCCGCACGCAGTAAAATATCCGCTAAAGCAGAAGTGTATTCCGGCGAGGACGCAATCCCACACGTAGCCTTTCAAGTAGCCGCCACCCATCATTATAACATCCTGGTCGTTAGTGAAAAGTGCAACTGCCTTCTCTGGAATCATCTGCATGACAGCGGCTATGATGGTACCGAACGATATGGCGATGATGGTAGCCGCACGTAGCGTGGCGCGCGCACGGTCTCGCCTCCCTGCCCCAAGATTTTGGGCTCCCATTGCCGATACCGTGGCGAGCATGGCGGAGGGGACGATGAAGAGGATGCCTATAAACTTCTCAACGATGCCGACCGCCGCAGAGTCGGTCATGCCTCGCCCATTGGCTATGACCATTATTATCATGAACGACAATTGGATAAAGCCGTCTTGCAGGGCGACGGGCACGCCTACACGCAGGATGGAGCCAATGGTCTGCCTGTTTGGACGCAAGTCGCTGAGCTTCAATTTTGAAACCTCACTATGCCTGCGCATGTATATGGCGGCGATGACAACGCTCAACGCTTGTGACAGAGATGTGCCGAGTGCTGCACCACGAGGCCCCATTCCCATGTGCCCGATTAGCAGGAAGTCTAATATTATATTTATGGCGCACGCTATGGCCACAAAGTACATTGGTCGTTGGGTGTCGCCGAGCCCCCTGAAGATTGAGGCTATGACATTGTAGGTGACGATGAAGGGGATGCCGATGAAACAGATCGTGAGGTAGTCTGCCGTCCCTTCGACGGCTCCCGCAGGGGTGCCGATGGCGGATATTATGGGGTCGCGCAGCCCAAGCATGACGAGAGCGCATAGGATGGCGAGCGAAATGAAGAGAGTCAATGTGTTGCCGACGGTACGCAACAGTGTATCATTGTCTTGCGCCCCAACAGCCTTGGCAATGCCTACCGTAGAGCCCATCGATAGGGCTATCATGATGACGGTGAACATATACATGACCTGAACGCCATTGGCCACAGCGGCTGTAGCGTCGGCATTGCAGTAGAGACCAATAACATAAAGATCGGCGAGCCCGTAGAGGACTTGAAGAAAGTAGGCCAACATGTAGGGCAGGGCGAAGCGCGCGATGCCGGCGAGGATTGGACCTTCGGTAAGGTTGTGTTTCATCTGGAGTTAAAGTGAGGTCGAGCCTCCTGAACGCGAATTTAGCAAGTATTTTAGGTAGTTATAGCCGCCATTTGGGTAACGTCGTAGTCGGTGTACTTGGATAGCTTTGTATTGGATAAAACGACAAAACAATTCAGAACATGGGGAATATCTTTAAAACCATTGTGGCACTCATGCTGACGGCACTGCCGTTGGCATCTTGCAACGCAACAAGCGGAGATAAATCCGCAGTACATCAGCAATATAAACAGTCTATCATGGAAGGAAAGAAAGTACTTGTGGCCTTCTTCTCACGCAGCGGTGAGAACTATGGTGTCGGCAACATTAAAGTCGGCAACACGCAAAAGGTGGCAGAGCTTATAGCCGACAAGACAGGCGGTGCGACATTTCATATCGAGACCGTCCGTCCTTATGCCAGCGACTACCAAACGTGCGTAGATGAGGCAAAGCGCGAGAAAGAGTCGGGCGCACGTCCTGAGATAAAAGGAGATATCGATGTGGAGTCGTATGATGTCATCTTCATTGGATATCCTAACTGGTGGGGCGACTGCCCGATGGCGGTATACACTTTCATAGGGAAGCACGACTGGAAAGGCAAGACGGTTGTACCTTTTTGCACCCACGAGGGCAGCGGACTATCTGGCACGGAGGGCAACCTAAGGAAGGCATGCGCAGGAGCGACCGTCCTAAAAGGGTTGGCTCTTCGCGGAACGACAGCGCAAAACGACGAAAAGACATCGCAAGAGGCTGTAAACAAGTGGATTGACAAACTGTAAAGTCACTTGTTATCATGAGACCATATCTTATCATCCACATGATGCAGTCTGTCGACGGGCGTATCGACTGCGCCATGACAGAAGAGATAGACCCGTCGGACGCCTATTACGAGGCATTGGACAAATTGGGATGTCCTTCACAGATAATGGGGCGCGTGACAATGCAGATGCACTTTGCGGCACATGATCCTTTTGTTGCCCATGACGCTACACCAATTGGAAGGAGAGACATCCATAAGGCGGTCAGCTCTAATGGCTATACGGTAGCCGTTGATACCTTGGGGCGATTGACTTGGACTGGTGCGGAGTGTGACGGGCGACCTCTGATTGTCTTGACGTCTGAAGATTGCGCAAGTGAATATCATGAGACTTTAACACGTCAGGGCATCTCTTGGATAGCAGTCGGAAGGGGAGGCATTGACCTAAAGAGCGCATTCGAGGCTTTGGGCGATGTGTTTGGCATAGAGCGTATTGCCTGCACTGGCGGAGGTCATATCAATGGGGCTTTATTAGCAGAGGAGTTAGTTGATGAGGTGAGCGTCATGATAGGTCCTGGCATTGACGGACGGCGTGGCATGACGGCGGTTTTTGACGGCATCGAGGACAAATATCGACATGCCACCCTATTGAAACTCAACAGCGTAGAAAGAGTTGGCGATGACGTTTGGCTTAGATATTCTGTAAAGAGATAAAATCACCTTACGCACATAAACTTTGCGACCCGTCTGATGAACAGCATCAGTCGGGTCGCTTTTATTATCTGTTATGGATTACCAACGTGACGAAGCTCCACCTCCAGAAGAGGAGCCTCCGCCCCATGAGCCACCGCTTGAGCCAGAGCCTCCGAGCCAAGAGCTGCCGCTGTCACTGGAGCCGCTGTCTGAGGAACAGAGACGCTCACGAGAGAACTTGTATCCGCACGCTCGGCATTCGAAGTTGGATCTGCAATAATCTTTATCGCTGCGAGTGAAATATTCGCTGCTTACCTGCCTAAGCTTACCTCGCTTGCCGCACTCTGGGCACTTCTTCAAAAACTTATTGAGGAACCCTAATCCGAGCATGGAGGCTGCGAGACAGACAACGAACCAGCCCCAGCCTTCGCCATCATCTTCGTCGGAGCTGCTCCAAGGAAGCTCGCCGCCTTTAATGACATCGCAGGCGTAGCGGACACCCTCTATCATGCCCCTGTCGGTATCACTCTTTTTGAAGTTGGGCACCATGGCATATTGCTGGATGCGTTTGCACATGGCGTCGGTAAGAGTGCCTTCGAGACCATCGCCGACGTGGAAGCGAATGACGTGGAGGTCGGAGACGTAGAGGATGAGGAGACCGTCGTTGGTGTCCTTGTGCCCGATGCCCCATTTGATGAATAGGTCTTGCGCAAACTCGAACTCGTCATTAATGTCGATTGCGGGTAGCATTACTACGGCGACTTGGGCTTTAGTGGAGTCCTCGAGCTGTCGGAGCATCAGATTGATGGTGTCTGACGTTGCGGCGGAAAGGATGTGCGTGGGGTCGGAGACGTAGTTGTTGTTGCTCTGAAGACGGACGTTTGGCACATCGTCCACGGAGTAGACAGTGCGGGCGGAGTCGGGTGTGGCGACTGCGGGCGCATTGTATGCGGTCGTGTCGGCAGTGGCTGTCTCGTCGGATTGAGCTGAGGCGACAATGCTGGTCGCAGACAATATCGCAAAGCCAAAGACGAGAACGAGCATAGCGATCAGCACCCTGAGGGCGTGATGCATTATACCTTTCAAGAAGCTCATTGTCTTCTATTTGAGGAGATTAGAATTGTACGTCGGGGGATTTTTCAGCACCTTCCTCGGCCTCGAAATAGGCACGTGTCGTGAATCCGAATACATTGGCCACGATGGATCCTGGAAATTGGCGGATTTCCGTGTTGTAGCTGCGAGCTGCGGCATTGAACTCCTTGCGTGCGACGGTGATGCGGTTTTCCGTACCTTCGAGTTGGGCTTGCAGCTCTTTGAAGTTTTCATTCGCCTTGAGGTCGGGATAGGCTTCGGAGACTGCCATGAGGCGGGAGAGTGCGGACGAGAGCGAGCTTTGTGCCTTTTGGAAATTGGCCAGTTGTTCGGGAGTGGCGTTGCTGATGTCAATCTTGGTCTGCGTGGCTTCGGCGCGGGCGGAGATGACGGATTCGAGCGTGCCTTTCTCGTGTGAGGCGTAGCCCTTGACCGTGGCGACGAGATTGGGGATAAGGTCGGAGCGTCGCTGGTATTGCGACTCGACATTAGACCAGGAGGTTGAGACATGCTCGTCGAGAGTTACCATGCCGTTATAGGTGGAGACTCCATAGAGGACGACAGCAGCGAGTGCGATGAGCGCAATGTAGCTTTTCTTCATTTTAGTTAGGGTGTTGTTAATGATTGGGTTAGTAGTCAGCTAAAGATTTGGAAACTTTCTTCTCATTCTACGCATGGCAGTGCGAATTGTTTCATGCTTTAGGCAAGAGAACAGGGTGTCGGCAAGGCGGAATGATTGCACGAGGGTGAGACGGGAAAGAAAAAGTCGCACCCGTCATTGTTGGCGAATGCGACTTTTATGATTAATAGAGTATCTGATTAGGCGAAGAGACCGACGAGGATTGTCTTCTCAAACCAGTACCACAGGATGCCTGCGAAGTAGCCGGAGAGGGCGAGGAGGGAGAACTTCTTGAGATACCAGATGAAGCTTATCTTCTCGAGACCCATGACGACGACGCCGGCAGCGGAACCGATGATGAGGATGCTGCCGCCAGTGCCAGCGCAGAAGGCGAGGAGCTCCCAGAAGAGGCCATCCTGTACGTAGTTTGCCATGACTGGGTCGGCAGCCACGGTAGCTGCATCGGCGATTGGGTACATGCCCATTGCGGAGGCGACGAGAGGCACATTGTCGACGACGGAGGAGAAGACGCCGATGATGGAGTCGACGAGATAGATGTTGCCGACATTGGTGTTGAGCCACTGACCGAGGAACTCGAGGGAGCCCGTAGCGGCGACAGCGTCGACAGCGACGAGGATGCCGAGGAAGAAGAGGATGGTGCTCATGTCGATGCGCGAGATGATGCTCGAGATGCGCGCCTTCTCGTATTCCTCCTGATCCTTATGGTGGGCGTCGATGATCAGCTCGGTAGCAATCCAGAGGACGGCGAGAACGAGGAGAACGCCCATGAATGGTGGGAGACCAGTAAGGTTATGGAAGAAGGGGACGAAGATAAGGCCACCGACACCGAGGACAAAGATGAGGTTGCGCATGCCAGGGCGGAAGAGAGGCTTCTCCTCGCTGAGCGAATTGTTGTCGGCAGGTGCGGTGATTTGTCCCTTGAGGGAGAACATGATGATGAGCGCAGGGATGGCCATGCAGATGGCAGAGGGGATGAAGATGCCGGTGATGATGCCGGTGGTGGAGACGCAGCCCTTGATCCAGAGCATGATTGTCGTGACGTCGCCGATTGGGGAGAAGGCGCCACCGGCGTTAGCTGCGATGATGACCATGCCGGCGAACTTCATTCGCATATCCTTATCAGCTATGAGGTTCTTGAGGACCATGATCATGACGATGGAGGTCGTCATGTTGTCGAGGGTAGCGGAGAGGAAGAAAGTCATGACGCACACCTTCCAGAGGAGGGCTTTGGGGTTTGGCGTGTAGAGTACGCTCTTGACGAAGCGGAAGCCGCCGTGGCTGTCGACAGTCTCGACGACGGTCATGGCGCCCATGAGGAAGAGGATGGTCTCGCAGACCTCGGCGAGGTAATGGTGGAAGAGGCTTGTGCTCATGTAACCGGAGAGATTCTCCATGGCCTTAGCGGCGCCCTCGGCAGAGAGGAGCCCAAACTGCACGGCTTTGTCGATGATTGCAGGTCCGTACTCGGAGGCTCCGAGCAGGAGGAGGATCCAGCAGACGATGCCCATGAGGAGTGCGACGCCGGCTTTGTTGACCTTTGTAAGGCTCTCGAGAGCAATGAAGAGGTAGCCTACGACAAAGACCGTGATGATGGCAGTTGTCATTTAGATTGTTTTTTGAGTGTTTGTTGGCACGAGGCACGAGGGGTTGACAGGCTCCCAAGATGCCGCACGCCGGGTTTTAGGATGAGGACCGCATTTGTATGGGCCTGCGGTTCGGCACGTGAGCAAAACTCTCGATGCGAAGATAACAATATTTTACATATTGCCATTTTAAAAGAACGTTTAAAAAGCGTTGGTTGCGCACGTAAATATGAGGTAAAAGTGAGCTCCAGGAAAGTGTACATTTGTGGGGTGCGGCGCGCACGTTGTCGTGATAGGAGAAGGGATGTGGAGTTAGTAGGGAGAGAAAATACGGACAGCTCGGCAAGAAGGTGTTGCAGTGTATAAAAACATGGTAATTCTGCATAATTATGTATTAATATTCACTTGAAGATAAAAACAGGCTATATTCTGTAAGATTTACGGGGCTGATGTTGCTGTTTTATCAAGTATTAGCTACTTTTGTGGAGTGAGATTAGAATTTAGACAATAACCTGACATTATAATTATGCGCTTTCCCGAGTTGACGGCCGAAGAGGCGGCCGAGTACATTAAGAACGATTACGTTGTAGGAATCGGCGGATTCTCGTCGGTAGGAACCCCCAAGGCTGTGCCGACGGCACTGGCGCATCGTGCGGAGGCTGAGCATGCCAAGGGTAACGAGTTCAGGGTGGGGCTCATCACTGGTGGCGCGACGGGCGATCCCATTGACGGAGCGTTGGCTCGTGCGCATGCGGTGAAATTCCGCACACCGTTCCAGTCGCACAAAGATATGAGGGCGGCGATCAACAGTCAGGAGGTGCAGTATTTCGACTTGAACCTCAGCCACGTGGCGCAGGACTTGCGATACGGCTTCTTGGGTCACATGGACGTGTGCATCATAGAGGCTTCCAGCATAATGGAGGACGGACACGTCGTACCGACCAGCTCTGTCGGCATCTCACCGACGCTGTGCCAATGTGCCGACAAGATCATCATCGAGCTTAACGCCCACCACCCTGAGGCGATACGCGGTATGCACGACATCTATGAGCCTGTTAACCCTCCATACCGTCGTGAGATACCTATTTACACGCCAGGCGACCGCATCGGCTCTGACGCCATACAAGTAGACCCAGCCAAGGTTTTGGGCGTCGTGCGCACGAACCTGCCTGACACCATTGCTGCGTTCACGGAGCCGAACCCCGTGACGACGAAGATTGGTCAGAACGTAGCAGAGTTCCTCATCAGCGAATTGCGCAAGGGCATCATACCAAAGGAGTTCCTGCCATTGCAGAGCGGTGTCGGCAACATTGCCAATGCGGTTCTCGGCTCGCTTGGCGAGTGCCAAGACATTCCGCCTTTCGCGATGTTTACGGAGGTAATCCAGAACTCTGTAATCCCCCTCATGGAGAGCGGGCGCGTATCGTTCGCCTCGGGCAGCTCGTTGACACTGTCGGACGACATGTTGAGCCGCGTATACAACAACTTGGATTTCTTTAAGGGCAAACTGATGTTGCGCCCCCAGGAGATAACGAACCACCCCGAGCTGATTCGCCGAATGGGTATCATTGCGATAAACACGGCTCTCGAGATAGACATCTTTGGCAACGTAAACAGCACGAACGTCAGCGGTCAGAAGATGATGAACGGCATCGGCGGCTCGGCGGACTTCGCCCGCAACTCATTCCTCTCGATCTTCACATGCCCATCCGTAGCGAAGGGCGGCGTTATTTCGGCAATTGTGCCGATGGTCACGCACACGGACAGCAACGAGCACTCCGTAAAGATTGTGGCGACGGAGTATGGCGTAGCCGACTTGCGCGGCAAGAGCCCTGTCCAGAAGGCGCACGAGATTATCGAGAAGTGTGCGCACCCCGACTACAAGCAGCTTTTGTGGGATTACCTGAAGTTGCGTGAGGGTAAGTGCCACACCCCGATGACGCTTGCAAAGGCGTTCTCGATGCATATTGCTCTTGAGGAGACAGGCGACATGCGAAACGCAAAGTTCTAAGACGTAAGCGATTTTATAGATAGGTAACGCCCCGAAAGTCCGTGTGAGATTTTCGGGGCGTTGCTTTTTACGGAAAACCTTGCGCTTTGAAGAAAAGCAGGCTACACTTGGGATGTATGGGAATCGTCGGATGCCGTGCTTTCGTTGTAGCCGCCCTTTTCGAGTTGCAAATCCTCTGCGCGCTTAATAAGCTCACGCTCTGAGAAGTAGCCATCGGAACAAGGGTCGAGGCTCACGATATAGCGCCCGTAGCCAATATTTATCTCAGTCAAGTTGCCCCAGAAACCACGCATCGCAGCTCCGCGGACACCATAAATGGACCTGAGATTGTCGCTTGAAATGTTGCTGAGGTACAAAGTGTTGTAGACGTGACGACCTTTGGATTTTGAGAGCAGGTCGAACAGGGTATAAGACCAACAGCCATATTTTTTATTGCAGAAGACGAAGGACGTCTCCCAGTGGCCTACCATCTTCTTTGCCCATGCGGCGTAGGCTTTCGACTTGGCGTATCGCCACGTAAGTTTGTCCATGTAGTAACCTATGAACTCATCGCCATCCTCTGCCTCGTCGGAGGCCGTATAGAAGGAGTTGTAGAACTCGTCGTACATCACGAGACCATCTGACTTGCCGATCTCGCCAATGAACTCGAGCACCTCATCGTCCTTATTCTTGGTGCTTTGCGCCATGTAGATGTACTCGCCTGCCTCATCGGTGAAGATGTAATAGCTACGCTTTATATCGTTAGTGACGAAAGAGGCAATGAAGCCACTCATCTTTTGGTAGGCTTGCGCCTCAAAAGGGGCTTTGGACTCGTTGCCATAGTCGCCCGTATCGAGAATCTTGTCGGCAATCTCGCCACAGAGCAGTACGGCAGCCTCGTTGGCATCGGTGAACGACGGCAGGAGACTTGCTTTCATGACTTGGGTGGTATCCTTGCACTTGACAACTTGGAGGGTGACGTTGTCGCCGTAGATATTGTCTGTGTAGATTACGGAGGCGATGGATTGGCAGCCCTTATTCTTCAAGAAAGAAAGAGAGATACCTCGCGGCATATCGATATTGCGTCCATTCGCGTTGCTGATGCCTTTGCTATTTAGGGTCAGCATGCCGATGGAGCTGATGTAGAACATATCGTTATCTGGGAACTTGCTGATGACGCCCCAGATGCATTCGGGAACGTCAGGGCGATTGGCAGCGATGCGGTGAACCTCTTGGATGCTGTCCTTGACGACGGGTATGCGAGTGACGGAGTCTAATTGGCAATAGTCGAGAATCTCGACATTGGTGATGTTGAAGCAGGTGTCGAGCTTTGCGATATATGATTGGACAGCTGCGGAATCGGCGAGAGCGCCACTGACGACCTTGTACCACGTGCCGTCGGTCGCCTCCTCGGAAATGACATAGCCTGCCAACCCCATTTTTGTCAGGCGTTTGGCAATCTTCTCGGCTTGGAAATAGCTACGTTCCTTTTTAATCTCTATAGTGTAAGGTGTGGACTCGGAGAACGTCTCGACAACGGTTTCTTCTTGTTGCCTGGAGCATGAAGAGCAGCCCGTAAAAAGGTTGGCAATGATGAATAATGCGACTAAAATAATGATTCTCATGGACTTGGTTGCTTTTATTGTATGGACTATTGTATTGCGTTTCACTGTTTAACTCATGTAAAGCGATGGGCTTATAAAGAGGTTTTTCCTGTCGATGGTACAATCTCTCATATCCCTAATTTATTAATATCTTACGAAAAAGCCAAGCTAAAAAGGAGTAAAAAGAGACGGCTGTTAACAAGTCGTAAAGATTGCGATGGGGTTACAAAATGGCTAAATCGTTGAAACACAGAAGTGATAGTCTTAATACAGATTCCAAATAGAGTGTTATTGTTTAAAAAAATTAAGAAATGCTTGCGTATGTATTAAAAAGTGCTGATATTTGCATTGTCAAGATAAGAGAAAAGAACGGGAGAGGCTGGGAAGCCGACCCGATTAAGATATCACCCGTCGTGATGACGGAATTTTCATCTGTTGTTGTCTATTGTTGATTAAAGCCTCGTGCCAAGCGGCACTGAGGCTTTAATTGTTTTATACGGGTTTGTATATCAGATGATTTGCACCAAACAAACGATTCATAAATAGGGACGCCCCCGACTGAAGGCTTGTGACCTTTAGTCGGGGGCGTCTCGTATACTCGTGGTCGACGGAGTGCGCAGTCGCTATTGCGCAGCGTACATGGCTTTGCGCTTAGCCTTGATGGCTTCGTCTTGCATGTACTCCTCGAAGTCCATATACTTGTCGATTGTGCCGTTGGGGGTTATCTCGATGACGCGGTTGCAGACGGAGCGGATGAACTCGTGGTCGTGGCTGGTCATGAGGATGTTGCCGGGGTATGTCTTCATGTTGTTGTTGAAGGCCTGGATGGATTCCATGTCGAGGTGGTTGGTCGGGTGGTCGAGCATGACGACATTGGGGTTGGCGAGCATCATCTTTGCGATCATGCATCGCATCTTCTCACCACCGGAGAGGACGTTGCACATTTTCTTGATGTCCTCGCTGCCGAAAAGCATCTTGCCGAGGTACTGGCGGAGGAAGAAATCCTCGGTATTGGGAGAGAACTGTGCGAGCCAGTTGGTGAGGTCCATCTTCTTGTTGAAGAACTCGGTATTGTCGAGTGGGAGATAGGCCATGGAGATGGTTGTGCCCCATGAGTAGGTGCCGCTGGTGGGTTGCTGCTCGCCATTGAGGATGCGGTAGAGCGCAGTCGTGGCGCGCGGGTCGTGGGCGAGGAGGCAGATCTTGTCGTTCTTCTCGACGTTGAAAGAGATCTCGCCGAAGAGGCGCGTTCCGTCCTCCATGGTGTAGCTGAGGTCGCGAACTTCGAGAACTTTGTCGCCTGCGGGACGCTCGGGTGTGAAGATGATACCTGGGTAGCGTCGGGTGGAGGGGGCGATCTCCTCGATATTGAGTTTCTCGAGCATCTTCTTGCGGCTGGTGGTCTGCTTGCTCTTGGCCACGTTGGCGGAGAAGCGTGAGATGAACTCCATAAGCTCCTTACGTTTCTCCTCGGCTTTCTTATTCTGTGCGGCTTGCTGGCGCAGCGCGAGCTGTGAGCTTTCGTACCAGAAGGTGTAGTTGCCGGAGAACATGCGGATCTTGCCGTAGTCGATGTCGACGATGTCGGTGCAGACGTTGTCGAGGAAGTGGCGGTCGTGGCTGACGACGATGACGGTGTTGGGGAAGTTGGCGAGATAGTCTTCGAGCCAGAGGACGGTATCGAGGTCGAGGTCGTTGGTAGGCTCGTCGAGGAGGAGGTTGTCTGGGTTGCCGAAGAGGGCTTGTGCGAGAAGGACTTTGACCTTTTGCTTACCAGAGAGATCTTTCATGAGCTGGTAGTGGAGGTCTTCCTTAATGCCGAGGCCGCTGAGGAGGTTGGCAGCATCGCTTTCTGCTGTCCAGCCGCCCATCTCGCCGAACTCTTCTTCGAGCTTGGCTACCTCGTCGCCGTCGGCGTCGGAGAAGTCGGGCTTGGAGTAGAGCTCGTTTTTGCGTTGCATGTTGTCCCACAGTTTTTTATGACCGATGAGGACGGTGTCGAGGACGGTGTGCTCGTCGAAGGCGAAGTGGTCCTGAACCAGTACGGAGAGTCGTTCGCCTGGTGCCATTTCGACGAAGCCCTTGGTGGAGTCGAGCTGTCCGGAGAGTATTTTTAGGAAAGTGGACTTGCCGGCTCCGTTGGCTCCGATGACTCCGTAGCAGTTGCCTGGGGAGAATTTGAGGTTTACTTCTTCGAAGAGTGGCTTTTTGTTGAACTGGATAGCGAGATCCGTGACTGTTATCATGTTGCTTTTGTCTGTGTTTCTGAGTGTTGAGAGGGTCGTCAGTGGCTGTCGCTCGACAGCAGTCGACGGCAAATTGCGGTGCAAAGTTGCTAAAAATCAACGAGAATGCCGAAAGTGGAGGAGGAAATTATTGTAGGGGACAGGGTGTGGGGCTTTGTATTGTGGATGGCGTCTCGTTTGTCAGAGGGTGAAAATCATGACCTTATTGACTCTTTATAAGGGAAGAGACACAAATTTTCATGGTGACATACCATAAAAGCCATCAGGCGAACCTGATGGCTTTTATGGTATCGGGTCGCACCGCAAGGGTGCTGGCTCAACTCAATGGGGGTATTACTCCTCGCTGATAGCTTCGGTGGGGCAAGCGCTTGCGCATGTGCCGCAGCTCATGCACTTCTCAGCGTCGATTACGTAGTGGCTCTCGCCCTCGGAGATAGCCTCAACAGGACACTCGCCAGCGCATGTGCCGCACGAGATGCATTCATCACTAATCTTGTAAGCCATAATAGTATCGTCTTTTTAAATTATTCATGCCACCTTGCGGGTTCTAAGCGCATGGTGGCTTTGTGGTTTCTTGTTGTGGCAAAGATAGTCCGTTTTTGTAAACTATACATACCAAAGTGATGGGTATGCGGCAATTTGAAAACTTTCTTATTTCCTATCTAACAAAGGCTATTGGGTGTCGCGCGTGGAGGGGAGGAAGATGTCGACGGCTACGTTTAGGACGTTCAGCTTGTCTCGGTCGGCTATGTATATTTGATTTGGTCCACCGATGGCGAATGTGTAGTCCGCACCTACGGCAACAGCGTTTCCGATTCTTTTACGGATGGCAAGCGACCCTTTGACGCGCTGCAGGAATGAGGCTGATGAGTTTTCGCTCTTGGTGTTGGCAACGACGGTGACAAAGCCTCTGGTCATGAGCCCTGGGCGATCCCATCGGTGCTCGTAGCCGACGAGTCCGCCGAAGCAGGAGGCGTTTATTTTGTAGTCGGAAGGGTGGTAGATTAGTCGGCGTTGCTCAAAAAAGAAGCCGAAGAAGAACCCCGAGGGTCTTCTCCAGCTTATTGATTCGGTAAGTCGCAATATCAGCTCCTTGTTTGTGATGTCGCGGTAACTTGCGTGCGCAAGGGAGCAGTAGCCAGCGAGAGTGGCGTCGCGGTTGAGGTGGAAGCCTGCGCCCAGTCCGCCTCCTATGGCGTTGTAGGGCTCGGCTGTGTAACCATAGCCGACACCGGCAGCAGCTCTGGCAGTCCAACGTGTTGATAGTTCGAATCGCGCCGTGGCTCGTGTGCCTGTATAGATGTTTTGGGCTTCAGTTACAAACGTGGAGAGCGCAAAGATGGCGGCAAGCAGTGGGCAGAATATGGCACGGCGGGTCGTCATCTGAACGTTTGTGGTGTTAGATGAGGGCCTCTATCTCCTTGCGGATTGACTGGGCAAGGGCATCGGCTTCAGCCTCTGAGTGAGCCTCGGCGTATATGCGGATGATGGGCTCGGTGTTTGATTTACGGAGGTGTACCCAGCTCTCGGGGAAGTCGATTTTCACGCCGTCGCGGTCGTCGACCTTGTCGTCTTTGTGGGTTTGCTTGACCTTGGCGAGGATGGCGTCGACATCGACACCAGGGCGGAGGTCTATGCGGTTTTTGGAGATGACGTAGTCGGGGTATGTGGCGCGAAGTTGCGTGAGTGATTTGCCGCTCTTGGCCATTTGTGTGAGCTGGAGGGCTATGCCGACGAGGGCGTCGCGTCCGTAGTGGCACTCTGGGTATATGACACCGCCATTGCCTTCGCCGCCTATGATGGCGTTTGTATCACGCATTTTGGCGACAACATTGACCTCACCGACGGCGGCTGGTGCGTAGGTGCCGCCATGTCGTTCGGTGACATCACGGAGGGCGCGTGAGGAGGAGAGGTTGCTTACGGTGGAGCCTGGGGTGTGGGAGAGCACATAGTCGGCGATGCTGACGATGGTATATTCCTCACCAAACATCGATCCGTCTTCACTGATGAAGGCGAGGCGGTCTACGTCGGGGTCTACGACGATGCCCATGTCGGCTTTCTTGTCGCGTACGAGTTTGGCGATGTCGGTCAGGTTTTGTGGGAGAGGTTCGGGGTTGTGGGCGAAGCGGCCGTTAGGTTCGAGGTTGATGCCGTAGACGGTCTTGACGCCGAGCTTTTCGAGAAGCTTAGGGAGGATGATGCCGCCAACGGAGTTGATTGTGTCCATAGCGACGGTGAAGCCTGCCTTGCGGACAGCGTCGGCATCGACGAGCTTGAGCGACAATACCTTGTCTATATGGTAGTCGGCGTAGTCTTTCTCTACGATTGAGCCAAGGGAGTCGACATCGGAGGCCTCGTAATCTTCATTGGCTGCGATGGAGAGGACGTCTGCGCCTTGTGCTGCGGAGAGGAACTCGCCCTTATTGTCGAGGAGCTTGAGGGCGTTCCACTGCTTGGGGTTATGGCTTGCAGTGATGATTATGCCGCCGTCGGCATGCTCGGCTGTGACGGCGAGCTCGGTCGTGGGTGTTGTGGCGAGACCGATGTCGACGACATCTACACCCATGCCCATAAGGACACCCGTCACAATGTTGCGTACCATCTGACCAGAGATGCGCGCGTCGCGACCTACAACGACCTTGACATGTTGGGAGTTGGAAGCCTTCTTGACCCACGTGGCGTAGGCAGAGACGAAGCGGACGAGGTCTGTTGGCGTGAGGGCGTCGCCTGGGCGTCCGCCGATGGTTCCGCGAATGCCGGATATAGATTTAATCAGTGACACTGCAAAAATTGATTTCTTTATTTGGATATTTCTTTGCCAAGGTCGTCGAAGATGTTGCCGACCTTATCTTTTGATACTATGACGCCAGACTTGTCGATAAGGAAGCTGGCAGGGATCGTCGTTATGCCGTAGAGAGCGGCGATGGAGCCGTCGTCTATGAGCTGGTGGCCTGGAAGATTGTCTGCCTTGACGGCTGCCTCCCAATCGGTTGCGCAGGTGTCGATGGAGACACCGATGATCTCGAGGTCTACCTTGGAGAACTTGGACTTGACGGCAGCAATTGTCTCGTTGTTCTTACGGCTTTTCTCGTCCCACGACGCCCAGAAGTCGAGGAGGATGATTTTGCCGTTGAGAGAGCTGAGGCGGAGCGTGTCGGAGCCGTTGGAGCTGAGGACGAAGTCTGGCGCTTTGCATCCTATCTCAACACGTTTGAGCGCTTCGTTTTGCGCGCGGCGCGCAATAAGCTCGTTTTCGAGGAAGTGGACATACTTGTGGGTTGGTATGTTGGCTCGGAAAAGCGATTGGAAAGACTCGACCTCCTCGTATGAGAAGAGGCTCATGTTGTTGAAGAGAATGAATGGGCCGAGGGGGGAGTCTGCATTTTCGGTGATCTTGCGCCTTATGTACTCGAGTTGTGTCTTTTCGATTTCATGAGCTTCGTCGGACAGTTCCTCTTGGCGGTCGACATCGGGACCCATGGCGGAAAGCTGCGCTTGAATTTGTGCAAGTCGCTCCTTGCCTGGGACATTGTGTACGAAATCGTGGAGAGCGTCGTTGAGCTTGGAGCCAGAGACTTTAATGTCTTCGGGTCTGAGGGCATTGCCAGACATGTAGACATTGTCGTTGCCGGCGAAGAGAACCATGTTTTGGTTGCCGACATTGAGAATCAGGCACTCGGGTTGGGGTAGGGCGATGGCGTTATCGAAGACGAACCTGCCATTGTGAACCTCGGTGGTGTCGACTGGTTGCCAGTGGAAGGTAGAGTCGAGCGTGGCAATGGTCATGGGGCCGTCGGGGAGATTTTTGATGTCGCCTTCTATGCGCAAAGAGTTGCGCTGGCACGAGGTCAGCGCAACAGTTGCAAAAACGGCGACGGCTGTGTATAGTCGTCTTCGCATGGTGTTTTTTGTTTTAAGAATGTTACTTCATCTCTCGACCTGGGAGGATGACGTTGCTCTGAATGCGGAGCAGGACGTTGGAGTTCTTGGGGTCGTTGGTGATGACCGTGATGGTCTTGCTCTGACGTCCTGACTTTCCGCGGGTGTCGAACTCGACGTGGATTTTTGTCGACTCACCTTTGGCGAGGATTGTCTTTTCGGGGGTTACCGCTGTGCAGCCACAAGAGGCTTTGACCTTACGAATTATGAGGTTGGACTTTCCTGTATTTGTTACGATAAAGTCGCACTCGGCCTTTTGAGATTGTTGGATGTCGCCGAAATCGTGGTTACGCTCATTAAATTCGAGGATTGGGGCATCTGCCTCGCTGACGTTGGAGAAGTCCTCTTCGATGCTTGCGCTGAGGGTTATCTGGTTGCTGTATTGACGTTTGCCGTCGAAAGTGACGTAGACACGGTCGGAAACGTAGCCCCAGTCGTTTTTCTTAGAGGCATCGTAGGTGGCGACGAAAACGGCGCGCTGGCCAGGGGCGATGGTGGCAGGTTGGGACTCGATGGTCACGTGCTGCGGGATGTTAAGGAATTGGGGAGTGACGCTGACGGAGGAGGTGTTGATGACCTTGAGGTCGGCAGTCTTGGTCTCGTTTGGCCTTATCTTGGTGAATGGGATATGGTTGTTCTCGAGGCGTAGGCTATCCATGACAACTGGGTAGATGTCCTCGATGGTCTTGGGGCGTTGGAGAACCCTGCCAGAGACGCGGAGCATGGTGGTAGGTTGAGCAGCGTTGCTGGACACCGTGATGGTCTTATTGAAAGTGCCAGGGCGGTTGGCGGGGTCGAATGTGACTTTGATATTGCCGCTCTCGCCTGCGCGGAGAGGTTGGCGAGTCCATTCGGGTGTGGTGCATCCGCACGAGGCCTGGACTTGCGTTATGATGAGGGGCGTAGTGCCAGTGTTGGTATATTTAAAAGTGTAGGAAACGGGACCTTCCTTTTCTTGGATCTCGCCGAAATCGTAAGAATCTGCATCGAACTTGATGGTAGGCTTTTGTGCGAACACCATTATGCTGGTGAGTGCAGCAAATGCGAGAGCAAATAATCTCTTCATAATCAGTTAATCGTTTTGCATCTCAAAGATAGGAACTTTAGCTTGGGTGGCAATCTGTTTTTCAACCAAAGGGGGCTGAGACTCTGCAAAAAGTGGCGGCAGGGCGTCGTGGAGGATTAGCCAATGAGCTTATTGGCAATTTTCGTGCCAATGGAAGGAAAAAGAGCGAGCAATTTTTCGGAGAGAAGGGCGTGGCTTTGGGCGGGCGTGGCATCGGGAAGAGAGAACCAGTCGGCGTAGAGAATTTCAGGAGTCGAGTATCTTGCTATTCCCCAACCGTAGGGGCGTCCTTTTTTATCGATGTTGTACTCGAAGTCGGAAACGACTATGCGACCTGCCATTTGAAGGCGCGTAAGGACGGTGCCGAGAGAGGCGCGAGGAGAGTCGGGGCCGTTGAGTGAGGCGAAAAGCATATGATCGGCGGCGCAAGAGCCGTGCGGTCCGAATCCGCATTCGGTTCGAATCTCAGTGGAGAGCATGCTCTCGTTGGCGACAATGGCTTTGAGAACTCGTTCCTCGTCGTAGGTGAGTTGTTTGGAACTGCGCCTCACATTAATCAGGAGCGGCAGAAGTTGTGGAGAGACGTAGACGGCCTTGTTGCGCAACAATTTGGCGTAAGCGACTTTGCCTGTGCGGACTATGGGGCCTTTCCATTCCCACGGACCATCATTCACGTCGGAGAACCATAGCTCGGAGGGGGTATGTTCTTCGATAGAGAAGCCGTGAATCTCGTTGCGGAAGAAGGGGAGGAACCCGAAGCGTAGGGTCTCCTCGATGACTTCGTCGGGCGAGTTGAAGATCTTGCCTTCGAGGGGCGTCATATGTCGTAGTCTTCTTCTGGCTCAGTCTCGAGGGCTCGATGGAAGAAGGCGTTGAGAGGCTGAGCTGTTATTATATCGTCTCGAAGCTTTTCGGAGAAGCCTGGGGCCACAAGCTCAGCGTCGGAATAGTGGACTATGGCGTTGAGCGACTTGTACTTGAGGTAGTCGGCATAGCGAGGCTCGATAGAGTAGCCGCGTGGAAGGGTCTTGAGCTTCTCGTCGTCGGACAGCCGCATGCGCTTGCGGAAAGCGGGAGCTGTGACAATGGCATCGAGTTCCTCGGGGAAGTTGGCTATTTCGGTGCGAAGACGTTTCAGAAGTTGAGCGTCGAGCCCGTAATTGCCCGTGCAGAAGAAACTCTCGTCGCCTGGCTGAATGTGGAGATAGTAGCCGGGGAGTGGACTTGTTCGACCGCCTGGCGCAATGAAAGCCCCGAAGTGCCTCTTGTATGGACTTTTATCTGGCGAGAAACGGATGTCGCGGTTCATACGGTAGATGCACTTGGCAGGGTCTTGCGGACCGATGTTGGCATCTGCGGCTTGGACATTGGCGATCATACCTTCGACGAAACTGATGAAAGAGTCTCGTGCAGCCTCAAACCTCTTGCGGTTGGCGTCGAACCATGGCTTGTTGTTGTTGAGTTTGACGTCTGCGAGGAAGGAGAGAATGGAGGGGTCGATATGGTCGGTCATTGTCGTGGCGAGAGTAGGTTAGTCGACGAGAGTGCCGCTTGTGCGGTTGAAATCGACTTTAGCGAGGTAGAGTTGGTATTCGGCATCGACTTTGGCAGCCATGGCTTGTTGCCAAAGAACTTGACTTTGCATGTAGTCAGTGAGAGTCTCGTAGCCGTTTTCGTAGAGACTCTTGGAAGAGCGCATATTCTCGGATGCTTGGCGCAAGGAGTTCTCGGCGACGGAGAGCTCCTTCTCGGCTTCGGAGAGGATGTTGACGGCGCGCTGATGCTCGAGTTCGAGTTGCTCGGTTATGTTCTGTTGCTCGATACGTGTTTGTTGGAGAGAGCTCTCGGCGGCTCGGATCTTATTGGTGCTCTTGCCGAAATTGAAGATTGGGACTTTGACCTTGACGAGGGCTGTGAGGTCGGCGTCGTTGAAGAGAGTCTCGTCGGCGATTTTGAAGCCGTGGACGTAGTTGTAGGAGACCATAGCGCCAACCTCGGGGCGCACAGCGGAGCGTTCGACCTTCGTCTTAGCCTCAGCTATTTCGACTTTCTTGGCTAAGATTTTGGACTCAGGACGAGCAGCCACGCCGCCTTCCTTGGTGTCGATTTGTGGGTAGTTGTCGGTGACGTCGATGTCGGAGGAGAGGTCCATGCCGATGACGTGGCAGAGGTTCATCTTGGCGAGTGTGACGGCGTTGGCGGCCTTGGTAAGGTTCAGTTCGCTCTCGTTGAGCTTCACTTGGACTTTGAGAACATCGTTGCCAGTGCTCATGCCTTGGTTTTTGGCCTTGACGATGTTGTTCATGAGCTCTTGGAGTACGGTGTTGTAGCTGATTGCCACTTTTTGCATCTCCTTGGCTTTAACGACGAGGGCGTAGGCCTCATCGGTCTTCTTGATGGCGTTCACCTTGGTGAGGGTCTCGTTGGCTTGAGACATCTCGACGGCTTTGGAGGCGATCTTGGTGGCGTTGGCGATCTTGCCGCCCATGTAGATGGGTTGCTCAAGAGAGATGCCGGCGAGAAGCATTGGTCCTACCTCGTAGTCGATGGAGGTGCTGAATCCTGGGAAGTAGGCGTAGCCTGTGAGGTTTTGGACGAGCCACATCTTGTCGGATAGCTGTGGCGTCTGGGCTCCGAATTGGGAGTTGGGTTTGAAGACTGGGAGGTTCTGCTCACCGATGGCGAGATCTTCGGAGCCGTCCATGGTGCTGTAGAGACCGATGGCGTTGAGAGTGATGGTGGGGAAGTAGTTTGCCTTGTAGCTCTTGCGGGTGTATGTGGCACTCTCTGTCTGGCTTTGCGCGGCCTTAATCTCGTGGTTGTTCTCGAGAGCCATGGATCGGCATTCGTCGAGGGTGAGGAGTTGTTGCGCTTGGATGGGGATAATGGAGCCCAGGAGGGCGAATGATGCCAAAAGGGATCTCATCACTATGTTTGTGTTTTTTACTTATTTACTTGTTTTCTTAGACGGCTGAATATGTGCGTCAGCGAAGCTGAAATGTGCTGCATTGGCTTGGTGGCGCAATAGCCTCGCAAATGTAACATTTTTATCATTAGAATATTAAGTGGTGAAGCTTTGCGAGACTTACTATTACCTAAGATATAAAGGTGGTGGTTAACACTTATAAAGTTAATTGGAGAAATTCACTACTTTATGAGACTAAAACGCCATGTGTAAAGAAAGAGAAAGTCGCCTTGGATTGTTGGTCCAGAGGCGACTTCTTGTTGTTGTTTCGAGGTATCCGTTACTTACGCTTTTTGGCGTTTGGGTGGGCGAATACGGACTGGTCGATGGACTTGTTGAGGGTCTTCGTCTTGAGCTCGTAGAGCTGGTAACTGCCGTCGGCCTCGATAAGTTTCATCGTGTTGAGAGTGCAGTCTTTTTTGCTGTAGGTGAGCTCAATGTTCTTGATGCTGTTACGACCGACTTTCATGTCGGATTCGATTTTGAAGACGATGTTCTGACCGACTTCCTTTGCAGACTTGAGCGTGCCCTCGATGGCTGTCACTTGTCCTTTGACACAGGAGAGGAGCGTCTCTGAGAGATCCTCGACGTGGCGGTTTGAGGAGCGGAGAGTGCGTGTCTTGCCGCCGACGGTCATGGACACGTTGTCATCGGTTACGACGAAGAGCTCGCCGGAGTCGTACTTCATGCTGAGGTTGGATGGGGCAGTGAAGTAGAAATTGCCGTCGGCCTTTGTGGCGTCCTTGATGGCAGCCACTTTGGTTGTGCGCGAGAATTGGCACTGGATGGATGAAACCTTGGCGTTTGCTTCTTGCACCTTGGTCACCTCGGCGTTACCGTTGGCGTTTTTGAGTTGAGCGGACGCAACGGCAGAGGAGAGGATTGCCGCGGCGGTCAGGATGGTGAGTTTAAGATTCATTTCTAAACTATTGTTCGTTTGTTGTCTGGTAGTGTTGCCTTATGCGTTGAGCTGGTTGACGACCGTCGGCATCCCTATAAGTTCGGCGCAGGTGAACATTGCGGTCATTGACGTTCCGAGGATGCCGTGGAGGTTGAGGTTTTGGCCAGTGAGGAGGACATTGGGGACGGGCGTTTTGGGAGTGAGGACTGTAAACATTGTGGCGTTGTAGTCCTTCCGGATTCCGTAGGCTGAGCCGTGCTCGGTAGCCGTATAGTCGGCGTAGGTGAGCGGGGTGCTGACCCAATGTGCCTCGTGAGCCGCAGCGAGACCATCGATATGCTTGGCGGCAAGATCCAGGCATTCGGCGGCGATGCGTTCCTTTAGCTCGACGTAGTCATCTCCTCTCCTTCCAATTTTCGTGCCAAACCACTTGCTCACCTCGTCCCAATTCATTGGTGTGAGGATGTCGAGGCCCGTGGCGTAGTTGGAGCCGTCGGTTGGTGGCATGAAGCTTACCATGATGGCTTTGACCCCGTTGCCAAGTTTGGAGTGGAGAGACCACACGTCTGGCTCGGTGTAAATGAACAGGTTACGATTTTGGTAGGGTATGGTGCCTGGTTTGAGAGCCACATTGACGGTGAGCATACCGAATGTGTTCTCGAGATTTTCGATGCGTCGTTGGAAGACTTTGCGAACAAGTCCTGCTGTTTGCAAAAGTCGGACGGTTTGTGCGGGGTGGATGTCGGAGATGAAGGTATCGGCTTCGTAGCGTTCGGTTCCGTCGCCGACGATGACAGCCGTGGCTTTGCTGTCGGCACCTTCGAAAGCGGTGACACGCTTGCCTCGCAACACCTTGCCGCCCATCCTCTCTATGCCCATGCGGAGGGTTTCAGCGATTTGCATGCCGCCGCCGTTAATCCTGTAAGCACTTTGGATGAAAGAGCTGTTGATTTGTGCAAAGACGTAGAGTGGGAGCTTGTCAGCGTTCAGCTCCATTTTGAGGGAGGTGCCAGACAGAACGTCTTGAAGCGTCGGGTTGGAAATGGTCGACGTGAGGAACTCGTGGGCAGAGCGGGCGAAGAGGGAGCGGGAGTAGACGTCGTCGGCTTGTCGAGGGTCGAAGCTATGGGCGATATTATCGCCTACTTGTTTTAGGAGGCTGACGTATTGCTTAAGGTTTTCGGCTTGGTCGGGAAATCTGGAAGTAAGAGTCTCGCGGAAATTGTCGTAGCCTTGGGCGAAAGGGAATGCACCTGAAGGCAGGATGACCTCGTCGAAACAATCGTTGTCCATCCGTCTCCATGGAAGCTCCATGAGGCCGAAATATTTGAATAGACGCCAAAGCATCTGCCCCTCGTCGAGACCTCCGACATAGTGGAAGCCAGTGTCGAAGAGGTGACCTGCTCGGCGGAAAGTCTGTAGGCAGCCTCCTATTAGAGCGTCGGCTTCAAGGACGAGAACGTTTTTGCCGACTTTTTGGAGCATGTAGGCGCACTCGAGACCGCCGAGACCTGCGCCGATGACGATGACGTCGTATTTGGTATCTGCCATGCTCTTTAATTCTCTTTCTTGTCTTCAAGCCACTTGGCTTTCCATCCCATTTTCAAGATTAGGCGGACGAGGCTATGGTAGAGGAATGGTTGGAGAGTGTAGGCGAGGATGACTGCGGACGACATGCCGATGATGGTGGCGATGCCGATGGAGGAGAGGGCAGGGTGAGAGGCGAGGAGCAGAGATCCTGTGCTGACGATGAGCGTCACGGCCGAGAAGAATATCGCAGTCTTGTGGTAGACAAGGAGTTGCGGCTCGGCCTGGGACTTGGCTTTGGAGAGAAGTCCGTCCATGACGAAGATGCTGTAGTCAACGCCTATGCCGAATATGAATGTCGAGATGACGATGTTTATGAGGTTGAATTGCAAGCCGAGTATGCCCATGACGCCGAGGACGATGAACCAGCTGAGCGTCATCGGGATGAAGGCGACAATGGAGAGGACAATGTTGCGGTAGGAGAGGAGGAGAATGATGAATACAAAGGCCATTGAGATGTTGAGGGCCGTATTGAAGTCATTGTTGATGGTTTTGACCATCTCCTCGGTGTAGAACATCGGGTCTACCACTATGCAGTTCGTGGCGTCGACCAACGCTCGTCCGACAGTCTTCTTCTCTTCGGGGCGCATTTGCGCGGAGGTGAATACGAGATATTGCCCGTCGGTGTATTCGATGATGTTGGCCATGAGACCAGCCGGGAGAATTTCGTCCTCGTAGGGGTTGATGATGTCATAGTCATTTGTCACGACATCATTGAACGGGGCGAAGAAGGCTGGCGAGATGCCGTTCTTGGCACATGCGCGAGCTATCATGGCGTTGGTGGAAGCCAGACGCTCGGGACTCCAGAAGTTGGTCCATGCTTCGAGACGCGCTTCTTGCTCAGCTTCGGTGGGGAAGAGTGAGGCTGCTTTGGAGAAACCACGGACACGGCCGCGCTCCTTGAGGGAGTCGAGAACCTCGAACATCTGGCGGCTCTTGGTGAGGGCGACGTCGAGAGAGGGGTCGGAAGTGGCGTAGTAAGTTGTGACGAGACCTGGTTGGGTCTTGCGCTGGAGGAGCGATTGGCTACGTTTTACCTCGCTGGAGGTGTAGTTTATATGGGTAAGGTCGGCATCGAAGGTCACCCAGCGTTGCGTGTAGAAGCATATGCAAGAGATGATGACGATGAGAACGATTAGCCACTTATGTTTTTCGAAACGATGGGAGTTGAAACGCTCGAGCGCGCGGAACGCCTTCTTGGATCGACGGTTGCGCTCAGGATTAAAGAAGTGGGGGAGGAAGACAAGGCTGAAGAACGTTGTGCCTACGAGGCCGAAAGAAGCGAAGAGACCGAAGTCGCTGAGGAGCTCGGAGCTGGTGAAGAGCAGGCCGAGGAAAGAGCCGATGGTCGTGAGGCAGCCGAGGAAGACTGGCGAAGCCTGCTCGCGTAGGACTCGTTCGGGCGAACTGACGTACTTGTAGTGGGTTATGACGTGCAGGCAGTAGCTGAGTGCAACGCCGAGGACTATGGCTCCGATGCCGAGTGCCATGAGAGACATGGTTCCCTTGACGAGGTACATCATGGCAAGTGCGAAGACGGCACCATAGACGACGGGGAAGATAAGCATCGGGATGGTGGACTTGTTCTTAAAGCAGATGCCTATGCCGATGCAGACGAGGATGAGCGATATGGAGAGTGTGAGGCTGAGGTCGGTCTTGATTTGTCGGCTGTTGTTGACACTTTGGACGGGAGCGCCGTGGAAAAGGATGTCGGCCTCGGGGTGTGCGGCTTTGACCGTGGCGATCTGGTTTTCGACCATCTCGACGAGCTTGCGGCCGCTCATGGAGTCGTAGGACTTGAAATTAGGGGAGAGGTATGCTATGGCGACGGTGGTGTCAGGAGTGAAGAGGTGGTTCTCGTAGACGATTTGGCTGTTGCCGAGACCGTCGCGGATGTCTTTGACACGTTCGAGGACGACGGAGCGCATGCCGATGGGGTCGGCGGCGAGCATGTCTTTCATTGCCATGCCGGCCTGTGAGGTGAGCATGGCTTTTATCTTGGAAACGTTTTGCTCGACAGAAGAGTCGGTGAGGAGCGTCGCGAGCTTGGCGTAAGAAGAAGTGTCTACGAAAGCGGGGAAGTTGTCGGCGAGGTATGCGACGACGTCAATCATCATATCCTCGTCGATTTGCGAGAGGATGTCGGCGACGTAAAGACCAGTCTCGTCGGAGTCGTCATCGGTGGAGTCTTTGGCGATGGCGGCTTTGGCCTTCTCGTCGGCTTCGAGGATTCCTTCTGTAAGCTCGTCGAGGATGTCGGCAAGTTCAGTCGGGTCGAGGGGTGCGTCTTGGTTGGCAGAAGAGACAAGGATGAAGATCTTGTCTTTTACTTTGAGTTGGGAGAAAGCGAGGGACTCGTTTTGGTCGCCTGTTGAGGGGAGAAGTTTAGTGATGTCTTCCTCGAAGTGGATTTGAGATGCGAGGATGGCGAAGACGATTGTGCTAACGATGAGCGCGCCCCATCGGAAGACTTTGTGGGCGGCGAGGAAATGATATATGGAGAGGACGATCCTTGTCATGAAAGATGTGTTATGGACGAGCGATGGTCAGAGGCTGTTGGTTGTTGAGTTATAGCTATTTAGCGTGAGAGGTGAGGTTATAAACGCAAATAGCCACGAAACCGACTCATTCAGGTTGAGCTCAAAGCGCATGCGCTTGGCTTTGTCTGAAGGAGTCGGATTCGTGAGCCTAAATATCTGGAGGAAAGATCTTTCCGCCGTCTTTACAATTGTTCGAGCCTTTGAAGCCCACCGAGGCGGGAGGCGTAGGCAGACTTGTGATTCGCTGGCTTGAGTTGTAAAGTGTTAGGTCTCGACAATAAGCCGATGACTTGATCATCAAGACTTATTAAGCGCGGGCCGCGAGGTAGTCGTAGAGGTCTGCGAAGGTCTTGATGGAGCCGACTTCGCTGCCTTGGATCTTAACGCCGAAGTTGCTCTCGATGAGGGCGATCATGTCGACGATGCTAAGGCTGTCGAGCTGGAGGGTCTCTTTGATGTTGGCTTCGGGAGCGATGTCGCTGACTTCGACTTCGAACTCATCGGCCAAAACCTCGTTGACCTTCTTAATCAATTCGTTCTTTTCCATTTTTACTATTATGATGACTTGTTGTGTTTGATAGAAGAGACTTGAATGCTGTGGCTGTCATGCCGTCGGGCGGCGCAGTTTTAGCAATTCACATGCAAAAGTAGCTGAAAACGCCGAAAAGCAAAATGTTTGTGGCGGAAAAAATAACCGCGCCCTTTGGTGCTTGCCACACCAAGGGCGCGGTTGTTGTGCTTATTGCAAGTTTCCCCTTAGAGGTTTCTGACGACGAGGGTGGAGTTGGTGCCGCCGAAGCCGAAAGAGTTGGAGAGGAAGGTGTCGAAGTGGTGCGAAACTCTCTGTCCTGGGATGTTGAGTTTTGCGGAGTCCTCGTCGGGGTTCTCGAAGTTGAGGTTTGCAGCGACGAAGTCGTTCTTCATCATGAGGATGGTGTAGACGATCTCGCTGGCGCCTGCCATCCACATCTCGTGACCTGTCTGTCCCTTGGTGGAGGTGATGTATGGCTTGTAGTCGCCGAGGACGCGGTCGATGGCCTTAGCCTCGTTTTGGTCGCCGACGTGAGTAGAAGTGGCGTGAGCGTTGATGTAGCCGATCTCGCGGAGGTCGATGCCTGCCTGCTCGATGGACATGATGAGGGAGCGTGCGGGGCCGTCGACGTTAGGTGTGGAGATATGGTCGCCGTTGGAGGAGAAGCCATAGCCCAGAACCTCGGCGAGGATTGGCGCGCCGCGCTTTACTGCGCTCTCGTAGCTCTCGATGATGACGGTAGCAGCGCCGCCGCCAGGGACGAGACCATCGCGGTCGCGGTCGAATGGGCGTGAAGCCTTGGTCGGCTCGCTCTCGCGGGCGGA
The DNA here is from genome assembly GCA_963607345.1 of Bifidobacteriaceae bacterium. Lineage (GTDB taxonomy): Bacteria > Bacteroidota > Bacteroidia > Bacteroidales > Marinilabiliaceae > W3P20-009. Next base: position 68,349 of record CAVDBL010000009.1, read on the forward strand.
GAATGCGGAGATGCCGTCGAAGCTGCCGATGGAGAATGGGTTGACCTCTTGTGCGCCGCCGCAGACGATGCACTCTTGAAGACCCTCGCGGATGAGGAGAGTGCCGAGACCGATGGCGTGAGAGCCAGAGGCGCAAGCACCGGAAACGGTGAGGTTCATGCCCTTGAGCTTGAAGAGGCAGGAGAGGTTCATCGTGACGGTGGAGTTCATGGACTGGAAGATGGCGCCAGAGCCTACGAGTGTGGTGTCTTTCTTCTCGCGCATGATGTCGACGCTCTTGACTACGGCGTCGGCGCTGCTGTCGTTGCCGTAGAGGATGCCGACGTTGTGAGCCTCGATGTAGTCTTGATCGAGCTTAGCGTTGGCGAGCGCATCGCGAGTGGCGAGGTAGGCGTACTTAACCTCGTCGGCCATGTAGACTCGTTGGCTGCGGCTGAGAAGTCCCTTGAGGTCGGGAACGTCGACCTTGGCAGTCAGAGCGGAGCGGAAACCCATCTCCTTACGGACAGGGTCGAAGACAATGCCTGATTTGCCGTTATAGAGTGAGTCGCGTACTTCGTCAAGTGTTTTACCCAGACAGGAGTAAATGCCCAAGCCTGTGATAACAACTCTCCTTTTCATAGTTATGCTTATGTCTTTAAATGGTCTATTATTTCGGGTGCAAGTTCGGAATTTTGGGCGAAACGGATGGCGTGAGTGCGCTATTTGGCAATTTAAATTGTGTTGCGCATGGTTTAATCCGTTGATATTTAGTGCGTTGGTGCGCTGCTGTTGTGTGAATAGCAGATTTGGGAGGATGAGATTTATGTTCGGTTCACTACGTTTAAATACGTAGTGAGTTGACGCGTAGTAGCACCATTACGGGACATTGAGAAAGTCGGTCTCGTCAGCTGGTGGCATGATGAAATCGATTTTCGCACCTTTGGTGTAAGTGGTGTCGACCCATATCTTTCCACCGAAACGCTCGATAATGAGGCGGCATAGAGAGAGCCCGAGTCCTGTGCCGCTGGAGTATTCATCAAGTTTCACGAACCTGTCGAACACTTGATCGGCCTTGTCGGGAGGAATGCCGCGACCAGTGTCGGCTACGGCGACTTTTGCGGAGCCATCTTCCAGGCGCCAAAGGCTGAGGGTTATGGTTCCCTCCTTGGTGAATTTTATGGCGTTGGCGACGATGTGTGACATGACTTGCTGGATGCGTTGGGCATCGGTACGTAGCACGAAGGCGATCATGTCGGTTTTGAAAATGAAGGAGAGACCGGTATTGGTGTTTTTGGCTTCAGCGTCGGCGAGGACGTCCTTGGCGAGCTCGACGAGATCGACATCCTCGATGTCGTATTTGGCACGTCCGGACTCGATGCTGGAGATGTTGAGAATGCTGTTGAGGATGCCGGTTAGGAGGTTGCTGTTCTTGTTTATAATCTCGATGATCTTGGCTCTCTCATCGGGCGTGAGAGTCTCGCCTTGGTTGGCAACGACTTGCGAGAAACCGACAATGGCGTTGAGAGGCGTGCGGATCTCGTGGCTCATGTCGGAGAGGAACGAGGTTTTAAGGAGGCTGTTGGCCTCAGCCTTATTCTTGGCCTCGATGAGCTCCTCTTGCTTGCTCTGGAGCTTTCTTGTGAGGCGTCTGACCTTTCGGAGGTTGGCTCCACCGATGATGAGCGCGATTACGAGTGCGGCGAAGATGATTGTCGCCATGGCGATTTGCGGGAGGTATGTGCGGAAGATGCTCACAGGACGGTTGAGAATCTCGGAATCTTGTGGGAGGTCGCTCTCGGAGATGCCACGTTCAATGAGTGCGTTATAGTTGAAGACGTAGTGTGAGGGGACGAAATAGAGGTGCGACTTGCCCGTGGCGAGATACTCGACAAGCATTTTTGCGAGATTGGGACCTATCTCGTCGTATATTGGAGTGTATCCGCCTATGGCCCAGTCTTTTAACCCAGAATAGGAGATGGTGAAGACCGGAAGATCCATATTGTTTGGGCGGAGCATCATTATGGACGAGTTGATGTAGTAGCGGTTGTCCTTGTCGTAGCGCCAAGTGCCGATGAAAAGAGCGTTGTCATTGGGGATTTTGGCGATGGCGTCGGCTGCGGAAAGGATGGTGAGGTTGCGTCCGTCGAGCCAGTTGAATTTGAAGTCGGAATATCGGACGGAGCAGTCGCGCACGTGAGCGAGGAGGTTGAGACCGCCGTAGCTGTTGTCGGAGAGGAAAGTTATCTTGTGGATGTTGGGGTAGATGTCGCGGACGAGCTGAATGTTTTTGTCGATATCGTACTCGAAGAAGCAACCGCCGACGATGTTGTAGAGCGAGTTGACGTCAATTATGTCGTGGCTATCGAGCACCCATTCGGTGGTGGAGGTGTCGGGTTTGGGGATTTCGATGTAGTTGCGTGAGCAACGACCGCAGAAGACGGGGACGTCGGGGATGTCGGAGATGTCGGTGCTGAGGTATGTGGCGAGCGCTTCTTGACCGAGGAGGATTAGGATGTCGGGTTTCTTGTTTTGTTGGCGGCAGCTTGCGAGGATGTTGTTCATCTTCTTGTGCCATTGTGAGGCATCGGCAAAATTCTCGATGGCCATCGACTCGACGGTGATGGAAGTCTCGATGCCGTAGTTCTTGAGCTCCTTCTCGAAAGAGTCGATGGTATTAGAGAGGTTGTTGGACTCTGGATTGTAGGAGCATAAGATTAGGATTCGGCATTTAGAAGCCGAAGCTATGAGGCTCAGAGACAAGAAGATGAGCAAGAGAATGATTCGGAGTCGTGCCATAGAGCGTCAGTCATTAGTGAATAGAACGGATATGATGACGCCCAAGGCGCCGCCAGCGAGAGTGAGCGTTATCGCCCCAAACTTTCGCAACATGATTAGAGCGAAAGTTATGATGAAGATTGCGAGGGCGATATAGTCGGTGTGCGTAAGGTTCTGAAGGAACGAGACAGTGTTGTCGTAGTCGGGGAACATGGCCGTTTGCGCCATGAAAAGGAATGCGCTCGCCATAAGGCCGACCGTAGCTGGGCGGATTCCCGCGAGGAGGGCGGCGACGTAGCTGTTGGTCTTGAACTTATCGAGGAAGAGCAGTACGAGCATGCAGAGTATGAAGGAGGGAAGCGAGACGGCGATAGTGGCGAGGATGGCGCCGGGGATGCCTGCGACATTGTAGCCCACGTATGTTGCCGCATTGATGGCTATGGGGCCCGGGGTCACTTGCGAGAGTGCGACAAGGTTGGCGAACTCGTGGGGTGACATGATGCCAAAGGTCTGGATGTCTTGGAAAATGAGTGTGAGGATGGCGTATCCTCCTCCAAATCCGATAATTCCGACTTTGAAGAATATGATGAACAGGTAGACGTAGGCCATGGCTTAGTTGTTGAGTTGTGATTTTTTATCCCGATAGAGGAAGTAGGTAAGTCCGACGAGAGCACCGAAGACGATGGTCCAAGCGGCAGAGAATCCGAGAATGACGATGAGGAGACCGAGAGCTGCGACAATCCAGCAAGCGGTATCGGGACCGAGAGTTTTTTGCGCCATGCGGATCACGGTGTCGAGGATCAGGGCTGCGGAAGCCGCCTTGATGCCGACGAAAACCATTTTGACGTACCTGTTGTCTTGAAAGCCTTTGAGGAGCGCAAGAATGAGGATTATGGATATGAGGGCAGGGAGCACAGCACCAAGGATTGCCGCAATCGCACCCATCCACCCTGCTCTGCGTTGCCCGACGAAAATGCTCACGTTGACGGCCACGACGCCAGGGAGCGATTGTGAGAGGATGACCATCTCGCGCATATCATCGGCGGAGAGCCATTTGCGCTTAGCGACGAACTCGTCCTCGATGAAAGGAATCATGGCGAGACCTCCGCCAAACGTGAAAAAGCCGATCTTGAAGAAAGACCAGAAGAGAGCGAAGAAGTCGAGCGCGTTCTGTTTGAATGACTTAGGAGAAGCTTCAGTGGAAGACATTATAGGTTGGTGAGGTTAATCTTGCAGACGTAGATTGTCAATGCAGAAAAGAAGAGGGAAGGCGTCGAGAGTGGTCTCGACAGAGAGGAGCAACCCGTTGACTTGCCCGAGGTCAGTGAGGTCGAGCGTGTTCCATGTGGTGGAACGGATATATTTTGCCGGGTTGTCGTAGTTGCAGTTGATGAGGTCGATGGATGTGCTTGCGCCTGTCGTCATGCCATTGGGACCAAGGCCCTCGACATTTACGCGATAGTAGTCACCATAGGTGGCAGGAGAGACGGTGACAGAATCGGTAGTCATGTACCCGAACTTGCTGGCGAGGTATATGAAATTGTCGTTGGCGATGTCGATGGACTTTGGTGTATAGGCTTGTGGGAAGCGGATCTTGGCCAAATTGGAAGGAGCGTATACAGCCATGTAGGCGTTGGAAGAGGACGTGGCGTAGGCCGTGCCGATGGATGACGATGTGAGAGTCGTCTGGAGTGACACTCTGTTGGAGAAGGCGAACCCGTACCACATTGATGTGTCGGCATTTATGGCGTTAGCAAATTGGATGTTCCGCCATAGGAATGCGCCGGGGAGAGTGTCAGGCTGGAGAGCCAAGACTGAAGACTTGGAGGTCGTGAAGTTATCGAGGTCGGAGAACGTGGCGCAGAGCTGGACGGAGATGCTAATGTTGAAGGTGTCGGCTCCTGCGGGGGTCTCGACGGAGAAGTTCAGTTGGTAGTCCTTCATGGACTGAGTGGTGAAGGTGAGGTCACGGTCGGTCGAGAGGACGTTGCCTTCATTGTCGGTCCACAGGTATTGGGAGTTGTAGTCGTAGAGTATGCGTGGCTCGAGGGTTAGGGTGTCGCCAGGGGCTATCTCGTACTTTCCACTCGAGGCGAAATATATTTTGGGAGGTTGGTTTTCGGCGACGTCGTCGTGGCAGGCGGACAAGACGGCCAAAGCCATGGCGACGAGAGAGGAGAAATAGGAGGAGTTGCGCATCGTTATTGTTTGGCGGCGTTAAACTCGTGGGTCAAGAAGTCGTCGATTTGCTCGACGCTAAGTTTTTTGGCTACGATGGTCTTGTCTTTGTCGAGGACGAAGATTGTTGGAGTGCTCTTGATGTTGTAGAAGCGTCGGAAGCCAGTTCTGCCGTAGGGGTCGTATACGTTGATGAACTCTTCGAGTTGGTGCTCCTCGATAAATTCCTTCCATGGTTTCTCGTCAACTTGGCAGTAGACTGCGAACACCTTGACGCCGCGGTCAGCGTACTTGTCGAGGATGGCTTGCTTGATGTGCGGAACCTCTTTTTTGCAATGTCCGCAAGCGGGCTCCCAGAAAACGAGAATCGTGAAGGGGGCGTCTATCTCGCTCAGACGGTACCATTCGCCGGTGATAGATGGCATCTTCATATCAGGAGCTTTGAGACCGATGAGTGTGTAGCGGATGCCGTCGATGTTTTCGCGGAGGTCGTCAAGGAACTTCTTGTCCGCCCAAGTGGCTTCGCCAGAGAGGTAGTATTTGTCGGCAATCTTGACGAGGGCGGCATCCATGCCCATTATGTTGCTTTGGTTGCAACGATTGTACATTGTCGAGACGAAGAAGCGGAACATCTCCTCATTGGGTCGGCACATCTCGATAAGGCGGATTGCCTCGGCAGCCACGGTGTCGGGGATCTGAGGGACGGACTCGTCGAAGTACTTCTCGATTTTTTGAAGGAAGAAGGGAGTGCGAAGGAGGCGATCGTCGGTGAGGTCAAAATTGTCGTAGAAATGCGCGCGGTAATAGTAGTAGCCACGCATTTGGCGGACGGAATCGCGCTGGAGGTCAGTGAGATTTGACGGGATGTCGAAAGTCGGGATCTTGACATCCTTGAGGGCGCGGAGGAAGTTGGCGAGGAAATTATCCTTGTTCTCGGCTATCACCTGGTCATTATGTGCGGTGACGAGTGAGTCGACCTGCATGAATTGTTTGCGGATGGCGTCTTGCTTGGCTTTGTCGCCATTGGCGGTTCTGTATTGTTCACTGAGGGACTGGTACTCCTTTTGCTTGCCGATGATGTACTTCTGGTAGGCGAGGAAATTGGCTATGGGGCGGCTGCCCGACACCTTGGCTCGCTCGGCTTGTTGCGGCATCGTGTCGCATTCGAGGGAGAACTTTTGCTCATGGGGCATGAGAAGATCAAAGACTTGACCATTCTCGGGGAAATGCAGGAGGTATAGTCCCTCCTCATAGAGCGTATCGCGTTGGAAATGAGCTACGCAACGGGCGTCGGTCATGACGGTGTCCTTGACCAGCATCTTGTTGTTGAAATAATAGCCAAGCACGACGGGCTTACCTGCGTAGTTTTTGACCTTAACACTAAAGTCGACGATGTTTTTCCCACTCTCCTGCTTCTTGACGAAAGGAGAAGGTTGTAACGCCAGAGCGTCTGCGCCAATAATCAGAAACACAAGCAGAACCGCAAGTGCAGATAATTTCAACCTCATCAATCTAAACATTTTAAATACACGCAAATATAAAACGAGGTCGGCAAATGTCCAACAAAAAAGGCGAAGGCCGCCATCCGAACGGATAGCGACTTTCGCCGGAGTTATGGACAAAATGAACTGAGTAGTTACTTCTCTTCCTTACCCTCCTCTTCTGCCTTGAGTTGCTCATCGTCGTAGTACTCAGCGAGCTCGCGGAGCCTGCCGTAGTGCTCGTCGTGTTGGCTGCGGTCGAGACCGAGTCTCTCGCTGGCCTCGGAGACGCGCATAGGAATGATCTTGTTGGTCAGCCAATAGAGACCGTAGGTCATAAGGGCCGTGTAGACAAACACGATGATGACGGCAAGGACATGGTTGAAAAAGAACTCGGCATGGGAAACGCCCTCGGCTGCGAGGTCTGGCTCATACTTGTAGACGAAGACGCCAGTGAGGATGGTTCCGACGATACCGCCGACGCCGTGGGTTGGGAAAACATCGAGAGCGTCGTCGACGGACGTCCTGTTCTTCCAGTGGCAAGCGAGGTTACATACGATGGTCGTGATGACGGCGATAAGGATACTCTCCCTGACGGATACCCATCCAGCCGACGGGGTGATGGCCACGAGACCGACGACACCGCCGACAGCCGCACCCATGGCAGAAGGTTTGCGACCCATAACGCAGTCGAAGAAAATCCAAACAAGCATTGCGGTTGCGGCAGCAGTGTTTGTGTTGAGGAATGCCTTGATGGCCTGAGGGTTAGCTGCCAAGGAAGAGCCGCCGTTGAAGCCGAACCAACCGAGCCATAGAAGCGAGGCGCCAAGGATAACGTAGGGGACGTTGGCGGGCTCGGACTTGCGCTCGTGGCGACGGCCAAGGAACAGTGCGCCTACGAGAGCGGCGATACCGGAAGAAGCGTGGACAACGATGCCGCCAGCGAAATCCTTAACATGCATCTGGCTGAACAAGCCGTCGGGGTGCCAAGTGCAGTGAGCCAGAGGGCAGTAGACGAACAAGGTGAAAAGCACCATGAACAGCATATAGGCGGAGAAACGAACCCTCTCGGCGAAAGAGCCGGTGATAAGGGACGGGGTAATGATGGCGAACTTCATTTGGAAAATCGCATAGAGAGCCAATGGAATGGTCAGTCCCATTTTCGTGGAGAAGGCGTCAGTGGCTTGACCGCCAACGTTGTTGAACATGAAGTAGGTTCTCGGGTCGCCTATTATGCCGCCGATGTCGTCGCCGAATGACAAACTGAAGCATACCACAACCCAAAGGACGGACACGATGCCCATTGCGATGATGCTCTGCAAAATTGTCGAGATGATGTTCTTCTTACGAACCATGCCGCCGTAGAAGAACGACAGACCAGGAGTCATCATCAGGACGAAGATTGTGGCCGTAATAAGCCAGGCGAGGTCGGCGGTGTTAATGTTGTCTGACATTTCCCACAAGCCAGCTTGCTCGGGCATGAAGGCCCCGAGCACACCCACCAACACCATGATGGCCAAAGAAATAATCCAACGTTTCTTCATAGTCTAATAGGTTTTAATTCATTGGTTAGATGCCGCAAATATAACTAATCATTTAATATTACAACCCATTTGTCTTACGATTTTCATTTTTTAAGCCCAATTTACTTATAATACCTAAGGATTGGGCGTTCTTGCCTGTGGTAGGTCGTGCATATATCTGCATGTTTGCATATCAGCATTCAAATCCATACCTTTATCACATTGCAGAAAAAGTAACCCCAATTAAAAACCATGGACTTTCTTAAATCCGTAGCCAAATACTTCATTCGCCAATTACCGCAACAAAAGTGGCAAGACACCATATTCGTATTTCCAAATCATCGTTCGAGCGTTTTCTTCGCTGACGCCATAAGCCGGCAGTTGGCAGTATTGCAACGCGCTCATAAACCGCACGTGATCCTTGGACTTCAGACAACGACATTGGCAGACCTCCTTTTGCGCGGGTCGAACTTGCAAATAGCTGACCCCGTCACTTTGAAATGCCAATTGTATGACACATACAAGTCCATTCTACCCGAGGATGTGCAGCCGCTGAGATTTGAGACGTTTTACTCGTGGGCTAATGTCATACTCAATGACTTTCAAGATATTGACAACAGCCTTGCGGCGGCTCCTGCCATCTATCGCAACGTTACAGAATGGCACAAACTGTCGGACGACTTGAGTTATATCTCAGAGCGTCAGCGCAAAGCGATAGAGGAATTTTGGAATGTAACGTTTACGGAGGAACAGACGCCGACGGGTGAGACCAGAAAGGTTCATAAGCGTTTCATTGAGACATACGGAAGGATGGAGCAACTATATACAACCTTTCGTGATCGACTTAGGCTCCAAGGACTTGCGTATCCTGCCATGCTGTATCGAGATGCGGCGGAGGACGTCATGCCGCAAAATTGGGACAATCTGGACAAGCAGTATGTGTTTATCGGTTTCAGCCTGCTTTCACGTGCGGAAGATGCCATCATGACCCGTTTGCAGAAGGCGCAGCGTGCGCAATTCTTTTGGGATTATCAGCCATGGATGCTTGAGCCTGCCGAGGCTGACAATATTTATGGAGCCGGGTATGCCGTGGCCAAATGGGTGAAGAAATATCCTGCTCCATTTCCCTTCATGCCGCCGCGTGAGACACCACCGGAACGCCAAAAGGTGAGCCTCATCACGACAACCTACCCGCAGACGCAAGCGTCGGTTGTAGCCTCGGAGATGCTTGGCACGATGACACAAGCTGACGCCACACCCGACGAGCGCAAGCAGTCGTCGAAGCGGGACTACCAACGGAGCGTCATCGTCATTCCCGACGAGCAGATGCTTCTCCCCGTGCTAAGCGTCATTCCGACAGACATTGTAGGAAACATCAACGTCACGATGGGCTATGACCTCAGATATACCAACATATCCGGACTTGCCCACCTCCTTGCCGACCTGCAAAGCCCGCTCAACATCCGTCAACGCGACGGCAAGTTGCTCTTCAGCTCGCAGACCGTCCTCGCCATATTGCGCCACCCGTACGTCACCGCGGCCGACGGACTTGACGCCACAAGGGAGGCGGTTCAGGCACTTATAACTCGCAACATGAGTTTCGTGTCGCCTGACGAGGCGGAGCTTGCGGCATTGCCTCTCACGAGCCTCATACTCAAAAAGATACAGCCGCATGATGTCGTCTCGTACGTCACGAGCATCTTCGACACCATACTTAGCCATTATGCTCACATCTCTGGGGCGACGCTTGACCGTGAGACCATTTGGGAGGCATTGAAGGTCACACGAAAGCTCACGACCGTGATAGCCCTCGTCATCAACGACATACAAGACGCTCGCATGTTGCTATACGTCTTATGCACCATGATAGACCAGCAGAAGGTCGACTTCAAGGGCATGCCTCTTGGTGGTTTGCAGTTGATGGGCATCCTTGAGACGCGAGCCGTGGACTTTGACGACGTCACAATTCTTGACATGACGGAGGGTAAGTGGCCACATAAGGCACCTGCTACGGAAAGCATGATCCCTATCGTCATCAGGCGAAATAACAACATGCCGACGTCGGAAGATCGGGATAGTACGTACAACTATTATTTCTATCGACTAAAGAGCAGGGCGAAGAAGCTAACTATGATACAGCCGGTCAACGAGAACGCGTCGTCGTCGCGACCTACGCAGGTGAGCCGTTACGTCCTCCAAATGAAGATGTTGCGCCGTCAGCATGTCGACACATTTTCCGCCCAGCCAAACATAAAAATCCCTAAGGATGTACCAATATCCGTGGACAAGACAGTCGTTGCTGACCTTCTGTCTGACAGCCTCACGCTGTCGCCCACCTCAATAAGCGACTATATCAAGTGCCCACTGAAATTCTTCCTGCGCAAGGTGGCACACCTCGACGTCGATGATGAGATAACGGAAGAGGCTGACAACAGGCAACTTGGCCTCATATATCATGCGGTGATGGAGGCTCTCTACAAAAAGGCGCCAGGAGAGAAGTGGCGCACCATCACGCAAGAATTTAAGGATAGCACGATAAAAAACGCGCAAGCCCTTGACGACCTCATCATCTCGGAATTTGCCAAGACAATGAAAAACAGCGCGCTCAGAACGGAGGGTGACCTTGGAGGGCGCAACATCTTGACGTTCAAGATTATCCAAAACCTTGTGATTCAGACCATCAAGACGGAGATAAATGACACGAGAATAACAGAAACGGAGATGAAGATAAATTGCGAAGTCCCGTTGCCAGGAGGTCGCAAGGCACATCTCACGGGAACGATAGACCGTCAGCATTTTGAGCCCGATGAGACATCGCTCTTCGTAGCTGATTATAAGACTGGTAGCGACAAGACACCCATAGCGATAAAGTCGATAGAGGAACTTTTCTCGCCCGAAAACCACGAGAAGGTGAAGGCCTTGACGCAGACACTCATATACTGCTACATGCTCAGGCACGCTGTTGGCGTCAAAAATGACTTGACACCTTATGTCATCGCACTTAAGTTCATCCATAAAACAGAGGGTTCGCGCGAGAGTCGTGTCGCCAAGATTGGCGATAAAGATAAAACAACAGTCGTCTACACAGGAGATTTCGAGAAGGAGTTTGACGCCATGCTTGAAGCGAAGATCAACGAGATTCTCGACCCTGCCACGCCATTCACCCAAACGACCGTCAGCAGGAATTGCTCATATTGCGACTATACGCATATTTGCCATAAGATGGCGTAAGAGGTGCAAGCCGTGAGCTGCTATGTCGACGGCAGCTTGCTGAAAGAGAAAAAAGAAAAGGGACGCCGCAAGGCGTCCCTTTCTATTGGTATGTGGGGAGGATCGTGATGCTTAGATGGCCTTCATGTCCTTGGCGGCCTGCTCGATACGAGTGTCGGCTTGAGCATTGGCGGCAGCCCAGTCGGCTGTGGACTTCATGACACCCTTGACCTCGAAGTAGAACTTGATCTTAGGCTCTGTGCCGGATGGGCGTACGGAGACCTTGGAGCCGTCCTCGGTGAAGTACTGGAGCACGTTGCTTGTAGCGGGCATGTCGAGCTTGGTGACCTCGCCGGTGCGGAGATCCTTCTGTGTGAGGTTCTGGTAGTCTTTGACGATGACGACCTTAGAGCCGCCCATGGTGGCAGGAGGATTCTCGCGGTAGCCCTTCATGAGAGCTTGAATCTGGTCTGCACCCTCTTTGCCCTCGCGGACGATGTAGATCATCTTCTCCTTGGAGAAACCGAAGTCGACGTAGATCTGCTTGAGGAGGTCGTAGAGCTTGATGCCCTTGTCCTTTGCCCAAGCGGCGATTTGCGCCATGAGAGCGATGGAAGCTGGAGCGTCCTTGTCGCGCACGGCATCGTAGGGGAGGTAGCCGAAGCTCTCCTCACCGCCGCCGATGTACTTGGTCTTGCCCTCTTGCTCCTTGATTTTGGCGGCGATCCACTTGAAGCCGGTGTAGACGTCGTAGAAGCCTACGCCATATTTCTTGGCCATCTCCTTGATGACCTCGGTCGTGACGATGGTCTTGATGACGAACTGCTTGCCGTCGATCTTGCCCGACTCCTTCCACTGGTTGAGGAGGAACCACGTGAGGATGAGGCATGTCTGGTTGCCATTGAGGATGACGTATTTGCCCTCGTCGTTCTTGACGACAACGCCGATACGGTCGGCATCGGGGTCGGAAGCCATGACGATGTCGGCATCGATCTGCTCGCCCTTCTTGATGGCCATGGCCATAGCGGCAGGCTCCTCAGGGTTGGGGCTTGCTACGGTTGGGAAGTCGCCGGAGATGACGTCTTGTGCAGGGACGTGGACGACATTTGTGAAGCCGATTGCTGCGAGGGTGCGCGGGATGATGTGGCGGCCTGTGCCGTGGATAGGCGTGTAGACGATCTTTATGTCGTGCTGACGCTTGATGAGGTCGGCGTCGAGGACGCAGGCTTTGATGTTTTGGATGTACTTGGCGTCGAGCTCCTCGCCGATAATCTCGATGAGGTCGGGGTTGCCGGTGAACTTAATTTGGCTGACCTGGGTGATCTTGTTGACCTCGTCGATGATGTTCTTATCGTGTGGGGCGATGATTTGCGCTCCGTCGCTCCAATAGGCCTTGTAGCCGTTGTAGATTTTGGGGTTGTGTGATGCAGTGATGATGACACCGCTCTGGCAACCGAGCTGTCGGATGGCGAAGGACATCTCAGGCGTTGGGCGGAGACCGTCGAAGAGGTAGACCTTGATGCCGTTAGCGGAGAAGATGTTGGCGACCGTCTCGGCGAAGAGGCGGCTGTTGTTGCGGCAGTCATGACCGACGACGACGCTGATCTGCTTGAGAGATGCGAACTCGCGGTTGAGGTAGTTGGAGAGTCCCTGGGTTGCGCTACCGACGGTATAGATGTTCATGCGGTTGCTGCCTGCGCCCATCTTGCCGCGGAGACCGCCCGTGCCGAACTCGAGGTCCTTATAGAAAGCGTCGATGAGCGCGCTCTTGTCGGCGGACTCCATCATGGCGCGGACTTCAGATTTGGTTTTCTCGTCATATTGACCATCGAGCCAAGCTTGCGCTTTAGCCTCGACGGCTTTTATCAGTTCCTTGTCTTCCATTATGGTTGTGTTTATTATTTCTATTTAATGAACTCAAATGTATAGAAATTTTTTCGGTTAGGGAAGCAGTGTTGTTACTTTTGTGGTTATATGAACAAAACGAGACTATATCCGCGTGATTTGGTTGCCGAGTATGAGGCACGCGTCAAGGCAGTGGCAGAAGTCATGCCTTTAAAGAGCCGTTATAAGAAGTTGAACACCATCTTGTGCGAGGTTCTGCGGTTGCTGACGGCGGACGTGCCGTACGTTTTGGCAGGCGCATATGCCCAGATGGAGTATGTTATTGGGAATGTCGAAGGTGGATATTCAGGAGCGTTGAGGCGACTGAGGATGAAATGCAGGTATTGTGAGAAGTTGGAGGCGGAATTGGGAGAGGACACCGAGGGCGACATGTGGGCGATGCGGGCGTTGCTGGAGATAATGGCTACGGGTGCGGCTACGGGATATGAGGGAAGTGGGCGACGAGGAGGGAAGAGGCTTGGCGCGAGAAAGACAGGCAATGCATATAGGACCATGAAGGTATGCGTGACGAAGGGTGACGACATGAGTAGCGTGATTGTCGAGGAGGTTGATGGCGAGGAAGCAATGACATTGGATTTGAGCGAGTTCGGGTATATGAAAGGATGGTTGAAGAAAGGAACAATGTTAGGACTTGTGTATTATGGCGATAAACTGAATTTTGTTGTGTATGAGCCTGATTATCTGGTGGATTCCACGACTGTGGCATCATGTTTCGCACCTACGACCAACGATTACAGGATGTCGTTCATAAACAAATGGGGGCCAGACTCGGTGACGGAGCACATAATAATGGGTAATATGGCGAGCCTGTTTCTTGACGAGGGGCTTGTGGCGATGAGGCATGGAGCCGAACCGACGGAGAACTATGGCAGGAGCGCAAAATTGTTCTTTAGGAGCAACGCATTAAGTCTTGCCACGACGGAAGGAATAGACGGTAAATGGCACGAAGAAGCAAAGGAGCAGCAGAGAAACGTGAATGAGGCGTTGAAAACCATGGCGGCTGAGGGAATTATTGACGTTCAAAAGGCGATGACGGAGGTTACGCTGATAGGTGCGTCGATAGGATTTCAGGGACGTGCGGACTTGATGCAGACAGATTGGAAAATGATATTGGAGCAGAAATCTGGGAAAAAGGACTACTATTCGAATGGGGCGAAATTGGAACATTATGTGCAGTTGCTGATATACATGATGATGATGGACATTTGTTACGGGAAGGGAGATGACGTGAGAGACGCATACTTCTTCTTGTACTCAAAATATAAAGTCAGAGAGGGACTCTTGAGAGGAGGTTCAAAATGGTCAGAATCTACGGGGAAGTCTATAATGGAGATGAGGAACGAGATAGTGAGGGTGCAGATGAGATTCATGAGCAGGAAGGCGTTGGAAGGGGAATTGATGTCATGGACCGTGGGCGAGTTCCGGGTAAAGAAAGTGAGTGACAACCTGTGGGGTAGGTATATAGCTCCACAAATTGGGGGCTTCTTGGACTCGATACAAAACGCCAAGGGCGTGGAGCGCGCATACGTGATGGAGATGCTCTCATTCTTGCAGAGGGAGGATATCATAAGCAGGCTTGGCGGAGCTATGCACGGAAGGGAGGGCTTCGCATCGGTATGGACTATGGCGGCAGAGCAGAGGGAAGAGGCGGGAGAGTGTGTCGTGAAATTGGAATTCAGAAGGTTGGACAGAGACGAGGAGGATGCGCTGTATGATACTGATGAGGGAAGCATAGTCGTATTGTATGCCCCAGAAGACGACAAGACAACGACCATGCCTAACTTCAGGAAGGGCGATTCCGTGATGATATACGATTATGGGGAAGGCGAAGAGCCCGACGTGCGTGCCTCACTTGTCATAAAGTCCACGTTGCTGGATGTCATGGCAGAAGAGGACGGGACGGCGTACAGGGTCAAGATGAGACGCCCTATGCCGAGAAACTATTTTGAGACTGCGGGGCGGATGTGGGTCATGGAGCATGACATGAGCGCATCGACGAATGCGAGATTGAGCAGGCAGGTGATGTCTTTCTTATGGACTACTGAGGAGCGCAGGCAACTGGTGTTGGCAGAGCGGAAGCCGAAAGTTGACACGGACGTAGAGAGACTGATTGACCATGGCGTGATGAACGAGATGGTTGAGCGCGAAATGGCGGCAAAAGACCTGTTCCTTCTGGTGGGCCCTCCGGGAACGGGTAAGACATCATTTGGTTTGATGAGCATCTTGAGGGAAGAGCTGGCGCACGAGGGGCATGCTGTGCTGCTGCTGTCTTATACGAACAGGGCTGTTGACGAGATATGCTCGAAGTTGGAGAAAGACGGATTGGAATATTTGAGGATAGGACCTATGTATTCGTGCGATGAGAAATATTGGGGGCATCTGCTCTCGATGATAGAATTTAAGAATGTAAATGAAGTGAGGGAAAAGATAAGGGATGCCAGGATAATTGTAGGCACGACATCGTCGATTGGCTGCTCGACCGGGCTGTTCAAGGTCAAGCGGTTCGACTTGGCCATTGTCGACGAGGCGTCGCAGATATTGGAGCCGTCGATTTTGGGCGTCATGTCCGCGACAACGAAAACTGGATGCTCGGAGAGCGTCCCGAGCGTTGGGCGATTCGTGCTGATTGGCGACGAGCGTCAGTTGCCTGCTGTCGTGCAGCAGCGTCGGGAGCAGAGCGTCGTGGTCGATAAGGAACTTCGGGCGATAGGGCTTGTTGATACGCGAGAGTCGTTTTTCGGGAGGATGATAAGGCGTTATGGAGACGACGCGTCGCTTGTGTATCGGCTTACGCGGCATGGCAGGATGCACCCCGAGGTGGCGGCTTTCTGCAACAAGCATTTTTATGGTGGGACGTTGAAAGCCATACCATTGGAACATCAAAAGCGTGCGCTCGACTTGAAACCAGATGCTTATCGTGACAATTTACGGCGCGAATTGGCGTCGAGAAGGACGATGTTTATCGATTCGCACTCGAACAAGGAGGAGGCTGGAGATAATGCTGTAGATGAACAGGGCAAGGTGAACATGAAAGAGGCGAAGATTGTGGCGCGAGTGGCGAAGGACGCCTTGATTGTATGGCGTAATGCTGGCAAGAAGTTGAGGGTGGACACGACATTAGGAATCGTGGTGCCGTATAGAAATCAGATAACGGCGATAAGAGGGCAGTTGCTCCTGTTGACTTTTGGCGACGAAGAGTTGACAGCCATGGCGCGTGACATGACGATCGACACGGTGGAGCGATTGCAGGGAAGCGAGAGGGAGATTGTCATATATGGCTTCACGGTGTCGTCATTCGGGCAGTTGGAGTTTTTGAAAGAGAGCCAATATGTTGAGGCTGACGGGGCGATTGTGGATCGGAAGCTGAATGTTGCGTTGAGCCGTGCGCGAGAGCAGCTTATCGTGATAGGTGACAAGCGGACGATAGGGTCGGTGAAGCTGTATGCGGATTTGGTAAAGGAGCTTGGAGAGGTTGATGTGTGACGATTGAGAACTTCAACTCGTGAGAGGAGCGAGTAGAGAAAAAGTTGAAAAATAGCGGTATTGTGAAGCGTCATCTTGGTCTTAAACGCCAAGATGACGCTTCGTTTTTTTATTTATCGCTTTTAGAAAAAAACTCCAATATTTCTGCCGTTGTCCCGTGGCATGGTTTTCAGCCCGTCCCGCTCCCAACGGCTCATTCACTTGCGGACAAGGAGGTGGGGCGTGAACTACGCTGCTACTCGTCGGCTACCAGAGCCAGTGCGGTTCATCGTAGTTTTTGTCGTGACTACATTGCCGTTGGAGCTGTAAATCTTGCTCAATCCCTACGGGATGAGTGGAGCGACTTTGACTTTGCCGCCCGCCTCTATGTCTGAAAGATTTACGAGGGAAGTCCCCAATATGCTCTCAATCACAAGACCGAACATATTAACCTCGTCTTCTTTGCACTCTTTCGCCATCTCGTCAAATTCATGGTGCCCGTATTCGTGCATGATGTCCAGACTCTCTTTGGAGAGGTCTAATAAACATACATCACAGATGCGCACATCCAAAAACCAAGTGTTGCCATAGTCATGGAAGTGGATATAGCTTGTGCCCTTAAACGTCCACTTTTCGTCCTTGCCCTTGCCGCTTATATTTAAGAAGCGTCTGATGTAGAACTGAGACATGTTGCGGAACTCAATCCTCTTGCGACCTTCAATAATGTCAAAGGCGAACTCTTTTCGCATTATCAGGTCGAAAGCCTCGGCCAGTTTGCCATTCACATCTGTAACAAATGCCATAATATCTTGGTTTAAGGTTGTCGCATATACAGTGAATTGACACTGGTTATACAAGAAAAAAGTGCGGATAAAAAGGCACGTATCCTTGTGGGGAACGTGCCTTAGACTGTTGATGGGGTGGGGGTGTTACCATCTGCCGCCACCGCCGCCACCACCGAAGGAGCCGCCTCCGAAGCCGCCAAAAGAGTCGCCTCGGGAAGAGGATCCAGAACTACCGCTCCTTGTGCCTAAGACCATGAGGATGCGGAAGAAGAGACCCGTGAGGGTTGTGTAGATGGAGGCGAGGATGAAGAAGAAAGTCATTGTCGTCGTGATCTTCTCACGTCTTGTCTTGGCCTTCTTGTACCTATCGACGTACCAGCTACCTGTGAAGTAGAGAATGATGAGCAGCAGGGCGACGAAAAAGAAGCATGCGGTGACGTATACGTCATCATCGTCGTATTGTCGGGCATCGTGGAAATCGCCTATGGCTGCTTGCGCTATTGCTTCGACACCAGCGTTTATGCCTCCTGCGTAGTCATTCTCTTTGAAGAGAGGGATCATGCGGTCGGTGACGATGTGGCGGCAGGTGATGTCGGGGAGCGCGCCTTCGAGACCATAGCCTGGGGCTATGAACGCCTCGCCGCTTGAGTCGCTCGTCTTGGGCTTGACGATGAGGACTACGCCGTTGTCTTTGCCTTTGGCTCCGACGCCCCATTTTTCGCCAAGCTCCTGAGCGTATTCGGCGATAGGGAGACCTTCGAGGTCGTTGACCGTTATGACGGTTATCTGCGTGGATGTTGAGTCGTCATAGGCTACGAGTCTGTGCTCGAGGTCGGCTTTTTGCGTAGAGGAGAGGAGTTGCGCGAAGTCGTTGACGAGCGTCGGGACAGCTGGCGGGTCGGGGATCTGAGCCGTCGCCACAATGGGGAGGAGGAGTGCGGCGATGAGGGTCAGCGTGAGAGACGCGAGATGTCTGAGGGAGCCTATGATGGTTGTCTTTTTCATGCTCTGGCTTGGGCTATTGTGAGAAAGAGACCTCATTGGGCAGCTCGTCCGTGTCGTCGGGCTGTGGGGGAAAGTATTGTCGGAGCTTGTCGCCGCAGAGGAGGATGGATTGGCAGATGCCGTCGATAGGCGTGCCGTCGGCGAAGGCTTGTGAGATGGTCTTGACGATGTCGTCCCAGAAGTTTTGCCCTACGATGTCGTTTATTCCTTTGTCACCGATGACTGCGAAGCGTCGGTCTTTGGTGGCGAAGAAGAAGAGGACACCGTTGCGGAGCCTTGTGTTCTGCATTCCGAGCTCATTGAAGGTGTCTATGGCGGAGTCGATGACTTGGGGTTTGGAGTGTTTAGCGACGTGGACGTGGATCTCGCCACTGGTGTTCGTCTCGGCTTGCTCGATAGCTTTCTCAATGCGTAGGCATGCTTGCTTGTCGAAAATCTTGTCTGACATGTCGGGTGTTAGAATTCGACTTTAGGTGCTTTCTCGCTGCCTTCCTCGGCTTTGAAGTAAGGTTTGGCGTTGAAGCTGAAGATGCTGGAGATGATGTTGTTGGGGAATTTGCGGATGTAGGTGTTGTAGTCTTGTGCGACTTCGTTGAATTTTTTGCGCTCGACGGTTATTCTGTTCTCAGTGCCTTCGAGTTGGCTTTGGAGGTCGAGGAAGTTCTCATTGGCCTTGAGGTCGGGGTATGCTTCTTTGACGGCCATGAGTCGGCTGAGTGCGCCGCTGAGGTCGCTTTGTGCCTTTTGGAATTGGGCCATTGTCTCCTCGTTGAGGTTGCTGGCGTCGATTGTTACGCTTGTGGCTTTGGAGCGGGCCTCGACGACGGCGGTGAGGGTCTCGCTCTCGTGGGAGGCGTAGCCTTTGACGGTGGCGACGAGGTTGGGGATGAGGTCGGCTCGGCGTTGGTAGACGTTTTCAACTTGTGCCCATTGGGACTCGACGGCTTCTTGTTTTTCGACCATGTCATTGTATCCGCAGCTGGAGAGGAACATAGCCGAGAGAGCGGCGAGGAGGAGAGCTTTTAAGGACTTCATTTTAAATTGGTTTATTAGGTTATTGTAGGGAAATGTGTCAGGAAGGGGATTTATGCCTGCCAGTTGTGCAAGATACGAATTTTTTGTGGCTGTTCCAAAGAAATAATGGCGCATTGTCGGACAAAAATAGGGGGTGGGGGAGGGGTGGCGTGCGCACGGTGAGGCATAGTGAAACAGCGAGCCCCGCAGATGCCTGAGCATTGCGGGGCTTGCTATATTAAGCCTAGTGGTTTGTCTTTTTGAACTCTGGGTAGTGGAGGCTAAGACTACTTAGCGCCCTCTTTGGCTTTAGCTACGACAGCCTTGAAAGCCTCGGGATGGTTGGCAGCGAGATCGGCGAGGACCTTACGGTTGATCTCGATGTTCTGCTTGTTGATGAGGCCGATGAGCTTGCTGTAGGAGATGCCCTCCATGCGAGCTGCGGCGTTGATACGCTGGATCCAGAGAGCGCGGAAAGCGCGCTTCTTAGCCTTGCGGTCGCGGTAGGCGTAGGTCTGGCCTTTCTCCCAGGTGTTCTTGGCAACGGTCCAGACGTTCTTGCGACGACCGAAGTTACCTTTGGTGAGTTTGAGGATAGCTTTGCGCCTTGCGCGGGAAGCTACGTGGTTTACTGATCTTGGCATTTTTTGTTTTGATTAAGTAGGCCTGGCGCACAAAGGTGTTGTGTCTTGGATGCCAGGCGAACAGCTTTAAAAAGTGGGCAGGTGGCGGTTCCAAAATTTACCGAATTCCTTGCCCTGAAATTGAATTAGATGTGGAGAAGGAGCCTAACCTCACGGACATTGGTCTGGTCAACGAGACCGGCGTGGGTCAGGTTGCGCTTCTGCTTTGTCTCTTTCTTGGTGAGGATGTGCCTTTTGTAGGCGTGCTTTCTCTTGATCTTGCCCGAGCCAGTGAGGGTGAACCTCTTCTTAGCGCTCGAGTTGGTTTTCATTTTAGGCATTTCGATTTGCTCTTATGGTCAGCCGTGCTGCCTTGGGGCTTTGTCTTGATGGACTTGGCTCACCTTGCTCCAGCGTGACCGGTTTGTTTATAATGACAAGACTAGGCTTTTCTAGTTCTTTTTTGGTTTAGGCGCGAGGAACATTGTCATCCTCTTGCCTTCGAGGACGGGCATCTGCTCTACGCGGGCGACATCCTCGAGGTCGTTGGCGAAGCGTAGGAGAAGGATCTCGCCTTGCTCTTTGAAGAGGATGGAACGACCGCGGAAGAAGACGTAGGCCTTAACTTTGGAACCCTCCTCGATGAACTTTTGGGCGTGCTTGAGCTTGAAGTCGTAGTCGTGGTCGTCGGTTTGCGGACCGAAACGGATCTCCTTGACGACGGTCTTGACCTGCTTAGCCTTGATTTCCTTTTGTTTCTTCTTTTGTTGGTAGAGGAACTTTTGGTAGTCGAGGATTCGGCAGACAGGGGGATCGGCTGTTGGGGAGATCTCAACGAGGTCGAGTTCCATCTCGTCGGCCAGTTTCATGGCGTCTTGGATGGAGAATATTCCAGGGTTTTCGATGTTCTCTCCTACGAGACGCACCTTAGGCACACGGATTTTGTTGTTGATCCTGTGTTCTGGTTCGGGCTGTTGAGGAGCCCTGCGACCTTGATAGTTTCCGCCATTACCGCCGTTGCCGGCAGGACGCCCATTGTTGTTGGTGGGGGTATTCACTATGCGTTAAGACTCTTGTTTGTTTATGATAATTTCGGTGCAAAGATACGCAACGATTTGATAATCCAATGCATATCCTTGCCCGAAATCAAGATAGATTGCTAATAATTATTTTGTTGGGTCGAGTTTGTTGGCGTTGAGGAGCTCGTAGCACTCGTCGTTGATTTTCTTAGCGAACTCAGCGATGGTGACAGTTCCCTGCTCTCCCTCGCCCTGTTTGCGGATGGAGACGGTGCCGTCGGCAGCCTCTTTCTCGCCCACGATGAGCATGTAGGGGATTCGTTTGAGCTCGTTGTCGCGGACTTTGCGGCCGATCTTCTCGTTGCGGTTGTCGACGATGGTGCGGACGCCGAGGCGTTTGAGCTGGTCGACGACCTTGTCGGCGTAGTCGTTGTACTTCTCGCTGACGGGGAGGACGATGGCCTGGTTAGGCGTGAGCCAGAGGGGGAATTTGCCTGCGGTGTTCTCGATGAGGACTGCGACGAAACGTTCCATGCTGCCGAATGGGGCGCGGTGGATCATTACGGGGCGGTGTGGCTTGTTGTCGGCACCGACGTACTCGAGTTCGAAACGCTCAGGGAGGTTGTAGTCTACCTGAATTGTGCCGAGCTGCCATTCACGTCCGATAGCGTCCTTGACCATGAAGTCGAGTTTCGGGCCGTAGAAAGCGGCTTCGCCAGTCTTCTCGACGAAGGGTACGCCTTTTTCTTTGCAGGCCTCGATGATAGCGGCCTCTGCCTTCTCCCAGTTCTCGTCTGAGCCGATGTATTTCTCGCGGTTGTTGGGGTCGCGGAGGGATACTTGGGTGGTGTATTGGGTGAAGTTGAAGGTGCGGAAGATGTAGAGGATGATGTCCATCACCTTCTCGAACTCGGTTTTTATCTGGTCTGGGCGGACGAAGATGTGGGAGTCGTCTTGGGTAAAGCCGCGGACACGGGTGAGGCCGTGGAGCTCGCCGCTCTGCTCGTAGCGATAGACTGTGCCGAACTCAGCGTAGCGGAGGGGGAGGTCCTTGTAGGAGCGAGGCTCGGTACGGTAGATTTCGCAGTGGTGAGGGCAGTTCATAGGTTTGAGGAGGTACTCCTCGCCCTCGATTGGGGTATGGATGGGTTGGAAGCTGTCCTTGCCGTACTTGGCGTAGTGACCAGAGGTGACGTAGAGGGCTTTGTTGCCGATGTGCGGGGTGATGACGGGAATGTAGCCGTAGCTCTCCTGGACGTCGCGGAGGAACTCTTCGAGGCGGCGGCGGAGTCTTGCGCCATCGGGCAGCCAGAGAGGGAGACCTGCGCCGACGCGGTCGGAGAAGGCGAAGAGCTTCATCTCCTTGCCGATCTTGCGGTGGTCGCGCTTCTTGGCTTCTTCGAGCATGGTGAGGTACTCCTCGAGCATCTTCTGCTTGGGGAAGGTGACGCCGTAGATGCGAGTGAGCTGTGGGTTGTTTTCATTGCCACGCCAGTATGCGCCGGCTACGGCGGTGAGTTTGATGGCTTTGATGAAGCCGGTGTTGGGGATATGAGGTCCAGCGCAGAGGTCGGTGAAGGAGCCTTGGGTGTAGGTGGAGATGGTGCCTTCGTCGAGATCGTTGATGTGCTCGATCTTGTAGGTCTGGTTTGTTGCGGAGAAGATCTTTATTGCCTCTTCTTTGGAGACTTCGTGGCGGACGAACTCGTTGTTTTGGCGAGCGAGCTCGAGCATTTTCTTCTCGATTGTCTGGAAATCGCCTTCTTTAATGGAGTTGCCCTGGCCGGGGTCGACGTCGTAGAAGAAGCCGTTTTCAGTAGCTGGTCCGAAACCGAACTTGATGCCCGGGTAGAGGGCTTGCAGGGCCTCGGCGAGCAGGTGGGCGGAGGAGTGCCAGAAAGCTTTTTTTGCTTGTGGGTCGTCCCACTTGTGGAGTTCGAGGTTAGCGTCCTCATTGATGGGGCGCGTCAGGTCGTACAACTGGCCGTTGACGCTTGCGACGAGCACCTCTTTGGCGAGTTTCGGGCTGATGGACTCGGCGATTTGCATGCCGGTCACGCCTGCCTCGTATTCGCGGGAGCTGCCGTCTGGGAAAGTTATTTTTACCATTTCGGGTTAGTATTATACTGGTGCGAAATTAATAACTATGCTTCTTTTTTCAACGTGGGGCGTGGTAAAATGCATGGATTTTAACGGCGCCCATGGTGGAATTATTGTTTGTTGAGCGCAACCATTTTGATGGCGGTTATGGCGCACTCGGTGCCTTTGTTGCCGAGACGTCCGCCGCAGCGGTCGAGAGCTTGCTGGATGTTGTCGGTCGTGAGGAGTCCGAAGATGAAGGGGATGTCGTATTGGAGGTTGAGCTCGGCGATGCCGTGCGTGGTGCCTTGGCATACGTAGTCGAAGTGTGGCGTGTCTCCGCGGACGACGGAGCCGAGGCAGATTATGGCGTCGGGGTTGTGTTTGCGGAGCATCATTTTTGCGCCAGCGATAAGTTCGAAGCTGCCGGGGACATGGAAGATCTCGATGTTACCGTTTTTTGCGCCGTGCTTAACGAGAGCTTCGACGGCGCCGTTGAGGAGCTCGTCGGTTATGTTGTTGTTCCATTCGGAGACGACGATGCCGAAGCGCATGTCTTCCGCGGAGGGGACTTTCTTGGGGTCGTAGTCCGACAGGTTTTTCAGGCTGCTTGCCATAGTTTTATCAGTCTGTGTTTGTGAGGTTGAGTAGAAAAAGAAGAGGACAAGAGTCGCCCGTGGATATTGGTCGGGCGGCTCTTGTCTTCTGTATTATGACCTTGTGGGGTATTATTTCTTGACAGAGTTGATGAGCTTGTCGGCCAGTTGGGCTTGTGAGCTCATGGGGTAGTCTTTGAGCTTGGTGTAGGTGTCGACAGCTTCGGCTGCCTTGCCTTGCTTCTCATAGACTGCGCCGAGCTTCTCGAGGAAGATGGGTGCGGTGACCTTGTTGCCCTTGGCGGCTGCCTTCTTGAACTGGGAGGCGGCGGCGTCGAGGTTGCCGAGCTCTACTTCGGCGTCGCCGATGAGACCGACGGCCATGGTGGAGAGGATCTCGTCGTCGGAGGAGTAGTCGCTAAGGTACTTCTTTGCTTTCTCGTAGTCGCCGAGGTGGAGGTAGCATACGCCGGCGTAGTAGTTGGCGAGCTCGCCAGCCTTGGTGCTGGAGTAGTTGTCGATTATCTGGAGGAAGCCGTTGCTGTTGCCGTCGCCGTTGAGGGCGAGGTTGAAGCTGTCGGCCTCGAAGTAGTATTGCGCCTGGAAGATTTCCTTTTGAGCCTCGTCTTGGAGAGGGTTGAGGTATTGAGTCTTGACGAGCCAGCCGAGAGCGATTGCTACGATGATGACGGCGAAGCAGATGCCGATGGCTTTCTGATGGTCCTCAAAGAAGAGCTCGAATCTGTTAAGACCCTGCTGGACGGTTGCGAAGCCCTCTTCGGTGGCTCTCACATTCTTTTCTTCTGTGTCCTGTTGCTTTGACATGACAGTCTGTATTCTATTTTATGTTATTTCGCTTTTACGCGCAAAGATACATTATTTGCTTGGAATCGGAAAGGCTGTGTGTTTTTTTGTTTCGTCTTAAATAGGGGTGTCGGGCAGGAGTGCGGGGAGCTGCTTGAATGGGACGCCGAATGTGAGTGAGAGGTTTGGCGCGGTGAGGACTTCGGAGGTTGGCCCGAGCGCGATGACGGTGCCATCTTTTATGAGGATGACGTCGTCGGCCCATTGGAGGGCTGCGTTTATGTCGTGGAGAGAGGCGAGCGTGGCGATTTCTCGGGATGTGGTGACTTCTTTTATCTTGCGGAGGATGCGTTGTTGGTTGGCGGGGTCGAGATTGGCTGTAGGCTCGTCGAGGAGGAGGAGTCGTGGAGATTGTGTGATGGCACGGGCGAGGCAGACCATTTGCCGTTGCCCCTCGCTGAGCTGAGAGGTCGGGCGGTTGGCGAGGTGGCTTACGCCCATGAGGGAGAGGGCTTCGAGGGCTATGGCGGCATCGGCGTCGGAGTCGCATAGGGAGAGAATGTCGCGGTGGGGTGTCCTGCCGAGGAGTGTGTAGGCGAGTGCGGTGTAGGCGTTGCCGCCTCCCATGGAAGAGGCGGAGGCGACGAGACGGGCGAGTTGGCGTGGGGAGTATGAGTGGATCGGGTGGGAGCAGACTGAGGCGTCGCCGCTGGTGAAGGGGAGTTGCCCGTTGAGGGCTTTGAGGATGGTGGACTTGCCGGCGCCATTGGGACCGATGACGGCGGTGAGAGTGCCAGGCCTGAGGGTGAAAGAGACCGAGCGGAGGACGGGGTTGGACTTGGTGTATCCGCCTTGGAAATTGTTGAGCGAGGCTATTATGGAGGTGTTGTTTTGCATAGGTTGCCTGTCGGGGTGGGGTATTAAGGTTGGCGGATTATTGGGGAGTAATTAATGTCAGAATTGGAATGAGCCTTTGTTGCCAGATTTCAGAGCCATGTAGACGAACATGAGACCTCCGAGGATTGCGCAGATGGCGCCAGCAGGAAGCTCGCGAGGGTAGATGACGACTTTGGCTACGAAGTCGCAAGCGAGCAAGAGCAGCGCCCCCATGAGTCCGGAGGCGGGGAGGGCGAGGCGGTTGTCTTGCCCAATGAGGGTGCGGACAAGATGCGGTACTGCCATACCTACGAAAGCGACGATGCCTGCTGTGGCTACGGCGATGGCTGATAGAATTGTGGCGATGGAGAAGAGCCACCCTGCTGCCCGGCGAGTATCGACACCGAGAGAGCGAGCCTCGGAATCACCTAAACTCATGACATTAAGGATGTTGCCAGCGAGTGGTGATGTTATTGTTGCGATTACTCCTGAGAGCATGGCGAGCCATGCCATTTGAGGGTCTGCTGAGCTGAAAGAGCCGATTGTCCATGAGAGGATTTGGCTCATATCCTCATGCGTGGCGAGGGAGAGCATGAGCGTCGTTGCGGCAGAGGCGATGAAACTGACCATGATGCCGCAGATGAGCATGACGCTGGTGTCGTACCCCACAGCGCGGCGGACGAGAAGGACTATCACCATGGAAAGGAGACCACCGATGGCGGCTCCGAGAGTGACCGTCATGCCACCAAAGGCCGCCACGGCTCCGCAAGTGAAGACGACGGCCACACCGACGACCGCACCGCCCGAGATGCCCATGGTGTAGGGCTCGACGAGAGGGTTGCGGAAGAGACCTTGCATGATGGCGCCGGCGATGGAGAGAAGCGCACCGACGCCCATGGCGCAAATCATGCGCGGGATGCGTAGCTCATTGACAATGAGATTAGCTGTGTCGGGATCGGCATCGGAGAGCCCTTGGCGGACGTAGACCCAGCATGTGAGGATGAGGGCTATGGCCGTCAGCGTGAAAAAGAGGGTGGGGCGAGTTAATTGTTTAAGGCGTTGCATACCTTCTCGAGGGCGAGGCGGAAAAAGAGTGGGGTGGGGCAGCTGAGTTCATTCTCGTTGACTATGACCGTCTTGGCTTTGGTCGCTTTTTGCCAAGCGGCTTGCTCTTCGGAAGCCAGACCGCCGAGGGAGGAGATGATGACGACGTCGGGGTGGCGGAGTGTGACCTCCTCGCGCGACGTGCCTCCCTCGCCGAGATTCAGGACATTGCGCATGGCGAGACGTGAGAGGAGCTCATTAATATAGTAGTCTGGCGTGGCACCCCATAGAGGGCGTGCGCCGACTTGGACGTAGGCTGACTTGCCGCGTGACCATGAGACATTGGCGGCGATGCTGTCGATGGCGTTGGACTGCTGGCGGCAGACGGACTGGGCTTGCTGGAGGTGGTTTGTGAGTTGCCCGATCTCGACCGTCTGGCTGCAAATCTCGTCAAAAGACTTGGGCGTCGAAAGAGTCACGAGCTTTATTTTAAGGGCTTTGAGGCGATTGATGACGGACTGTTGGGTGAAATTGGACGCAATGACGACATCTGGGCGGAGAGCCACTATGGCTTCGACATTTACCGTCATGACGTCGCCTACGATGCGTGAGGTGACACCCGATGATGGCGCTGGGCAGTAGGCTGTTCGCCCGACAACGTTGGCATCGGCTCCGATTTGCGCGGCGATATATGTGGCGGAGGGCATGAGGGAGACGATGCGTTGCGCCGTGGCGTCGCACAGGATGAGGATGAGGAGAGAGGACAGGAACAGTCGTAGCATTTCGGGATGGTGTCGTTTTGTTATTAACGGAGACCACCCCAAGCGTCGGGATGGGCGCAAGGGGTGGTCTGTTTTTGTGTATGCAGCTTGCGTTGGCGCGGATTAGGCGTCGATGTTGGCAAGCGTGGCGTTGTCTTCGATGAACTTGCGGCGCGGCTCGACATCATCGCCCATGAGGACGGAGAAGATGCGGTCGGACTCGATAGCATCCTCGATATGAATCTGTCGGAGGGTGCGGGTGTTGGGGTCCATAGTGGTGTCAAAGAGCTGCTGCGCATCCATCTCGCCGAGACCTTTATAGCGTTGGACGACGACTTGACCTTGTCCTCCCTCATGGGCGCGGATGAAGGCTTTGCGCTGGTCGTCATTCCAGCAGTACTCTTGGTCCTTGCCCTTCTTGCAGAGGTAGAGGGGTGGGGTGGCGATGTAGACGTGCCCTCCCTCGATGAGTTCGCGCATATAGCGGAAGAAGAAGGTGAGGATGAGGGTTGCGATGTGGCTACCGTCGACATCGGCATCGGTCATGATGATGACGCGGTGGTAGCGGAGGCGTGTCATGTTGAGCGCCTTGGGGTCGTCTTCCGTGCCGACGGAGACGCCGAGGGCTGTGTAGATATTCTTGATTGTCTCACTCTCGAACGCCTTGTGCCAGAGGGCTTTCTCGACGTTGAGGATTTTGCCTCGGAGGGGGAGGATGGCTTGGAACTTGCTGTTTCGTCCGGACTTGGCGGAGCCGCCTGCGGAGTCACCCTCGACGATGAAGAGCTCGCACTTGGACGGGTCGCGGCTGGAGCAGTCGGCGAGTTTGCCAGGGAGTTTGAGGCTTGTCATGGCGCCCTTGCGCTGGACGGTCTCGCGAGCCTTGCGTGCCTCGACGCGTGCTGTGGCAGCGAGGATTACCTTGTCGATGATGAGGCGCGCCTCTTTGGGGTGCTCTTCGAGGAAGTTCTCCATGGCCTCGCTTACGGCATCGGCTACGGCTTTGTCGGCCTCGCTGTTGCCGAGTTTGGTCTTGGTTTGCCCCTCGAACTGAGGCTCCATGACTTTGACGGAGATGACGGCTGTGAGTCCTTCGCGGAAGTCGTCGCGGTCGATGTCGATCTTGAGCTTGTCGAACATTTTGTTGGCCTCGCCCCAAGCCTTGAGAGTGCGGGTGAGACCGCGTCGGAAGCCGTTGAGGTGGGTGCCGCCCTCGATGGTGTCGATATTGTTGACGAAGCTGTAGATTTTTTCGGTGTAGGAGCTATTGTAGAGGATGGCGACATCGACGGGGACGGCGCCTTTGTTGTTGCTGATGCAGATGGGTGTCGGGATGAGTCGCTCGTTGCTGCCGTTGATATACTCGACGAACTCTTCGAGTCCCTTTTCGGAGAAGAAAGACTCTTTCTTTGGCTCGATGGGCTCACCATTGGCGTCGACCGTGCGTCGGTCTTCGAGGGAGATGCGTACGCCGCGGTTGAGGAAGGCGAGCTGGCGGAGGCGTTTTGCGAGGATGTCGTAGTGGTATTCTGTCGTGGTGAAGATGGTGCCGTCGGGGTGGAAGTGAACTCTTGTGCCCGTGGTGTCGGCGGAGCCGATCTCGGCGACTGGGGCGAGTGGTTTGCCTTTGGAGTATTCTTGGCGGTAGAGCTTGCCGCCGCGTCGGACTTCGACGTCCATGTGGTCGGAGAGAGCGTTGACGCAGGATACGCCGACGCCGTGGAGACCGCCGGAGACTTTATATGAGTTCTTGTCGAACTTGCCGCCTGCGTGGAGGACCGTCATGACGACTTCGAGAGCAGAGCGGTGCTCTTTCTCGTGCATGTCGACAGGGATGCCACGGCCATTATCTTGAACGGTGATGGAGCCGTCTTCGTTGATAGCGACCTCGATGTGTGTGCAGTATCCGGCCATGGCCTCATCGATGGAGTTGTCTACGACCTCATAGACCAGGTGGTGGAGTCCGCGTTCGCCGATGTCGCCAATGTACATTGATGGACGTTTGCGCACAGCCTCAAGTCCTTCGAGGACGGTGATGCTGCTTGCGTCGTAACTTCCTGAGTTGACGCTCTTTTCTTCTTCGTTCATAGGTATAGCTTGTCCGCTGTGGGGATCAGTGGGAAATTCGGTATTTTAAGCCTACAAATATAGCTATTATTCCTGACAATGCGCTGCCTTTGTTTTTCTATGTTGTCGTGGGCGCATTATTCAGTTTTTTGTCTCGTGTGGTTTTGTCTGGGGTGCCATTCTGGGGGAAAGCGGGGGGAAGACATCCGTGCTTTCACAGGCCGTTGAATTTAGCCATCTCCCTCCTCTTCAGCTCGTCGACGATGGAGATGTAGGGCTTCATCGCCTCGTACTTTGAATGTCCCGTCCATCGCATGATGACCTCCGCACTGATGCCCAGTTGCAGGGCTGTCACCACGAAGGTGCGTCGGGCGCAATGGCTGCTGAGCAGCTCCCATTTCTTGAAGACCATCTCCTCACGCCTCGCCCCCTTGAACTTGACGCGCCGCACAGGAGTGTCGAGATGCAGCGCCCGCCCTATCGTTTTAAGGTGCGTGTTAGCCACCATGACGCATGGCAGGCGGAAGATTAGCGAGTCGGACGCGCCACGCTGGCGTTTCCCCAATATGGCTGCCGAATGGTCGTTAAGCTCTATGGTGAGAGCCGTGGAGGTCTTTTGCGTGACTACGCAGACGTGTCCGCCCGTCACGTCCGACCATTTGAGTTTCTTGACATCGGAGAAGCGGAGCCCCGTGTAGCAGCAGAATACGAAAGCGTCACGGGTCTCCGAGAGGTGGGGAGAGCCTGACAGGTCGGCAGCCTCAAAGGCCTTAAGCTCCTCCACGGTCAGAAACACGAGGCTCTCGTACCGTTTGCCGCCCCTCAGATGAATGTCTGCGTTCAACGGGGCGTCGGAAAGGAGCTGCCCGTTAGAGCGCATTGTGCGCAACAGCATTTTAAGGAGCGTGAGCTTGGTCTTTATCGTGTTGTTGCACAGTCCCTGTTCAAGCAGGAAGTCGGAGAAGCCGACCACCCAGTCCTTAGTCACGTCCTCCACCGTCGCATCGGGCGCATAACTCTTCAATGAGAACATCAGAGAGTGGAATATTTTGCGTGTGCCGTCCGTCAACGAGTGGCGGGCGCACCGCTCCTCTATGAGCTTTTCAAGGATGGGGCGCAGCCCGTGTCTCGCCTGTTGTGCGCTCGACATGCGCCCCGTCGCCTCGTCGAACTCCTTGACGACCTCCGACAAGGCTGGGGTGCGCTTCTCGATAAGCTCGTATCTGGTGAACACCTCACGCAGGGTGTCCTCCGACTGCCGCATCTCACGTGACACGGCTGTCGCAGCCCTGGTGCGCCCGATGGGGCATCCGCCAGCGGCATCCCACTCCTTGGCCTCTATCTTGTTGCGCAGCGTCCACTCGTGCCTCCCTTGTCGGGGCATGGAAAGGCGGAGCCTCACGTAACAGAGGCCATCCGCTGTCCCCTT
Source organism: Bifidobacteriaceae bacterium (assembly GCA_963607345.1). Lineage (GTDB taxonomy): Bacteria > Bacteroidota > Bacteroidia > Bacteroidales > Marinilabiliaceae > W3P20-009. The sequence goes on from CAVDBL010000009.1 coordinate 98,967, forward strand.
GCCCTGTATGGAGAACGCCACTCTTCTTGGTATCTCCATGCCAGTTACTTAAACACGATGGTTGCGCCCTCGGGACTGCCCTGTATGTCGTTGCGCCTTTTACGCTTCCTCATACTTATATAGATGTGCTGTTTGGGCGTTGGTCGGTGAGGAACTGTGGCTACCTGTTGGACAGGGCGAGCTGGAGGAGCTCGGTCAGCTTGTTGACAAGGTGGCAGTTCTGGCATGACGGGGTCGGGGCGCGTCTCTCCATTGTCTGGGTGACGACGCTCCCCACGCTGTTGACGTTTCCCTGCCGTTGGATGTTGATGCTCGTGCCTGCCGTCCTCTTCATCTCCCCGTGACCGAAAAGCAGCCAGTCGGGGGATATGTCGGGGAAGTTCTCCAGCGTGCCGTAGACCGTGACGAGGGACATCTTCTTTCCTTTCAGCTGCACGCTTAGGGAGTTCTGCTCTATTCCGATGAGGCTGGCGAGCGATGTTTGGTTCACTCCCTTTTCCGCCATGACGAGCTGCACCCTCTTCGCGATGCCCGAAGTGTCAAATTCTTTATTTAATCTTCCCATTTTCTTGCATCACTAATTCGATTTTACTTAATTCGCGATAATTCAATTAAACGACAATTCGGACAAATGTAATTTTTTTGCGTATGGAAAGCAATATACCAGACGAAAAAAGAATAGTGGACATGACCGCAGGCGAGCTTAGGCAGCTGTTTGCCGAGTTCGGGGAAGTTCGTAAAACACCCAGAGTTCTAAAGGGTTATGCGGGAATGATGGAGGTATTCCATTGCTCCCGAAGCAAGGCTCGCCAAATAAAAGAAAGCGGCGTTATTGACTCCGCAATCACGCAAGAGGGTGCTGGCTGCTCCTTTCTGGTCGATGGCGACGAGGCTCTCCGTCTGTATAAAAGATGGTATGGATGATTTTTTTTTTGCAGAAAGTCAGCGTATATGTGATGGGTTATCCGAAAAGTCATTATATTTGCAGCGTAAAATAAATGATATTATGAACTACGATAACAGGGCTATAATGAATGAGGCATGGCGACTCATTCGTCATAACGGCTACAATAAAAGCGAGGCTCTCAAGACGGCCTGGCTTATCGCCAAAACTAAACGCTATATGCGCACTGGCGTTATCTCGTTCGCGTATCTCAAGATGGACGGGTCGGTGCGCGAGGCGCACGGCACGCTGATGGCATCCGAGCTGCCGACCACGGGCGGACGCAGGCGTGAGGACTCCACGCTCATGACCTACTACGATACCGACAAGAGGTCGTGGCGTTGCTTCAAGAAGGCTAACATTTTAACTGTTGACATATGACAACTAAATCAAATCAAGCGGTGCAGGCCGCAATGGCGTTCGAGACCGCAATGGGCGGGGCGCAACAGCCAGCTCCGCAGCCGATGGCGGCACCACGCCCCGTCTCCCCGTTGAAGATGTTCAACAACTTCATCACAGGGCAAAGGACGCAAGACTACCTGACAAGGGTGCTGGGCTCCGAGAAGAACAGCTTCGTGAACAACATCGTGAGCCTCGTCAGCAACGCCCCGATGCTCCAGAAGTGCGAACCGAGCGGCGTAATGTACGCGGCACTGAAGGCGACTGCGCTGAAACTTCCGCTCGACCCGAACCTCGGCTTCGCCTATGTCATTCCGTACGGCAACAGGGCGCAGTTCCAAATGGGATGGCGCGGCTTCGTGCAGCTCGCGCTCCGCACCAACCTCTATCGCACAATCAACGTGCGGGATGTAAGGGCGGGTGAGATTGTGGATGAGGACTTCGCCAGCGGTGAGATGAGGTTCAAGGCACTTCCGCCAGCAGAGAGGCAGCAGACCCCGGTCGTGGGCTACCTCGCATTCTTCGAGTTGACAAACGGCTTCCGCAAGATGAGCTATTGGACGGTTGAAGAGATTGCCATCCACGGGCAGAAATTCTCCAAGACGTTCAATCAAGGAGGGTCGGTGTGGAAAACAGACTTTGACGCGATGGCGAAGAAGACGGTGCTGAAGCTCCTTATTGGCAAGTTCGGCCCGATGAGCGTGGACATGCAGACCGCCCTCCGTGACGACCAGAGCGTCGTGGACGCTTCGGGCAACGAGAGCTACGCGGACAATGACGAGTCCATCGTGATGCCTGTCGAGGGCGACGACGTTGCCAAAGAGCAGACTGCCGATGACGCAGCCAAGGTTATGGAGGCTGCGCAGGTCACGGAGTCCAAAGTAGTGAAAAACAATGATAACAATTAAAATTTAACGAAATGTCAGTAACAATCATTCGCCCAGCCACCCATGATGCGTGGCTTGAGCTCCGCAAGGGCGGCATCGGCTCTTCAGAGGTGGGTTCCATCCTTGGTGTGAACCCCTACGAGACCCCCTACCAGTGTTGGCTCCGCAAGACGGGGCAAATCCCGCCCAAAGAAGAGAACATGGCGATGCTCCTCGGACACCTCATGGAGGACGCTGTAGCGCAGCTCTACTCCAAGGCGACGGGCAACAAGGTGGACGAGACCACGGCAGGCGACTGGTGCGCCCGCTCCGACTTCAGAGAGTACACGACGGCTTCCCCCGACCGCATCTGCCTGACTCCCGATGGCGGCAAGGTGCTGTTAGAGTGCAAGACCACTCAGCTCGACGTCTCCGAGGACGACTACCCCAAGAGCTGGTTCTGCCAGGTTCAGTACCTCCTCGCCTGCACCGAGATGGACGAGGGTGCCATCGCATGGCTTAAACGGGGGCGTGACTTTGGCACGAAGCGCATCGTCAAGGACAAGAACTTCCAAGAGTTCATGTTCGAACGCCTTGACTGGTTCTGGACGGAGTGCATCAAGGGCGGCAAGGCTCCCGCGGCTGTGTCCGTGGACGACTTGATGATGATGAACCCGATATCCGAGGCTCGCTCCATCGCAGCCACTGAGGACATCGCGAACGCCGTCCTCGCCCTCAAGTCGAAGCGTGAGCTGCTCGCCTCCGTCACGGACGAGTGCAAGAAGTTAGAGGACGAGATCAAGATATACATGGGGGCGGCTGACACCCTGACGGTAGGTCTCGACCCTGTATGCACTTGGAAAACCTCCAAGGGGCGTGTCACCCTTGACTCCAAGGCTATACAAAAAGACCTTCCCGACATCTACAAGAAGTACGAGCGTTTGTGCGCGCCATCAAGAGTGTTCCGACTTAAATGATAGACAAGACACATCAACTGGGCTGTGTTGAGGGGCTCTCCATGCTGGAGGCCCACTCAGCCGCCCTTATAATATGCGACCCTCCATACTTCCAAACAAAAGGCGAGTTCGACAAGGCGTGGGGGCATGATTTCAGAGAGTACCTGCGAGACGTTCGCAAATGGGCGGAGGCTTGCCGACGTGTGCTGTCCGACACCGGCACGCTGATGTGGTACGGCTCCTACCGCAACATAGCGTACACGCAGGTCATCCTTGACGAGATGTTCCACCTTGTCAACTCTTGCGTCCTTGAGAAGGTGAACGGGATACAGCACACCATCGCCTCCGTCAAGAGCGCGCGCAACCTGTTCTGCAACGACGAGAGACTCCTCATCTACGAGGCTATGCCAGAAGCCGCCCCAGACGGGACGAAAGACGCTTACAGGTTCGCTGTCGGAATGATGCGGACGCAGGTGTTCATGCCCGTCGTGAGCTACCTGCGCGGGCTGTTGCAGCGGAGCGGCAAAAAGGTGACGGATGTCAACAAGGCACTCGGGACGTGCATGGCAGCGCACTGGTTCACAGACCGCAGCCAATGGCAGATGCCCACCAAGGAAGCCTACGGCAAAATAACCGCCTTTCTCGGGGTGGATGGCGTGCGCCCATACTCCGAACTGCGTGAAGAGTACGAGAGGCTGAACGACGACTGGTTAGACAACTCGGAGAAGACGGGCGCAGACCGATTGCGCAGGTACTTCAAGATGCCAGAGGAGCGGTGCTACGACGTGCTGCCCTTCTCCTCACGCTCCGCAACAGACAGCGTTCTGTACGGGCATGCGACCCCGAAAGACCCTTGGCTGACTGAGCGTCTTATAAAGATGACGACCCGCCCAGGCGACCTCGTCGTCGTTCCTTTCGCTGGCAGCGGCACAGAGTGCCAGGCGGCGGCAGCCCTCGGCAGGAGGTTCGTGGGCTTCGACATCGAGGCTGGGTATGTCCAGACGTGCAACAAGAGGGTTCAGAATGTTCAACTTAAAATGCTTTAATAAAAAGGGAAATATGGAATTGACAATTCAACAAAAAAGAAGAGAGAGAAGACGCAAGGAGGTGGCACGTATGTACATCGCGCTGCGTGACAACGAGGAGGCGAAGTCCAACTTGATGATACTCCGCACGATAGAGGCTGAGCTTCCCGTGTCGCTCAGCACCGCAAGGAGATGGCTCGTCGAGGACGGCATCCTCAAGCCATTCGTCAACGAAAAATAGGGCGGTATGGCAGGAGCTGGGTTTGTCAAGGTCGGTCGGGACGGGCTGCGAGGAGATGCCGCTGAGCGGTTGCTCTTCCTGGAGCTGTGTTCCCGTGCGGCCGTCAAGGCGTGCGAAGAGGCGGGTGTGCCTCTATCCTGTGGGCAGCTGCTGGTCTCCACCAGAGAGCTGTGCGAGGTGACGGGCAAATGCCCTGCTTTCATTTTCCGTCGTCTGCGAAAATTGCGGGACGCTGGTCTTCTCGAACTGAAACAAGTGACGCTGCCGTCTCCATCATCTAAGGGCTTCAGAAACAGAATGTTAGTGACTGTTGCGGAGCTTTCTGAGGGAAGTGTTACAACGGAAGCCGTAAGGAGCGAGGGCGGTGCTGGAGTGAAACAATTGAGTGAAACAATTGAGCGAAACAATAACGCCCTGTGTAACAAACAGAAAGTCAGCAACTTAGAGGCGAAAGAAGAGCAGGGGCGAAACAATAAAGTGAAACAATTGAGTGAAACGACAAGCGAAAAAAGCGGAGAAAAATTGAAAGTGAAACAATTGAGTGGAACAGTTGAAACCTCGGCTAATAAGCAGGAAGTCAACGACTTAAAGGTGGAGGAAAAATTGAAAGTGAAACAATTGAGTGAAACAATAAGCGAAACAACAAGCCCTCGCACGCGCACGACGTTATCTACGATAACTACTTTTTCTAAGGGATATATAAATATAACATCATCACCTGCTCCTCTTTCGGCCTTGCAGGCCTCTGACGACGACGCTGCCGAAATGAAACCAGTCGCCCCTCGCTATGTGGGAAATGTGCCGAGGCGCGCTGCCCGAGGGCGGCTTGTGCGCCACGATGCCCCGAAAACGAACGTAGAGGGCGAAAAAACGGCTTCGGATGCCGAAATGGTACAAGTATTAGCACCGAGGCAAAATAAGCCCGAAATGACCCCTCAAAATGAAAAATCGAAAACCGAGGCCGTCGAAGCCGAGCTCCGACAGCTCATGACCAACGACCAAGTCCGCTTCCAACTCAACTGCAAGTCGGGCGGCATGGACGAGGCGACCGCCGCTTCCCTCATCCCAGAGTTCGCTGGCCAGCTGGTGCTTCAGGGCAAGGAGGATGACGAGCACGGGATGAGGCTCGCCCTGCATTTCGGCTACTGGTTGAGAAAGAAAAAATCTATTTTGGATAAAGAACAAAAGCATGCAAACAAGAGACAGCAAAGTGCCGACGCTGATAGGAGAGACCTTGAACTCCTGTATAGCTTCATGCACAGTTAGAGAAGGCTCCGCCCCGCCCGCCGTCGTCGACATGACGAGAAAGTGGCGCAACATCGACGAGTTCTGCGAGAAGTGGAGCCCAGCCAACCTCAACGAGTGGGCTTTGACGATGGAGGAGAAGTGCCTGCTCTCCCGCAAGTCGCCCACCCTCGGTATGCTGGAGACGGGCTACGGAATAAAAGCCGCCATGGCGTGGCTGGCGATGCAGCTGATGAACGCCAACAAGCTGCTCGGGCTAACAGAGGAGCGCAGGCTCGACAGCACGCAGTGCATGAACCTTGCGGCTGGGATAATCAAGGAGTACCCATGCCTAAAGGTCTCAGAGCTGTGGGTGTTCCTCCGCAAATGGTCGACGGGCGGGTGCGGCAAAAAAGTGTACGGGGCGGTCGACCCCACGGAGCTCGGCAGCGACATCAGCAAGTTCATCGTGACCAGACGGGAGATGGAGGTGAGGGAGATGCGCAGGGAGGCGGCGGAGAAAGCGGCAAGAGAGGCCGCCGAGGTGGACGGGCGGATAAAGGAGCTGTGCGCCATGAGGGACTCCAAGGAGTGGGACGGACTGCCCGAAGAGAGGCGGCGGAGCATAGAGAGCTACCTCCGCTATTATGGAAAAATTTAGAACAAAATCTTAGAACATAGCGCGGAAATGGCTACCAAGAAGACGATAATCGGCATAGACCCCGACGTGGAGCGAAGCGGCGTGGCACGGCTTGACATGGACGGAGGAAGCCCGTCCCTCTCGCTCTGGTCGATGGAGTTCGGTGAACTCGCCCGTTATCTCCTGACGCTCCGAGACGAGGCGGCCCGCGGCGGCTTCCCCGTGGCGATTGTCGTCGAGGCTGGCTGGCTCAACCACGGCAACTGGCACCTGCGATGGAGCGACACGGGGCGGCTGGCGTGCGCCAAAGGGTACCAGGTCGGAAGAAACCACGAGACGGGGCGCAAGATGGTCGAGCTGTGCAGGGGTCTGGGCTTCCTCGTCATAGAGCAGAGACCGCTGCGCAAGATGTGGAGCGGCAAGGACAGGAAGATAACCGCCGCCGAGCTCCGCATTGTCACCGGGTATTGTCAGAGGAGTACGCAGGATGCCAGGGACGCAGCCCTCCTCGCATGGGTGCAGGCGGGGCTTCCTCTTAAAGTCACCGCCTCGAAGTCGAATAAGTGATGAATGCATCATATTTTTATGCTTAATTGTTTGGTATATTAGATAATATATCTAACTTTGCGTCGTGAACCATCACACATACGATGGGTAATAATAATAGAGATATGGACATAAGAACAAGCTACTTCGCCACGCAGGCTATGGTGGACTCGGTATTACGGCTCACGGGTGATGCGAGAACCAGCTGGGTAATCGCGGCTGCGGGTTCGCAGTTCCGAGGCACGTACGATGGCTCGAACTTCACGGTCGAGGTGCTCTCCGTGTACGAGTATAGAGAGGCGTGCGGTGAAGAGTTCCTTGTGAGAGTTAAGAATGAGTACGCCCCCAAGGACTTCTTCTTCTACGAGGTGTTCGGGGACGACGGGCTGTCGAGGACTCTCGACGAGAGCGGCTTCTTCCGCGCCTCCGAGGACGAGGTGAAACGAATACTTGACTACTTCCACGCCCGCAAAGAAAAGGGGGACGCAAAGGTCGTGCTGCTTGATTGCGGCATCGAAGAGGTGCAGCGCATGAAGGCAGTCGTGAGCGTCTACTCGTCTTATTGCGTCCTTGATGTCGTCGAGAAGAGGCGGTTCGGGTGGTTCCATCGTGACGACGAGAGGACGCTAATCCCCGATGGCGCACATGACATTCTCACTGATTACGCCCGAGAAGTCTGGAACAAAGAGCAGGACTTCTTCCAGATGGGGTCAGAGTTCACAGAATAACCCCTCCTAAAAAAAAGTAAAAGACCATGAGCAAGCAGACAAGATTTAACCTTGCAGGCTCCCCCGAATGGACGTGCCTGTCCAGTCCTAAAGGCTGGACGATGACGCACCCCGTAGGGCTGACTGCAATTCTCGACTGGGAGTCATTCACGCTCACTATCAGTCGAGGTTCTGACGGCAAGATGCTCCTCAACGAGCATGTCGACGACACCTCCATTGTCGACATCAACACGATGCTCAACAACGTCGCAAGAGACGAGAAATCATTGAGGCAATGAAGATTGAGTTCAAGAGGGGGCGCAAGCTCCTCATGGTGAGGACTCCGCCCGTGAGCCGCCATCCAGCCTATGAGGCGGTCGAGCGTCTGTTCGCAGGGTTCAATTATACTGCCGTGACCCAAGCGACGCTGTCGGTGCTGCTGAAGCAGGCTAACGACTCCGTGGCGGCGATATACGAGGGGTGGAATGCGGGACGCTCCAAGACGAAGAAGATGGCTGTGCCAAAGGTTCAAGCCAGCTTCCCTCTCTACACCGACGAGCGGGGGCTGTATGGTCAAGTCTGCGACACCGAGGGGCATGTATACGCCTCGCTCCTTAAAATAGGCTACGCAGTGGCGAGTGAAAATAACGAAGAAGAAACCAACAATTAAAAACAATATTCCTATGACACTATTTGACTTGGTAGGCAAAACTGCCTACGATGGACAAGCGGACGAAAGCTACCGCGAAGTCGGGATGCACACGCTTGAAAAAATCATCATCGACAAGAATAACATCCAGTTCCTGTGCGACGACGGCAAAGAGTTCACCCTCGGCATCGACAAGC
>CAVDBL010000010.1:0-98963 GCA_963607345.1 Bifidobacteriaceae bacterium
TCTTCCCATCCCGAACAGAGAAGTTAAGCCCGCCCGCGCCGATGGTACTGCGCACATTGCGTGGGAGAGTAGGTAGCCGCCACTTAAACAGAGAGTCCCGGATTCGGCATCAGCCGAGCCCGGGACTCCTTCTTCTGTATATCCCCATTCTTCCAAAATCATACTTTAAGCCATCTACTACGTCGCCCCAACCAACCCAAAACCCCTTAGCAATTAGTGGGCAATAAATCAGCAATTCCCGAGACGGAGAATCATCCCAAGTCCTTGATTAAGCTGTAGCTGCGGTTCTTGTTGCCGCCATGCGCTTCAAGGTACCCGAAATCTGTAAGCTGGCGCATATAACGCTTGGCTGTAGTCCCCGTGAAGCCCAATTCATTAACGACGTCATCTGTCGTGACCTCACGCTTGTCGACCATAAACATAAGAATATCGACCATTTTCTCCGCCAATGATGGCTTTATCGACCATTTCCCGGCCATCTCCTCCTTTAAAGCCGATTTATCGACCATTTTCTCAGTGGTCGTCTTCACGTATTGGTCTATGTCTGACTTCAAGTGTAGGCAATGCAACTTTGTCAAGCTGTCTATAAAGATATCCACATTTTCTTCCTCCCTCGTATCTATCAATGCCTGAATGTATTCTGCTTTATCTTCTTTCAACACCTTTGTCGGCAATACGCCAAACTCCATTTGTAGCAGGTTCATAAGCAATCTGCTTGCTCTGCCGTTGCCATCTGCCCATGGGTGGATGGTCACCAGCTCATAGTGCGCCCAAAAACTCAGTTCGTAAACCGCTGCTATGTCCCTGGAGTCTATCGCTTGGCGCCTTTTGTTCAACTCTTCACAGAAAGCCTCCAATCTGCTTGGCACCTTCTGGTATGCTATATACGACCGTCCTCCAAAGCCTGCTGTGACGTTTAGTTTCCGCAGTTCGCCTTTAGATGCGTCAAAATGACCGCCAATCGAGTCGTATTCACTTCCCGTGTGAGCCATAACCCTGGCGGCAAGTGATATGAGCCATTCTGGCGTGATTGGGGAGTGGCTCTTTATCCATTTCATGCCATACTCGTAAGCCACTTTCAAGTCGAGGTTCATCATCTGTTCTATTATAGTGCGCTTAGATGACGTTATTCCTTCATCGAAGAGCAGCTGCGCTTCAACTTCTGTAACCGTGCTTCCCTCTATGGCCGTTGAGTGAGTGATGATCGAGTACAAATAAAACTTGTTGTAGTCTATCTGTCGTGATATGCCCAATTCCTCATATCGGTTGAGTATGGCCAACAATATATTTTTCTTTTCTGTGTCCATTTTTCATGCAAGTTTGTTGTGTCTCCCATATTGAGACAATTTTGTCATGCGAGGACGGTGAGCGAAACCGCAACTCTTCCCCCTAAATAAAGTGTAATATTTTTTTGTGGAGGCAAATTAAAGAACAAACTCTTATAAATTAAGCACGTTCAGCTAATTGTTCGGTTGTAGCTGGTTCTGTTGGTAGGAACAATTAGACTTGACGAAGCTAAAGAAAAAATAAGATAGCAAATAAAAATCACACGAGGCGAGATGTATTTTTTGAATCCTCCAATCCGCATCATCTAAAATCCTGTGTGAGAATACTCAAATTTTTCGTATCTTTACGGAAATCCGAGTTTTGCGCACGCCATGGTAGCCACCGCTTCAGACAATCTGCGCCAACTTATAATTCCATATAATAATTCAAGTTATGATTTCCACTCTCTTTCACCGTCTCGTAGCCACGCTCCTCGTGTTCGTCGCGACGATCTCTACCGTCTTAGCCGACGACTCCGGCACCGGCTGGGACTACGACTCCCCACCAACACCCTCACGCTCAGTGGCGACAATGTCGACTGGTCAGCCATAAAAGCATTCTCCTCAACCACCGAGCATGTCGTCTTTGCCGATGACTATACCGTCAGCCCTATACCCGATGAGGCGTTTAAAGATTTTTCTAAACTGACAGCCATTGACATCCCCGACGTTGTGACTTCTATCGAAGTCAGTTCGTTCTATAATTGCACCTCACTAACTTCTGTCTCCCTTCCAAAAGGTCTAACGAGTCTTGGACATAGTGCGTTCGGCTCTTGTTCTTCCCTTGGCTCCATCTCGCTTCCCGAGAGTCTCAATTCTATTGGGTATTATGTTTTCTCTGGGTGCACAGCCCTCACCTCCATCAACATTCCCGCAAGCCTCTCGTCAATACTCTGGGGCGCGTTCGAAGGCTGCACTTCCCTCACCTCCGTCTCCCTCTCCAAAGGTGTTAAGAGAATAGACGGTGAGGTGTTCAAAGGCTGCACCTCCCTTACCTCCATCACTCTTCCCGCAAGCCTCACCTCAATAGGCGCAAGGGCTTTCTACGGTTGCACCTCCCTAACATCCGTCGAAATCCTCTCCAACGGCACTCCCGACAATAAGCACGTCGTCTATCTTGGTGATGACCTCGATGCCAGTAACGAAACCTCAACAGGCTACGACGATGTCTTCCCCCGCCACCAAGCCACCCTCACCTACGACCCCAACACCACTTGGATCGGTGACGACGACACCCAGAACCTCCGTTACTACTTCAACGATTCCCTCTCCAAAGGAATAGGCTGGTCCTACGACTCCTCAACCAACACCCTCACGCTCAGTGGCGACAATGTCGATTGGACAGCCATAAAAGCATTCTCCTCAACCACCGAGAATGTCGTCTTTGCGGAGGACTATGCCGTCAACCCTATTCCCGATGAGGCGTTTGAAGATTTTTCTAAACTGACAGCCATTGACATCCCCGACGTTGTGACTTCTATCGAAGTCAGTTCGTTCTATAATTGCACCTCACTAACTTCTGTCTCCCTTCCAAAAGGTCTAACGAGTCTTGGACATAGTGCGCTCGGCTCTTGTTCTTCCCTTGTCTCCATCTCGCTTCCCGAGAGTCTCAATTCTATTGGGTATTATGTTTTCTCTAGGTGCACAGCCCTCACCTCCATCAACATTCCCGCAAGCCTCTCGTCAATACTTTGGGGCGCGTTCAACGGCTGCACTTCCCTCACCTCCGTCTCCCTCTCCGAAGGTGTTAAGAGAATAGACGGTGAGGTGTTCAAAGGTTGCACTTCCCTTACCTCCATCACTCTTCCTGCAAGCCTCACTTCAATAGGCTTAGAGGCGTTCGCCGGCTGCACCTCCCTAACATCCGTCGAAATCCTCTCCAACGGTACGTCAGACAATAAGCACATAATCTACCTCGGTGACGGCGAAGACATGACCTCAACAGGCTACGACGATGTCTTCCCCCAACACCAAGCCACCCTCATCTACGACCCCGCCACCACTTGGATCGGCGACAACGACTCCCAGAACCTCCGTTACTACTTCAACTCTTTCTCCACCCCAACCTCCATCCCCACAACCGATGCCCCCGCTTCCGCTCCCCAATACTACGACCTCAGCGGACGCCCCATCTCTCCGACAATCCACAAGGGCATCGCTGTCAAACTCCAAGATGGTCACTCCTCCCTGATCACTATCAAGTAGCAAAAATCTACGTCCCCACACGACAATGCGCCCGAGAGTCACCAACTCTCGGGCGCATTACTGTTCTCCTATGTCGTATTTTTTCCTTATCTTCACATTACTACTTTGGCAGCCTTTTTGCTACCATCTGTGACGCATGACTACCAACGCCATCCTACATATCCTTTCCCTCCTCGCGGTCCTCTTCGCGCCCCTCGCCTGCGTCGCCCAGACGCACGACGCCGATGGCTCGCACATCTCCGAGAGAGCCGGCTATGGCCTTCCTGGCAATGCCGTCGACCTCGGACTCTCCGTCCTGTGGAGCGACCATAATGTAGGGGCTACGGGTCCTACCGACCAAGGCCGCATCTTCGGCTATGGCGACATAACAGGTTCCGTGACGTCGTTCGTCTACGCCGACTACGTCTCGCAAGATGTCTCTGGCACCGACCGCGACCCCGCCTATGTCTTTTGGGGCTCAGGTTGGCGCATGCCGACGGCGTCAGAAATTAAGGAGCTTGTCGACAGGTGCGAATGGCGATGGGCTGTGCGCAACGGCGTGCCAGGCTTCATCGTCAAGGGGCGCAATGGCGCGATATTCCTTCCCGTGACGGGCCAACGGTCGGGCGAGGAGCTCGCTTTCCAACAAACCCGCGGCTACTACTGGTCGGGAGAAATCAGCGAGGTCGACCACGACTACGCCTCCGCCCTCTTCTTCCATAAGGGCGGCAAGATGCTTAAAGAATACAGAAAGTTCTACGGCTTCGCAATCCGACCCGTCAGAGAGGAGTTCTAATCCTCGTCCCCCTCTTCCAAAAACTGCCTGAGAGATTCCAAATAGTCCTCTTCCCAGCCGCCTGCTATGTTCTCATAGTACTCGTCGGGAATGTTCGTCTGCTTGATATACACCTCCGTCCTCACGTTGCTCTTGGGGGTCAATTTTATCGTCACGATCGACGGCTCCCCCTCTTCTCCAAAATACCACTCTTGGCAGATCTTCTTATTCTCCTCAAATTCAAGGTTTTTGCCACATATGTCACCGCCCCACATCTCAAATTCCGAGCCTGGTTCCGTGCTCATCTTCGCTGGGTAGCCTGTCCATAGTTCTATTGCGAATGGGTTTGTCAAGGCCGAGTACACCTCTTCCGCACTCGCGCCAAATTTTATGTTCTTCTTATACTCTCGCATTTTCTTCGCTTTTTGCTCCACAAAGATAAGTCCCTTTTCCCATATACCCCAATGCGTTACGATTTAGCTCCTTTTCGCCCTTGTCGTCTTGCAAAAAATCACTATTTTAGGGCTTTTAATTAAAGATATAATGGCAGAAGAAAAATTCAGCTCCAAAATGGGTGCCGTGGCCGCAGCCGCTGGCTCCGCTGTCGGTCTCGGTAACGTCTGGCGTTTCCCCTACATCGTGGGTGAGGACGGCGGCGCTGCTTTCATCCTGCTCTATGTCTTTTTCACAATCGCAATCTCCATCCCTGTCCTCATGACGGAGTTCTCCCTCGGTCGCATGACAGGCAAGCCCGTGACCTCCGTTTTCCAAACCCTCTGCCCTGGCGGCAAGTGGCAAATAATCGGCTTCCTCGGCGTCCTGACCGCTTTCCTCATCATGTCATATTATAATATAGTGTCCGGTTGGACGCTCTATTACACTGTGGCTTCCGCCGGCGGATGGCTCGAAGGTCTTAACGAGCTCCAAATTTCCCAATTCTACGGAGCCCTCTCTTCCGATTCCGTCCGTGGCATAATTTGGCTGATTGTCGTTCTCTTGGCAACCTCCTTCGTCGTCGCCAAGGGCGTTTCTGGCGGCATCGAGAAATACAGCAAGATTCTCATGCCCCTCCTCTTCATCCTCATCATCGTCATGCTCGTCCGCTCCATAACCCTCGACGGCGCTGCCGACGGTCTCTCCTTCTACCTCACTCCCGATTTCTCAAAGCTCACGCCTAAAGCCGTTTTCGACGCCCTCGGTCAATCGTTCTTCTCCCTCAGCATCGGCATGGGCACCATGACCACCTATGGAGCCTACGTCCAGCGCAACCAGAGCATCTCTGGCCTCGCCGTCCGTGTAGCGGCCGTCGATTTCCTCGTCGCCTTCCTCGCTGGCGCCGTCATCTTCCCCTGCGTCTTCGCCTTCGGCATCAACCCGAGTCAAGGCCCTGGTCTCGTCTTCGTCACTCTCCCCAACATTTTCAACATGATGCCCCTCGGGCGTCTCTTCTCCGTGGCTTTCTTCGCCCTCCTCGTCGTCGCCGCGCTGACCTCTTCCATCTCACTCCTTGAGGTCGTCGTCGCCTACATCAAGACCTCTTTCACCATGGGACGACGCAAGGCTACCGTCATAGCCGCGTCCTTCACCCTCCTCTTCGGCATCGCCTGCGCCGTGTCGCCTCTCTTCTTCAGCATCGTCGACAACCTGACCGCCAATGTCATGATGCCCCTCGGCGCGCTCCTCATAGTCATCTTCGCTGGATGGATTCTCCCAAGCTCCAAGATGCAAGACGAGCTCTCCGCCCATGGCGAGACCTTCTCCCTTTTCCGTCTATACTACATCGTCCTCCGCTACGTCGTCCCCATAGTCATCCTCATCATCTTCGCCAATGGGCTTTATAGCTGGTTAGCCTGACCCGCCCCCTCTGCCATGGCTCTCTTGGACAAGAAAATGTGGGATGGCTATACCGCCCTCGCGCTCTTAGCCCTGCTCTTCTTCCTCTTTGCCCAAGTCAAAGGCCGTCTCTTCAATGGCGACACACCCGTCGTGACGTCCGATTCTCTCCCGTCCATCGACCAACCCGCATCCGCATGGCGTAAGCCCGACACCCTCCACGTCAATTTCGCCTCCCCTTGGCAGCTCACCGCAGCAGGCTTCTCCGCCTACGATGTCAACACCATCCTCTACGCCCGCGACCGAGGCGTCGTCTTCCGCTCCCCCGATGACCTCCGCGCCATCTTTGCCTATCGCGATATGTCCGACATCGACGCCCTAATCCCCTCCATCGCCTTCGACGAGCGTCGCCACAAATCCCGAACTTCCTACTATCGCGACGATTTCACGCCCCGCAGCCAATTCTCTTCCTCCACTTCTCCGCGCCACCGACGCATCCCTCTCTTCCTCGCCGACTCTCTCGAACTTGCGCAGGCTGGCCTCTCTCCCGAGGCGTGGGATACTCTCGCCCGCTTCCAGTCCGCCTACGTCCTCTCGGGTTCCATGTCCGTCGACTCTCTCGTCGATTGCTCCCCTGCCGAGCTGGCCATGCGCCTCGCCCCACATATCCACTCCGTCCGACGACCGCTCTTCTCCCAGTCTGAACAATCTCCACGCCCCGACCCCGTCGAACTCAATGCCGCCACCGCCGACCAGCTCCTCCTCATCCCCGGCATTGGTACGAAGACCGCCTCCGCCATCATCAACCTCCGTCGTGACCTCGGCGGCTTTGTCTCCCCCGAGCAACTTAAAGGCCTGTGGCCCATATCCGAAGAGTCCTTCGCCCTCATGGCTCCTTTCCTCTTTGCCGATTCTTCCGCTGTCGTCCCCATTAACGTAAATTCTACAAACGACACCCGCATGCGCCGCCACCCCTACTTCCCTCCTCTCCTCGTCGCGCGCGTCAATCAGCTCAAACTCCAAAACCCTAAGGCGCGTCTCTCTGTGGACGATATCCGACGCTGCGCCGAGGGCATCGACCTCAATCCTTTCTTCTGGTCATACGTCGCCTTCGACCAACAACTCCCCCGCAAAAACTAATTTTTTACCGCCTACTTGCTTATCCCACAATAATTTTGTTACTTTGCGACGTTTTTGTAACCAACTAAAATAACAAAGCAAAACAAAAATGATCGTAGTTCCTATCAAGGAGGGCGAGAACATCGAAAGGGCCCTCAAGAAGTTCAAGAGGAAGTTTGAGAAGACCGGCATCATGCGCGAGCTCCGTTCCCGTCAGGCCTACACCAAGGAGTCCATCATCCGCCGCGACAAGATGGCTAAGGCTATCTACGTGCAGAAGCTGCGTCGCGAGGAGGAGAACTAAAGACACCCGTCCTCACCCGTACGACGCATCGACTGCGCCGTAAGTCAATTCTTCAATGACCAACTAAAGGAGGTGAGATAACACTATAACCCACAAAAAGCGCCATGGCCGTCAAGCCACGGCGCTTTTTCTTTTCCCCTCTCCCCATCTAATAATAATCCCCAACCATGGACGAGAACAACAACCAACCCGCCGACCCCGTCTCACAAGAGTTCCTCGACCACCTCCTCTACCAACGACGCTGCTCGCAACAAACCATTCGTGCCTACCGCGTCGACCTCCGCATGTTCTCCCAATTCCTTGAGACCTCCAACTTCGGTCCTCTACTCGAAGCCTCGCCCAAGCACATCCGCCTCTGGCTCGTCTCCCTCCTCGACGCCGGCGACTCCCCCCGCTCCGTCAACCGCAAGATTGCCACCCTCCGAAGTTTCTACCGCTATTTCTGCTCCGTCGGGCGCATCGATGTCAACCCGACGAAAGCCATCGACAGCATCAAGACCCCCAAGCGACTCCCTGTCTTCGTCCACGAAGAGGATATGCAACGCCTCCTCCAAGCCCACAACTTCCCCGACGACTATGAAGGCCAGCGCGATAGGACGATCCTCCAGTTCCTCTACCTCACCGGTGTCCGCGTCTCCGAGCTCTGCTCGCTAACCATAGCCAGCGTCGACATGCCCACCGAGCAGGTGACCGTCCTCGGAAAAAGAAACAAACAACGAATAATTCCCATCACCCCCGCGCTCAAATCCATTTTAATTTCGTATCTTCATGACAGAGAAAACGAGTTCGGAGACGCGACACCTGCCGACATGCTCTTCCTGACTTCCCGTGGCGGACATATCTACCAAGCCCTCGTCTACAGGATTGTCAATAAGTACATCGACGCCATCGCTCTCAACGCCAAGATCGGCCCGCACGTCCTGCGCCACTCTTTCGCCACCGCGCTGCTCAACCACGGCGCAGACCTCATGGCCATCAAGGAGCTGCTCGGACACTCCAGCCTCGCTGCAACGCAAGTCTACGCCCACAGCGACTTCGAACAGTTAAACAAAATCTACAAACTGGCCCACCCAAGGGCCGACAACTAAAAAGGAGGAACGAACTATGAAACTGACAGTCCAGTCCGTCCATTTCGACGCATCTCAACAGCTCAAGGACTTCGCCGACCAGAAAATCGGCAAGCTCGACCACTTCTACGATGGTATCATCTCCGCCGAGGTAGTCTTCAGCCTCGACAAGGCTGAAAATACTGAGAACAAGGTCACCAAAATTACCCTCGCTGTCCCCAATAACACCCTCGTAGCCGAGAAACAGTGCAAGACATTCGAGGAAGGGGTCGACCTCGCTTGCGAGGCTCTCCGCAAACAGCTCCTCAAACACAAGGAAAAGTAACAGTCCTTGCCGCCTACTGACGGCTCTGCGATAAGACCACTTCGCCCCGAAGTCCACCAATCGGACTTCGGGGCGTTCTTTTTCTCCGCTCCTCCACGCCGCTTTCAATTTGCTACTATGGGCTGTCTCTCAAAAATCACGTCGTTTGGGTGTCTTCTACCCCTCCTGCAATAGGGGGCTATTGCGTGAAATTGTATCAATTTTCCACAAAAGCCCCATTAAAAACAGGGTGATTGTGATAATTAACGCCATTTTACTTTCAAATCACACTTCGTTTTCCTATCTTAGCTTCGTAAATGAAAGCAGAGACCCTTAAAGCAGTTTCAATATGACAGACGATTCCATCTATGCCAGACTTCTTCTTCAACGCGACGCCGTCAATAAATGGATGGAACGGTGCGGCGTCCGTTTCGGCATCTACAAAAACGGCACTTTCAAAGAGCAAATTTTCCCTTTCGACGCCATCCCGCGTGTCATAACGGCTGCCGACTGGGCCGTCCTCTCCAAGGGTCTCGCGCAGCGCGTCAATGCGCTCAACGCTTTCCTCAAGGATATCTATACCGAGCGTGCCATCATCCGCGACGGCATTGTGCCGTCCGATTTCGTCTTCTCCTCCAAAGGCTATCTCCCTCAGTGCGAGGGCATCGTCCCTCCCGCCGGCGTCTTTAGCCATATCTCAGGCATCGACCTTGTCCAAGCCGACGACGGCACATGGTACGTCCTCGAGGATAATCTCCGCGTGCCCTCCGGTGCGTCCTACCCCCTCATCGCGCGAGACCTCACCCGTAAGGTCTCACCCGAGACTTTCGCCGACACCTCTGTCCTCGACAACCGCCAGTACCCGACGCTCCTCCGACAGGTTATGGACGATGTCAATGTCTGCGGCGGGCTCGAGGTCGTCCTCACTCCCGGTCGCTACAATTCAGCTTTCTTCGAGCACTCCTACCTCGCCGAGAAGGCTGGCGTCGTCCTCGCTTTCCCCGACGATCTCTTCGTCGAGGACGATGTCGTCTACTACAAAGGTCTCTTCAACAAGAAGGAGAGGGTAGGGGTCATCTATCGTCGCATCTCCGATGAATACATGGATCCCATGACCTTTGAACGCTCCAGCCTCCTCGGCATCCCCAACGTCTTCTCCGCCTACCGCAAGGGCAACGTCTCCATCGTCAACGCTTTCGGCAATGGCGTCGCCGACGACAAGGGCATCTACTATTTCGTCCCAAAGATGGTCAAGTACTATCTCGGCGAGGAGCCTATCCTGCGCAACGCCCCGACCTACCTCCCCATGTTCCCCGACGACTGCAAGTATGTCGTCGACCATCTCGCAACGCTTGTCATAAAGGATGTTGCCGAGGCCGGCGGCTATGGTGTCATGTTCGGTCGCGATATGTCGCCCGAGAGGTTGTCCGAGGTGCGCGCCATGATTCTCAAGGAGCCTCGCCGATGGATCGCCCAAGAGGTCATCAATTTCATCGACCTCGACATCATGGACGGCGACACCACCGTCAAGCGCAAGAGCGATTTCCGCGCCTTCGTCCTCTCTGGCAAGCAGACAACCGTCTGGCCAAGCGGTCTCACGCGCTTCACCCGCGACCCGACATCTTTTGTCGTCAACTCCTCACAAGGTGGAGGCTTCAAAGACACTTGGGTTCTCGCCAAGTAACGACCCACTTCCATCAAGAATTTTCCTAACCAACCTAACCTATACCTGTAAAATCATGAAAAACCTCAATCTCGCAATCTCCCCTGCCAAAGCCGACCGCCTCTACTGGCTCGGTCGCTACGCCGAGCGTGCCATCCTCTCGCTCCACCTCCTCCGCAAGTACTGCAACGTCAATATCGATGCCGATTCTGAGGAGCCGCTCCAGACGTTCGCTACTCTCATGGGCGTCCCAACGACCGCGCTCGCCGACGGCTCTTTCGTCCCCGACTATCTCTACTCCGACGCTAATGTCTGCTCCATCGCAAGCATCCTTGCAGCCGCCAAGAACAATGCCATGCTCGAGCGCAATGAAATAAAGACCGAGACGCTCGCCTATGTCGAGCTGGCTGTCAACATCCTCGCAAAGGCGAAGTCCAACAAGTGCGGCGTCTTCGCACTCCAGCCCATTTCCGATTATCTCATGTCTTTCTGGGGCGCCGTCGATGAGAATGTCCGCTCCCGCCCAGTCCGCAATCTCCTCGCCATCGGTCGCTATGTCGAGAGGCTCGACATCATGATCCGCTTCGGCTACGATCCCGACCGCATCGCCGATGTCCTCACGCGTCTCGAGTCCATCGACGAGTCCGAACTCGCCCTCTGCGACCCCGACACTCTCGCGTTCATCCGTTCCAAGGTCGGCGACCCAGCCTCTTCCGAGACCCTCGCGCGCCTCAACGCTCTCTTCGCGGCTTAACTCCATCGTCCACCTCCCGAGCCTGTCGTGTTCCTGCGCTATTCCTACACAACGCTCATCTCTTTCTCCGCCAAGGTGACCGACCACGCCTTCGCGCTCCGCTGCCTTCCAATGCAGGGGCTCGGGCAACGCACCATCTGGCAACGCCTGACGGTTCTCCCCACTTGTCCCGTCTCGACGTCCGTCGATGCCTTCGGCAATGCCGTCTCCTCTGGCTACCTCGGTCGCCGTCACGATCTCTTCGCCTATGAGGCGTCGGGCGTCGTCGAGACAACGGATGAGGCGCAAGCCGATGTCCCCGAGCCTTTCTACGCCCACCCTTCCCCTCTCACCACCCCGTCCGAGGAGCTTGTGCGGCTGGCTGCGTCTCTCGGCTCGCCAACAGCCGACCCTCTCCAATGGGTGACCGACCTCATGGATTGTCTCGCAGGGCGGATAACATATCAGAAGGGCGCGACGTCTGTCGATACGACCGCGGCGCAGGCTCTCGAAATCGGATGTGGCGTATGTCAAGATTTTGCCCATATCGCCGTCGCCCTGTGCCGTCTCGCTGGGTTGCCCGCCCGCTATGTGTGTGGTTTCATGGAGGGCGAGGGCGCGTCCCACGCGTGGGTCGAGGTCTTCACCGGCACGCGGTGGCTCCCTTTCGACCCTACAAACCACCGTCTCGTCGGGTTGCAATATATAAAGGTGGCGCATGGGCGCGATTTTGACGACTGCTCCATCTCGCGCGGAGTCTTCCGCGGCGTCGCCACGCAGTCCGTCTCCGTCTCCGTCGATGTATGGCAAGTCTCACCCTCCGAGGCCGACAACCACACCTGAACCCCTCTCCCCTAATACTTCGAGTCCTAAAACCATAATGAACGCTTCAGTCAAAACTGTCGTTTCCGAAGAACTCCCCGTCTCCGAAAAACTCAAGATAAATAAGCTCGTCGTCGGCAATGGCCACGGCCCACGCGTCTGCATCATTACAGGCATCCATGGCGATGAGCTCGAAGGCCAATATGTCTGTTTCGAGATGGCGCGCCGCCTCCGAGCACAAGCCTCCAATGTCTTCGGCACTGTCGAGATTTGGCCCGCCATAAACCCACTCGGCGTCGATTCCGTATGCCGCGGCATCCCCACTTTCGATCTCGACATGAACCGCATCTTCCCCGGCTCCGACGATGGCCACATGGTCGAGCACGTCGCACATCAGGTCGTCCAAGATCTCGCTGGCGCCGATATGGTCGTCGACATCCACTCCTCCAATGTCTTCCTCTACGAGATGCCGCAGGCCCGCATAAGCCGAATGACAGCACAACGCCTCATCCCCTACGCTCGTCTCCTAAATCTCGATTTCATCTGGATCCACGAGGCCGCCACGGTGCTCCAGTCCACCATCGCCCACTCCCTCAACTCCATCGGAACGCCAACGCTCGTCGTCGAGATGGGAATCGGCATGAGAATCACGCAGCAATACGGCGACCGCCTCGTGGCTGGTCTCTTCAACCTGCTCTCTAAGATGGGCGTTTGGCAAGGCGACGCCCCCGTCGACATCCACCAGCCGCTCATATCTACCGACGGCGATGTCTCCATGATCAACTCCCCAGCCTCCGGCGTGGTCGTCAATGCCGCGCCACACTCCTCTTGGGTGCGCAAGGGCGACTTGCTCTGCCAAGTCGTCTCGACCCTCACGGGCGATGTCCTTGCCGATGTCACAGCCCCCGTCGACGGCCTCCTCTTCACCCAACGTGGCTACCCCGTCGTCTACGAAGGCTCTCTCATAGCGCGCGTCTTCTCCCCATCCAATGCCGTGCGCCACTAACCGAAAAACCGCTCTCTCAAAAGAACTTTATGGAACGCATCGAAATATTGAGAATGAAATCGCCCTTCCGCGACGATTTCGTTATCCATGGTTTCCACTTCGGCGGCCACAAGAAAACCGTCGCCATCGTAGGCTCCATGCGTGGCGACGAGGTGCAGCAGCTCTTCGTGGCGTCGCAGGTGATTAAGAATCTCTGCCAGCTCGAAGCCCAAGATGCCATCTCCCCCGAGCTCGGCGTCCTCGTCATCCCCACTGTCAACCCCTTCTCCCTCAATGTCCAGAAACGCTTCTGGGCAATGGACAATACCGACATCAACCGTATGTTCCCCGGCTACGACCAAGGCGAGACTACACAACGCGTCGCCGCCGCGCTCTTCCAAGCCGTCCGCGACTATGAGTGGGGTATACAGCTCGCCTCCTATTATATGAATGGCAATTTCACTCCCCACGTCCGTATCATGAAGACGGGCTACGAGGATATCGCCGCAGCCGAGTCTTTCGGCCTACCCTTCGTCTGCCGCTACGAGCCAGCACCCTTCGACACCGTCGTCCTCAACTATAACTGGCAAATCTTCGGCACTCGCGCCTACTCCCTCTATTCGGGTTCGACCGACACCCTCTCCCACGACATGGCCAAACAATCCTGGCAAGCCATCCTGCGCTTCCTCGGCTCCGTCGGCGCCATCAAGATCGCCCTCCACCCAGGCGCACGCTCCGTCATCTTCCATGCCGACCAGCTCCTAACCGTCGCCTCCTCACGCTCCGGAATGCTCTACTCCCGCGCCTCCGTCGGGCAATACGTCCGCAAGGGCGACCTCCTCGCCACAATCCTCGACCCCTTCACCGGCGAGACCGACCAGTCCATCGTCGCCCCATCCGACGGCGTCGTCTTCTTCGCCCACACCAAACCACTCGTCCACCAGCACTCCCGAATATTCCAAATACTGCCTCTTCCAACTATATAGTATCACCAATCTTCATTTTCCTTTGTCTTAAATGAGACGACCTCAAGATGACGCACTGCGTGCTGCCATCTTGAGGTCTCTTGGTTCCTATATAATATGTACGGAGACTCGCGCCCCGACGCCTATTCCCCTGTCATCCCCTTCAATATCTCAATCAGCTTGTCGAGCCTCTCCGAGATCCCTGGTATCGTCTCCTCCGTCGCGCTGAATACACTAAGCCCACTCTTTGCGACATCGTTAAGAAAGGTCAACTACAGTATGTCGACTACGTTGTTCGTACCGAAAATAGCATAGTGTAGAAAAGATGGATGTAAGACGAAAAGACGAGGGCTGAGATAGCGTTCTTTATATTGAATGAAAATCGACTCATGGGTTTTTCTTACTTGCGAAATTCCGTAATTTCGCATATATGAAGTACTCTGAGTGGATAGAAGTTCTACAACGTCACTATAACGGACAAGATGTGGCGTATATTACACATCGCATGCAGTCGCCAGAAGTTTATGGTACGATGGATTGTGTTGCTGTGGCATCGCCGTCTGCATGCTCTTACGATTTCAATAGCGTTGGTGATATAGAATATGACGTTCCTTTCCCTTCAACTCATGATCCTCAATTTACCTTTATAGACCTGTTCGCTGGAATTGGAGGATTCCGAATACCATTGCAAGAAGAAGGAGGTAAGTGTCTGTTCTCTTCAGAGTTTAACCCTAATGCGCAGAAGGTCTATAGTGCAAATTATGGAGAATTTCCCTTTGGCGACATCACCAAGGTGCCTTTAGAGTGTATTCCTCAGCATGACGTTTTGTGTGCCGGCTTCCCATGCCAACCATTTAGTATTTCAGGCAAAATGCGAGGCTTTGAAGACACTCGCGGTACCTTGATATACAACGTGTTTCGCATAATAGAATCGAAACAGCCTAAAGTAGTTTTTCTTGAAAATGTCAAACATCTGGTACATCACGATAATGGCAAGACTCTGCAAACCATTTTAGAAGGATTGGATAATTTGGGATATCCCCATTACCAGTATAAAGTGCTAAATGCCTCTAATTTCGGAGTGGCGCAAAATCGTGAGCGTATTATCATTATTGCGCATAAAGAAAAGGACTTTGATTTCAACAGACTGATAAAAAAACCAAGGGTGCTGCTTAAAGAAATACTTGATACTGATCCTGCAAACTTTGAATATCTCAAGGATCCATATACAATTTTGGATGAGTTTCGTCCGCAAGCATCCGGACTTGTTTTTGTGGGTTATCGCAATAAGACAATGCGCAAATCTGGTGTTCGACCAGGAACTGAACACTTGTCGCGCGTGCACAAACAGCCTAACCGCATTTATTCTATCGAAGGCGTACACCCTGCATTGCCTTCGCAAGAAACTTCTGGGCGATTTTGGATATATAATGGTGAAAATGTACGCAAATTGACTCTAAATGAGTGCTATCGCTTGATGGGTTTCCCTGGTACTTTTATTAGGGACAAAAGTGTTACGGAGCAGTACCGACAAGCAGGTAATGCTGTTTGCGTGCCTATGATTCGGGAAATTATAAAGCAAATCAAAATACAATTGTTGTGATGGAGGCAGCAAATTTTTTGCAAACGAAATATGATACAGCAGTGAAGACTGCTGCAAATAGAGCAGAGGCTGCAAGCAAATTGCCTGAGTCTATTAAAAGTCCTCTTGATGCTGTTGTTGCAAATTCTGAAAATTCAAAAGGAGTGCTGACCGTTGTATTAACGAGTGCTGTGTATAAGAGTTTGCATCCTGATCAAGATATTCGTCGGCACCAATCAAGTATTGAAAAAGGCTACTCTGGTCGTACTTTTGACACTCATTATGTTACGCCTTTCTTGAAGAAGTACCGCTTCCCAGCAATGGTTGAAAGCGGTTGGTTGACACGATCGCTCGAACAAAAGGTGCCGTATGATGAAAAATATACAGGTGCCATCAAACCAGCAGTGCTCAAAGAGGCGTTCATTGAGTCTATCAAGCAGATAGAGACGAGTGGAAGACAAGAAGACATAGTGGACTACTTGTTGCAATGCTTAATTATCCAGCGTGATGGAAAGCGGATTAATTTAGCTACTCCTCAGAATCTCACCATAAGTGCAATAATAGACTTGTTGGATAAACATTTCCACGCTAAGTACAATTCCTTTGGAGCGTCACGCTTGCCTGTTTTGGCATTGTATGCTGTGTATGAAACAATAACAAAGCAAATTGCACGTTATGATGGCAAAAAGTTATTACCTATCGAGTCACACACGTCGGCTGATGCTCGTAGTGGCAGACATGGAGATATTGAAGTTGAAAATGCTGATGGAACTCCGTTTGAGGCGGTAGAAGTAAAATTTGACATTGAGATAACGCATGACATCGTTGTTATTGCAAAAGACAAGATACAAACGAGTACGCTCGATCGCTACTATGTCCTTTCTACTTTGCCTATCGCTAAAGAAGATAAAGAAGCAATAGAAAATGATATTGAGCAACTACGCAATACCCATGGTTGCCAGTTGATTATCAACGGTGTTTTACCAACCATTAAATACTATCTGCGTTTGCTCGACAACCCGAAATGTTTTATTGAGAGTTATGCTCATCTTTTGTCGGGTGATACAGCAATAAAGTTCGAGCATAAGCAAATGTGGAATAGTCTAGTTTCCAATCGTTCTTGAGGTCTCTTGGTTCCTATATAATATGTATGGAGCCTCGCGCCCCGACGCCTATTCCCCTGTCATCCCCTTCAATATCTCAATCAGCTTGTCGAGCCTCTCCGAGATCCCTGGTATCGTCTCCTCCGTCGCGCCGTTGCACACGAATCTCGCAACCTGCGTCGACGGGATGTCGCCCGCCTCGTCCTCCATCGCCTTGCCTCGCTCCGTAAGCCCTACTATCACCTGACGCATGTCGCCTCTCCCTCGCCTCGCTCCACGATCCCCATCGACTCCATCCTCTTCAACAATGGCGTCACCGTATTCGTCTGGAGCATCAGCCTGTGAGCTATCTCGTTGACGCTCAGCGGACTCTCCTCCCACAACACCATCAGCACGAGATATTGGGGGTACGTGATACCCAACCCCGACAACAACGGCGTATAGCTCTTCACTATAAGCCTGCTTGCCGTGTATAGCCTGAAACACAACTGGTTCCCCAGCCGCAAATCTTCATGTTCCATGTTCGTTCTTTTCTTTTGTCTGGCGGCACTCTCTTCTTCTCTCTCGCTTGCGCGCTTATTCCCTTGATTAGCTCCCTCTCGGAGGTCGCCTTCATTCCGCAAAATTAATCCTCCTAAAACCATGCGCATATAATTAACCAAAAAAAACAACACCCTATTGCCGCTTTCCCCCGAAAAGTATTAACTTTGTAGCCGAATTTCATGCCAAGTGGATTGTTATGTCTTTTCCTTTGGCTGTCTTTCGAAGTCTTTACAGAAGATAAGTAAAACCTAATTGTCTAATAATTCGAATTATGGCTAAAGAAACTTTCCAAAGAACAAAGCCACACGTAAACATCGGCACCATCGGTCACGTCGACCACGGCAAAACCACCCTGACTGCCGCCATCACCACCGTCCTCTCCAAGAAGTACCCTTCTGCTGTCAACCAGGTCAAGTCTTTCGACTCCATCGATAGCGCTCCTGAGGAGAAAGAGCGTGGTATCACCATCAATACCGCTCACGTCGAGTACGAGACCCCTAACCGCCACTACGCTCACGTAGACTGCCCGGGCCACGCTGACTACGTCAAGAACATGGTCACTGGTGCCGCTCAGATGGACGGTGCTATCCTCGTCTGCGCCGCTACCGACGGTCCTATGCCTCAGACCCGTGAGCACATCCTTCTCGCCCGTCAGGTCAACGTCCCTCGTATCGTCGTCTTCATGAACAAGGTTGACCTTGTCGACGACGCTGAGATGCTCGACCTCGTCGAGATGGAGCTCCGCGAGCTCCTCTCTTTCTACGAGTTCGACGGCGACAACAGCCCCGTTATCCGTGGCTCCGCTCTCGGCGCCCTCAACGGCGAGCCCCAGTGGGAGGAGAAAGTCATCGAGCTCATGAACGCTGTTGACGAGTGGATCCCTACCCCTGTCCGCGACACCGACAAGCCTTTCCTTATGCCTGTCGAGGACGCTATGACCATCACCGGTCGTGGCACCGTCGCTACCGGCCGTATCGAGACTGGTGTCGTCCATGTTGGCGATGAGCTCCAGATCGTCGGCCTCGACTCCGAGGGCAAGAAGACCACCTGCACCGGCGTCGAGATGTTCCGCAAGACCCTCGACGAGGGCGAGGCTGGTGACAACGTAGGTCTCCTCCTCCGCGGTATCGACAAGTCCGAGATGAAGCGTGGTATGGTCCTCTGCAAGCCAGGTTCCATCACCCCTCACACCAAGTTCAAGGCTCAGATCTACGTCTTGAAGAAGGAAGAGGGCGGCCGCCACACTCCTTTCAAGAACAAGTATCGTCCACAGTTCTACCTCCGTACTCTTGACATCACCGGCGAGATCAAGCTCCCTGAGGGCACCGAGATCGTCATGCCTGGTGACCACGTCAACATCGAGGTCGACCTCATCTACCCTGTAGCTCTCAACGTCGGTCTCCGCTTCGCTATCCGCGAGGGTGGTCGCACCGTCGGCGCAGGTCAGATCACTGACATCGTCGAGTAATACTACTCAACATATGAAGAGAGGCGGGACTTCCGCCCCGCCTCCCTTTTTCTTCTACGGGTGTAGTTCAGTTGGTAGAGCATCGGTCTCCAAAACCGAGTGTCGGGCGTTCGAGTCGCTCCACCCGTGCTCAAAAGATTTTTGACTAATGAACAAAGTCGTTAACTACTGCAAAGACGTCTATAACGAGCTCGTCGTCAAGACGACTTGGCCCACCTGGAATGATCTCTTCTCCAGCGCCAGAATCGTTATGATCGCTTCTGTCATCATAGCTGTTCTCATCCTCGTAATGGACCTCGTCTTCGAGCACCTCCTCAAGGGCATTTACAGTATCCTCTAATATACTCTCCAACAATGGCTAATGACCAGAAGAAATACTGGTACGTCCTCAAGGCTATAGGCGGCAAGGAAAAAAAGACTAAGGAGAACATCGAGAACGAAGTCCAACGACGCGGTCTCCAAGATCTCTTCGGTCAAGTCGTCGTCCCAGTCGAGAAAGTATATCAGCAGCGTAACGGCAAAAAAGTTCTCAAAGAGCACATCCTCTACTCCGGCTACGTCTTCGTAGAGTGCATACTCAACAACGAGACACAAGCCGTCCTCCTCAGCGTGCAGAATGTCCTCGGCTTCCTTACTTGCGAATACCCCGTCTACGGCAAGGGCAAGAAAGAAGGTGAATCCGTCCTCCTACGCTACGAGCAGAGACCTCAAGAAATGCGCTACGCGGAGGTCAGCCGCATGATCGGACGAATGGACGAAGTCGCCGACGACACCACAGAGGACGAAGTCCCATTCACCGTGGGCGAGACTGTCAAGGTCACTGACGGTTCCTTCTCCGGCTTCTCCGGCGAGATCGAGGAAGTCAACGAGGAGAAGAAGAAACTCTCCGTCATGATCAAGATCTTCGGTCGCAAGACCCCTCTCGAACTCAGCTACTTCCAGGTAGAAAAAGAGTAAGAGACTTAACAACGATAGTAAGGACGATTTAGTATCGAATGCTTCCAGCTGACGACGGTCAGCCCTTATACAAATCGCCGTTATTATAATTTTCTAATAATCGAATTGCTAAAATGGCTAAAGAAGTAGAAGCCTTTATCAAACTTCAGGTTAAAGGTGGTGCGGCAAATCCTTCACCCCCAATCGGCCCAGCTCTGGGTTCCAAGGGTGTGAACATCATGGATTTCTGCAAGCAGTTCAACGCGCGTACTCAGGACAAGGCTGGCAAAATCCTCCCTGTCGTCATAACGGTCTACAACGATAAGTCGTTCGAGTTCGTAATCAAGACCCCTCCAGCTGCAGTGCAGATCAAAGAGGTAGCGAAACTCAAGAGCGGCTCCGCTGAGCCTAACCGTAAGAAGGTAGCTTCCATCACCTGGGATCAGGTCAAGGCTATCGCGACAGACAAAATGCCAGACCTCAACTGCTTCACCGTTGAGGCTGCCATGAAAATGATCGCTGGCACCGCCAGAAGTATGGGTGTCACCGTCACCGGTGAGTTCCCTGGCAACAAATAAATACCTACTAGCACAATGACGAAACTAACTAAGAATAGGAAGTTGGCGTTGTCTAAGATAGAGGACGGCAAGGTCTATTCCATCGACGAGGCTGCAGCTCTCGTCAAGGAGATGACCACCACCAAGTTCGACGCCTCTGTCGATGTGGATGTTCGACTTGGTGTCGACCCACGCAAGGCCAACCAAATGGTGAGAGGCGTCTGTACGCTCCCTCACGGTTCGGGCAAGCAGGTACGTGTTCTGGTCCTCTGCACTCCCGACAAGGAGACTGAGGCCAAAGAAGCCGGTGCGGACTTTGTCGGTCTCGACGAGTACATCGAGAAGATCAAGGGCGGTTGGACTGACGTCGACGTCATCATTACCATGCCCTCCATCATGGCTAAAGTCGGCGCACTCGGTCGCGTCCTCGGCCCCCGCGGCCTCATGCCTAACCCTAAGAGCGGCACCGTTACCATGGATGTCGCCAAGGCTGTAAAAGAGGTCAAGGCAGGTAAGATCGACTTCAAAGTCGACAAGACAGGTATCGTTCACGCATCAATCGGCAAAGTATCCTTCGACGCTGAGAAGATCGTCGACAACGTTAAGGAGTTCCTCAACGTCATCGTTCGTCTCAAACCCTCTACCGCCAAAGGTACCTACGTCAAGAGCGTTTATCTCTCCAGCACCATGAGCCCGGGCGTTCACGTCGACTTCAAGGTCGGTGACGCATAGTTGATTGTTTTACTTTTCAAATCGGAATCATGAGAAAAGAAGATAAAGCCACCCTCATCGACCAGCTTGTCGAGACGCTCAAGAGCTATTCACACTTCTACCTCGTCGACATCGAGGGCCTCAACGCAGAGAAAACAAGCGCACTCCGCCGCCTCTGCTTCGAGAAGGAGATCAAGCTCATGGTCGTCAAGAACACCCTGATCAAGAAGGCTGTCGAGTCTGTCGATGGCGAACTCGCCGACCTCAACCCAGCTTTCTCCGGCAACACTGCCGTAATGTTCGCTAACGTGGGCAACGCTCCCGCTAAGGTTATCAAGCAGTTCGCTGCCGACAACCAGAAGCCTGTCCTCAAAGGCGCTTACGTCGAAAGCTCCGTATACGGTCCCAACTCTCTCGAGGAGCTCGTCTCCATCAAGAGCAAAGAGGAACTCATTGCAGACGTCATCGCACTCCTGCAATCCCCTGCCAAGAATGTCATCTCCGCTCTCCAAGGCGCGGCTGGCAACAAGATTCATGGCGTCCTCGAAACCTTAAGCAAGAAATAATTTTTCCACATTACCTGAACCTAATTAATTTTCAAATACAATGGCAGATATCAAGACGCTCGCTGAAGAGCTCGTCAATCTTACTGTAAAGGAAGTCAACGAACTCGCTAACGTCCTCAAAGAGGAGTACGGCATTGAGCCCGCCGCTGCAGCTGTCGCTGTAGCCGCTCCCGCTGCAGGTGCTGCTGCTGCCGCCGCAGAGCAGACTGAGTTCGACGTCATCCTCAAGAGCGCTGGCGCCGCTAAGCTCCAGGTCGTCAAGGCCGTCAAGGAGAACACCGGTCTCGGTCTCAAAGAGGCTAAGGAGATCGTCGACAAGGCTCCCGCTACTGTCAAGGAGAAAGTCTCCAAGGCTGACGCTGAGGCCCTCAAGGCTAAACTCGAAGAGGCTGGTGCTGAGGTTGAACTTAAGTAATAGCAGCTCTTCCTTCCTATAGGAACTTGGTTTGGAACCCGCACCCTATAGTGCGGGGTCCAAACCTTTTTATCTCTGTTATTCAATAGTTCAATTAACTTCCCTTTCACGATGAATCCCATAAAAGCCGACAGGATAAGTTTCTCTTCCCTGAAGCACCCGTTGGAATACAACGACTTCCTGGAAGTCCAGTTAAAATCGTTCAAGGAGCTTTTCCAGTTAGGATCCACACCTGAACAACGAAAATCAGAGGGCCTCTTTAGGGTCTTCAGCGAAAATTTCCCCATATCCGACACGAGGAACAACTTCACCCTCGAGTTCCTCGACTATTGCATCGACCCACCCCGCTACACCATCCAGGAGTGTCTCGAGCAGGGACTCTCTTTCCAAGTCCCCCTGAAGGCTACACTCAAACTTTCCTGCAACGACCCTGACCACGAGGATTTCGATACCGTCGTCCAGGAGGTTTACCTCGGCCAGATTCCTTACATGACCGAGAAGGGCAGCTTCATCGTCAACGGCGCTGAGCGTGTCGTCGTATCTCAGCTCCACCGCTCCCCTGGCGTCTTCTTCGCGCAGAGCGTCCACGCCAACGGCACTAAACTCTACTCCGCACGTATCATCCCTTTCAAGGGCTCGTGGATTGAGTTCGCCACCGACATCAACAATGTCATGTACGCATACATCGACCGTAAGAAGAAACTTCCGGTTACAACGATGCTCCGCGCCATTGGCTTCGAGTCGGATAAAGACATCCTCGAGATCTTCGGCCTCGCCGATGAAATCAAGGTAAGCAAGACCACCATCAGGAAGTGCGTCGGCCGAAAGCTCGCCGCACGTGTCCTCAAACAGTGGAACGAGGATTTCGTCGATGAGGATACCGGCGAAGTCGTCACCGTCGAGCGCAACGAGACTATCGTCGAGCGCGAGACAGTCCTCACTGAGGAACAATGCGATGAAATCATCGAGTCCGGTTGCAAGACCATCCTTGTCCACAAGGAAGGCCAGAACCTCTCCGATTTCACCATCATCTACAACACCCTCCAGAAAGACCCCTGCAACTCCGAAAAGGAGGCTGTAGTCTACATATACCGTCAGCTCCGCAACGCCGATCCACCAGACGAGGCAACAGCTCGCGACGCCATCGAGAAGCTCTTCTTCTCCGACAAGCGCTACGACCTCGGCAATGTCGGCCGTTACCGCCTCAACCAAAAGCTCGGCCTCAAGACCGACATGAGCGTACGCGTCCTGACTAAAGAGGACATGATCGAGATCATCAAGCACCTCATCGAGCTCCTCAACTCCAAGGCCGATGTCGACGATATCGACCACCTCTCCAACCGCCGTGTCCGCACTGTAGGCGAGCAGCTCGCTAACCAGTTCGCTGTCGGTCTCGCACGCATGGCACGCACCATCAAGGAGCGCATGAACGTCCGCGACAATGAGGTCTTCACCCCAACCGACCTCATCAACAGCAAGACGCTCTCCTCCGTCGTCAATAGCTTCTTCGCGACCAACGCCCTCTCCCAGTTCATGGACCAGACCAACCCTCTGGCCGAGGTTACACACAAGAGGCGTCTCTCCGCACTCGGTCCTGGCGGTCTTAGCCGCGACCGTGCAGGCTTCGAGGTCCGCGATGTCCACTATACCCACTACGGCCGTCTCTGCCCAATCGAGACCCCTGAGGGCCCGAACATCGGTCTGATCTCTTCTCTCACAATCTACGCCAAGATCGACGATCTCGGCTTCCTCGAGACCCCTTACCGCGTCGTCAAAGACGGTAAGGTCGATTTCTCACCCGAAGGTTTCAAATACGTAACCGCCGAGGACGAGGAGCACAAGATCATCGCCCAAGCCCTCTCCCCAATGGACGACGAGGGCAACTTCACCGAGGAGCGCGTCAAGGCTCGTCAAGATTCCGACTTCCCTGTCGTAGACAAGAGCGAGGTCGAGTATATCGACGTCGCTGCTAACCAGATCGCCTCCGTCGCATCCTCCCTCATCCCCTTCCTCGAGCATGACGATGCCCACCGCGCGCTCATGGGTTCCAACATGATGAGGCAGGCAGTGCCCCTCCTCCGCACCGAGTCCCCAATCGTCGGAACCGGTCTCGAGGAGCCTGTCATCCGCTTCTCCCGTACCCAGGTGACTGCCGAGAAGGATGGTGTCATCGATTATGTCGACGCCGACAAGATCATCGTCCGCTACGACCGTACCGACGATGAGAAGTTCGTCAGCTTCGATCCCGATACCAAGGAATATCGCCTGCCCAAGTTCCAGAAGACCAACCAGAGCACCTGTATCGACATCCGTCCTATCGTGCTCCCCGGTCAACGCGTCAAGGCAGGTCAGATCCTCACAGAGGGCTACTCCACCTCCAATGGCGAGCTCGCTCTCGGTCGTAACCTCAAGGTAGCGTTCATGCCTTGGAAGGGCTACAACTTCGAGGATGCAATCGTCATCTCAGAGCGCGTCGTCCGCGAGGATATCTTCACCTCTGTCCACGTCGATGAGTACTCTCTCGAAGTCCGCGACACCAAGCGCGGCATGGAGGAGCTCACTTCCGATATTCCTAACGTGAGCGAGGACGCCACCAAGGATCTCGACGAGAATGGTATCATCCGCATCGGCGCCCACGTCAACCCGGGTGACATCCTCATCGGTAAGATCACGCCTAAGGGCGAGAGCGACCCGACCCCAGAGGAGAAACTCCTCCGCGCCATCTTCGGCGACCGCGCCGGCGATGTCAAGGACGCTTCCCTCAAGGCCAACCCATCCCTCAGCGGTGTCGTCATCGGTCGCAACCTCTACTCCCGCGTCATCAAAGATCGCCGCTCCCGTACCAACGAGCGCGCAAAGACTGAGGCCATCAATGAGGAGTTCACAAAGAATGTGACCAACCTCCTCAATACCCTCATCGATAAGATCAACTCCCTCATCGGAGGCAAGACTTCGCAGGGCATCAAGGATTACTACGGTGTCGAGGTCGTTGCCAAGGGCGTCAAGCTCACCCGCAACATCCTCTCCGACATCAACTACCAGACCGTCGATCCCTCCAACTGGACAACCGACGAGGCTCACAACCAGCTCATATACCGCGTCATCCACAACTATCGCATGAAGTACAAGGTGTACGAGGCCATCCAGAAGCGCACCACCTACAACGTTACCGTAGGCGACGAGCTTCCAAACGGCATCATGCAGGTAGCAAAGATCTACATCGCCAAGAAGCGTAAGATCCGTGTCGGTGACAAGATGGCAGGTCGCCACGGCAACAAGGGTATCGTCTCCAATATCGTCCGCCTTGAGGATATGCCTTTCCTCCCCGACGGCTCTCCTGTCGATATCGTCCTCAACCCTCTCGGCGTGCCTTCTCGTATGAACCTTGGTCAGATCTACGAGACAGTCCTCGGATGGGCAGGCAAGGAGCTTGGTCTCAAGTTCGCAACGCCTGTATTCGACGGCGCGTCCCTCGACCAGATCACCGAGCTTACCCGCAAGGCTGGCGTCCCCGATGTCGGCAAGATCTACCTCTACGACGGCGGCACAGGCGAGCGTTTCCACCAACCCGCTACTGTCGGTATCGTCTACATGCTTAAACTCGGCCACATGGTCGACGACAAGATGCACGCACGCTCCATCGGTCCCTACTCCCTCATCACCCAGCAGCCTCTGGGCGGTAAGGCTCAGTTCGGTGGCCAGCGCTTCGGTGAGATGGAAGTCTGGGCTCTTGAGGGCTTCGGCGCAGCCAACGTCCTTCAGGAGATCCTCACCGTCAAGTCCGACGACGTCGTCGGCCGTGCCAAGGCCTACGAGGCTATCGTCAAGGGCGAGAACCTCCCGACGCCAGGCATCCCCGAGTCTCTCAACGTCCTCCTCCACGAGATGAGGGGTCTGGGTCTCAGCATCCAGTTCGAGTAAAGTACACAGTTCCCGCCACAGGGGTCGCAGCCCGTGCCACAAGCAGGACTGCGACCCCATGACGGCGAAATAAAATACACGCCCCGACTCTCATGGGGCACATAAAATCTCTAACATGGCTTTTAGAAGAGATCAAAAGAAAACCAACTTCTCCAAAATCTCCATCGGTCTTGCATCGCCCGAGGAGATTCTCGAGATGTCCAGCGGCGAGGTGCTCAAACCTGAGACCATCAACTACAGGACCTACAAGCCTGAGCGCGACGGCCTCTTCTGCGAACGCATCTTCGGTCCCGTCAAAGACTACGAGTGCCACTGCGGAAAGTACAAGCGCATCCGCTACAAGGGCATCGTCTGCGACCGCTGCGGCGTCGAGGTTACAGAGAAAAAGGTCCGCCGTGAGCGCATGGGCCACATCTCTCTCGTCGTCCCCGTAGCCCACATCTGGTATTTCAGGTCCCTCCCCAACAAGATAGGCTGCCTCCTCGGCATCCCTACCAAGAAAGTCGACACCATCGTCTACTACGAGCGTTACATCGTCGTAAACCCTGGCGTCAAGGCTGCCGACGGCGTCAAGAAGTACGACTTCCTCACTGAGGAGGAGTACCTTGCCATCATCGACTCCCTCCCAAAGGACAATCAGCTCCTCGATAACAACGACCCCAACAAGTTCATCGCAAAGATGGGCGCCGAGGCTCTTGAGATGCTCCTCCAGCAAATCAACCTCGACGACCTCGCTGCCGAGCTCCGCACAGCCGCAAGCCATGAGTCCTCTCAGGCTCGCAAGAACGACGCCCTCAAGCGTCTTCAGGTTGTCGAGTGGTTCCGCGCTTCCCAGGGTCGCAACAAGCCCGAGTGGATGATCCTCAAGGTTGTGCCAGTCATCCCGCCCGACCTCCGTCCTCTCGTACCCCTCGACGGCGGACGCTTCGCTACGTCCGACCTCAACGAGCTCTATCGTCGTGTCATCATCCGTAACAACCGTCTCAAGAGGCTTCTCGAAATCAAGGCGCCCGAGGTCATCCTCCGCAACGAGAAGCGTATGCTCCAAGAGGCCGTTGACTCCCTCTTCGATAACACACGTCGCTCAACAGCCGTCAAGTCCGACGCCAACCGCCCCCTCAAGTCTCTCTCCGACTCCCTTAAGGGCAAGCAGGGTCGCTTCCGTCAGAACCTCCTCGGTAAGCGTGTAGACTACTCCGCACGTTCCGTCATCGTCATCGGTCCTGAGCTCAAAATGCATGAGTGCGGACTTCCTAAAGACATGGCGGCCGAGCTCTATAAGCCGTTCATCATCCGCAAGCTCATCGAGCGCGGCATCGTTAAGACAGTCAAGAGCGCAAAGAAGATCGTCGACAAGAAGTCCCCTATGGTTTGGGATATTCTTGAGAACGTCATGAAGAACCACCCTGTTCTTCTCAACCGTGCCCCGACCCTCCACCGCCTCGGCATCCAGGCTTTCCAGCCCCGAATGGTCGAAGGCAAGGCCATCCAGCTCCACCCTCTCGCATGTACCGCGTTCAACGCCGACTTCGATGGTGACCAGATGGCAGTCCACCTCCCCCTCGGCAACGCAGCTATCCTCGAGTCGCAGCTCCTCATGCTCGCGTCTCTCAACGTCCTCAACCCAGCCAACGGCGCGCCTATCACCGTCCCTTCACAGGATATGGTTCTTGGTCTCTACTACATCACCAAGGAGCGCCCGGGCGTAGCTGGCGAAGGCCTCACCTTCTATTCCCCAACCGAGGCGGAGATCGCCTACAACGAGGGCAAGGTTGAGCTCCACGCCAAGGTCAAGGTCCTCACCAACGACCTCAATAAGGACGGCAAGCCAGAGAAGATGATGGTCGAGACCACCATGGGCCGCATCCTCTTCAACAACCTCGTCCCCGATGAGGTAGGCTTCATCAACTGCATCATCACCAAGAAGTCTCTCCGCGACATCATTGCCCGCGTCCAGAAGGCTTGCGGTATCCCTCGCACCGCCGACTTCCTCGACGATGTCAAGAACATGGGTTACCGCATGGCGTTCGTCGCAGGTCTCTCGTTCAACCTCTCCGATGTCATCATCCCGAAGGAGAAGGAAGCTCTCATCAAGAAGGGCTACGAGGACGTAGAGGAGGTGATGAACAACTACAACATGGGTTTCATCACCAACAACGAGCGTTACAACCAGATCATCGACATCTGGACACACGTCAACACCGACCTTACCGGCATCCTGATGAAGCAGCTGAGCTCCGATCAGCAAGGCTTCAACTCAGTCTACATGATGCTCGACTCCGGAGCCCGTGGTTCTAAAGACCAGATCCGTCAGCTCTGCGGTATGCGTGGCCTTATGGCAAAACCTCAGAAGTCTGGTGCCGAAGGCCCTCAGATCATCGAGAACCCTGTCATCGCGAACCTCAAGGAGGGTCTCTCCGTCCAGGAGTACTTCATCTCTTCTCACGGTGCACGTAAGGGTCTGTCCGATACCGCACTTAAGACCGCCGACGCAGGTTACCTTACCCGTCGTCTTGTCGACGTCTCCAACGACGTCATCATCACAGAGGACGACTGCGGCACGCTCCGTGGTCTCACCTGCACGGCAATCAAGAATAACGATGACGTCATCGCCACCCTCTACGAGCGTATCCTCGGTCGTGTGGCTGTCGAGGATGTCATCCACCCAATCACCAACGAGGTACTTGTCCACGCTGGTGAGGAAATCAACGAGGCTAAGGCTCGCGCCATCGAGGAGTCTCCTATCGAGAGCGTCGAGATCCGTTCCGTACTCACCTGCGAGAGCCGCAAGGGCGTCTGCGCAAAGTGCTACGGTCGCAACCTTGCTACCAGCCGTCTCGTCCACAAGGGCGAAGCTGTCGGCGTCATTGCCGCACAGTCCATCGGCGAGCCTGGTACACAGCTTACCCTCCGTACATTCCACCAAGGTGGTGTCGCAGGCGGCGACTCTTCCGAGAGCTCCGTCAAGTCTAAGTACGACGGCGTCGTCGAGATCGACGAGCTCCGCAGCGTACCTTACACCGACGCCAATGGCCGCAGCTACGACGTCGTCGTCAGCCGTCTCGCTGAGATCCGCATCGTCGACAAGAACACTGGTCACGACCTTATCCGCCACCAGCTCCACTACGCCTCCAAGCTCTTCGTCAAGCCTGGTCAGGAAGTCAAGAAGGGCGAGGAGCTCTGCGAATGGGATCCCTACAACGCTCAGATCATCACCGAGAAGAGCGGTAAGGTCAAGTTCGAGAACATGGAAGAGGGTGTCACCTACAAGCTTGAGAGCGATGAGCAGACCGGCTTCTCCGAGATGGTCATCATCGAGAGCCACGACAAGACCAAGTCTCCTGCCCTCAACATTATGAGCGGCGACGAGATTGTCAAGACATACAACCTCCCTGTCGGTGCCCACGTCTCTGCTGAGGATGGTCAAGACATCGTTGCAGGTGAGACCATCGCCAAGATGCCTCGCGCTGTAGGCAAGGCAGGCGATATCACTGGCGGTCTTCCACGCGTCACCGAGCTCTTCGAGGCTCGTAACCCGAGCAACCCTGCTGTCGTCTCCGAGATTGACGGTGAGGTCTCCTATGGCAAGATTAAGCGTGGTAACCGCGAGATTACCATCACCTCCAAGACTGGCGAGAAGAAGACCTACCTCGTCTCCCTCACCAAGCAGATCCTTGTCCAGGAGAACGACTTCGTACGCGCCGGCACTCCTCTCTCCGACGGTGCCATCACGCCTACCGACATCCTCACCATCCTCGGTCCTACCAAGGTTCAGGAGTACATCGTCAATGAGGTTCAGGATGTCTACCGCCTCCAGGGTGTTGCCATCAACGACAAGCACTTCGAGGTCATCGTCCGCCAGATGATGCGCAAGGTCGAGATCCAGGATCCGGGCGACACCACGTTCCTTGAGAAGGAGGCTGTCGACAAGATCGACTTCCAAGAGGAGAACGACCGCCTCTGGGGCAAGGTCTACGTCACCGACCCAGGCGATTCCGAGACTCTCAAGGAGGGCTACATCATCACCCAGCGTCGTCTTCAGGACGAGAATGCGCAGCTCAAGCGTCGTGACCTCCGCGAGGTTCAGGTTCGCCCTGCCATTCCTGCTACCGCCAACCAGATTCTTCAGGGCATCACCCGTGCAGCCCTCCAGACGAAGAGCTTCATGTCTGCAGCGTCCTTCCAGGAGACCACCAAGGTCCTCAACGAGAGCGCAATCCAGGGCAAGGTCGACTTCCTCGAGGGTCTGAAGGAGAACGTCATCTGCGGTCACCTCATCCCCGCAGGTACCGGTACGCGCGGTCTTGGCGACGACATTGTCGGCTCTAAGGAGGATCTCCAAATCCTTGAGGAGCAAGAGGCCTAACCAAGAGAAACAGACTCTTAGTCGTCATTAAGACGATAAGCAATAGATATTGAGCCCCTCCTGACATTTAGTCGGGAGGGGCTCTTTTGCGTCGCTATGGTCTTTTGTGCGTGTGTTGAGTTACTCAGGTGTGCCGCTGTAGTCTCCTCTTTGGCAAGAGAGGCAAGCCATTAGGTAATGTAATCGCTATTCTGCACAAGGCTACGGGTTCCTCTGACTTCAAAGAACTTGCACCTCTGGGGAGGTGCAAGCTATTGGGAAATCAAAGATTTTAAGAGGATGGCACTACATGTAAATAACAGCAAAAGGTATGGAATCATGCGTGTTGAAAACAGAAAAGCCTCTTCATAAGCACTCCCAAAATTCATCAGATTGTTGATCAAGGTCAAGTTGGTCATTATAATAAGGGTTGGCTGATGCACCTTGGTAGACGTCCCATCCTGCGCCATCATCATCAAAATCGTCATACCTGTCTAAAGGATCGTCTTCGTCATAGTCTCCCCAATCGTCATCCTCGTCCATTAGTTCCACCCAATTGTCGTCTTCGTCTCGCTCGTCTCCATCGGGGAATTTCAGGAAAGTGAAGTCAATGGGGTCGTCTTCTCGTTCAACGTGGTTGTCAGCAAGGTTGTTGGACTCTGAGTTTTCGTCAATTGAATGATTGTCGGTCATGGTGGGATGATTTTTGTTTGTGACTTGAAGTTAGAACTTGGGTGAGGTGCGTTGCCGTGCCTCTTGTCTGTATAACGTGTGATGGGCTGAAATATTGTGTGGAACGGTGGAAAAATGTCATGAAAGGGGAGAAAATGAAGATGTTGTTTGCGGTGGGAGGGGTGTGTCGGGAGGGGAAGGCGATGCTGTTATGGTTAGCATTTTGCCATTTAGGCTTCATCCGCCATCCATTGAGTAATAAGAGGCGGTGCTGCTGTTATGGTCGGCATTTTGCCATATTGGCGTCTTATGCCATCTGTTGAGGAACAGGGGGCGATGCTGCTGTTATGGTCGGCATTTGCCATATTGGCGTCTTATGCCATCTGTTGAAGAATAGGGGGCGATGCTTTGAGGGTAGCATTTGCCTCTTATTGTGATGGAGGGCAGAGGGGGAGAGGGTGTTGCCTTTGGGAAAGAGGGGGGAGAAGGGAAGGGGGAGTTTTTGGGGAGGGTGTTAGAAGGTGTATTTGAAGGAGATGGCGAAGTTTTCTTTGATCTGGAATTTGTTGCTCTCGTTGTCGAAGTAACGGAGTTCGAGGTTGAGGCGCGTGGTGAGGTATCGGTTGATTTGAACCTCTATGATGTTCTCCCAGTCGAAGCGTTTGTTGCCGTCTTTTTTGAAGTATTCGTAGAAGAGCTCGAGTTTGGTGGTGTAGTATATTCCGTAGATGATGGTCTTTTTCCAGTTGGCTGTGATGGAGAAACCGTTGATGAAGTCGGATCGTTTTCCTTCGTCGATGCCGAAGTTGGTGGGGTCGATGTCGGCGGTGTCGGCGACGAGGGTTATGATGCCGGTGTAGGGTGAGAGGAGAATGGAGAGGTCGTCTTTTTTGTAGTCCATACCGAAGATGAACTGGATGTAGGCGGGGGAGAGGAGGGTGGATTTAGGGTTCTCCTTGTTGATGTCGCTGCTGCTGTAGTTTCGGAAGAGCTGCGTCTTGAAGGAGAAGAGGAAGGAGTAGTACCATTTGTTTACGGCGTTGAAGCCGTATTTGGAGTTTATGTCGAGGAGGTCGTCGCTTACGCGTCCTTTGAGGGTGGAGGTGTAGGTGAGTCCGAGTTTGCTGGTGACGTTGGTCTCCCAGGCGTGACGGTCTTGGGCTATTTTGGCTTGCCAGCGGAAGTCGTGGAGCAGGGCGGCGGAGTTTTCGCCACCTTTAATCCAGTTGTTTACAAAGAGTTGTGAGAACTGGAGGTTCTCGACGCCGGAGAGCTTCCAGGGGCTTTCTTTTTCCTTGTGTTTGTCTTTTAGTTGTTGGGAGAGGAAGTTAGGGTCGGGCTTGAAGATGCGGGAGAGGTTGTCGGGGTCGTTGCCAGTGCTGGCAAGTTTCTTGCCCTCGCGGATGTCCTTGTCGGGGTCTGGTATCTCGTTCCAAGTGTATTTGAGCAGCTCGGGGTGGGAGAAGATGAGGTCGAGGCGCGCCTGGTCGAGAGGGGAGAGCCCTGTCGGGTTGTCGAGGTCGGCATTGACCTGGAGGGTTTGGGTCTTGAGGAGGAAGGTGTCGCGGATGGCTTGTGGGGAGTATTGGGAGTGGTGTGTGAAGGTGGCGTCGATAGGGCGGTAGTTGAGCATGAGACCAGCCGTCGGGAGTTGGCGGGCTTGGTGCTGCTGGAGGTTGAGTATGTCTTTTAGTTTTGTGGAGTCGGGAATTTCGACGCGGAGGAAGAGGGTGTCGCCGTCGGGCATGATGGTGTCGGCGATCTCGATGGTTCGGGTGGCGTAGGGGCGCAGGTTGAGCCACAATTGTTGCGCGAGGGAAGAGGGGGCGTGGAGGGAGAGGAGGAGGAGAATCAGGGTGGTGAGGAGGGTTCGCGTCGGGGTCGGTATGTTGTGTCTGTTGGTTGTCATTGTTTGTCTTTTGGGGTATGGGGCGTGTTTTAGGTAGTGCAATTTTTGTGCCGTCGCGTGCTGTCGAGGGGTGTTTTTTATTGGCAGGTTTGAGTTATTTGGTCGAGCTCGATACCGAGTGGCCATGAGACGGAGGTCTGTCCGCAGGTGTAGGTAAGGGAGTGGAGCATGGTGTCGGTGGCGAGGTCGATGGAGGTGAGGCGCGGGTTGTTGTCGATGGCGAGATCCCAGAGAGTGGCAGCGGATCGTGAGAGGTCGAGCTGCTGGACGTCGCAGCGTGAGACTTGTAGCGTTCGGAGTTTGTTGGCTCCGTATTGCTGGTAGCTGCCGAGGGTGAGGAGCTGGAGGGCAGGGCATGCCATGATGCGGACGTCTGTTATGTCGGGATTGTTTGTGAGGTCTATTTGCGCGATATAGCAGTTGTCGATATGGAGTTGTTGGAGAGCGGGGAGTTCGGGCGTGTTGAGGTTGGTGACGTTGAGGCGTTCGATGCGGAGAGTTTGGAGGTTGGGGAAGAAGCGAAGGTCAGTGAGGTCGATGGTGTCGCTTATGGCTGCGGAGGCGAGAGGTGTGAGGTCGAGCCCTGTCGTAGGGGCTGTCTCGTAGCCTTCGAGGGTGCCGTTGTGGTTGGTGTCGAACTGGTCGAGGAGGAACTGTAGGAGAGTGGCGTTTTCGATGGCGGCCGTGTCGGTTATGGTGATGGCTTTTGTCGCTGTGAGATGACCGAACGTGGCGGTTATGGTTGTCTGTCCGAATTTAAGGGCTGTGAGGAGCCCAGATTGGGATATTGAGGCGATGGCGGAGTCGGCGGACGACCATACGAGAGGTGCGTCGGGGAAGCCAGCCGTGGCGTTTTCGGGGTATGGGTGTGCGGTTATCTGCGTGGTGTCGCCAGGCGCGAGCTTGTCGGTTCGCGAGGTGAGGTATATGTGGTGGAGTTTGGTGTCGGTCTTGTCGCACGAGGTGAGGGTGGCCGCCATGAGGAGGATGGCGGCTAAGGGCGTGAGGATGTGTTGGATGCGGGCGAGGAGCATGGAGAGGGAGATTTTATTTGGGTGCTTTGATGTAGAGAGCTACGCCGATGATGGCGAAGGTGATGTTTGGGAGCCATACGGCGAGGAGAGGGGGCATTCCGCCGTTGATGGCGAAAGTCTGTGAGACGGTGAGGAAGAGGATGTATACGAAGCTGAGGACCAGTCCTATTCCGATGTATTTGCCCATGCCACCGCGTGTCTTACGGCTGGAGAGGCTTACGCCGATGAGAGTGAGGATGAAAGAGGCGAAGGGTGTGGCCCTTCGTTTGTAGAGCTCGATGGCGAACTCCTCGGTATTTCCAATGTTGCGTTCTTGAAGCTCGGCGATATGGTCGCGGAGCTCTCCGGATGTGAGCATCTCGTAGGACTTGCGCTCTTTCTTGAAGTCGGAGGGTCGGATGTTTATGGTGGTGTCGAGTTCGGCTATTTTGGTTATCTGATGTCGGATGCCGTCTGGTTGGAATTGCCAGAGGGTGCAGTCGCGCAGTTTCCATCGGGTGGAGATGGAGTCGTAGGTTATGGTGCGCGCTGAGAGGCGGGAGACCATGTTTTTGCCGTCGAATTTTTGGATGTCGAAGCGGTCGCCGCTTTCTCGGAAAGAGTAGTAGCGTCCCATGTAGACGTAGACGCCTGGTGATATTTGCATGTGCATGTCGGCGAGACCAGTCTCACGTCGGCTTTTGATGTATGTGTTTTCGAAGTCGATGCGCGTCCTGTTGGCTATGGGGATTACCCAGCTGGCGAGGATGAAAGTTATGACTGCGATTATGGCGGCTGCTACGAAGTAAGGGAACATGAGACGTTTGAAGCTGACGCCGCTGGCGAGAATGGCGACAATCTCTGTTTGTCCTGCGAGTTTTGAGGTGAAGAAGATGACGGCGATGAAGACGAGGAGAGGGGAGAGCATGTTGGCATAGTAGGGGAGGAGGTTTGTGTAGTAGTCGAAGACTATGGCACGCAGGGGTGCGTGGCTCTCCATGAAGTCATCGACTTTCTCGACGAGGTCGAAGACGATGACTATGGCGAGGATGATGGCAACGATGAAGAAGTATGTTCCGAGGAACTTCTTTATGATGTATTTGTCGAGGATTTTCACTGTAAGGAGCGTGTATTATTCGTGTTGTGAAGTTTTTTGGAGCGTTTGCTGGTCGAGAATTATGATGTCGTGTTTTTGGATGAGGATGGTGTTTTCGGCGTTGAAGGCGGCGAGCGTCCGTATGGCGTTGGCAGTCGTCATGTTGGAGAATTGTGCGAGCTCTTGCCTTGTGAGGGATATGTTGAGTTGTCGGGTTGCGGGGTTGGTGCCGAATTTTTGGATGAGGTAGAGGAGGGAGTATGCGAGTCGTCCTCTTGTTTGTTTTGTGGTGAGGGCGGTCTCGTGGAGGCGCGCCTGTCGGAGTTCTTCGGCGAGGGATTGGGCGAAGAGGAGCGCGAGGCGCGGGTTTTGCTGAATGAGGGGCATCAGGGCTCGTCTGGGGATGGCGAGTAGTGTTGCGGCTTGGAGGGCCGTGAGGGAGGTTTGGTGTGGCTGGTTGGCGAGGAGGGCTCGAAGTCCGTTGATTTCACTGGGGCCAGATATTTTGGTTATTTGCTGTTTGTCTGCCGTTGAGGGGATGGTGGACTTGAGGAAGCCGTCGATGGTGTAGAATATGTGGTCAGGGCGGTCGCCGGTGTTGTAGGCGTTTTGCCCTTTTTTGAGGGTTATGGTGGAAGTGAGGGGGAGGAGTTGGTCGCGTTGTTGTTGGGAGAGGGCGTTGAGTGGC
The DNA here is from genome assembly GCA_963607345.1 of Bifidobacteriaceae bacterium. Taxonomy (GTDB): domain Bacteria; phylum Bacteroidota; class Bacteroidia; order Bacteroidales; family Marinilabiliaceae; genus W3P20-009. Next base: position 35,605 of record CAVDBL010000010.1, read on the forward strand.
TCTCGTCGCCACGGGATGGTGTGTATGGTGTTGGTCGTATTGGTGTTTGTCATGGTGTTTTTTTGTTGTGCTGATATGTGGGTTGCGCCAGGCGTGGCGTTTTTGTCGGTTTGGAGTGACGGGATCGCTACGGCTGGCGCTATGAGGTGAGGTGGGTAAGGAACGTTTTTAGTTTACGATGTGGTTGTAGGTTATGGTTCCTTGTTGCGTTGCAGGTTTTGTCGGGTCGGGGTTGAACTTAGCCTTTTTGGCGGCGGCTATGTCGGCATCCCAAATGGCTTTGTTTTGGATTGTCGTGCCTTGCATTTTGACGGCTGCACGGATGACATTGCCGTTTTTGTCGACAGTGATGTCGATGACCACCTTGCCAGGCGTCTGTGTGCGGACGGTGGGTTTTGGGAGCGTTCCGACGAGGGTTCTTCCTTCGAGGGAGAAGGTTGTTCCGTGCGTCGTGCTGTTGCCTGTTGCAGATCCTGCGGCGCCACCTGTGAGGCTGCCTTGGTTGCCTGCGGCGTCGCCGTTGCCTTGAGAGCCTGAGGTGCCAGTGCCTGCGCCCGAGAAGCCTTTGCTGACGGCGTTGCGGGCAGCTGCGGCAGCTGCGGCTTTGCGTTTAGCCTCGGCCTCGGCTTTGGCACGGGCTTCCGCTTCGGCTTTAGCTTTAGCTTCGGCCTCGGCCTTTGCTTTGGCCTCAGCTTCTGCTTTGGCACGAGCCTCGGCGGCGGCTTTTTGTTTTGCTTCCTCTTCTGCCTTGGCGCGGGCTTTGGCTTCAGCCTCGGCTTTTTTCTTTGCTTGCTCGAGCGCGGCGGCTTCCTCGTAGTCTTGCGTTGTCATGGACTGTCCGTCGGCTTTGGCTATTTGTGGTTGTTGGGGGGCTGCTGGTTCTGGTTGCGCTGCTGGAACGGGTTGTGCAGGCTCGGGCTGCGCAGGTTCTGGGGTGGTCTGCGCTGGCGCGGGTTCGGTGTCTCCTTTGCCTTGTTCGGTATAGCCGTAGTTGAGCAGCAGCGCCTCTTCCTCTTGTCGTTCTGCGGTGAGCGTCGTGCAGATGCAGATGATGAGGAGGATGGCGTGGAAGGCGGTCGTCCCGATGATGGCTCGGAGCCTGTTATGTTTATTGTCTTGGCGTTGCATTATTTGGCTCTTGTGGCCAGGATGAGTTTGTATTGGTTCTTTTTTGCGATGTTCATGACTTTGACTACTTCTCGCATAGGAACTGTCTCGTCGACGTGGAGCGCGATGTATGTGTCGGGCTGTTGTCCGAGTTTGGCTACGAGCGCGGGTTCGAGCTCATCGTAGGTTACACGTTTTGTCTCGATGTAGTAGCGCAGGTCGGCGGTTATGGATACTGAGGTTTGAGGTTTTGCGGAGGTTTGGTTTTTGGATTGAGGGAGAACGAGTTTGAGGGCGTTGGGGTGGACGAGCGTAGATGTTAGCATGAAGAAGATGAGCAGGAGGAATATGATGTCTGTCATCGAGGACATGTTGAACGTGCAGGATATTTTTTGTCCTTTCTTGAGTGCCATGGTTTTCTCCTTTCTTGAGTCGTTAGGCGGTCGGGTCGTTGAGGAGGTCCATGAATTCCATGGTGCGGGTCTCGAGGGTGGCAACGACGCGGTCTACTTGGCTGACGAGGTAGTTATATGCGAAGTAGGCGACGATGCCGACGATGAGGCCGCCGACAGTTGTGACGAGAGCGGTATAGATGCCGCCAGCGAGTGAGCTGACCTCGATGTTGTTGCCAGCGGAAGCCATTTGGAAGAAGGCCTCGATCATGCCGGTGACGGTTCCGAGGAAGCCGATCATAGGGCCGCCGCCTGAGATTGACGCGAGGTTGGCGAGACCTTTCTCGAGATTTGCGACCTCGATGTTACCGGCGTTCTCGACGGCGGTCTGGATGTCGTTGAGGGGTCGTCCGATGCGGCTGATGCCTTTCTCGACGAGGCGTGCGACAGGGTTGTCAGTTTGCTCGCAGAGGTTGCGTGCGTTTTCGAGGTTGCCGCTGTGTATGTAGTCTTTGATTTTGTTCATGAAGTTCTTGTCTTCCTTGAGGGCTGCGCGGAGGGCTGCGCTGCGTTCGAAGAAGAGGTAGACGGCGTAGATGGACATGGCGAGGAGAACCCACATGATCCATCCGCCTGCGAGGAAGAGGTCGATGAGGTTGAGGGTCTGTTGTTGCGCAGTGTCGATGGTTGCGTCGTTGATTATTTCGGTTTCCTGGCCTGTTGTCTGTATCATTGTTGTGTTGTGTTTTTTTGAGTTTTTGAGGTTCCGCGATAGGGCGCGGGTCTTTTGGCAAAGGTAGTGATTTTTGGGCGAATTTGATTGTTCGGAGGGGTGTTAATATGTGTCTGACAGGGACGATACGAGGCACGCCCGCAGCGTTGTCGCGGCGGGCGTGTGGTGTGTCGAGGGAGGCTTGTGTTGTGTGGTGTTATTTGATGTCGGGGAGTGGCTTGCTGTTCTGGATGCAGTTGTGGCAGTAGCCGTAGATGTAGAGCGAGTGGTGCGAGACCTGGAATTGCTCTTGCTGCGCGGCTTCCTCGATGTGCTGGGCTATTTGGGAGTCTGGGACTTCTGTGATGGAGCCGCAGGCGAGGCAGATGAGGTGGTCGTGTGGCTTGGTGTCGTAGGCTCTCTCGTATTGTGCTTGGTTTTTGCCGAATTGGAGTTTGATGACGAGTCGGCACTCCATGAGGAGGTCGATGGTGTTGTATAGCGTGGCACGGCTTACGCGGTAGTTCTTCTCTTTCATGAAAGAGTATAGCTCTTCGATGTCGAAGTGTCCTTGTCGGCTGTAGATTTCGTCGAGGATGGCGAATCTTTCAGGTGTTTTCCTGTGGCCTTGAACTTCGAGGTATTTGGTGAAGAGTTCTTTGACAGTTTCGCGTATGTCTTTTTTGTCCATGGTTGCTGTAAAATGAGAATGGTTAAAAATAGGTGTTTTTTTTGTGTTGTGGGTGCATTTATGTGTTTTTTTTTGAAGCGGTGTCGTTTGTGGTTGATTATGTGAAGGTTAGGCGGATGGTTATAGTGTGATGAGTTGGTCGGTAAGGATGTCGGGGAGCGGGTCGTGGGTTATGATGATGATGGTTTTTTGTTGTTGGTGGAGCTGGTTTATGGTGTTTTGGAGGGTGAGTCGGGTTTGTGCGTCGAGGGCTGTAGTGGGCTCGTCGAGGATGATGATGTCGGCGGAGGAGTAGAGGGTTCGCGCGAGGGCGAGGCGTTGCCATTGGCCACGGGAGATGTCGCGTGCTTCGGGGAGGTCGGGGCCCAATATGGTCTGGTATTTTCGGGGGAGGGAGTCGATGAGGTCGTGGATGTCGGTTTGTCGGGCGGCTTGTTGCGTCCTTTGGGGGTCGGGCGGCACGGCGTAGTTGCCGAATTGGATGTTTTGGGCGGCCGTATCGGTGTAGAGGCGGAAATTTTGGTAGAGAGCCGTGATGTGGAGGGCGGTCTGTCGCGGGTCTATTTGGTCGAGAGGGGTGTCGTTGATGGTGATGGTGCCGTGGTCGGGGGAGAGAAGGCCTGTGAGGATTTTGGCGGTCGTTGTCTTGCCTGTGCCGTTGGCTCCAGAGATGATGACTGTCTGCCCCTTTTCTATTGTGAGGTTGAGGTCTTTGATGGCCGGAGTGGCGTTGCCTGGGTAGGTGTAGGAAACGTCGTGGAGGGTGATGGTATGGAACGGGGTGGGGAAGGGCAATGTGGGGGTGGGGGGGACTGGGGTGTTGAGGAAATCGAGGAGATTTTGGGTATGGACTTTTTGTGCGAGCAGGCTTGTTGCGTTGCGTGCGGATTGCGTTGCGGCGGATTGGGCGCGTCGGATGGTCATTAGGGCCATGGCGAGCGTGCCTATGGAGGCTGGGGAGGTGGTGAGGGCTATGATGGTGGCGAGGGTCGTGAGGATGATGACAAAGGTGGTTATGGTGTCGGCAATGGTCTGGTTGACCGCAGTTTGTCGGGCGAGGGTGAGGCTGTCGGAAGAGGTCTTATGTCGGCTTTGGTCATATTTCTTAGTGAAATAGCCGGTGATGCCGTAGAGGCGCAGCTCGGGCGTGTAGTTTGGGTTGACGAGCGTGCGGTGGTAGTATTGTTGCTTTTGGATGTCGGGAGATTGCTGCTCGATGAGCTTGGCGGATTTATGGGCGGCGCGGGTTCTGGCGATGGCTGTCGGGATTGCCGTTGCGAGGGTGAGGAGTGGTAGCCACCATGCTATTGTCGTCGTCCAGATGGTGAGGACGAGGAGGGTGAGTGCGTTTTGGGCGAGGCTGAGGGTTGTTTGGAGAGTATGGACGGGTTGGTTGGGGTTGGTGGTGAGGGTTCGAAACGTTTTGGTCTGATATTGAGGGTTTTGGAGGGTGTTGTAGGGGATGGAAGAAGACTTTTGGTGGATGAGGTTGGTTATGTGGTCGAGAGTTTTTTGCGTGAGGGAGAGGGTGTTGACCTCGCTAAAATTTTGCGTTGTGAGCATGGCGAGGATGGCCGCGCCGAAGATGAGGAGTGAGGGGAGCGTCTGGAGGAGGGTTGTCGTGGTGTCGGCAGACGGTGTTTGGAAGTTGGTGATTGTGGTGTCGATGAGTTGCTTCATTGTCCAGAGGACGATGAGCGGGAGGGCGGCTTGGATGGGTGTGAGCGCGGCTTGGATGGAGACTTGCCGTGGTGCGGCTTGCCATGCGAGGCGTAGGGCTTGGATTGTTGTCATGGTGTTTTGTGGAGACGTTGTAGGAGTTTGGCGACGAGGTTGTTGAACTTGTGGGCGATGGTTGGGTGTCGGAGGATCCACTGTCGCCAAGGGGCGTGGCGCGATGGCGGTGGCACGATGCCGATGATGGATGCGTTTGGCGCAGGAGGGTCTGGGGAGAGATTGGAGTCGCCTTGCGTGGTGGTGAGGTATGGTGAGGTGTAGATAATTCGGTGGAGGACAGGCTGTTGTGAGGGGTTGGTGAGGACGAGCGCGATGTCGCCGGGAATGGGTGGTCGGGAGGGGTTGGTGGGCTGTATCGTTATCGTGGCGCCTGGCATGATGGTTGGGGCCATGCTGTAGCCTGTGACTTGTATTTTGACGTTGAGATTTTGGGCGAGGGCTTTTTGGATTAGTTGGTTGCGGATGGCAGGGGAGGTGGGCGTCATGGCGTGTTGGAGGTGATGAGTTGGACGGCGTCGGGTGTGGGTGTGAAGCCGAGGTGGAATGTTGTAGTGTCTTTGAAAGAGAGCCAGACGTTGCGCGCTATGGTGTTGCAGCTGTGGCGGTCGAGAGGTTGCTGAATGGTGTTGGACAGGATCTCGGCGACGGCGACGGATGGGGAGTTGATGGGTTGGAGGTCGTTGGCTGGGGATTGGGCGATGGCGTAGGCCGCGTTGATGGTTGTCCGCAGTGGGGTTAGGGGATGTTTGAAAGTAGGAATGTTGTAGGCTGTGGGGTGGGGTTGCCCGTTTGCGGGTGGGCGGATGGCTATGAGGTCGTCGTCGATGATGGTGGCGTGCGCATGTTGTCGGAAGAGGTGGGCTATGGTGGACTTGCCCGTTCCGGAAGGCGCGGTGAAGAGGAGCCCTTGGCCGTCGGTCGTGCGGACGGCTGAGGAGTGGATGATGAAGCCGCCTCGGTCGAGGAGGAGGCGCGAGAGGAAGATGTTGAAAAGTGGGAAGATGTAGGTGGGGATGGAATGGGCGTCGGGGTCGGTCGGCTCGACGAGCATGGTGGCGTTGGAGCCTTTGAATCGGATTTGGGCGGACTTGGTGGGTCGGGACGTGAACTTTGTGGTTATGACGAGGGTTCCGTCGTTGAGGATTTGTAGGGTCCAGTCGGATGCGAGGTCGCCGAGCGATTTGTCGGCAGGTGAGGTGAATTGCGATTTGTAGAGGGCGTCGGGTTGGATGTCGGATGCCTTTTTTATGGTGATGGAGATGATGTCGGAGGGCAGATTGTCGGCATGGTGTATGGCGAATCCGGCGAAGGAGGTGTCGGACATGTCGACTCCTTCGGAATGGATGTCGAACAAAATGTCTGCGACAATCGCCTTGATTCTCATGCCATCGTGCGCCATGCCCTACAACTCGATTTTCTCGACCAAGCCCATTTCCACCATCTGGTCGATGAAGCCCTTAACTCCGTTGCGGACAACGTCTTCGGGCGTCTCGGGGTTGTGCTTGACCATCTTCGCCACTATCTCCTCCTCTGCGAGCCCATTCTCGATGCCTTCGAGCACGTCGGCACCTGTGGCATTGAGGCTCATGATTTGCCCCATGTCGACCGTAGAGTCGCATATTGGGGCCACGACGGCCTCGCCGCCGAGTCGGGTCATCACGAAACGTGGACAAAGCTTATAAGCGCAACTCATAGGGAAACGTGGATTTCGTTTAAACTACCGTCCTTGCGAAAGGAGCCGCATCCAGCGACGCGAACATGCCCCTCTGCCACTTTCGGTAGCCAGCTGATGCCACCATGGCGGCGTTGTCTGTCGTGTATGCGAACTTGGGGATGAAGACATTCCATCCGCGGCTCTCGTGCAGCTTGACGAAAGCGTCGCGCAGCCCGCTATTGGCAGATACGCCACCAGCGACGGCGACGGTCTTGATGCCAAGATCGACGGCAGCCCTCACCAAATTCTTCATCAAAATATCAACGACCGTGTACTGGAGCGAGGCGCACAGATCCTCCTTATGCTTCTCGACGAAGTCGCTATCTTTCTTCAGCTCGTCGCGCAGGGTGTAGAGGAACGACGTCTTCAAGCCGCTGAAGCTGTAGTCGTAGCCGCTGACGTGTGGGCGGGCGAAGGAGAACGCCTTAGGATTGCCGATGTTGGCCAACTTGTTGATCACGGGGCCGCCGGGGTAGCCGAGTCCCATGACCTTGGCGCATTTGTCGAACGCCTCGCCTGCGGCATCGTCGATCGTCTGACCGATGATCTGCATGTCCATATAATCTTTCACCAGCAAAATCTGGCTATTGCCACCCGAGACGAGAAGGCACAGGAAGGGAAATTCGGGAAGGTCCTTGCCCTCCTCGACGACGAAGTGGGCCGACACGTGGGCTTGTAAGTGGTTGACCTCGATGAGAGGCTTGCCAAGCGCCATGGCGAAACCCTTGGCGAACGATACGCCGACAAGCAAAGAGCCCATCAGACCGGGACCCCTCGTGAACGCCACAGCCGACAAATCGTCGGCGGAAATGCCGGCATCGGCCAAGGCTTTATCTACAACGGGCACGATATTCTGCTCATGGGCGCGCGAGGCGAGCTCTGGCACGACGCCGCCGTAGCGCAAGTGGACCGCCTGGCTGGCTGTCACATTAGAAAGGACGCGACCATCCTCCAAGACGGCCGCCGAAGTATCGTCACAAGACGACTCAATACCCAAAATCAACGTGGACATTTGTCTTCACAAAAAGAATCCGAACGGTCAAAAATTACCTACTTTTGCCAACCCACCTCGAAACCCATGGACATCAGAGGGTTGGCTTACCGTCCAAAACAATGGGCAAATATAGCAAAAAGATACTTACGGCAATATGGGTCACGGCCTTGGCGGTCTTCCTGCTCATCCTCCTCGGCATGGCCCTTATCCAGTTGCGACCTGTCCAAAAGTGGGCGGGACGCACCATTGCCAGCTCCCTGTCGCAGTCCACGGGTCTAATCTTCAGCATCGACGCCGTCAGGTACTTTCCCCTCTCGACAATACAGATCTCGAACATCTGTGTCGCTGACACCGACTCCACCCCCATAGCGACCATCAACCGCGCCCTTGCCGACGTCAACATTCCGCTCCTGCTCTCGTCGCACACGACCCTCGACCTCTTGCAAGTCGACACCCTCGACCTCCAAATCTGGACCCTCGACGACGGATCGCTCAACATCCAAAAACTATTCAGCCCACGCGACACCGACGAAGCGTCTGGCGCAAACATCTCACTCCACACCCTCAGAATCAAGCAAGGCGCGATAACCTATACGCCAGCGACGACCACGCCACTCCACGTCGCCGACCTCAACGTCAATCTCGATGACCTGACCATAAACCCCGAGACCAACGCCGCCCACGTCAGGAACCTCTCGCTCCGGCTCCCCGACCATGGCGACACGCACGTCAACCTGACCGCCACAATCCAGCAGCGGGCCGACACCATAGCCGTCACCCACGCCACCATGACGGCTGACAACAGCCACATACGCGTAGACTCCGTCATGGCTGTCGTCGATACCACAGGTGTCACGTCGGCCGTCATCAAGATTCCATCCATCTTGCTCACGCCAACTGTCATCACCCGACTGACCAACCATCCCGCCCCACAGACGAGCCTCTCGCTCTACGCCACACTCGACGCCCAGATACTCAACATCCAGAAGTTGCAGCTCAACGTGGGCGACGCGACGAAGCTGACGTCCACTGGTCTCGCCCAAATCGACAGGCTCGACGCCATCCCGACATGGGGACGCCTTACTGTCGACGGCAAAATCAGTCCTGCCGACATCGCCCAACTCCTTGGCATCGACAACCCAATCCCCGCCCCTCACGAGCGCCACAGCGTCGACCTGTCTGCCAACGCCCTCCTCGACAACAAGAGTGGCGAGGCCTCTATCGGCGCCAATCTCACATCCCGGCTCGCCAACTTGACGCTCTACGCCACGGCCCACACGCAAGACAACTGGGCGAACATATCTTTCGACACGAAAGCCAACATTGAGGCTCGCCCTGCCGCCCATACCGACATCCCCCTCCAACGCATCGACGCAGCCGTAAGCGCGCAAGGCACGACGACGCTCGACGCCATCAATTATGCCACCCTAAAGCTCTCATTGTCAGGCGATATTACCCCCGAGACTCCGCTGCCGACATGCCAAGTCAATGGCGTTGTCGACCACAAGCAATTCAACGCCCTCCTCAATGTCAACGACCCTGTCTATGGGCACCTCATCGCCATAGCCGAGCTCGACCACAGCACCCCAATACCCTACGCCTCGGTAACGATGCAGGCCGACACCTTGCGCCTCGGGCATCCCGCCTCGGACGTCTTCACCCCCGACGCATGGACAGTCTTCCGCCTCCGTGCCGAGACTCTTGGGCTAAAACCGCAAACCGCTAAGGCCGACCTCCATATCGCCGACCTGTATCTCGCCAATAGGCAGGACACCATATCGACGCCCGACCTCATTGCCACGCTCGACACCGACACTCTCGGGCAGCGCACCCTCTCCATAACGTCCGACCTTATCGAGGCGTCGGCTTCTGGCACGCTCTCCATAGCCGATATAGCTGCGCAATTGGAGGCGCATTTTTCCAATGCGTTGCCTGCCGTCGCCCATCCTACGCCTTTCGCCCACTCCAACAGGCAGACCCAATTTCAAATTTCCATACCTCAGTCGCATAAGTTGGCGGCCATGTTCGCCCCCTCTGTCGCCGTGTCGGACAACCTTGTGGCGAGTGGCAACGTCGATGCGCAACTTCGCACCATGTGGGCGCGCCTCGATGTCGACACCCTCTCGTTTGGCGGCACGACCTTCACCAAGTTCCAGGCCGCCACGACGCTTAACCATGCATCCATGGCCGTGGGGCTCCATGCGGCTACGGCTTCATTCCCTATTGCCGGGATGGTTGACAACTTCATGATGAACGCTGAGGCCGAGCGAAACATCATAACGACCGACGCTGACTGGAACCTGCCCAACACCAATAGGCAAGGTGGCACGCTGAATTTCCAAACGACTCTGTCTCACGACGTTAGTGGAGAACTTCAGGCTCTCGTGGCTATCGACCAGTCGCAGCTGACCATCGATGGCGACACGTGGACGCTCGACACCTGCAACGTCACGTTCCAGCCGCAGAAGATCCAGATAGACAAGTTCCGCATTGCCTCGGCCGACCACTGGCTGCAAGCAGGCGGCACGGCCTCCACGTCGACGCAAGACACTCTAAACCTCGCTCTCAGCAACATACAGCTTGAGCGGCTCCTCAAGACAGACGAGAACTCGAAATACTCGCTCCAAGGCGACCTCTACGCCACCGCCCACGTGACGTCGGCTCTCGGCACTCCACGGCTACTCACGCAAGCCTACATCGACAGTCTCTACGTCAATGGCGACAACCTCCAGCACCTCGACCTGACGACGACATGGTCGCCCGATAATGCGCGTGCCGACATTGGCATAGCCATCGTGACCGACGGTCGCCCACGTGCCATCGCCACGGGTTTCCTCGACATCCCTGCCTCTTACCTCGACATCCATTTCGACATCGACAGCCTCTCGACGGGCTTCCTCAATTTCTATCTCGACGCCTGCATAGATCGCTGGCGTGGCTCGACGACGGGTCGCCTGCGCCTCCATGGCCCTCTTGACGACATCGGTCTCGATGCCGACCTCCGAATGAACGACGACAACTACTTCCGCGTCATACAGACAGGCGTCTCGTATCATATCGACCGCGACGACTCGCTGACCATATCCCCGAGGAACCTCGTATTCCACAACATCCAGTTTACTGACGACCAAGGTGGACGTGCCGTTTTCGCAGGGAACATCAACCACGACATGTTCTCCAACCTTCAGTACCATCTCGATTTCGGCGTCAACAACACCCTCCTTCTCCAGACGACAGCCCAGCAGTCGCCATCCTACTATGGCACCATCCATGGTTCGGGCAAGATGCTCATAACGGGTCCCACCGACGCCATCCATATCGGCATCGACGCCACCACTGACCCCAATACGACGTTTATCGTCGAGCCGACTGCGAAATCTGACATCAGCCAGCAGGACTACATCCTCTTCAAGAAACAGGATGAGCAGACAGAGGCGCAAAACGACCTCCTCGGGCAGGGTCTTACGGCCGACCTCAATATCCACGTCACGCCCGACGCTGAGATGACCGTCGTCGTCAATCCGCAGACAGACAATAAGTTGACGGGTCGTGGACAGGGACAGATACTCGTCGGCATCGACCGTGTCGGACAGTTGACCATGCAGGGCGACTATCAAATCCTGAGCGGATTGTACAACTTCTCCTTCGAGAATATCATAAACAAGCAATTCGCCATAAACCAAGGCAGCAAGATAATATGGGATGGCGGACCCTACGACGCCATCATCGACCTCACGGCGACCTACAAACTCAAGGCCTCGCTCTACGACCTTGTCCAAGGCACTGCCGACGACAATTCCGACCTCAAGCGTCGCGTCCCCGTCAACTGCAACATCATCCTGACGAACAAACTGACCAACCCCGACATTCGTTTCGACATAGAGATTCCCTCTTCGCAAAACTTCAGCCAATACACTTTCGACCAATACGTTAACACCCAAGAGGAGATGAACCGTCAGGTCTTCTCCCTCCTCCTCGCCAATAAATTCTACAGTCCGCAAGACGCATCCAGCCAGACCGCTAACCAGAGCACGGGCTACCTCGGCACGACGGCCTCCGAGCTGCTCAGCAACCAGCTCTCATCGCTCTTCTCGCAAAACGACCGCAACATCGGCGTCGGCGTCAACTACCGCCCGGGCGACGAGGTGACCAATGAGGAGTATGAGCTTTCGCTCTCCACGGGCGTCCTCAACAACAAGATCCTCTTGAGTGGAAACATTGGCTACGGGCGCGACGCCTCCGCCAACTCTAATGGCGACGGCTCGCTAATTGGCGACTTCGATGTCGAGGTCAAGCTCAACAAGCAAGGCTCCATCCGCGCCAAGGCATACACCCACTCCAACAACGACGTCATCTACGAGACGTCGCCCACGACGCAGGGTGTCGGCATCTCGTTCCAAGAGGAGTTCAACACATTCCGTGAGCTGATGCGCAAATATTGGGAAAAACTTACGCGGCGCAAGAGGCGTCAAACGGAGGCGGCAACGGATTCCGTCCCATCCGCCAACACTCATGAGCCCGCATCGCAAAACCCACAACAATAATGCTTCCTAAAACGTAGAAGCACAACGTGACCCGTACACAAAACACCATAACGACATGAAAAAAACTCTCCTGCTCATCATCGCCATGCTGCTCCCGATGCTCCACGCGTCAGCCCAGCAGTGCACCCCCAAGCCAGAGAACTACGACGAATTTTACAAGACAAAGACCCTCGTCGTCCTCGATGACAACATGTTCAGCGACTTCAACATGGCCATCAAGAAAGATATGGACGACAACTGGCCAACAGAAGTAGGCTACATCACACGCTCCGAGTTCGAGAAAAAACGCTCCGACCCGCAATATACCTTCCTCCTCACGACGACCGTCACCTACCTCGACGACAAGTCGAAAGCCGAATATATCTACCTGAGCCTCCTCAGGGGAAAGCCCAAAACCAAGCTGAAGGACATGCCAGACCTCATCTCCGTGCCCCTCGCCTATAAGTCGGCCACCGACCAGCGGTGGGTCTACAAGCTTCCCGCTTTCCTCCGCTTCATCCTCCATCACGTCGAGACCATGAGAGCCAACCCGTCCCTCATCTCCGACACTCCGCTGCTCATGTACAACAAGAACAGCCAATCTCTCGCACAAAAGACGCTCTATCTCGTCAAGACCGACCTTGAGAGCTCCATCCAGACCGAGGGCGCCATCCGCAAGGTATACCCCTACAACTTCCGAATTGTCAACGAGTCTGAAGTCCGCGAGGCTCTTGAGGAGAAACGCAAGGATGTCGTGATCCTCCACAAGGTGGGACCAGAGAAAAACCGCAAGACGCGTTGCTACAAGATGCTCATGGGCGCCGACGACTCGCAAATCTACTTCTTCGACTACCACATGGTAACCCCCAAGGCACCTGACGCCCTGCTGCAAAAGGATCTCAAGAAGATCGGTAAAAGCTAAAGGATCTGCATCCCTCTGATAAATAGCAAAAAGGCTGACGCCAGATGTCTGGCGTCAGCCTTTTTTGATGGGGGGTGTGGACTCTAATTGTGAAGTAACGCCATCGTATACGAAGAGGGCATCGCGACACTATGACTAATAAACGCCTTATCCGCAGCTTGTAGCCGCCTGTTTTTAATGAGTATTCTGAAATAAGGACATCTGCCATTTATCCTAAGGTCTTTGCCGTCGTCCCCTTTCCGAAACCTCACAATCTCAAATTGCTCGGGATTGTATTTGTGTAAAAAGGTTATAGGAACGCCCATAAGCCCACAATAATCTTTCGGAATATCTTGTGTCCTGTTTACGTTTATCCCATTACAATTGTCGTATTTAGGATATGCATCTTCATGTCCGAAATACTCTTTCTGCAAAGAAATATCCTCATGGCGTTGGTTTACTTCGAGGTTCGTTAACCACAAGCAGCCATTTGTAGAGATGACTTTTTCCCCATTTTCATTTATGCGCACCTCTGTGCCGTATTGCTCATAGTGTTCGGGAACTATAAATCCCGAAATCCCGCGCCCAAGGTTGACGCCAAGCCATGCTTCGTTTTTCTGAATCAGCTCAAAAATCTCCTTATAAGTTATGGCGTTTACGTTGCCGATTATAAGGAACTCCTTGTGGTGCCTGATAATTTGTGAGACAAATTCTCTAAAAAGGGAAAAAGGAGGGTTGGTGACTACAACGTCGGCCTGTTCAAGTAATGCTATGCATTCCTCACTTCTGAAATCGCCATTGCCGGCAAAAGGAATTGCAAGCGTGTCACAGCCATCGTATTCACAATAGTAAGCCCCTCCAATCTCTTGTGATTCAAAGAGATTGTTGTTTAGCTCTTTGTGACAAGATGCGATTAGCTTGCGAAGCCCTAACTTCTGAAAGTTTTCTTTGAAGAAACGGAAGAAGTTACTCCTATTGGGGTCGTCGCAGTTGCAATACACAACTTTGCCTACAAAACTGTTTTGATAGTGTTGTAGCTCATGCTCTATGTCGCACAGTTGCGTGTAGAACTCGTCACTTTTCGATCTCTTGGCTTTTTGAAGAAGTTTGTTTGTCGCTTGTCTCGGCATAGGTTTAGCCATTAATTTGTTTCCATAAATCTCTTCCAAGCATTTGGAGGGAAGTCTCTGCTATTTCCGACATGATATCGAACATCTTTTGACCTTTCCAGCTTCTGCCATCGCCTTGGGTGTAAATAGAAGCAGCCTGCAACATGATTGTCTTGTCCTCGCGCTTCACGAATCTATTTTTGCAGAGATTAGTGTTTATGGGCATGCCATAATTTGCGGCGGTCAGTCTGTCCAATCTGTTAAGTGATCCGGAATCGTATTCTAAAGTGACGATTCTTCCGTCTGGTCTTCTGACTTGTATGTTTTGTGTAAGAAAGTTTGAGCCTTCTAAGAACAGAACATACGGAAAATGAGACTCTGCAAGCATCATGTTAGCAATTTCAGATATGTTCTTGTGCGAACGTTCTATTGCATTGCCTGCCATCATGACATCTTGATCCTTTTTTGCACCGACAAGCTCGCCCTTTTCGATGTTTTCTATGTCCTTCCCTTGATGCTTAGCCTCTGACACTAAGACAATTCGCCAATGCCCCCTGTCGTCTTTTACTTCTATAATGCCTCCATCCGGAATAATGCTGGCGTTTTCAACGAAAAGAGTTTGTCCCAAATAAGGGTCAATCTTTTTCAGAGCCTTGTTGATTTCTTTTTTCTCTACGCCCTGGCGATACCTGAAGGTTAGTTGTGGATACTTTCTTTGCAGTGCAGTTAGGACAAAATGCGATATGACGCTTGTTCTTTTATCATGCATCTTGGCTTCTGCTCCGAAAATGCCCACAACGCCTTGGCTTTTCCTAATGTTGCGTTGTTAATCTTGTCGACTGGTTCTTTTTAGCCATGATGAGCCTTTCCCCCTTTTTCTCTTTATTTCCCTGCCTTCAGCTCCATGACGACCTTCTTCTCGTTCTCGTCCATCTTGCGAGTCGATGCGCCGACCCTCCTGTAGCCGTCGCCGTCGACGTCCATGACGACAGGCGTGGGGCGCGTGTCGACGACGAAGACCCATCGACCACCGTGGAACTCGAAGCTCTGGTCGGCGTAGAGCGATGCCGTCTTGGGCATATGCTCGCTCATGAAGTTCATGAAGCAGTTGCTCATCAGGTCGCGCGCCTTCTGCTCGTCGTAATTCTCCGTGCCGGACAGCTCCTTGAAGTCCGCCTCGCAACCCACGGCCATGCCCGAGTCGTTGACGCCCACCAGCAGTCTGCCGCCCTTCGAGTTCATCATGCCACATATTACGGTCAAAATCTTTGTCATCTGACGCTGGATGTCGGGGCGCATGTTGTTATTGGGCGGGAAGACGATGCTCTCCTTGAACTCCAACGTCGGGCCCTCTTCGCCCATGTGCTCCCTCTCGCTCTCGTCGCGGCTCTTGATGTTCAGCAGCGCGTTGATCTTCTCCTTTATCTCCCTCCTTGCCGACGTCAGTGAGAAACCGTCCGACATGTTATACGCCAGCACCAGGCGCGCCACGTTGCCAGTCAGCGTCCCGGCCTTATGCTTCGCCACGTCCAAAATCTTCTGCTCCGAGCCGCCTTTCTCAATGCGCGACAGGCAAAACAGGCGCATGGCGTGATCTTCCATGTCGGGGTTGCCGGCAAGCATCCCGATGCTCCTGCTGTAGTGACGGTCGAAATCGTCGGGGTCTATCCACTGGTTGCGTGCGTAGCTGTCCATCATCGAGATCAGTGCCATGCGCTCATGATACTCCATCGCCTTGGGCTGGTCGTCAATGACTATGGCCAGCAGACGGGCCACGGCAAGCATGCTGAACGTCTGCGCCCTGCTCGACACTATCGTACTCTGGCGGTCGACAATGTTCATGAGCTCTATGACCTCGTCGCGGTCCAGGTCGTCGCGGCTCTGCTCCTCTTCCTCGTCCATGTAGTCGAGGTCGTCGCCGTCCTCATCTTCTTCTCCCTCAAACACTTTGCCGTCAGAGTATGAGAGCAGCAGGTTGTGGAAGCACTCGCTGTCCGTCATCGTCTCGCCCTCTTCGGCGAAGCCTGTAAATTCCGCCCTTACTCCACCGGTTTGGTAAACTTCAGTGATGGCGACCCATACGAGGTCGCCGTTGCTCATCTGTGGCGTGTCGTTGCTGAAAGGCACCATCAGCGAGAATCCCTCCTCACTGATTAGCAGGTTGCCATTTTTGCTTGGTATCGTCATGCGGCAGAGGATCTGGTCGCCGTCGATAAAATCCTTGGCGAATTGGCTCACGAAGGCGTCCATGTTTTTCACAAGGTCGAACTTGACGACGCCCTCGTCGCTGACGTCCTCCACCGTCGCCTTGAGCAGCAGCTGTTTGCCGTCGCCGTCAAGAAAATCGCTTATGTGGGCGTAGTTGACGTTGTAATGCACAATGTCGCGGGGCGACAAGACGCCCTCGCCCCTCAAGTGGTCGTTCACAACGACGGCGCGGAACAGCGGGTTGCCGCTCTTGTCGGTCTTGCCCGTGCTGCCCGTGACCCTTATCGTCACCACGTCGCCCTTCTCGACCATCAGCTTCGTGCGTCGCGGCATCGTCACTTGGGCCATGTGGTGCGTGTCGTCTTGCGTGTCGAGGAGGCTGTCCTCCACGTCGCGCCACATCTGGCGCAGCTCCTGGATGTCGTCGGTGTCTGGTTTCACGTTGCGGACGTAGTCCCTGCTCCCCACTTTCACTCTTATGTCGCGCCAAGGCGTCAGACCCTCGGGGAAGGCGTCCCTCATCTGGTTCTTCTTCACGGCCGGCAATATCGTAATGCTGTTGCCCGCCACGCATACGCTCGCCTGCTTGCCCTCATAAAGGCGGCTCTCGGCGTCGGGCTGCGGCGTCAGCGACTGCGACACCTTGAAGCACAAAACGTCGGTGCTGCTCTTCAGATCCGACCAGCTGAACGGCAGCTTTATCTCGTTGATGCCGAACAGGTTGCCATACGCCTTATTGTTCAGCGATGCCGACAAGTTAGTCTGGAAGAGTGTGGAATATCTGCACAGTCGCGACATCACCTCGTGGCGGTTGACCATCTCGTCGGTCTCGTCGGTCAGCATCATGACAATCGCCAAGGCGCGCGCCGTGTCCGACACTACTGCCTTGTTCTGCCCGAGCGACAAGTCCATGACCCTGTCCGCCTTGTCCGCCTGCGTGTCGGCGTAGGTCGACAGCATCCTGACCAGTGCGCCCCTGAGAGGCTCCTCTTGCCAGTCTGACAATGGGCGCGACGCCAAGATGTCGAACATCTTGTGGATGACGTCCTCCCTCGTGTCGCCGTCAAGCTCCATGGCGCATGTCAGCGTGCCAAGTCGCCCGACAGGCTCATATACGTAGCCCGTCCGCTCAAGGCTCGACAGCAGATCGACCTTGTAGCTCTCTATGGCGAGCTCGCCGTTTTTCGTCTTCTCCTTAATCTTCAGCAGCGCGCTCTTATACTCGTCGCACAATCTGATGCACTCCGACAACGCCTCCCTCATCTTCCTGACGCATCTGGCGTCGCCCGTCACGAGGCCGCTATGCTCCAAGATGTCGATGCACATCCTCTTCAGTTCGTTGAGCGCAAGTTTCCTGTGGTTGGCCTTCGGTCGTTTGTCCATGGCCGTCAGCCACCTGCCCATGTTTTGCGTCATGACGGTTATGGCCTCCGTCAGCCACTCCGCCTGCCCGTTTTTCAGGCTCTGGCGTGCGTGGTGGAAGAGGGACTCGCTTCTGAAAGCCTTGATCATGGTCCTTATGACGGCCATGTCGATGTGGCTCGAGTGGGCTATCGAGCGCAAAGCGTCGGGGCTTATCATCGCCGTGACGATCTCCTCTGTGGACTTTGCGGCTTCCACCTCCTCGACGTTCACCTTTATTCCGTCAATGCTCATGACCTTGCATGCCACAACCTGGCGCTCGCCATATGACTTCCCTCTCGGGTTGTTAAGGTGAAATCTGAAGCCCTCGCTGCCGTAGGCGTCATATTGTCCGCTGCGCTCCTGGCTCTTCTTGATTGTGAAGTTATATACCGAGCCCTCCTTGTAGCGCGACGCGATAAGCGGTATCTGGTCCTGCAATACTGTCGTCGTCCCGTCGGGAGTTCTTTTGATTAGGCATTTGATGGTGTCGGGCTGCGGTTTCTGCTCTTTCTGAAAATCAAATAGTTTCACCCTGTGCTCGATGCCGTCAACCTCGACGATGTAATACCAGTACTTAAAATCTTTGACGAGATTCTTGACCCTCAGATCCTTTTTAGCTGTCTCTACAGCAGTCTGTTCTTTGCTCATGATAATTAAGTTTAAATGGGAAAATAGTTCGGGAAATGCAGTCTCCCGCAAAACCAAGCATTTAAATTACATTTTTTCCCTCTTCATTCCAAAAACGAGCGACTCGCCATTTTATTCCCCATATCCCATAATTTATATCCAGAACAGCTTTTGGCACGTTGTTTGTGTAATTCTCGTGCGGTGATACTTTCATAGTTTTAGAGTTTTATTTGGTTTAATGATTTTGACCGATGAGTTGTGAAACTTGTCGGTTTATGCTATCCACTTGACGCCATGAGAAAACATAAGAGGCCAGAGGTGCAAACCCCTGGCCTCTTGTCGTTATCTGTAAATCCCTTTCTTACAATTCTTTACGACGGATTCTTAAATATGCCGTGACGACCATCGTGCCCGTCACAACCCACGATATCGGGTATACGGCCATCAAGAACCCGAACGTCGGGTGCAGCGGCAACGCTATATACACCCACAACAGGCGCAATACGCATGTGCCGAAAACCGTCATCACCGCCGGCAACGACGAATGACCCATGCCTCTGAGCACCGAGCCGCTCACCTCATACGAGCTCGCCAAACACTGGAACGACAACGCCGTAAGCATCCTCACCGACGCGAACTCTATGACCTCGGGGTCGGTCGAGAAAAGCGACGTGAAAAACTCCCTGAACACAACAATCGTAATGTTCAAACCCGCCGTCACGCCAACAGCCATAATCATGCAGAGCTTGAACACCCTGCGGCAACGCTCTTTCTCGCCAGCTCCAAAGTTCTGACCAACGAACGTCACTGCCGCCCCGCAGAATGCCGACATGAAGAAATAGCAGAACTGCTCATACGTCAAGGCGGCTGCCGAACCGCCCATGGCTGCCGACCCGAAGCCGTTGACTGCCGACTGGATGACGACGTTCGAGAACGAGAACACCATGCCCTGAACGCCTGCGGGGACGCCTATCTGGAGCATCTTCTTCAGCTCGCCGCCCGACACCCTGAGTGCCGAGAAGGCAAGCCGCGTCGGGCCTTTTATCCGCCTCAGCATGCAGACCACCATTACGGCGTTGACAATGTTGGCCACGACGGTGGCTATCGCCACGCCATCGACTCCGCGCCCGAAGCCTATGACCAGCACGAGGTTCAATATCGTGTTGATGACGCCCGAGACGACGAGGCACAACAACGGGCGCCGCGTGTCGCCCATGCTCCTCAAGATGGCCGACCCGAAGTTGAACACCATGATGAACGGCATCCCGAGGAAGTAGATCCTCAGGTACAGCGTGGCAAGGTCGATGACGTTGTCGGGCGCGCCCATGAGTTCCAAGATGGGGCGCGCGACGCTAAGTCCCAACAGCATGAGGAACAATCCGCCTGCAAGGGCCACGACGCTTGCCGTGCCGACAGCCCTGCGCACGCCGGCGTCGTTCTTCTGCCCCAAGTAGTTGGCAATCACGACGTTTGCGCCCATCGAGATGCCTACGAACAGGTTCACCAGCAGGTTTATGACTGGCGAGTTGCTGCCGACAGCCGCCAACGCCTCGCTGCTGGCGAAGCGACCGACAACCGCCACGTCGACGGCATTAAACATCTGTTGCAGTACGCTGCTGGCCGCCAAGGGCAAGGCGAACAGCAATATCTTCCGCCCGAGCGGGCCGTGAAGCATGTCTATCTGAGCCATCTGAGGTCTTTGTCTCTCTCTGGTGCGGTAGTTCTATTGCGCCTTGACGACGAACGCGCCGTCAAAGCCTGCCGAGTGCACGGCGTCGAGGTTCGCCTTAGCGTCGGCCTGCGTGGCGTAGCCGCCATAGTAGTAGCGCGTGAGGTTGCGCTCTTCGAGGAAGAGGGTCGTCACGGCCGACGGGTCGGGCAGCTTGGCCAGTGCCACGGGCTTGTTGCGGAAGACGCCCAATTGTATGCGGTAGTTGATCTCTTGAGGTGCCGATGGTTGCTGTGCCGTGGCGGTCTCGGCAGGTTCGGCAGCCTTGGTTTCGGTCTTTGGCTCTTCAGCGTCGCCAGGTGTGGGGTCGGGGACGCCTTCTGGCTCTGGCTCGTGAGTCGTCACGTCTTGTGGGGTCTCGCATTCGGGTTCCGGCTCGGGTGTCGAGGTGGTGTTGCTCTCCGTCTCGGGCTCCTTGGGCTCTTGCTTCTCCGTGACTTTCAGGTCGATGTTGTTCTCGCCTTCTGGCAGTGGGAATGAGCCCGACGCGTGTGCCGCATAGCGTGATAGGCAACGCTCGTATGCTGCTGCCGCCCTCCTGTGGGGTGCCACGGGGTCGTCCGTCGGTGTCTGTGCCGCAATGGCTATACGCAGGGCGTGGGCTTTGTCATATAGTTCGCCAAGCTCTTGTGTGTCATACCCTTTGATGGTTGGGAACAGGCGTGCCGCGGCATCCTCGTATGTGGCGCATTTCGCGTCGTAGGCCTTCATGGCCAGAGCCTGCGCTTTATGCCTCAATTCATCTCCGTGTTCTGTGTCCGATTTATTCGCCTCCATGGTGACGATCTGAGCCCATGCCAATAGGCTGTCTTGCAACATAATGCTCTTGCGCTCCGCCTCCGACAAGATGTCCATGATGTCGTCGTCCTCGTTGGCTCTCGCCTCGGTGAAGAACACTGGCGAGTAGGTGCTGAACGCTTCGGGAGTAAGCCATGATGATGGTGATGCCGTGGCTCTCTTAGCCTCTTTCTTCTTCTCTATCTTGATGGAACACAGCGGAGTATATTTGCCCGACGATATAAGCTCCGCCAAGGTGCGAAGCTCTGCGTTGCGCGCCGATTCGGTCTTGTCGGCAATCTCGTCGTCGAGGGCGTAGAGGTTGCGTTCCGTCTGGAGCAGGTCTTGAAGTTTGGCGTTGCGCTCAAGGCTCGATGTCAATGCCATGAACTCTTTGCGCTGCGCCGCCATCAGCTTCACCGTGCTGTCCTTTTCTGCCGATGCCGCCAACGCCATCTTGTATGTCGATGCCGCCTGCGGGTTCCTAAAATGCTCCCACTGCGTGTAGGTCAGCGTGTCGCACACCACGAGGCGGAACTCGTCCTTCATCTTCTCGCGGCTCTTGACCGAGGCGGCTGTCGTGGTGCCGTCTGCCGATGCCGTCACTGCCTCGCCTGCCGACTTGTCGACTGCCAGTGCCAACGCCTGGCGTATCTCGTCCGTCGTCTGAGCCATGGAGCGAATGACGGTGTCGTCCCACACGATCTGGTAGACCGTCAGCGTGTCGTCTTGCCGCGTCTCGCGGTTCGATGCGAACCATGCCCTCGACGTAAATTCGTCGGGCACGAAGAGGAAGTCGTCGTAGGGCGAATTGAAGGGCACGCCCATGTTCACTGGTTCCGAGAAGGTGCGCGTCTCGTGGTCGTACGTGCTGCGGAATATGTCATATCCGCCCATGCCGCCGAGCCTGTTCGACGCAAAGTAGAGCGTCTGCCCGTCGGTCATCAAGACGGGCGTTATGTCGTCTGCCGCGTCTTCCGAGTCGACACCCTGAAGGCGCGTCATGTCGCCCCATCCGCCAATGAGTTTCTCCATCTTCATCAGCTTGTCGCGGCCCGAGTCGTCGGGCAGGGCGAAATAGGCGGCGTCAGCGCGCTCCGTCGTATACATCAGCCCGTCGGGGTCTATGTCGCTCTGGAAGAAATCCGCGTTGTGGCACAATGAGCCGACCTCTTTCGAGATGCCGTAGGCCGACAATATATCCTTTTTCGGCAGCGTCGTCTTGGCTACCACCTTGACGTTGAATATCTTGCTCGCTAACTGTGTCGCCGCGGCGCATTCGGCGTCAAAACGCTCTGCCAACTTCTTTTTGGCGTCGGTCGTAGGCGTGGCGAGGAACTTGCCGAGAGCCGCGCGGGCTTGCTCATAGTCGCACGCAAGCTGGTAGGCGCGCCCGAGGTACAGGTTGGCGTCGTTCTTCATGAAGTTGCGCGTCTGAGCCAGTCGGAGCCTGCGGATGGCGTCATCGACGTCGACGCCCGACATCGCCTCGGCGGCTCCGAGGTAGAAGTTGCTCTTCGGGTCGCGGTCCGTCTCCGTCACGATGCCCGACAGCGACACCCGCGCGTCGTCATACTTTCCGCTGTTGAAGAGGGCTACGGCGTCGGCTATTTTCTCCTGCCGCGTCTGGGCCGTGGCCGTCAGGGAGGCTATTGCCAAAATTGATATGCTGAGGAAGAATCTTCTCATTGTTTCTCTTTCTTTCTACTCGTAAGACAGGTGGGTGAGGACGCGTCGGTAGACCGTGAGTATCTTCGATTTAGATACGAAGCCCACGTACTTGCGGTGGTCTACGACGGGCAAGTTCCATGCGCCCGTCGTCTCGAATTTCTCCATGACGCTCTCCATGTTCTCGTCTGTGGCGATGAACGCTGGCGGGATGACCATTATCTCGCGGACGGCCGTGGTGTCATATCTCTCGCGGTCGAACATGATGGGGCGTATGTCGTTGAGCAGCACGACGCCTATCAGCTCGTCGCGCGAGTTGACCACTGGGAATATGTTCCTGTCCGATTGGGCTATGAGCTTTATCAGGTCGCCAAGGGTGGCGTCGCCCCTGACGGGCGAGAAGTCGGTCTCTATGACGCGGTCTAAGTGCATGAGCGTCAGGACCGTCTTGTCTTTCTTGTGCGTGAGCAGCTCGCCCTTGTCCGCAAGAGGCTTGGTGTAGACGCTCTGAGGCTCGAAGAACGACATCGTCACGTGACCCAGCGTCGCCGCAACCATCAGTGGCAGCAGCAGCGCATAGCCGTTAGTGATTTCCGCTATGAGGAATATCGAGGTCATCGGGGCGTGCATCACGCCTGCCATCACGCCTGCCATGCCGACGAGCGTGAAGTTCGTGACGGGCAGGTCAAGCCCGAAAGCCGTATTCAACCCATGCGAGAAGAAGAAGCCCGTGAACGCGCCCATGAAAAGCGATGGAGCAAACGTTCCGCCTACGCCTCCCGCACCCGTCGTGGCAGCCGTGGCGAATGT
Organism: Bifidobacteriaceae bacterium; assembly: GCA_963607345.1. GTDB lineage: Bacteria > Bacteroidota > Bacteroidia > Bacteroidales > Marinilabiliaceae > W3P20-009. The sequence continues at coordinate 58,708 of CAVDBL010000010.1, forward strand.
CTTGAGCAACAATATGATGCCCGCGTATATCAATATCGAGCCAGCCGAGCCGCCAAGCAACGACTCCAAGGGCGACCCGACGATGCACTCTGCCGCATTGCCCTGCAACAGCTGGCTTATCGACGCGTAGCCCTCACCATACAGCGGCGGAAGCAGGAATATCAGCACGCCCAATATCGAGCTGCCGACAATCCACTTGACCCACGGGTTCTTGATCTTACCCATCTTCTTCTCCGTGAACCACATGGACTTCACGAACAGCAGCGACACCAAGCCAGCGAAGATGCCCAGGAGGCAGTAGAACGGTATGTTGCCAAGCGAGAAGTCGCTGATGCGGCTCATCGGAAATTCCACGTCGTTGCCCATGAACCAGTACGTCACGGAGGTCGAGACGACGGCCGTGATCATCAACGGCACCATCGACGCCATGGTCAGGTTCAGCATCAAGATCTCAAGCGTGAAGACGACGCCCGCTATCGGAGCCTTGAAGACGCCTGCCAAGCCGCCTGCCGCGCCGCACGCCATGAGCAGCGTGACGGTCTTGTAGTCGAGCTTGAAAAGTTTGGCAATGTTGCTGCCGATGCCAGCCCCCGTCAACGCGATAGGGGCCTCGGCGCCCACCGATCCGCCAAAGCCGATGGTGAACGACGACGTGAGTATCGACGAGTAGATGTGGTGCTTGCGCAGTGAGCTGCCAGTCTGCGATATGGCGTACAAAATCTGGGTGATGCCGTGTCCTAATGGCGCGCGTATCACGTAGCGCACCAGTAGCCACGATATCAAGATGCCGATGGCAGGGCTTATAAGTAGCAGTAGGTTGTAGTTGAGCGACGCGAAACCGTCGACGAAGCCCTTGACGAACGCTATGGCATGCTTCAACGCCACGGCGGCAAGGCCGCTTGCCACGCCCACGAGCAGGCTGAGCAGAATGACGAAATAACGCTGTCCTATTTTGGCGACCAGCCAACTACTCCCGCTTTCGGCGAGCGGCTGGATCCGATCTATTATCTTGGGCATCTCGCTCTTTTGGATGAATTGGTCTATTGTAATGCTCTGTGCGATAACGATATGGCTACAGTCTCGTACGCACTCGGAAAGTGCAAAAATAACTAAAGTTGTAACACCCTGTGTTTCAAGCCCCACTAAAATGCCCTCTCTTACAGCTCTTTGCCCCCCTGGGCGCGCCTCTTTCGGTTCACGTCGCCGCCCTCCACACTCTCTCTCAGCACGTTTTAAGTTTCCGTTAAAAATCCAATACCATGTGCCGAATGACGATGATTTATAGTCTTTTACCTATCCAGCCCCCCTTACGACCCCACCCTTAGGCTCTTCTCTCCATAAGAAGACGCCAAAATGGCTATCTTTGCGGTAGTAGCAACCATGGAAGAAAATAAAAACCTCTCATCTTTCGCCATCTGGCGCAAGCCCGGGCAACAATCCTGCCGAGCCATCTTCTCACGCCCCGAGGTCATGACCAATGTGGTCAACCTCGACAATCGGCGCGGCTTCGTCTTCGCCCCATTCGACACCATGGGCTCTCTCCCGACGCTTTTCTTCCATGGCGATGCCCAACCCTTCAATCCCCCTTTCCCCGACGAGACCCCGATGCCCGATGTCGCAGACCGCTGGCAAGCCGACAATGGCGATTTCGAGCGTAACTTCCTCGCCGCCCACGAGATGCTCGTCGCTGGCAAGCTCCAAAAGGTCGTCATCGCGAGCCACGAGGATCTCGACTGCGACATCCGCCCATGCGCCATGCCCCTCTTCCGACGGGCGTGCGACGCCTATCCCGACGCTTTCGTGGCTCTCGTAGCACTCCCCAATGGCGATATATGGCTCATGGCGACGCCCGAGCTCCTCGTGAGCAGTCATGGCATGAATATCCAGACCATGGCACTCGCAGGCACGCTCCGCGCCGACGAGAAGGCTTGGGACGAGAAGAATAAGCGCGAGCATACCGTGGTCGCCCGTTTCGTCGAGGAGCGTCTCGCCACGAAAACCGACTGCCTCAAAATCGAAGGTCCCGAGACCGTCAAGGCAGGCGCGCTCTCACATCTCCGCACCCGTTTCCGCGCCCGTATGCTCAAGGGCGTCAGCGCATGGGATGTCGCCACGGCTCTCCACCCTACGCCCGCTATGTGCGGGATGCCGCAAGACGACGCTCGCGACGCCATCCTCTCCATCGAGTCCGCCGACCGTGAGTATTTCAGCGGTTTGGCTGGCGTCATAAGCCCCGATGGCGATGCCGACATCTACGTCACCATCCGATGTGTCAAGATGTCGCCCGACGGCGCGAGGCTCTATTCGGGTGTCGGTCTCATGCCCGACTCCGATGTCGAGGCCGAGGCTGCCGAGGCTGCCGCCAAACGCCTGACTGTCAAACGTCTGATATCCTAACCTACCCCTCTTAATACCATGTTCTCTGACATTCCCGCAATCAATACGCTCACGGCGCTCCTCATTGCCCATGGCGTGAAGCACGCCGTGACGTGCCCCGGCAGCCGCAATGCGCCTATATGCCACAACCTCAATGAGGCTGGCATCGTCTGCCACGCCGTGACCGACGAGCGTTCGGCAGCCTTCTTCGCCCTTGGTGTCAGCCAGGCTCTCGGCTACGAGCCCGTCGTCTTGTGCGTCACGAGTGGCTCGGCAATTCTCGACGCTGCCCCGGGCGTCGCCGAGGCGTTCTACCAGCGCGCCCCCATCATCGTCATCGCCGCCGACCGCCCTGCGGCATGGATCGGGCAGCTCGACGGGCAGACCATGCCCCAGCCCGACGCGCTCGGCAGCATGGTCAGGAAGTCCGTCTCACTCCCCGAAGGCGAGACCGACGAGGGCCGTTGGTTCGCCAACCGCCTCATCAACGAGGCTCTCATGGCAGCCACGTCGGGCGTCAAGGGCCCTGTCCTCATCAATGTGCCTGTGCGCGAGCCGTTCTACGAGTTCCATGCCCAGTTTCTCCCCACCGAGCGCGTCTGCAAGCTCGACCAGCCAAGCGGCGACGACGTGGCTCGTCGTGTGGCCGATAAGATGCTGGCTGCCAAGCGACCGATGATCGTCATCGGGCAGACGGCAACCGCGCTCAATGGTCTCAAGCAGATTAGGGGCGAGTGGCCCGTCCTCTTCGAGCCGCTCTCCAACCAGAAGATTGGCTCCTGCTTCCCAAACGAGATGGTCTACGCCCTCAAGAGGAACGCCAAGATCGACGAGCTGACCGATAAGGCCACTTTCACGCCCGACACCATCCTCTACATCGGCGGTCATGTCGTCAGCAAAGAGCTGAAACGTTATCTCCGCCAGTGCAACAAGGCGGAAACAATCATGGTCAATGCCGATGGCGACTTGACCGACGTGTTCATGAATACCGTCATGGTCGCGCAGTGCGACCCGCAAGCCATCATCGACAATATCGCAAAGAAAATCAAGGAGCTCGATGGCGACTACATGGTCTGGTGGGACTCCCTCTACAGGCTCGCCGAGCTTGGCAGCCGCGAGATCGCTCCCAACATGCCATACTCGCAGCTCCAGGTGCTGGGCCGCGTCATGCCACTGACCAAGAAGTTCGACATCCAATACGCCAACAGCTCCACCGTCCGATTGGGATGCATAACCTACAATAACTGGCGCGACAAGGCCGCACGATGCCTCTGCAACCGCGGCATCAACGGCATTGACGGCTCAATCTCCACGGCAGCCGGCTACTCCGTCGTCAATCGCAGTCGCAAGACGCTCTGCATAACTGGCGACCTCAGTTTCTTCTACGATCAGAACGCCCTCTGGAATGGCGAGGTCGACGGCTATCTCCGGATTTTGCTCCTCAACAACCATGGCGGCGGCATCTTCAGCCGCTTCGCAGGTCTCAAAGACAGCAATGCGCGCGACCGCATAGTCATGGGTCAGCATGCCGCCAACGCCCAAGGTGTTTGCGCCCAAAATGGCGTGGGCTACCTTGCCGCCAACGACATCGAGTCCGCTCTCGCAGGTGCGGAATGGTTGCTCGCCGACGATGCCAACGAGCCGCGCCTCCTCGAGGTTTTCACCACGATGGATGAGGATCAAAATGCCCTCAACGAATATTATAACCAACTCGCGTCTCTATCTTAATTAGCTGACTTATACACACATATATCCACATGAACAGGGAATGGCATAAAATAGAGGGTTTCGACTTTAAGGAGATCCTTTTCGAGGAGTACAACCACATCGCAAAGATCACCATCAACCGCCCGCGCTGGCGCAACGCTTTCACTCCGCTTACGACGTGGGAGATGAGCCAGGCGTTCAGCTACTGCCGCGAGGCGCAAGATGTCCGCGTCGTAATCCTCACGGGTGCTGGCGACGTCGCCTTCTGCGCAGGTGGCGACATGAACGTCAAGGGGCGTGGCGGCTACGTCGGTTCCGATGGCGTGCCGCGTCTCAACGTGCTCGATGTCCAGATGCAAATCCGCCGACTCCCTAAGCCCGTCATCGCCATGGTCAACGGCTTCGCCATCGGCGGTGGTCACGTCCTCCACGTCATGTGCGATCTCTCCATCGCTTCCGAAAATGCCATATTCGGGCAGACAGGTCCTCGCGTCGGCAGTTTCGATGCCGGTTTCGGCGCCTCATATCTCGCGCGCATCGTCGGGCAGAAGAAGGCCAGGGAGATTTGGTTCCTCTGCGAGAAATATTCCGCCAAGGAGGCTCTTGAGATGGGGCTCGTCAATAAGGTTGTGCCATTGTCCGAGCTTGAGGATACCTGCGTGGCGTGGGCCGAGCGAATGATGGAACACTCGCCACTCGCGCTCCGAATGATTAAGGCTGGCCTCAATGCCGAACTCGACGGCCAGGCTGGCATCCAAGAGTTGGCCGGCGACGCCACCATGCTCTACTACACTATGGACGAGGCGCAAGAGGGCGGTCACGCATTCCTTGAGAAGCGCAAGCCCGATTTCGACAAATACCCCCACTTCCCCTAATTAGCTATGCTCCACACCATTGTCGAGAGGCGTGTCCTCAAATTCAAGCAGCCTGCCACAACAAGCCGAGGCTCTTACTCGACGCGCACCATCCGCCTTGTCCGAATAACCGACGACCGCATGCCCGGCGTCGAGGGGGTGGGGGAGTGCTCGCCCCTCCCCGACCTCTCTGTCGACGCTCTCGACGACGACCAGTATGACATGCTCCTCCTCGCCGTCCTCGATGATCTCCGACAGACGGGCGCTATCGACTACGAGGCTCTAAGACCTTATCCGTCAATCCTTTTCGGTGTCGAGAGTGCCATGTGGCAACTGAGCCGAGGTGGCTCTGCAGCTCTCAGCGACACCCCCTTCGCCCGAGGCGAGGAGGGCATAAGGATTAACGGGCTCGTCTGGATGGGCTCTTTCGATGAGATGATGCGACGAATGGACGACAAGGTGGCGCAGGGCTTCAAGTGCATCAAGATCAAGATCGGCGGCATCGATTTCGATCATGAACTCCAAATGATTGAGGCTCTGCGAGATAAGTATGACAAAAGTATCGAGTTGCGACTGGATGCCAACGGCTCTTTCTCGCCCGACAACGCCCTCGATCGGCTCAACAGCCTCGCTCCGTTCGCCATACACTCCATCGAGCAGCCCGTCAGGCAACGGCAGTGGGACGCCATGAGCAAGATATGCCAAGAGTCGCCAATCCCCATTGCCCTCGATGAGGAGCTTATCGGAGTCTCGTCGCCCGACGACAAGCGCAAGCTCCTCGATACCATCCGCCCCAAATATCTCGTCATCAAGCCCACGCTCCACGGCGGCATCGCAGGGACCAAGGAGTGGGTCGAATTGGCTCGTGAGAGGGGCATTAAGTCGTGGATAACAAGTGCGTTGGAGAGCAATGTCGGTCTAAACGCCATCGCCCATCTCGCCGCATCCATCTACGATGCTCCAGCCATGATGCCACAAGGGCTCGGGACGGGGCAGCTCTTCGTCGAGAATCTCCCAATGCCGCTCGACATACGAGGCGAACGTCTCTATTTCTCTCCCGACAAATGACGCTCGACGATTTCCTCTCCGAATGGAATGACGACGCCCCGACCGTCCGTGTCAAGACCAGCGGCTCGACAGGCGAGCCAAAGCCCATGGATGCCGAGAAATGCCGCATGGTGGCGAGTGCCAAGATAACTTGCCATTTCCTGCGTCTCAACCATGGCGATAGTGCCCTCCTCTGCCTCCCTCTCGACTATATTGCAGGCAAGATGATGGTTGTCCGGGCGTTGACGTGGGGGCTGCGCCTCATAAGCGTCGAGCCATGCGCGCATCCCTTAGCCTCTCTTGCCGAGGTTCCCGATTTCGCCGCCGTTACGCCAATGCAGGCGTGGGAGTCCATGCGAGTGCCCGACGAGAAACGTCTCTTCAGCCAAATCCCCAATGTCATCATCGGCGGCGGGGCTGTCGACAAGGGCTTGGCGGAGATCCTCCGCGCGATGCCCAACGCCGTATGGAGCACCTACGGCATGACCGAGACGCTCTCCCACGTCGCCCTCCGACGTCTCAGTGGTCCCGATGCCAGCGATTGGTACACGCCCTTCGAGGGTGTCGATGTCTCTCTCGACGGTCGAGGCTGTCTCGTAATCTCTGCGCCTGCCGTATGCGCCCAGACGCTGACAACCAACGATATAGCCGAGGTGACGACCGCTCCCGACGGCTCCCGAATGTTCCGCATCGTCGGCAGGGCGGACAATGTCATCTGCTCCGGCGGAATAAAAATCCAAGCCGAGCAAGTCGAGCGTCTTCTCGATGGGCGCATCAGCGTGCCCTATGTCGTGACGTGGCAGCCCGACGAGAGGCTCGGTCAAGCCGTGACACTTGTCCTCGAAGGTGGCGATGTCGACCTTGCCCGACAGGCGTGCGACGAGCTGCTACCGCGCTATTGGAGGCCAAAGCACATCGTCTCCGTCAATCAAATTCCCCGCACCGAGACTGGCAAACTGAAAAGAAATTTCCTTAACCATTAATCTCCTTCCATGAACGAGCTTACCCTCCATGTCAAGTCTTTCAACGAACTGACTCTCAATGAGCTATACTCGCTCCTCCATATCCGCAGCCAAGTCTTCGTCAACGAGCAAAACTGCGTCTATCAAGATCTCGATTTCAACGACCAAGTCTGCATCCATGCCTGGCTGACGCGCGGCGATAAGATTGTCGCCATGCTCCGCGTTTGCCCAGCTGGCGTGACCAACATTCCAAACGTCTCCATCGGGCGCGTCATAACGACAGAGCGAGGCAAAGGCTACGGCGAGATGATTGTCCGCGAGGGTCTGAGGCTCGCCGTCGAGCGTCTGAACGCCAAAGCCGTCCAAATCCATGCCCAAGATCAGGCACGCGGTTTCTACGAGAAAGTCGGCTTCCGCGCCACGTCCGAACCCTACATCTACGAGGGTCTCCCACACCTCGATATGCTCTGGACTCCCCAGTGAAAATTCCGCTCTCCCCACCCCCGCTTTCCTCCATCCACCGCTTCCTTTTCCGGCGAAAAATCACTATATTTGTTTAATGTTCCCATCCCACCTCATAGACCCCTCACGTCCTGTCCTCGTCGCCCTTAGTGGCGGCGCCGACAGCGTCTCCCTGCTCCACATCCTCCTCCGACGTGGCTACAACTGCATTGCCGCGCACTGCAATTTCCATCTCCGTGGCGACGAGTCCGACGCCGACGAGGCCTTTGTACGAAACCTCTGCGACAATCTCCACGTCCAGCTCCTCGTAGCCCATTTCGACACCATCGCCTACGCCCAAGAGCGCCACCTCTCCATCGAGATGGCCGCGCGAGACCTCCGCTACGATTGGTTCTTCTCCATCCTCGACAACCAACATATACCCGTCGTCGCCGTCGCCCACCATGCCGATGACGACGCCGAGACCACCCTCCTCAACCTCACCCGAGGCACCGGACTCCGCGGCCTCACAGGAATGAAAGAGCGCAACGGGCGTGTCGTCCGACCACTGCTCGACATGTCCCGCGCCGACATTGAGGACTACTGCCGCGCCAACCACCTCCAGTACGTCACCGACAGCACCAACGCCTCCGACGACTACGCGCGCAACCGAATCCGCCACCACGTCATCCCTGCGCTCAAGTCCATCAACCCCTCCCTTCTCCCCACCATGAGGGCCAATGCCCGCCACGCCCAAGCCGTCTACGACATCTTTCAAGCCGCACTCGCCGACTTCGTCTCACGTCACGTCTCCTGCGCCACCGACGGCTCCACGCATATCGATGCCGACGCCCTCCGCCGACAACCCTCACCCGAGCCCTTCCTCTTCGAGATCCTCTCACCACTCGGTTTCTCGCCCGCCCAAGCCGACGATGCCGCTCGGTGCGTCTCCTTCGCCCAAAGCGGACGCACCTTCCTCTCCCCCTCCCACCGCGCCGTCGTAGACCGCGCCGAGGTCATCATACTTCCCCTTTCCTCCTCTGCCGACGCCGAGGCTCACATCCCATCCCCGACCGACAATGTCGAGCTGCTCTCGCCTGCCCACGTCCGCCTCCGCCACTTCCCCCTCCCCGACGACTTCAAGGTCTCTCGCAACCCTCGTGTCATCCATCTCGATGCCGATCGCGTAGCCTATCCCCTCACACTCCGCCATTGGCGACGTGGCGACGCTTTCCGACCACTCGGCATGCGCGGCGAGAAGAAACTATCAGACTTCTTCGTCGATGCCAAGATGAGCATCCCCCAAAAAGAAGCCACAACGATCCTCTCCTCCGCCTCGGGGCAAATCATCTGCCTCGTTGGCATCCGACCCGACGACCGCGCCAAGGTGACGCCCGCCACGCGCAACATCCTCGAGGTCGCTCTCCTCGACTAAAAAAAGCCCCCCAATCAAACACCCCATAACACAAGCTACACCATGAACACCAGGCTCCGAAACGCAATCGTCAATACCCTCACACCGCAAGCCGCTACCCGCCGCGCTGTCGAGACGGCCGTAAACCTCAAGTTCGAATCCCTATGCTCCGTCCTTGAGGAGCTCGCCGCCGAATACCGCGAGCTGCTCGACCCACAAGTCAACGTCTCTTTCGAGCGTCGGGCGCGCCACGTCGGCATCTTCACCCTCGATGCCGATGTCCTCGTCTTCGTACAGCTCACCGACGTCTTCCAGTTCGACCGCGACCACGAGGCCATGAAGTCCGAATACGTCACCTCACAACCCTCACGCTCCTTCGTCGGCACAGTCCACGTCTACAACTTCCTCGCCGACTCTTTCAAATACGATCGTGAGGAAGACGGTGGCTACCTCGTAGCGCGCATCTTCATAAACGCCGAGTCCGCATTCTTCGTCGAGGGCAAGAGACAACGCAACATGGGCGTCTCGCAATACGGCAACCAGCAACTCTCGCGAGAATGCTGGCGCAAGATTGCCGAGACAGCATTCAAATACGCCGTCGAGGAGAACCCACTCGTCCCCCCCTACGAGATGGTCATGCAGACCGACCTCGCAACAATGAAACAATACATCATGACGTCGAAAATCAAGACTGCCAAGCGAATGGGCTTCGGCTTCCGTGCCGACGACATCAAGTAAAATAAATCCACACACCACCCTTCAACCTCTCCCTCTCTCGAGATAATGGATATCGTAGAACGCTTCCTGACCTACGCCAAGGTCAACACCCAGAGCGACGAGACATCTGGCATCGTCCCATCGACGCTCTCACAAATGGATTTCGCACAACGCCTTGCCGACGACCTCCGCTCCATAGGCATGCAAGACGTCGAAGTAAGCCCCTACGGCTACGTCACCGCGACACTCCCTGCCAATACCGACCGTCAGCTCCCAACCGTCGGCTTCATTGCCCACATGGATACGAGCCCCGACTTCTCCGCCAAGGGCGTCAACCCGCGAATCGTCACTGCCTACGACGGCTCCGACATCGTCCTCAACAATGAGCAGAATATAATCCTCTCCCCGTCCGACTTCCCCGAACTCCTCAACTACAAGGGGCAAGACATCATCGTGACCGACGGGACGACACTCCTCGGCGCCGACGACAAGGCCGGCATAGCTGCCATCTTCGACGCCATGGAGTCCCTCATGGCCGACCCCTCTCGCAAGCATGGCAAGATCCGCGTATGCTTCACCCCCGATGAGGAGATCGGACAAGGTGCCGACCATTTCGACGTTCCCGCTTTCGGTGCCGATTTCGCCTACACCATCGATGGCGGTGCCGTCGGCGAACTCGAATACGAGACTTTCAACGCCGCCGAGGCCACCGTCACCATCCACGGCCGCAACGTCCATCCCGGCTACGCCTACCACAAGATGCGCAACTCCATGCGCATCGCAAGCCAGTTCACCGTCATGCTCCCAAGCTTCCAGACCCCAGAGCACACCAACGGCTACGACGGCTTCTTCCACCTCACGCTCATGGAAGGCACCGTCGAGAAGACAACCCTCAAATACATCATCAGGGACTTCAAACGCGACCGCTTCGAAGACCGCAAAAAAGAGATGCTCCACCTCACCAACAAGCTCAACGCCGAGTTCGGACCCGGAACCGTCGAGACATCCATCCGCGACCAGTACTACAACATGCGCGAGAAGATCGAGCCCGTCATCTACGTCGTCGACTACGCCCGCCAAGCCATGACCGACTGCGGCATCGAGTGCAAGACTGTCCCCGTACGTGGCGGCACCGACGGCTCACGCCTCTCCTTCATGGGGCTCCCTACGCCCAACATCTTCGCCGGCGGAGAAAACTTCCACGGCAAATACGAGTACCTCCCCATCCCGTCCCTCCGCAAGGCCGGCCAAGTCGTCGCTCGCCTCGCCGAGGTCGTTGCGCTCCACTAACTGACCCTCTCGCTGTTGGCATCCTTTACCGATGCCAACAGCTGTCAGTTGAGCGGCATTATGACTAATTGCATACCCTGTAGTTCGCCTCCGTAGTGGACGACACGACAGAGCATTGTGGCAAAATGGAATGAGGCATACGATTAAAATAAAGCTGACAACTATATGAACAATATCCAAGACAACGAGACATACCGCCGAATCCATTTCGCAGTCATGGCGATAGAGAATGGAGCTAAACTCCTGGGCATCAGTGGCAAAGAAATGCACGACCGTCTTCAGAAACAGGGACTGATTCACAATCGCCTCTTCAAGCGATATGAAGAGTTGCACACTCAGAGTCTGCAGTGGGTGGCAGAAGACATCAGTGAAACGCTATTAAACTGGGAGGCAGAGAAATGACAACATTATTCCATGGCTCCTACACGGAGGTCTCATCTCCACTCGTAAAGTTGGGCAGAACCAAGGTCGATTTCGGTCAAGGCTTCTATCTCACCACGCTGCAGTCACAGGCCGAGGCGTGGGCAAAGATCATATCAGAAAGAAGAAGAACAGGAACACAAGCCGTCGTCTCTACTTTCATTTTGGATATGGATGGAATAAAGGCTGAAGGTTATCGCATCAAGACCTTTGAGTCATACAATATTGAATGGTTGGAATATGTGATAGACTGCCGTAGGGGCGGAACATTGCAGAACCAATACGACCTGGTTGAAGGCGGCGTAGCCAACGACAACGTTATCGACACAGTGGAAGACTATGAGAATGGGGTCATCACCGCCGAACAGGCATTGGGACAGTTGAAGTACAAAGCCGTGAACCATCAGCTTTGCATCCTCAATCAGACCATCGTGGACAAATACTTGACATTCGTTTGTTCTATTTTGTTCTATCATTATAAAGTAAGGCTAAGCAATATGAGAGACAATGTATTATGGCGCAAACAGAGCCGCATCATCATGCTGCTGGCAGAAACTCTCAACATCAGTGCCGAACGGGCGCTTGACCTGTTTTATTCCACTCAGGTGTACCAACAACTGATAAATCCCAAGTCTGGCTTACAACTGATGAGCGACCAGTATATCCTTGAAGATCTCATAAGAGAACTGAGGAAATGACTCCGCAAGGCATACCTGTTGGTTCCCGAATAAATGTTCTTTACTTTCGGGGGATATCTTAGCTTTTGTGACAATAAACACACAATTATCTCATCATGGAGAAGAAGATAAATCGTATTAAGGCCGTCTTAGTAGACAAAGAGATAACCAACAAATGGTTGGCGGAACATTTAGGAAAAGACCAGGTAAACAGTATCCAAAATGGTGCACGAACGCAAGTCAGCCCCCCAATGGGAACTTTTATAAAAATCGCATAACTGCTGGATGCGTCATTAGACGAGCTCGTACGATTCGAAGAGATTCGATAACAAAGAAGGAAAAAATGTATGGCAAATTATTCTTCAGGGCAAAGAATATCAGTGCGCGGTGAGGAATTCCTCGTCACGAGCATCGAACCAGATGTAAACGGAAACTACCTGCTTCACGTTATAGGCATCAGTGAGCTTGTCAAGAACCATCGTTTCATATTTGACACGAGCATTGACAGCAACATTGATATTGTTAGCCCTGCCAACACCACACTTGTGCCCGACACTGACCCTCGTTGGCGCAAGACGCGTCTGCTCATAGAAACCGCTATACGCAACAATGCATTCTGCTCTCAGAAGATAACGGTGGCGCAGGGTGGCGCATTCGACATTGCCGAGTATCAGATGGAGCCGACGCTCAAGGCGCTTGAGTTGCCGCGCCCCCGTCTGCTCATTGCCGACGGCGTGGGTTTGGGCAAGACCATTGAGGTTGGCATCTTCCTCAGCGAGATGATTCGCCGAGGACGTGGCAAGCGCATCCTCGTCTGCGCACTGAAGAGTATTCTTGCACAGTTTCAGGAGGAGATATGGAACCGTTTTGCCATACCTCTCGTGCGTCTCGACAGTATCGGCGTGGCAAAGATTCAGAGCGAGATTCCGCTCAACAAGAACCCCTTCGACTACTACGACAAGACCATCATCTCCATCGACACCCTGAAGAACAACGGACGTTTCCGCGCATGGCTTGAGAAGACGCACTGGGACATCATCGTCATCGACGAGTGTCACAAGGTGAGCAACGAGACGAGCCTCCGTGGCGACCTCGCACAGTTCCTCGCCCTAAAGTGCGACTCGCTCATCCTCACTTCAGCTACGCCCCACAACGGCAACGCCGAGTCGTTTGCCAATCTCATGCGCATGCTCGACCCTATCTCCATCCCCCGCAACGGCGAGTACACGCAAAAGGACATCGAACCCTACTACGTGCGCCGCTTCAAGAAAGACATTGAGGACGAGCGCATCCGAGGGCAGTTCCAACAGCGCAAGGTAGTGAGCATTCCTGTGAAGATCTCCCCCGAAGAGGAGCAGTTCCTCAAGGTGCAGCATACCCGTTTCCAAAGCGTCAGCAAAGACTCTGCCACCGACCAGCTCTTTGCGCTCAACCTCTTCAAAAGTTACCTCTCCTCGCCACAGGCTGCCAAAGAGTCGCTCGAAAAACGAAGCTGCAAGGACGAAAGCGTCGAAGTGCAGGAGTTGCTCGATTTGGTCAACGCCAATATCGGCAGGGGAATCGACACGCGCTATGCCGCCTTCCGCGAGAAGCTCAAGGAGATATGGAAGGTTAACAAGCAGGAGCGCATCGTCATCTTCACTGAGCGCATCGCCACGATGAGGCTCCTGTCCGAAAGCATCCGCCATGAGTTTTGCCTCAACGAGGAGCAGGTGGTATGCTTCGACGGCTCGATGACCGACACGGAGCAGGAAGAGATGGTGTCCGACTTTGCCAAGGAAGACAGCAAGATACGCGTGTTCATCTCCAGCGACTCCGGTTCGCAGGGCGTCAACCTCCATTACTTCTGTCACATCATGTTCAACTACGACATCCCGTGGAGTCTCATCACCCTCGAGCAGCGCAACGGACGCATCGACCGCTATGGTCAGAAACAGACACCCGTTATCTATTATCTGGTGGCGCAAGGCGAGGACGAGGCGTTGCGCACCGACTTCCGCATCCTTGACAAGCTACGCGACAAAGAACAAGAGGTGCACGACACGCTGGGCGATGCCATGAGCGTGATGGAACTCTATAATAGCCAAAAGGAGGAAGACGAGGTAAGGGAAGCCTTGAAAACAGGCGATGAGGAATTCATTGAGAAGGCAGCCTCGCGCCGTCGCCGGCGTGCTGGTTTTCGCAACGCCGATGCCGTGAAAACAACTCCAGCCAAGGAACATCTTTCCGACAAGATATTCGAGCACAAACTCTCGCTCTACAAAACGGACGAGCAGTTCTACCGCGACCTGTTCAGCCAGTTGGAGGCCATAGGCTCCATCCGTCACGGCGACGTGCAGTGGCAGGAGGGCTCTGTGCCCTATGTAGAGGTGAAGAACAACGAAGAACTCAAAGACGTGCTCTTCGACATACCCAAAGAGGCTGTGCCGCAGGACAACATCTTCCGCCTTTGCGCCGACAAGTCCGTTCTCAACAGGAGCATTGCCGAGTCGCGCAAGCAGAAAGGCGGTGAATGGAGCAAGTTCCTCCCGCTCTATGACATACACCCCATCATCCAGTATCTGCTCACAAAGTTCACAGCCTCAGTGCCTAAGAGCCAGGCTTTCGTGGTGAAGGGCGAGCAGCTGCCCAAGGGCATGAGTTATTTCCTCTTCTACGGCAGCCATGCCAACGGGCTGGGACAAAACCTGCTGAGCAAGTTCTTCCTTGTGCCACTCGACCGTGAGGGCGCACTCCGTGAGATGCCCGTCTCACTCTATGACTTTCTGGAGAAATACCACCTCAACGACTCGTTCTTGCAGGGTGTGCAGGAGAGCGACATCGCCGTGTTGCAGCAAAATCTCGACAGCGCCGTCGAGAAAGGTATGGAGTTCTACATGAAGCAAAGGCTGCAAGACCTGTCGGCGAAGATGGAGCGACAACTCATCGCCTACACAAAGAAACTTAACGATTGGGCGGACAACGCACAGCAGTCGCTTTCACAACTGGAAAGTGACGAGATTCAGATTACACGCCGCAACCGAAAGAATGAGGAAGAGGAAATAAAGAAAATAAGCGACGAGTCGAGCCAATTCTATCAAGACATGTGCTCGCTCGACAATGCTGATCCATATATGCGCCTGCTCGCTGTGTTCTACAACTTTTAATTACGAAGAGACTCCATGGCTGACAATATAAAATACCGTTTCATACAGAATATCGGAGACTACTTCCCTTCCGGCTACTTCAGTGATGACTTCCTCGAGAAGGTGCAGAAGTGCGCTGGCGTCTCTGCCGACGAGCTGAAACAGCTCAACGCACCCTTTGTCGCCCTGCAGAAGGAATACGACGAATACAAGAACAACATCGTCAATACGAATCCCCGACCCAAGGATGCCATCAAGAGCACGCACGACTTCAATACCAAGCTGCTCCGCATCCTTGGCTACGACCCCGACCACGCTTATGCTGAATGGCTCCCGGTGAGGGACGACTGTCAGCCCGCGGAGGTCATCCCCGTGCGCCATATCCTCCGCCAGGGCAGCCAAACGAAGATGTTCGTCATGGAGATGCAGCACCTCATCTCCGTGGACGACCACGAGCCTGCCGGACTCTTCGAGCAGCAGTATGAGAGCGAGCCTGACCGAAAGACGCCTCACCAGAAATACAACGCCGAGCAATGGGAGCCCGTGTTTAACCCTGACAATAACCCTGACAAGAAGTTTGACAAGGAGAAATACAAGATTTCACCCGCCGTCATCAACAAGGCGATCACCCACATATTTCTCCTCCCCGAGGAACGCCGCCCTCACTTCATCCTGATGATGGCGGGCAACGTGGTCTTCCTCTTCGACAAGGACAAGTGGGCGAAGGGCGCCTACCTGGAGTTCTCGCTCGACGAGCTCTTTGCGCAGGCGCGCATCCCAGCCTTCCGCAACTACTATGCCCTCTTCCACATGCTCTGCGCCAAGCAGACCCTGGCGGCCGACGGTGAGATTGTGCTCATGGACAGCATCATCGAGGAGAGCTACAAAAACGCCTACGAGGTGACGAAGGACCTCAAGGAGGGCGTAATCCTCGCCGTGGAGACGCTCGCCAACGAGGCTCTCTACTGGTGGAAGCAACAGGGAACGCTGCCCGTATCCGACTACACCGACGACAGCTTCGAACAGGAGGTGAAGGACGACTGCCTTACCATCATATACAGGTTGCTCTTCCTCTTCTACGCCGAGAGCCGCAGCGAACTGGAGATCCTGCCCCTCAACGACGAGGTCTACAGCCGTGGCTACTCCTTGGAGGCGCTCCGCGACCTTGAGATGGTGCGACTGAATTCTGACGAGAGCCGAGGCGGCTACTTCTTCGACGAGAGCATCCACCATCTCTTCTCGCTCCTCGCCGACGGGCACAACGCCTCGCGGGGGCAGGGCAAGAGTTTCCGCGTGCGCCCCATCGACTCGCCGCTCTTTGCCGACCGCAACCTCCACCACCTCGCAGAGGTGAAGATTCGCAACGTGAAGTGGCAGGAGATCATCCGCGCCCTCTCGCTGTCGAAAAACAAGAACTACTGCGGACGCATCAGCTACGCCAATCTGGGCGTCAACCAGCTGGGCAGCGTCTACGAGAGCCTCCTGGCGTTTCGCGGCTTCTATGCCGAGGAAGACTACATCGAGGTCCACAAGGAGGGCAAGCCCGAGGACGGCACCTTCCTCGTGCCATACAGCCGCATGGGCGACTTCGACATCCGCGAGGTGCTCTGCGACCCCGAGACGGGCAGCCCGCAGATCCTGCCCAAGGGTACGTTCGTCTACCGCCTGAACGGCCGCGACCGCCAGAAGTCGGCAAGCTACTATACGCCCGAGGTGCTCACCCGCAGCACCGTGAAATACACCCTCAAGAGCATCATCGACGAGGTGGCTGCCGGCAAACGTCCCGCCACAGAGCTGCTCGAACTCAAGATCCTGGAGCCCGCCATGGGTGCCGCAGCCTTCCAAAACGAGGCAATCAACCAGGTGGCAGAGGCCTACCTGACCTACCAGCAGCAACAACTGCGCGAGAAGGGGCGGCAGAACTGGCGCATCGCGCCAGACCGCTACCGCGACGAGCTGCAGAAGGTGAAGGCATACATTGCAACCCATAACGTCTATGGCGTAGACCTCAACCCGACGGCTATCGAGTTGGGCAAGCTCTCCCTCTGGCTCAACGTCATACACAAGGACATGGAGACCCCCTTCTTCGCCAACCGCCTCACGGTGGGCAACGCCGTCATTGGCGCTTGGCTGAAGGTCTACAGCCGCGACGAGGTCTACGGCGTCAAAGGGCGCACGAAGCTTGAACCCAACAAGTGGTGGGAACGGGCTCCCCACAAGGTCAAGTTCTTCAAGAGCCGAGTGAACCGCTCCGTCAACGAGGTGTACCATTTCCTCCTCCCCGACGCGGGTATGCTCGGTGTGCGCGGCATCAAAGAGCAGAGTCGTGAAAACAAAGCGGCGGACTCACGTATGGTAACCATCCTCAAGGGCTGGACCGCCACCATCGGCGACATGGAGTTCAAGACCCTGCAACGCCTCTCGGCAAAGATCGACGTGCTGCTGAAGGAATATTTCACCGACCAGCTCTCCATCGATAAGTACACCAACAACCGCCGCGAGGTGTGGGACGGTTCCGACCATGCCGACTCCGCCAGCCTCTTCCGCGCCGAGGAGCAGGCTGAGACCTACGCCCAGAAACAGCGGCTCTTTGACACCCGTTACCGCCGCGACAATGCCTACCGGAAACTGAAGCTGGCGATGGACTACTGGTGCGCTCTCTGGTTTTGGGAGTATGAGGATGCCGCTGCACTACCCACCCGCGAGGAATATTGGGCAGACCTGGAGGCCATGCTCAATGTGGACGACGCCCAGTTGGACCGCCGCACCCGTGCCGCTCTCGAGCGCGCCGGCTCCGGCATGGTGCGCGAGGACGCGCCGGAATATAGTGCCGCGCAGCGCATGACCGAGGACGAGAGCGAAATCATCACCCGCACGCAAGAGGAACTGCTCACCGAGCAGCACGGCTCCGCTTCCCTCTTTGCCGCAGAAGACCCCTTGCGCCTAAAGATTGCCGACCGCCTGGCAAAACGCTACCGCTTCTTCCACCCCATGCTGGAGTTCATCGAGGTCTTCTGGCTGAGGAACGGATTCGACATCATCTGCGGCAATCCGCCTTGGATACGCAATGAGTTTGACGAGCAGGGAATTATTTCAGAAAAGTATCCCGAGGTGGCAATCCGCAAGGTTTCTGCCCCCGACGTGCGCCAGAAGATAGCAGAGTTCATGAAGAACCCTGTGCTTAAAGACCTTTATATTGGTGAGCAGAACGATGCAGCTTGCTCGGGTGCTTTCCTTAATGCGGTATGCAACTATCCGTTGTTAGTTGGTCAGAAGGCAAATCTTTATAAATGTGTGCTTACCAATAGCATGGATTTGGTCTCTCCCGAAAAAGGTTACATCGGCATTCTTTGCCCCGATGGCATCTATGATGACCCGAATGCCGGAAACTTGCGACGTGAACTATACAAGCGGTTGCGCTACCACTTTCAGTATGAGAATGAGTTAAACCTCTTTACTGGAACTAATGACCATGGACGAATGCGATTTGGCGAACAAGTAATAGGTTCTGTTCAACAGTCAGTGGATTTTGTTTCTATGAATAATGTTTTCCACCCCAGCACGGTCGACGCTTGTTTTGCGCATGACGGACATGGCGAATGTGGAGGAATTAAAGACGAGAACGGAAACTGGAACATCAAGGCGCATCGTGACCGAATAGTGACGTTTACCGAAAAAGAGATCGCCCTTCTTTCCGACACCTTTGAGGACGGAACGACGAAAGACTGTGCCAAACTCGTCAGCATCCACAATAAGGAGATTATTGAGGTGTTGGAGAAGATTGCCTATTACCCCACGCACGTTCGTGATAAGCATCCTATCATTACGATGTCAATCAACGAAACCCACGGTGTAGACGACGGCATCATGCAACGTTTGACCAAGGTTCCGAACGTAGACCGCTATGAAATGATATACAGCGGCCCGCACTTCCACGTGGCAAACCCATACTACAAGACACCGCGCAAGGAGTGCATCCTCAACTCCGACTATGACAATATCGCCTTTACCGAAATAGGCGAGGACTACGTGCCGCGCTCCAACTACCAGCCCGTCATGCCCCTCGCCGAGTACAAAAAACTCTTCAAAGGCTTCCCTTGCGGACAAGACGCTGACGGAGATACCTTGTATGAGGATTGGCTCGATTATTATAAGGTCGGTTTCAGAAGAATGATGGGTCCAACGTCCGAACGGACGTTGATATGCGCTGTCTTGCGCAGCAAGACAGCGCATATCAACACAGTCATATCGGCTTCTTTCATAAGCCGATATGACTGTGTGGATATGGCTGCGCTTTGCTGTTCTTTGCCATTAGATTTTTACATTAAGACAGTAGGCGCGGTAGATCTGTTCCCTTCCCGTATGTCCTCCTTCCCGATGGGCGCCCCCCCTCAGTTCCAGTCCGCCCTCTACTCCCGCACCCTCCTCCTCAACTGCCTCACCTCACACTACGCCGACCTCTGGACTTCCTGCTGGCGCGACGAATACGCCGCCGAGACTTGGAGCAAGACTGACAACCGGCTCAAACCCTTCGCGGGTCTGACTCCCGACTGGACGTGGGATACCCCCCTGCGCAACTACTTCGAGCGCCGACAGGCACTCGTCGAGATCGACGTCCTCGCCGCCATGGCGCTCGGCCTCTCGCTACCCGACCTGGAGATGATCTACAACATCCAGTTCCCCGTGCTCCAGCAGAACGAAGCCGACACATGGTACGACGCGCGGGGCAACATCGTCTTCACCTGCTCCAAGGGCCTCACAGGCGTGGGCCTCGACCGCAAGGGCAGCAACAAGACCGGCACGAAAGGCTGGGAAGACATTCGCGGCGACCAGCTCGACGAGAACACCTACGCCGGCACCGCCCCCTCCCACACCCACACCATCGACCCGCAGAAGAGCGAGCTCTACGGCGGACAGCAAGTCACCTTCTACGCCCCCTACACCCGCTGCGACCGCATCGCCGACTACCGCACCGCCTGGGCGCACTTCCAGAAGCTGATTGGCAAGTAACATAAAGAAACAATGAACGAAAAGGGCATAGACATACAGATAAGGACAGACTTCAACCATGTGTGGAAAATCATCACCTATCATCGGCAACGGGTGTCAAAGACCGTTGACGACGAAGGGCTCCGCATGGTATGGGAGGTTGGTGCATACGTGAGTTATAAGTTAAGGCATTCGGAATGGGGCGCAGGGGTGGTACGCCAACTCTCTGAGTTTATCCACACGCAAGAGCCCACGGTAAAGGGATGGAGTTATCGAACAATTTATAAAATGGTGCAACTGTATGAAGTTTACAGTTCTGAGCCTTTCACAACACTGCTTGAAACCACAATGTTGAGCAAACACATCGCTTGTAAGCCGCAAGATTCGCATTCTGAAATTGTGCCAGTTGAAACGGCACAAACAAAAGAGGCTGAATTTGTGCCATTCGAAATGGCACAAATTCCATCTGTGCTTTTCTCAACAGGGTGGACAAATCATCAAATCATAATGAATCGTTGTAAAACGGATAATGAACGCCTCTTTTATATGCTGTTTGCAAAGAAAGAGCAACTGCAAAACAAGCAATTGGAACGAGCCATAAAAACGGATGCTATGTCTTCTATCCTTAGAGCGAGAGATGTTCAGTCGGAAGCACTTCATGGTACTTACGCAAAATCACCAGCCTTGTTCAAGGACACTGCCTATCTGGACTTCTTAGGGCTGCCCAAGAGGTACAAAGAAACGAGACTGCGCAAGGGCATCGTGGAGCACATGAAGAATTTCATACTTGAGATGGGGAAGGACTTCCTCTTCATCGACGAGGAACATCCTGTAAGGGTGGGCGGAAAGACATACAAGATAGATTTGCTCTTCTATCATAGGTTGCTTCAATGCATGGTTGCTTTCGAACTGAAGACAACAGAATTCCGACCTGCTTATCAAGGCCAGTTGGAATTTTACCTGGAAGCACTTGACCAGGAAGAACGCAGGTCGAACGAGAACCCCACCATAGGAATTATTTTATGTAGAGAGTCGGATATGGAAACCGTAAGGTTTGCACTCAACCGCAGTATGAGTCCCATGATGATTATGCAATATAAGGAACAACTGAAGGTGGGCAGCGTTATTCAAAGAAGCATCGAAGAATACAGTAAATACATGGATATGTAATTGTCATGTAGCGAAACACCTTGTCAAGAGTAATTCAGCAACCACAGCTTGCTGGATTTTACCATTAATGTGTACAGCCTATGCTACCTCTGCAACAAGCGCGTGAAGTGCGCGACTCAGTAATAGAATATATCAAAGCCACCTTCCGGTTTAAGGAGAAGGTGGTAGGCGACGCTTTCTATCGCTTCATAGAAGACAAAGAGGACGGGCTCTTCAAAGGCCCTTATATCTCCCTGAAGACCCCATTCGTCTCTGCAACACAAGAAGAAAGCCAAAATATACCGCTCGACATCGCGCCAAGCTTCCCGCCCTACAAGCATCAGTTGCAGGCGTTCTGCCAACTCTCCATGCACGACGGACATAAGCCCGAACCCACTCTGCTCACAACAGGAACAGGTTCTGGCAAGACCGAGTGTTTCCTTTTTCCAATACTCGACTATTGTTACAACTGCAACAAGTACGAAAGGCAGACAGGCGTGAAGGTCATCATCATGTATCCGATGAACGCCCTTGCCAGCGACCAGGCCAAGCGTCTGGCGGAGACAATCTGGAACGACGAACGTCTGCGAGGCAAGGTGACGGCAGGACTCTTCGTCGGTGAGGGCGTCGACGCCAAAGAATATCCGCGCTCCATGGGAGAGCATAACATCATAGAGAACCGCGATGCCATTCTTGACACCGTGCCCGATATTCTGCTCACTAACTTCAAGATGCTCGACTACGGATTGATGCGTCAGAACTTCAGTTCGTTATGGAAGGGGAATATCGACACTGAGAAGAAAGCTCTGAAATTCATCGTGCTCGACGAGCTGCACACCTACGATGGCGCGCAGGGAACTGATGTCGCCAACCTGATTCGCCGACTGAAACTCAAATTAAATATACCAAAGGACTCGTTGTGCCCCATCGGCACTTCTGCTACTATCGGCAACGGACCCGACAGCAAAACACGTCTTTGCGAATATGCCGCAGACGTATTCGGCGAGAAGTTTGACGAAAAGAGCGTTATCGAAGAGCATCGAATCCCTGTCTCTGAATATGCCATAGACACAAACTCCAACTTGCCTGACAGCAAACTGATAAAGACTTGTGAGTTTGGCGCAAACGACACGGTGGACACCTACTTGCGAAGACTTTGCAAGACGTGGCTTAAGGCTGCAAACGCCTCACCCGTTGACGCCGGAATACAACTCAGGCAGATGGGAATTGTGAAGTCGCTACTGGAAGTGCTTTCTAATGGCATGCTCTCGATTGACGACATCAAGAAGAAGCTCATTGACACAGACGCCAACTTCCGCCGTCTCTACCTGAAGGATGGCGAGAAGGTCTGCCTGCTTGCCATAGAAAACCTGTTGGCGCTGATAGCCTACGCCAAACGCCCGCTCAACGATTCTGACAAACAGATACCGATGCTCTACCTGCAGGTTCAGCTGTGGCAGAGGGAGCTAAGTGGTGTCTTGCGCTATTTCCAGAACGAACCTGAGTTTGTATGGCGACATAGCCTGAAAAAGGATGAGGACCGCGTGGCGCTGCCCATGTACTTCTGCCGCGAATGTGGGGCAAGCGGCTGGCTGACGCGCAGACTACAGACCGACGATTGCTATTGCTCGGATGTGGCGACCATCAACAAGGCCTTTATGAACCACGAGAAAGAGGTGGTGCTCTTGAACATAGAGAACACAAGTCATCAGCCTATTGAGGAGTACGTGAATGAGACGGCGACTAATATCACGCATCATGTAAACACAAAAGACTTGTGTATCGCTGACAACAGTGATGAAGATACCCTCAGGGTAAGGGTTTGCAGTCGTACAACCTCTAATGAGAACGGGAACCAACGCTTTGCCACAAACTGTCCGGAATGCAACAGTGACTCTATATGCCAGATAGGTGGCAGGACGTCAACATTGTCAAGTGTCGCTGTGAGTCAGGTGCTCTCCAGTGATTTCGACCGTGCTGAGGCAAAAGACCGCAAGGTGCTCGTGTTTACCAACAGCGTTCAGGACGCTGCACACCAGGCTGCGTTCTATGAGGCGCGAACATTCCGTTTCCTCTTCCGCCAGTCGATGCAGCAATACATCAATACTCTCGACAAACCAGCAAGCATCACTGAGTTGCAAGAGGGTTTCAAACGCTATTGGAAAGAGCGTCTGACAGAAGAGGAATATTACAACCGTTTTCTGCCTGCCGACCTCGCCACACATATAGACCTTCGTAAGAACTACCGCGAGGGCAGCGGATTTATGGAGTCGTTCAAGAAGGAATTCGACATCCGTGTGGACTGGGAGATCGTGAGCGAGCTTGGCTTGACTTCGCAGTTGGGCCGGACGCTTGAGAAGACGGGCGCCTCTGCCACCTTCTTCAAGAGTGAGGACATCCGTCTTGTATATGACAAAATGAAGGAGTGGCTCCAGGCTAACAATCTGGAGATTGCCAACGACGAGAACAGGTTCTGCCATTATGTCTATGGAGTCTTGCAGCGCATGAGGCAGCATGGTGCCGTCGACCATCCTTACCTCTATAAATACAGAAACGAGGCGCTGACATCGTGGGCCTTGAACTGGAACCGCGATGGCCGCCATTTCCTGAACAGGTCATTCGGTGGCGGCATCCGTTTCCCAAAATTGCTTGGCATCACTTTTCAAGACCGAAATGGAGACATGCTCGACATGGCTGTGCTGAGAAGTGGAAAGCCCAACTGGTACAGCAGCTACTTCTGGCGCTGCTTCAACTGGCCCCTTGAGAAAAACATCACCCTCTTCAACGATTTCATACGCACTCTTCTGAAAACTATGGAAGATGTGGGGCTGGTGAACTATGCTCAGCAGGGCGGTGGCAACTATGCCCTTAATGCCGAGCATATCTGGGTGAGCAGGAATGTAAAGCACATCAAGTGCAGCAATTGTCAGTCAACGCTTTATGTCGCACGCCAAGACCATTGGAGTGAAGATACGCCATGCCTGAACTATAGATGCCAAGGAATTTATTCCGAAGAGTCGAAACCTGAGCTGAACTACTATCAACAGGTGTACAACCGGAATATATCGCCGCGTGTCTATGCTCACGAACATACAGGACTGTTGGAACGCGGCGAAAGAGAGCAATTGGAGCGTGACTTCAAACTGCACCCGCATTCCAATTCCGTCAATGTGCTTGCCGCAACGTCAACACTGGAAATGGGTATTGACATCGGCGACTTGAATGTGGTGGGCAACGCGAACATTGCCCCGAAGCCAAGCAATTTCCTGCAAAGAGTGGGACGTGCCGGACGTAAAGAGGGGGCGGCGCTCGTCTTGAATTATGCTCATTCGGGAGAACCTCACGACATGTACTACTTTACCTACCCCGAAGAAATGATGGAAGGTGAGGTGAACACTCCAGGTTGTTTTCTGCAAGCCATAGACATATTGAGACGGCACTTCCTGGCCTACTGCATTGATACATGGGTCTCTGCCAATACCGAACACAGCATCCCTGCCAACGTAAGAGATTTGCAACTGACGGCAGATGCTATGTCTTCACCCTCTTTTGTCATCAACAAGATTATCGCCTTCATTAAAGAAAACAAGAACTCGCTTAAGGCGAATTTTGCTGGACAATATGACGAGAAGACGCAACCCACCCTGAGACAGTTGGCTGCCACGCTCGACGACGAGTCGTTCTATCAGACTGTCATCAAAGAATTCCAATCACTTACAGACCGGCTACGAAGACTGCATGCTGAGCTGAACGAATACAAGGAAAAGGAAAACAGGCTGCAACCAAACGACCCCACAAAGGAAACTCTGAAAGATCTTATAAAAGTATGCAATAAGCAATATGCCTCCATTTTGGGTGAAAACGTCATAGAATATATGACCAACAGCGGTCTGTTGCCAAACTATGCATTCCCCGAAACTGGCGTAAAACTTGAGGCCAGCGTATACTCAAATCGTGAGAAGGAAGACAAGAGAGACAATGTGGTCGAGCCGAAGGTCATTGAACTCACCCGGTCTGCATCGCAAGGTATAAAGGAACTGGCACCTGGCAACAGGTTCTGTACGCAGAAGCTCCAACTCGAAGTGAGCGGCATTCCGACATTCGACTGGAAGAACAATCTCATATCCATGCGTTATTGCTCAAAATGTGATTGCATAGCGGAAAAAGGTACTGCAGAATATGCAACTGCCAGTTGCCCTAAATGCGATGACCCTTCATGGGGCATCAATACGCACAAATATCTCAAGTTCACAAACGCCCGCAGCGTCATGATGAAGACTGACGCTGTGCTCGACGATGCGAACGAGGAGAGAGTGAGGGAGCAATATATCTTGAAGAAACACTTCATGTTCCATCACAAGGGAATTGTCTCTTCCTATGCCATGAAGAGCATTGGTTTCGGCATTGAATTCTGCAATAACATGGATCTCTATGAGGGCAACTATGGTATGCAGATGCAGACAGGCGGCAAGGTGGAGGTGAACAACGATGCGCTGATACCCGAAAATGGTTTTGTGACGTGCAGACATTGTGGCAAGTCGACTCCGCTATTGGCAAAACTGACAAATCAACATAAGCCTGTAGAACAGCATTACAAATTCTGCAACCATAAAGAAGTGACCTTTGCTGATGACACTAATGGTGAAGTGTTTGAGACTCTTTACCTTTACCGTCATATGCAAACCGAGGCCATCAAAATACTTTTGCCTATACAGATTATGGATGCAAAGGCTGCTGTGGAAATGTTCAAAGCCGGAATGGAGCTGGGACTGAAAGAGTATTATCATTCTTCTCCCGAGCACATTAAGATGGATTCGTATTCGGAAATGAATCATGCTACCGGCAAGAAAGACTATTATCTGGTAATGTATGATACAATTCCTGGAGGTACTGGCTATCTGGCAAAACTGTACAACACAGAGGAATTCTCGACGATGATACAACTTGCCTACGAAAAGATAAAGGACTGCACCTGTCAGTTGGAAGGCAAGGACGGATGCTATCATTGTATCATGACATACGGCAACCAATACAGCAGGGCAGAGTTCAGTCGTGAACAGGCAGAACAACTCTTTGAAAAACTTGCTGGCGGAGCCAAGGCATGGGAAAGTATATCAGGTTCGGTGGGGACAATAGCCTCTAACGGCGCTGCAGAAGACAGTGAGCTGGAACTGAAATTTATACGGGCCATGCGGACTGTGGCGGGCAACAATGGCTGGAACTTTGAAAAGAAGCCAGACGCCACCTCTTACTACTATAGACTTCACATGGAAAATGTAGAGTCCGACACGGAGTTGACGTACCACATTAAACCTCAGTTCGAGTTGACTGTGGCATACGGAGTTGAGAAGGTGACTATCCCTGATTTTCAGATTATGTGTACGTACGCAAGGATTGACGGTGAGGAGATTGCGGACAAAACAAGGATCCCTTGGTTCGCCGTATACCTCGACGGTTTCGCTTATCATGCCGCCGACCCCAACATGCGCTTTTATACAGATTTGGAAAAACGTGAAGGCATAAAAAAGGCACAGCCGCAGAGAATGTTCTCTTGGACATTAACTTGGGAGGATGTTTTACTCTTCGAGAGGGAAATGGAAGATGAAATCGGAAAGAATTCCGTCACAAGACTAACAGAAATTCTCAAGAATCCTCAGATGGGAACCATCAAAGAAATCTGCTTCAGTGCGATATGCGAAACTGATGGTTTCTTAAACAACGGTGGCTCGTTGTATACGGGTCATGTTGAGATAGACGATAATTGTGACGAACTGCTTACAGATGACTCTACGGATGAAGAGGTAGATCGCGCTTTTACTGACGGTATAAGTTACGACCTTGAAATAACCAAGGGGCTCCGAGTGGTAAACAAGGACGAGTGGATTGGATTCTGGAGAAGATACAACCTCCTGCAGTTCTTCAATCAGAATAACTCCCAAAGACAAGACGACAATATGGAAGAGCAACTTGACCGCAACGAAATAAAGATGTTCTATCCTGGCATGGAGGATATTGTAGACTTGTTGCTTGATCACAATGTTCCTTTCAGCCATGACGGCTCGTGTGAGCTGACCAACGACGACAATGAGGTAATAGCATGCGCCGACTTGTTGATAGACGATCCTCTGATTGCCATTAACCCTGCCTCCGAGAATGATAAGAAAATATTTGAGGAGAAAGGGTATAAGGTTATAACAAAAGAAGAATTCAATATTGAAAAAATCACCAAAAGAGCATAACCCATGAGACTGTTTCTTTCTGATACTTTTCTTGACGCTATCTTCAAACTACCCAAGAAGATACAGGACAAGGTAGTTGTTTTTCAACGTAAGTTTCGGGAAAACAATACTACCAATGGCATTCATTTTGAGCCTATTGCACAGTTTAAGGACTCCTCGCTCAGGACAGCAAGGGTAGACGACAACTACCGGGCTGTGATAGGAGTACTTGATGGTGACAACTACTGGCTGCTCTATGTGGCAGACCACGTAAATGCATATCGTTGGGGCATGAACAAACGCTTTGCGTGGAATGAGAACACCCATGCCTGCCAGGTTATAACCGTCGAAGAAAAAACTGAGGAGGTGGTTGTGCCAAGTGGCATGACAGTTGTTTCTGCATTCTTTACCGGTGTGCCACAGGAGAAATTGCTAAAGATTGGCGTGCCACAAGAATGTGTCGCCAATGTGCTGGCCATACAATCGCTCGACGATCTTGATGCTCTGGAGAATACCCTGCCTGAAGATGCGTATGAAAACATCTTCAACATCATGGACGGAGAGAGCATTGACACCATCATCGCAAGTATTGAAGAAGGACAAGCGCATGGCGATTCTGATAAGTTGCTTAGCGACAACAATAAACGCTGCTTTGTGGAGCTTACAGACGATGATGCTCTCCAGCGTATCATAGAGCAGGGGATGGACAAATGGCAGATTTTCCTGCATCCGTCACAGAGGAAACTCGTCGACGCCGACTATAAGGGAACGATGAAGGTGAGCGGCGGAGCCGGTACGGGCAAGACCATCGCTGCCATTCATCGCCTGAAGCATCTGTGTGAGGCTCCTGACGTCAATGTCTTGTTCACGACCTATACACGCACGCTGAGCGAGAACCTTGCCGAATCTATTGAGAAACTCGGCATTGCCAAGCAGAAATATACGCTGAAGAACATCGACCGCGTACTACTCGACACGGCTGAGAAGTATAAGGTAAAGGATGGGTACAGGGTGCTGGATTATAGTGGAGACGAGGAGTCTTTGAGACTGTGGCGCGAGGTTCTGGAGTCCGAGGTGACAGAGTTTGACGAGCAGTTCCTCTATGACGAGTACATTGATGTAATCGTCTACTATGGCAACAAGGACGCGAAGCAGTATATGCTCCAGCCTCGTGTGGGGCGAACCAAGGCTCTGAGCCGCAAACAGCGTATCGAGATTTGGAAACTCGTTGAGAAATACGTCGCCCTTAAACAACAAAGAAAACTTGTAGACAGGTTGGAACTGTTTAACGATACAACAAACTATCTGAAGGAAAACAACATACATCCCTACACCCATGTGATAGCTGATGAGTTCCAGGATTTCTCCAATCCTGAATTGAAATTTCTCCGCGCCTTGGTGGCAGAAGGAAGAAACGACCTGTTCCTTACTGGCGACCCGATGCAACGAATCTACACCGGAAGAAGAATCAATTTCGGAGAAGCAGGTATCAACGTTCGTGGCGTAAGAAGTCAGAAGTTAAAAATCAATTATCGTACCACAGAACCTATCAAGCGTGCGGCCGTGAGTGTCGTCAAAGGCATTGACTATGACGATATGGATGGCGGAAAGGAAAACATGAACGGCTACGTATCGCTCATTCATGAAGGAGAAGTCCCACAGTATCAGATGGTGGATGACGCAAATGCCGAGGTCGAGCAGGTGATGGAGTGGATTAAGGAATGTCAGAATTCAAACATTAAGTTGTCTGAAATCTGCATTGCAGCTCCAAGCTTGAATCTATTGAAAGACATTCAGACTCGCCTCCATCATGACGGTACCGACTACCGGATACTCAAAGGTGCACAAAAGCAAGGTAGTACAAATGGCATAAATCTTTGTACGCTGCACTCACTGAAGGGACTGGAATTCCGCGTCATAATACTCTCTGGTATCAACGAACGCAATATCCCATCAAAAGTGACTGCTACATATCCGTTCTCGGGAATGGACAAGACTGCGCAAAAGGAATATCTTTCATCAAGGCGTTCGCTGCTTTACGTAGCAATTACACGTGCAAGACAGCTGGTTTATATGGTCGGTGTAGGCGAACCGACAGGACTGGTGAAATTGTCAAAAGCATAAATTGCCTTCTTGAATAACATTGACTATCACGTCACTCATATTGCTCAATGGACAGGCAAACGCCTTGCAAATCAACTCAATCAAGCGGATTGGGGGGCATTTCGTGTGTGTCAAGGACAATCCGATGCCTTACACAAACAGTGCCGGCAAGTTTTTGGGGGCTAAGTAATCCCGAATGGATTGATGTTGCCAATGGCAAGGTGTATATTGATGGCACATAAAAGACGGATATTCGCGAGGTATGGAAGTTCGTACACGGAGAGAATGTGTATTGGCGAGTGATTCATACCAATGGTTATGTGGAGGATGATGCTAAGGGTAGAGTGCAAGTGGTGACATCGTGCCTGAGTGAAGATCGAGCCAAAGACACCTTTATATGTAAGAAGGACGTGGCGATGCCAATATCGTCCGTCATGGAAAGATACCTGTCGAGAAAAAAACGTCAAGTCGGACACATCGAGGGACCCTACAAAAGGGCTTACAAGATGAACAAAAGAGCACGACCTCTGCTTTCCCCTGAAAGTGAGAAAATTTGTCTGCGCTAATTCCCCCCCGCATACAACCAATTCGCCCTCGCCGATGAAAATCGACGAGGGCGAATCTTCTCTATATACTTATAAGAATCTGTTACTGACCAAGGTAGCTCTTCAAGAGCTTGCAGCGCGTGCCTTGGCGGAGGCGGCGGATGGCCTTCTCCTTGATCTGGCGGACGCGCTCGCGCGTGAGGCCGAACTTCTCGCCGATCTCCTCAAGGGTCATCTCTTGGCAGCCGATGCCGAAGAAGGATTTGACGATGTCGCTCTCGCGCTCGGGCAGGGTGCTCAGCGCGCGCTCAATCTCGCGGGAGAGGCTCTCGTTGATGAGCCCGCGGTCGGCGTTTGGCGAGTCCTGGTTGACGAGGACGTCCAAGAGGCTGTTCTCCTCACCGTCGGTGAACGGGGCGTCGACCGACACGTGGCGACCCGACACGCGGAGCGTATCTTGCACCTTGTCGGCCGGCAAGTCGAGTTTCTCCGCAAGCTCCTCGGCGGAAGGCTTGCGCTCGTTCTCCTGCTCGAACTTGGAATATGCCTTATTAATCTTATTGAGGGAACCTACCTGGTTGAGTGGCAGGCGGACGATGCGGCTCTGCTCCGCCAAGGCCTGGAGGATGGACTGGCGGATCCACCATACGGCGTAGCTGATGAACTTAAATCCGCGCGTCTCGTCGAATTTCTCGGCTGCCTTGATAAGTCCAAGGTTGCCCTCGTTGATGAGGTCAGGGAGGCTAAGCCCTTGGTTCTGATACTGTTTAGCCACTGAGACCACGAAGCGGAGGTTAGCCTTTGTCAACTTCTCTAATGCTGCCTGGTCGCCCTGCTTGATGCGCTGCGCCAGCTCGACCTCTTCGTCGACGCTTACGAGCTCCTCGCGTCCTATCTCCTGCAGGTACTTATCTAACGATGCGCTTTCGCGGTTAGTAATCGACTTTGATATCTTAAGTTGCCTCATTGTCTCTTTTCTGTCTCTATTTTTTCTTTTAAAACTCCGAATTAGGGAATTTCAGCTGCAAAGTTAGTCAATTTTGACGTGCCGATAGATTGGGTGACAGTGTGTTTGCCGCCCTGCGACCCTCTTTTTAAGATATATTGACAAAACCAAACCCGCCCCGCCATGCCTCGTGGGCGCTGGCGGGGCGGGAACCTCATGATTTTCTATCCCTGTTCTTTATTGAAGGTCGATGGCGAAGTAGCGCACCTGCCCGTTAGGATACATTCCCGCGAGGAAGAGTCCGTCGGACGCTGAGGCCACGATCTGCTGGAAGTCGCGCACCGAGGTCAGCGGGACGCGGTTGGCCTTCGTGATGATGAAACCCTTACGGACGCCAGCCTCCTTCAGCTTGCCGTCGGCTATGCTGCTGACGCGCAAACCATAGCGGATGCCCATTTGGCGAGCCTCACTGTCGGATATTGGTTCCAGCTCCGCACCGAGCAGCTCGGTGTCTGAGCCTTTGACGATGCCCGTCGTGCCGCGCATGTTGCGCAATGTGGCGACGACCTCTTTCTCGCTGCCGTCGCGCACGAGGGTCAGCTTGATTGAGTCGCCAGGGCGATGCTGGGCCACACGCGACTGGAGGTCGGGCACTGAGTTGACCGTCTCATCGTCAATCTTGATGATGACGTCGCTCTCGCGGACACCGGCCTCTTTAGCGGCACCACCATCGGCCACGCCTGCTACAAATACGCCTTCGGGCTTTTTAAGTTTCAAATCCTGAGCCTTTTGCGCGTCGATCTCTTGAATCGTGACGCCAAGGAGGGCTCTCTGCACCTCACCATATGTCATGAGATCTTGCGCCACCTTCTGCGCGATGTTGGCAGGCACGGCAAACGAGTAGCCAGAGAATGAGCCTGTCGGCGACGCTATGGCCGTGTTGATGCCAATGACCTCGCCGCGGGTGTTGACCAGTGCGCCACCACTATTGCCAGGGTTGACGGCGGCGTCGGTCTGGATGAACGACTCGATGGCCATGTTCGACGTGTTGATGCCCACGTGGCGACCCTTGGCCGAGACGATGCCCGCCGTGACGGTGCTGGTCAGGTTGAATGGGTTGCCCACGGCAAGGACCCACTCGCCGACCCTGACGTTGTCCGAGTTGCCGAACGCCAAGGGCTGCAAGCCGTCGGCATCGATCTTGACGAGGGCTATGTCGGTCGTCGGGTCGGTGCCGACAAGCGTGCCGCTGAAGCTGCGCTTGTCGTTGAGCACGACCTCTATCTTGTCGGCTCCGTCGATGACGTGGTTATTTGTGACGATATAGCCGTCGGCGCTAATTATCACGCCTGAGCCTGCGCCCTGGACGGGCTGGCTGCGCTGCTGCTGTCGCCCCATGCCCGGCCCGAAGAAGAAATCGAAGAGGTCGGAGCCTCCGAAATTCGGCTGCTGAGACTGCTGCGTCACCTTGATGTGGACAACGCTGTTGACGGTCATAGCCGCTGCGTCGGTGAAGTCGGTCGGAGCCGCCTGTCCGTAGGCCACGGCATGGGCTGGCGCGCTGATGGTCGTCGGTTGCGCGGCTGCCAATGGTTGCGCGGCCACATAACGCGAATAGAGATATGCGCCAAAGGCGGCGCACGCGAGGCTGGCGGCAGAGGCCAGCAGATATTTCTTTATTTCCATATCGTTCCTTTTTTCTTTTGACGCGAATATGTCTTGCTCCACGTTGACTGTCAAACATTTTCAACAACCGAGCCAATGCGTTCGACGAATGGCTCAAGATGTCAAAATGTCACGTTTGTTGAAAAAATCGGCACAATGGACGATGCCTCGACCCTTTTATCTGCCAAAAGACTACCTTTGTCATGAAAAACAGTGCGATAGCCACAAAAACACATACGACATATGAAACTTCTCCTGTTGGGCCTGGGTGGTCAAGAAATCCTCGTCATAGCGATACTCGTCCTGCTCCTCTTCGGCGGCAAGAAGATTCCCGAGCTGATGAGCGGCATCGGCAAGGGCGTCAAGAGTTTCCGCGACGGCATGAACGGAGCCACGGCCATCGAGGAGAAGAAAAACTCGACCGAGGAAAGCAAGCCCGCGGAAGAGAAAGAAGAGAAGAAGGACTAACGCCCCGCCCCTCGCGCGATGGAGCACGACACCGAGAAAACGTTCTGGGAGCATCTCGACGACCTGCGCGGGCTGCTCTTCAAGTCGCTCGTCGTCATCGGCGTACTGACGATCGTGTGCTTCTGCCTCAAAGATGAGCTTTTCGCCATCGTCATGGCACCCTCGCGCCCCGATTTCCTACTATATAAGATTTTCAGCGGACTGACGCCACCCGACATCTCGGGCGGACTGATAAACACGCGCCTGTCCGGGCAGCTCATGATCCACTTCAAGGTGGCATTCGGGGCCGGGCTGTGCTGCTCGGCGCCAGTCGTGGCATGGATGGTGGCCCGCTATCTGGCTCCTGCGCTCTACCCCAACGAGCGGCGCGTCATGGCCTCCGTTTTCATCTGGGGCGGGCTGCTCTTCGTCATGGGCGTCGCCCTCTCCTACGTGCTCATCTTCCCCCTCGCCTACCAGTTCCTCGCAACCTATGAGGTCTCGCCCGTCGTGACGAACCTCATCTCGCTGGACTCCTATATAGACAACATGCTGATGATGTGCCTCCTCATGGGCATCCTTTTCGAGCTGCCCATCGTCGCCAAGCTGCTCAGCAAGATGGGGATCCTGACCCGCGGCATCATGCGCCGCTACCGCCGCCACGCCATCCTCGTCATCGTCACCCTCGCGGCCATCATCACCCCCACGACCGACGCCCTGACCCTCGCCCTCGTAAGCCTCCCCGTATGGATACTTTATGAGGCGAGCATCCTTGTGGTAAGGAAATAAACCTTAACTTCGCGACAATTAATCAAGTACAAGCGGCTCGGGGGGTCGCGGCGCCATAAATGGCGGCACGCCTCTCGGGAAACCGCCGGCGCACGTGGCGGCTGTGAAGCCACCAGGCGTCGGGAGCCATAAATCAAAAAGAGAACATTTTACAGTAAAAATGGCAAACATCGTGGCAATCGTGGGCAGGCCAAACGTCGGCAAGTCCACCCTCTTCAACCGCCTCATCGGCACCCGCCAAGCCATCGTCGACGAGGTGGCAGGCGTCACCCGCGACCGCCAATACGGCAAGGTCCAGTGGAACGGCAAGGAATTTTCCATCATCGACACAGGCGGCTACTCCAGCAACTCAGACGACATCTTTGAAGGCGAGATCCGCAAGCAGGTCAAGCTCGCCATCGACGAGGCGGCTCTCATCCTCTTCGTCGTCGACGTCACCACGGGCGTCACCGACTATGACGACATGGTGGCCGACATGCTCCGCCGCGCGCGCAAGCCTGTCATCGTCGTGGCCAACAAGGCCGACACGGGCGAGAAAATGGCCGACATGCACGAGTTCTACAAGTTCGGCCTCGGCGACATCTTCGCAACGAGCGCAGCCACGGGCAGCGGCACGGGCGACCTCCTCGACAAGGTCCTCGACAACCTCCCAGACGACGTCACGAGCGACATCGACGACAGCCTGCCCAAGTTCTGCGTCGTCGGACGACCCAACGCAGGCAAGAGCTCCATCATCAACGCCTTCATCGGCGAGGAGCGCAACATCGTCACCGACATCGCCGGCACCACACGCGACAGCATCTTCACGCGATACAACAAGTTCGGGCGCGACTTCTATCTCGTCGACACGGCCGGACTCCGCAAGCGCAACAAGGACAAGGACGACATCGAATTCTACTCCACCATGCGCAGCGTCCGCGCCATCGAGAGCTCCGACGTATGCATCCTCATGGTCGATGCGTCGCGCGGTCTTGAGGCGCAGGACAAGAAAATCTTCAGCCTCATCGAGCGCAACAGCAAGGGCGTCGTCGTCGTCGTCAACAAGTGGGACCTCGTCGAGAAGAGCAACAACACCATGAAGAAATGGGAAGACCAGATCCGCGGCGAGTTCGCCCCCTACACCGACATCCCCATCATCTTCACCTCCGTCCCCAGCAAGCAGCGAATCCACAAGGTCGTCGAGGAGGCCTGCCGCGTCTTTGACAACATGAAGCGCAAGGTCGGGACGTCGCAGCTCAACGAGCTCCTCCTCCCCGCCGTCGGAGCCTACCCCCCACCCGAGACCAAGGGCAAGGTCGTCAAGATCAAATACGTCACCCAGCTCCCGACAGCCACGCCAACCTTCGCCTTCTTCTGCAACCTCCCACAATACGTGCGCGACCCCTACAAGCGTTTCCTTGAGAACAAGATCCGCAAGGCGTGGGACTTCTGCGGAGTGCCCATCAACATCGTGATGCGCAAGAAGTGACGACACCCGAAACAGAAAAAAAGCACCACATGCCCACACTACGCCAAATGGCCCATGGCCTCATAACCAAGCCGCGCATCGAGCGCGAGGCCGCATTGGCCGTAGACGTGATACTGAGCCTCACGCTGGCCACCTTCCCGGGACTTTTCGGGAAGGTGGCTTGCCTGGCTTACTTCCTCTTGCGCGACAGCCGCGGCGGCGGCATGGGCAAGAGGCTTTACAACCTTGCCGTTGTCAGGGCGGCAGACGGCTGCATCGTCAGCTGGCGGACGGCACTGCTGAGGAACATCCTCACCCTGCTGCCCATATTCAACCTCGTAGACCTCTACCGATTCGTGGCAAACGGCAGGAGGCTCACCGACGAATGGCTCGGCACGGAGGTTCGCCCCAAGGGCAAAGTCGCCGAGACTGGCGACAACGACGCCAACAAGTAGAGAAAAATAGCCATGCGTGGACATCTTCGCCATTGTCCACCTAATGTAAATTATAATCCACCACCGCCCACCTCTTTTTCCTCAACTTCGTATTTAGAAATGTTAAGCGACATTGGCGCGCGTCTGGTTAAATTTTAGACATCGCCTCAACACACGTTCGCAAACACTGTAACACGTACACGCTCTAATACGATGATAAAGACTCAAAGAGTAAAGGCTTGTGCCGGCATCTCGCTTGCCGCTACTCTCTTCATGGCCTGCGCGCAAACACCTGCGCAAGCAGACCCACCCTCAGAAAACGACTCCACCGAGGCGGTTCCCGACACCACGAGGCGACGCCCCGAGTTCGATCCAACGCGCCCTTGGGCCCACGACCCCGTCATAGCCGTCGAGGGCGACACGGTCTACGCCTTCACGACAGGTCACGGCATCCATCAGCTCCGTACGCTCGACCTCGTCACGTGGGACTTTGACGGCCCATGCATCGAGACCCTCCCGGCATGGGTTCGCGAGCGCAACCCCGAAGCCACGCTCCACCTCTGGGCGCCAGACATTATCTACGCAGGCGGAGAATGGCACCTCTTCTACTGCTCATCAGTCTTCGCCACAAACAAGTCCGTCATCGGGCACCTCACCAATAAGACGCTCAACCGCCGCAGCCCCGCCTACAAGTGGGTCGACCGCGGTCTCATCCTCCAGTCCGTCCCCGACCGCGACAACTGGAACGCCATCGACCCCAACATCGCCATCTGCGCCGACGGCTCGGCATGGATGAACTTCGGATCTTTCTGGGGCGGCATAAAAATGGTCAGGCTGAGCGACGACCTTAGCCAGATAGCCGAGCCGCAAGAGTGGCATACGCTCTGCTCGCGCCCCAAACTCGTCAATCCTGCCGACACGGCAGAGAAGCCAGGAGAGGGAGCCGTCGAGGCCCCATTCATCTTCAAGCACGACGGATGGTTCTACCTCTTCGTCTCGTTCGACTACTGCTGCCGCGGCGAGGCCAGCACCTACCACGTCGTCTGTGGTCGTAGCCGCGACATCCGAGGCACATACTTTGATCGCGCCGGCGAGTCGATGGAGATGGGCGGCGGCACGCGCGTCGACCTCCCCGAGGCTGACAAGGAACGCTACGTTGCCTACGGTCACTGCGCCGTCGTCACCCTCCGCGGACAAGACTACATGGCTCTCCACGCCTACCGCCATGGCGACGGACAATCTGAGCTTATCCTCCGCAAAATCGAGTGGGACGACAAGGGTTGGCCATCGCTCCGCAGCGAGTAGACGCAAAAAATGACATGCATTTTGTATGAGCGAATGAAATATTCGTTATATTTGTGATACAACGTTAGAGAAAAAGCCGCATCGGATTTTTGATCGTTAAACTCAACATTAAAAATTCAAACGGGCGACGCTTAATCGTTACGAAGGCGGGCTTCGCCACCGCAAGGTGGTTTCGCCAATGTGCGACAGGGAGATTACTGAGTAGCGAGGCACCCAAATCCTATCTTTAGGAGTTTAAACATCCAATAAGGTGCGGCCCCTTATAAAGACAATCCTCTCGAGACCTGGGTCTCGGGAGGATTGCTTTCTTGTTTATGGAGGAGGTGCAAGGAGGAAGAGATGAGCAATTGTGGAGGAATACATTTTAGTATGAATTTATGAAAGAAACACTTAACTTGCAGATAATCTCTTCAAAAGCAGGGGGGGAAACGGACATAAAGAATCCCCATCACATAATATTGCACACGAAATTAAAGGTCACCGCACATGGAAAACAACCAAATAGAAATATACCGTTCGGCAGATGGAGGCATAGAGCTGAACGTGAAGCTGGAAAACGATACTGTCTGGCTCACGCAGAACCAGATGGCGGAGTTGTTTGGCAAGGACCAATCTGTCATTGCCAGGCATATCGCCAATGTATTCAAAGAGGAAGAGGTTGCTGAAGAAAGTAATATGCAGATTTTGCATAATACTCTGTACAAGTACCGTCCTACCAAGATTTATAGCCTTGACGTTATTATTTCCGTAGGCTATCGCGTGAACAGCAAGAATGCCACAGCATTCAGGAAATGGGCAACTAACATCCTCAAGCAGTACCTCATCAAGGGTTACGCCATCAATCAGAAACGGCTTGACCACTATAATGACTTGAAGAGCGTGGTAAATCTCATGTCGCGCGCCATCACCTTGCAACAGAAGGTTTCCAAGGGAGAATACGAGGGGCTGTTCTGCGTCATCAGCGATTATGTATACGCTCTCGACACACTCGATCGCTATGATTACCAGTCACTTGGCATCGACAAAACGACCAAAGAAGAGCCGTTCCGCGCCACCTACGAGAATGCCATGGAGGCAATCAACGCATTGAAGAGTAAGTTTGGAAGCAGCCAGTGGTTCGCAAACGAGAAGGACGATTCTTTCAAGAGCAGCATCGGGCAGATATACCAGACCTTCGGCGGCGAGGACCTTTACCCTTCTGTGGAGGAAAAAGCCGCCATGCTTCTCTACCTCGTGGTAAGCACGTTCTCGATAAGCCGTGAGACAAAACCTCGACCAATCAATGAGGCGTAGCCGGGCGACGTCCTGGTCTATCCTGCCCGCAAGTCGGAAGGGATGGGGCATGTGCTTATTGTGGTGGATGTCGCTCGAAATGGTAAGAAAAGTCGCCATCATGTGTGCCGAGGGTAATACGCCAGCAAGAGAGGCGCACATTGTCCGTAATCGCAATCCATTGGATAATCCATGGTTCTTCTTCGATGGTGACGAGAATCCGATATGGGTATCAGTCTTCCACTTTGAAAAGAACGAGTTGAGACATTATTGAAAAAGGTCTCAATACTCGCAGCACGTGAGGAGAACAAGCGGCAATAAAAATCACACAATTACGTTTCTTGATTGCAAGACACTCATAAAAACAGGGAAATGATAGTAGTTAAGAACAAAAGATGCAAGCGTGAGAACATCCTGATGGAGTATCCAGACGCTATTATTTTCGACGTCACGTCGAAGGGCGCCATGAAGCAGATGTCGCCATTCTACCCCCACGGGCAGATTCCCGTGCCAGGAATGGAAGGCGTGTATTCTGCCTCGGTTGAAGGAATCTGGCAGGGTCTGAAAGTCTTCGAGGGCGAAGGCGTTGACCGCTCCCTTTTCAACAACAAGACCATGCTCAACATGAAGCGCACATGCCGCACGCACGGGCGTTGCCTGGGTCACATGTACAACGGGGAGCTGATCAGGTACATCGAGGCTCGCAAGAGAATCTACATCCCGTCATACTACTACATGCTCGAACACTATTGCGCGAAAAGCATAGAGACTTTAAGAAAATTGTCAACAGAGCGTACGGTGGTTCTTCTCGACTATGACACCAACGAGGACATTGAAGATGCAAAGAAGCCGATGTCGCATGCTGGGCTAATCAAACGTTACGTCGTAGGAGGACAGGAAATGAATTAACCCCCGACGGGGAAGGATGGCTAAAAAGTGAGCTGCTGATACTCAATTTCTCTGAGTATCAGCAGCTTTATGCGTTATAATCGGTTACAATCACTTCCCGATGCAGAAGTTCGGTCTTTCGCATATTGAATAAATACGGCGTTAAGCTGAATCGAGGGCACTTCAGTGGGCCATTGGGGAAGAGAAAGAAGGATGAGTAACACAAAAAAATGAAGTAAGTATGACGAACGATATACAAAATCTGATTAAAGCCGGTGAAGTGTCGGGAGTACAGTTCAAGGAACGCATCCTCGACAGATATGACATCGGTTGCGAGTTAGTAGCTTTCAGCAACGCTCGTGGCGGAAAGCTCATTGTTGGCGTTAAAGACAAAACAGGTGAAGTTAACGCTTTGTCCTATTCCGAAGTACAAGAGACCACCAATCTTCTAAGTGACATTGCATCTGAGAATGTTGTCCCATCCATTCTGATAGAAGTAGATACAGTGGAAGTGGATGGCGGCAATGTAGTTGTTGCCACAATAAAAGAGGGAGTCAACAAGCCCTATCATGACAACAAAGGCATTGTGTGGGTGAAGAACGGGGCCGACAAGCGCAAGGTCTTTGACAATGCCGAACTTGCTGAAATGATGACCGACTGCGGCAGTTTCACTCCCGATGAAGCAGGGGTGAGAAATGCAACCGTAGGCGACCTTGATGCAGAAACCATCAAGACATTTCTTGGCAATCGTTTCGAAAGAGTATTGGAACGAAAAGGGCTGACAGGCGACGCTTTCAAAGAAGCTCCGCTCGACGCTGTATGCTCTGCCATTGCAACGGGACACAACTGTGAGAAGATTCTCCGCAACCTGCATTTCATACGACCGGACGGCACATTGACCGTTGCCGCCATGCTCCTCTTCGGAAAACACGGTTTATAGGTCAAAATGGAGGCTGCGAATCGCCTCCGGACCAGCAACCATGCGGGCTGCGAGAGTTTTTATTCCAAGGTGCGCAAAATTTTAGAACC
>CAVDBL010000011.1:0-83205 GCA_963607345.1 Bifidobacteriaceae bacterium
CAGTTGGTAGAGCACAACCTTGCCAAGGTTGGGGTCGCGAGTTCGAGTCTCGTTTTCCGCTCTCTTGCCAATGTAGCTCAGTGGTAGAGCACTTCCTTGGTAAGGAAGAGGTCACGGGTTCAAGTCCCGTCATCGGCTCCATCAGAGGTTTGCGCTTTTTAGCGTGAACCTCTTTTCTTATTCCCCTCCGCCAAACATCAGTAAAATGTATAACGGCTGTGCCGACCGCTTCCAATATCTTTGCCTCCGTAACCAAGTAACCATGTAACCATGTTGTTAGAGCATATCAACTCCCCAGCCGACGTCAAGGCTCTCTCCTGCGACCAACTGCCAGCCCTCGCCGACGAGATGCGAAAAGCCATCCTCGCCCGAGTATCAATACATGGAGGACACGTAGGGCCAAACCTCGGTTTCGTCGAGGCAACCATCGCGCTCCACCGCGTCTTCAACGCCCCGACAGATAAGTTCGTCTTCGACGTCAGCCACCAAAGCTACCCACACAAGCTCCTCACGGGTCGCGCCTTCGGCTTCCTAGACGCGTCACGCCTCGACGAGGTCTCTGGCTACAGCAGCCCTGCCGAGTCGCCCGAGTACGACACTTTCGAGCTCGGACACACATCAACTTCCATAGCCCTCGCCACGGGCCTCCAGAAGGGACGCGACATCATGGGTCGCCACGAGAACGTCATAGCCATAATCGGTGACGGTTCCCTGAGCGGCGGCGAGGCTTTCGAGGGTCTCGACACGGCTGCCGAGACCGGCTCCAACATAATCATCGTAGTCAATGACAACGAGATGTCTATCGCCGAGAACCACGGTGGGCTCTACGACAATCTCGCCCTCCTCCGCAAGACGGGCGGCAAGGCGGAGTGCAACTTCTTCCGCGCCATGGGGCTCGACTACATCTACGTCGAGAAAGGCAACGACATCGACTCCCTCATCGACGCTTTCAACAAGGTGAAGGACATCGACCACCCAGTCGTCGTCCATATTCACACTCTCAAAGGCAATGGCTACGCCCCAGCCGTCGAAGACAAGGAGCATTGGCACTGGTCGATGCCGTTCAACATCGAGACCGGCGAGGTGCGCAACCCCTCCGACGCTGAGGACTATGGCGACCTTATCGGCACTTTCTTGCTCGACGAGATTAAGAAGGACTCTTCTCTCGTGACCGTCACCTCTGGCACCCCTACCGTGGCAGGCTTCACACCCGAACGCAGGAAGGCAGCCGGACGTCAACATGTCGATGTCGGCATCGCCGAGGAGGAGGCTGTAGCCATGATTTCAGGTCTCGCCAAGGCTGGCGCGCGTCCCGTATGGAATGTCTACAGCACGTTCATCCAACGCACCTACGACCAGCTGGCACAAGATCTCTGCATCAATAATCAGCCCGCCGTCATCAATGTTTTCTTCGGTAGCGTCTTGGGATTGAATGACATAACGCATATCGGATTCTACGACATCCCGATGCTCGCCAACATCCCCAACCTCACATACCTCGCACCATCGTCGTGGGAGGAGCTCCTCTCCATGGAGCGTTGGGCCCTCGCTCAGACGGCTTGCCCCGTAGCCATCCGCATCCCTGGCGGACAGGTCGTCCACTCGTCGGAGGCGTTTCCTACTGATTATGCCACAGCAAGCCGCGCCCGCGTCATACGTCGTGGCTCACGTGTAGCCCTTGTAGGCTCAGGTGCGTCCGTAGCGTGGATCGAGACCGCCGCCGACATCCTCAAGAAGAGCGGAGTCGAGCCGACAATCATCTCGCAGACGTTCCTCTCCGAGCTGGATGCCGACCTGCTCGAAAGCCTCAAGACAGTTCATAGCGTCGTCGTCGTTGCCGAAGACGGGTCCGTCGAGGGAGGATATGGTCAGAAGATTGCCGCATTCTACGGCACTTCGTCCATGTGCGTCGTATGCAATGGCGTACGCAAGGGGCTCTATGACCGATACTCCTATTCCGCCCTCCTCGCCGAGAGCCACCTCACGCCCGAGACCATCGCCGCCGATGCTCTTGCAGCCCTCAATTTGAAGTAGAAATTCGCTCACCCAACACAAGATGAGAGCCTGTCGCCCAACAACGGGTGGCAGGCTCTTTTTATTAAATGCGCTCTTCGTCCCCCATAGGCTCTACTTTCATTGAATCTATTTCGCCAATCCTGATGCATATTCATACATTTGCGACGAAATAAGTATCACTCACAAACCAAAGACGCAAACGTATGAGGCCAGCAATCCTCTTAACCGTTTCCCTACTTCTCTCCCCACTCAATTCTTTCTGCCAGGTCGACTCGCTCCGCACGCTGTCCGACTCGCTGCCACGCCCCACCGAGTCTTTGGGCGACAAGGTGGACCGCCTCTCCGCCTCGCGCGTCAACCAGATGATTTATGTCGGTGTGCCTCTGCTCGTCGGCAGCGTCATTGTCAAAGGGCAGGATTCCCACTTCCGCGGTCTGCGCAATGAGTACCTCGGCCGTTTTGATAACCATGCCGACAATTTTCTCCAGTATTCTCCCGCCGCCGTCATGCTCGCCCTCAAGGCGGCTGGCGTGCAGAGCCGCAGCTCGTGGGGCAGGATGATGACCTCCGACGCTTTCTCGGCTGCCACCATGGCGTCGGTAGTCAACATCCTGAAGTACTCGACAGATGTCATGCGCCCCGACGGCTCGAATGCCAACTCTTCCCCATCGGGGCATACCGCCACGGCCTTCATGACCGCCACGATGCTCACCAAGGAGTATGGACACAAGAGCCCATGGATCGGCATAGGCTCTTTCGCCGTGGCCACGTCGACGGGCTTCATGAGGATGGCGAATAATAAGCATTGGCTGAGCGACGTGCTGACGGGTGCCAGTGTCGGCATCCTGTCCACCGAGGTGGGCTACTTCCTTGCCGACCTCATCTTCAAAGACCGTGGTCTCCTGGTTACGCCCACACCCGACACGCTCGACCGCTTCTCGCGCCCCACATTCTTCGGCACTTACCTGGGGCTCAACATCCCCCTCAGCGACTACGACATCGACGAGGACAATGTCTTCCGCACCTCCTCCGGCTCGTCGGCTGGCATCGAGGGTGCCTATTTCTTCAACCCCTACGTCGGAGCCGGCTGCCGCGCCACGGTGACCAACCTGCTCCTCATCACCAATGGCGACGTCGCCGAGCGCAACCCCTTCAACTCCATCACCGCCTGCGTGGGCCCATACTTCTCTTATCCGCTCACCCATCGTTGGCTCGTCGGCACGAAACTCCTCGCCGGCTACCTCCACTACCCCCGCCTCCATCTCTCGACGGCAACCATCGACTCCCGCGACGGCGTATGCTTCGGCAGCGGCGTCTCCCTCACCCTCAAGGCGCGGCAGCACTATGGCGTCCGCTTCTTCCTCGACTACAACCTCCAGCCCTCCCACAGCGTCACGAGCGCCGAGTGGATGAACACCCTCGCCTGCGGCATCTCCTACGTCGTCATGCCAAGCGGCAAGAAGAAGTGAGGAATATGGGGCTCCTTCTACCGCCGAAGAAGCGAAAAAACATAAATTAACATGGAAAAGACGGACAATTTTCCGATTTTTGAGTTTACAAGGAGGGGAATACGACGTTAATGCAAATTAATAACGTATCCATACCCTTTACTATGCTTAAGCCAGTCATAGAGGCATTATCTAATTCACTATGCGTGGGTCAATCGAGGTTTTACCAACCATATTTTATAGAAGAAATGACAGATAGCGTAAATAAAGAAAAAGCCATTCGCATTATTGTGAGCAATGCGGTTAAATCGTACGCAAATGGCTTCTCAACACGTCACATAGCAGATGTAGACAATGAGAATGGTGTCATCAACATGAAGATACACAATGTTTTTATTGCTGCTCTAGGCTCAGAAATTCAGTATTATTCGGCACTTGCTCGTTCTTTAGATAGCTCATTAGGCAATATGCTTGAAGGTATGGCCATCAGTA
Source organism: Bifidobacteriaceae bacterium (assembly GCA_963607345.1). Taxonomy (GTDB): domain Bacteria; phylum Bacteroidota; class Bacteroidia; order Bacteroidales; family Marinilabiliaceae; genus W3P20-009. The sequence goes on from CAVDBL010000011.1 coordinate 3,957, forward strand.
TTGCAGAGTTAAACTATACAGTTAGCCAACATGTAGAAGGTATTTTGTACAAAGAGCAGACAGACTACATAGCAGAATTGCTTGAACAGTACAAGCGTAACACAAATCGGAGAAAACCCAAAGTACAAGACTACCAAGGAATATCACAAATGACAGGCACTGCCGAAACAAAAAGACACGAGAGCGATTACTACCTAATTGATGAAGAGACTGGCATGCATTACTTGATTGAGTTAAAAATCGGAGGAGACCTTGACAACAAAAAAGCACGTTCCGAAAAAGAGGCTTTGCTCGAACAGTTCTGTATTTTGTCCAATCAACTCGGTGAGGATTGTGTTAAAATTATCTTTGCCACAGCATACAACAGATATGGTGAAGGTAGAGCATGGACGCAAGGACGTGTTCGTCAGTTTTTTTGCGAAGAAGAGTTGTGCATCAGTAGTAATTTTTGGAATTTGGTTTGCAAATCAGAACATGGGTATGACATTGTAATTGACGAATACAAAAAGAATGCTCATTTCATCAATGAGGCTTTAGATGAAATAAAGGAGACCTATTTGCCTAACGAAGAATAAGCCTAATGAAAGATCCAAATTGGCAGAAGTGCGTCTTATGCGCAGACAGCAAAAAAATATTAAACCGCATCCCTGATAATTCAATTGACTTCATTCTTACCGACCCCCCTTACAACCTCGGCAAACATTCTACTGGCAATATACCACTATCAGGGCGTACTGCAATGAATAATGATGTAGCAGATTGGGATATGGTAGATTTCAATCCAGAAGAATGGGCTGATGAATTTATCAGAATTCTTAAACCCACTGGTAATTTATTTATCTTCACATCATATAATCAATTAGGAAGATGGTATAACTGTCTTGACCATAGGTTTGACACATCAAATTTTATAGTGTGGCACAAAACCAATCCTGCTCCTAAAATTTTCAAGGCGGGGTTTCTGAATAGTTGTGAAATGATCTTCACTTGTTGGAACAAAAAACATACATGGAATTTCATATCACAGAAAGAAATGCACAACTTCATAGAGTGTCCGATTTGTATGCGTCCAGAAAGATTGAGCTCTCCAAAGCACCCTGCTCAAAAGCCAGTTGCGATACTAAAGAAATTTGTAGAGATTGCCACAAACGAAAACGATATTGTTTTTGACCCATTCATGGGAGTTGGCTCAACCGGAGTTGCAGCCTTAGAACTTAAAAGACGTTTTATTGGTGTAGAATTAGACTCCGAGTATTTTGAAGCTGCAAACGACAGGATAAATTCGATGCTAAATAAGCTTAATAGACCTCAGTATCCCCACGACGAAAATGAAAACAACGCAACGTGTTTAGCACAAGAATCTTTCATAGGAGAGCAATCGAGAAACTTTGCTCTTGACTCCTTTTTTCAAATTTAAATCACCAATCGTATAGGCTGTGTTCACGTACAGAAATTCTGAACTTCAACCAATAATAAAATGGCCAGGGGGAAAAGAGAAAGAATTGAGACATATTATACCTAACCTTCCTCCATTTGAAAGATATTTTGAACCTTTTGTAGGGGGCGGCTCCGTGTTCATGGGTATAAACGCCAAAGAACATTTCATAAATGACTTTTCAGAAGAGCTGATACAACTTTACCGCTACATAGCCGAAACAGACAAACAATTCTTCAAGTATGCAGAGGCTTTGGATATATCATGGACGAATGCCGAAAAATTCTTCAGAAAACACCAAGAGTTAGTTGGCATTTACATTGAGTTGAGAAGAGGAAAAACCAGCAAAGAAGGACTAAAAAAACACATAGAAAGTTTCTGTACTTCCAAGAGGGATGAAATTGAAGACATTTTGGACGAAAGCTTCCGCAACGATACTCTTAATTTATGCAATGAGATAGAATCCAACTTGTTCCGCAAAATGGCGCGCATGCATGAGCTTGAAAGCAAAAAGCATGAACTTCCTGCCGAAGACTTAAACGACAACATAGAAACAGCAATAAAAAGTGCCGTTTACATGTATTATCGCAACCTGTACAACAACAAAAATATAATCGGAGAAAAGCCTACAATGCATTGTGCATTATTCTTCTTTTTGCGCAACTATGCATATAGTGGAATGTTTAGATATAGCAAAAAAGGAGAGTTCAACGTACCTTACGGAGGTATTGCATACAACAGAAAATTTTTAAAAAGAAAACTAGATTATTACATTTCAACAAATTTGCTTAACCATTTTAGGCACACACATATTTTCAATCTTGATTTTGAAGATTTTCTTCGGACAACACTGCCAACAGAAAATGACTTTGTTTTCCTTGACCCTCCGTATGATAGTGAATTCAGCACTTACGCTAAAAATGTCTTCAAAAAGGAAGACCAAAAACGACTTGCTAACTACATGATTAATGAATGCCATGCTAAATGGATGATGATAATCAAACATACCGACTTCATCTATAGTCTATATAATAAAGAAGGCATTAATATTCGGACGTTCGACAAAGAATATCTTGTTAGCTTCATGAACAGGAACAACAAAAAGGCCACACATTTGCTGATAACGAATTATTAAAATTCCCAAGAGTCCTCTTGAACAACATCCAATAAGAAATTTGCCGGCTTCTATTATCTATTAAAGACTACTCTTCCTCGACTACAACCTCCAGCCCTCCCACAGCGTCACGAGCGCCGAGTGGATGAACACCCTCGCCTGCGGCATCTCCTACGTCGTCATGCCAAGCGGCAAGAGGAAGTGAAGAATATTTAATCTGCCCATTCCCAATAAAACCCTACGGTAGGCTCCTTTCCCTAGAGGAGCCTACCGCAGCTGTGTCATACCCTTTTGCCTCCATATAGCACAATTAACTCCGTTTAACACTCGGGGGGGTAATTGTTAAAATAAAATATACCTTTGCATTGCTTAGCTAAGCCGCTACGGGCGCAAGATCAATGGCTTTCAACGCTTGCCATTGCCTCCGCTCTTGAACAACAAGAATAACTAAAACATGTTTATATGGTAGATATATATTCTCGAGACGGCAAACGTTTGTCTGGAGAGAAACAAAACCCAACCGGTGGCACAGGTCTCCTCGGTGGAACGTGGATGGTATGCCTCGCAGACATATTTTGTGGAGCTGCGCATATACAAGCGGTTCTTAGCCGTTGCGATGAAGACGGAAACATTTTTTTAGGTGGGGATGTTATCGCGATCGGAGATGGTTGTGTGACTGCATCAGTTCCTGATGTGGAGGGCAACCCATTCACACGGGAAAAAACGACAGAATTTGTAAGATGCGACGTTGCACACATGCCTGGTCCTGCAGATGAAGAGACTGAATGGAGAAGACAATGGCAAGTATATTTTTCCGAATTCTGCGTCGGCGACATCATCCGTATAGATGAGAACCTAAGCAGAGGTAGTCTTTCTACAGGACGTAAAGATTATTACAGTTCTCGTTATAAAAATAACTTTTCTGTTGTCGAAGGAGTACAACGTTTGTTTTCATTAAATAAATGCGATTCAGACCGCCTCACCAACGACACGGGTGAGAAGGTTACCGAAGAGAACTACGACGAGTGGGCAAATTCATACATTGAAAAGGTTTATAAGCCTTTCTTAGAAAAAATCGGTCTATAGCCCTTTCACAGACATAAAAAGCCAGCGGGGCGACGAACAAATATATTCGTCGCCCCGCTGGTCTTATGTCTAAAGTTCTCGGCCTTAGCCGAGGTAGCTCTTCAGAAGCTTGTTGCGCGAGTTTTGGCGCAGCTTGCGGATCGCCTTCTCCTTTATCTGACGGACGCGCTCGCGGGTGAGGTCGAACTTCTCGCCTATCTCCTCAAGCGTCATCTCCTGACTGCCAATGCCGAAGAAGGACTTGATGATGTCGCTCTCGCGCTCCGAAAGCGTGCTGAGGGCGCGCTCCACCTCACGCGAAAGGCTCTCGTGAAGAAGCGAGTTGTCGGCACTCGGGGAGTCCTGGTTCACCATGACGTCGAGGAGGCTGTTATCCTCGCCATCGTTAAAAGGGGCGTCGACAGAGACGCTGCGCCCCGAGACGCGGAGTGTATCTTGAACCTTGTCGGCTGGCAGGTCAAGCTTGTCCGCCAACTCCTCGGTCGACGGTCTGCGCTGGTTCTCCTGCTCAAACTCGGAAAATGCCTTGTTAATCTTGTTGAGCGAGCCTACCTGGTTGAGTGGCAGGCGGACAATGCGGCTCTGCTCCGCAAGGGCCTGAAGGATGGACTGGCGGATCCACCATACGGCGTAAGATATGAACTTGAAGCCACGCGTCTCGTCGAATTTCTCGGCCGCCTTGATAAGTCCCAAATTGCCCTCATTCGTGAGGTCGGGGAGGCTAAGACCCTGTCCTTGATACTGTTTTGCAACGGAAAACGCAAATCGGAGATTGGCTCTGACAAGTTTGTCGAGGGCTGCCTGGTCGCCTTGCTTAATCCTCTGGGCGAGCTCTACTTCCTCTTCCGCGCTTATGAGCGGTTCGCGACCTATATCTTGCAGATACTTGTCAAGCGAAGCGCTATCGCGATTCGTAATGGACTGATTAATCTTTAGTTGCCTCATTATGACACGTGAAAATTATACATTGGGGGGAACAAGGGAACGCCGATACCATCTTGGTCGGCAATGGCTGATGCCGATTGATGCACGGTGATTTTCTTGTGGCTCTACAACGTCCCTTTATACGAAGGGAGGTAGCCAATGTTGCTATAAAATATAGAAATTTTCGAGTCGGGCAACAAAAAAGGGAGACTTTCGCCTCCCCTCATAAATTTAATGACTTCTCTTCTACATCATCCTACGACGGAATTCACTGAGTACCACTGCCGTAGCGGTAGAGACGTTGAGGCTCTCGCTCGTAGGCGAACCGACGGGGAAATTAGGGATATAGAGCTTGCGCGTGACGAATCCGGAGAGGCGAGGGTCTATCCCATGCCCCTCATTGCCCATCAGCACGACACCGCCTCTCGGGAGGTCGGACTGGTAGATGTTGTCGCCCTCAAGATAGGTGCCGAAAACGGGGACGGCTACGCCCTCGACATTCTGCCTGAGCCAAAGTCCCAAATCAGCGTACGACACCTTGACGCGGCATAGCGCACCCATGGTGGCCTGCACGGCCTTAGGACCGAAAGCGTCGGCACACCGCGACGAGCAGAGCACCTGACGAACGCCAAACCAGTCGGCCGTACGGATGATGGTGCCAAGGTTGCCAGGATCCTGCACCTCGTCAAGGGCGAGGATGAGCGTGTCAGCGTCGGGCGACGGGACGGGGGCTACGGGCTTTCGGAAAATGGCGATGACCTCAGAGCGCGTCTGGAGGGCGGAGACCTCGGCAATCTCGTCGACCTCTGCCTCCGCAACCTCGATGCCTGCCGTGAGGGTGCCTAACTCACGCAACCGCTCCGCCGTGGCGGCGAGATACGTGCAACTCATGCCACCCCTGAGGAGGTCGCCGACGGTCTTGCGTCCCTCGGCCACGAAGAGCCCCTCGGCGTCGCGGCGTTTCTTCAGCTCCAGCTGGCGGATTATCTTACGTTTGTTTTGGCTTATCACGTGACGAAATAGTTATTTTTAAACGATGCGCTAAGTTAGTCGCTTACCGCCGAATATGAAATATCGAATAATTAACTTTGCACTGCGTGTGCAATAACGTGACATATAAGAAGCTATGCGGACGGGCGATGCGCCTCGTCGCAACGGCCGTGGCGGTCGTTGTCGTCACGTCGTGCTCTCTCACGCGCTATGTGGCTGACGACGAGATGCTTGTCGACAATATCCACATCGAGGGCGACAGGGGCGGAGTCTCGGCTTCCGACTTGCAATCATATGTGCGCCAACAGCCCAACTCGCGTTTCCTGCATCTTTGGCGCATAAGCCTTGGCGTCTATTCCCTCTCTGGCGAGAAAGACAGCCGTTTCAACCGATGGCTCCGCAGGATTGGTCAAGAACCCGTGACCTACGACCAGGACCTGACAAACAAGAGCGTCGAGCAGCTGCGCCTATACCTCATCTCGCGCGGCTATTTTGACGCCACCGTGTCCGACACCGTCATCAACACCAAGCGCAAACGATGCGAAGTGACATATCGCGTCAACGCAGGTCAAGTTTATAAGATCCACTCCATAGGCTACTCCGTGCCCGACGGCGAGGTGGGACGCATCGTGCTTGGCGACACGGTCAACTCGCTCCTCAAAGTCGGGCAGCCGTTCGACTCTAACGTCCACGATGAGGAGCGAGAGCGCATCACACGACGGATGCAGGAGCGCGGCTACTACTTTTTCGGCAAGGACTACGTATATTTCGTTGCCGACAGCTCAGGTCTCAACCATGCCGTGCGCGACAGCCTCATTGTCGTCAACGCACTCGGTGGCGACGACCGCCGCACGCAAATCCCACACCGCAAGGCCGTGGTCGACAAGGTGTCTCTGCTTGTCGACCAGCCGCTGGGCGTCGAGCCGTCCGACACGGCTACGGTGACGAGCGTAAAGGACGGCATGACAGCCACTTACACTGGTCGCCCACAATTTCGCGAGGATCTGATCCGCAACTCATGTTTCATCTTGCCCGACTCGACATACTGCCTGTCGGATGTCGAGCTGACGCGCTCGCGCCTCATGTCGCTCAAGGCCGTCCGCCAAGCATCCTTCCAGTTCATGGAGGTCGACTCGGCACGCAACGCTGTCGACAGCGTCATCCACATCAACTGCGTCGGGCGCATCACGACGAACAAACGGCAGAGCTTCGGTTTCGACATCGACGGCACTAACTCGAGCGGCAACCTCGGCGCGGCTGTCTCGCTGCGCTACACTCACGCCAACATCTTCCGAGGAGCCGAGGCGTTGAGCTTCAAGACCCGCTTCGCCATGCAGAACCAGACCGCCACGAGCGGCAGGGGCAGTTTCTCGACCCTTGAGACTGGTGCCGAAGCCACGCTCACCTTCCCTTTCATGATTGCGCCCATCTCGTCGCTCCACTTCTATAAGCACCACAACCCTAAGACGCTCGTCAGCGTATCATTCGACTACCAGCGGCGCCCCGAGTTCACGCGCAACGTGCTGGCCACGCGCATGACCTACACGTGGCGAGGCTCGAAATATACGCAGCACTCGCTGACGCCCGTGGAGTTCAACATCGTCCGCATTCCGAGTCTCGACGAGACATTCGCCCAATACATCAACGGCACGTATCTGCAACACGCTTATACCGACCACTTTATCATGTCGCTTGGCTATACTTTCGTCTATAACCAGCAGAAGGTGAGGCTCAACCAGAGCGGCGCATACCTGCGTTGGAATGTCGAGACGGCAGGCAACCTCATGGATCTTTGCACGAGCAAGCAGACAGCAACCGACGGATATAAGACATTGTGGAACATACGTTTCTCACAATACGTCAGGACGGAGGCCGAGTTCCGCTACTGCGCCGTCGACATGCTTGGCAACAGCACCGTCTTCCGCTTCTTTGGCGGCATCGGCGTGCCCTACGGCAACTCAAAATCACTGCCCTACGAGAAGAGCTTCTTCGTCGGCGGCGCCAACTCGATCCGCGCGTGGCCGGTTCGTGGTCTTGGACCAGGAACCATCTCGCTGCCCGTCTCGCTTCGCTACCATAACCAGATTGGCGACATACGTCTTGAGGCGAATGCCGAATACAGGTTCAAGATCATTTCCGTCTTCGAGGGCGCAGCATTCGTCGATGCAGGCAACATCTGGACGCTCGACCACGGCGACGGAGCGACGGAGGGCAACTTCGGCAAGCGTTTTTATGAGCAGGTGGCGTTGGGCGCAGGACTGGGCGTGAGGTTGAACTTCGACTACTTCATCTTCCGCGTCGATGCCGGATATAAACTCCATGACCCCCATGCCGACGGAGACAAGTGGGTGGTCAAGAACCGTTTTAGTGGAGACGAGATTGCATGGAACTTCGCCATAGGATATCCATTCTAACACTCATCGTGTTAGTTATAAGCCTGTTGCCGTCTTTGGCGGTGGCACAATGTCGTGTGGAGGGCAAGGTCGTCGATGCGACCGACGGGTCAGCTATGGTTGGCGCGACGGTCGTCATCACGCCCGATGGCGATGGGCGGCAGCGTGCCGTGGCGAGCGGCAAAGACGGAGGCTTCGTGCTGGAGGGCATCGGTCGAGGGAGATATGAGCTGAGCGTCAACTTCATGGGCTACGAGAAGGCATCCAAGACTTTGGAAATCAAGGGCAAGGACATCAACGTAGGTACAATAGCACTTAAAATCGCAAGCAAAGAGCTTGACGAGGTGCAAGCCAGCGCCATCGTCCAACGTCAAGAGCAACGTGGCGACACGACAATTTTCAACGCCGCGGCATACAAGATGTCGCCCGACGCCACGACCGAGGACCTGCTCAAAAAGCTTCCCGGCATGCAAGTGAAGAATGGCACCATCACGCATGGTGGCGAGGAGGTTAAAAAGGTGCTCGTCGACGGCAAGGAGTTCTTCGGCTCGAACACCAGTGTCGCAATCCGCAACATAGACGCCGACATGGTGGACAAGATCGAGGTTTTCGACAAACAAAGCGAGCAAAGCGAGTTCACAGGCATCAGCGACGGCAACGAGGAGCGCACCATCAACATATTGACCAAGACCAAGATAACGGGCGGCTCGTTCGGGCAAGGTTACGTTGGCGGCGGCACTGACAAGCACTATGAGGCTGGGGCGTCGGTCAACATGATGGGGCAGCAAAACAGAGTGTCTATCATAGCGCAAGCCAACGACATCGGGCAACGCGGCTACGAGGATGGCAATGCGCCCGGTGGAGGAGGCTCCGCTGCCGGCAAAAGAGCCACAGCCGAGGCTGGCATCAACTACGTCTTCGAAAAAAAGAATGGCTTAAGCATAGAATCAAGCTACTCGTTCAACCGCACCAAGAACGAGAACGAGAGCGAAAGCCACCAAGAGTATTTCGTCGAGCATGAGGGCGAGACACCGCGAACCTACGACAGCCAAAGTACAAGCGAGAATACCGACTTTGGGCACGAGATAGACCTCCGCCTCCGTTGGGATGTCGACACCATGAACTCGGTCGTCCTCGTCCCCGAATGGAGCTGGAAACAGAGCGACAGCGAGAACGAGAACGGGGGGCAAGACTTACGAGGCGTCGACACCCTGCGCTCCACAATGCGCCAAGCATACAACAACGGCAAGCAATACCGCATCGGTGCGGAAGTCACCATAAAGCACAAATTCAACAAGCCGCAACGCACTGCCGCACTGCGACTTCGCTACACCACCGACCGCTCGACAGCCGACGCCTCCAGCCTCAACAGCCAGACAAACGCCAACCCGACAAGCAGCCTCACGACAGGGCAAGTAACAGACAGCAAGAGCCAACAGACGGGTGCCGAAGCCCAAATAACATATACGGAGCCAATCAACAAGCTCATGGCCATGATTGTCACCTACTCCCCTCGCGTCACATACAGCTCCAACGACAAGTCCGTCTCGGCAGACAGCACGACGGAGGCCACTCTTACCCCGACACTCAACAATTACCGTTTCTCCTCCCTGCTGAGCAACGTCAAGGACAGCCGCTATACCACACATCGCGCGGGTCTGAGTCTCAACATCCGCAAGAGCAGCACCTTGTTCGCCAACTTGGGCATTGATTTTCAAGATGCGATTCTCGACGGTGAGCAGACATACCCCTTGGAGATCGACACCCGACGCACGTTCACCAGCCTCATGCCCCACGTCGACATCCGTGTGGGACGCCGGAGGCGCAACAGCCTGATGATCTCATACCGCACGAGCACCAACGCTCCGTCAATCAACCAATTGCAAGATGTTGTCGATGTTAGCAACATCCGCAGCTACAGCAGTGGCGATGCCAACCTGCGCCAAAGCTACACCCACGCCATCCGCGTCTCTGGCACTGCCAACGACCGCGAAGCAGGGCGCATCGTGTTCCTCCACGCCAACATCCGCATGACGAACGACTACATCGCCACGGCAAGCTACATGTCGGAGGTCGACAGCGTCATCGAGCACGGCATCACCCTGCCCGCCGGGACCCAATATACCAAGCCTGTCAATATGGACGGGATGGTCAACGCGGGCGTCATGCTCAATGCGTCGTCTCCCGTCAAGTGGCTGGGCAGCACGCTGAATCTCACCATGCGCGCCGACCTGAAGAAAGTGCCAGGAATCTACAAGGGCGTAAAGATGCAGAGCCGCTCATACTCTCTCGGCAGTGGACTAAATGTAGTCAGCAACCTGAGCGAGAATGTCGATTTCAACATAGGTTATGACATGACCTACAATATCTTACGCAACAGCCAAGCGTCGGAGAGCAACTACAACTATTATCGTCACTCCATATCGGCGGACTTGCGCCTCAACTTTTTCAACCAACACCTATTCTTCAACAATGTCGTGCGCCACAACATGACCAACGGCATGGGCAGCGATTTCGACACAAACAATATGACGTGGGACACCGCCCTTGGCGGACGTTTCCTCAAAGGCAAGAGAGGCGAGGTGCGCCTCCGAGTGTCCGACCTGCTCAACCAGGCGCAAAGCCGCAACCGCGGTGTCGGGACGGCAAGCGTCACGACAAGCACCCAAAGCGTCGTGGGACGCTACGGCATGCTCACTTTCGTATATAAGTTCAAGGAATTTAGTGGGGAAGATAAAAGAAGAGGGTTTGGCGGTCGCCCTGCGGGAGGCCCTCCCCCACCGCCACCCGGCGGCTTCTAACCGACAAAATTGACCTCGGGCGAAAGGTCTATCCCGAAACGTGACTTCACATCGGCACGCACAGCATCACACAAGGCTACAATATCAGCTGCCCTCGCCCCTCCTTTATTTACCAGCACAAGAGCCTGACGCTCATGGACTGCCGCGGGACCGAGGCTCCTGCCCTTCCATCCGCTTTGCTCAATAAGCCACCCGGCCGGGATCTTCACCCTCCCGTCTGCTAAAGCGTAACGAGGCATCGTCGGGTATTCCTTCGTTAGGACATCCGCCACATGGGCATCAACCTCCGGGTTCTTAAAGAAGCTGCCAGCATTGCCAAGCACCTTAGGGTCAGGCAGTTTGGAGTCGCGCGTGGCGATGACGGCTTTGCGGACATTGGCACCCGTCGGCTCGCCAAGAGCCTCGACGGCCGTCCTCAAGGCGCCGTAGTCGAGGTGGAAATTGGGCAACTTGGAAAGGCGAAAATGTACGTGCGTGATTATCGCCGCATTGCGTAACTCTTGTTTGAAGATGCTATTGCGATAGCCAAACTTGCATTCCGCCGCCGCAAGGTTGAAAACGCCACCATCGGCAACCCTCACGCAATCGACGGATCTTATGACGTCCTTAGCCTCCGCGCCATACGCGCCAATATTCTGCACGGGCGCAGCCCCCACGTTGCCAGGGATGCCAGAAAGGTTCTCTGCCTCATAAAGATTTCGGTCGACGCACCATGCTACGAAATCGTCCCACGTGACGCCCGCCCCGACGACGACATCGACATGGTCAGCGACATCCTCCACAATCTCGACCGAATCGATTAGTGGACGGATTATGACGCCATCAAAATCATTGAGGAACAAGACGTTGCTGCCACCACCAAGGACATAGTGCTTCCTTCCCGCGACAATCTTCGTCGCCTTGCGGACGTCGACTGCCGTTCGGCAATCAATCATCATCGCCGCGCGAGCATCTATATTGAACGTATTAAATGGTTTGAGCGATATATTTTCCCTTATCTCCATATTTTTTGGTGGCTATTACGTGGCTAAGTTAACATTTTTCCATGAGTGACTATGACACCGCAAGGCGCACAAAAAGACCTAAATAGGCGCAAAACACAAGATTACCGAACAGAGCATCACACCCGTACGCTTCACTTGCTTTTTTTAGCACTTGGTATTATCTGATTGTCAGATATTTTTGCAATCTTTGCGATGGATATCTCAATTTGTCGCTAGCTAGACAACAGATAGATAGAGAAAATGCTGAAAAGATTACTATCACTTTTGCTCCTAACCGCATTGTCCGTCCAAGTCTCTTGGGCGCAATACAACAACCCGACAGGCAGACCGCCCAAAGGGATGTTGGGATTCTCAATCGGTGTGAAAGGAGGAACTACAATATACTTCGGCGACCTCGTTGACGGAGGACGCGTTAAGTGGACCGCTGGAGCCTACGCAGAAAAGACGCTTAACAGCTGGCTCAGCTGGCGCGCCGAGCTCGATGCCGGACAATGCAAGGGCGGACAGGACGACAACATCGAGTTCAACACGACGTTCTTCAACCTCGACCTGTTGCTCAAGTGCTACTTCCTCGACCTCATCCAAGGGTATAACGACCAACGACTCTTCAACCCCTACTTCGCCATCGGCGCAGGTGGGATGGCTTTCAAGTGCAAGAAGGAGCCAGGCTCCGCTCTCGACATTGACGAGTATATCGCCAACGTCGGCGATGAGGAGATGGCCAACAAATGGATGTACTACGACGGCGGCATGGAGATAGCCGGCATGGCGACAGGTATCGTCGGCGTACGCTACCAGATCAATGAAAAGTTGTGGGCTACGCTCGAAGCTAAAGGCGATATGCTCTTCACCGACTACTTCGACGGTCACCAAGGCTGGCCCGACGGCGCAGGCAACTGGGTCGACAGCGAAAAGAGGTTCGACGCCCTCTGGACCATCTCCGCAGGCGTCCAATACAGGTTCTACAGCCAGTCGAAGTACAGGACTTCCGCCAAGTACTCTCGCAAGAACTACCTCAAAACTCGCAAGATCTACGAGCGTAACGCTAAGAGGATGAGGCGTCTTTAGGTCAACACACGTCCCTACGAAGCTTCACGACACATAACAACGCATACCGCAAGGGGCAGGCCGACGGCGCAATAGCCATGGCCTGCCCCTTGCGATTTCTACAATGCGCAACACCACTCAACACATAACCCACGACAACAATGGCCGACTTCAAACTCGTCTCGCCATATAAACCAACAGGCGACCAGCCCGAGGCGATACGCCAACTGGTCGAAGGCGTCAACAACGGCGACAAGCACCAGACCCTGCTTGGCGTGACAGGCTCGGGCAAGACGTTCACCATAGCCAACGTCATCGCCCAGACACACCGCCCGACGCTCGTCCTCAGCCACAACAAGACGCTCGCCGCACAGCTCTACAACGAGTTCCAAGCCTTCTTCCCCGAAAACGCCGTAGAGTATTTCGTCTCCTACTACGACTACTACCAGCCCGAGGCATACATCGCCGCCACCGACACCTACATCGAGAAGGATCTCGCCATAAACCAAGACCTTGACAAGTTGCGCCTCAGCTCGACAATGGCACTCATGAGCGGACGCCGCGACATTGTCGTCGTCTCCTCCGTCTCTTGCCTCTACGGTCTCGGCAACCCCGACGACTTCTACTCGGGCGTCATAAAAGTGAAGGTCGGGCAGCAGATGTCGTCCACCAGCTTCATGCGCCAACTCCAAGACTCCCTCTACTCGCGCAACGAGGTAGCTTTTGAACGTGGCAACTTCCGCGTCAAGGGCGACACCATAGATGTCTACGTCGCCTATGAGGATTTCGCCTACCGATTCATCTTCTTCGGCGACGAAGTTGAGAGCATCGAGACGATCGACCCCACGACATCTGACACCATAGCCGAACAGGAGGAGGTGACGCTCTTCCCAGCCAACCTCTTCATCACGCCAAAAGACAAGGTGCATGATGCCATCCGCCACATCCAAGACGACCTTGTCCGCGAAGCCCAAGCCTTCCGCGACTGCGGCAGGGAGATGGAAGCCAAGCGTTTGGAGCAGCGCGTCACATACGACATGGAGATGATCAAGGAGATAGGCTACTGCCCTGGCATCGAGAACTACTCACGCTATTTCGATGGGCGCAATGAGGGCGAACGCCCATACTGCCTGCTCGACTATTTCCCGAAAGATTTCCTCCTCGTCATCGACGAGAGCCACGTCACCGTGCCGCAAATCCACGCCATGTACGGCGGCGACCGCTCGCGCAAGGAGTCGCTCGTCGACTTCGGCTTCCGCCTCAAGTCCGCACGCGACAACCGCCCACTAAAATTTGAGGAGTTCGAGCAGATGACAAATCAGGTGATTTACGTCAGTGCCACGCCTGCCGACTATGAGCTGCGCCTGTCGGGCGGCGTCGTTGTCGAGCAAGTTGTGCGCCCAACGGGACTTCTTGACCCGGCCATCGAGGTGCGACCAAGTCTGAACCAGATAGACGACCTCATGGGCGAGGTCAACAAGCGCATAGCCCTGAACGAGAGGACTTTAGTAACGACCCTCACCAAGAGAATGGCTGAGGAACTGAGCGAATACATGACCCGAATGGGCATCAGCTGCGCCTACATCCACTCCGACGTCGACACCCTGGAGCGCATAGAGATCATGCAGAAGCTCCGCGAGGGCGTGTTCGACGTGCTTATCGGCGTCAACATGCTCCGCGAGGGTCTGGACATGCCCGAGGTCTCGCTCGTGGCGATTCTCGATGCCGACAAGGAGGGCTTCCTGCGCAACGAGCGATCTCTTACGCAGACCGTCGGACGCGCGGCGCGCAACCTCAATGGTCTCGCAATCATGTACGCCGACAAGATAACGCCCTCCATGCAGGCCACAATCGACTCGACAAACGCCCGAAGAGCCAAACAGATGGCTTTCAACGCAGAGCACCACATCACCCCGCGCGGATTGAACAAAGCCGTCGTCAAGAGCGACCTCCTCTCCAACGCCACACCCGCCACGTCAGACTCCGACGACCAGCAGCTCACTTCGGCAGCCGAACCTGCCACGCCATACGGGGTGCAGGCTACCGCACCCAAGACGCGCGACGAGTTGACTAAGGCGATTGACAAGGCGAAGAAAAACATGAAGAAAGCGTCTAAGGAGATGAACTTCATCGAGGCCGCCCAATTCCGCGACGAGATGCGTGCGCTCCAAGCGCAACTGGACGCAATGGCATGACACGCATACCGATAAATTTAGCTAACTTCGTAATAGACAAAAATTGACACACACCCACAAGATGAAAGGCTCACGCAAAATAGCGGCTCTCATGATGGCCGCCATGATGGCTCTGCCCGCCTTGGCTGGCGATAACCAGACAATAAAAGTCACCCCCGTCGCGCAAGATGCCGATGCCGCCAATGGGGGCGTCATATACGCCCTGCCCAAAACCGTAGTGCAAATCAAGCTGACTGCGCAAGTCGTCGTCTCGTCCGTCGGTCCCTACTACCAATACTCCACAAGGTTCCTGAACCTTACCGACGTCGTCACGGAGAACTCCACAAAATGGAAACTCACGTCAGCCGACATCATCCCCGTCGGACGAATTGATTTTTCACGCCGCTATAAGATTTCCGCATCAGCCAACAGCGCGCTCCCTTCCATCGCCCTCACGCCCGACGGCGTAATATCCGCCATCAACACATACGTCGCTGCACCCGTCGCCACTACGGAATCCGAGACCCCCGAAATCAAGTACGCCACATTCGCCGAGGTGCCCCTCTCCCAATCTGTCCTGGCTCGCACGTCAAAGGCCGCAATGGCAGAAGAGTGCGCACAGACGATATACTCGCTCCGCGCCGCACGCGTCGGAATCATCACAGGACAGGTAGACAACCGCCTCGCCGACGCAGGCAGCATGAGCCAAGCCCTTGCCAACATCGACAAGCTTGAGCGTCAGCACGTCGAGCTGTTCGCAGGGCGCCGCGACACAATCACAGTAACCAAGATTATTGAGGTTACGCCTGACTACAACGGAGCCAACAACATCGTACCCGCACGATTCTCCGAGAGCAGCGGCTTCGTCGACGCCATGGACCTCAGCGGCAAACCCATATACGTCGACCTCGAGTTTGACGACTCCGCCAAGGTCAACGAGTATGCCGCAACCTCCAAACAACGCCAGTCCGACCCTCTCACCGGTCTCTTCTACATGATTCCGGGCAACGTCTCCATCAAGGTGATGGACCGCAACATCCTCCTCTCCCAAAAGACTATCCGTTGCACGCAGAATGGTCAAGTAGCCAACCTGCCTGCCAACCAGATACTTACCAACGCCTTAACATTCGACCCAGCCACTGGCGCTATCATCTCCGTTGCGCCTGCGGCAAAATAACTTAAAACGACATAGCCATGACGAAGATAATAGACAACAAAAACCTGCAAGCCCTTGAGCCTAAAGTCCTTTGGGAGCAGTTCCGCCAACTGACGCTTATTCCGCGTCCGTCAGGACATGAGGCAGCAGCCCTCGACCACATCGCCGAAGTCGGCAAGTCGCTCGGTCACGAGGTCACCCGCAATGGCGGCAACGTCATCATCCGCGTCAAGGCGACACCAGGCTACGAGAACCTCACGCCCGTAATCCTCCAAGGGCACTCCGACATGGTGCCACAGAAGGAGAACGACTCCGACCACGACTTCACCAAAGACCCCATCGAGACAATCGTCGCCGACGGCAAGGTGACAGCCAATGGCACGACCCTCGGCGCCGACAACGGCATCGGACTCGCTGCCGCCCTCGCCGTAATTGCCGACCCCACAGTCGAGCATGGACCACTGGAGATTCTCGCCACGCGAGAGGAGGAGACAAGCATGGGCGGAGCATCGGCTCTCGAACCTGACGTCCTCAAAGGTCTCATGCTCTTGAACCTCGACACCGAGTCGTGGGGCGAGATATGCATTGGCTGCGCAAGCGGCATCGACGTGACAGCCACATTCAAAGGCACGCGCGTCGAGACGGCCGACACCGACGTTGCCGTCCGCGTCACGCTCACCGGCCTCAAGGGCGGACACTCTGGAATGGACATCAACCTCGGGCGCGCCAACGCAAACAAGCTCATGGCGCGCTTCCTCAAGTTCGCGGCAGCCAACTACGAGAGCATGCTCGCCGACATCGATGGCGGCAACATGCGCAACGCCATCCCGCGCACGGCATCCGTCGTCCTCACCATCGATGAGGAGGATTATGACGACTTCATGGAGGCAGTCGATGAGTTTGAAGATATGTTCCGCTCCGAGTTCTCCACAACCGAGCCACAGCTCTCATTCACAGCACAAAAGGTCGACCTGCCTGCCACCGTCATCGACGAGATGACTGCCGACGACCTCATCAATGCCCTCCAAGGCGCACCCAACGGACCTCTGAAGATGAATGCCGACCTGCCGGGTCTCGTCGAGACATCGTCCAACATGGCAATCGTCAAGAGCGAGGGCGACATCATAACGGTTAAGTTCTTGGTACGCAGCTCAATGGAGTCAGAGCGCGAGGACGTAACCTCTTCTCTCGACAGCATCTTCCGCCTCGCAGGCGCAGAGGTCGAGACCTCCGGCGAGTACCCGGGCTGGAAACCAGACGTCACGAGCAAGTCGCTCACCGCCGTCAAGTCCTCCTACGAGAAGCTGTTCGGCAAGGAGCCCGAAGTAACAGCCGTCCACGCCGGTCTCGAATGTGGCATCATGGGCGAGACGTACCCCAATTGGGACATGGTCTCATTCGGTCCGACCATCAGCCACCCTCACTCACCGGCCGAGAGCGTCGACATCAAGAGCGTATCACTCTTCTGGGATCTGCTCCGCGAGACCCTCAAGAACATCCCACCAATGGAGAAATAGAAGAGACCGCCAATGAAAAGAACAGCAATAACTCTCACCATATTGGCTCTCGTGGCGACCGCTTGCGTCCCCACAAGCCAATTTCAAAAGGCGCAGAAGGCTACCGCCGACAACCAGCGCAAGGTAGAGGAGCGCGACGTCACCATCGACCAGCTGAAAACGCAGATTGATGAGTTGCAGGGCAAGATTGACCAGTGGAAGAACGAGGCCGACAAGCTGGCGCAAGACACGGCCCTCGCCGGCGTCCGCAACCGCACACTCTCCAACCGACTGGACGTCCTCCAAAACGACCTCGCAGCCCTTGCGGCCAAGATGGGCGACGTGCCTGAATACCGCTCTCTGATGAGCCACCTCTCGCAGATGCAAGACGAGCTGGTATCGAGCAACGACAAGCTTATCGACTCGGAGAAGAGCCTCGAAGAGAAGAAAGCCAAGTTGGCAGAAGCCAATAAGGCATTGGCTGACAGCGAGGAGCAACTGCAACACAGCAACGCCGCCTTGGCAGACAAGAGCCGCGAGATTGAGAGCCAGAAGCAGACCCTTGCCGACAAAAACCGCCAGTTGGCGGAGCAGCAAGCCGAGCTTGAACGCCAAGCCGCACAGCTACGCGAGCTGGAGAGCCAGCTGAAAGCCAAGGACGAGGCCATGGCGCAACTGAAAAACACCATATCGTCGGCTCTCGTTGGCTTCAGCCCCGACGAGCTGACCGTCGTCCATAAAGACGGCAAGGTTTACGTCTCTCTTGAAGAGAAACTGCTCTTCGCCTCGGGGCAATATGATGTCAACAACAAGGGCGTCAGTGCCATACGCAAGATTGCCTCCGTCCTTAAAGACGTAAATTCCGACATCGACATCACCGTCGAGGGACATACGGACAACGTGCCTCTCCACGGACAGGTCATCGAGGACAACTGGGATCTCTCTGCCAAGCGCGCGACGTCGGTTCTCCGAATCCTTGTGGCTGGCGGCGTAGCGCAAGAGCGCGTGCAGGCAGTCGGTCGCGCCGACACAGCCCCCGTTGCGGACAACTCGACCGACGAGGGAAGATGTAAGAACCGTCGCACGGAGATCGTCTTGACCCCCAAGATCGACCAGATACTTAAAGCCCTTTAGGGAAGCTGCGGCATGAAGCATTTCAGGCTCCACGCCGCGGCATCTCTTTTTGCCGCCGCCGTCTGCCAGACCGCCGTGGGCTCCGATGCCGACTCGACTTTCGTCAAGAAAGGCTTCTCGTTCGGCGCATTGCCTGCGGTGTCTTACGACTCCGACCTCGGCTTCCAATATGGCGTCCTCTCCAACCTCTACTGGTATGGCGACGGCAGCCGCTACCCGGCATACGACCATTCGCTGTACTTAGAGTGTAGCCGCTACGTGGCAGGCACGATGCTCTTCCGCGCATACTACGACTCGCCCATGGCGTTGCGACACCTCTCCCCCACCCTCAGGTTCACTGCCGACTTCACCCTCTTCCGCGACTTGCTGATGGACTTCTACGGCTTCAATGGTCGCAAGGCGGTCTATAACGACAGGTGGGTCGATAAGGAGGACGACGAATATCGCACCACGGCATTCTATGCTCAGCATAGGCGGATGATAAGGCTCATGGCGGGCGTGCGCCACGACATCCCGCAAACCAACGTCTTCGCCCAATTCGGCATCACGGCGTTCAACATGGAGTGCGGCAGCGTCCGCAGGTCTGAGTTGCGCCACGACACGCCAGACGTGCCGACGCTCTACGACATATACCGCGAGTGGGGAGCCATACGGAGCGACGAGGCTACGGGCGGCACCGACGTATTCCTCCGCCTCGGCATCGGGTATGACAGTCGCGACAACCAAGCCTTCCCGTCATGTGGAATATGGAGCGAGATACTCATTGCGGCGGAGCCAAGCTGCTTCACGTCTCACTCGACAGGGTTTCTGCGTCTGACCGTCAACCATCGGCAGTACTTCACCCTCGGGACACCCGACCTCGTACTGGCATACCGCCTGACGGCTCAAAACAGGTTGGCAGGACGCGTGCCCTACTACCTCCTGCCCCACATCACCACCAACACGCTGACCTCATCGACCTCGCAGGGGCTCGGAGGCTCTAAGACGCTGAGGGGCGTCATGCGCAACAGGATAACGGCAGACGGCATCGCCATGGCGAACATAGAGGCTCGATGGCTCTTCGTCCGATTCGGGCTGTTGAAGCAGCAATGGGCGGTTGGCGTCAACGTGTTCACCGACATGGGCATCACGACGCAAGAGTATGACGTCGACACATCTGCCGTCCCCCAAGATGTCAAAGACCAATATTTCCGTAGCGGAGCCGACCATCTGCACACGAGCGCGGGTCTTGGTCTGAAAGTCCACATGAACGCCAACTTCATCGTCTCAGTCGACTACGGCAAGGCACTCAACACCGACGACGGCAATGGTGGTTTCTATGTCAACATGAACTATCTGTTTTAGGAATATGGAAGAGATTCGTTTGTTCCCGGAAACAATACCCGTCATCCCATACCCCGACGTCCGCTTGAGGATGACGACCAAGGACGACCTGCGCGACATATACAGACTCCTCAGCATTGAAGACATAAAATATGAGTTCCTCATAACCGAGGAGGGGCGTAGCGAGCAGCTTGAAAGGTACTTGTCGTTCGCCTTGGAGAAGAACAAGGCTGGCGGCATGCTGGAGATAGGCGTGGGCGTATACTACATTGGCGCACACTACGTCATAGAGATACGCACCGACGAGAACGCAGCCCCACTGACGATAGGTTTCATCGATTGCAAGGGGCGACCATATTCCGACCCCTACGAGAAGATGGACGTCGTCGAAGTGACGTACGCCATGCACCCCATGATGCGGAAGAAGGGGCTGACCAGCTTGTCACTCTACGTTCTGAGCGAGTACATATTGGAGCACGTTGGCGGCTACGATGCCGTACTCCTTAACATCCTGACGACCAACGTGGCCTCTGCCGCCGTGGCGAGCGCATGCGGGTTCACGAAGAAAGAGGGACACTTCTGCCTTGACAATAAGCGTAGCGGCAGGGTACACACGATGTGGTTCAAGCGTCAGACGACCGACCCTAATGAGCTGTGGCAGAGGGGAGTGAACGCCATGATGCGTCACGACTTCGAGAACATGTCCCAGTTCATGCTCATGCTCGACAAGAGGGGGCTCGCCCCTATGGGGCTTCCGCGGTCGGAGGTGAAATTCGCCATTGGCGTGGCCAATTATCACAAAGGCGACAATGCGCTTGCGAGAAAGTATGTCGAAGAGGCGTACGAGATGGGCAAGCGCGGAATGGAGATTGACCATCTGCGAAATAAACTCAAGTAATATAGCTTTTCTGCCTCTAAGATGTCTAAAGTAGTTTCTTTCTTGCGAAACTGGACGCTGCCGATAGCGATGCTTGCAGGCGTCTTGTTCTACGCAGCTTTCCATTGTCTTGACTTTCTTATGCCGCTGCACCCGTACGTATGGTCGCTGGACGCGGTCTTGACGCCAAGCCTTATCTTCATCCAGCTGTTCTTGACGTTCTGCCGCGTAGACCCACGCGAGTTTCGCCTGAAGCGTTGGCACGTGTGGCTGTTGCTGTTTCAAGTCGTGGGCTGCACGGCAACGTATTTTGTCCTTGCCCCATTGTCACCCACCCTTGCACAGGGAGCCATGATATGCCTCATCTGCCCAACCGCCACGGCAGGTGCGGTCATCACCGCCAAATTGGGCGGCAGCGCGGAGACTCTGATAACCTACACTCTGATGATCAACGTCTTGGCGGCCATATACGCCCCACTGGTCTTCCCGCTGATTTACACACAGGGAGGCGTGGCGTTTCTTGAAGCGTTCTTGCTCATCTTGAGCAAAGTGTTCCCACTGCTCATCTTCCCGTTCCTTCTCGCACAGATATTCCGTCTCACGCTGCCTCGCGTCCACGGGTGGCTGCGCGACCATTCGGGTATGGCGTTCTACATATGGGGCGTTGCGTTGGCGATGGTGATGGGCAAGACGGTCAAGAGCATCGTCGACGACTCGGACGACGCTATGCTCGTCATCAGCCTCGCCCTTGTGAGCCTTGCGACGTGCGCCGCCCAATTCCTTTTCGGCAAGGTTGTTGGCGGGCATTATGGCGAGCGCATCAGTGGAGGTCAGGCTCTCGGGCAGAAGAACACAGTCTTGGCCATCTGGATGGCGCAGACGTACTTGAACCCATTGTCGAGCGTGGCACCTGGAGCTTACGTCTTGTGGCAGAACATCGTCAACAGCTATCAGCTCTGGAAGCAGCGCAAGCATCAGAACTTGGAGCTTACGCATAAATAGGCATAGAGAATAAAAAAGATCGCCCCCTCGCTGGCCAACCAAAATCAGCAGGGGGCGATTCTTTTACCTTTAACCGCTATTTGCCTATGAGATGGCGAATGGCGATTAGAGGGTGGTAGAATATCATTCTGGGCCCTGCCCATCGCATGACCTGCCTTATGAGCTCACGCTTCGTTGGAGCGTAGCAGTGGACAGGGCATTTCTTGCAAGTCGTCTTATTCTCACCGAACTTGCAGCAGTCCAAGCGTTTATGGGCGTAGGTCAGGAGCTCCGCATATTCGGAAGGCAAGACATCTGTTTTCAGCCGGTGGTGGCAATAGAGCCATATCATCGCCTCTACAGCCTGCTTTTCTCTCTCGACACGTGTCATCGCGACTCACTTAGTCGATACGGAGCAACTCGATTTCGAATATCAGCGTGGAGCCACCGGGGATGCCGGGTTGCGAGAACTTGCCATAGCCCATGCCGGCAGGGATGTAGACCTCCCACTTGTCGCCGATGCACATCTTCTCAAGGGCGACAATCCAGCCCTTGATGAGGTCGCGGGGGCGGATGGCGAGAGGCGCGCCGCCGATGCTGGAGTCGAACTGCCGTCCGTCGGTCAGGCGACCTGTGTAGTGCGCGGAGATGACGCTGCTTGGTGAGGGGTGGACGCCATCGGCACGACCTTCGGTGATGACCTTGTAGTAGACACCGCCTTCGAGTGGCATGACGCCCTCCTCTTTAGCCTTCTTTTCCAGCCACTTGGTGTTTGCTATGGCGTAGGCTTTCTTATCCATGTCGGGATTACTCTTCTTGCTTAAAGTTTTGTTACTGAGGAGACTGTGGGCTCACCTTGTCCAGGGAGCGGCTCGTAGATTACGACCTCATACTTGCCGTCCTCGCCCTTGCATTTGAAGGAGTAGTTGAGACCTGCTACGACCTGCTTTGCTACTTTCTTGGGCGTGAGGGCGACGTCGCCTTTGTAGTTTTGGTTGAAGAACTCGACATCCTCGTCGGTCACCTTCTCATAATCTGAATATGCTCCGCACATAGGCTCCTTTTGTGAAGAGCAGGAGGAAAAACAGAAGGTCGCCAAGAGCGCGACGAGCATAGACTTGAAAAATTGCATAATGTTTTTGCGTATTAGGGTTGTTCTGCACTACATATAGCAACAACCGTGCCAAACATTGGAAAACTAAAATCCCGTCTTGCCACTAAAAATTGATAATGTTGGGCAAGACGGGATTAGTGTTATTCAGGGGATGGACGACTTACTTTGTGAGCTCGTCTGTGTCCATGGCGATCATAAGCTCCTCGTCGGTCGGGATGACGCAGACGGTGACCTTGCTGGAAGGCTTGGAGATGATGGCCTCGGTGCCGAAGACCTCTTTGTTCTTCTCCTTGTCGAGCTCGACGCCCATGAACTCGAGACCCTCACAAGCGGCCTCGCGGCAGTTCCACTTGTTCTCGCCGACACCGCCGGTGAAGAGGATGACATCGACGCCACCCATTGCGGCGGCGTAGGTGCCGATATACTTGCGGACGCGGTAGTAATACATATCTTGAGCGAGAGCGGCGCGTTCGTCGCCATTGTCGCGTGCAGCCTGAATCTCGCGCATGTCGGAGGTGGTGCCAGAGATGCCGAGGAGACCAGACTTCTTGTTCATGATGGTATCTATCTCGTCGACGGTCAGACCCTTATGGTGTACGAGGAAGGGGATGATGGCTGGATCGATGTCGCCGCAGCGGGTGCCCATCATGAGACCCTCAAGAGGGGTGAGACCCATGCTGGTGTCGACACACTTGCCGTCGACGATGGCGGAGATGGAGCCGCCGTTGCCGATGTGGCAGGTGATGATCTTCTTGCCGATGGGGCTGATGCCGAGGAACTCGCATACGCGGCGGGAGACGTACTTATGGCTGGTGCCATGGAAGCCGTAGCGGCGGATGCCGTACTTCTCGTAGTACTCGTAGGGGAGCGCATACATGTAGGCCTTAGGCGGCATGGTCTGGTGGAAAGCGGTATCGAAGACGCCTACCTGAGGGATGTTGGGGAGGAGGGACTTGACGGCGTTGACGCCCTTGAGGTTTGCAGGGTTGTGGAGGGGACCCATGTCGGAGCAGGCCTCGAAGATGTCGAGAACCTCCTTGGTGAGGATGGAGCTCTTGGTGATCTTCTGACCGCCGTGGAGCATGCGGTGACCTACGGCATCGAGCTCGTTGAGGCTCTTGAGGACGCCTACTTTGGGGTCTGTGAGCTTGCCGAAGATGACCTCGACGCCCTTGGTGTGCTCGGGGATGAGGATCTCCTCAATCTGTTTCTCGCCGCTTGGGGTGGAGAACTTGATGAAGGAGCCTGGCATTCCGATCTTCTCGATGCCGCCACTTGCGACGACCTTCTTGGCGGGGAACTCGAAGAGCTTGTACTTGATGGAAGAGCTGCCGCAGTTCAGGACCAGTATATTTTTCATCTTTCAGGGATTGTATTGTGGTTAAAAAGCCGAAGGGCCGGCACGGCGTCGTTTGCCAGACGTCGGCGTCGGCCCTTCGGTTGGGAAAAATCTTTGTTTAGTTGTCTTGCGCCTGGTTGGCCGTGATGGCGATCATCTTGACGATGTCGGATACGGAGCAGCCGCGGGAGAGGTCGTTGACAGGGCGCGCGATGCCCTGGAGAACGGGACCGATGGCCTCTGCGCCGCCGAGACGCTGAACGAGCTTGTAGGCGATGTTGCCGACCTCGAGAGAGGGGAAGATGAGGACGTTGGCCTTGCCTGCGATGTCGCTGCCCGGGGCTTTCTTGGCTGCCACGGTGGCGACGATGGCTGCGTCGGCTTGAAGCTCACCGTCGATCTGCATGTCGGGCGCAAGCTCCTTGGCGAGGTTGGTGGCCTCGATGACCTTATCGACGACCTCGTTCTTTGCGCTGCCCTTGGTGGAGAAACTGAGCATTGCGATGCGAGGCTCGAAGCCGCCGAGGACGCGTGCGGTCTTGCCGGTAGCGACGGCGATCTCAGCGAGCTGTGCAGCGTTGACGACAGGGTTTACAGCGCAATCGGCGAAAACCATGACACCATTCTCACCATAGCTCTTGTCTTGGAGGAACATGAGGAAGGCACCGCTTACGACGCTGATGCCGGGCTTTGTCTTGATGATCTGGAAAGCAGGGCGGAGGACATCGCCAGTAGCGCTGTCGGCGCCGCTGACCTCGCCGTCGGCGTCGCCAGCCTTGATCATGAGGCAGCCGAGGTAGAGGTTGTTCTCAGCGAGGGCAGTGGCCTTCTCGATGGTCATGCCCTTATTCTTACGGAGTTCGAAAAGGAGGTTGGCGTAGTCGGCCTTCTTGGGGTTCTTCTTAGGGTCGACGATGGTGGCCTTGCTGATGTTCTTGAGGCCCCATTTCTCGACGTTGGCGCGGACGTTGTCCTCGTCGTCGATGATGATGATGTCGGCGAAGCCCTCAGCAAGGACTTGGTCGGCAGCGCGGAGAGTGCGCTCTTCGTAGCCTTCGGGCAGCACGATACGCTTCTTGTTCTGTGCCGCTTTCTGTTTCAGATTCTCAACGAAACCCATTGTTGTGTATGTGTGTGAAGTTTTTTGTTTTTGCTCGGTCTTGTGCGGGCGGCTTCGCTCCTTGTATCGTTGTTGTCGCAGGGGGTGGGTGTCGCTCAGAGAGAGTGCGCATGCTTTCGCGCCAAGCGTATTTTACGTAGGCTCGGCTTCATTGTTGCGCCGTTGGCAAAATTAAGGAATTAGCACGTGTGGTGCAAAGAATAGGGGCGGAAATGCAATGTGGAGTTTACAAAATCAGCCCATACGGTTGCGGTAGTCCTCGTAGGAGAACTTGCGGACGACGCGTAGACCGCCATTGGCGGGGTCGAAAATGGCGATGGAGGGGTGCGAGACGCCATTGAACATGGTGGTCTTGACGGTGGTGTAGTGGATCATGTCCTCGAAGATGATGGTATCGCCGACGGCGAGGGGCTTGTCGAACGACCATGAGCCGACGTAGTCGCCGGAGAGACACGAGTTGCCACCCATGCGGTATGTAGGGAGACCGTCGACGGGATCGAAATGTGCGCCACGGATGACAGGCTTGTAGGGCATCTCGAGACAATCGGGCATATGGCAAGCGAAAGAGACGTTGAGCATGGCGGTCTTGATGCCGGCGTTCTCGACAATATCCTCAACCGTCGAGAGGAGGAAGCCCGTCTGCCAAGCGAACGCGGAGCCGGGTTCAAGGATTACCTGAAGGTGCGGGTGGCGGCTGCGGAAATCGGCTATCGTCTTGATGAGTAGCTCGACGTCGTAGCCCTTGCGGGTCATGAGGTGACCACCGCCGAAGTTGACCCACTTCACTTGGTCGAGCCAAGGGGCGAAGCGCGTCTCGAAGGTGTGGACGAGATTGGCCGTTTGCTCGGCACTGCTCTCGCAGAGGGCGTGGCAGTGGAGCCCCTCGATGATCTGAGGGAGGCGGGGAGGGAGGTCGGCGGAGAGGATGCCGAGGCGCGAGCCCGGGACACAAGGGTTGTAGAGGTCGGTCTCGACCTGCGCCAGTTCGGGATTTACGCGGACACCCACGCTGACGTGGTGGCTCGTCGCCGTGACGTTTGGCGTGAAGCGTTCCACCTGCGCAAGGGAGTTGAAAGTTATGTGCCTACTGTTGGCGAGAATCTGGTCGATTTCGGAGGGGGAGTATACGGGGGCGTAGGTGTAGGCCGGGCTGCCGAGCTCCTCGGCTGCGAGCCTTGCCTCGGCGAGGGAGCTTGCCGTTGCGCTGTCGAACTGCTCGCGGATGATGGGGAAGGCATCCCAGAGGGCGAAGGCCTTGAAAGCGAGGATTATCTTGGCGCCGCTGCGGTCTTGGACATCGCGGATGAGGCGGAGATTTGCGCGGAGCTTGTCGGCTTCGAGGACGTAGCATGGCGACGGGACCTGAGCGAGGTCCAGCGTCTCTTTGAAATCGTTTGTCATGATGGCGCGAAGCTACTCATTTTTAGCCCTTAATGGAACAATGGGAGACAAAGCGTCCCGCCGCTGACGCCAGAGTTTAGGTCTGTGGCGCCACGGCGGGACGTGAATCAAATTTTACAACTGTGATTATGAAGTGGTGATCAACCCTTTATGGCGTCGACGGGATTGGCACTGGCGGCACGCCATACTTGAAGCGTCACGGTGGCGAGCGTCAGGACGCTGACGGAGACGAGCGAGAAGAGGAAGACGAGCGGCGAAATGTCCACACGGTCGGCGAAACCCGACATCCAGTGCTGGCTGAGGAGGTAGCCGAGAGGCGCGCCGATGACAAAGCATACGGCAAGAATCAGGACATAGCGACGGACGAACATCATGACGACCTCACGAGTGTCGCATCCGAGCACCTTGCGCACGGCAATCTCCTTGCGCCTGTATTCCGCCTCGAACATCGAGATTCCCATGACACCCATGAGGCTGATGATGATGGCGATGACGGAAAAGAGGAGCATCTGGCTGTTGAAGCGGGTCTCGCTCTTGTAGAGCAGGTTGAGGCGGTCGTTCATGAACTTCATGTCGGCATTGCCGTCATCGTAGTACTTGTCGAGCGTCTTGTGGAGCGTATCCATTATCTCATTCATATCCACTCCTTTAGCGACACGGATGTTGTACTTGCCCATGAACCAGTCATTTTCCTTCGGGAAAACGCAGAAAGCCATAGGGGCGTTGTTGCCGTAGCGCATTGAGCGGAAGCGTATGTTGTCGCAAACGCCGACGATTGGCCAAAAATCATCATCCCCATCTTGCCACGGCATCTGACCCACGGCGAGCCAGGGGTACTCCTCCATTGCCGCCTTGTTGAAAATGAAGGCTCCATTGTCGGTCTCGTTGAAATCACGACCTTCGACAATCTTGATGCCCATGGTCTCGAGGAAGTGGCAATCGCAGCGCAGACAATAAAAGTGAATGACATGGTCGTCCTTACCGCGCCCCCAAGCAGGGTACGAATCACCACCCATGGTGAAACCAGAGAAGCTGACGTTCTCGACGCCGGAGATGGACATCAGCTCGGAGCGCACCGCATCGCGATGTTGATAGATCTGCCTCGTCGTGACACCCATGATTATAGAATCCTTGTCGAGACCATAGTTGGTTGTCGAGATATGGCGCATCTGGGCGTACATGATTGATATGCAGACGACGAGCGCAAAAGCCACAATGAACTGGACACCGAGGAGCAGCGTACGGAGCGAGCGACCGCTCTTAGAGAGACCGAAATCGCCTTTGAGAGCCACGGCGGGAGGAATGGAGGTGGCGTAGAAAGCAGGATAGATGCCAGCCAAGAGACCAGCCACGACAGCCACACCGACCGTGAGGGCTACGAGAAACGGATGTTGTGAGATGGAGATGTCGCCCTGCACGATATCTTGCAGACCGAAATTGCGACCCACCATGACGACTACGCCACCCAAGACTACAGCCACAAGGCATACGACCACGCTCTCGAGAATGAGATTCGCCCTAAGCGACGCGACGGAAGCCCCAAGCACCTTTTGCGTATTGATGCTGCGGATGCGCATGGGCGTCTCGGCAAGGCTGAAATTCATGAAGTTGATGGCTGCGACGCCCACCACGGCGATGGAGATTATGAGGAGCAGGAAGAGTGTCGTAGGGCTTGACTCGGCAGGACCACCCACATTGGAGAAGTGGACATCCTCCATGCGCGTGTAGCAGATAGAGCCCTCGACCTCGTCGTCGTCGCCCACGACACTGGCTGGCGCGTTTTTGACAATGTGGTCATAGGCGACCTTGACGACATCGTCGGCAGCATCGGCATCGTCAAGACGGAGGTAGAGATTGTAGTTGTATTGCTGCCAATTGTCCTGGTCCTTGACTTGCTCCTCCGAATAGCTGAAATATACGCCATTACGGAGGGTGCTGTTGGAAGGGAAATCTTGGAAGACACCACCGACCTCGACATCCTCGCCTGCGCTCTTCTCACCGATGTGTATAGACTCGCCCACGCAGTCGGCACGCCCGAAGCAGCGCATGGCGACGCTGTAAGGGATAAGGACCTTATGACCAAGCATTGCCGACGTCTCTCCCACAATCATTTTGGGATGGAAAGCGGCGATGAAGTCATCGAAGCCACCGATGATGTCGACCATGCCCATCTTCTTATCGCCGATCCAGAGCTCGTCATCCTGATTATAGCCCTGGAGGCAGCTGTGCCCCACAATGTGAGGCGAGCACTCGGCAATCAGGTTGGCCATGGGGAGGCAAATCCACAATTGTCGGCTGCTGACGTCGGAGCCGGTCTGGATGTCGATGCGGATAATGTTCTGATAGCCGTCGTAGCCCTTGTCATAATTGGAGTCGTAGTCGACCTGCGTCATGATGACGTAGAAAGCCCCGAACGCCACGGCGAGACCGAGGAGGTTCGTGACGCTCGCCAGAAGAAACCGGCGGAGCGTATGGACGAAGTTTCTGAACCAAATCATTGTCTTAAAAGCGGTTAAGGGTTACTTGCTGACTATCTGACCATCGAATAGGTTGATGGTCCTCATGGCGTAAGAGGCGTCGCGCTGGCTGTGGGTGACCATGACTATCGTAGCCCCCTCGCGGTTGAGCTGCGTCAGGAGGTTCATGACCTCCTCGCCATTGTGGCTGTCGAGGTTGCCAGTGGGCTCGTCGGCGAGGATGAGCTTAGGTCGACCCACGATGGCTCGCGCTATGGCGACCCTCTGCTGCTGACCGCCCGAGAGTTGCTGGGGGAAGTGGCTGGCGCGGTGGCTGATGCTCATCTGCTTGAGAGCCTCGGTGACGCGCTCCTTGCGCTCGGCTGCAGGGACCTTCATGTAGATGAGCGGAAGCTCGACATTCTCGAAGACGTTGAGCTCCTCGATGAGGTTGAAACTTTGGAAGACGAAGCCTATGGCCCCTTTGCGCAGCTTCGTGCGTTCGGACTCGCCAAGGGAGCCGACCTCCTTGCCGTCAAGGAAATACTTGCCGTCGGTTGGGTTGTCAAGGAGACCGAGAATGTTGAGGAGGGTTGACTTGCCGCAACCTGACGGCCCCATTATGGCAACAAACTCATGGTCGGCGACCTCGAGAGAGACCTTGTTGAGGGCTATTGTCTGCACCTCGTCCGTCGTGAAGCACTTGCTTAGATTCTCAATCTTTATCATCGTAGTATGTATTTTTTTATCTGATTAATCTTTGATATCGAGTTCCTCATTATCGCCAAAGACCTCATAGCCAGAGGTTATGACCTTCTCGCCAGCCTCAAGGCCTTCAAGCACCTCGTAGGACTGCGGGTTTTGGCGACCTATGCGAATCTTGCGTCGGTAGGCTCTCGTGCCGTCGGGCGAGAGGACGAAGACCCACTGTCCGCCCGTCGATTGGAAGAAAGAGCCCTTAGGAATCATGACGGCCGTCGACGGCTCGCCGAGCTGGAGGTCGACGTAGAAAGTCTGCCCCGTGCGGATGTTGTCGGGGTGCGAACCCGTGAAGACGAAATCTGTGCGGAAGCGACCGTCGCGCACCTCGGGGTAGACCTTACGGACCTTGAGGGAGAATTTGGCATCTTGCCTCTCGAACTGGGCAGGCTGACCGCTCATGACGCGGTCGATATAGTGCTCATCGATATTTGCCACGACCTTATAATCTTTAAGGTCATTGATTTGCCCTACAAGTGCGCCCGCCGGCACGTTTTGCCCGAGCTCGGCGTCGAGCAGTCCGAGCTCACCGCTTATGGGCGCACGCACCTCGAGCTTCGCCTTGCGCTCACGGATTAGCAGGACGTTGCGGCGCATGTTGGCGAGATTGTCCTCCATCTGCGCCATCTGGACAGAGCGGTATATGGAATCTTGGCGGAGCCGCTCGGCCACGAGAGTGAGCTTGCGGCGCGCGAGCTCGTAATCCTCTTTCGCCTCAAGATATTTCTCGCGGCTGATGAGCTTCTCGGCATAGAGGCGTTCGTATTGCCCAGCCGTGCGGCGTTTGCGCTCGGTATCCATGTCGAGCTGCAACTTGTCTTGCTCGTTGGTCAGCTTGTCTTGCTGCATCTGTACCTGCGTGTTGCGCAAGAGGTTCTGCTTCTCGGCCAGTTCGGCTTCGGCGTTGAGGATTTGCAGGTCGAGATTGGAGTTGGAGAGACGGATTATGACGTCGCCCTCGTTGACCTTGGCTCCCTCCTCGACGACACGCTCACGGACGATGCCGCCCTCCTCGGGGCTTATCTGCACCACCTGAATTGGCGCCACTTGACCATTTACGCGGATATAGTCGTTGAACTCGCCAACCTTGACTTCGGCGACCGTCATCTGCCCACGCTCGACACTAAGCGTGCCGCGGCTTCCACTTACGACTGCCCAGACAATCAGGACGACAGCGAGGATTGGCAGGATGAGCTTCAGCAGTTGCTTGCCCGTAGGCCCTTGTTTTTTCTCTATTATGATGTCCATTGGGATGGTGTATGTTTTTTATTCGTTAATCATGGGATTGCCCATCAGGTAGTTGAGGTACCTCTGTTTGAGGAAGAGCGTCAGACGGCATTGGAGATTTTGCGCTCGACTGAGAGCCAGCGAGTTGGCGGCAGTCTTCAGTTCGAGAGGGTCGGTAAGCCCCTCCTCGTACTGTCGTCGGGCCACGTGGTAGGCAATGCTGTCGGCAATGACCTTGGCGTCGGACTGCGAGAGATCGGCAAGAGCCTGGCGGCAGTCGGTCGTGGCGGTGAGAGCCTCATTGCGCAGATTGTCAAGTGATTGGAGATAGCTCTCTTGAGCGGAGCGCATCTCGTTGCGCGCCTTGCGGATGGACGTTGAGGACTGAAGCCCGTTGAAGATTGGGATTACCAGTTTCGCCTGGATATATTGGCTGCGGTTGCCTTTCATCTGGTCGTGGAACACGGCTGTGGCAGAGGCGTCGGAATTGAGGTACTTGTAATAGTAAGTTCCGATGCCGGCTTGGATGGAGAGGCTTGGCATGGCATCGCCTATGGCGGCCTTGCGCGAGAAGTTGGCAGCCTCTTGGGCGTGGCGCGCCTCGGCTACGGAGGGGTTGGAGCCTCGGGCGGCATCGAAGACCTGGGCGGCATCGGGCGCGACGGACTCCGCATCGGCTGCGGCGGGGAGGGCGAGAGTCAGCTCGACGGAATCGGGGAGATTCATGAGTTGGCGGAGCTTGAGCAACGACATTTGGGCGAGACCCTCATTGTGCGATAGGTCGTATGCGTCGGCTGCTACCTGCTGCGCCGTCTGTGCGGCATCGGCATCGCTCTTAAGCCCGAGCTCGACGTAGCGGACGGTCTGGAGGTGGGTGCTGTCGGAAGCCGCGAGCTTCTGTCGGGAGACTTGCGCGAGACCCTCATAGTAGACGGCATCGGCGTAGGCTTGGAGGACGTCGATGGCGGCCTTATCTCGCATACGGGCTATGGCACTCTCGCCCATGCGCCTGTTGCTGTTGGCGGCGCGGAGGCGGTTGATTGTGGCGCACCCGTCGAAGAGAGGGAGGTCGGCCTGGAGGCTGTAGCCGTTGTAGAATTGGGAGTAGTCGCCATAGGTGTTGGTCTCGTTGTCGATGGTACGTCCGGAGTTGAGTTGGGCGTTGGTGGCGACATAGACCGTCGGGAGGAAGGAGCCAATGGCGGCAGTGCGTGAGGCACGGTAGTTGTCGGCCGTTATCTCAGCTTGACGGACATCGTGGTTGTGGTGGACGGCGTAGCTCATGCAGTCGTCTGCCGTCCATGGCTGTTGGGCCATGAAGGGCGAAGCTGAAGCCATAAACGCCGCGAATGCCGCATATATCTTGATGTTGTGCATTATTGTCATCGTTATCTGACCACCATATATTGCCAAAGCCATGCCAAAATACATAACACACTATCATTCAGCATTATAACACAAACACAAGAGTGGCAAAGTGTCTAATATTTTGACACTGGTGTAAAAAGAGTGGACAAGGATTAGACACCTCACACAGTAAAAAGAGAGGCATGGAGGGTAAAAAACACACGTCACCCCTTGCCATTTAAACAAAAAGGCATACCTTTGCACCGTCTTACAAAAAGGACGGTCAAAATCTTCGGGGTGTAGCTCAGCCCGGTTAGAGTACACGTCTGGGGGGCGTGTTGTCGCTGGTTCGAATCCAGTCACCCCGACTAACCACTAAAGAAGTCAGATAGCTCGCATGAGTTGTCTGACTTCTTTCTTTTTTCTACCTTTCACGTCATAAAGCCCCCATATTCTCCCCCACCCTACACGCCAAAAACTTAGACGCACAATGTCCACAAGCCATTCATCACCAAAGCCGGTCGGCACGCTGCTGATTGTCGACGACAACAAGGCCATCCTCCAAAGCGTCAAGATTCTCATGGAGCCATGGTTCAAGAACATCGTGTGCGCCACGAGTCCGGACAACACCGCATCGGCATTAGGGACATCGACGCCCGACGTCATACTCCTCGACATGAACTTCCACGCTGGTGTCAACAATGGCAACGAAGGGCTATACTGGCTCCACACATTCCACGAGAGGTGGGCAACGACGCGGATTGTCCTCTTCACGGCATACGCCGACGTGGAGCTTGCCGTCAGGGGGCTAAAAGACGGCGCGGCAGACTTCGTGGTCAAGCCGTGGGACAACGACAGGCTGATTGAGGCGTTGACCGAGGGGCGAGAGGCAAAAGGCGGATGCGAGACAAAAGCTACAGCCGACAGCGACATATTTTGGGGCACGAGCCCTGCCATGACGGCACTGCTCAGAGCCGCCGACCGAGTGGCGACGACCGACGCCAACGTACTCATAACAGGCGAGAACGGCACTGGCAAAGACGTCTTGGCACGATACGTCCACAGCCACTCGCTGCGCGCCAACCGCCCGTTAGTTAGCGTCGACATGGGCGCCGTCAGCGAGACCCTCTTCGAGAGCGAGCTTTTCGGTCATGCCAAAGGGGCGTTCACGGGTGCGGACGCCGATCGCAAGGGACGATTTGAGGCGGCAAACGGGGCGACACTGTTTCTTGACGAGATAGGCAACCTGCCGCTGACGCTCCAAGCGAAGCTGCTCACTGCGCTGCAACGGCGGCAAGTGACGCGGCTCGGGACAAACAAGCCCATCGACATAGACATACGCCTCATCTGCGCCACGAACCGCGACTTGTGGCAGATGGTGAGCGACGGTCAATTTCGCGAAGACCTGCTCTACCGCGTCAACACCATACACCTTGAGATCCCGCCACTGCGCGAGAGGAGAGAAGACATCGTCCCGATGGCGGAGATGTTCATCCGCCGCCTCGCAACCCGATATGGGCGCACGGCGAGCAGTTTGACGGACGCCGCCAAGAGGGCAGTGGCGGAATATGCGTGGCCAGGCAACGTGCGCGAGCTTGAGCACGCCATGGAGAAAGCTGTCATCATGACCGACGGCGACAATATCGGCATCGAGAGCCTAAGCCTCGCCCCCCACAAGGCACAGGCCGCGGCACCAGCCCTCACGACGCTCGACGAGATGGAGGCCGATGCCATCCGCCGCGCCATAGAGGCGTCGGGGGCTAACATGAGCCTCGTGGCACAGAGGCTGGGCATATCGCGTCAGACATTGTATAACAAGATGAAACGTTATGGCATATAGCCTCATAGGGTCGTTGTCGCGCCGCCCCGTGGCAGGCATCATGTTCATAGGGCTCGGGGTCGCAGGCTTGACGTTGTCAATCCTCAACTCGCTGGTCTTGTGGGGGATAGTGTCGGCATGCGCAGTGATTTATGGCGCATGGGTGGTATGGAATATCGAGAGGCGGCTTACGCGGAGGCTCGCCCTGATGATTGAGGCGATAGGCAACAACGACTACACGATGCGCTTTGGCGGTCGGTGGGCGATGGGCGACGAGAAGACGTTCAACGAGTCGCTCTGTAAACTTGCCGACGTGATGAGGGCGGAGAAACTGGCCGTGGCGCAACAGGACTATTACCACACGCTGGTCTTGGACGTTGTCCGCACGGGCATCGTGGCGGTGACGGCGGACGGCTTCGTTCGCCAGGTGAATGCCGAGGCTTTGCGGACGTTGGGGCTCGATGTCTTGACCCACATAAAACAGATGGGCAACGTCGTGGATGGCATGGATGCGGAGCTTATGCAGATGGTCGACGGTGAGAGTCGCCATATCAGCTTCAGCCGCGACGGGCAAGAGGCTCACCTGCTCATCCGTGCGGCATCGGCGTCGCTTCGCGGAAAGGAGGTGAAGATTTTCGCCATAGACAATATACGCTCCTCGCTCGAAGCCCAAGAGTTAGACTCGTGGATAAGGCTGTCGCACGTCTTGACCCACGAGATAATGAACTCGATGGCACCGATGGTCTCACTGTCGCAGACATTGATGTCGGCATGTGATGGCGACGCGTCGTCGGCCAAGGTGCGCGACGGGCTGAGCGTCATCCACGACACGGCAGGCGGGCTCGTGCGGTTTGTCGAGTCGTTCAGGAGGTTCACGTCGTTGCCGACACCTGTGCCACAGCTGATTGGCG
This sequence comes from Bifidobacteriaceae bacterium, assembly GCA_963607345.1. Taxonomy (GTDB): domain Bacteria; phylum Bacteroidota; class Bacteroidia; order Bacteroidales; family Marinilabiliaceae; genus W3P20-009. The sequence goes on from CAVDBL010000011.1 coordinate 39,385, forward strand.
TGGGCGACCTCGTGGCGGACGTCATGAGACTCTTTGAGGCTGAGGGTGACGGACCGATGCTGAGCAGCGCGGTCGATCCAGACGACTTGATGATATATGCCGACCCTGCCCTCATCCGCCAAGTGTTGACAAACGTCGTAAAGAACGCCCGTCAGGCTATAATGCAGTCGGGCGAGGGGACGGAGGTTCGCATAAAGGCGTGGACCGACGGTGACGTCGTGACGATAGAGGTGGCCAACGATGGACCGTCAATAGCCGACGACGTGGCGCAACAGATCTTCGTGCCATTCTTCACGACCAAGGCAGGTGGCAGCGGCATAGGTCTCAGCGTGTCGCGGCAGATCATGCGCCTATCGCACGGGTCGCTGACGTTGAGGCGCGATGCGGACGGGCGTTTCAAGACGGCATTCTTGCTACGGTTCGAGTAAGGCAAAAAAGGTGAACGTCAGAGAGAAAGGGCGAGCCGTCAGGAGACTGAGAGTCTCAGACGGCTCGCCTCATGATTTGTATATGTTAGTAAAAAGCAGTGCGTTGTTAGTTGTTGAAGCCGACCCTTTTCGACGAGTTTTTCGAGATCTTCTCCTCCCTGCACAATGCTTGCAAGTTGCACAGCGTCGGTTGGACACCCTCGACGATTTCCTTCATAAGCGTCTTGCGGACGATGTTGTCTATCTGACCGCCACTAAAATCGAAGCCAGCGGCCAGGGTCTCAGCGTCGGCTATTGAGAGAGAGGGGATTTTGTCTCTCCAGATATTGGTCTTCGCCTCGACAGTGGGTTTGTCGAAACGCACCTTGAAGAGGAAGCGGCGCTCGAAAGCCGCGTCGAGGTTGTCGGCGAGGTTAGTCGTGGCGATGAGTATGCCGTCGAGATTTTCCATCTCCTCAAGGATGATGTTCTGTATGGCGTTCTCGGTCTGTGCCACATCACCTCTATTGACGTCCTTGCGTTTTGAGAAGACGGCATCGGCCTCGTTGAAGAGCAGGATTGGCGCCACTTCGCTTTTCTCGCAAAGGCGGCGATAGTCGGTGAACACCTTCTTGATCAGCTTCTCGCTCTCGCCGAACCAGCACGTCTTGGTGGCGCTGATGTCGACGTGCATGACGGCTCGTCCCGTTGCTTTGGCAATCTGCATTGCGCTCTCGGTCTTGCCCGTTCCCGGCTCGCCATAGAATAGTACCGCTACGCCCTTGGCCATGTGCTTCTCCTCAAGCCTTGCGCGAAGCCCCTTGTAGAATGACTGGTCGAGACTGTTGCGCAGGAGCGACAGCTGCCTCTCAAGGTCGGGCGGGAAGAACAGGCGTTTGGCCTCAATCTTATCGCACGAGAGCATCGACTTGTCAGACGCCTCCTCGATGAACATCGAAGCATCTTCACCGAGCAGTTGCTCGATGCCCGTATCTGTAAGGAACAGTTGGGTCTCCTCACCAAACATCGAAATTCTTTTCTCCACATCCACCAATTTTTGCACTTGCAAATGGTGCGTTTTATTCTTGAACTCTTCAATCCATCGTTTGCGCAAATCGTGCGAGAAAACCAACAATTCAAAGGACAAAGATGTTCGTCTGCCAGCCGTGAGGTTGCATCCTACGCAATAGAACAGCACACGTTCGCACTCGTCAGGGATGAGGCTGCGAACCCTACTCACGTCCGGGAGATGCCTATTGCGGTATTCGATTGTCGAGAGCAGCTGCTTAATGGCGAGTGCAGGAATGCCACATTCTTTTCTTTCTGCCTTGTCATGGAAAGAGCTGTGAACCATTCTAAGGAAACCGTACATGTCGCGGCTCTTATACGACTTGCCGAAAGCCTGCACCTCGTTGCCGTAGAAGAATTCCAAGCCCTTCTCGGTCAAACGGACCTCCTCATCGCCATCCGACTCGTCGAGCTCAATGTAATCCTGTTTGATCAGTACGTTCTCGCCCTCCATGACAGACATCCTCACGGCAAAACGCTGACCATAACTGGAGAATATTTTCTTCAACAAGCTATCGAGGTCAGAATCCTCCTCACCTTCAGTATTGAAGTGGTCATAGCATATGCAGTAGAAAAGAATTCTGTCGTAGACGCCTACTTCGTCATTCTTTAACCCCTCCACGAAGGTCAGGTGCGGGCTGGCGTTCTCCTGCTCCTCGGTATACAAGGCCAGCTCGCCTGTCTGCACGTCATCATCGTCGACTTTTTCCACCACGCTTCGGCAGAAGTCGTACTTGTCGATCTTCTCTTCCTCGACCGTCACCTGATGGATGCGGACGGGCTGGTTGCTGATGACAGATTTCATTGCGGCATCGCTCACGATGAAATCTTGCTTGAGGGTGTTTCTCTCCCTCGTGCCGCGACGCACGATGAGCCCCTTGGTTTCGAGAGACTTGAGCGCGGGGACGTATTCAATAACGTCGAGATATGAGCACATGAAGTAGGAAGACAAGTCGTCCATGTTGGTGGTCTTGTCTTTGAGCGTGAGGTCGAAGAGCGCGGCGAAGAGGCAGGCTTCCTCCCTCGTGTCCAACCCAACCGTCTGCATGACGCCGTCGAACGCCTCTTGCGCCTCGGCTGCGCCAAGCCCTTTCATCTTGCAACCAACAAGTTTCTTTACGGCTTCTTTGATGTACTGAATGCTTGTCTTTCCCATGATGCTCGTATTTCAGGGTTACAAAGCAAATTTACGGGGCGAGGTATGCCAAACCGCTGCATAGGTTGTGGGGGAGGGGGAAAATGTTAGAAAAGGAGAGCAGGAAATGAGTAACAAGACTAAAAACATGTCAATTTTCCCCATTTTGCGTACAAATAGCAGACAGACAACACATTCAAGGAGCATAATAAGGCATTGAAACAAGAAATCCGTCACCCTGATTAATGCCCACTGTCTGTTTGTCACTACTCACTCTGATATATCCGTAAATCATAATGCCAATCTGATTAATAGTTCAACAATCAATCTTTGTGTACAAAACAACATGAATGTCCGCATACTATCAACGATTTAGACGTTACGACTTCTGAATTGATTGGGATAGAAAAACGCCAATAATTATAGATATTAGACAAACTCTCAAAGAAGTGCATTATATTATGTTGCCGTCGCCCACGTACTTCTCTATCTGCTCCTACCCCTTCCCCTTGGCTATCCCCTCAAGCAGATACTCCAACCCGTTCAACTTCACCTCATACAGCGTCGACAGCAGCATCCCAAGCCGCCCCGCCGGCAACCTGTTCCGCACAATCCACACCACATACGGCTCCGGCAACCGATACAAAGGCGTCCCCTTATACCGCCCGTATGGCATCGCCATCCTCACCAAATCTGTCAATACCGTCTCGTCCATAATAAACTCTTTTTAAACCCAAAAATAATCATTCCCCACTGCTAAACTGCTACATTTGCAGCATGATAAAGAACTCTGACAGACAAGGCGTCAAGATCGGACGGCACAACAATCTGACCGTCACACGCCTCGTCGATTTCGGCTGTTACCTCGACGGCGGTGCCGATGGCGAAATCCTCATGCCCGCAAAATACATGACACAAGGACTGCAAGAAGGCGACAGCGTCCGAGTATTCGTCTATTTCGACTCCGAAGACCGACTCGTCGCAACGACCGAGACCCCTCTCGCACAGGTCGGGCAGATCGCCTACCTCACGTGCAAAGAGGTCGCAAGCCCCGGCGCATTCCTCGACTGGGGCCTCGTCAAAGATCTCCTCGTGCCACGCCGTGAGCAACGCGACATCATGGTCGCTGGCCGCAAATATATCGTCTACGTTTTCCAAGACCACGTCACCGGCCGCATCGCCGCCACGCAATGGTTCGCAAGGCAACTCGACAACGTCATGCCGCGATACCGCATCGGCGACCAAGCCGACGCCATCGTCACCGAACTCTCACCACTCGGCTACAATGTCGTCATCGACAACGCCTTCTCCGCGCTCATCTACCAGAGCGACGTCTACTCGCCTCTCGCCGTCGGTGACCGCCTCAAAGTCTACATCAAGAAAGTCCGCGAGGACGACAAAATCGACGTCTCCCCAACACCCATCGGCTACGCCAAAGTCGACGACCTCGTCCAGACCATCATCGACCGACTCAAACTGAGCAACGGCGAGCTCAACGTCGGCGACAAGTCCAACCCCGAACTCATTCGCGACCTCTTCGGGTGCAGCAAGAAGAGCTTCAAGATGACGATCGGAACCCTCTTCCGTCAAGGCGTCATCGACATAACGGACAGAGGCATCAAACTCAAAAAATAACACTACGGCCACAATGGATAAAAAGCAACTCTTCGGAATGACACTCGGCGACCTCCAAAACGTCGCCGCCGAGGTGGGCATGCCCAAGTTCGCTGCCAAGCAAATGGCCGACTGGCTCTACAAGAAAAACGTCGCCGACATCGCCGAGATGACCAACATCTCCCTCCGCTACCGCGACGCGCTCGCCCAGTCCTACCAAGTCGGACGTACCTTGCCCGACGCCGTCCTCACCTCTACCGACGGGACGCGCAAGATGCTCTTCGACTATGGCGGCAAAGCCGTCGAGACAGCTTATATCCCCGACGGACACGATGACCGCAACACCCTCTGCGTATCTTCACAAGTGGGGTGCAAGATGGCATGCCGTTTCTGCATGACAGGCCGCCAAGGCTTCGCAGGCAACCTCACCGCCGGCCAGATTCTTAACCAGATGGCATCCACCGAAGGATGGGAGCAACTCTCCAACATGGTCTTCATGGGCATGGGCGAGCCGCTCGACAACATCGACGAGGTGCTCAAAGCCCTGCAAATCCTTACGCAGCCATGGGGCTACGCATGGAGCCCAAGGCGAATCACCGTCTCAACCATCGGCATCCCAACACAGCTCCGCCGACTCCTCGACGAGAGCGAAGTCCACGTCGCCATAAGCCTCCACACCCCCGACCCCGACCGACGCTCCGAGCTCATGCCCGCGCAAAAGGGTTTCCCCATAGCCGATACCCTCGACATCCTCGCACGCTACGATTGGACGGGACAACGACGCCTGACCTTCGAATACACCATGTTCGACGGCATCAACGACTCCCCGACCGATGCTGCCAACCTTGTCAAGCTCCTCGCTCCCATGCGCTGGTGCCGCGTCAACCTCATAGCTTTCAACTCCATCCCCGACTCCGACCTCCACGGTTGCTCCCGTAAGAAGATGGAGTGGTTCCGCGACACGCTCAACGCCAAAGGCCTCACAGCCACCATCCGACAAAGCAAAGGGCAAGACATCGACGCCGCTTGCGGCATGCTTAGCACCAAGAGGAACTCACAATTATGAGACACCTTATAAAGCTCCTTACCCTCCTCGTTGCGCTGACCGCCCTTTCCTGCTCCCCAAATCGCAAGCAGCAGGCCGAGCACATCTACGATGAGGCCATCGACGCCTTCTCCGCCAAGAAGATGGGGGTGGCCAAGTCTCTCGTCGACAGCCTCAAAGCCTCCTACGCCGACATCCCTCATGTCTACCGCGAGGCGCGCGACCTCGAGAAGATCATCGCGCGCTACGAGATCGAGCGCACCGTCGCTTTCCTTGACAGCTCCCTTGAACAAGCCGAGCTCGCGCAACGTGAGCTGATGAAAGACATGGTCGTCGACGATCCCGATGCCTCCATCCCCGTCTACATCGCGCGCGCCCAACAAGCTTGGAGGTCTTTCAACAGGTGCTACATCAAGGCTCGTACCGACGCCAACGGTCTCTTCTCTCTCTCCAGCAACTATGTCGGTGAGCTCCCCATCCACCACGACCATATCGAGGTCCGCTCAGGCGACGATTTCCTGACTCTCCCCGTCGTCTCCGATGGCGCATTCAAGAATACTTTCAAGAACGACGAATACGTCTGGGAGACACTCCGTTATGAAGGTCAAGAGGCAGCCGACCTCGCCCGTTTCATCGCCAACTTCCAGCCCGAGCGCATCGCCGTCGACTACTGCGGATCTCGCTCCCACTACCTCTCCGTCATGACCGAGGCCGACAAGCAGGCAATACAGCAAGTCTGGAATCTCTCTTGCTCTTTCCGCGAAAGCCGCAAGATAAGGTCCATGCTCCGCTCCGCACGCATCGAGATGAGCCGCCACTCCAATTAAACTTCCTTCCGCCCATGGATTCCGCCATTCAAATGCTCGTTCTCCTCATCGTCGTGGCGATAGGTTTCGTCGCCAACAAGTGCAATCTCATGGGCGGCGATTTCGACAAGAGGCTCTCGGCTTTCATAATAGACATCTCCTGCCCCCTCCTCATCCTCTCCTCCGTCTTCGGCGACACCCTCCCCGACCGTTCTCTCATCGCGCCACTCCTCATCGTGGGTTTCACAACCTACGCCATCCTTCTCTTCCTCGCCGTGACAATCTCGCGCCTCCTCGCCCGCGACGATGTTGAGCGCGGTCTCTTCAGTTTCATGATAATGTTCGCCAATGTGGGCTTCCTCGGCTATCCCGTCGTTGCCTCCATCTTTGGCCACGAGGCTGTCTTCTACGCCGCCCTCCTCAATGTCCCCAACACGCTCTTCATCTTCGTCTTCGGAGTCTCTTTCGTCAAGGGTGGTCAATTCTCCCTGCGCCACTTCGATCCGCATCTCCTCCTCTCGCCGGCCATGATTGCGTCATACCTCTCCATCGCCATCGTAGCCCTCGGCATCACGGGTGTCCCGCGCTTTATCTCCGAGCCCGTCGCTCTTGTTGGCTCCATTACCGTCCCCGGCGCGCTCCTCATCATCGGCTCTTCCATGGCCAATGTCGATCTCCGGCAGTCTTTCACCCAGCCTCGCGTGTGGGCTCTTGCCGCCATACGCCTCGCCCTCGTCCCGCTCCTCGTCTTTTTCTTCTTCCAGGGCGTCTCGCTCCTTGTCCCCATCTCTCCCATCGTCATAGCTGTCAATGCCGTCGTTATCGGCATGCCGGTCGCCTCCTATGGCACCATGTTTTGTCTCCGCTATGGGCGAGACGATACTCTCATGGTGCAGGCAACCATGCTGACTACGCTCCTCAGCGCAGCTTCCATCCCCATCCTCACCCTCCTCTTCTGACCGCCTCTCTCCCCCGAAAAACTGTCATTTCGCAATCAAAAGCCCCTCGTGCTGTGTGAAAGTTTTGCTTTTTACCGCCAAAAATGTTAACTTTGTAAATAAAGCAACTCACACAACACCTCTTTCATGGAGCAACTCCAGACCATACTCTCCAACACCAACGACTTCCTCTGGTCGTACATCGTCATCTTCCTTCTCGCAGCTGCCGCCATATTCTTCACCTGCCGTCTCCACTTCGTGCAGTTCCGCCTCGTCCACGAGATGCTCAGGCTCCTCATCCACCCCGACAAGGTTCAACCCGAGGACATCGGCCCCGACGAGCTTAGCGAGCAAATGCCCGATGTCGGCAAGACCAAATACATCTCTTCCCTCCAAGCGTTCTTCGTCTCCCTTGCCAGCCGCATCGGCACGGGCAACCTCGCAGGCGTCGCCACGGCGATAAGCGTCGGCGGCCCTGGCTCCATATTCTGGATGTGGATCCTCGCGCTCCTCGGCTCGGCCATAGCGTTCGTCGAGTCCACTCTCGCCCAGCTCTACAAGCGCAAAGGCGACGGCACTTTCTACGGCGGTCCTGCCTACTACATGAAATATGGTCTCCGAAAGCCGTGGATGGGCGTCCTCTTCGCCATCCTCATGGTGCTCTCCTTCACCTTCGCCCAAAGCTCCGTCCAGAGCAACACCATCTGCGCCGCATGGGAGAAAGCCTTCGGGGTCGACACCTCCGTCATGGGTCTCATGCTGATGCTCATGACGCTCTTCATCATCTTCGGAGGCATCCACCGCGTAGCGCGCTTCTCCTCTGCCGTCGTCCCCACCATGGCTGTCATATACTTCGTCATTGCCGTCATCGTCGTCATCTCCAACATCACGCTCATCCCCCACGTCGTGAAGCTCATCCTTGAGAGCGCGTTCGGCATCAACCAGTTCGCCGGAGGCCTCATCGGCGTCACCATCATGCAGGGCGTCAAGCGCGGTCTCTTCAGCAACGAGGCGGGCGAGGGCAGCACTCCTAACGCCGCCGCCACCGCCATGGTCTCCCACCCTGTCAAGCAAGGTCTCATACAGAGTCTCGGAGTCTTCACCGACACCCTCGTCGTCTGCTCCTGCACCGCCTTCATCATCCTCCTCAGCGGTGTCGACTACACCGCCTCCAACGGCATCCAGCTCACCCAAGACGCCATGACGCACGAGATCGGATGGCTCGGAACGCCTTTCGTCGCCATACTCATCCTCCTCTTCGCCTTCAGCAGCGTCATCGGCAACTACTTCTATGGCGAGACCAACGTCCGCTACCTCACCTCCAGCCCCGTCGCGCTCCTCCTCGTCCGTCTCGGCACTGCCGCCATGGTCATGCTCGGTGCCGTCGTGACACTCGACTTCGCCTGGGCGCTCTCCGACATCTTCATGGCCGCCATCGTCGTATGTAACCTCGCCGCCATAGTCCCTCTCTCCAAACAAGCGGTCTTCCTCCTCCAAGACTATCGCCGCCAAAAGGCCGAAGGCAAAAACCCAGTCTTCCACAAAGACCAAATGCCCGAAATCGCCGACCAGCTCGAAGCCTGGTAACCACACCATTCCTCAAGCTCTAAACCATCACAGTAGGGCGGCACGGATATACTCCATGCCGCCCTATACTTCCCCTCCGCACCTCAGTGCGTGCCTCTCCTCCCCCTCTCAGTGCGTCAATTTCCTAGACGCTTCTCACTTCCCTCCCCATCCCTCAAAAACCTTCATACCCCAATACTCCATCTCCCCACATTGCTCTCCCTCCACTCTCCCCGCGTCGCCCCAGTCCCCACCGACAAACCCATCCAACCCCTCCACACGCACGACAAAAAAAGGCGGCGTGGAGCAATTTCCACGCCGCCCTCAATCTTCATGTTGGCAAGCCGCTACTTGATGCCGAGCTTCTTGCGGATGTCCTTAGGAATAGCGTCCTTGTGGACGAGGATGTTCAAAGTCTTGTACTTCACGAACGCCTTAGAGGCATACCAAATGCCGTTATACTTGCCGGCGCTGCCCCAAGAGTTCTTTACCATGAAGTACTCCTTGCCGTTCTGGTCTTTTGCAAGGCCGTAGATGATCATGCCGTGGTCGTCGGTCGTCTCCCAGTTGTCATACGCCTCCTGGCGCATCTCCTGCGTGACCTCAATCTCGGGCAGAGGCTTCTTGGTCAGCTCCCGACGACGATCCATGATGCTCATGCCAAGCCAGTGCGCCATGTCAGAGCCTGTGATGTCCGCGCCGTGGTCAGCGTCAGGGCATACTGCGATGCCGTCGCGCGTGAAGCCCATCTCGCTGACGTCTGCGCCCCATGCGAAGGTGTAGCCCTTGTCGACCGCGTTCTCCATGACGGCCATGAACTCGTCAATAGGAAGGTTCCAGCTCTGACCCCAACGCCAGTTGTCCTGGACCTCGATGATGAACTGGCTGTAGAAAGGATGGTGGCTGAACGACGTCAACGATACGTAGTCGTCCATGTTCAGACCAAGGCTCTCCTGGTAGCTCTTAGGAGTGTACTCCTTGCCGTTGACGGTGAACTTCTCAGGCGTAGCGCCAAGATAAGTGTCAAGAACAGCGTTGACCGACTTCTTCCACGCCGGGCTGAGCTTCTTCAGCTTGCCGTTGTTGATGCCGTCGACAATGCCGTTAACCGCTGGCCACATCTCCGTGAAGTTTGCAAGCGTGTCGCCATAAGGAACGCCTGGCTTCGGCATCGCGTCCTCTGGCACCATGCCGTAGTTGCGCATGCAATACACGGCGTCATAGAAGCTGCCACCCTCGGTAAAAGAGATGTCGCCATGAAGGCGGACGCTCGCCGTCGCGCGATCCTCGTACGTCTTGTGCGCCAAGTACATCTCGCAAAGGTCATACTCGCCCTTGCCCATGCGCAAAAGCTCCGCCTCGAAGAAGCCAAGGCTCGAGTATGCCCAGCACGTGCCGCTCTTGTTCTGGTTCTTGATAGACGTGATAGGGTTCTCCTTGATGGTTGTGAAGACGAAGCCCTCGTCAGCCTTAGCCTCCGAGCCCGCCTCCTGCGCCATTGCGCCGCTCATTGCCGTCAGTGCGACAAGCGACAGCGCGCCAATTCTTTTAATCATCTGGGTTATCTCTATTTTATGTGTTAAACAAATAACAATAATAGCCTCAAAGGTAACGATTTTTTCCTACCATGCGCGCCATAACGAACACCTCCCGGAAAGAAAAACTCCCTTATGTTCCTACTTTCCTCCGAAAAGCCTATCTTTGTCCCTTGCTTTGGCCCCGTAGTTCAATGGATAGAATGTCAGATTCCGGTTCTGCTGATTGGAGTTCGAGTCTCCACGGGGTCACCAGTTTCTTTTGATGCTGGTCTGATGCGCTCGCGCCACGCAGACTAGTGTCTTTTTTTGTAAGCTTAATAGAATGGCAAAGGACTACAATTTCAGAGAGATCGAGAGCCGATGGCAAAAGAGTTGGGTCGACAACAAAACATACAAGGTCGACATCAACCCCGACAAGCCCAAGTACTACGTCCTCGACATGTTCCCATACCCCTCGGGTGCGGGACTGCACGTCGGACACCCACTCGGCTACATCGCCTCCGACATCTACGCACGCTTCAAGAGACTCAAAGGCTTCAACGTGCTGCACCCTATGGGCTATGACGCCTACGGCCTGCCCGCCGAGCAATACGCCATTCAGACAGGGCAGCACCCGGCCATAACGACTGAGAACAACATCGCGCGCTACCGCGAGCAGCTCGACAAGATCGGCTTCAGCTTCGACTGGAGCCGTGAGGTCCGCACCTGCGACCCCGAGTACTACAAGTGGACGCAGTGGGCCTTCGAGAAGATGTTCGGCTCCTTCTACGACACCAAGCTCAACAAGGCAAGACCTATCGAGGTCCTCACAGGCCTCTTCGCCAAGAACGGCACCGAGGGCGTCAACGCCGCGCAGAGCGAGGAGCTCTCCTTCACGGCCGAAGAGTGGAACGCCAAGACCAAAAACGAGCAACTCGACATCCTCATGAACTATCGTCTCGCCTACCTCGGCGACATGATGGTCAACTGGTGCCCTAAGCTCGGAACCGTACTCGCAAACGACGAGGTCGTCGAGGGCGTCTCCGTCCGCGGCGGCTACCCCGTCATCCAGAAGGTCATGAAGCAGTGGTGCCTCCGCGTCTCCGCCTACGCCCAGCGACTCCTTGAGGGGCTCGACACCGTCGACTGGACAGACTCTATCAAAGAGACGCAACGCAACTGGATCGGTCGCTCCGAAGGCGCCGAGATGAAGTTCCGCGTCAAAGGCTCCGACCAGGTTCTCACCATCTTCACCACCCGCGCCGATACCGTCTTCGGCGTGACGTTCATGGTTCTTGCCCCCGAGAGCGAGTACACCGCCATCCTCACCACGCCCGAGCAGAAGCAGGCCGTCGAAGACTACGTCTCTCAGACCAGCAAACGTACTGAGCGTGAGCGCATCGCCGACCGCAAGGTGACGGGCGTCTTCACAGGCTCCTACGCCATAAACCCGCTCACCCTTGAGGAGATCCCCATCTGGGTAAGCGACTACGTCCTCGCAGGCTACGGCACGGGCGCCATCATGGCTGTCCCTGCCCACGACAGCCGCGACTACGCCTTCGCAAAAGCCTTCGGTCTCGAGATCCGTACCGTCGTCGAGGGCGCCGATGTCAGCGAGCAGAGCTTCGACGCCAAAGAGGGTATCGTCTGCAACTCACCTATGCCCGGTCGCGAAGCCGTCGGCGGTCTCAACCTCAACGGCCTCACCATCAAGCAGTCCATAGCTACAACAAAGAAGTTCATCGCCGAGCGTAAGATTGGTCGTGTCAAGGTCAACTACCGACTCCGCGACGCCATCTTCTCCCGCCAACGCTACTGGGGCGAGCCCTTCCCCGTCTACTACAAGGACGGTCAGCCATACATGCTCCCCGTAGACCAGCTCCCTCTCCAGCTCCCCGAGGTCGACAAGTACCTCCCCACCGAGACCGGCGAGCCCCCACTCGGTCGCGCCAAGAACTGGCAGACCGCCGACGGATACCCCTACGAGCTCTGCACCATGCCGGGCTTCGCAGGCTCCAGCGCATACTACTTGCGCTACATGGACCCACACAACTCTCACGCCCTCGTCTCTCCTGAGGCCAACCACTACTGGCAGAACGTCGACCTCTACGTCGGCGGCGCCGAGCATGCCACGGGTCACCTCATCTACTCGCGCTTCTGGAACAAGTTCCTCTTCGACATCGGCATCTCTTCCACCGAGGAGCCTTTCAAGAAACTCGTCAACCAAGGCATGATCCAGGGTCGAAGCAACTTCGTCTACCGAATCAAGGACTCCAACACCTTCGTCTCCTACGGTCTCAAGAACAAGTACGACGTTACCCCAATCCACGTGGATGTCAACATCGTCTCTGGCGATGTCCTCGACACCGAGGCTTTCAAGAAGTGGCGCCCAGACTTCGCCACCGCCGAGTTCATCCTTGAGGATGGCAAGTATATCTGCGGATGGGCTGTCGAGAAGATGTCCAAGTCAATGTACAATGTCGTCAACCCCGACATGATTGTCGAGCGTTTCGGTGCCGACACTCTCAGAATGTACGAGATGTTCCTCGGCCCCGTCGAGCTCTCCAAGCCTTGGGACACCAACGGCATCGACGGCGTCCACCGCTTCCTCCGCAAGCTCTGGCGTCACTACTATGTTGGCGACACCCTCGACCTTGAAGACGCTAAGCCCGAGGCTGCCGAGTACAAGTCTCTCCACAACTGCATCAAGAAGGTTACCGAGGGCATCGAGCGTTTCTCGTTCAACACCTGCGTAAGCCAGTTCATGATAACCCTCGGCGAGCTGCAAAACCTCAAGTGCCGCAAGCGCGCCATCCTTGAGCCGTTCATCATCATGCTTGCGCCCTTCGCCCCACATATCGCTGAGGAGATTTGGCACGACCTCGGTCACGACACCACCGTGTGCGACGCCCCATGGCCAGAGCTCGACGAGGCTCACCTCGTAGAGTCCTCCGTCAAGTACCCCATCGCCTTCAACGGCAAGGTGCGCTTCACTCTTGAGCTCCCTGCCGATGCCGACCCCAAGGTGATTGAGAACACCGTCCTCAATGCCGAGCAGACCGCCAAGTACACCGACGGCAAAAATGTCCGCAAGGTGATTGTCGTCCCCGGCAAGATGGTCAACGTCGTCCTTTAACCATGTAGGTTACAAGCACATATACGCCAAAAGGGCTGCGCCATGAAGAATGGCGCAGCCCTTTTGGCGTAGCGGATAGTCTCTATTAATCGTACTCGAACGAGCTGCCTCCAACAAACTCGCGCAGCAACGACGTGGGCGGGATGGTGTCGCCCGCCAGCGGCTTGAAGTAGCTGAGGAATTGCAGCAGGCGGTGCGCCTCGCCATATTGTGGCGAATTGGGACGGACCTCCAGCAGCAGCGGCTCGATCTTTGTCTTCAACACCGCAAGCTCATACAGGGTGCAAGAGTTGAACATGACGTCGGCCTCCTCTTGGTTGGTGTAGATGAATTTATCCTCCCCTCGGCGGACGCTCGGCCACATGGCTATGGTGCTGTCGGCATTATGCCCACGGCTGCAATGGTCGCGCACGATGCGGCGGATGAGGCGGTTGTCTGTCGTGTGGATTCGCGTCAGAGGGTCGTAATTGATGCCGGCCAATGGGGCCACGTAGATGCGGAACTTGTTCTCGGCTGGCACCATCGGGGTGAGGGCTGGCGTCAGACCATGCGTGCCCTCAATGACGATGATGCTCTTCTCGTCCATCTTGAGCTTCGTACCGTCAAATTCCGACTTGCCCTTTATGAAGTTGTATTTTGGTATCTCAACCTCCTCGCCGCGCATGAGGGCGAGCAGCTGCTCGTTGAAAAGCTTGACGTTGATGGCCTCGACCGCCTCGAAGTCATATTTGCCGTCGGCGTCGCGAGGCGTCTTGTCGCGGTCGACGAAGTAGTTGTCAATCGACAGCGTCACGGGAATGAAGCCGTTAAGCGACAGCTGCACAGACAGCCTCTTGCTGAATGTCGTCTTGCCGCTCGACGAGGGTCCCGAGATGAGGACGACCTTCACCTTGTCGCGTCGCTCTGCTATCATGTCGGCAATGTCGGCAATCTGCTTCTCGTGCAGGGCCTCCGACACTTGGATGATCCTCTTGCCGTCGCCGTGCACGATGGCGTCGTTCAGGTCGGCGAGGCGGCGCACGCCCAGAAGGTCTTGTATCTTGTCGAATTGCAGGAATGTGGCGAACATCTTGTTCTGCAAGGTCGCCTCTGCCAGCTGATCGGGGTTGTTGTCGTCGGGCAGCTGGAGCAGCATGCCGCTAAAATACTCTTTGAGGTTGAAGACGGGCGCATCCGACGTGCGCTGCGCCAAGTCACCGTACAGCACCGCGCTATGCCCTGCCAGCGTATGGACGGCAGTGTACAGCTCGCCATGCTGACGCAAGAGGCGGCACGTATCCTCCTTGTCGGTCAACAGCGCCAAGGCCTCGTCGGTCGGAAGCTCCCTGCGCTCGATGGGCAGGTCGTCCTTGCACAGCTTGCGCATGTGCTCCAAGATGCCCTCCTCCTCGCCAGTCGTCGGGTCGAGCCGCTTACCGTCTTTACGGATTTCGCAATACAGACCCTTGGAGACGCTGTGCAGCACCTCTAATTGCGCGCCGGGCAACGTCTCGTCGACGGCTACGCTCAACATCATGACCAGCGTGCGGCTGATCATCCGTTTGCCCTCCGAGTGGCGGGTGTCAAAAAATTCTATCCTCTTAGGTTGGAAGACGCGATAAGACAGCCCGACGAACTTGCCGTTCACTATGCCGCCTATCGTCCTGTATTTCAATTTTATGCCCAGCTTCTCCGCAAGGCACTGCAACGTCTGACCGGGTGCCACTTCAAGAGCGCGCCCGAGGTTCACGCAGTAAATACGTACTTTCTCCATCGTCAAATGTTTTGGTATGACTTCCTAATTTAACAACTTTTTGCGAGCGGAGCAAGCTCTCGTCTGTCAAGAGAATGGCGCGGTGCCGCGCCTCGCAACCTCGTGCTCAACAATCAGGATGCGCCACCGCTAAAAACCGCCGCTCCTCGTTGCTATATGCAGTTAGTTTTCATAACTTCGCTTTGTTAAAACTGTTAGAAACGTAAAAACAGGTATGTACAGGACACACACGTGCGGAGAGCTCCGCATTGCCGACGCCGGACGCCAGACAACCCTCGCCGGCTGGGTACAACGCTCCCGCAAAATGGGCGGCATGACCTTCGTCGACATCCGCGACAGATACGGAATAACCCAGATAGTCTTCAACTCCGAGACCGACGCCGCCCTCAACGAGGCAGCACAGCGTCTCGGCCGCGAGTACGTCATCCAGGTCACTGGCACCGTCCGCGAGCGCGAGAGCAAGAATAAGAACCTCCCGACAGGCGACATCGAGATTATCGCCAGCAGCCTCAACATACTCAATGAGAGCGTGACGCCCCCATTCACCATCGAGGACGACACCGACGGCGGCGACGACCTCCGCATGCGCTACCGCTACCTCGACCTTCGTCGTCAGGCTGTGCGCCGCAACCTCGAGATGCGTCACGACATTTGCCAGAAGATACGCGCCTACCTCTCCGACCTCAAATTCCTTGAGGTCGAGACGCCTGTCCTCATCGGCTCAACCCCTGAGGGCGCACGCGACTTCGTCGTTCCCAGCCGCATGAACCCTGGCCAGTTCTACGCTCTCCCCCAGAGCCCACAGACACTCAAGCAGCTCCTCATGGTGGCAGGATTCGACCGCTACTTCCAGATTGTCAAGTGCTTCCGTGACGAGGATCTTCGTGCCGACCGCCAACCCGAGTTCACGCAGATAGACTGCGAGATGAGCTTCATCGAGCAGGAGGATATCCTCAACGTCTTCGAGGGTCTCATGAAAGAGCTCTTCCACAGCGTCAAGGGCATCGACTTCAAGGAGCCTTTCCTCCGCATGACGTGGAACGACGCCATGAAGTACTATGGCTCTGACAAGCCAGACCTCCGCTTCGGCATGAAGTTCGTCGAGATAAAGGATGTCATGCAAGGTCACGGATTCTCCGTCTTCGACCAGGCTGAGTATATCGGCGCCATTTGCGCGAAGGGCGCGGCGTCTTACACCCGTAAGCAGATAGACCAGCTGACAGACTTCGTCAAGCGTCCGCAGATTGGCGCCAAGGGTCTCGTCTACGCTCGTGTCGAGGCTGACGGCACCGTCAAGTCTTCTGTCGACAAGTTCTACGACCAAGATACTCTCCAAGCCCTCAAGACCCGTATGGAGGCTGAGGCTGGCGACCTTATCCTCATCATCAGCGGCCCTGACGCCATGAAGGCGCGCAAGCAGCTCTGCGAGCTTCGTCTTGAGATGGGCAACCAGCTCGGTCTCCGCAGCAAGGACAACTACGCTTGCCTTTGGGTCATCGACTTCCCGATGTACGAGTGGAGCGAGGAGGAGGGACGCCTCATGGCCATGCACCACCCCTTCACCAGCCCCAAACCCGAGGATTACGATCTTCTCGACACCGACCCCGCCGCAGTGCGTGCCAACGCCTACGACATGGTCATCAACGGCGTCGAGGTTGGTGGCGGCTCCATCCGTATCCACGACGCTGTCCTCCAGGCCAAGATATTCAAGATTTTGGGCTTCACGCCCGAGAAGGCTCAGCAGCAGTTCGGCTTCTTGATGAACGCCTTCAAGTTCGGCGCACCCCCTCATGGCGGTCTCGCCTTCGGTCTCGACCGTCTCGTGAGCCTCTTCGCGGGTCTCGACTCCATCCGCGACTGCATAGCGTTCCCCAAGAACAATGCCGGTCGCGACGTGATGCTCGACGCCCCAGCGGCTCTCGACCAGAAGCAGCTCGACGAGCTTGCGCTGGCCGTCCTTGCCAAGGCCGACAAAAACTAAAAGCATACTTCGCCCGACTGCGCCGCCATGTGCAGCCGGGCGATTTCATTTTAGAATACAGCTCTTCATTACTCACCTAAAACAAGTATCCCTATGGAATTGCTTCTTCCTGTGGGCATCCTCGTGGGAGTCATCGTCGTTTTGGCGATTTTCTTCTACTACGTGCCTCTGCTCCTGTGGTTCTCCGCCCTCGTGTCTGGCGTCCACATCTCGCTTGTCCAGCTCTTCCTCATGCGCATCCGCAAGGTGCCTCCCACGGTCATCGTGCAGGCTCTCATCGAGGCGCATAAGGCGGGCCTTCAAGGCATCCGTCGTGACGAGCTTGAGGCTCACTACCTTGCGGGCGGTCATGTGCAGAAGGTAGTCCACGCCCTCGTGTCTGCCAACAAGGCCAACATCAACCTGACGTTCCAGATGGCCACCGCCATCGACTTGGCAGGTCGCGACGTCTTCGAGGCTGTCCAGATGTCTGTCAACCCGAAGGTCATCGACACCCCACCCGTCACGGCTGTCGCCAAGAACGGCATCCAGCTCATCGCCAAGGCTCGTGTCACGGTACGCGCCAACATACGCCAGCTTGTCGGTGGCGCAGGTGAGGAGACCGTCCTTGCTCGCGTCGGTGAGGGTATCGTCTCCTCCATCGGCTCGTCGGAGAGCCATGAGAGGGTGCTTGAGAATCCAGACAGCATCTCTAAGGTCGTGCTTGCCAAGGGTCTTGACTCTGGCACGGCGTTCGAGATTCTCTCTATCGACATTGCGGACATCGACGTCGGCAAGAACATTGGCGCAGCCCTCCAGATGGACCAGGCTAACGCTGACAAGAACATCGCCCAGGCGAAGGCTGAGGAGCGTCGCGCTATGGCAGTCGCCCTTGAGCAGGAGATGAAGGCTAAGGCCCAGGAGGCTCGCGCCCGCGTCATCGAGGCTGAGGCAGAAGTCCCCAAGGCTATGGCTGAGGCGTTCCGCAACGGCAACATGGGCGTCATGGACTACGTGCGTTACAAGAACGTCGAGGCCGACACCCAGATGCGCCAGTCTATCGCTGGACCTGCGCAGGCTAAGAAGCCCGAGGCTAAATAACCAGTTCGCTTCTAAAGACCTATGAAGCGCATGATATGGCGCCATGCCCCGATCGGGGTGTGGCGCTATATCTTTATATTGCGGTGGAAAATTCATCAGAAGAGGTGGTGAGGCGGAGAGAGAGCTTTGTTTGTCGGGATGGGAATGTGGGGAGCATGGCGTCGGATTGTAAAAAAGAGGGGAAAATGGTAGAAAAAATAGGATTGCAATACGTGTTTCAAAGTCATTAGTTGTCCTTACTGCAAAATTAGAGACCACAATAGGCACGGCGCGTAATGCGTACGGCACTTAAGATATTGACAATTATGGAGTTCATATTCGAATTGTTCGCCGAGATGCTCGGCAGGGAAGAAGAGCGGCAGCCTGAGACGATGGATGCCAAGGCTCAAGAGGCCGAGATTCAGATGGAGGAACAGCAGGCGGATGCGGACGTCCAGCCGGTCAACATCTTCAACGTGGTCAACTTCCATTAGAAGACAAGCAATGGAGAACATTAACAACATAGATGACGAGAGGCTTGAAGCTATCCTTTCCGATGCTGCCAGGTCACGGCAGGCCATGAGAGTTGAAGCTCGCAAGGCTGACGCGTGGGCAGCTGTCGAGGAGGGGATTGGAGCCCGCAAGTCGACCCTGATGTGGCGCAAAGCATTGAGGATCGCAGCCGTCATGGTGCCATTCTTGTTTGCCGCCCTCATATTCATGCAGAGGGGCTCGGGTGTCGACACTATCATGTATGCCGCCACGTCCGACGCAGACACCTTCGCATTGCCAGACGGGTCTTCCGTAGTTCTCGGCAAGGGTTCGCAGTTGGCATTCACTAACGGAGAGAAGAGCCGCGAGGCGAAGTTGGAGGGCATTGGACTCTTCATGGTTCGTCATGACGATGGTTGCCCGTTCACCGTCGAGGCTGGTGAGGCAGAGGTGCGCGTGCTTGGCACGACATTCAGTGTTGAGCATTGGCCTGGTGAGGAGCGCGTCCGCACGCGAGTCGAGCAGGGTCATGTGGCCGTCTCGGCAGTTGGCGAGAGGGTGAGCCTCTTGGCTGGTGAGGAGGCGACCTTTGCGGATGGCAGGCTTGTCAAGATGGCGTCGGCATCGACTGGCGTGAAGATAGGCTCTCGCGAGATGACATTCTGCTCAGCATCACTCACTCAGGTGCTTGAAGAGCTCAAGACGTGTTATCATGGCGAATTGAAGGGCGTCAAGATGGAATGCTCGCCCGACAGCGTCTTGATAACCACCACGTTCAAGGATCAGACCTTGGCGAGCGTTGTTGAGGAGCTTAATATGCACTTCGACAAAAAACTAACCCTACGCAATGGTTATCTGACAATATCTGACTAATTTAGACCTCAAACGTGGGGCCAGGCCAGGTATCGAATGACAGATATACATGGTGATTTGTTTGAAAGGCGCCAGTCATGGCGTCTTTTTTTGTTGTGCATGGTCGTTGGTGCGGCCGTGTGGCTTGGTTGCGCGACATCTGCCTTGGCGCAGAAAGGCGGCTGGGATGCCGTATTGTCACGTCGAATATCCTTAGCATCTTCTTTTAACGGGCCGGTAGACTCTCTCGTGGCTATGGTGAGCCGCGAGACGGGCGTCTATGTGGCGTACTCGTCGCGCGTCATGTCGCCGCGTGGGGTGAGGCTTGGCGCGGGGAGGCATAGTGTCAGGCAGTGTCTTGACGCGGCGTTTAGGAGGTATAACGTCCGGTACGTGTGTCATGAGGGCAAGA
Organism: Bifidobacteriaceae bacterium; assembly: GCA_963607345.1. Classification (GTDB taxonomy): domain Bacteria; phylum Bacteroidota; class Bacteroidia; order Bacteroidales; family Marinilabiliaceae; genus W3P20-009. Next base: position 59,166 of record CAVDBL010000011.1, read on the forward strand.
TAGTCGTAGCGTCGGACAGCGTCAGGATGCGGAGGCTCAGTGGCTTTTGCCGTGACGCTCAGACGGGCGAGGCTCTTATAGGGGCGTATGTGTCGGACACGTTGCTTGGGCGCGTGACGGCGACGAACGAGTATGGATTTTTCAGTCTGAGCGTTCCGACGGGCAGGGTGCCAGCGAGGGCGTCTTACATAGGCTATAAGGCCGGCAACATGACGGTCAGGATGACGAACGACACGATGGTGGAGATACGTCTGGAGCCGAGAGTGATGTTGGCGGCAGTTGATGTCAAAGGTCGTTCGGAGCCGGAGGCTGACATTGGTCGTACGGGCATCATGTCGTTGCCTATGGAGCAGGTGAGGTCTATGCCGACGCTTATGGGCGAGGCGGACGTCACTCGCGCCCTTCAGCAGACGCCTGGCGTGCAGAGCGGCAGCGAGGGCTTTGGCGGCATGAGCGTCAGGGGCGGAGGACAGGACCAGAACATGGTGTATCTGGATGACGCCCCATTGTATAACGCAAACCACATGCTCGGGTTGTTCTCGGTGTTCAACTCGGAGGCTGTGAGCCAGTCGACCTTGTTGAAGAGCGGATTTCCTGCCAGGTATGGCGGGAGGATGTCGAGCGTATTGGACGTCAAGACGTTGGACGGAAATATGGAGAGCTTCGAGGGCGACGCAAACGTTGGTCTCGTGTCATCATCATTGTTGGCGCAGGGTCCGATGAAGCGCGGGCGGTCGAGTTACCTGTTTTCAGCAAGGAGATCTTACTTTGACGTCATATTGTATCAGTTGCAGAACGACGACAACCGTTACTCATACATGTTTTATGACTTCCACGGCAAGATGAACTGGGTGCTGTCGGAGCGAGACCGATTGCGGCTGAGCCTTTTCTACAGTCGTGACAGGCTTTCGGACGACTCGAACATGTCTAACGTGACGTTGGACTATGGGGAAGACGACGATCGGAAGCTCACGACGAGCGACGAGACGCAGTCTAAGTGGGGTACGGCGTTGGGGTCGTTGCGTTGGAGCCACGTCTTCGGGTCGACGGCGTTTAGCAACGTGACGGCGTGGTATAGCCAGTATCAGTTTCGGACGAGCCAGAGGTATGGTGTCGGGACGAGCGCGTCTCGCGGGATCCTTGGGGACAGCTATTCGAACGGCATCATAGACATAGGTCTCAGGTGTGACGTCAGCGTCTATCCGAGCATTGTGGCATTGGGCAAGATAAGGATAGGCGGATGGGGCACGTATCGGATATATCGTCCTGTCATGAGGTTTTACACTCCGTCGTCGGACATATATACGGGAGGCGACGTGAGTAACAAGAGTAGCGACACGGGCGATATAGAGCGACTGGAGTTTCATGCCTATTTGGAGGACAGCTGGCGGCGCGGGCCGATGTGGTTGATGGCTGGCGTCCACTTGACTATTGAGGGCAGGGAGGACGACTCGCCTTATGTTGTAGCGGAGCCTCGCCTGACGGCAGGGTTGCGGGCTTCGGATAGATTGAAATTCAGGGTTGGCGGTTCGCTCACATCTCAGAACACGTATCAGATGCGCATTATGAACGTGGCGACGCCTGCGGACTTTTGGCTGCCTGTGCCCAAGACTGTCGGTGCGCAGCGGACGTGGCAGTTGTCTTTGGCTGGAGAGCTGAACATGGCGGCGGACTTCTCGCTTGTCGTGGAGGCGTATAACAAGTGGATGGTCAAGGCCGCGACGTATAGTGACATCAGCGTTTATGATATAGTGACGGGTCGCAACTGGGACGACTTGTATGCGGAGGGCGAGGGCTATGCGCGTGGAGTAGAGGTCTTTTTGCACCGACGGAAGGGGCGAGTGTCCGGTTGGGTGGGGTATGCGTTGAGCAAGGCTCGGAACAGATACCCGACGATTAACGATGGCGCATATATGCCAGCGGACAACGACCGTCTGCACTCGGTACAGCTGTTTGGCATGGTGAAGTTGACGTCGAGGGCAGAGGTATCGGCGATGTGGAGCTATGGAAGCGGCTCACCGTTCTCGTTGCCCACACAGCATTACAGTCTTCCAGGGTCGGACGTCACGTATGCCGTGCCAGCTAAGCGAAACGCCATGCGCATGCCGGAAAATCACCAGTTGAACCTCGGGTGCAACTTGAAGTTTGGCAACAAGCGCGAGGGCAGCGTCTTGAGCTTTGGCGTATACAACGTTTATGGTCGTCATAACCCGATGTTTGTATATTGGCGCAAGAACAAAGACGAGGACGTGCCGTCGTACAGCCTGAAGCAATTTAGTTTAATAGCGTTCCCATGTCCGTATATAAAATACTCAATCCACTTTTAGCCCTTTTGGTGGCGGCGTCGCTCGCTGGGTGTGAGAGTGACGCGACGGGGATCGTCGTGAACGATGGTCAGCACGTCGGCATCTTGTCATGCGTGGCGGAGGAAGGGGAGAACCTCGTCGTGAACGTATATGGGAGTGCGTCGTATTCGGACACGGCTCGATATACGGTGATTGACAACGTCACGGTGTCGGTTGTCGTGGACGGGGCGGTACGTCAGTTCGCTTACATGGGCGATGGAGCGACGAGCGTGTCGCTCGGTATCGCAGGCGTAGGCGAGGGGGAGGTTATGACGATTGAGGCGCAATCTCCGTCGATGTCGACATTGTCGGGCAGCACGGAGATTATGGGGAGGAGGAGGATAGAGAGGCTTGACACCCTGACTATCAGTGGCGGCACGACATTGCGCTTGACTGCATATATTAGGGATAGCATTGCGACGGACGACTATTACCAGCTCAGGACGCTTGTGCGGTCGTGGAGGGACGGCGTGGCGACGGAGAGCATGTTGAAGTGCGAATATATAAGCACGGCGTTTACGGCGGCGAGCAGCGTGGTTACGAACGAGAGCACGGGTCTTTTTGACGACACTCGGTTGGCGACGTTGTCTAACGGGCTGTCTCCGTTGACATTCACGACGAGCTGGGCGGATATACGCACGGAGCAGAGCGCATCGGACAGTGCAGTTGTCGTCGTGCGGCTGAGCCATTTGTCGGCCGATTATTATACATTCTTGCAGACATCTGCGCAGGCGCAGGAGTATATATTCCTACCGATATTCAGCATGACGTCAGTCCATACGAACGTGAGCGGAGGGCTTGGCATCGTGGGGTCGGTGGCGAGAGACGAGGTGGAGCTCCGAATGGAGACCACAGAGCAGGAAGAGTACGCTTCGGCGGAGGGAGAGACATCCGAAGACGGGAGTGAGGGAGAGGACGGGAGTGAAATCAGCTCAGGAGAAGATGAGCAAGGGGGCTTGTAGCTGACACATAAAGGTACGAAAAAATGGCGAAACGGCAAATTATTTTGTGTGTTTAAAATGTTGGATTGTAAGAATTTGACGCAAACTTTTTGAAGATTATTAAAAACAAGGAAGGGAGTAGGCGGAAAGGAGATTTGGGGCGAGATGTGAAAAGTCGGATAGACGATTTAACTTTGTCGGCATCGTCCACGGCAAGTGGCGATTACACGGAAAATAAAATAAAAACAAGATACTTATGAGCGAGACAAGCAAGCATGCCCAGTTGCTGATAGTGGGCTCTGGACCAGCAGGATATACTGCGGCGATATATGCGGCACGCGCAGGCAGGCGACCGGTATTGATTGACGGACTGTTGCAGGGCGGTCAGTTGACTCAGACAACGGAAGTCGAGAACTTTCCCGGATTTCCTCAGGGGAGGATGGGCTTCGAGTTGATGCAGGACATGCGAGACCAGGCATTGAGGTTTGGCACGGAGATGCTGATGGGACAGGTCGTCAAGTCGGAACTTGGGAGCCGCCCTTTCAAGGTGACGTTGGATGACGACAGGGAGATGACGGCGGACTCGATAATAATAGCCACAGGAGCGTCGGCGCGGTACTTGGGACTTGCCGACGAGCAGAAATACGCAGGGGCAGGCGTCTCGGCATGCGCCACGTGTGACGGCTTCTTTTACAGGAAGAAAGACGTGGCCGTTGTAGGCGGTGGCGACACGGCAGCCGAAGAGGCGTTGTATCTTGCGGGATTGGCTAACAAAGTGTATATGATCGTGAGGCGCAACGTATTGAGGGCGTCGCAGGTGATGCGTGAGCGATTGGCGCAGGCGGAGAATATCGAGATATTGTATGAGAGGGAGACCGTGGGCCTTGAGGGCGAGGGAAAAGTGGAGCGCGCCATCTTGAAGAACAAAGCGACGGGCGAGCAGGAGACGATAAACATATCGGGCTTCTTCCTCGCAATAGGGCATACGCCTAACACATTGGCATTCCCAGCGATAGAGACCGACGAACAGGGATATATCCGCGTCGGCGGCAGGGGGCAGAAGACCAACATTGAGGGCGTCTTCGCCGCGGGTGACGTGTGCGACCCGACGTACCGTCAGGCAGTGACGGCGGCGGCATCGGGATGTCGCGCCGCCCTGGATGCTGAGCGATACCTTATGGAGGCGGGGCTTTAGCCCTCGTCGCTTTCTTCGCGCTGAGGGCATACGATAGCGACCCTCTTCTTGCCGTTCATGCGGATGTCGAGAGGCTGTGGAGCTCGGACTTGGCGGAAGAAAGTAGTAGACCTGACGGTCGGAAGACTGCGTACGGCAGCCCAATTGATGAAATCGGTTGGGCTGCCGTCTTGTACAGACAGGTAGCCAATGTTCATGGACGTGACGTTGTGGAAGAAGTGGGAACCGAGGGAGGAATCGAGAGGGAAGCCGGGGAGGCTCATCTCGACGATCAGCTTGGCGTTGGAGATTTCCGACCACTGGACTGGAATGCCGATGAACTTGTCGCGCGTGCCCCAACGGCCTGGACCGATGAGGACGTAGCGTCGGTTCTCGTCCATCATGAGTTGGTTTAGGTAGCCGATCTCTCGTGCCATTTGCTCGGTTTGCATCTTGTCGAAAGAGTCGGGGTCGGCATAGATGATGTCGGTGATGTCGGAGACGCGGCCGTTGCCGAGGCTTTGCGTGGTGTAGAGGAAAGCGTCGTCATGCGATGCAGGGACAGAAACTTCGACGCTGTCGCCGCGGAGGTCGGTGATGATGGGCTTCATCTGGAGGAGGTAGAATGATGGGACTCCCTTCTCATCTTCCTCAAGATCTACCGCCCACTCGATCTCGACGGGAGTGCCGAAGGCATCTTTGGCGGCGTTGAGGACGACGGAGAGGATGCGCGGGAGCGGGATGTAATCGTATTTGAGGATGTCGGCGAAATTGACGATGCGCGGGCCGTAGGCTCGGAGCCCGGGCTCGATATTGTCGTTTTGCGGATTGTAGACGGAGGCGCAGTGGCGGAGAGTGCCGTGCTTCTCGGCGTCGAGGATGTCGAGGGTCTGGAGTGGGGCTTTCTCTCCATCGTGGACATAGTCGAGATTCTTGCGGCTGAGGTCGACGGCAAGGAAGTCAACTTGCGTATTGCGAACCATATCTTGGACGGACATGGTGTCTACGGCAGGCCATACTGGGGAGAAGCGGAACGCCTTGCTTCCGCCCACGACGTAGTAGCCGAGACCGAAACCCGCGACAGCGAAACCCTCCTCGGGGAGCATGTGGGCAACGGGGTAGTAGTTGAAGCTTTGGGCCGTGCCGCTGACGTGGGGATAGTAGAAGCCATTGTAGTCATTGCCAACGAGGACTTGGATGACGACGGCCATCTGCTCTTTCTCGATATTGACTTTCGCACTTTGGAAGTAGGCTCGGCTTGTCGGGGAGTATATGGAGGCGTAGACCATCTTGATGGCTTGCGCCACGGCTGCCGCGTTCTCATCGGGGGTGTCGGCATTGTTGGGGACGAGATAGGTATCGAACACCCCGGCGAAGGGTTGGTTGAGGGAGTCTTCGGAGAGGGAGCTGGAGCGAACGGCGAGTGGGCGTCGGACTTGCGAGCAGAAGCGTCGGAGTCGTTTGAGGAGGCGGTCGGAGAGAGGGGCGGCGTCGAAACGTTCGCGGAGCTCGTCGTAGGGAGGGTTTGACATGGCGAATGTCATGAGATCCTTACGCTCCATGAAATCGGCGAACTCGTCGGTTCCGACGATGGCCGTTATGGGGATGCGGAGGTTGAGCTTGCCGTCGAACTCCGCAGTGTCCATGTTCTGGATGAGGGTGTTTATGAAGGCGAGTCCGCGCCCTTTGCCGCCGAGCTTGCCCGGGGAGAGCATGATGATGTTCTTCTCGTCGGGGATGTCGACCTCGTCGTAGTCGAGTTTCTTGCCGCGTCGGCGGTCGTCGCGGTACTCGTCCATGAGACGGATGACCTCGGAGCGGAAGACTTCGGGGTCGTCATAGTCGGAGAGAGATATGGCGTGGAGGGTTCGAGCCAAGGGGATCTCGCCGCGGCTCATGAGCCAGGAGGATATGCGGTAGCCGCGGCATTGGAGCTTGAGCTTGTCGCTTGGGATGTTGCGGAAGACGGTCTCGAACTCCTTGATGCCACGAGCTTGCGCGACGGGTTTGCCTTCCTTGTTTCGGAACTGGAAATCGCCGAAGCCGAGTCGGCTTGTGAGGAAGTTGTTGATGTCTGTGGTGAGGGAGTCTGAATCCTTGTCGAGGAACGACACGCCGAGCTCTTGCGCGAGTTGCCTATTGGACGGGACTGCGCTTTGGAGAATTGTGGGGAGCTGTGGCAGCTCGCGTTTGAGAGTCGATAGGAGGTGGTATCCGGCGCGGTCGTCCATTTTGCCGCCACGCTCGAACTCGACATCGGATATTACGCAGAGGAGGTAGTCGCGGTATCGCTCGATGATGTACATGGCGTCCTCGTAGTTGCGCGCATGGAGGATTTTTGGGCGTTGGCGCATCTTGGAGACGCGGTTTATCTCGTTACGGTCTTCTTCTTGGAGGAGTTTTTGGACTTGTCCGAAGACGGTTGAGAAGAGGATGCGGAGATATTTGGAGTAGTATTCTGGGGAGTCCTCGACGAGGAGGATGACGCGGACGAGGCCTATGCGCGTGTCGTCGACGACGTTGACGGCATCCTCGGTTGATTTGACGATTGAGAAGATGACGTCGGAGTTTCCGCCCCAGACGAAGACCTTATCGACGGAAGGCCATTGCTGCGCTTTCTTCTCGACTTGCTTGACGCTGCTGCGTTGTGAAGCGAGGAGATAGACGGGAATGTCAGGTTGTCGATCCTTGATTTCTTTGCTTAACTGCATTGGGCGGTCGAGGTCGATGCCGACCATGAGGAGCGCCATGTCGAAGCGCGTGGTCTTCATGAGCTCGAGTGCCTCCTCGGGAGAGGCAACGCCAGTGATGCGAGGGAGGGAGAAGAGGCTGTACTGGTAGATCTCGCCCATGAACTGCTCGAAGAAGCTGTCGTCGTTTTCGAGGGTGAAGGCGTCGTAGAGCGTCGCGACGAAGAGGATGTTGTGGATCTTGTATTTCATCATGTCGAGATAGACATAACGATCAAGAACCTGCTTGTTGAAGAACAGCTGGAGTGGCTTCTTGTCTGTCGTGAGGGCTTTGCGGAAATCCTCGCTGACGGAAGTGCCATTCTCGCGAGGTCGGCTGGCGTAAATGTCGCGGCCACGGAAGCTGTCGATGAAGCCGCAGACGAGTTTGGCGACGACGGTGACCATCCGCCTGTCGTCGGAGGAGAAGTGGAGGTTGGCGTCTTGGGAGTTTATGACGACTCGCCCCTTACGGTCGTCGATGGTGACGAAGTCGGCGGCGATGAAGTTTGGCGAGGGGGAGTAGGAGTCGGTTGGGTAGTGGAGGTCGGCGTAGTCGATGATGGCGGCGGCCTTGGCGGAGAAGGCTTTAGGGAGAGTGGCGGCGACTTGTTTTAGGGTCTCGTGGCGAGGGAGTCCGAGACCGATGATTTCGGAGACGGCATCGATGCAGCCGAGAGGGGAGAGTGGGGCGTTATGTGGGTCCATGAGGAAGTCGGTAACTGTTACTTTTGCTCTATAAAGATAGCGAAAAGTGGGGAGAAAAGCAAAGGGAGGCGGTCGGTAGGACCACCTCCCTTGTGGGGATGCCGTATGCCTTTAAGGGGCAGAGGCTTATTTCTTGTTTGCGCTGGCGTAGCGGTCGTTGAGAGCCTTGACTACGTCGGCAGTGATGTCGATTGCGGGGATGGAGTAGAGGATGAGGTCGTTAGACATGTTGTTGTTGAGGATGAGCTTGTAGCGACCTTCGGCGTATTGCTTGAGGAAGTTGGAGACGGTGTCGCGGAGCTCGGTCGTGAGGCGAGCTTGCTCTTGCATGAGCTCTTGGCTCAGTTGCTGATTGAGCATCTGGAGGTTGCGCTCCTCGTTTTGGAGGCGGTTTTGCTCATTCTGTGCGCGCTCCATGGAGAGGAAGCCGTTGTTTTGGACTTTGCGCTGGAACTCTGCGAGCTCTTGGTTGAAGATACGGAGTTTCTCGTTGTAGTTGGTTCGAGAGGTCTCGGCCTTGCTGTTGAGGGACTCTGAGACTTTTATGGCGTAGTCGTATTGGCTGAGGAGAGTGTCGGTGTTGACGAAAGCGATGCTGAGGGATGTGGAGTCAGCAGGAGCCACAGCGCCGCTGTTGTTGTTCTGGGCGTTTTGGCAAGAGGTGAGCATTGCCGCAGCGATGGTGAGGGCGCAAAAAAGTTTTTTCATTTTATGCTCTGTGGATGATTTTGTAGTTTGTAGTAGTTGACGTCTTGCGAGCAAGAGTCGTGAGGTTGGTGTGTCAAGCAGGGGTGTTTGTGGAGGTTGTGATGGATACTTCCGCAAACGTTGGCATTGAGAGTGTCAGAGCCGCCCGATGCGTTACGGAGTACAAATATATGCCTTTATTTTTAATTATCAGTGATATTTTGAACTGATGTGTGGCGCAGGGTCTTGTGTCCGTTTTGTCAGAGGATGGAGAGTTGAACTTTGTCGATTGTGGCGTGGCCAGCTTGGATGATTTTCATCTCGTAGTCCTCGATCGTGATGACGTCGCCTTGGGCGGGGATTGACTGTTTCTCGCTGAGGATAAGGCCGGCGAGGGTGTCGTAGTCGTCGGAGGTTGGGAGGTGGAGTCCGAATTTCTCGTTAATGTCGTCGACCTCGGCGCGGCCTGAGCAGATGAAGGTGTGCTCGTCGACTTGGTTGAGGATGATGTCGTCTTCGTCGTGCTCGTCATTTATCTCACCGAAGATCTCTTCGAGGACGTCTTCGAGAGTTATGAGTCCGGACGTGCCACCGAATTCGTCGACGACGATGGCGATGCTCTTGTGCTGGCTGGTGAACTGTCTGAGGAGTAGGTTTGCCCTCATGGTCTCGGGGACGACGGCAATGGGAGACATCATCTCGTTGATGGTCTTGGCGTCTTGGAACATTTCGGAGACGTGGACGTAGCCGACGATGTTGTCGAAGGAGCCACGGTAGACGAGGATCTTGGAGTATCCGGTCTCGATGAATTTCTCGTGGAGATGTTTGACGGTGTCGGTTATGGAGATGGCGACCATGTCGGTTCTTGGGACGTAGCAGTCGCGGACTTTGATTTTGGAGAAGTCGAGCGCATTGCGCATGAGTTTGGCTTCGAGGCTGACGTCGGAGTCGGTACCGTCGGCTTTTTCGGCTTGTTTGGTTACGAGCTCGTCGAAATCGACCCTGCCAGGTATGATGGCGGCATCGTTTTGCGGTGTTGGGGAGCGGAGGATGTATCGGATGAAGAAAGTCGCGATCTTCTGCATTATGATTCCGATGGGGTAGAAGATAATGTAGAAGAAGAAGAGCGGGATGGCGAAGGCGTAGAGAACGGAGGATGGGTTTATCTGGATGAGGCTTTTTGGGAGGAACTCGCCAGTGACGATGACGATGATGGTTGAGAGGATGGTCTGGAGGAGGAGTATGAGGGTGTCGGAGTGGATGTGGGCTCCGAGGATGGGGCCGACGGTGTCGGAGAAGACGAGGCCGAAGATGACCATGGTGACGTTGTTTCCGACGAGTATTGTGGCGATGAGGAGCGAGGGTCGGGCATAGAAGATGTCGAGCATCTTGGCGAGCCTTGGGTGTTTTGCTCTTTTGATCTCGATGAGGAGTTTATTGGAGGAGAGAAATGCCATCTCGCTGCCCGAGTAGAAGGCGGAGAGGAAGAGCATTGTCAGGAGGATGATGATGTTGCCTGCTAAGATGGAGTCCATGTTAGTTGTATGGTGTTAAGCGTTTGGGGAGGAGGGCTGTTGGCAGGACGCGAGGATGTCGTCGACGAGCGTTCGGAGGTCGGCGAGGGTCGGGACGTCCTTTATGACCATGGAGAGTTTCTCCTTGACCTGTTTGAGCTGGGCTTTGCGCGGGTGCGTTTGAATCCAGTTTATAATGGCGGAGAATATTGGCGACTGGTAGAAGGCTGAGTTCTTGTCGGAGACGAAGTAGAAAGTTACTTGTCCGTTTTTGAACATGACTCGCTCGATGCCGAGTTTTTGTGATCGTATGCGGATCTTGACGACTTCGAGGAGCTCGGAGGTTTGGCGAGGGAGAGGGCCGAATCGGTCGGTCAGCTCGGAAGCGAATTTGTCGATATCCTCGTCGCGGCTCATGGAGTCGAGTTCCTTGTAGAGCCTCATGCGCTCGGGGATGCTGGATATGTAGTCTTCGGGGAATAGGATCTCCTCGTCGGTCTCGATTTGCGTGTCGGCGACGAATTGTGGTATGGCGTCGCAAGCGGCAGCGGCTTGTTGCTGGTCATTGAAGAGCTCCTTGTATTCGGTGGTCTTCAGCTCGATGACGGCTTCGGAGAGGATCTTCTGGTAGGTCTCGTAGCCCATGTCGGTTATGAAGCCGGACTGCTCGGCGCCGAGGACGTTGCCTGCGCCGCGGATGTCGAGATCTTGCATTGCGATGTTGAAGCCAGCCCCGAGGTCGGAGAACTCCTCGATGATTTGCAGGCGGCGTCGCGCCTCTTGAGTAAGAGTTGAGAGTGGCGGCGCGAAGAGGTAGCAGAAGGCTTTCTTGTTGCTTCTTCCGACGCGTCCGCGGAGCTGGTGGAGCTCGCTGAGGCCGAAGAGGTGGGCGTTGTTGATTATTATGGTGTTGGCGTTAGGGATGTCGAGTCCGCTCTCGATGATGGTTGTCGCGAGGAGTACATCGTAGTCGCCGTTGATGAAGTCGAGCATGATGCTTTCGAGCTTGGTGCCTTCCATCTGACCATACGCGACGACGGTACGGACTTGTGGTAGCAGCTTGGCGATGATGCGTTGCAGCTCGATGAGGTGCTCGATTCGGTTGTTGATGATGAAGACTTGACCGCCGCGTGCCACTTCGAAGCTGATGGCGTCGGACATGGCCTCCTCGCTGAAGGTCTGCACCTCTGTCACGACTGGCTGTCGGTTGGCTGGTGGCGTGGCGAGGACGCTGAGGTCTCGCGCACCCATGAGGGAGAACTGGAGGGTACGCGGGATGGGCGTGGCGGAGAGGGTGAGGGTGTCGACATTGACTTTGAGCTCGCGGAGCTTCTCCTTGACGCCGACGCCGAAACGTTGCTCCTCGTCGATGATGAGGAGCCCGAGGTCGTGGAACTTGACATCCTTGCCGATGAGGCGGTGGGTGCCTATGATGATGTTGACGTCGCCCGAGGCGAGCCTCTTGAGGACTTCGCGGATCTCGGAAGACTTGCGGAGGCGGCTGATATATTCGACTTTGCAGGGGAGACCTTGGAGTCGGGAGCGGAACGTGTTGTAGTGTTGGAAGGCGAGGACGGTTGTAGGGACCATGACGGCGACTTGCTTGCCGTCGGCGACGGCTTTGAAAGCCGCACGGATGGCGAGCTCGGTCTTGCCGAAGCCGACGTCGCCACAGATGAGTCGGTCCATAGGGGCTTGGCGCTCCATGTCGGCTTTTATGGCGCGGGAGGCTTTGTATTGGTCGGGCGTATCCTCGTAGAGGAAAGAGGCTTCGAGCTCTTGCTGGAGGAAGGAGTCGGGTGAGAAGGCGAAACCTTGTTCCTCCTTGCGTTTGGCGTAGAGGGCGATAAGCTCTCGGGCGATGTCTTTGACACGGCTCTTGGCTTTGGACTTGAGCCTCTCCCAGTGGGCGGAGCCGAGTTTCTCGATTTTGGGAGGAACGCCGTCGCGCCCGCGGTACTTGCTTATCTTGTGCATGGACTGCACATTGACGAGCAGGGTGTCGCCGCCTTGGAACGTGAGCCTTATTGCCTCGAAAGTCTTTCCACCTTGTGTTTGTGTGACGAGACCGCCAAAGACGCCAACGCCATGGTCGATATGCACGACATAGTCGCCGACGTTGAGTGCGGAAAGCTCGCGGAGCGTTATGCTCTGCTGCTGTTGGCGCATCTGGTCGTTGCGCAGGGTGGCACGTTGGAAACGGTCGAAGATTTGGTGGTCGGTGTAGAAGCAGACGCGCGCCTGCTTGTCGACGAAGCCGCCATGGAGCGCGAGGGTCAGCTCGGAGTAGGAGAGTTTGCGCTTACGCTCGCTGAGGATGGAGCGGAGGCGTTGGAGCTGTCGGCTATTGTCGGAGATGAGGAAGACACGGTAGCCGTCGGCGGACTTGTAGTATATATCGTCTTCGAGGAGGTCGAAATTCTTCTTGAAGAGAGGTTGTGGGACGGTTAGGAAATTGGCGTCGGCATCGGATTTGGCATCGACGATGTCGACCCATCGGCAATGGACGGCATCGAGCCATTGCTGTGAGGTGCAGAACGTTTGGAGCGAAATGGGGTGTGAGGAGTCGTCGCTCTCGATGACGGACTTATAGTGCGCGTCGATCATCTCGGCGCATAGGGACCGCGAGACGAACCAGAGGTACGTGTCGGGTGGGAGGGACTCGGAGAAAGGGGTGAGGGAGTTGTTCTGCTGGTCGTTGCGAGCGAGGTCTGGGACGATGTTGACCTGCTCGATTTTCTCGGTGGAGAGTTGTGTGTCGAGCTCGAAGGAGCGCAGGGAGTCGATCTCGTCGCCGAAGAAGTCGGCGCGCGTGGGGCTGTCGGCGGCGAAAGAGAAGAAATCGACGATGCTGCCTCGGACGGAGAACTCGCCAGGCGCGGAGACGAAGTCGGTTCTGTTGAACCCGTACTCGAGGAGCGTGTCGACGAGGAATGATTGGCTTATTTTGTCGGAGCGGTGGAGCGTGAGGAAGTCGTTTGCCATGACTTGCGCGGCAGGGACTTTCTCGGCCATGGCGGCGGCATAGGTCACGACGACGGGGTCAGTTGCCGTGGAGAAGTGTGAGAGGGCTTCGGTACGGAGCTGGACGTTTTGTGCGTCGTAGCCGTCGGACTTTGGAGCGTGGCGGAAGGAAGAGGGGAGGAAGAAGACACGGGCATCGCCGAGAAGGCAGCAGAGATCCTGATAGACGTAGGGCGCGTCGTCGCGTTCGGCACAAACTACGACGATTCGTTTTCCGCCTGTGGCGGCTATGGCGGCGGCGCGGGCGGAAGCTACGAGCGCGGCGACGGACATAGCTTTCTTGTCATCGTTGGCGTTGAAGTGCTGTCGTAGCGCGTTGACTCGGTTGTCGTCTTGATAGAGCCGCAGGAATTGTGACGCAGGAGACTGTGTTTTGTTGTCTGCCATTTAAGGGAGGCTTGTGGATCTTCTTTTTTTATGCGGAAAAGGCAAAGGCCGGACACACCAGTTACGGGGTCGCGGCCTTTGCTAATATCTTAGAGCTTAAGGATCAATAGAACTTGATGCGATTGTCCTCTATATCGACATCGGTAACGACTTGGCGGACGATGTAGGGCACTTGCTGAGCGCGCTGTGCGTAGGAGAGGCGGACCTGCTCCTCGGTTGCGGGCTGCTCTTCAGAGCTATTGATGACGAACGCGTAGGTGCCGTTGTTGCCTTTGACGCCGGTGACGACTTGCCCTTGCTCGGAAGCCGCGATCTTGCCGACGAGGGCTGGCTCCATGCCTGCGCCTGGGACGCTGTTGAGGGCGAAGGAGACGGCGGCGGCGGTGTCGACCTTGGTGTTGTAGAGCTCGGCGATCTCGCTGAGGCTCTTGCCTTGGGTGGCAGCTGCTACGACGTCGGCTTTCTTGTCGCGACGGATGGTGTTGGCGATGCCGGCGGAGACGTCGGAGATCTTGGCGTAGCCTTGCTCCTGCTCACCGGTGAGGACTGCTACGATGAACTCGTCATCGCAGAGGAAGATCTTGGAGACGTCGCCGATGGAGGCATCTTGATAAGCCCACTTGACGATGTCGCGAGCGTGGCGGATGGAGTTGATGGACTGAGCGTTGGGGCGGATGGCTCGGCCGACACGCTTGATGATGTTGGCGGTGTCTACGACAGCCTCGAAGGTCTTGGCGTCCTTGATGTTAGCGACGAAGGCGTTGGCTTGAGCGTAGACTTGCTGCTGGGTGCGCTGGCTGTACTGGAGGGACTTCTCGATGGTAGCGATGCTGTACTTCTTGACTTCGGCGCCACGATCTTGGATGTTGATGATGTGGTAGCCGAACTGAGACTGGACGAGAACGACATCGCCTTTCTTACCAGTGAAGCAAGCCTCGTTGAAAGTAGGAACCATGACGCCGTCGTTGAACCAGTCGAGGTCGCCGCCGTTGATAGCGGAGCCTGGATCTTGGCTGTATTGGCGAGCGATCTCGGCGAAGTTGCCACCTTTCTTGATGACGTTGAGGAGGCTATCGGCGAGCTCCTTGTTGTCGCGGATGAGGATGTGGCGAGCCTTAACGGAGTCGGGGCGCATGGCGACAGCGGCGAGGCGTGAGAGCTTGTAGGTTGCGCCGTCGGCGTAGGGACCGTAGACCTCACCAACTTGTGCGGTCTCGACGAACTTGGCGAGAGCGGAGTTGAGCTGTGCGGCGCGGAGGAAACGCTCTGTTGCGGGGGTCTCAGAGTTCATCTGAGCGTAGTCGTAGGCGTTGGTCTCGGGGTTAGCGAAATCGGCCTTGAGGGATTCGAGGGTCTTGAGGGTCTCTTCGCGGTCGAGGTCTGTTGGGCGGATTGGGAAGGAGACGTACTCGATGTCGCGGCCTTCGGGAACCTTGTAGAGTTCCTTGTCTTTGTTGTAGCGGTCGCGGATCTCGGACTCGGAGACGTTGATGGTGCTATCGGGGATGAGGGAGTAGCGAGCGTTGACGAAGCTGACGTTGAAAGCGTTGGCACGCTTGGCGAGCTCGACCTCGGTTTGCGCCTTGTTGCAGATGATGCTTTGGCTGAGGAGGTTCATGTATTTCTCAGTGAGGCGGTTCTGCTTGAGTTGCGCCTCGACGTTAGCCCAGAAGAAGTAGGCCTGAGGGTCTGAGTTCTTGTTGCGGAGGAAGTTCTCTGCTTGCGCTTTATCGTAGACGCCGGTCTGGGGGTTGGTGAAGAGCTGGCGGAGGATTGGCGCGATGTTCTGACCGATGGCCATATCGAGGAGCTCGTCGGGTGTGACGGCGATGCCAGCTTTCTCGTAGAGCTTGCCGAAGGTGATGGAAGCGACCTCGTCGTTCCAAACTTGCTCACGGATTTGGTTTTGAGCGTCCTCGGAGAGGGAGCCTTGGGAGTTCATTTTAGCGAACTGCTCGGCGTTCTCTATCTTATTTTGGAATTCTTGTATTTTGACAGATTGTCCGTCAATGACGCCGACTGTCTCACGGTCGATGAAAAGGCTGTTGCCGCTGCCGAGGAGGTCGGTCAGGATGAAAGCCAGGAGTGCCAAGGCGATGATGCCGGTGATGAACCAAGCGGCCTTGTTCCTCAATGTTTGAAGTGCTGCCATCTTGTAAAAATAGCTCTATTGATATTTGATATTTAATTCGTTACGTGGCGTATCGCCCTTCAGCGGCTGCGGCGTAGGTTGTCGTGAAGCCGTCAAAGGGGCGTAGTTCAACGTGCAAAGATAGGAAATAGCGTCTTTTTCACATAATTTTTCAATGTAAAAAAGGCGGATTGGTGGCAAAAGGGTGTGGACCGCCTATTTGAGGGGGATGAGGAGGATTGCGTATTTGATGCCGTCGCCGTTGTCGACGGCGGAGAGCTTGGCGTCCATCATTTCGAGGCGGACGGCTATGGGGTGTCGGAGTTTGAGCCTTCCACCAGAGAAATAGCGGCTGTTTGTGGTGTCGACGCCTCCGACTGAGATAGTGATGGAGACGACGTTGGATTCGAACTTGCCAGCCTCGACCTTAACTTTCACGTAGCCAATGTCTTGCGCGACGACGACGGCATCGGATAGGATGTCGACGAGGATGAAACGGAGCATGAGGGGGTCGAAAGTGGTGAGGAGGGAGCGTGGCGAGGTGGTGTAGAGGACGTAGACGTGGCCGCGCGTGATGTTGGTCATGGATTCGCATATCTGCTTGATGTAGGCACAGATGTCGTTTCGAATGGGCTTGGACTCGCCTAAGACGACGACTTCGGCAGTCTGTATGGCGTTGGCAATCATGGCGTTGGCGGCCGAGACGCGGTCGCAGAGGTGCATGATTTTGATTCGCGAATCTTGCGGGACACCTTTGAGGTGGGAAATTTTGTTGATGTCGGTGGCGAGCGGGAGGAGTGCGTCGGAGAGGTCGGACGCCATGCCGACGAGAGCTTCGCGTCGGAGCTGGTTGACCTCGGCGGTGCTCATGGCTTTTTTTGCTTGCGCCTTGGCCATCTCATTGATTTTAGCGGCGTTGAGATAGCTCATGACGATGTAGGTGAAGAGTATGGCCATTATGAGCGCGGCGGTGACCATGAAGCCTTTTGCCCAGGAGGACTCACGCCATGGGGTGCGGATGGAGACGTCGATCGTGGCGTAATCGGAAGAGAGCTTGCCGGCGGGATCTTTGGCTCGGACTGTGAGGGTGTAGGAGCCGGGCTGAAGATTGTGGAAAGTGTAGAAAGGCTCTGTGGTGCAGAGTGGTGGCGTGTTGGAGCCCTCGAGTTCGCAAACGTAGGAGTAGGATTGTGGGGCGTGCCCGATGGTTGCGAAATGGATGGTGAATACGTCGGACGAGGTGGGGAGCTGGATGTGGTCGGCGTAGGGGAGCGCGGACTTGAGGATTGTAATGTCGTCGATCTTCTGTTCCGGCACGACGATGTTGCCGTTGGCGGTGAGGGAGCAGAATGTGATGTTGCTCAGATCTTCGTGTTTGAAGAAAGAGTGCGAGTAGGCGACGACGCCGTTCTCGGCGCCGATCCATACGTTGCCGTCGGGCATGAGGCAAGAGGCGTAGGTATTGGCTGCTCCTTCGAGAAGTGGTTCGGGGCGTGGGTGGAACTCGGTTATGAAGTGTGGAGAGGGGTTGTCGTCGGAGGCTGCGAAGCGCAGGGCGTAGGTGTCGGTCGGCGTGGTGACGACGATGCCGCCCCTGTCGCTTGTGACGAGCGCGACGGGCATGTTGACGTTGATGGATCCGACGGAGGCGTAATGGTGTTGCGCGTCGAAGGTGTAGGCTCTGACGGCGTTGAGAGAAGCGACCCAAAGGGTGTTGTCGTCGTCGATGGCGACGTCAGTCGGGCGGAAAGACGCCAGACGTTGGTTGATGAGAGTGTCGACGTGGATCGTGAAGAGAGATCGTGAGGCACGGACGATGTCGGAGCGCGTGAGGATGGCGACGCCTGGCCCCTTGGCAGGGCGCGACATGTGGACGACGACGTCGGAGGCTTTGAATTCGATGACGCCGTCGAGGGCTGAGCCTTGTGGGATGACGGCGACATCGTTGTTGGAGGCGGCCCAGAGGTTGCCATCCTTGTCGACGGCGAATTGGCAAGGGATGCCGCTTCGCAAGGCGGAGGGGAGCAGGTCTTTTTCGGGGAAGGCGGGGGGGGCGCCTTTGCGTCGGTAGCCCACACGTCCGCCATTGAAAGAGAACCACAGTGTGCCGTCGGGTTGGACGGCTACATTGTCGATGGAGCCTAAGGAGGGAGGCGTGAGTTGTGAGGAGGCGAGCGTGGCGACATTGACCTCGAAGAGCCCCTCGGAGGCCGTGGCCACGTAGGCGAAGCCGTCGTGTGTGGCTATGGCGTTGACGTCGACGAGGCGGTGGAGCGGGTTGGGGAGGGTGACGCTATTGAAGATGAAGCTTGTCGGGTGGTGGAAGGAGAATCCGCTAAAGGTGTAGCCGACGAAGACGTATCCGTTTTTAGATGTCGTGACGCAAGTGCAGTCGTTGCTACGCAGCCCGTTTGGGCGCAAGGGGTCGCGTCGGATGGGGAAGGACTTGTTGGACTGGAAGTCGAGGACGTAGAGCCCGTCGTGCTGCGTGGCGAGCCATACGCGGTCGAACGTGTCGGCGGCGATGTCGATGATGTTCTTGGGCGCGGGATTGGGCCAGATGGTTGACGTGTTGACGAGCTCCCAGTCGTTGCCTGACAAGCGGCTGAACCATAGGGAGTCGCCTTGCGCGGAGAGAGCCCAGAGGTTGCCGTCGAAATCGGCTTTCAGGCGTCGGCACCCGTTGGTGAGCGGGGACACTGTGGTTTGCGGGGCGGGCATGTCGCCATCGTTTGGGGCGTAGCAGCGGAGGACGTTGCCGTTGGAGAGTAGGATGGCGATGCCGAAACGCGTGTTGCAGGCTGTGACGACAGTGGCGTCGGGTGGCAGGGCGAAAGATTTGCTGTCGCCGTTGGCTGGTTGGACGAAGACGTGGGCTCCGGAGAGGACCCATAGGTTGTCACGGTTGTCGACCCAGGCGTCGTCGACGTGTTGGACTCCGAAATGCGTGAAGAGATTGCCGATGGGGCGGAACTCGGCAGCGCTGCGCGAGTAGAGGAGGAAGCCTGTTGTGGTTTTGACGAGTAGGGAATCGGGGCCGAGCTCTTGGGTGGAGATGATTTGTGTGGCGGGAGTGAGGTTGTCGGGCATGGCGAGGGGGATGGTCTCGTCGCCGTCGAAGCGGTCGACGCCCCAGAGAGTGGAGACCCATACGAAGCCTCGGCTGCCGATGGTTATGTCGTTGACGCGAGGGTGTGAGATGCCCGACTCGATGCCGATATGTTTGAAAGATATTGACGTTGAGGCGATTGCCTTACCGCAGCATAGGAAGAGCGTGAGGAGGGCAATTGCGCAGAAGGCGCACGACAGGGTGTGAAGGCGCTGGGAGTTTGTCATTTACGATAGATGTGGCGCAAGGCGTTGGTTTTTGGAGGGGCACTGTGACCTCTGCAAAGTTAAGAAGATTTTTTAGTTGTAAGTAAGTTTTTAACAGAGTGGTGGGTGGCAGTGCGTGAAAAGTGATATCTTTAACGAAAAAGAGAATAATGGAAATGAAACAGGTAGAAATCATATTGTCTGCGCGTCGTCGCGGTTGCCACTTGATAACAGGCGACGTGGTGTCGCGATTGCCAGAGTTGCCCGATGTCGGGCTTTTACATTTGTTTGTGTGCCATACGAGTTGCGGGTTGACGATAAACGAGAATTGCGACCCTGACGTAAGGAGCGACATGTCGAGGGCGTTGGACAGGATAGTGCCGGAGAACCCGTCATTGTATGACCATACGGACGAGGGACCCGACGACATGCCGTCGCACTGCAAATCGACGATAGTGGGGACGTCGGTGACGATCCCGATCCGCGGCGGACGGCTGGCGTTGGGGACTTGGCAGGGCATATATCTTTGTGAATTTAGGAATTACGGAGGCGAGAGACGGCTCATAGCGACAATTATGGAGTAGTGGGCTGGTCGGATTGTCAGATGGAATGCATAAATTTGCGCATCGCATCGGTGTGTCGTTGCGAGATATAAATTGAATATCAGTAATTTAAAATAACAGGTAACATGCAAGTAATAGGCAAGTTGGAAGAAGTCCATGAGTTGGTCAAGAGGACCGAGACGTTTCAGGTGAGGGAGTTTGTGTTGGAAATCCAGGCTCAGAACAGCCAGTATTCTGAGCACGTTCTTTTCCAGTTGACCAACAACCGCACGAATCTTATTGACAATTTTCAGATTGGCCAGGAGATAGTAGTCGACTTTGACCTGCAGGGTCGCAAGTGGACGGCTCAGGACGGCAGGGTCGTGTTCTTCAACCGCCTCAACGCATGGCGCATCAGCCCATATAACGCACAGGCTGCCATGGGTTACCAGCAGCAGCCTATGGGGGGGTACCAACAGCAACCCATGGGCGGCTACCAGCCTCAGCAGCCTATGGGCGGCTATCAGCCACAGCAGCAAGGCTTCGCGCCTCAGCAGCCGGCAGCCCCGGCGGCACCTGCGCAGCCAGCCCCATCGACCGATGGCGGCAACCCCGACGACCTTCCATTCTAAGCAATTAGGCGATTAAGGCAAAACGAGCGCGCCCTCCTGACGAGACCGTCGGGAGGGCGCGCTTCCTTATTGTGAGTGTGTTATTTTGTCTTAGAGACGGGGAAATAGATGGTGTAGGGCTTGTCGCCCACCTCATAGAGAGGCTTGAGGCGGATGAGGTCTTGCTGCCCGACGGTGCGATAGTGGCTCTGCGTCCATCGGACGGTGCGGTACTGCTGGTCGATCTCGCGGCGGAGGAATGACGACGGATTTGCCGCATTGCCCTTGAGGGTTGGCTCGATGGACTCGGAGGCGAGGACTATCGGGCCCTCCATGAAGGCCACCATGGACGGGTCTCCTGGGAGAGGCTCGGACCACAGGCGATCGGGGAAATCGACGACGACCTCGTTGTCATGCCACGTCTTGCCGATGGAGACGAAGCCGTGGGAGGCGTTGACGGCGACAGCCTTGCCGTCGATGGAGACTTGCGCCTTCTTGTCGAGCCACCATGGGAGGCGGATCTTGAGGTCGAACGCAGCGTCTTGATTATTGGTATTGACCTTGATGTGGATACGGAAGCGGTCGGCATCCCAATTCTTATTCCACTGGTTGCCCTCGAAATCTTGCTCGATGGTGACGGGCTTGCCGTCGCGTTCCCACGAGAGGACGGAAGGGACGTATTGGCTGATGGTGAGGCCGCTATCGTCTTGGTAATAAATATATTGAGGGTAGCGGTTGTGGGCTTGGACGAGCGAGCCGTGGCAGCAGTAGAAATCCATTGTCGGGTGTCCCCATCCTTTCTCGCCGCCCTTGGTGTAGCCGGCGGCCATGGGGAGGAAGTAGGCGACCATGCCCGTCGATGGGTGTTGCTGCGCGAGGATGCCGTTATAGAGATTGCGCTCGATGTAGTCGGCATACTCGACGTCGCCAGTGAGGCGGAGGAGGTAGTCGGCCGTGCGCATCATGTTGTAGACGGTGCAATGCTCCTGGTTGTTCTCACCAGCGAAAGTGGCGAGCTGCCCTTTTGGAACCCAGTGCTCGCCAGCGTTCTGACCGCCAGTGCAGTAGCTCTCGCGCTCGTGGACTGCGCATCGCCAGAAGGCCTTAGCCACGTCGAGCCAATAGGCGTCGCCCGTGACCTCGTAGCATTTGGCGGCGCCGTGCGACCATGGGATGGAAGCGTTGGCGTGGTCGGAGGAGAGGGCGTCTTCGCCCTTCATGAGTTGGGTGTAGAGCCATGGGTTGCCGTATCGCTCCATGAGCTTTTGGTATTTTGTGGCGTCGAGGTTGAGCTCCTTATTGTCGCGAGCGAGACCGAACATCTCGGCCCATATCTCGAGCATGCCGCTTGTCTCGCCGCCCATGATGGCAGCCGCATTGTTGGCCTCGATGCACTCTGTCGTCCACTTGTAGAACCAGTCGGCGAATTTGTCGAGGACGTTGAGAGCCTGCACGTTGCCCATGATGGCGTAGGCGTCGAAGAGGCCCATGAGGGTCTTGTGGAGGGTGTATTGTGGCGACCACATGGGTTTGCCCTCGGCCATGAGTCGCATGTATTTTTCGGGGATGGAGCCTACCCAGCCGTTGCCGTTAAGCTCTTGACATCGGGCGAGTTCGGCGACGATGAAGTCAGCACGATGTCCTATCTCGGCGTCGCCCGTCTCGGCCCACGTGTAGGCGCAGGCGGAGAGATAGTGTCCGAGGAAGTGACCGCGGAGCTGACCGCTTGGCGACTCCCAACCCCAGTAGAAACCGTCGATGCGACCATCTTTGCCGATCATGAACTCCTTATTGAGGCCGGCCTCGGCGTAGAAATTTTGGAGCAGCTTGGTTGGCTCGAGAGCCATCATGTAGGCCCTGTTGAGCTCGAAACGCTCGCTGAAGAGACCGGGTCGCAGGCGTAGTGAGGTGGGCGCCATGGCGTCGAGCTTGTGAGCCGCCTCGCCGACGTAGGCGAAATGGCCAGCCGAGGCGTAGGGGTCGTTGCCGCGTCCGGAGTCGTCGATATAGATGATTTGCGAAGTGGCCAAGAGGGGCATCGTGGCCAGGAGGGAGGCTGCCGCAAGCCTCGTGACGATGTTTTTGATATTGGTCATTGCTGAAAATATGTAATCTGATTTGTCGCGATTATACAACTTTTAAAACGGCGAGGCTGTGCATATTTTGACGTAATCATGTGAAAAAGTAACTTTGAGAATATAAACACCCCTAAATGATTACATCTGATACCATTTGCGCGATATGCACTGCCGCCGGTCGCGGCGCTATAGCCGTCTTGCGCCTGTCGGGAGCGGACGCCATAGGCATTGCCGACAAGAGGTTCCGTCCAATGACGGGCGTGAAGAAACTGTCGGACCAGGCGGCTCGGACGTTGCACTATGGCACCATCGTCGACGAGACGGGAGCCGCCATTGACGACGTCGTCGTGTCGCTGTTTCGCGCACCGCACTCGTATACTGGCGAGGACACTGTCGAGGTGTCGTGCCACGGCTCGACGCTGGTGCAGAGGCGGATCTTGCAGACGCTGATTGACGCTGGCGCACGCATGGCGGGACCTGGTGAGTTTACCAAGCGCGCCTTTGTGAACGGCAAGATGGATCTCAGCCAGGCGGAGGCCGTGGCGGACATGATAGCCGCCGACAGCGAGGCCGCTCGACGGGTGGCGTTCAGCCAGATGAGGGGTGGGGTCTCGCACCAGTTGGCGGATCTGAGGGAGAAGTTGATACATTTCGCATCGCTCGTGGAGCTGGAGCTCGACTTCAGCGAGGAGGACGTGGAATTTGCCGACCGCCGGGAGCTGACGCAGTTGACGGACGAGATACTTATGGTCGTGACGCGGTTGGCGGACTCGTTTCGTCTTGGCAATGCAATAAAAGAGGGCGTGGCGACGGCAATTGTCGGTGCGCCGAACGTTGGTAAGAGTACGCTGCTCAACGCGTTGCTGAACGAGGAGAGGGCCATCGTGAGTGACATAAAGGGCACGACGCGCGACACCATCGAGGAGAAATTGAGTATTGGCGACTTGACGTTCCGCCTTATAGACACGGCTGGCATCCGCGACACGCAAGACGTGATTGAGGCAGAGGGCGTAAGGCGCAGCAAAGATGCCGCCAAGAAAGCCCAGGTCGTCGTGTTGATGGTTGACGCCACGCAGGGCGAGGAGGCTGCCGCACGTGAGGCGTCGGACATAAAGACCGTCATGAAGGGTGAGGATCAGAGCCTCATCGTGGCACTCAACAAGGCTGACGCGTGCGAGACGGACCCGTCATCGTGGGTCACTGAGGATTGGCGTCGCAAGGTCGGTGCGTCGGACGTCGTTGTGATGTCGGCTCGCTACGGTCGTGGCGTGGACGAGTTGAAGGAGGCCATGGTGAGGTGCGTATCGGAAGGTGGCGACGTGTGCGGTGAGGATGTGATCGTGACGAACGCCCGTCATTATGAGGCTTTGGTGACGGCTCGCGAGGCACTGATGAGGGTTAGCGCGGGATTGGATACGGGCATGGGCGGTGAGATATTGTCGGCCGACTTGCGCGACGCCACCGACGCGTTGGCATCGATAACGGGCGAGGTAAGCAGTCAGGACGTCTTGGAGAACATATTCAAGAACTTCTGCATCGGGAAGTAATTGGAAACGAACAAAACGTATAAAGCTGCTGATACTCAGAGAAATTGAGTATCAACAGCTCACTTTTTAGCCATCCTTCCCCGTCTGGGGGGCTAATTCTTTTCTTGCTCCCCTGCGACGTAACGTTTGATTAGCCCAGCGTGCGACATCGGCTTCTTTGCATCTTCTATGTCCTCGTTGGTGTCGTAGTCGAGAAGAACCACCGTGCGCTCTGTTGACAATTTTCTTAAAGTATCGATGCTTTTCGGGCGTAAAGGTCAAAATGGAGGCTGAAAAAGTGTGGTTTTTGCGATATAGGTCAAAATGG
>CAVDBL010000012.1:0-81272 GCA_963607345.1 Bifidobacteriaceae bacterium
GGGTTAACCCGCTCGTCGCTATCATCAAGCTGTCTTTCAATACAGCGGCAAAAACGGGCTACCAAGCCTCATACCTCTACCGTGTAGCAGGAAGCACTGCCCCATCCACTAATCGAGAAGATGCGGGCAACGTGATACTGTACCATAACTTGAAGACCAACACGGGAGTCACAAACTACGCAGCGCAAGGCACATACTATTGCACAGGCACGACGGAGTACGCCCGAACGCTGATGTTTGACAACGTGGAGGTGAACTCCATGCGAGTCCACTTCATGACGGGAAACAACCATTACGACCCACAAAACACGGGAAACGTTGACTACGCCATGATATTCTTCTACGACTACGGGACTTATAGTTAAAAAAGCAATGGTCAGCTCCTTGCAATGGATTTTTCCATTATATTAGGAGCTGACTAAACAAAAAATCAAACATGAAAAACCTGCTTTTACTCACCGCAGCCGCTCTCGCATCCACCTTGCTTCTCTTCTCCTGTAAGGACGATAACGACGGAAAGCTGCCCGACTACGCTTATATTTACATCAATGGTCAGAACAAGACGAACAAAACGGCTTCTTCAACGGAGGCGATGACGGTCGCTGAGATTTGTCGCTTCGACAGCATTAATTTGATGCAATACCAATATTTTGAAGGTCAGATATGTGGAGGTTTCGGCTTATGTACAATTGCTCCAAATACAGACCCTAACAAGGAGGGAAATTTTGGCATCGACACGGTCAACAACCGCATCAGCATACTCGCAAGGGAGGTCTCAATAGGTCTTGAATATATCACAGGGGGGCTCCTCGACACGTGCTCACGCTACGTCATCCTTGATGGACACCATACAGAGGGAGGCGGATACGTCGGTGACACCCTCGCATACATTCCCAAGGCTCAGCACCGTGCGGCGGTCGAGAAGCTGGAGGAGCTGTACAAGGACAAGGACAACAACTGGTCGGAGATATACCGCATCTTCAACGAGGCGTTCATCTTCGTGCCCTGCACAGGCGACGAGTACAAGGCTATGGCGGAGGAGGCTCTGACCACCATCCGGTAGCCATCGTTGCACGGAGGGAAGAAATGAAACGGGGCGGGGCGCAGACGCGCTTCGCCCTGCGTTTTTGTTAACTCACATCAATACCCAACAGACGGCAGTAGTAAAGAATTACTTTATAACTGACTTTGTGGTTGACTTGCTATTTGTCATGATATTAGACGAGCAAACGGGACGAAATATGGAAAGGTGACAAAAAGGTCGGGCTTTAAGTGAAAAACATAACATATAACAAATGAACATTTGTAAGCCATTAAAACATCATCCATGCATGAAGATTTCACGTGAAAAATTCACGGATGCAAGAAATTGACACTAAATTTGCAATAGAGTAGAATACGTTCCCACAAAACAATTGTAATAACCCTCAATATCTGGCATTATGTTACTCCGACTGATTATAAAGAACTTTCTCTCGTTTGACGATGAGGTTCAGTTTGACATGTTCCCAAACATGAAAAGAACTCAGATGTCCAATCACGTATATACGAATTTGTGTGATGTTCCTCTGCTTAAGCAGGCTGCCATCTATGGGCAGAATGGAGCTGGCAAGTCAAATTTGGTGAAGGCGATGGAGTTTATTCGGGCTTTTGCCTTGGAAAAGGACTTTGTCAAACATATTGAGATTGACAAGTACTTCTATCTGTTGAAAGATAATGTTGAAAATGCCCCCATCTCGTTGTCCGTAGAATTTGAATATAATAAGCGTTTCTACTTCTATGAGATAGAGATCGGCACTAAGAATGTGGTCAAGGAGGGACTCTACGAGTCATTCCCCAAAGTGGGAAAACTTGACCTAATCTATGAGCGGAAAAACATAGAAGTCACATTTGCCAAAGAAGTTGATTCTACTATTGTGGATGCCACAAAGAAACTGTTGGTTAGGAATCCAATGTCCTCCCTGATGGCTTTGAACAGTGAGTTCCCGATTGTAACTGACGATCGGTGTGGATTGGCGGCCAAATGGTTTAAGAGCAAGTTGGAGATTATTGGTGTCCACTCATTCTTGCCCACCTTGATAGATCTGCTTCGTGACAACAAGCCGATGATGGAGTTCGTAAAAGGACTCGTACATTGTTTGGGCGTTGGTGTGAACGCCATGAGTCTCCAGGAGTCCGATTTTGACAGTTGGGCAAAACAACATATCGCTATCGCCAAGAATTTGCCCGACAACATGGACAAAGTGAAATCTATGTCTCTAAGTGCCAATAGCGCACCTGTGCTCTCCATCAATGTCAAGGACGGGATTCGCAAGGTCTATCAGCTCATCTTTGACAATGTGGGAAAGAATGGTTATATCGGACAGCTCGATACCAGCATGCAGTCTGACGGCACAATCCGGGCGTTGACGCTGCTTCCTGCTCTATATTATGCCTGCAAGCAGGGCAAGACTGTAGTTGTCGATGAAATCAACTGCTGCCTTAGTCCTACGATGGTGAAAGGAATCGTAGAGTATTTTGCAAAAACAGAGGGTACTAACGGCCAGTTGATATTCACCACACACGACAATCAATTGTTGGACGAGAAAAACATACTCCGTTCGGATGAGATTTGGTTCGTGGATAAGCGTGATGGTGCTTCTATCCTCTATTCTCACAACGACTTCAAGGAGCATCATACGATTTCTCCGTATCGTGGATATAACGAGGGGCGTTATGGAGCCATTCGTTTTGTTAAGCTGATAGAAGACAATGCCCAGTAAAAGAAATCTATCATACGAACGGCAAACCAAGGCTCTCGACTTGATGCCAAAGTCGAAAGGAGGAGAACTCCCCTTTGCAGATGCTGTTGGCGTGCCATCTGCCACACATCGTCAATTGAAAGGCTATGAGAAAACGGATGGCGTGATGTCATATAGCATCGTCTGCGTTATCTCTGGCGGAGAAAAAAGAGAACGCGATTTTCTGCGGACATTGATTCGCCAACGAGACTTACACTCTTTGAGGGTGGCGTTCATCTCCAGAGAAGGGCAGGGACTACAACCTTACCAGATGCAAGAACAATGGAATGAGATTCAAAAGACAAAGACGTTCATCTTCAACGGTAACGTTTTCCATTTGGATGAAATGGACAACGTCTTCCTGCTGTCAGATGTGGATGAATTCTACGAGCAACTGGTCAAGATACTAAAGAACCATAATGAAGAAGATACGGGGCAATGGATAATCAGCAACCCTTGCTTCGAGATTTGGCTATACTACTGCCTCTGCGACAAACCGGAAGAAGACCTTGCGAGCATTGAGCCTCTCGCCCCAAACAAGCGCAGCCAAGAGTTGAAGCATTTGGGACATACGGTGATTACTGGAGGGTTGAACCCTATCAAGGCTTTCGAGCACATGCAAGAAGGAATTGACCATAGCATCAGTCATTATGCAGAAGACGACAACGCTATTCCAGTCTTGTTTGCAACCCAGATGCACAAGATGGCCCAGTTCCTCATTGACACCATGAACCGCAATCGTGGTGAGTACAATGAGTTTGTGAAACGGAAGCGGCAACAGAGACAGGAATGGCGCGACATGATGAAGAAAACAGATTTTGAAAAGCCCGACGAGGAGTAAGGATGCTTTCAAAGTCACGCCTCCAAATGCTAAAACAAAGAGTTGTGCCGTCGTGAAAAGAAAAACCCGTCCGCATTACTGCGGGCGGGGGAAAATAAACGATATTGCAGACATTCTGCATTTTCGCATGATACTCCTCAATCAAAGACAGTTTTATGGGATATACCCAAATGAGAACGCAATGCGTTCCCATTTGAATCGGTCGCAATATCGAATGCTGACTCAGATACAAGATCCTGATAAACGTGGATCTTACGTGCTGGACAATGAAGTAAAACGATTGGCGCAGCAACATAATAAGGAGGACTAACCCGTACATTAAGAGCTGAGCACAAGTTGCGGCTCATGACCATGACTCTGTATTGCAGTCGCCTCCAAGACCAGAGGAGGCATTCCCCCACACCCAAAAGCAAGTCCCTGACCATGAAGGACTCACGGCCAGGGACTTACTGATAAACAACAGGAACTTTTATCTCTTTGTCAATACGCAGGTCGAGCCCGAGTAAATGTAGGAGTAATCGTTATACCATGCGCCGAAATTGCTTACCGTTATGGTCTTGTCGGCATTGATGACGGCGACGACGGGGTCGCTGACGCCAGTCGTGCTGGCGAAGGTGTAGTACCCCCCCCAGGACTCGACAGGCTCGATGGTGATGGTGCGGGCGTCAAGGTCGACAGATCCGACAAAATCCTCACCCCAATCATAGAAGTTTGAAATCTTGACCGTGCCATCCTCATTTGCGCTGATGGTCACCTCGTCGGTGCGGTCAATAAGCTCCCAGTCAGTAAAGGTGAAATAGTCGTAGCAAGAGACTGCCGCATCGTAGGTGCCGACAAGGCTCTCGACCGTGAGGCTCTCACCCTTCTTGGTCATGACGCACGTCGTACCCTCATTGATGTAGTAGTAGCCGCCATACCATGCAGTGAAATCGCTGAATGTGATAGTGTTATCATCATTAACAACACCTACGACGGGAGAAGCGTTAGAGGTTATCGACGCAAACGTGTAGTCTGTAGCCCACGCCGTAGCGGGGATAGATATGGTGCGAGCGTTAAGGTCGACGGTGGCGACAAAGTCATCCTCCCAATCATAGAAGTTATGGATGGTGATGGTGCCGTCGGCATTAGCGCTTATGGTCACCTCGTCGGTGCGGTCGACATCCTGTACGGACCAATCGCTGGAGAAATAGTCGGAGCCCTTGACTGCCGCGCTATATGTGCCTACGAGCTGGTCGATCGTGATAGGCTTGGATGAGCCACCCCACTTGAAATTGTCGTAGCCTGAGCCGATAGAATTATCAGATGAGTCGTAGAGATAAGCGTAGAACTTAACCTCACCACTCTTGGAGTCGCCAGAGAACTCAGAAAAGCCGCTACCCGTGTAGATCGCAACATATTTGCCATCCGCGCTTACGCTGTAATAGTAGTAGCCACCACTCTCATAATAGGCGTCGAGGGCGGTAATCTCCGTCGAGCCTTCGGTCGTCGTGAAGGAGATTGAATATCCTTCCTCGCCATATGGAGCCTCGATGACGTAAGAGCCATCGTCGTAAGATACGATTTCGGCAGAATAAGATGTGCCAGTAGCCGATGCCGCATAGGTACCGCTCTTACGCCAAAGCTCCGCCTTAGCGCGCGTGAAGGTGAGGGAGATAGGCTCAGAGTCAGAATGCGCCTCGTCGCCGCTAACGGCATAGATGGTGATGGTGTACTCGCCAATGGCAAGGCTGCTGAGAGTTACGCTGTTTGTCTCGGTCTCACCCTCAACGAGCTCATCGTCAACAGTATAGCTATACTTATAGCTTGCGGCGTAGGCTACGGCAGGCCAAGAGATTGTCACGACACCCTTGGCGGTCGTGGCGGCAGGGTCTGGCTGGTCGAGAGGCACGATGGCATTAGTCTTAGCCGTGATGGATGTCGTAGGCGATGTCGTCTTGTCGGCTGCCACGTCGGCAAAGGCCCACACGTTGAGCGTATAGCTGGTGTTGGCCGCCAAACCCGTGACAATGACGGAGGTTGACGAGGTGACGCCACCTGTTATGATGTTAGAACTCTCATCTACAAGCTCATAGGCATATTGCGTGGCGCCCTCGACAGTAGCCCACGAGAAGGAGAGCGAGCTAACGTGGGTCTCGTCGGTAGAGACCGATGGCGAATCGAGCGGGGTCTTTTCGGTTGAATCGCTGTCGTCATCACATGATGAGAAGCCCACCATGACGAATGACAGCATAAGCAGAATGCTAAAAATCTTCTTCATAAACATTGCTTTTTAAATCTGCTATTCCTTAATCGGGTCGAAATACAATTTGATGTAGTTGTAGTAGTCATACGTCTCGTCATCGTAGGTCGTCCAGTAGGTGCCGAACTGCGCAAATCCCTCCTTGAAGGAGATGTACGAGTAGTCGCCATAGCCTGTGTATGATCTCATGATGCAGAGCTCAACGATGGTCTTGCCACCGATGGTCCACGTAGGATAGGTGCCAGTCGCCGTGTCGTAGAGATAGAAAGCGTTGACAGTTTCGTCGATGTAGTCGTAATAGTTGGTGTAGGGCAACACCTTATAGTAGCCGCTCATGCCGTCAGCATCAGTGCCTACAGAGAATTTCAGGTCGACACCCGACTCAAGGAAGTTCTTGATGCAATACCTCTCCGTCTCGCCAAGTCGCTCAATGTCAACTGTCCACGTGAGGGCGGTGCTGCCTACGGTGAAGTCGAGTTCCGCACCAGTGATGTATGTAGCCCATGCTGCCTCCAAGACGTAGCCACTGAATGTTGTCGAGCCGTCGAGCTTGGAATAGTGGTCGGCATACGCCTCGTCGATGGCGAGGTTGAACTCATATTTCTGCGACTCTTTAAGATCGCCGTAGCCGATTGTCAAAGTCGCCGTCTTCTGACCTGCGTCGAACTTGACCGACGAAGGCACAGAAAGCTCGCTTGCCGCTGATTTGCAGACAATTGGCACCTCGGCAGCCTCGGTCGTGTCAACACGCGATACGTATACGTCGATTGAGGAGCCGACGCCAGGCTCGGTTATGAAATCGCTTGCGTTGCTGTTGTCAAAATAGACTTGCATGCAGCCGTCGGCCGTCGGCGTGCCTGGCGTATAGTCGCTGTCGTTCTTGTCATCACAGGCCGTGAGGCAGATGGCAGCGGCCATCAGCATGTATATATGAGAGAAAACCTTTTTCATGTGTACTCTAAATCAATTATTTGCAATACATCTTGACACAATCGGTCGGGTCGGGGTTCATGGCAACCGCCTTGTTGAAGCTCTTCTCGACGTCGGAGATGTAGAAGTTGAGCCATGGAGCCACGTAGCCGGCCTTGGACTTCAGCTGGTAGGCCTCAAGGTAGTTGTTGTCTGCGCCTGTGCGGTCAATTTGGAGACCAAGTCGCTTATAGTCGTTGAACATGACGTCCTCGCCCCAGAACTCGATGTACTTCTGAGCGATCATCTCGGTTATGAAGTCGTCGGCGTTTGTAGCGTTGCAGACGTATGAGCCGTCAGTGTAGCGATATGTGTTGAGGAACGACTCAAGTTGGCTCTTTGCCGCAGCAAGACCATTGGTGCGGAGGGCTGCCTCAATTTCGATGAAATACATCTCCTCGACGCGCATGAGGGGGATGGAGGTAAGGAGGCCCTGCTCCTCAGAGTCCATGCTCGCTGCGCGATACTTGAGGCTGGAGTAAGCTGGGAGGCGGCTCCATTGCGTATTGGCGGAGATGGTGGCTGCCGTCTCGTCTTTGAGGGTCGTCTCGTACTTCGACGGCACCTTCGTTGCGCCGGCATCGTCGGGGTCTACCCACGTGGTCTTGCGCCAGTCGGCATCGGGCATCTTGTCAAAGAGTTTCTTGCTGATGCAGCGGTACTCTTTAGTGTAGGCAGGGAACGCCCACGTCGGCTCGATGGCGAGGGTGCCGGTGATGGTCATCCAGTAACGCGGGGTCTGCTCCGTCGAACTGAACATGAAGTCCCACACCCAAGCCTGGTTGGCGGTGTTGAAGCCCGTCGAGGCGTCGTGCCACTGGTCGGAAGTTACTGGGCTGTAGCCTGCTGCGACTACCTTCTCGGCATACTCTGCCGCCTTTGCGAAGCAGTCGTTGGCAGATGTCACGCCGAGAGCGGCATAGTCGCCGTCGCTCTCATGCTCCAGCTGCGTCTGGAGATCCTCAGGGTAGCGGAGGAAACGAGAACCGACAGCCATCCAGAAACGTGCCATGATGCCGTTGATGACGTCCTTGTTGATGTCGTTCTTATCGCTGCGAGCGTAAGAGCCGATGTTCTCTTCGGCAATCTTGAGGTCGTTGTATATGAACTTGTACATCGTGTAGAACGGGACGCGAGGGTTGTTCTTGCTCTCGTCGGCTGTGGTGTTCTCAGTCACGAGAGGCACGGTAAGCCCCATGACGCCATTTGCCGCAGCCTTTTGGTCAAGCTCGTCGATGCCGGTCTTGAAATACTCATACATCATCGTGAGGTTGAAGTAGCTGAGGGCGCGATAGGTTCTCGTGATGGCGAGCGACTGCTTGATGCCCTCGGGTGCGCCCTCCTCAGTGCGTGACGCGATGATGCGGTTGGCGTTGTTGATGAAGCTGTAATAGTAGTAGTAGGGATAGCCTGCGCAATAGGTGAGGCTGGTTGCGCCCTCGAAATAACGCTGGTAGTTCCACGCCGAGCCCGTCGTAGGCATGCCGTCGAGCAAGATGTCGCGCCACAGCATGTAGCATGGATAGCCCCAGTCGGCCACGGCCTCAGTGAAGCTGCCCGACTCAGAACCATAGGTATCCAACTGTATCATCTTGGATTTGAGACCATTGACAAGCTTGCCAAATGCCTCGCTGTCCATGTTCACCTGATCCTTGGAGGCCACATCGGTAGGCTCGATGGTGTCCATGCAACCACTCAACGATAGAGCCGCTGCGACCAAGGGAACTGCTATATATTTCTTTTTCATCGAAGTCTTCTTTTCGTCGTTAGAACTTAGAATTGAACCGTGAGGCCAGCCGTTACAGTGCGTGCCGGAGCGTAGCTTACGTCGCTGCTGATGGAGCCCGTATAGCTGATGCGCGGATCGAAGCCCTTGCGCTTGCTCCAGTAGGTGAGGTTCTCGCCAGAGACGTAGAGCCTTACTTTCTCAAGCCCTATGTGGCTGATGAGCTCCTTGGAGAACGTGTAGCCGAGGGAGACGTTCTGGAGCGTCAGCCAGCTGGCGTCGGTCAAGAAACGATCGGATGTCGTGGCGGAATAGGTGTCGTCAAACTGGAGACGTGGGATGTCGGAGCTCGTGTTGGTTGCCGACCACGCGTTGAGGATGTCCTTATGGAGCGCCTGGCCCGTAGAACCCGCGGTAGGAACGGACATCAAGCTCTGGTATCCCCAGTCCATCGCCTTGCCGCCGACGGAGTAGGTGAACGCGATATTGAAGTCGAAACCGAAGGCCTCTACACTGGTGTTAAATCCACCATAGAAATCAGGGAGCGCAGTGCCACAGTTGAAGTAGTCCTTGTCGTCCGTGATGTCCGATGGGTTGGTCGTGGTAATCAAGTTGCCATTGGCGTCATGCATATACCACATCGACTGTCCGTCAGAAGAGACGCCAGCATACTTGCGGAGTCGCCATGTGTACATCGGGAGGCCCTCGCCGTAGTAGTAGCTGCCGCTGGTGTATCCGGCATGCCCCTCAAGGTCGTTATTCCTGTTGTCCTCATTGAGGCGGACAATCTCGTTCTTGTAGGCCGTAAGGTTGAAGCCAATGGTCCATTTGATAGTCTTGTTGGAGATGGGGTCACCCTCAATCTCGACCTCGACACCCTTATTCTCCATGTCGCCGACGTTAGACGAGTAGCCTGCATAGCCTTGGGAGAGAGGGACGCGCACGGTACAGAGCATGTCGGTCGTCTTGCGATAGAAGTAATCGGCATTACCACGCAGGCGGCTACCGAGAACCTCGAACTCGAGACCCACATTCGTGCTGCTTACTGTCTCCCATGTGATGTTCTCATTGCCGACATTGTGGAGCACGAGACCAATCTCGCCGCCGTCGCCTTTCTCGATGGAGTAGGTGTCGGTATAGAGGAAGTCGTCAATGTTGTCGTTGCCGTTCTGACCAAAGGAAGCCTTGATTTTCAAGACGTTGAGCCACTTGACATTCTTCAGCCAATTCTCACGGGTCATGATCCATGCGCCACCAACGGAATAGAAGTCGCCCCACTGGTGGTCAGGATGGAAGCGCGAGGAGGCGTCACGACGATAAGATACCTCGCCGAAGTATTTGCCGTTGTAATCATAAAGGGCGCGGAAGAGCCAACCCTCCGTCATGTACTCGCTCTTATATGAGCTGTTGGAGATGTAGGTCGTTGCGCCGTTGAGCTCCTGGTTGCCGAAGTAAGAGAACATGTTCTTACGGTCGCCAGTCATGTAGTCGTAGGTGTGCTTGTAGTTCTCATGACCTGCCATGAGCGAGACGTTGTGCTTATCAGCGAACGTCTTGTTGTACTTCAAGAACTCCTGGAAGTTGAGAGAATAGTAGTTGTAGTTGTACTTGTAGACGTAGCCCTGCGGATAGCTCATGTGTCCGTAACCGTAATACGGGTTTACGGTCTGCGTCATGCGGTTTGAGCTGTTGTAGACGCTTCCGTTGAGTGTCGCCTTGAGGCCATCCCAGATGTTGATGTCCGCAAAGCCATTCATATTGAATGTGTTGGAGACGGTGTTGTAGGTGTTAAGACGGGAGTCGGTGATGCCGTTGCTCTGCGTCAGGTAAGGACGTACGCAGCTGGAGCCGAAGGTCGTGCCGTCACCATAGTCACCTACCTTGCCATATTCGTCAACGAGGATGTTGCCCTCGCCATCCCTCACGTAGACGGGATAGATGGGTGCCATCAAAGCGGCTTGGTAGAAGATGTTGGTGCCACCAGTGGCATCCTCGTCGGCGGTGTTGGTGTTAGAATGTGCGAAGCTGGCGTTACCACCAACACTGATCCAACGGTTGACTTGGTAGTTTGCTTTGAGGCGTGCCGTGTAACGCTCATAGTCTGAGCCTATTACGATACCATCGTTGTTGAGGTAGCCGAGCGAGGCGTAGAACTGGCCTTTCTCGTTGCCGCCGTTGATGCTGATGTTATACTCTTGACGGAGGGCGTCGCGGTAGGTCTCGTCGATCCAGTCGTCGGGGAGGATGGTATAGACGTTGCCGTTATTGTAGACGCGGTTGCCGAGCGTTGCGCTGGGGTTGAGCTTTCCGTTGTCGCCAATGAGGTACTGACCGTCGGGCACGGAATAGGGGATGTAGCCGAGACCTCCTTCTGCCGACGATTTGTAGAGCGCGGCATTGGCGTTCTCATGCGCCTGCGCTGGGGTCTGACCCTTTGCGATGTTTGCGTTGTAAAGTGCTGTATAATAGGTCTCAAGATACTCGGCCGGGTTGTCTATCGTCTCATATCGCTTCGAGGCGCGGCTACTCCAGCCTACCTTGGCGTCGAGGGTGACGGTCGCCTTGCCTTGGCTGCCCTTCTTGGTCGTTACGATGATGACGCCGTTTGCGCCACGCGCGCCATACAGCGCGTTGGAAGCGGCATCCTTGAGGACCGTGATAGACGCCACGTCAGACGGGTTGATGCTACTCCACAATCCATCGTACGGAGCGCCATCAAGGACGATGAGAGGGTCGTTGCCCGCATTGAGCGAGCTGAAGCCGCGGATACGGAACTCTGGAGTAGCGTCGGGCGCACCAGATGATTGGAACGACTGGAGACCCGCCACCGTGCCCTGCAGAGCTTCCATGACGTTGTTGACCTGTCGCTTCTCGATTGTCTTGTCGTCAACAATGCCAGCCGAACCCGTAAATGATGATTTCTTCTGCTCACCATATGCTACGACTATGATCTCATCAAGCTCACTGTCAAGCGAATGCATGCTGATCTTCATGTCCGAGCTTGCCGCCACGGTTTGCTCGTCCATGCCCAAGAAGGTTATTACGACAGCGTCGCCAGGCTTTGCTGAAGGAAGGGTGAACTTGCCATCAATGTCGGTGATTGTGCCGGTGGTAGTGCCTTTAACGAACACCTGGGCGCCTATGACCGGCTCCCCATTGTCGTCGACTACCTGTCCCCCCACTGGCGAGGAGACCTGGGCCATCATTTGCCCCGAAGCGGCAATCAGCGTTGACGCTAAAAAAAGCTTTAGTCTCATGTCGTTCTTATTTTCGTCTTATTTGGTCCTTTTGGAGGTTTATCGGAAGTAGTATTTTTCACTTCCATTACCGAATGCAAGATTATAAAAGAACATCTATAAAAACAAGGGTTTTTGCGTCACACGGGGTGTTTTTGCTATTAAAAAATCAGAAAATACCTTTTCTCACTTTCATTTCGCTACCAACAATAGGGGTATTACGGAAATTTATGCATTTTGCACGCATACGAACCCATTGGCACGCACTTCGGCTTTTATGTCCGTTTTGGAGTTTTTCGGAGAATAATACACTACACCACTCAGACCCTAAGAAGAATAACCGAAAACGGCACATCCCACCCCACCACGCCCACCTCCGCAACCATCAGACACGCAAATACCAACCTGCCAAACAGCGACACACCACACGACTTTCAATAACGGCAACAAAAAAAAGAAGCGAGCCTTGAAAGTTTCCTTTCAAGGCTCGCCTTAGCGTGATACCGGAGGGATTCGAACCCCCAATCTTCTGGGCCGTAACCAGAGGCATTATCCAATTGTGCTACGGTACCAAACCATTTTGTTGCTTCCGAGGAGTGTTGTTTTCTTCCCGATTGCGATGCAAAGGTAGGGGTTATTTTTTACCCCGCAAGGGCTGCGAGTGAATATTTTTCAAGAAAATCGGGCACCATTCCGTACTCCGTTACAAATCAACATATTGCAAACGCAATAAAATTCACGCCTTCTACTTCGTCAACATCACTATGCTTCCACAAGTGATCAATACGGCGCCAATTATCACCCTCAAGCTGACAGGCTCCTTCAATATTATGAACGAGAGCACAATCGTGATGACGACGCTCAGCTTGTCAACAGGGGCCACGAGACTCACGTCGCCACACGACAACGCCTTGAAGTAGAACAACCACGACAGCCCAGTCGCGACGCCCGACAACACGAGCGCCACCCACGTACCCGTCCCGATGGTGCGCAACCCGACCTCATGATGCCCAGCCAAGGCGATTCCCCACGTCAATACCAAGACGACGCTCGTGCGAATGGCAGTGGCAAGATCAGAGTCCACGCCGCGCACGCCCACCTTGGCGAGAATGGCTGTCAACGCGGCAAAAAGTGCCGATAACAATGCGTAATATTTCCACATGACTATCTATGTTTATTTCCTTACTCACAAAAATATGCCATCTGCAAATTCGTTATCATCTTGACGTCGCATCATCCCCCAAAACCGCCCGAAAATAGCTATATTTGCATAATAGAATCTCACACATTCATGATGCGCAAATTCCTCATCGCCTTGATCTTCTTGGCAATCTCCATAGCGGCAGCCGCCCAGTCGTCTGGGCGGTTCACAATAAAAGGCACCCTCATGGACGGTACTGATGGCGACACCATCATTCTCGCCAAGCCGAACGGAGGTGGGCTCACGGCTCTCGACACCGCCATAGTCAAGAGCAGGACTTTCGAGTTCTTCGGTCAAGTCGACGGGGCGCAGCTCCTCGTCCTCGTCGGCATGCACAACCGACAAATCGCCTATGGCTCAACCATTGTTGCTGAGCCTACCGTCCTCAACGTCCGCCTCTACAAAGACCCCAACCGCGAGGCCGATGTCGTCGGCAATGTCACAAACTCCCTCTGGCGACTCTTCGCCATGCGCGACGCCGACCTCACATACGAAGCGCAACCATACGTCAACGCGATGAAACGCCCATCGCTCGCACCACAGCAGCGCAAGGCTTTCCAGACGACTTTGGACTCGCTCACGACTCTCCGCATGGCGAATGTCGTCTCTTTCGTCAGCGAGAATAAGGAGACCGTCGCAGCCGACCTCGTTTTCGAGTTGTACAGCCCTACGCTCAACGATGCCGACCGTCAAAAGCTCTCATCCCTCCTCGCCACCAACTCCCCCACCCTGCCAGGCTACCGTCGAGCCATGGCCCGTGCGCAACAAGAGGAGGCAGCCCATCGCACCGACATCGGACACAAGTTCACCGATTTCTCCTGCGCCGACACCAATGGGCAGTCCGTCGCGCTGTCCGACATTGTCAAGAAGAACAAGGTTACGCTCCTCGACTTCTGGGCTTCATGGTGCGGACCGTGCCGCATGGAGATGCCTACCGTGCGTCGCGCCTATGAATACTTCCACTCCAAAGGTCTTGAGGTCGTCGGCGTTTCGTTGGATAACAACAAGAAGTCGTGGGAGAATGCCATAGAGTCTCTCAACATGACCTGGATCCAGCTCTCAGACCTCAAAGGATGGCATTGCGAGCCTGCGCAACTTTATGGCGTCCACTCCATTCCCTCCTGCATCCTCATCTCGCAAGATGGCACGATCCTCGCCAAGGATCTTCGAGGCGAGCAGCTCATACAGACGCTCCTCAAAGTGCTGAAGTAAAGTAGGCTCTTTCACTAAAATGATGTACATTTGTCGCCACGTCACTTTTTGACACAGCTAACTATAATGACGCCCACGTTTTCCATCATTATTCCGCACCACAACATACCCCGACTTCTCGAGCGTTGCTTGGCTTCCATCCCCATGCGAGACGACCTCGAAGTCATCGTCGTCGATGACAACAGCGACCCCGCCATAGTCGATTTCGACAACTTCCCCGGTCACGACCGCAAGGACGTCAAGATCATCTTCAGCAAGGAAGGCAAATGGGCAGGAGCAGCTCGCAACAAGGGCATCGAGGCGGCAACAGGCAAATGGCTCCTCTTCGCCGACGCCGACGACTTCTTCAACTATTGCCTGTCAGACATGCTCGACAAGTACGCCTCCTCCGATGCCGACATCGTCTTCTTCCGCGCCAACAGTCTCGACTCCGAACTCTACTGCGCATCCGCACAGACGGAGCGTCGCACCCGCCACATAAACCGATACTTCCATAAATACTTTAGTGGCGACCCCGAAGGCGAACTCCTCCTCCGCTACGCATGGGGCGAACCGTGGGCTAAGCTCTACCGCTCACAAATGGTCCGCGACCACTCCATCCGCTTCGATGCGGCACCAAGGAACAACGACACGACCTTCACCTATCTTTCTGGCTACCACGCCCGCACCATAGCGGTAGACCCACACTGCCTCTATTGTGTCACGTACCGACCAGGCTCCCTTAGCCTCACCGTAAGCGATGCTAAAACCCTCGCTGCCGTCGACATCTTCTCACGCAAGGAGAAGTTCATCAAGGAGATAGGCGTGAAATACAAGGATGGCATCGACGCCATGCACTACGTCTCCATCGCCGAGGCATGGAACGCCTCACGCCCTCTCTACACTCAAGCCCTCGAGGTCGCCCACAAGAGCCTCCCCGACAACCTCCACTTCCGCCTCATGACCCGCTTCTTCATCCTTAAAAGGATCGTGAAGAACATCATCGGGTGGAATAACAGAAAGTAATCCAAGCACATAGGTTGACAGTATACTTCGTCATATTCAT
The DNA here is from genome assembly GCA_963607345.1 of Bifidobacteriaceae bacterium. GTDB lineage: Bacteria > Bacteroidota > Bacteroidia > Bacteroidales > Marinilabiliaceae > W3P20-009. The sequence goes on from CAVDBL010000012.1 coordinate 15,250, forward strand.
CTTTTCGTCCATTCTTCTTTTTCTGATGGACAAAGTGCGAGAGAAGAACCAATTTCTCTCCCTACCATTTGTTTTCATTACGCTACTAACCCTATCCTTAGTCGGTGGCTTACGCAATCCCGAGATGACGTATGACTTCTTCTACTATTGCGCAGGTCATTTTAAAATGGCCTTGTCCATGGATAGTTTGAGCGATTTTATTGAATACGTCGGAGGAGGCGAGTGGGCTTATTCTATGTTGATATACACGACTGCCGCATTCACCAACGATTACCACGCAGTTATGTTTGTATTGACATTTTTCACTACGGGCATGGCTCTGTGGGCAGCAATTAAAAGTTCTGACAAGGCTCCTACCTTTATCACATTCGCACTTTTCCTGTTATTCAGCTACGTAAACAGCTTCAATCTTATCAGACAGAGCTTGGCTGTCTCTTCTGTGTGGCTGGCGTATTCATACTACAAGGGCAGGAATGGAGGGTTGACGTTCTGGCTATTGGCAATAGTGTCCTTTGGCTTCCACAAATCTTCCGTCGCAGCGATTGTGGTCATATGGGCAGCTAATTACTTTTCATATTGCAAAAATCCGAGAAAAACGTTATTCCTCGTCACAGTCGCTGCCATTGTGGGATCCTTGTCTTTACAGCTCTTGATAGGTCTTTTAGCCCAAAGTATACCCATGTTCTCAAGGTACATGATATACGTCACGGGAGACACCGCTGCAAGATGGGCGCGTCCAACCGTCAACAAATCATTTATCATTCTGACAATTATAAGCTTAGCAGTTTCTATTTTTGCCCTACGCTCAAAAATAATCGACTTTAGGTCTTTTTTCGTTTGTATCGTGCTGATTTATGCGCTTGCTTGCGGAACATCGTTCGGTAGATTTACAGAAAGTGCCACAAGATTGTGTTTGTTTTTTGTTCCCTTAGTGTGCGTTAAGATGGCGGAGATTTTCGCCTCACGCACGGGAGACGTTTCCGTCGGGACAAAAAACATCTGTCAAGTTGTTCTGGTTTTAGCTTTTATTACTTTTTGCATAAACAACGTCAGACTTGCCGGTTATTTTTACTCTTCTCGCATCCTCGGTTTCTGAACAATCCTTTCCCCTCATAAAATCCATCCTCCTATGTCACAAACCCTCCTATCTATAATTATCCCCACATACAACATGGATTCCCTTCTTCCACAATGCCTCGACTCCGTGTGCCTACAGGATCTTGCAGGTTTGCTGCAAGTGTTTGTCGTAAACGACGGTAGCAAAGACCGTTCGCTCCAAATAGCAAACGATTATAAATCCCGTTTCCCCGACATCATCACCATAATCGACAAAGAGAATGGTAATTATGGCTCTTGCATAAACGCCGCCCTCAAGGTTGTCGATAGCAAGTACGTCAAAATCCTCGACGCCGACGACTGGTTCGACTCCGACGCTCTAAGGAACGTTGTCAGAGACCTACAACAAGTCGAGACCGACCTCGTCTACACCCCCTTCGTCGTCGAGCATGTCAACTCCGGCAAGAAAACAAACAAGTCACGCACCACGCCATGGGAGTTCACCTCCGGGCAAGTTGCAGAAATCAAGCTAAAGCAAGACGAGGTTGATTCCGTTTTCTGCATGCACTCCCTTATGGTGCGCGCAGATTTGCTCCGCAAAATAGACTACCGACAGACAGAAGGCATATCATATACCGATATGGAATATGTCTTCTATCCACTGATAAATGCGGACACAATCACCATTTTAGATCATTACCTGTACCATTACCGAGTCGGGCGCGAGGGGCAAACAGTATCTATCGAAGCCACTCGGAAGCATGCAGACAATAGGCGCGTTATTGTTGAGCGCATGATCGATTATATCGCTAACAACAAGCCTCAACTTCGCGACATAGACAAAGCCCTCTTTACCGTGTGCGTCGCATCTTATTATTGGACTGTGTTGGCAATTAAAAAGTCAACCGATGCCGAGTTGACCACACTTAAAAGAATAGATGACAATTTGAAAGCCGCCTCCCCTGACGTATACCAGAAGTTAGACGCAATCCAATGCATTAAGATTAAGTACATTAAGAACTGGCGACGAACTGGCTCCAACCACTTTCCCCATAGATTATATTGCCTCCTGCGTTCAATTTTCCTTGACATGTAATTTGTCCCTCCATGAGTATTAAGAACGTCATATTAATCAACGACTTCGGCACTCTCAACGGTGGCGTCGCATTTGTGGCTCTGAGCAGCGCAGTGGGTTTGGTAAAGGCAGGCGTCAATGTGACGCTTCTGACCGCCACTCCTCCTGCCGACTCCTCTCTTGCTGACGCGGGTGTCAACGTCGTCTGCACTCACCAAAACGACATACTTTCCGAGCCTAATCGTCTGAAAGCTGCCGCCTACGGCATTTATAACCCTGTCGCGGCAAAGACTCTCAGCGACATCCTTTCGTCTCTTTCTCCCAAGGATACTGTCGTCCATGTCCATGGCTGGATGAAGTCTCTCTCCCCTTCTATTTTCCGGGCGACAAAAAAGTGGGGCGGCAGGGTCTTCCTCACCAACCACGATTTCTTCTCCGTGTGCCCTAATGGTGGGCTTTTCAACTATCAGACCCATAAAGCCTGCCATCTGAAAGCAGGTTCCCTGCGTTGCGCATTGTGCAACTGCGACTCAAGAAGTTACGCTCAAAAGATATGGCGTTTCATCAGAGCCAAGGTTCAAGACCACCTATTATGGCAAAATGACCTGCACAACATAGTAATCTCTAAAGCAAGTAGCGATCTTTTAGCCCCTTATTTCTGCGAGCATAAGCTCTCCGCCACTCGTGTAGACAATCCCGTAGACATTGCCACCTCTGGCTGCATGGCAAACGTCAAGGACAATTCTTATTTCATGTTCCTTGGCAGGCTCTCAAAAGAGAAAGGAGCCGACATGTTCTGCGAGGCAGTCACCCAGTTAGGCGTCCTGGGTATCGTCGTTGGCGAGGGCCCCCTGTCCTCCTCCCTTCGTGACAAATACACATCTATAAACTTCACAGGTTGGAAAAACGGAGCGGAAAAAGAGGATCTGCTCTGCGGCGCTAAGGCACTGGTGCTTCCATCTATATGGAACGAGACTTTCGGTCTTGTTGTTACAGAAGCCATGTCTCGCGGCATTCCCTGCATCGTTCCGGCCAAGACAGCCCCTGCCGAGAACATAATAGATGGCAAGACAGGCTTCCTCTTCAAGCAAGGCGACCTCGAAAGTCTGAAAGAGACTATCAGAAAAGCTGCATCAACCGACCTCTCGGTCATGCAATCGGAGATTCAATCCTCTTTCACTCCTGAAAGATGGTCGCTCACGACACACGTCACAAATCTTCTGAAGCTATACAACTCATAGAGACTCAGCCATCCTGTCAGTTTTCCCCCCCCTCTGGCTGCTTAATGATTGAAATGTATTAACTTTGCGAGACTTGACCTCACGTCGGTGGCAAGCCACAACACACCAAACATTTTAAAATTGCCAACACTTCCAATATACATGACGCTGCTGCGTACCAAACACATAATACAGGACAACTTCCCCGCTCCATTTGCGCACATATAAAAGCTAACTCATAACCGGTCAGATGCAATACTTCATTTTTGGTGGCAGCGGCTTCATAGGCACACACTTGACGAAACTGATCCTTCAGGATCAGAATGATGCCAAGGTCTACAACCTCGACATCGTCAAGTCCGACCATGATGGGCTCTCCACCTACATCAACTCCGACGTCCGCCAGCAAATCACCATCCCCGACAATATCACGCCCACTCCAGACGACGTCATCATAAACCTCGCTGCCATACACCGCACGCCGGGGCATCCCGACCACGCCTACTTCGAGACCAATATCCGCGGAGCTGAGAACGTCACCGCCTTCGCTGACAAATATGGCGTCCGACGCATGGTCTTCACCAGCAGCATAGCCCCCTATGCGGCCTCCGAGGAAGAGAAATATGAAGACACCCTCCCCACTCCAAACACCCCCTACGGCATCTCAAAACTCGTAGCCGAGCACATCCACCGCGAGTGGCAGCAGGCCGACCCCAACCGTCAGCTCACCATCCTCCGACCGGGCGTCGTCTTCGGCTATGGCGAACACGGCAACTTCACCCGTCTCTACAAGAGCCTAAGCCGCCACATGTTCGCCTTCCCCGGACGTAAGGACACCATCAAAGCCTGCTTCTACGTCAAGGATCTCGCCGGCTTCATCCTCTACCGCCTCAAAAACCACGGCAGCGGCGCAGAGCTTTTCAACTGCACCTACGAGCCAGCCTACACCATTGGTCATATCGTCGAGCACATCAAGAGCGTCACGGGTCTCAAGACGTGGGCTCCGCTCATTCCCACATGGATCCTCATGCCCGTAGCCTCTATCGCCCTCATCCTCGGCTCCCCCATGGGCATCTGCCCCGCCCGTGTCCGCAAACTAATGATTTCCACCAACATCTGCGGCAAGAAATTGGCAGAAAGCGGCTACCAGATCCAATATCCTCTCGACAAGGCTTTTGCCGACTGGATGAAAGACTCTGGCGGCAAAGAGCTTCTCTAAGAAGACTATCATACTCAACCATACCGATATAAATCGCCCTCGTCAATCACACTGATTGGCGAGGGCGATTCGTTTATAGAAAGTTTCCTTAACACACACTACAATCGGAAAAGCCCCCATAGCTCAATGAGCTATGGGGGCTTTTTATATGCTACCTAAAAGGTAGAAGCGTGGGTTACTTGACTTCCTCGAAGTCTACGTCGGTGACGTCGTCGCCAGCTTTGGTGCCACCCTGTGCGCCACCCTGCTGCTGCGCACCAGGCTGAGGACCAGCTTGCTGCTGACCTGCGCCTTGTGCGTACATGTCTTGAGAGGCGGCTTGGAAGGCGGTGTTGAGCTTGTTGGAGGCGGCATCGATGGCTGCGATGTCTTGCTTCTGGTGGGCTTCCTTGAGCTCTTTGAGGGCTTCCTCGATAGGAGCCTTCTTGTCTGCCGGGATCTTGTCACCGTACTCCTTGAGGCTCTTCTCGGTCTGGAAGATGAGGCTGTCGGCGCCGTTGATCTTCTCGACCTTCTCCTTGGCCGCATTGTCGGCTGCCTGGTTGGCTTCAGCCTCAGCCTTCATGCGCTTGATCTCCTCATCAGAGAGTCCAGACGAAGCCTCGATGCGGATGCTCTGCTCCTTGCCGGTGGCTTTGTCTTTAGCGGTAACGTTAAGGATGCCGTTGGCGTCGATATCGAAGGTTACCTCGATCTGAGGAACGCCACGTGGAGCGGGTGGGATGTTGTCGAGGTGGAACTGACCAATGGTCTTGTTGTCGCGTGCCATAGGACGCTCGCCCTGGAGGACATGGATGTCGACGGAGGGCTGGTTGTCGGAGGCAGTGGAGAAGACTTGGCTCTTGCGAGAAGGGATGGTGGTGTTGGCGTCGATGAGCTTGGTCATTACGCCGCCCATGGTCTCGATGCCAAGGGAAAGAGGGGTAACGTCGAGGAGGAGGACATCCTTAACCTCGCCGGTGAGGACTGCGCCCTGGATTGCCGCACCGATTGCGACGACCTCGTCGGGGTTGACGCCCTTGGAAGGCTCTTTGCCGAAGAAGTTCTTGACAGCTGCCTGGATGGCAGGGATACGGGTAGAGCCGCCGACGAGGATGACCTCGTTGATATCGTTGACGGTGAGACCTGCATTGGCGAGTGCGCTACGGCAGGGAGCGATGGTGCGCTGGATGAGGTCGTCGATGAGTTGCTCGAACTTTGCACGGGTGAGTGTCTTGACGAGGTGCTTAGGCACGCCGCCTTGAGCCGTGATGTAAGGGAGGTTGATCTCGGAGGAGGTGGTGCTGGAAAGCTCGATCTTTGCCTTCTCGGCAGCCTCTTTGAGACGCTGGAGCGCCATGGGGTCTTGACGGAGGTCGATGCCCTCCTCATTCTTGAACTCGTCGGCGAGCCAGTCGATGATACGATGGTCGAAGTCATCGCCACCGAGGTGGGTATCGCCATCGGTTGCCTTTACCTCGAAGACGCCGTCGCCAAGCTCGAGGACGGAAACATCGTGAGTACCACCACCGCAGTCGAAGACGACGATCTTCTGGTCGCTGTTCTTCTTATCAAGACCGTAGGCAAGTGCTGCAGCCGTAGGTTCGTTGACGATACGACGGACTTTGAGGCCCGCGATCTCGCCAGCTTCCTTAGTTGCCTGACGCTGAGAGTCGTTGAAGTAGGCAGGGACGGTGATGACAGCCTCGGTGACTTCCTGTCCGAGGTAGTCCTCGGCGGTCTTCTTCATCTTCTGAAGAATCATTGCGGAAATCTCCTGAGGGGAGTAGAGGCGGCCGTCGATGTCGACGCGCGGGGTGTTGTTGTCGCCACGGACGACGGTGTAAGGGACGCGCTCGATCTCCTTAGCAAGACGATCATAGCTCTCGCCCATGAAACGCTTGATGGAGTAGACGGTTTTATGTGGGTTGGTGACGGCCTGGCGCTTTGCAGGGTCACCGACTTTACGCTCGCCGCCTTCGACGAAAGCGACTACAGAAGGGGTTGTGCGCTTGCCTTCGCTGTTAGCGATGACAACGGGCTCGTTGCCCTCCATGACGGCTACGCAAGAGTTTGTCGTGCCAAGGTCGATACCAATAATCTTAGACATTGCTGTAATATTTTAAGTTCTTATACTCGATTTACTGTTGTGTCCGCATCCCGCTTCTGAGTCGCGGACACTGGTATAATGTCAAAGGTTGTGCCAAAGTCGGAGATGTGATTTTTTGGCAGAAAAAATATTGGTATTTGCCGCTCGTTGTCAATATGGCAGTGCGAGAGAGGTGAATGGTTGTGCCAAAATGGCAAGGCGGCGTCAGCGGAGCTTGCGGATTATGGGGAGTTGCGAGACGCGGGCCTCGCTGCGCTCGAAGACAAAAACGCGGTTGAAGCGCGTGGAGTAACGATGTTGGAGCGCACGGCGGGCGGCGACGGGGTCGTAGGCGCGGGACATGAGGAAGCTGTTTTGGATGATGACGAGCCACAACTCGTCGCAAGAGTTGTCGTAGTGAGCCATCTTGGCGTCCTTATCCTTTATTCGTTGCGCGACGCTGTCGACGGAGAGGGGCTTGACGTGCGTGGACATGCTGGCATACCATAGTTGCTCCTCTTGGCGGCCAGTGACATTGGTAATGGCGATGCTCTCGATATGCTGCGGGAGGTTGATGTCGCCATATTTGTATCGGCGGTCGACCTCGTAGCGTTTGCCCGTAGCCTCGGGGAGGTTGTCAATCACGATACGCGCTATGGTCTCGGCAAGGGCGGTGCGAAGAAGTTGGGCGTCGGTATCGTCGGAAGAGGGGGAGAGAATCAGTGGGGAGATGGAATCGGAGAAGTGTACATCGACATTAAGAACGAGATCGTGCGTGCGGAGGTAGAAGGCGAGCGCGGCATCCATGATCCGAGACAGGAAATCCTCGTGGGCGCGCATGTTGAAGCGTTCGTCGGTTCGCTCATACTTCAGCTCCGTCAGTTCGATGCCGATTTTGCGAGAGTGACCTGAGCGAGAAGTGGAACTGACGATGAAATCAGGACATTCGCTCTTTTTGACCTCGCCGAGCGGGAATTGATTGTAGCTTTGGCGGAAGAGACTCATTATCGTCCACTCGCGTCTGTCTCGCTTAAACTGGTTGACACTTTCCGATTGTGGCATTGGCGTATGGTGTAAAAAAACCGGGCGCGGAGGCGGCATGTGCCATCTCTGCGCCCGGAGGTTCTTTATGAGTGCCGAAAGGGAGAGAGGGAAATATCCCTCATTTACCAATGGCGGCTTTCGTTATCGGAGTTCGGCACCGAGCTCGCGTGAGAAAGCTGCGGTGAGTTGGCTCATAACCTTCTCGATTTGCTTGTCGGTGAGAGTCTTCTCGTCATCGCGGAGGATGAAGCTGACGGCGTAAGACTTCTTGCCAGCAGGGAGATTTTTTCCTTGGTAGACATCGAAGAGCGTGACGTCGCGAAGAAGCTTCTTCTCGATCTTGTGGGCAAGTTGGCTGATTTGTGCGAACGAGACTTCAGAGTCGACGAGGAGGGCGAGATCGCGCTTAACAGCAGGAAACTTGGGTACGGGGGTGTAGTGCACCTTGTTCTGCTGCGCACTCTTAGCGATGAGAGTCTTGACGTCGAACTCGGCGAAGTAGACAGGATCGTCGATGTCGAACTTGGCGAGGACGCTTGCGTTTACGACACCGTACTTGACGAGAGTCTTGGTCTTCTCGACTTTGAGGACGAGACCTTCGGAGAAGAGATCGTCGGAGAAAGCCTCCTCGGTGATGGCCTGCGGGTTGAGACCCATACGGGCGATGACGTTGTTAACCTCGGTCTTGAGGTCGAAGAAAGAGACCTCTTGCGGCTTGGCGTTCCAGCTTGCCTCGGAACGGAGACCCGTCATGAGGAGCGAGAGATGGTAGTTCTCGGAGTAGCTCTTGTAGTCAGCCTTGTCGGCACCAGCCTTGAAAGACTGGACATTGCCCATCTCGAAGAGCTTGAGGTTGGCGTTGCGGTGGTTGCGGTTGAGGCGAGTAACCTCGAGCGCACCAAAGACGAGAGACTGGCGGAGAGCGTTAAGGTCGGAGCTGAGCGGGTTGGCCAGGAGGACGTTATTGTCGGCAGGGCAAGACTGTGGGAGAATCTCAGAATAGGCAGCACGTGTGAGCGTGTTGTTCATGATCTCGGTGAAGCCACGGCTTGCGAGCATGTCTCCGATGATGTTCATGACCTTGGTGCGGTCGGGCTTCTCAGCATAGACGACCGTGGTGTGGTTGTCGCCAGGGAGCTCTATTTTGTCGTAGCCGTAGATGCGGAGGAGATCCTCGACGACATCGGCCTCGCGAGTCACGTCGACACGATAGCGTGGGACTTGGAGCTGGAGCTCGTCACCATTGTCGGCAACGACCTTCATCTCGAGTGCCTTGAGGATGACCTGGAGGGTGTCTTCAGGGATCTGCTTGCCGATGAGGTTGAAGCAACGCTTGCGGCTGATGGTCACGTCGAATGGGCGGACCGGCTCGGGATAGACATCTTGAATGTCGGTGACGATCTTGCCACCAGCTACCTCTTTAATAAGGAGAGCGGCGCGCTTGAGGGCGTAGATGACGCCTTCGGGATCGGTGCCACGCTCGTAGCGGAAGCTGGCGTCGGTGCTGAGCTGATGGCGGCGAGCTGTCTTGCGGATGGAGACTGGATTGAACCATGCGCTCTCGATGAAGACGCGCTTGGTGGAGTCGCTGATGCCGCTATCGAGACCGCCGAACACGCCGGCGATACACATTGGCTTCTTGGCATCGCATATCATGAGGTCATCGGCACTGAGCTTGCGCTCCTGACCATCGAGAGTTACAAATGGGGTACCCTCCTCGCAGTTGCGAACAACGATTGTCCGCCCCTCGATTTTATCGGCATCGAAAGTGTGGAGAGGCTGTCCGAGACCGAAGAGGATGTAGTTGGAGACGTCGACGACGTTGTTGATGGGGTTGAGCCCGATGGCTTTGAGAGACTTCTGGAGCCATTCGGGGGACTCCTTGATTGTCACGCCATCGATGAGGACGCCGCTGTAACGTGGGCATGCCTTGGCATTTTGGACATCGATCTTGACGCCCTGCTGGTGGTCATCGGGCTGGTAGCCGTCGACAGAGGGGCGAGAGAGAGTGACGTCTTGCCCCTTGGCACGGAGGGCAGCATATATATCGCGTGCGACGCCATAGTGGGAGGCGGCATCGGCGCGGTTTGGGGTGATATCTACTTCGAAGCAGGTGTCGGACTCGACGTGGTAGTAGTCTTTTGCGAGGGTTCCGACGGGGACGCTGTCGGGCAGCACGATGATGCCGTTGTGGTCAGTGCCGACGCCGATCTCGTCTTCAGCGCATATCATGCCGTTGGAAGGAACGCCGCGGAGCTTGGAAGGCTTGATGGTGAAGCTTTGGTCTCCGTCGTAGAGGACGGTACCGACTGTTGCGACGATGACCTTTTGACCAGCCGCTACGTTGGCGGCACCGCATACGATGTCGAGAGGAGCCTCGGCGCCAACGTCGACGGTCGTGACGTGGAGGTGGTCGGAGTTGGGGTGTGGCTCACAGGTAAGCACCTTGCCGACGACGAGACCTTCGAGGCCGCCTTTGATGCTTTGTGTTTGTTCCATACCGTCCACTTCCAGACCTATGGAGGTGAGCAGCGCTGAGAGGCTCTCGGGCGTCATATCGACGTTGATGTAGCGTTTCAGCCAGTTGTATGATATGTTCATTATGCTGTTGAAAGACTTTATTCTAACTGGAGTGCGAAGTTAGGAAAAAAGGTTAGGGTACGAAAGCCATCTTGCGTGATAGTCCGCCGTCTATGACGATGTTCTCGGCATTGATGAAGTCGTTTCCTTCGTCGATGAGGAAACGGACTGCTCGGGCGACGTCGTCGGGGCGACCTACACGTCCGGATGGGTGCTGCACATGAAATTCTTCGGGGACGGACTCGAATTCGGATGTGGCAATCATGCCAGGGGAGACGCTATTGACGGTGATGCCGAACGGGGCGAGGGAAATGGCGAGGGAGTGGGTCAGGGAGAAGACGGCACCCATGGCTGCGGCTTGAATGTCGTTGCCGGGGAGGCTTTGTCGTTGGCGCGAGGAGCAGATGTTGACGATGCGACCATAGGGTCGCTCGGTAGCAGGGAGAGAGGTGCGGAGCCGCGCCATCTCTTGCGCGCCTATGAGGATTGGTCGGACGTCGGAGGCCATGGCGAGGTCGAATTGGCCAAGCGTTGCATCGAGGATGGCGTCGGGTTGCTTGAAGACGGCATTGTTGACGATGATGTCGATGCCGCCCCACAGGTTGGCGACGGACTGTAGGAAAGCGCGGTAAGCGTCGGGGTCGGCAACATCCACGTGGTGGAAGTTGGTGCCAGTGCGGAGGGCTGTCTCTTGCCCCGCTATGTCATCGATGTCGCAGAAAGCGACTTTGTGGCCGGCTATTCTCAGCGCACGGACTATCGCCATGCCGACACCCTTTGCACCACCAGTGACTACGGCTTTGCGCTCGCGGGTGGGACGATGTTTGGCGGCTGGTTTGGAGGAGGCGTTGAGGTGTTCCTCGAACTTCTTTTCTAAGTAGTTGTCTGCCATTATTTGTTGGCGGCCGAAGGTGGTCGCCAGGTTCAATGTTACGGCGACAGGGAGTGGGTCGTCGTGATTATTCGATGTCGATGATCTTATCGATCTTCATGAGTGAGAGGAGCTTGTGGACATCGGGCTGAACGTTACGGAGAATGAAGCCACGATTTTGCTCACGGGAGGATTTGATGCCGCTGATGAGGACGCTCACGCCCGTTGAGTCCATGTACCTGATGTTCTGAAGGTCGAGGAAAACGTCGCATGAGCCAGAAGAGAATTGGAGAGCCAATGTCTTCTTGAGGTCGCCAGCGTTGGTGACAGTGATGCGATCGACGTCGACAGGAGTGACGACTATTCCTTCTGAAACTTTCTTAACCTCTATCATGATTATGTGTATAGTTTTCTTGTGGTAGTGTGAATTTGGTTGCTTAGAGGTGGCGGGGAAGCTTACTTATGGGAGAGTATCATTCGAGCCTCTTGCGCCGCATTAAGCGAGTGCAATTTACAAAAATCTATCAATTTATGTAAGCTATCTGTTGAGAGATTTTGGTCTGTCCATAGGTCAATTTCAGGAGTGAGGCCACGGATTTGCCCTAAGTAAAGACTTTTGGCGTTATCGTCGTCGCCGGCTTCTGGGGACTGGACAAAGAGTTTTTTTGCTATCACCTCAATTTTCTTTAAGGCGTCGGCAGTCTGCCCCATTCCCATGGAGAGAGCCGTGGACTTGAACTTGTGGGCTTGGCGGGCAAGCTGGTCGAAGTCGGAGGCTTGGAGACATTTCTCGAGGTCGTCGGCGACGGCTTCAGCTTGCTGAATGAAGATTGTGAGGAGCTCGGAGCGGAGTTGTTTGTCTCCGCCGCACGCCTCGTTGAGATAGTCGAGGCTGAAGAGATCTGATGTCATGGTGGTGGAGTGTGACTTAGTGTTTTTGGCGTGAGAAGAGACTGATTGTGAGAGTGATGCGGGAGGCGGTCAAGGGAGTCGAAGTTGGCGGCGGAGCAGTCATTGTTGGCGGCTCCGCCGCTGATCTTCGATTATACTTGAAAATGTCGAGTTGCGTTAGGCAGCCTCACTTTCGCAGGCAGCCCAGATAGGGCAGTAAACTACGCTTTCAGAGGATGTCCAGCCTACGCAATAGGCATCAAGGACTTCGGAGTTTGAGAGGACAGCTTCGGTGAGCTTCTTCTTGACGTCGTGAATACGTCCGAGAACGGTGTTGATGGAGCAGCCGAGGCGGTCGGCAATAGCTTGCGTCTTTTCGCCATCGAGTCGAGCCTTGATGACGGCCTTTTGCGACTCGGGGAGATTGTCGACAAGGTTCTCGATGTAGGAGAAAACTTTTTCGCGGTTCTTTGCTGCGAAACCGTTGTCGAGGGTGGACGGCAAAATCCGTCCGATTGAGTTGCCACCCTCGGGGGCATCGGCGTCGGTTGGTTGGTCGATGCTTGTCTCCCTACGGGTTTTGGTGCGTCGGCAATGGTCGCGGAACAGGTTGTTTGCTATCCTCCAAAGCCACGAGTGGAAATTGCCGTCGAGGCGGAAACCGCCATTACGGATAAAGTTGAGGGCACGGACGAGAGCCTCTTGGAGGAGGTCCCAGGCGGAATCGTAGTCCTTGGTCAGGGAGACCAGGAACCTTTGCAGGGCGTCTTGGTAGCGGAGAGTGAGAAGATCGAATGCGTGGTTGTCACCGTTAGCAACACGTGCGGCAAGTTCGGCATCGGAGAGAGATTGACTTTTGATAGCAGTCATGGTAGGAGTGGTTTTTCACATCGGGATTCTGAGACCCGACAAGATTTTGTCGCTTGCGGAGACCAAACACTAATGGCGTAGCAGGTGAATGGAACCGAAAAAATGCGACGAAATGGGTTATTCTCAACGCTTGCAAAAACTCGGGACTCATGACAATAATTAAGAGATCCTAACGTTATCGCTTTGCGTTGTTGGGGCAAATCTTTTCTAAAGAGATTTGACCCCGATGATAAAAAACCAGTCCTACTTGTTGTAGAACTTATTGATACTCATAAGCAAAAGGTTAAATTGAGTATCAGTGCTTCATAGGCAAAGAGAGGTTGGTTGTTGATTGCTCGTACGCAAATATAATGTCTATGTTTCAAAAAACAAATTAACGAGCGGCAATGGGTGAAAAATATCTTATGGTCAGATATTCTTCCCGTCGATACGGTAGAACCCGTTTTTTACGGCGAAGACGACGAGGCTTGCGGTGTTGCCACATCCTGTCTTCATCATGATATTGGCGCGGTGTTTTTCGACTGTGCGTTTGCTTATAAAGAGGCGGTCGGCGATTTCCTGGTTTGACTCGCCGTTGCAGATCTCGACAAGGATGTCGCGCTCGCGCTGAGAGAGATCGTAGTCGGGTTGGGAGGCGGAGCTTTGGAAGACCATTTGTTGGAGGAGCTCTTGTGAGAAATAGTAGTCGCCATTGCGGACGGCCTCTATTGCCATTTCAACCTCTTTGAAATCGCAGCTTTTGAGAAGGAAGCCGCAAATCCCGAGATCGACGAGCCGAGTGTAGTATTCTTTCTCGCCGTACATGGAGAGAATGATGATCTTGAGATCCGGGAAACGCGAGAGAGCCTCCTCTGTGGCTTGGACGCCATCCATTACCGGCATGGCGATGTCCATGAAGACGATGTCTGGCCGTGCGGTCACAAGGTGGTCGATGAACTCCTGACCATTGCTTGCCTCGAACGTCACGTTAGCGTCGCGGAGGCGACACAACAGAGTTTTGAAGCCAGCACGGAAAAGATGGTGGTCGTCAACGAGCCAGATGTTCATTTTTCTTAAGAGTTAACGGTCTTTTGTCGGGACGCAAATCTCGGCCACCATGCCATGCTGACCTGATGTCGCCCCTGTGGGATCCTCGTCCTCGCCGCCTGTCCGGAAAGAGTAGCTGCCCTTGATGGAGGTGACGCGCGAGACGATGTTGTAGAGCCCCATGCCTTGGCGTTGCTCGGCTATGCGATGCGGGTCGAAGCCAGTGCCGTTGTCCTTGTAGGTCAGTCGGAGGAGATCGCCTTCCTCGTCGATACGGAAGTTGATGGCAGTAGCTCCCGAGTGTTTGAGGGTGTTGTTGACCAGCTCGCAGAAGACGCGGTAGAGCACAATCTCGTTGGTGGCGGGATATCGCTTATCTCCTATCGAAATATTGTAGCTGACGCTCATGTCTTTAGGGAAAGCGATTTTGCCGATGAAATTGACAATGGCACGATGCAGCCCGAGGTTGGTCAAGATGTGCGGGCTCATGTTGTTGCTGACTTCTCGCACGGTTGTAATGGCCTCGTTGATGGCGAGCTCGAGGTTTTGGCGGACGGCGACATCGGATATGTCGTCGGCGACGGCGGAGAAGCCCATCTTGATGGAGGAGAGAAGAGGGCCGAGGCCGTCGTGAAGCTCTGTGGCGAAACGACGGCGCTCGTTTTCCTCTGTCATGATTGCGGTATTGAGCAACATCTTGTCGTATTCACGTTGTCGGGTCTCTGCCTCATTGAGCACGACGAACATCTTCTTTATCATGAAGACGCCGACGGCGAAACAGAAGGAGACGACGAGGTTGCCGATGGTGTAGGGCTCGTGGGTATCGAAGCCGAAGCCGGGGACGAAGACGTTGACAATCTGTATGATGCTACGAGACGACATGACGACAAGACCGACGCAGATGATGATCCATGAGAGGTTCATCTTGGTGAGGCGTGTCAGCTTGATTGCCATAACCGCGGCAAAGACTTGCATTGCGCAGTTAAGAAACCAGAAGAAGTCGATCATGTGTGGGCGTATGGGGAGAGATGGCGTTTTAGTGGTTGAGTTTGGCGGCCTTGAGAGTGTTCTGCATGAGGGAGCAGATAGTCATCGGGCCGACGCCGCCAGGGACTGGGGTTATGAAATCGCACTTTGGCGCGACGTTCTCGAAATCGACATCGCCACGGAGACGCCAACCGCGGGGAGAGGAGGCATCGGCAACGCGTGTCGTGCCTACGTCGATGACGGTGGCACCAGGTCGGACCATGTCGGCAGTGACGAAGCCGGGCTTGCCAATGGCGGCTACGATGATGTCGGCTTGGCGGCAGAGCTCAGCGATATTGGGGGTGCGGCTGTGGCAGAGCGTCACCGTGCAGTCGACGCCTTTTTGCGAGAGCAGGATGCTCATTGGGCGACCGACTATGTTGCTACGACCGATGACGACGGCGTGCTTGCCAGAAGTCGGGATGTTGTAGCGTCGGATAAGCTCGATGATGCCCTGTGGTGTCGCGGAGATGAAGGCAGGCTCGCCGATGGACATGAGACCTACGTTTTGCGGGTGGAAGCCGTCGACATCCTTGCGAGGGTCGATGGCGCGCGTCACCTTCTCCTCGGAGATATGCGAAGGGAGGGGCAGCTGCACGATGAAGCCGTCGACATCGGGATCATTGTTGAGTTGTGCGACGGAGTCGAGGAGTTGATCCTCGGTGATGTCGGCCTCGAAGCGGAGGAGTGAGGATTTGAAACCGCACTCTTCGCAGGCTTTAATTTTATTGGCCACATAGGTCTCGCTGCCGCCGTCGTGCCCGACGAGGATGGCTGCGAGGTGAGGGCGTTTCTTGCCTTGCTCGACGAGCGTCTTGACCTCGGCGGCTATTTCTTGACGGATTTGGTGGGCCGTCTCTTTGCCATCGATTTTGATCATTTGGGTATGGTTGGGTTAGATTGGGTTATCGCTGTTGCATCTTATTGCCGAGCATGCGAGCGAGGTTACGACCTGCGCCAGAGTTCATGAGTTTCATGACCTTGCGCGTTTCCTCGAATTGCTTGAGGAGACGGTTGACCTCCTGGATGGACGTGCCGGAGCCGTCGGCGATACGTTTGCGCCGGCTGCCGTTTATGATTTGCGGGTTTTGACGCTCGACGGGGGTCATGGAGCGGATGATGGCCTCGATGCCCTTGAAAGCGTTATCGTCGATGTCGATGTTCTTGATCATCTTGCCGACGCCAGGAATCATGGAAGCGAGGTCCTTGAGGTTACCCATCTTCTTGATTTGCTGGATTTGGTTGAGGAAGTCGTTGAAGTCGAACTTGTTTTGCGCGATCTTCTTTTGGAGCTTCTTGGCCTCGTCCTCATCGATTTGCGCCTTGGCACGCTCGACGAGGGACCGGATATCGCCCATGCCGAGGATACGGTCGGCCATGCGCGAAGGATAGAAGGCGTCGATGGCGTCCATTTTCTCGCCAGTGCCGACAAACTTGATAGGCTTGTTGACGACCTGACGTATGGAGAGTGCGGCACCGCCGCGGGTATCGCCATCGAGCTTTGTGAGGATTACGCCGTCGAAGTCGAGACGCTCGTTGAACTCACGCGCAGTATTGACAGCATCCTGACCCGTCATGGAGTCGACGACGAAGAGGGTCTCGGTTGGGTTGACAGCCTTCTTGATGGCCTCAATCTCGTTCATCATCTGCTCGTCGACAGCGAGACGACCAGCGGTATCGATGATTACGACATCTTGCCCATCCCTCTTAGCTTGGGCGATGCCTTTGCGTGCGAGGTCGACGGGGTCGGTATTGCCCTCCTCGGTGAAGACGGGAACACCGATCTGCTCGCCGAGAACCTGGAGCTGGTTGATAGCGGCAGGGCGGTAGACGTCGCCGGCCACGAGGAGAGGGCTCTTTCCCTTCTTGGTTTTGAAGAGATTGGCGAGCTTGGAAGCGAAAGTGGTCTTACCCGAGCCTTGGAGACCGGACATGAGGATGATGGCGGGATTGCCTTTGAGGTTGACCTCGACGACATCGCCACCCATGGTTTGCGTAAGCTCGTCATAGACGATGGAGACCATCATCTGACCCGGTTTGACGGAGCGGAGCACGTCTTGACCGAGTGCTTTTTGCTTTACATTGTCGGTGAACTGCTTGGCTACCTTGAAGTTGACATCGGCATCGAGCAGCGCGCGGCGTATATCTTTGAGGGTCTCAGCTACATTGAGCTCATTGATCTTGCCCTCGCCTTTGAGCATCTGGAACGACTTTTCGAGCCGTTCGGAAAGGTTCTCAAACATTGTATTTGTCGGTATGTGATTTCCGCCGTCGTGGCGGATATTCTTGTTATTGTGAAGAGACTATTAATACTGGATGGAGGAGGGGGAGGCAGTGTCGATGGACTTGAAGACTCGCCAGCCAGCGTCCTTCTCGGGTATTGGCGCAATGATGGTGACCTTCTGGTGGGAGACGGGGTGCTCGAACTCGACGGCGCGGCTATGGAGGTTGATGCCGCCCCCCTCGTTGCTGCGCTTAGCACCATATTTGAGGTCGCCCCTGATAGGGCAACCGATGCGCGCGAGTTGGGCGCGAATCTGGTGGTGACGGCCAGTGAGGATCTCGACTTCGAGAAGGTTGAGCCTTTCGGAGCTGGAGATGAGGCGGTAGGTCGTTATGGCCTCCTTGTAGCCAGTTCTGGGGCTGACGGAGACGAGCGCGCGGTTTTTCTCCTCATTCTTGCCGATGAAGTGACGGAGCGTGCATTCGAGTTGCTCGGGTCGGTTTTGGGTGATGGCCCAATAGACCTTGCGCACTTGCTTTTGCGCGAACATATCGTTGAGGCGCGCGAGGGCCTTGCTGGTGCGGGCGAAGAGTACGACACCGCTGACGGGGCGGTCGATGCGGTGAACGACGCCCATGAAGACGTCGCCTGGCTTGGCATATTTCTCCTTGACGTATTGCTTGACATCGTCGAGGAGTGTGCGGTCGCCGGTCTTATCGGACTGGACGATTTCGCCAGCTTGCTTGTTGACGGCGATTATGTGGTTGTCTTCGTAGAGGATTTCCATGGTAGGGTTGGTTAGTATTGTTCGTCGGCAGAGGGGAAAGAGCCGTTTTTGACGTCGGAGTCGTAGGCTTGTACGGCTTCGGTTATAGCTTTGCGGATATTGGCGTAGTGGCGGACAAATTTGGGTCGGAAGATATCGGACATGCCGAGCATATCTTGCGCGACGAGCACTTGACCGTCGACTTGGGCACCTGCACCGATGCCGATGACAGGGATGGAGAGCGAGGAAGCCACTTGCGCCGCCAGCTGATGAGGAATCTTCTCGAGAACTAATGCGAAGCAGCCAGCCTCTTGGAGGGCTTGGGCGTCGCGGAGCAGTTGCTCAGCCTCTTGCTCCTCCTTGGCGCGGAGACCATAGCCACCGAAAGCATTGATGCTCTGGGGGGTAAGACCGAGATGCCCTACTACGGGGATGCCCGCCTGGGTGATATGGCTGATGGCTTCGGCGACACGGACACCACCCTCAATTTTGACGGCATCGGCGAGCGTCTCCTTCATGATACGCACGGCATTGTCGACGGCTTGCGGCACGCTGGACTGGTATGAGCCGAATGGCATGTCGATGACGACGAGCGCATGGGAGACGGCGCGGACGACCGCGGCACCGTGGGCGATCATGAGATCGAGCGAGATGGGGAGCGTCGTAGGCCAGCCGTGCATGACATTGGCAGCTGAATCGCCGACGAGGATGGCATCGACGCCAGCCTGGTCGAGGATTTGGGCCATTGTGAAATCGTAGGCTGTGAGCATGGAGATCTTGTCTCCGTTTTGCTTCATTTGCCTAAAAGTATTTACTGTGACCTTAGATGTTTGCTTGGTCATTTTTTCGTGATGGGTATATACTGCGCGAAGATAGGTAAAATACTTAAAGGGTGGATGTTATGGGCGTTGGTAGAAGATATTGGCGTCAGGCCGTGATAGTTACATTTCTGACGTCTGGGAGGGAGGTGAGAGCTTGGATGACGGCGGACTGCGAGACGTGGCTGGTGAGTGTCAGTCGGAAAGTTGCTGTTGACGATTGCGTAGCCGTATTGGCGGAGGTGGACTGCTCGCGGATACGCGCCCCTGTGGTTGCTACGGCGGCAATGAGCCTGGCGGTGTCGGGCACTGGGGTATCGAGCGTGACGGTGAGGATGAGATTCTCACCATCGATGCGGAGAAAACGTTCGAGACGCTCCATGGTGACGAGGATGAAGAGCGTCATGAGCATCATGATGGTGGCGGCGAGGTAGAGCCCAGCACCAGCGGTCATGCCGACTATGGCCGTCTGCCAGATGCAGGCAGCGGAAGTGAGACCTTGGACACCGCCCTTGCTCTTTACTATGGCACCAGCACCTATGAAGCCGACACCCGCAAGAACTTGTGCGGCGATACGTCCGGGATCTCCATTGAGCATGTCGGGATAGGCTTGAGGAACCCAGATAGAGATGACGACGGCACACGTGGAGCCGAGACATATGAGCGTGAAGGTGCGCAGCCCGGCATCATGACGGCGGATCTGTCGTTCGAAACCGATACAGAGACCGAGTATGAGACCAAGGGTGAGGCGAACCGCACAGGTGGCGGGCGTTATATGGTTTTCGGACAGGACTTGAGAGAAGAAGTCGAGCATGGCGGATGGGTGTTTATCGGAAAACTATGTCTTTTATGGCGTCTTGACCGACGGCTTTGTTTATGGCGTTGAGGATTAGGCTCTTCATATGAATCAGCTCATTTCGGACGACGCTGCTGTTCAGTCCGACGAAGAGAACCCCGTCGCGGACGCGGACGGAAGACGTGGCTCGGACGACTGTGGGGCCGACGATATTCGCCCATACGCTTTCGGCACGTTTTTCGAGGAGAAGTTTCGTTGTACCGTCATTGCGAAGGACTTCCGTAAGGACATCGCCGAAGAGCCTGGAGGTATCTAATTTCGTCATAGTTAGTCTGTTGCTGGCGTTACGGCACCATCAGCGACATTGAAGATCGCAAAATCCTTGCGCGTCTTGTCGAGTACACGACGGAGGCGGTCGATGTTGGTGTCGGAAATGAAAGTCTGCCCGAAATTGTCGGAAGTGAGCATGGAGATGAGATTGTCGCCACGGCGCGTATCGAGCTTGTCGAAGATGTCGTCGAGGAGGAGCGTCGGGAGCTGCGCCTTCTGCTCGGCGAGATACTTGTATTGCGCGAGCTTGAGGGCAATGACAAAACACTTGCGCTGCCCTTGAGAGCCGACGCGCTTTATGGGGTATTCGTCCATGAGGAACTCGATGTCGTCCTTGTGGATGCCGCGGCTGGTGTAGCCGAGGGCGAGGTCGCGCTGACGGGCGTCGACGAGCCCCTGATATAGGTCGTATCGGTCGAGACCAGTGACGTAGTTCATGGTTATGGACTCGGCGTCGGCGGATATTTGGCGATAGAAGTCGGCAGCCACGGGTTCGAGCCATTGGACGAATTGGCGTCGGCTGGAGGAGATGGCGATTGCGTGTGTTGCGAGTTGCTGGTCGTAGATGTCGAGGAGCTGGACATTGGGCGCTGGGGAGTCGGCGAGTTGCTTGAGGAGAATGTTGCGCTGTGTGATGATGCGGTTGTAGGCCATGAGGTGGTCCATGTAGGCCTTGTCGCATTGTGAGATGACGCTGTCGGCGTAGCGGCGTCGGGCTTCGGCACCGTCGGCTATGAGATCCTCGTCGGCCGGGGAGATTATGACGAGCGGGAGGAGTCCGATGTGGTCGGCGATGCGTTGGTATTCCTTCTTGTCGCGCTTGAATTGCTTCTTTGCGCCTCGCTTGACACCGCAATGGATGTCGGTTGTGATGCCGTCGGCATCGTAGTGACCTTGGATGACGAAGAAAGGCTCGCCGTGGCGGAGGTTGACCGTGTCGGGGAGACCGAAGTAGCTCTTGCAGAAGGAGAGATAGTATATGGAGTCGAGCACGTTGGTCTTGCCTGCGCCGTTGGGACCGACGAGGCAATTGATCCCGTGCGAGAGGGTCAGGTCGGCTGCCGCGATGTTGCGGTAGTTGATGATGTTGAGTCTATCGAGCGTCATGGCAAGACTCTAAGTTACGAAAAATTGAGGGATTTTGGGAGGTTGGGAGGTGGCGAATTGGGGGAGCGAAGGTAAGAAAAAAGGCCGTGCGTCACCGCACGACCTCAATGGAAGAAAACAAAATCAACAACGGAGCGTCTTGTATTTTATTTACTGGTGGACCATAGAGGAGCGTACCCCAGGATAGTTGCAAGGCACATCGTTACGATGTATGGGAAACAGTTCAACAAACATTGGATAGTTAGCTATATTGTAATAACGAGAAAGCAGGCGTTTTATTGGGAGGGAGAGTATGATTTTTTTTTGGGGGGGGAAGTAAGAGGCTGTGCGTCACCGCACAGCCTCGCACACTTACTACCATATATTCATGACGGTCGCATCATGCGATTCGGCATGAGATCCGTCATGAAACTCTTCTCAAAATATGATACGCACAAGTGTCGCATTTATTGTGACGGCAGGAATAAAAAATCCGCCACACGCGAATTGCGCATGGCGGATGAAGATTATTGCTTCATGCCCCAGCGGGGCTTGAGCGTTGCTTACTTAGCAGCGTTGAGCTTGTCGAGTGCGCCCATGACCTCGAGGACATGCTGGCGGCTGGTCTCGAGGAGAGCCTTCTCCTCGTCGTTGAGCTTGAGCTCGATGACCTTCTCGACGCCATTCTTGCCGAGGACGACAGGAACGCCGAGGTAGCAATCGTTGATGCCGTACTCGCCTTCGAGCTTGCAGCAGACGGGGAATACGCGCTTCTGGTCCTTGACGATAGCCTCGACCATCTGAGCAGCGGATGCGCCTGGAGCGTACCATGCGGAGGTGCCCATGAGCTTGACGAGCTCGCCACCGCCGTTCTGGGTGCGCTTAACGATAGCGTCGAGGGTGTCCTTGTCGATGAGGTCGGTTACAGGGATGCCGGCGACGGTGGTGAAGCGTGGGAGTGGAACCATGGTGTCGCCGTGGCCACCGAGGAGGAGACCCTGGACATCCTTAACGGAGACGCCGAGGTGCTCAGCGATGAATGCCTTGTAGCGAGCGCAGTCGAGGACACCAGCCATGCCGATGACGCGGTTGCGAGGGAACTTGGAGGTGATGTGAGCCTGGTAGGTCATGACATCGAGAGGGTTGGAGACGATGATGATGACTGCGTTGGGGCTTGCGGCTACTACCTGCTCGGTAACGGACTTGACGATACCGGAGTTGATGCCGATAAGGTCGTCGCGGGTCATGCCCGGCTTACGAGGGAGGCCAGAGGTGATGACGACGACGTCGGAGTTGGCGGTCTTGGAGTAGTCGTTGGTGGCGCCGGTGGTCTTGGTGTCGTAGAGGGTGATAGGAGACTTCTCGTAGACGTCGAGAGCCTTGCCCTCAGCTACGCCCTCTTTGATGTCGATGAGAACGACCTCGTTGACGACCTCGCGGTAAGCGAGAACGTCTGCTACGGTGGCGCCTACGTTGCCGGCGCCTACAACTGTTACTTTAGACATTGTATGCGATTTTAAGTTTTGTTCTTAATACTTCAGTTCTGCACCTACAAAAATAGTAATGTCGGGCGAAATGCGGAAATCTTTCTTTAATTATTTCGGCATTGGATGGAGCGTCATGCAGCGCACGGGCGAAAATATTTCAAATTCAAAGCAGCACCTCGGTATTTCGTGTCAATTAGATTGATTTTGCAGACAAAATACGTAGATTTGAAATATTAAATATGGTAAAACAAGATGGGAAAGCGACCTTTGATAATAGTGACTCCCCTATGGGACGAGGAGCGAAAGAGCCAATGGATGTTGCCCGGCTACTTGAACGGATTGCGAAAGGCGGGGGCGGACGCCATAGTTCTTGACCTTAATGGAGACGAAGAGTATCTGGAGCGCATGATGGGCATGGCAGACGGGCTGCTTATAACTGGGGGTCAGGATGTTACGCCCACATTGTATGGCGAGGGACGGAAGCCGACGTGCGGTCAGACATGCGCAGCGTTGGACGATATGGAGTGGAAGCTTATGGCCATGGCTGAGGAGCGAGACGTGGCGACGCTTGGCATCTGCCGCGGATTGCAGTTTATGAACGTGTTTTACGGAGGGACGCTGTATCAGGACATACCGAGCGAGAAAGATGGGGCGTTAGGGCATCGGATGACGGCACCATACGACAGGGTGTTTCACGAGGTGGAGATTAAGGGAGGGACGCTGTTGGGCGACGCATTGGGAGCGGGTCGCATGGGCGTGAACAGCTACCACCATCAGGGGGTGAGGAGTGTAGGCTCTGGGCTCAGAGTGTCGGCGGTGGCGACGGACGACCTTGTGGAGGCGTTGGAGCGAGAGGGTCGCAGGTTTATCGTAGGCGTGCAATGGCATCCCGAGTTTGCCTCGGAGGACAGGAACGAGCAGTTGATTTTCAGGATGTTTGTGGAGAAGGCGGGGGGAAGCTTCTTTTAGATAAAGCCCTCCTTGGCCTTTGCCATACACATCAATTCATATTGCCTCAATATGCTTTCGTAGCTATGGAATGCAACACGTTCTTTTACCTCCTTGAACGCCGTTCTTCCCATCACCTTGTCGAATTGTTCTTTGCGATTTTGTGGGGCGACAATCAGAAATCGGCTATAGAAATCTTGCAAGTCGCAGAATTTCGTCACAGAGTTCTGTATGTCCGTTGAATGTTCTATTTCAAAAAAACTATTCGGCATATTACGTTCATTGAACCAAATGACATCCACAGTCCTTGCCCTATCCGTCAAACTTTCGTAAGAAAAAACAGGAATACGGATTGTTGAACAAATTTCCTTCAGCGGCTTTTCAAGAAACTTTCGATTCTGGTCTTGAGCAGGAACATAAGTCGTATAATGTCTCATGTTACCGATCTCGACAATAAGCCCTTGATAGTAACTATGAGTAAACAGCTCAACACTCTGTGCTTCTTGGACTTGGATGTCAAATTTGCGCATCACTTCTTCACGACATTCCTCCAGAGCCCAAAGACCAGGTTGTATCTTGAATGTTTCTTCAGATTGCTGTACGATTCTTCTGATGGACTCATTGGGAGTCTTAGTCGCCCATGAACTCGTATCGACAAGATGATACAGATTGCCAAGGGTAGCGTATCCACCACACTTACGTATAGTGTCTATCACCTGCTGGGTCTGTGTATATTTCTTTTGTGCCATAACTGTCAAGAGGTATAATGTCGTTATTTCACTGCACCCCAATTACTTAGTATTTCACAGATGGCTTTGCCAGCAGAATCGGGTTATAGCACTCCCAGCTGGTACTTGACGCCGAGGCGGAGGGCGAAGCTGCGGTACATGTCGCCATTGTCGTATGTCCAGGTGGTGTTGACGGTCCATCCGCGGCGGAGGGCGACATTGAGGTCGAGCTTGGTGTAGGTCTCATTCTTGGGCGTCGCGAAGAAGTAGTTTTTCGTCTCCACGAAGCTGAAGCTGCCGCCGTACTGCTCACAGTAGTTGCCATAGTTGCGCGTCTGCGCCACACGCAGGGCATAGGAGAGTCGCCCAGGGATGATGTCGCCGCGGAGACCGATGTTCACGGCTCGGATTCGGACGTTGGCAATTGCAGTATTGTAATCCATCGTGCCTTCTGGGGCGTAGTGGCGCACGGTCTCACTGGTTTGCATGAAGGCGTTGCCCATGGTGAGGTTTCCGCGCGTCCATCCTTGCTCGAGACAGTAGTTGAGTAGATATAACGAACGACCGCCGAAGGCCTCTCCGTTATTGTAGAATTCGAGGAAGAAGGAGAACATGTCGGAAGCGTCCTTGATCTCGCCATGCTCCGCCTCCCATGCTGCTACGTCCTCGGGGCGCAAGATGTCGTTTTTGAGATGTTTGACATCGCTATAGTCGCCGGGGAAGAAAACGGAATAGCCGCCATTCTTATTGGGTATCATGGGGTCGGGCGTGCTCGCGCCTCCCTGCCACTTGGTGGACATGAACTCGAGGGCGACCTCCTTAATTGGTGCGAAGTTCTTGATATTGAGGAGAATGCCGACCATGAAATCGTTGCCACCGTAGCCCCTGTTGAAGGGCTTCTTCGCCTTACTGTCTACGAAAGGCTGCTGATAATAGACCTTGCCATCGGCGAAGGGGGTGGTGATGTCGAGACCGAAATCCCACAAGCCTTGGTGACCGCCCGCCGCATTTGTCACCTCGCCACGGAACCTGCCATTACCGAAAATGGCAGGATCGCCATTCTTGCCGAAGAAAGAGTGCCAGAAATCGACGGGAATCTTTGTGCCATCGGAGAGCGTGCCGCCAATTATGACACTATGGTAGAGACCACCATAGGGCTTGACGCAAAATTGCCCGATACGCCCATAGACATACTTCTCGTGAAGGAGGGCATTGTCAGTGTAGTTCTTATTTCCCTCATTATCCATCCATCCGAACGACACGCCGCCGCGGATTTGGATGAGGTCGCTGAACATCTTTGCCCAGTTCCACGGCAATTTGCCGATGGGGAGAGACCAGTAGTCGAGGATCCCGAACCACGTCTTGGGGATGGTGCGGGCGTTGTTGCTCATGAGATAAGAGCCCATGGCGAGACTCGTGTTGCTCTGGATGGGGGTGTAGTTCTCCATTCCCATCTTGACGCCGAACATCCAAAGGTCGAAATCGGCGTAGAGCTCATGGAGCATGGTACGGTCACCATCGGTAGAGACTTGCCCGGTAAAGCCTGCGCTGAAATTGATGTTGGAATTCTTAAAGGCGTGACGGTAAGCCACTTGCGCACATGCGGCAGCCTCGCCCTTGTCGTAGAGGGTGTAGCGTCCCCACTCGTTGCTATAAGAGAACAGGGGTCGGAGTTGGTGGTTGGAGGCGACGGAAGCCCAAGCCGACGCGCTGACGGACAGCGTGTCTCGCCTACCCTCGCCGAGGGCAAAGGAGGCAACGGATATTGCGAACAGGGCTATAGATGTGAGTATCCTCTTGGATTGGTAGCTCATAGTATTTCTTTGTGTTACTTGCCATTAGCCACGATGCGCCGCAAGAAGCCGCAATAGCGTTCAGCCTCATCGCTGAAGACCAAGGGCTTAGGCTGCGCCTTGAGGCCAGACTCGACGACCTTGGCCATATCGGCGATGGAGTCGTAGAAGACGCAAGGGTAGTCGTCTTTCAGAGGCTCTAACGCCCTATCGCAAAGCATCGTCTTTCCGTAACGCAAAGCTAATGTAAAAGTTCCAGAAGTCTTATGGTTCAGATAGTCGCCTGCCAAGACTTTGTCAATCAGTGGCAAGAGGTAGTCGGACTTGCGCATATAGTCATCAAAGATTCTCTCCTCAACAAAGCCATCGAAGAAAGTGAACCTGTCGGTCAGCCCCTCGTTGGCGACCATCTCGCGAAAGCTAGGGCCATCCGCCTTATTGGCGTTGCCAAGGATTACAAACTTTGTAACGGGAAGGTCGTGCGCCATCGGGACGAGAGCAGCATAGTCGCGACGTTTGAACTCGACATTGCCCGGGATGACAATGACGCGCTCATCGCTTTTCGCCTCGGGAACAGAAACATCCGTCGCGCAGCATTTTTCCGCGCTCAGAGGAGAAAAGTAATCAGACGGGATGCAACAGACTGATTGTAAACGCTTTAGGAGATAGGGGGCAATTGTCAGATATCCGCTCATGCGCCTACTTATCATCCTCTGTCCCAGGCTATTACGCAACTTTACAATATTATGGAGCGTACCTACGAACGGCACACGTCCCAAGGCTCCAAGTAGGCATAGTTTTAGCGACTCGCTTCCCTGGGCGGTATTAAGCACGACGACATCAAAATGCCCATTATTGATCTTCCGCCAAACGCTCCACACGTTGCCGAGACTCTTCTTGACGGCGCACTCCACATAGTCGACGCCATCGAGCGAATCGGGAGCAAGGGCACCAAGCGTCCGACGCGGACAGATGAGAGTCACATCGGCTCCGCCTGCCTTGAGGTAGGCAATCTGCGGGGCGAGGCACTCACCGTGCCACGTGTTGAACTCGATCAGGCAGACTCTCATGGCTTGGGCTTCTCGACACCATAAGGGGTCCAGACAACATGGTTGGCGAGCGTGTCGCGCATGACCTTTCTGTTAAACTCCATGGTCTCGGGTGTCTTGTATGGGCGTTTGTGGTCGAGGTGGGAGACGATGGCTGAGTACCTCATTTGGATGGGCTTGATGCCGTTGTTGACGAGCCTCATTCCGAACTCGCGGTCCTGTCCGCCATAGTGCATAAGCTCATTGTAGCCGTTGACGGCGAGCGCGTCGCGCCTCCAGCCAGAGGAGTTGCAGCCGTTCCACGTGTCGCGCGCTGGGGATAGGCGGTTGAACATTTTGGATATGAGGCTACTGCCGAGGAGGCGTGCCATCTTGATGGAGCGCGGCTGACCGTTGGCGATAAGCCACTTGACGTCGAAGGGTCGCCCTGCGTCGACATCCTCTTTTGTGATCTGCTTGCTTACGGGCATCGTGAGTCGATAGTAGCCGCCAGAGATGTAGCATCCCTCTTTTGCGGAAGCCAGATGCGTGGCGACAAAGTCTTTGCGCGGGATGCAGTCTTGGTCGGTGAAGATGAGGTAGTCGGACTCGGCGGCGAGGAGCGCCTTGTTTAGAATCTCGCTCTTTCGAAATCCTTTGTCCTCATGCCATACGTGCTTGATTGGCAGCACGTCGCGGAAAGAATCGATGACTTGTCGCACATCGTCGCCCGAGCCGTCGTCGGCTATTATTATTTCATCTGGAGGGACGTCTTGCCTACAATAGCCGCATAGCGTCAGATACAAATACTGAGGGTTGTTGTACGCAGATATAATTACCGCAGTGGTATACACGTGTTTTAGAGAGGTTTAATGAAGTAAGGTTGCAAATATAGTTTTTCAAATCAAGTTGTTAGTAATTTAGAGGTAAGTAAAACGACAAAAAGATGATAAGGAAAGGGGAAGAAAAAGACATCGACTCCATAGAGACTATCTACGACAAGATATTGGAGCGCGAGGAAAAAGGTCTGGCATCCATTGGCTGGCGGCGCGGCGTATATCCCACAAGGGAGACGGCTCGCCAAGGCGTAGGGCGTAGCGACATGTACGTCTATGAGGATGAGGCGACGCACAAGATTTTGGCCGCAGGGGTCATCAACAAGGTGCAATTGCCAATATACGCCGAGGGGAAATGGGACATAGCGGCGACGGACGACGAAGTTATGGTGCTCCACACGCTCGTCGTGGATCCCGAGTCGGCAGGACGTGGAATTGGCAAAGCCTTCTTGGCTTTTTATGAGAAAGAGGCTCGGGATGGCGGCTGCAAGGCATTGCGCATCGACACGCAGGCTAAGAACGTCATGGCAAGAGCGTTATATAGCAAATTGGGCTATAAGGAGATAGGCATCTTGGCATGCGACTTTTTTAACGGCATTGGCAGCATAGAACTGGTGTTGTTGGAGAAGGCCCTCGTATAAGAACATACATTATATATGAAGAAGCAAATGTGCGCAATGGTCGGCTTGACGCTGGCACTTAGCGCGGCATCGTGCCACTCAGTCATGCCTATTGACGAGAAGGGCGAGGTCGTGATTGTATATTATGACGAGAGCGTAGGCACCGACGCAATAGAGAAGTTCATCAAGAAGAACGACGTGAAGGTTCTCTACCAATACTCGAATATCAAAGGCTACGCACTGAAGCTGCGCAACGACGACCAGCGCATGGCGTTGGAGAAAGTGGAGGGCGTATTGTCGGTAAACAAAGACGACGTGTACAAGTTGAACTGCACAACGGAATAAAAGATCGAGGCTCGATTCAGACAGAAATGAACAAACAAGAGACATACGACTTTCTTACGGCTCATGGCATCTCGTATGAGGTGACGGAACATGGTGCGGTATACAATATGGAAGAGATGGATTTGCTGGAGCTGCCACACAAAGAGGCTCTCGCCAAGAACCTATTTGTGCGCGACGACAAGAAGACATGCTACTATCTCATTTCCGTAAAGGGAGACAAACGTGTGGATTTGAAGGAGTTCCGCACTACATTCGGAACACGTCGCCTGACATTCGCCGACGAGGATGATATGAGGGCTTTGCTTTGCGTAACGCCCGGCTCAGTCACACCTTTAGGACTATTGAATGACACAGATTGCCGCGTGCAGCTATTCATCGACAAGGATTTCATGGATGGCACGATAGGCGTTCATCCGAACGAGAATACGGCAACAGCATGGTTGAAGACAGCCGACCTTATCCGCATTATCAAAGAGCATGGCAATGAGGTGAAAATCATGCAATGAGGTCACACTCCTTCTCTTCCGCCATAAGAGAAGACAAAAAAGTTCGAGGCTCGGAACCCAACAGATGGATTCCGAGCCTCGATAGCTTTTAGGGGTAGACGACCGCCCTACCCTACCTGCTCGGCATTGTCCTCGCATCCCATCTGGTCGATGAGGAAGTGGAGGCGGTTCTCGAGATTGACGCGAGCGACGGAGGAGTCGATATCCAAGAAGAGGAGACCCGTCTTGGGGCATACCTTGCGGAGGCGGTTCTCGATGCCGCGCGCGACGATATGGTTGGCGATGCAACCGAAAGGCTGGAGGCAGACGACCTTGTCGATGCCCGAGCGACTAAGCTCCATGACCTCGCCGGCGATGAGCCAACCCTCGCCGAATTGGTTGACGAGGTTGAGGACGGAAGAGGCGTCGGACGCCATGTCGAAGATGCTGCCCTCGGGGCGGTAGAAGCGGAAGCGGCGTTTGATCTTGTCCCACTTCTTGTCTCTGCTGGAGACGTAGCCTTTGAGGAACTTGGCGACAATCTTGGACTGGAAGGAGCTTTTCTCGATGTCGTGCTTGTCGTTGACCTTGTCGTTGACGAAGGCTTGGAGGAGGAAGCTCATGAGAGAGGGCACGACGACCTCGATGCCTTGGTCTTGGAGCCACTCGGTTATGTGGAGCTGTCCGAAGCTGTTGTACTTGATGTAGATCTCGCCGATAAGACCTATGGAGCGCGGTGTTATGCCGTTGGTCTCGATGGCGTTGTATTCGTCGACGGCACGGTCAAGGAGGTCGAAGAGCTTCTTTTCCTGCTTGGCGTCGATGAGCTTGATGGCCTCGTCGAGATATTTTTGTTGGAGGACTTTGGCGGTGCCCTTGACCTTCTCGCGGACAGCCATGGCGCGGGTCATGGCGGCGAGGGCCTCGCTGAACTGAATGGTCTTGAGACCAAGCTGAATGGCGAGACGGAGGTCGGCCTTGAAGGCAGGCTGCTCGTTGCCGTAGGCTGTTCCTGTATTGAACGAGAGGAGGGGGACGTCGGCGAGTCCTGCCGTTGTAAGGGCGTTCTTGATGAGGGCGAGGTAGTTTGTCGCACGACACTGACCGCCAGTCTGCGTGATGCCGACGACATACTTGTCGCGGTCGTCGCGGTGCGCCATCATGAACTTGACGATGTCGCCTACGACGAGCGTGGCTGGATAGCACACCTCGTTATGACCATATTTGAGACCCATGGAGATGGACTCCTCGTCGGGCTTAGGGAGATTTTGGAGTCGGAAACCGAGGCGCGCGAAGAGGGACGGGAAGAGAGGGGAAATGGAGTCGGAGAACCATGGCACGACGATGGTACGCTCGTTCTTCTCCTTCTCGGTGAAGGCGTTATGGATGGCCTTGTAGGGTCGTTTCTCGGGGGCGTGACCGAGCGCGCCGCTCTGCTTGAGGCTCTCGACAAGGGAGCGGAGGCGGAGGCGTACGGAGCCAGGGCTGCTTATCTCGTCGACACGGATGACAGTATGGTTCTTGCCTGCGGCGTTGAGGATGTTGGAGCACTCATCCATAAGGAAAGAGTCTGGACCACAGCCGAAGGAGTTGACCTGAATGAGCTGGACATTGTCGGGCAGGGCGGCAACGCCGTGGGCTGCATGGATGACGCGGTTGGGGTAGGTCCACTGCGAGATGTAGTTCATCTCAAGGCAATTGCCCTTGTCCTCACGGAAGACATCGTCGGAGATGATGTCCACGCCGAGGTCGGTGACGATTTGCGCGACACGCTGGTTGATGAGCGGGTCGATATGGTATGGGCGACCCGTCATGACGAAAATCATCTTGCCCTCACGGACGTCGCGGTCGAGAATCTCGCGCTCGGTCTCGATGAGATGGCTCTTGACCTCCATCTTATGAGCTATGGCCTTACGGACCGCACGCTTGACGACACTGCGCTTGACACCGAGGCTCCCGAGGTAGTCTTGGCAGCAGTCCATTATGGACTTCTCTGTGACGAACGAAACGACGGGGGTGTCGAAGTGGATGCCATATCGGCGTTCGGGGTCGACTGCGGAGCGGATGACATCGGGGTAGCCGCTGACGACGGGGCAGTTGAAGCAGTTGGCGTCGTGCTCATGCTCCTTTGCCTCCTTGATGACGAGGGGGTAGAAGATTCTCGCGACTTTCTTGGAAATGAGGTTCATTATATGCCCATTGGTCAGCTTGGCCGGGAAGCATATATTGTCGCTCATGATGGAGAAGATGCCACCGCGGAAGAGCTTCATGGTGCTCTCATCGGAGAGGACGGGTCGGAAGCCGCACTCGGTGAAGAGTGTGTGCCAGAAGGGGTAGTTCTCGAACATGTTGAGAACGCGCGGTATGCCGATGGTCTTTGGGTCGGCAGCCTCGGCAGGCGTCAGTTGCGCCTTGTCTTGCTGGCCGAAAGTGTAGTGGTATTTCTCGTCGATCTGGTTGCGTCCTGGAGTCTGGCTCTTGCTCTTGGAGTGGAAGATGCGCTCGCACTTGTTTCCCGCGAAGCTGAGGTTGCCGTTGGGGAATCGGAAGCGCACGACTTGGCAGTTGTTGGTGCATCCGCTGCACTGCACGGTATCGGTCTTAATGTCAGCGAGCGTGGCGAGCGTCTCGTCGGGGTTGAACGAGGAGGGGCTGTTGTCGATTGACTTTTGTGCAATGGCGTAGAGAGCTGAGCCGTAGGCACCCATAAGCTCTGGTGCGTCGGTTGTCCAGACCTCCTTGCCAGAGAGAATCTCGAGTGCGCGGAGAACAGCCTTATTCTTGAACGTGCCACCTTGGGCGACGATGGTGTCGCCGAGTCGGTTGAGGTTCTGCATCTTGAGAACCTTGAAAAGGCAGTTCTTGACGACAGATATGGCGAGACCTGCGGCGATGTCGCCGGGGTCGGTATTTTGACGGAGGGCCTCCTTGACCTTAGAGTTCATGAAGACGGTGCAGCGCGTGCCGAGGTCGCACGGGCGACGGGCGCGGCAAGCCATCTCGGCAAAATCTGGCAGCTTGATATTCATCATGCCGGCGAAGCCTTGGAGGAACGAGCCGCAGCCGGAGGAGCAGCTCTCGTTGAGCTCGATATTGGCGACCGCACCGTTGCGGATGAAGATGGACTTGATGTCCTGACCACCGATGTCGAGGATGAAGGAGACGGCGGGATTGACGTAGTGGGCGGCTTTGAAGTGCGCCATGGTCTCAACGATGCCGTAGTCGAGGTTGAGGGCAGCCTTGACGAGATCCTCGCCATAGCCAGTGACGGCGGAGCCTCGGAAAGTGGCAGTCGCGCCGCGCTCGGCTACGAGCGACATGAAGGCACGGAGGGCTTCCTCGACCTTCTTGAGCGGGTTGCCGTCGTTATTGGAGTAGCTCTTGAAGAGGATGCGACCTTGCTCGTCGGTTACGACGAACTTGGTTGTTGTGGAGCCGGAGTCGATGCCGAGGAAGACATCATTGTTAGAACCTTGCTGAATGTCAGCGTATTGCAGGGGCTTGACCTTCAGATCGCGGAGCCACTGCTGATATTGTGCCTCGTCGGTGAAGAGAGGTGAGAGATATTGCTCGCTGCCCTTTGTCGTCTCGCGGCTGAGGCGAGAGCGGATCTCGTCGATGGAGATGGCCATGGACTTGTCGGCAGAGAGAGCCGCACCACGGGCGGTGGTGGTCTCGGCACCCGGGAGTAGGATGAGATCCTCGGGCTTAAGGTTCATGACCCTGACAAAAGCTTGTCGGAGGGAGGGGAGGAAAGTCAGTGGGCCGCCAGTGCAGAGGACCGGGGCTATGATGTCGGCGCCGTGGGCGAGTGTCGTCATGGTCTGCATGGCGACGGCATTGAATATAGATGCGGCGATGTCGGACGTCAGGAGACGACGGGAGACGAGGTTTTGGACGTCGGTCTTGGCGAAGACGCCGCAACGTGACGCTATGGGATATATGCGGTTGAAAGAGGCTGCCTCGTCGCTCATGGCTTTAGGCTCGATGTCCATGAGCGTCGCCATTTGGTCGATGAAGGCACCTGTTCCACCGGCGCATGAGCCGTTCATGCGGATGTCAGGGCTCTTGTCCTTATGGAAGAAGACCATCTTTGCGTCCTCGCCACCGAGGTCGATGAGCGTGAAATCGGTACGTCCCGTCTCCTTCATTGCCGCGCTTGCGGCGAGAACCTCTTGAATGAACGGGAGCCCCGACCTCTCGGCGAGACCTATGCCAGCCGAGCCTGTGACGCAGACGCTGTACGAGGCGTCATTGCCTACGGCTTTCTCCATCTCGGCGAGTTGGGCGTCGAGGCAAGTGCGGATGTCGGCGAAATGTCGCTTGTAGGAATTGAACGCCACGGAGCCGTCGGCCTGGTTTATGACGACGAACTTTATCGTGGTGGAGCCTGCGTCGATACCGATGCTGAAGTGCTTGCTTGTGTTTGAGAGATTGGTTGTCATGGTAGTGGTTCAGCCTGTATGGTCGAAGCTTTGGGATTGGTGTGTGTGTGTGAGACCGTTGACAGGTATGTGTTTGCTTAGGAGCGTTGAATTGAGAGAGGGGAGCGCATGGGCTACTGGCTAATCATGACGACGTAGCGGTCGGCATCTTGGCCAATGACCCCGCCCCGGGTGCGGTAGCGAATCCGCAGAGGACGTCCGTTGGCCTCGATTATCTTGCGTCGGAGCTTTGGGACGATAGAGACATCGACGAACTTCATGAGTTGCCTTGCCATGGCGTCCTCGACGTTGTTCTTGGCGGAGGAGCCTATGTAGGCGTAGGAGAAGGAGGCCGTGTCGGGCACCATGGAGAGGTTGTCGTCGGTGACGGACCAGTCGCCGTTGAGCCTCATGAGGTACCGCAGCTGGACATCGTCGAACTCGAGCGCGCCACCGAAGTGGAATGTCATCCCGACATTGGCGTTTATGTTGACGCCCGTGGGTTTGAGGTCTTGCGTCGTGGCGATGTTGACGGTACAAATCATGCCGTCGTCCTCGTCGATGGCGTCGGAGAGGAAGGTACGGTATTTACCAATCAGCGCGACGTCTTTGCCACGGATGGCGAAGACGGCAGCAGCCAGGATAATGGCCGTCGCGGCGGCAATGGCGTAGTAGCTTTTCTTGAGCATCGACGTTATGACATGACGTGCATAAAATGTGGCAAAGATAAGATTTTATTCAATTTTACGTTGCTGGGACGTAGGTTAGCATATTATAAATATGTATAAGTCGGCTGCGCGAAGTGGCTTTGCGGCAATAGGAAATTAACCTATATTTGCGGTTTGAAAGAAACAAACAAATCATCATGAGCACCATAGCAATCAACAGCCATGCTGAGCTTGAGGCCCTTGTAGGCAAGGAGCTTGGCGTGTCGGACTGGCACCAGTTCACTCAGGAGCAGATCAACCTTTTTGCTGACGCTACGCTTGACCACCAGTGGATCCACGTCGACGTGGAGCGCGCAAAGAAGGAGTCGGCATTTGGCAACACGATAGCCCACGGCTATTTGACCCTCTCGATCCTTCCCCACCTGTGGGAGCAGATTGTCGACGTCCGCAACATCAAGGACCAGATCAACTACGGCATTGAGAACTTCCGTTACCAGCAGCCCGTCGTCGTCGGCAGCAGGGTACGCCTGCATGTCGTCGTACGCGAGGTTCTCAACCTGCGTGGCACGACCAAGGCCACGATGAGCGTCAAGTTAGAAATTGAGGGACAGAAGAAGCCAGCCTACACTGGCGACATCGTCTTCCTCTACCACTTCAACGCGTAAGGGCGGAAAAGAGATACAAGAAAAAAGGCGCGACCTTCAGAGATGAGGGGTCGCGCCTTTTTTATGTGGACAATTGGAACTATCGGAGACGGTCGAGGCTTCGGACGAGAGCCTCGTCATCGGAGATGCGTCCATAGGCAAGGAAATCCATGATGGCGGCGATGAGCGGCAGAGCCCAACGTGCGCAGACGTGCCACTCGACATTCATGCCATCGGCGATATTGACGCCAAGGTAGACGAGGACGGCGACGACGCACACCTCGATGCCCGCAGCAACGCCGACGAGACGCATCTGGATCGTGCGACGCTTGAAGAGAAAGAGAGCGACGACATTGAGGGCGAGCGCGATGGCGATGACGGCAGCCAAGGGGACAAGCGAACGGACGAGCGGCTCGGAGACCTCGGGGGTCACATCGTAGACGCCATCCCAATGTAACTCTATGAGACCTTGGGCGTTACTAAAAAAATCGATGGGCCAGACGATGATGGTGACGAGCAGAATGGCCGCAATGAGGATGAAGATGCTTTGAATTCTTTGTATCATATAGTGATGGTGTATCTGGTTAACAGGACAAACAAAAGTAGCACAAAAAAGGGGCAAGGGCGGCTGGACGGGGAGTTTTTTTACAGCGAGGGAAAATAAATACAGCAGGAAAAATGTTTAACTTAGGGCTTATAATACCCCCTACCTATAATCCGCCCTCAATAAAACATAATATAACATATTGATGTTGAAGACTTTTCATGTCAATTACAAGACCGAGAACGGTGATTCTGTGCTGATAGAGACGCGCGAAGGGAAGGACTCCCCAGTCGTGGCGGCAGAGATGAAATCGGACTCGGAAGGAAATTGTGAATATGAGAGCCGCGTGTCTGGCTTCTTCGAGTACCGATATGCGGTCAAGATGCGCGACGGGATGATAGAGGAGCGCCACTGGCGTTACTCACCGAGCGTGAAAGGCGACGTCGAAATATTCGACACATGGCGCAGCCCCGAAAGCGGGGAGGACGCCTTGGCAGCATCGGCGTTCAGCAGCGCGGTATTCCTGCCAGATGAGGACACGACACCTCAAGCCACGAAACAGGGCTCACTGATTGTGGTCTTGACCGAGCCTCGGGTCGGCAAGGACGAAGAGATCCGCGTCGTGGCGAAGCAGTTTGTGAACTGGAACACGGAGCGCGCGATGAAGATGCAGCACTGCAAGGGCTTCACGTGGGTTCTGGATCTTGGCGCGATGCCGATATTGAAGGAGTTCGAGTTCAAATTTTGCATCTGGGACACGAAGAACGATTGCTTCAAGCGATATGAGGAGGGTCAGAACCACCTTATCAAGACATGCGCGGGCAAGACCCTCGTTTACACATATAACGGGTTCAACTATGGCGACTTATGGAGAGCGGCAGGCGTTGCCGTGCCAATCTTCTCTCTCAGGAGCCATAAGAGCCGCGGTTGTGGCGAGTTTTTGGACTTGAAGCCGTTGGCAGACTGGTGCGAGCAGTCGCATCTGCGCGTGATACAGTTGCTTCCGATAAACGACACAACGGCGTTGCGCAAATGGCGCGACTCGTACCCATACAACGCGATATCCATCATGGCGTTGCACCCGAGCTACATATCGGTCGACGAGGTATATGCGTTTTACGGCAAGAGGATGAACTCCTTGGAGCGCGAGAACGGACTGTACCTGAACGACACGGTGTCGGTGGAGTACAACCGCACGCGCGACTGGAAGGACCGGAACATGCGCGCCATATTCAAGGAGGTGGCAGACAAGTTCGCCAAGGCGAAAGAGACCAAGGCGTATATGACCACCAACGCCGGTTGGCTGTGCGACTATGCCGCATTCGCCACGCTGCGCGACAAATATGGCACACCGAACTTCCGCCTGTGGCCAGAGCACAGCACATACGCCAAAGAGACGGTGGAGCAGATGTTCCGCCCCGAGGGCGAGAGCTACGGCGAGGTGATGTACCGCGTCTTCATGCAATATCACTTGGAGAGGCAGCTTCGCGAGGCTATCGAGTACGTCCATAAGAAGGGCGTGGCCATCAAGGGCGACCTGCCCATCGGCATAAACCCCCACTCTGTCGAGGCGTGGACAGAGCCCGAGCTGTTCAACTTCGGGCTTCAGGCCGGTGCGCCGCCCGACTACTTCTCGCGCGACGGACAGAACTGGGGATTCCCGACGTACCGCTGGGACGTCATGGCAAAAGACGGCTACAACTGGTGGGAGCGCAGGATGCAGAGGATGCAGATGTTCTTTGACGCCTTCCGCATTGACCACATCTTGGGATTCTTCAGGATATGGGCCATCCCCTACCCTTTCAAGAGCGGTCTTATGGGCGTCTTCTCGCCCTCGCTGCCACTTAGCGACAAAGAGCTGAGAGACAGGGGCGTAGAGACCTCGGCAAAGGAGTTGGCATGGCCATCGATAACAGAGGACTTCTTGCAGAAGCAGTTCCAAGAGTATGCCGAGCAGGCCAAGCAGTTCTTCGACTTCCGCGCCGGCATCCACAGGCTGAAAGAGGGTTATTTTGACCCGTCGAAGTTTGACACATGGATTGAGGAGACAGTAAACCCGAACGCCCGCGAGAGAATGCGCACGGCAGTATCCAACGTGCTTCACGAGGTACTGCTGGTCTCGGTCAAAGAGGGCGAATGGCAGCCACGCATCATGTTGGAGGAGACGGACCGCTTCCGTCGCCTGCCCGATGGCGAGCGCGAGGCCATGAGGAACATCTACAACGACTTCTTCTACTCACGACATAACGAATTTTGGAAGAAATGCGCGGAGGAGCGACTTGGCGCGATGCTTAAGAAATGCGGCATGCTGGTATGCGGCGAGGATCTTGGCATGATACCCGCCACGGTTCCTATCGTGATGCAGCGTCTTCAGATCTTGTCGCTTGAGCTTCAGCGCATGCCGAAGGAGAGCTGGCAGAGATTCGGAACACCGTCATACTACCCATACCTGTCGGTTTGCGCGACGTCGAGCCACGACATTGCCCCAATCCGCGGATGGTGGGAAGAGGACAGGAAAGATGTCGAATGGTACTATAACAACATGATGCACCGCGGAGGCGAGGCACCCAAGGTTGCCAATGGCGATATTGTGACGAACATCATCTGCCAGAACCTTCAAGCCCCCTCGATGCTGTGTATCAACCCGATACAGGATTACGCAGGAATGTTGGACGACGTGCCTCACTTGTTGCCATTTGAGGAGCGCATCAACGTCCCGAGCAACTTGCAGCAGCACTGGTGCTACCGCATCCCGTTCTGCGTAGACGACTTGACGACAGTATTCGCCCGCTTGGGTAAGAAGCTGGCGGAGTGCGTGGACGCCTCGGGCAGAAAATAGAAAAAGATGAAAGAACACGAAGTAGTAGTCAAAACCACAATAACTCCATCGGCGGCTGAGACGACGGAAGAGACTCAGATGCTGCTTGACGCGGCTCGCGAGATTGCGCACAACGCCTACGCCCCCTACTCGAAGTTCAGGGTCGGCGCTGCCGCCCTGCTTGACAATGGGGAGGTCATAACCGGCTGCAACCAGGAGAACGCCGCATACCCGTCGGGGCTATGCGCCGAGAGGGTGACGGTGTTTTACGCCAACGCCCATTACCCGAAGAACCGCATCGTTAGGCTGATGATATATGCAGAGACTGACAACGGGCCAGTGAGCCAGCCCATCACCCCATGCGCTGCATGCCGGCAGGTGCTTCTTGAGAAAGAGAGCATCCAGGGGGCTCCCATACGGGTGTCGTTGGCAGGAGCGGACTCGATATATAACATAGGATCGATAGGCGACCTTGTGCCGCTATCGTTCGTTCCTGACAGCTTAGAGGGTTAAGACCCTACACTTCGCAAAAGGCATTGACGCCCATCTCTCCGAAAGTGGAGAGGTGGGCGTCGGCTTTTTAATCATGCTTGCAAGGGGAAGATGCTGGTGACGCGATGGAAGTGGGATAGGGACATGAAAAAAGCGTCCAACTGTGAGGTTGAACGCTTAGGCTTTGTTGGCACGGGTGGAGCGACTCGAACGCCCGACACTCGGTTTTGGAGACCGATGCTCTACCAACTGAACTACACCCGTGTGTGTCTCTTTTTGACGATGCAAAGATAGAACATTATTTTTAATTTGGCAACAATCGGTGAAAGGATTTTGATGAGTGGAGGCGCAATCGGAGATTCTGTAAAAGGGAATCGGCTCGCCATGCAGTGCGTGGTGAGCCGATTCAAATCGAGGTTGCTTTGGGGGGCTACTCTTATTGCGCGAAGAAGGAATATGAACCGTCGATATCGTTGAAGACGACGAGCCACGTACCTTCGGGGATAAAGAAATTATCGCCGTTGTGGACACCTACGCCATAGGGGAATGCCTCGGATCCCCAATTGACATTCCAATCGCCCGCAATCTTAAACTTGGCAGCCGAACCACCTTCGGGGATTGTGATTGTGGTCTTCCAAAGGTGGTTGTGACCGCTCATGCCATAGGCAGTGGATACGGGAGACAAGTTAAAGTCATCCCATGAGTTGAAATCGCCAGCGAGGCATACTTGCGAGTAGACGGTAGGCGTTGTGGAGAAGGGATAGATAGCGATGGCATCGGAAGAGGTGGAAGTGGTGTTGAGAACCACGGAGTAGTAGCCGTCGGAGGAGACGGTGATGTTTTCAGCACCTGTATCTTGGTAGGCATAGGAGCCGTCGACGACGCCCCATTGCTCAGCCCAGTAGCCAGGGGTCGTGATGATCTTGAAGCCAACGCCATCGGCCACGAAATAGCCGTTGAAGACGAGGGAGCCCTCGCCTTGGGCATTGTATTCGGCGCCAGACATGACCGACATCGGGACAATCGACTCGCCGACAGCTGTAGAGGTGTTGGTCCAGTTGCCATCGCCGATGCAGGAGCCGATGAGGTACATCATCTTAGCAGTCTTGGAAGTTGGAGCCACGAGAGAGACGCTGTCTGGCAGGCTGTTTTTGAGGGTGTAAACGGCTTCGCCGCCCTTGTAGACGTAGAACTGAGCGGAGGAGTCGGTGGAGAAAGACGCTGCGAGGGAGAGCGCAAGGAAAGACAGTAGTATGTTTTTCATACTAAGAACTTTGAATGTTGGCTTGAGGTCGTCAAAGTTATATATTTTTTCTAAACGAACAGTTAACAAAGGAGTGGTTTAACATTTAAGGGGTAGGGATGGAGAAGACGGGGAGGAAAAAGAAGCCCGCCTTTGTGGGAAAGGCGGGCTTCATATCGTGAAGGAGGTATTGCGTTTTTAGAA
The DNA here is from genome assembly GCA_963607345.1 of Bifidobacteriaceae bacterium. GTDB lineage: Bacteria > Bacteroidota > Bacteroidia > Bacteroidales > Marinilabiliaceae > W3P20-009. The sequence continues at coordinate 55,523 of CAVDBL010000012.1, forward strand.
GGGGTATTGACCCTGGGAAGCACCTTCCATGATGCCGTCGATGGCGTATTGGTTCTTTGCGGTGCCGTCGGTACGGTTGATCTCGGAGCCTGTCTCCCAATAGAAAGTGGCGCAACCATTGTCTTTAGCGACCTTGGTGACATACTGGTTGTAGTATGCGCGGCTCTTCTTGTGGAGGTCTTGGTCGAGCTTCTCGTCAGCGTCGGGACCATAGGTGAGGATTCGTGAGGAGTACTCGCCAATGATGACAGGGATTCCGTTGTCGACGAACTTAGCTTTCATCTTGGCCATCTGTGAGTCGACCCAGGACTCCTCGCCCCATGTAGGATTGTGTGCGGAGCCGTCCTTGTGGTTATCCTTGCCCCAGTAGTAGAAAGTATTGCCCCAACTTGCGTCCTCGGTCATGAGGGCCCACTGGTAAGGCTCGTAGAAGTGAACCTCGGCGATGAGGCGGTTCTCGACTTTGTCGGTCGGGAAAGTAGTCATGTAGTCGCTGGTGCATGCGATGTCGGTACCGAGGCCTTGGAAGACAAGGCAGCGGAGGGCGTTGTTGCCGCCAGTGGCGCGGACAGCGTCGATGAAGGCCTGCTCGTAGGAGACGAGGCGTGTGATGGCAGCCGCGCCTTCTTCGGTACCCCACTTTGCGGAGTTGCCACTTGTCTCGTTCATGCCAGGCTCGTTGCAGCCTGCGAAGATGAGATGTTCGTCGAACTCATTGAAATAGTTGGCGATCTGTGTCCAGATGGCGGTCTGCTCCTTGAGGATGTCTTTACGCACGCTTGCGAGGAAGATGTTGTCTTCGAGCCAGCCGGTATCCCAGTGGCTGTTGAGGACGACGTACATATCGTTGTCGATGCAGTAGGAGACGACAGTCTTGACGCGCTCAAGCCACTTGGGGCTGATGGTGTAGGTCTCATCCGTGAGATTGAGGATGTGGGAGTGCCAAGCGCAAGGGATGCGAACGGCATTGAAGCCGAGGGCTTTGAGACCCGTGATGTAGAACTCGTTGACGAGAGGGTTGCCCCACGCCGTCTCGGCCGTCTCATCATTGGAGTTGTTGCACTCCATGGTGTTGCCGATATTGATGCCAGCGTAGATTTTGGAGATGAGGGTCTTGGCGTCGGAAGCCATAGCCTCGTCTGTGGTGACGTAGCGCTCTTGGGAGACATTGATGACGATGTTGTCCGCATAGCCTTTGGCGGAGAAAGTCACAGTGGCGGTGCGAGCCTCGGCGGAAAGATTGGCGGCAGCCTTGAGGGCATAGGAGCGGACGCCTGAGGCGGAGGAGCTCTGCGAGACCGTCAGCCAGCTTTCGGAAGAGACGGCCTCGACCTCGATGGTAGCTGTCGGGAGATTGAAGGAGACAGTCTGCGTGCCACCTTTATTTGTGTAGCTGAGGGAAGTGGACTGACCATCGACAAGGGTAATGCCAGTGCCTTCTGCGTTGCCCCCATTATCGGGGTCGTCGTTGGAGCTGTCGGAGCAGCCGAAGCACGAAGCAATGGAAAGCACGCCACAAAGGAGCGCAGCGAAAAGCTTATGTTTCATGAGATTATTGATTTTCAGGAGTGTTAATCCTCGATTTTAGCATTGTTATAGACACTTTCGAGAGTGTAGGAGGCGTCGGTATTCTCGATGGCGTTGACCATGACCTTGACGATCTCCTCAGCATTGTTGACGTACTCACCTGTGGAATGGTCGAAGAGACCCGACTGCTCCTTGCCTGTGCCTGTTGCGCCATTGTCCCAGAAGATGGGAGCGATGCCGTAGGTCTTGGCGGCTTTGCAGACATACTCGAGATAGTACTTGCGGAAAGACTCGGCACGGTTTGTGGCGCGACGTACGCATCCGATCTCACCGATGTAGACGGGGATTCCGTTGTCGACAAACTTGGTCTTGAGTTGCGAGAAAGTGGATGTTATGACACTCTCCTCGTTTGAGCCGTTGGTGGTGTCGCCTTTGGACTTGTCGGCGAGGTGTCCCCAAGCGTTGTATTTGTCGTTGAGAGTGTACTCGTAGGGGTCGTAGTCGTGGACGGCGACCATGACGCGGTTGGCCTCATCGGTCGGGACAGTGAGGTAGTTGATGGTGAGGTCGGGGTTGGTGCAGTAGCCAGGGACACCGAGCCATCGGGTGGCGTTGTTGCCGCCTGTTGCGCGGACTGCATCGACGAAGACTTGGTTCCACTCGTTGAGGATGCCATATTGGTTGTCGCCTTCTTTGCGGTTATCCCCCCAGCCCCATCCTCCGTCGTGGATCTCGTTCATGGACTCGAAGATGAGGAAGTCGCCCTTGTCGGCGAACTTATTGGCGATTTGCGTCCACATGGCCTTGAGCTGCGCCTTGATGCGGTTGTTGGCGTTGTTGCTGTTGGCGGCCTCCTTTATGCTGAGCCAGTGTTGGCTGTCGGCGCCATCGTGGTGGATGTTGATGATGGCGTGGAGACCGGCGTTCTCGGCATAGGAGACGACTTCGGCTACACGGTCGAGCCAAGCGGACTCGATGGTGTAGGAGGGCTCGTCGCCGACGTGTCCGAGCCAGGTGACAGGGATTCGCACTGTGCGGATGCCAGCGGCATAGAGGGCGTCCATGGTGGCTTGGGTTGCGGCTTTGTTGCCCCAAGCGGTCTCGCTGGCGACACCGTTGTTGTAGGCGTCGAGCTGGTTGCCGAGGTTCCATCCCATGCCCATCTGGGAGATGATGGAATCGTCGTCATCGTCGGGAGTCGTCATGCCTTTCTGTGAGACGTTGATGGCGATGGTGACTGTTCCGCAAGCTATGGTTATGGAGGCAGTGCGATCGTCGGTCGTGGTATTTGCGGAGGTGGTGGCTGTGAGGGTATAGTAGCCGTTGCCTTTGTCGTTGACGCTGTTTATGGAGACCCAGTCGGCACTGGTCGTGACGGTGGGCTCGCCAGAGGACTTGAACGTGGCGGAGATGGACTGTGAGCCGTCGGTATTAGTCACAATCGTGGACTCTCCTATGAGGTTGACGGAATCGGTCACCTTCTCTGTTTCAGAGTCGCTATCGTCCTTGCATGATGAGGTCAGGACGGGAGCGAGGATCAGCGAAGAGACCATCACTATGGTTTTAAGCAACTTGATATGCTTGTTCATTGCTTTGTTAAAATAGTTTTCTGTATGCAAAGATAAGAAGAGGGCGTGAGAAGATGACGTTAATATGTTTTGTTAAAGGGATGGATTGGTTAATGCGATGGAGAGGGAGACAGCAGAGCACGGAAGACGCACGCAGAGGTGGCGCACGGGCAAAAAGAAAGCCCCGGCGAGACTTGATGAAGGTCTCTACCAGGGCGGTATCGTGACGTTGGGAATGGAAGTTAAACTTACAAGCCCATTGTTATCACAGGATTAGAAAAGCGAGTGGAAGGTGACGGTCATCTCCATCTTGTCGGTGAAGCCAAGCTCCTTGATGACATTGTCGTCGGGGGTGCCGAATGCGCAGCCAGCGGTCTTGGTAGCACCATAGCAGTTCCACAACTCGAGACGGTAGTTAGGCGACTCGTTGGAGTCGATAACCTTGGAGGAGTCGAATGTTACCTCCTTGCCGTCGATAGAGAGGGCGTCGAGGGTAGCGTGGAGCGCAGGGAACTGGGCGTAGACATTGTTCACCTGGAAGAAAGTCATGATGGTGCCGGCAGTGTAGTCGACATCGGAGGTGAAGGTAATCTTGAACGTCTGAGGCTCGAAGGTGTAGGTGTGGGTCTCAGAATCGAAGCCGATCTTGAGAGTCTGGCCATCGGTCCAATTCCAATCACCGCCCCAAGAGGGGTTGATGGTGATGAAAGAGATTGGGAGCTCGACAGAAGACTCGGAGATGGCGGGGTTGAGGATGATGGAGTAGTTGATCTCGATGCTCTCAGTGCAGGACATTGCAGGCTCGGAGTCGTCGAGCTGCTCAGTGTTGTTGCTGAACGGGCTGCAACCGGCCTTGTGGGTGCCAGTGCCCCAGACGTTGAAGAACTCGACACGATAGTTATCGGCATTGTCGAGGGCACCGTAGTGGAACTTGGCAGCGTCGTAGGTGACGTCCTTGCCATCGGCCTTCATGGAGTTGATGACAACAGCGCAGCCAGGGAAACGCTTAGCGAGACCGACGAAGTCGAGGAGGAAGACCTTGGCGCCGTTCATAGCACCCTCCCACTTAGCAGTGGCGGTGAAGATGCCTGCGGACTCAATCTCGGAAGGAGAGTAGGAATCAACAACAGAGCCCCAAGAGCCGCCCCAGTCGCCACCTACAGTCATCATCTTGACGTCGATGGCCTGATGTTCGTCAAGGACTTTCTTGGTGATGTACTGGTAGACGAGAGAGCAAGCACCCTCGCCAGAGAGATCCGGGTCACGGAGAATTGCGATCTGCATGGAATTCTCGGTGAGGGAGAAGATCTTGAGGTTGGTCTTGGCGGAGAGGGTGAGGTTGTTGAAGTTGCCGAAGCCGAGGATGTCGATGTCGAGAGTGATGGTCTTGTTTACGTTGTCGATGGTGTAATTGCCAGTCTCGTCGACGTATGATACAGATTCTGTACCATCCTCGGCGGTCGTCTTGACGCGACGGTGGATGTTGACGGTGCCGTCCTCGGTGAAGGTCATGGTGCCGTAGTCAGCAGCCTCGCCGAGCCAAGTGTTCTCAGAATATTTGGGGCTCCAGTTCCAGTGGTCGCCACTGATGTAAGGCTCGTTGTTGGTGACGTTAGCCCAGCAATCGTCGGTGCCGTAGTAGGCGAGAGGACCATCCCATACGTAGGAGTCGCCGGACTCGGTGATGTCGAGAACCCAAGTCGTCGCGAGGAGGGACTTGTCGATGGCGATGTTCTTAGCGACGGTGACGGCACGGACGGAGAGAGCTTGGAAGCGCGGGGTCGTGGTCTTGTCGTTGGCGCCATTGGCGAACTCGTAGCTGATGGCGAACTCGGACTTGGAGGGGTTGACAGAGCCAGTGAGATAGAGACCCTTGACGCCTTCCTCGGTGACGGTGTTGCCTGTGCGGCTACCAGCAGCGGGGAGGAAGATGGAGTTGCCGTTGGGACCAGTGAATTGGCAACCCTTGACACCATTGACCTCGGTCCACTCGACTTCACAGTTTTGGAAGAGCTCCTCGAACTCGTCGGCTGATGGCATGGTTGCCTTGCCGCCGAAAGCCTTGAAAGCTACGTCGTTGGCGGTCTTGTAGATGTCGGAGGCGACGGTGTAGTCGGAAATGTTCTTAGAGTTGGTGACGCCATAGAGGTCGCCGAAGGAGAAGAGACCGCCAAGCTCCTCGGGCTGTTGAGCACCGACGTTGTACTTGGCCCACTTGGTGGAGAGACCGAGGTCTACGAAGATGTCATCGACATTGACCTCTACGGTCTTGGTGGTGAACTCCTTAACGTCGCCGAAGATCTCGCCAGTGCCGAGGTCGAGGTAGGCGGCGTAGTAGTAGGTAGCGCCTGGGAGGAGGCCAGCCTTATCGACAGAGATGGAGGCGATGTCGGAGGACTGGACTTTGAGACCAGCGCGGACAGCCTCGACATCGTTGGAGGCAGCGATGACGATACCTGCGGTTGCCGTAGCGGGAGCGTCGGTCGTAGCGCCGCCGATGGTAACGGAGTTGACGTCGATGTTAGAGGCGTCGGCCGTGGTGATCTTGGCGTTGGTCGTGGTGAGGCTCTTGACGTCGCCCTTGTAGGTGAGAGTCTTCTGGAGGGTTACGAAGGCCTGGTAGTAGATGACGTCGCCCATCTTGAGGCCGTCGATGTCGGCAGCGATGGTCTCGCCGTCGAGAGAGCCGGTCACGGTATTGGTGAGGGCGTTCTCGGATGAGCCGTAGTAGAAGCCGACGGTGTAGGCGGAAGAGGACTGGCTTTGGAGTCCTTTGACGGTACCATTGAGGGTGGCGGAAGTAGCCGTCACGTCGCTGGAGCCCGTAGAGACGCCCTGAACGAGGACGCCAGTTGCTGCGGAATAGTCATCATCGTCTTGGCACGACAGGGCGGAGAAGCCGAGCGCGAGCGACATGATGCCTGCGAATATTTTTGTCTTCATATTGAAATCGTCTTATCAGTTTCCCCATAAGCCCCGGCAGGGCAGGATACCCTGCCGGGATAATGGAGGAAAAGTGAAAGTGTCTCTACTCAATTGTAATATTGACTTCGCCAGTGATAACAGGGTTGCCGTCGGCGTCGTACTCGAACTCACAGAGGTCGTGAGCGTCGGTGTAGTTGGAGTCGGTCTGGATGACGATCTGGAGAGAGCCGTCGGAGAAGTCGGCAGCAGCGCCGGTGTTGTTGGTGAGAGAGATGGTGGTCTCACCGCCCTTGTTGATCTCGACAGCGTCGCCCTCGGTGAAGTCGGTCCAGCTGGAGCCGATGCCGAGACCGTCGACATTGTGGCGGAGCATGGCGAGAGGCTTAGCGTCGTCGTTCCAGGTAAGACCGCTGTTGATCTTGAAGGAGACCTTCATGGTCTTGTTCTTCTTGAGCTTGAGCTGCTTGATGTTGACAGCGTCGGTTGGACCGCCCCAAGTGGAGTAGATGGTGACGCGGACAGCCTTGCCGCCAGTGTCGCCGAAGCCCCAGTTGATCTTGGACTGGTCGACCTTAATCTCGACGGGACCTGTGGTGCCGCCGCTAACGACCTTCTGGTTGAGCTTGACGAACTTGTATTTGGTTACTTGCTCGAAGGCGTTGGTCTCGTTGGCGATGGAGAAGTAGAACTCGTTGTCGCTGACGGACGCCTTGGTTACGGTAATCTCCTTGGCCTCGAAAGCGTCGACGTCGGTGAAGAAAGAGAGGTACTTATCGAACTTGAGGGTGTTGCCGTCGATGGTGAAGTTGCCCTTGGTGTCGGTGTCCTCGACCTCGTAGGAGTAGGTGCCGTCAGAGTTCTTGGTAAGGATGAGAGCGTAGTCCTCGATCGGGGTGAGAGCCGGGTACCAAACCTTGTTGCCATAGTCGTCTTCGGAGCTTGCCTCCCATTTCTCGCTTGCGCCGTTCCACCAATAGTAGCCATAGGGCTGGTCAGCATTGATGTTGAAGGTTACGGAGCTGAGGGTTGCGGTTACGCCGTTGATGTCTTGCTGGAAGAGAGTCTCGGCGAGGTTGAGATCCTCGATGGCAGTTGGCGTCTTGGCGGAGATGTCCTCCTCCTCGACTGGGATGGTGACAGTGCCGTTCTGGACATCCTCTGCGATGAAGTTCCAGATGAGCCACCAAGCGCCCTCGCTGTTGGTACGCATGGTTGCGAGCTGGAGCATGTAGGGGGTGAGCTCGACAATCTGGATATCTTTCGTGTAGTTGCTGCATACGCCGTCGAAGCCGACATTGTGGAGCGCAAAAGTACCGCCGTTGAAGGAGATTACAGGGTGGGTCTCGTCGTCGAGGTTGAGGCTGAAGGAGCCGTCGTAGGTCTTGTCCTCGTCGCCGCGATACATCTTGAGGGTACAACCCTTAGTTGCATCGAGACCGAACTCCATGTAGGAATCCATGTAGGGGCTGGAGGCGGGGATGAGCCAATCTTGGAAACCCGGGTCCCAGTTGGGCTTGAAGCCCTCGAAGGTGAGGTTGGAGCTTGCGCTACCATCGTTCAAGACATCGTCGGGGTTGCAGTACATGATAGGACCAGTGCAGTTGCCAACGCCGTAGTCCTTATCGACAGGCACCCAACGCTTCGTCTTGCCGACGCCGCCGGCGAGGTACTCCCACTTAGGGTCGCTAAGCATGGAGAAGTCGTTGAGGGTGACGGAGAAGGTGTATGGAGCACCGTAGACAACGCCAGCTTCGGTACCAACGCCGAAGGTGACGGTATACGTACCTGCGAAGGGGAGCTTGATGTCGAGGCTCGCTTGCTGGCTCGTTGCGCCGTCGGTGAGGATCCACTCAGGCGTAACGCCCTTGACTGACGAAGAGAGGTGGATGATATTGGGGTTGCTCTGGTCGGCAACGACGGTGTAGTTGACACCCTGCTGGAGGTCATCGGCCGTATAGGTCGCGCCGCCGAGGCTGTACTCATCGGGCTGGCAGGCGACCAGACCGAAGAGCGCGGCCGATAGGGATATGGATAAATATCTGAGTTTCATTGTTCTATTCTGTTAGAATGAGAAATTAAACATCCCGTGGCGGCTTACCAGCCGGCGTTTTGGGTGAGGACATTGCCGGAGAGGGTGATCTCGGAGCTTGGGATCTGGAAGAGACCCTTCTTGGCGGTCATGTTAGACGCGTCGAAAGAGGTCGTAGCCTCGACATTGCCGTTCTTGACGGCGATGCCGTTCTGCATCTTGGAGATCTGCTCGGCAGCGTAGGAGCCACCCTTGCCGTAGCGGAGGAGGTCCCAGTAGCGGATGCCCTCGAAGGCGAGCTCTTGGGCGCGCTCGGTACGGAGAGCGTCCTCGGAGTAGGCGGTAGCGGTCTTGCCAGCGCGGAGCTGAACCTTGTTGAGACCAGAGGCCTCCTCTTTCAGCTCACTCTGCATGAGGAGAACATCGGCGTAGCGGACGATGGTCATGTCGATGTAGTAGGTGATGTTCATGTGCTTCTCGCCAAGGACGAAGGCAGCGGCCTCGCGGGTGCCATCAGCGAAGCAGAGAGGAGCGTACTTCTTGATACCGTAGCCGGTGTACTCGTAGGTGTCATTGACACAGTTGGAGAAGTTGCTCTGCGCCTCGAAACCGTTGGTCTTGTAGTTGACGACGCTGTGGGTCATGCGAGGGTTGGAGAACTGCTCGACGAAGCGAGGGTTAGGTACGCAGATGCCCCAGCCAGTTGCGAATGGAGGGCATGCGCTGTTACGGGTGCCGAGGAAGACCTGGACAACGTTGCCGCCAGAGCGTCCATTGTAGTCCTGGGTGGTGTTACACTTCAGGTTGAGGACGAACTCTTTGGAGAGGCCGTTCTGACCAGCGTGCCAGCCGTCGGCGTTGTAGTACTTGCCGGCGTAGGTTGTAACCCACTCGTAGGAGGTTTCATCCTTGTAGGTTGTGCAGGCAGGCATCCAGAGGTCGGCGAAATTGGTCTCGAGCTCATAGCCACCGTTTGCTACGACATCGTCGATAGCGTCGATTGCCTCTTGCTTGGTGCAGGCCTCATTCTCCTCGCCGTAGTAGCCGGTGTAGAAGAGGTAAGCGCGAGCGAGGAGGGCCTCGGCAGCGTATTTAGACATACGACCGTCGGTAGCGTCGAGGTTGCCGCCGTTGTAGGCAGAGCCTGGGATGTTGGCAGCCGCGAACTTGAGATCCTCAAAGATTTGGGTGAAGACTTCTTTAGCAGCCGTACGTGGGAGGTTCTCGTCGGTCGGGACAGTGATGAGGGGCACGTCGCCGAAGAGGCGGGTGAGGTCGAAATAGAGGAGACCGCGGAGGCCGCGAGCCTCACCGAGGATTCGACTGCGGGTCGTCTCGTCGCCGTTCCAGTTGATCTGCTCCTCGTTGACGAGAAGCTCGTTGCAGCGGAAGATGGCAGCGTAGTAGTTCTGCCAATCGGTCTGCCAAATATTGTAGTAGCCGGCAGCCGCGCTCATGTCGAAGCGGTCGATGATGGAGTAGTTGCGGGCGTCGCCGATGCCGCCTCCAGCGAAGCACTCGTCGGATGCGATCTCGGAAGTGAGGTACATGCCTACGCCCTCGTCGCCAAGAGTGCGCTTCCAACCGTCGTAGCAGCCGATGAGGGCCATCTCGGCGGTTTCAGCATTGCTATATGCCGTCTCGCCGTTGAGAGTGGTCTTGGACGACGTCTCGAAGAAGTCGTCGTTGCAAGATGCCAGAGCGAGAGCCATGGCTGTCAAGACGGCGGGTATGTAAAAACGATTCTGTTTCATAAGTTCAGTTCCTCCCAATTTTAGAATTTGAGGTTAAGACCTACGAGGTAGGTGCGAGGGTGAGGATAGTAGCCCATATCGACACCGCTTACCCAAGCGTCAGACGAGTTGCCGTCGTTGCCGTTGTAAGAGCCGATTTCAGGATCCATGCCGTCATACTTGGTGAATGTGGCAAGGTTCTGTACCTGGACGTAGAGGCGGCACTGGCTGAGGTACTTCCAAGGGATGAGGGTCTTGAAGTCGTAGCCGAGGGTGACGTTCTGGATGCGGAAGTAGTCGCCGTCCTGGATGTAAAGGTCGGAGAAGTTGCTCCAGTTGCCGTTGTCGCCAGAGAGGACGCGAGGAATCTTGTTGCTGGTGCCCTCGCCAGTCCAGCGGTCAAGGATGCGCTTGGTGTAGTTGCCCTTGGAGCTTGAGGGGGAACGGTAGCTCTGTACGATTTGGAAGTCGGCTGCGCCGCTGCCTACCGCACTGAGATCCCAACCCTTCCAGCTGATGCTGAGGTTGACGCCGTAGGTCCAACTTGGGATGCCGTTGCCGAGGTCGACGCGGTCGCTCTCGTCGATGACGCCATCATGGTTGACATCGATGAACTTGACGTCGCCAGGGGCTACGCTGCTCTGAGCGATGCCGTTGCCTGCCGCGATCCAGTCGTTGATCTCCTGCTGGTTCTGGAAGATGCCGTCGGTCTTGAGACCCCAGAAATAGCCGATTGCGTGGCCATTCTCAGCACGGTAGAACTCAGGAGCGTTGTCGAAGATCTGGTTGGTCTGGCCGTGGATGATGCCGTCCTCGGTTGGGATTTCACCTACCTCGTTCTTGTTGTAGGCCATATTGGCACCGATGGAGTATTTGATGCCGTTGGAGAGCTGAGCGTTCCAGTTGATTGCGAGCTCGACACCGGTGTTGGTGACGTCGCCTCCGTTGATGATAGGACCGCCAGTACCTGCGGTAGAGAGGACAGGAGCCTGGACGAGCCAGTCCTTAGTGGTCTTCTTGTACCAGTCGAAAGTTACACCGAGGCGGCTCTCGAGGAGGCGGAGGTCGAGACCGACGTTGATCTGCTCAGAGGTCTCCCACTTGACGTCGGAGTTAGCGAGACGCTCGACGTAGGAGCCTGTGTTCCAAGCCTCTTGACCGCCGCCAGTACCGAAGTTGTAGTCGATGTTGCTGGTGGATACGGGAGCGAGGTACTGGTAGCAGTTGATGTTGGCGTTACCGACCTGACCCCAGCTGGCGCGGAGCTTAGCGAAGTCGACGACGTCGCGAATGCCATCCATGAAGTTCTCCTCTGAGAAGGTCCAACCTGCGGAGACAGAGGGGAAGAAGCCGTAACGGTTGCTCTTCTCGAACTTGCTGCTGGCATCGGCACGGAAGGTGGCGTTGACCATGTACTTCTCGTTCCAGTTCCAGCCGACACGTGCGAAGTAAGATGCGCCGCGGGTGCTGTCGTAGGGGGAGCCGGAGACGGACTTGCTCTGCGTGCCTTCGGTGTTGTCGAGGTAGGCGTGGGTCCAGTCGTCGAAGCCTGCGATGAGACCGGTGTTGTAGCCACCGGTGCTGCCGCCGTCATATTTGGACATCTCGGTACCGATGAGGACGTTCATCTGGTGCTCGTCGGCGATCTTGAAGTCGTAGCTTGCGGTGTTCTGCCAAACCTGGCTGATGCCGTTGCCCTGGCTCTGGCGAACCTTGCTCTCGGCATAGGTGGACTGGTCGGTTGCGCTGAAGCCGTGGACACCGTCCTTGCTGGTGTAGACGGGGGTGTAGGAGCGATACTCGCTGCCGCCGTAGCTGATGCCGTAGACAGTCTTGATCTTGAGGTTCTTGATAGGCTCAATCTGGGCGTAGACATTGGCGTCGACGCTCATGTTCTTGGTGCGGTTGTAGCGGTTGAGCATCATGACAGCGAGTGGGTTGCCATCGCCGTTGTTCCAAGTCTGGTTGGCAGCGGAGTAGTAGTTGTCGGTGCCCTCCTCGTAGACTGGAGAGAGAGGAGAGGTGACGTAGGCGCCGCGGATGTTGTTGTTGTAGATGTTGCCGGTGCCCATGCCGCGCTGCTCCTTATATACGACGCCGACATGCTCGCCGACGGTAAGGAAGCCGTCGTAGAGTTTGGACTCGGTATTGATACGGAAGTTGTAACGATCGTAGTTGGAGACCTGCGAGCCGCCGATGATACCCTCCTGGCCCATGTAGCCGATGGAGAGGGCGTAGTTGGTGGTCTTGGAGCCGCCGGTGATAGAGAGGTTGTGGCTCTGGGTGACGGCGTTGTTATCGATGATCTCGTCGAGCCAATCGGTATCGTTAATAGGCGTGCCGTCGGGATTGACGACGTCGGAATAGGAAGCCCAGTCGTATGTGGAGTTGCCGCTGTTGAGGGCGGCCTCGTCCATAATGGTCATGTACTCACGTGCGTTAAGTACCTCGTTCTTGCGGTAGATGCGTTGGAGGCCGTAGTAGCCGTCGTATGCTACGACGCCTTTGCCTTCCTTGCCGCTCTTGGTGGTGACGAGGACGACGCCGTTAGCTGCCTGCGCACCGTAGATAGCTGCGGAGGCTGCATCCTTGAGGACGTCGATGCTCTCGATGTCGGCAGGGTTGAGGGTGGTGATGTCGCCACCGATGCCATCAATAAGGTAGAGAGGCTGGCTGTTGCCGACGGTGCCGAGACCACGGATGGAGACGTTCATTGAAGAGCCTGGCTGACCAGAGGTGGACTGGATGTTGACGCCAGGGGTTTGGCCTTGGAGAGCCTGAAGGGCGTTGTTCGTGTTGAGCTTCTGGACGTCGTCGCCCTTAACCTGGACGGTTGCGCCCGTGACGAGCTTCTTCTTTTGGACGCCGTAGCCGACGACTACGACTTCGTCAAGGTCGGAAGCCTCCTCCTCGAGGGAGATTTTGATTGGGGCTCCGGAGTAGACAACCTCTTGGTTCTTGAAGCCGAGGAATGAGAAGACGAGGGTCTTGCCGTTCTCGGTTTGCAGAGAGAAGTTGCCGTCGAAGTCTGTAATGGTGCCGATGGTGGTACCCTTGACCACGACATTGACACCAGGCAGAGGCAGACCGTCGGTTTTGGAGACGACGTTGCCCGTGGCGGTCTGGGACTGCGCGAGGCAGTCAGAGGCCACCATGCCTTGGACACAAAGGAGCAAGGCAAGCAGCCACGCCGTCAGGGCGTACCTGCCACTTGTTTTGATTCTCTGATTGTTTATCATAATACTTTTTAATTGATTTATGATCAACGGCTCTCTGACATCAGGAAGGTACACACCGTTCGCCAAAGAAACCGAAGCAAAATTAAGGTTCATTTAGGAAATCATACATAACTAAATGATAACTAATAGGGGTACAAATGTTGCAAAAGAGGGGCAATAAATGTTTCATCTTTAAGCTAAAACATTGATTTACAACACTATTGCTTTTCAGCGATTTTGGTGCGCGGGGCGAGACTTGTCATCGTATGGCGCAGAACAGTTTATTGATAAATTTAAGCAAACAGGGCGAACCGAGCGAAAGACGTAACTAACAGATATTAACAAGTTTGCACTTGCGAACAGTATGGAACGGGCTGGAGGCAACAAAAACCCCTCCCGGGCAATAGCCCGAGAGGGGTGGACACGTGTGTTTGGGATGTGTGGAGTTTCTTTATCGGAGCTTGTCGACCTCGGACTCTGTGAGACCTGTGCATACGGCTATCGTCTGCGTCGGGAGGCCTTGGGCGATCATCTGGAGTGCGACGGACTTTACGCCCTCTTCGCGCCCTTGCTCAATGCCTTGCTCAATGCCTTGCTCAATGCCTTGCTCAATGCCTTGCTCAATGCCCTTTTCGATTCCCTCTTTTATTCCTTGCTCAATTCCCTCTTTTATTCCTTGCTCGATGCCTTGCTTTAGACCTTGCTCCATTCCCTCTTTAAGACCTTGTGCCATGCCACGCTCCATCCCTCGCGCCTGACCTTTTGTCTCGGCATCGTAGAGGAGCGTCTTCTCGACACTCACAGCGTCCCAGAATTTCTCATAAGTGTAGAGCTGCGACTCGGAGAAGGCAGATTTCTTGACCTCGTCGAGAGCCTTGCTGGTGAGCTCGTTGTCTAGGAGGTCTTCAGGAGCCTCGTCGATATCTGGCGTTATCTCGGTCAAGAAGCGTAGCCACAGGACGGCCATCTTGCGCTCGGCGATGCTCTGGGGCTTGAACTTCTTGAGCTCGACGAAGGTGAGGTGGAGACCCTCAATTATCTTGTCGCTATGGAGTTCGTGGACAATGTTGTAGTTGTGGATGAACTCGTCGGGGAGGTCGGGCATGAAGACCGCGTTGACGAGGTTGAGCGAGTAGACGGGTTGGAGGAGCTGGTAGCCCGCTCCGCCCTCGATTTGGCGCACGAAGGCCTTTGAGGAGTTGAAGAGCACGCGCGCCATGAAGGCTTGCGACCATACCGTCTGCATCTCGACGAGGAACTGCCTCCCTTGGGCGTCGCGGCATCGGACGTCGACAATGCTGTTTCTGCCCATCGGGGTCTCGGGCATTAGCTCGGGGGTGAGGTATTCGATATCGGTGACCTCGCCGCCCTCGGGGAGGGGAAGTAGGGCGTTTATAAGGCTTATTGTCAAGTCCTTATGTTGCCCGAAGACTTTTTTGAAAGTCAGATCTGCTTTGGGGTCAAGGTATCTCATGTGACAGAAATTAATGCGTCTTACGCAAATATATGAAAAATAGACCCGCCTGCGCAAGACGCTCATAAAAACAGCCCCGAAGTCCGTCGGCATTGCTGCTTCGTGGACCTCGGGGCCTCTCGAATCAAAACTTATATCTTACTATAAGTCTTTTCCTTACTTCTTTGTTTTGAACTGCCAGAAGGAAGCTTCGTTCCAGCCTCCTAAGCCGCTGAAGTCGCCACCGTTAGGGTAGACGAGAGTCATGTTGTCATTGTCGACGTAGACGACCTCATAGTCAGTGACATATTTGCCGCCTGCATTAATTTCAAATGGCCAGAGGACAGAGTTCTCGCCAGTCTCGAGGTGACCAACAGCCCAAACTGTACCGTCCGCATTGACAGTCTCCTTATCAGTGTTGAGAGACCAAGTGGTGGTGTTGAGCAGTTTGCCCTCACCGTCGTACTTATTGAGGTCGCCATTTTCAGCAAGAGTGAAATAGGCGTTGAAGCTCTCCTCGCCGGTGAGCGCACCAGTTACAGAATGCTCGAGCTGCTCCGCAAACTCTGTATCGGCAGCTACGCCCCACCATTTGCCTTCGCCTTTGGAGTAGACAAGAGAGCCATCACCACCGCAATAGCCCATGTTACCCCATGCGCAACCACTTCCATTGTCGGTGCTCCAAGTCCAAGCCTTGGGCTCACCATCTGTACCAGAGAGTGCGCCTTCATAGTCATCAGCTTTGAACTGCCAAAAAGAAGCCTCGCCCCAGCCTCCTAAGCCGCTGAAGTTGCCACCATCGGGATAGACAAGGGTCATTGCAACAGGGGAGATGTAAACAACCTCGAACTCAGTGACGTACTTGCCACCACCGTTAATCTCGAATGGCCAGAGGACGGAGTTCTCACCTGTCAGGAGGTGATATTTAGCCCACTCGGTATTCTCGGTCTGCTCGACGACGGAATAGGTTGTCTCGTTGAGCTTGGTTTTATTGGCATCATATTTCTCGATGGTGCCATCCTCGGTGAAGACCATATAGGATCCGAAGCTCTCCTCACCAGTAAGTTGACCTGTTACGGAATGCTCTAACTGGTTAGCGAACTCATCTTCAGTTGCGATACCCCACCACTTGCCTTCGCCGTTGGAGTAGACAAGAGAGCCATCACCACCGCAATAGCCCATGTTGCCCCATACGCAACCATCGGGTGCATTGGTATTCCACTTGTAAGTCTTGCGACCTGAGTTGGAGCAGAAGAGTTTCTCAACAGCCGTAAGATCCTGCTTAACAAAGACAGTTGCTGTCTTCTCGGCTACGATCTTCTCACCTTCTGAATTATAGAGGCAGACATAGAACTTCTGCTGAGGATCAGAACCGCGACTTGGCGCAATGGTGAAAGAGCCAGAAGCTCCGAGGGCGAGGACGTCCTCGCTGCCGTCGGCCTTGTAGTTGAAGACCTTGACAATCTGCGACGGGCTGGTATTGTAAGTAAAGTAGTTGCCGTCCTCGGCAGCATTTCCATCTTTGTCTTTCTGGACGAAGGAGAACGCGTCGGATATTTCCTGCGAAGACACCTCGATAGGATCGAAGCTTTTGTCCTCCTCGACGGGATCGCAGGCGCACAAGGCGCAAGCGGTCGCCATTAAGATATAACGTTTCTTCATTTGAGTCTTTTCTTTTGAGGTGGCGAAGAGACGGCAGTAGCGATATTCGTGCGCCACTGCCGACGCTCGTCACTTTAGTTTTTTAACGACGCTCCTTTAGTTATAGATAGGAGCAGTAGTCATGATGCATTCCGAGCCTTCCCAACCAGGATTCTGCTTCAGGACAGACGCATCGCTTACGATGTTGATCTGAGAAGAAGGAATTGGCCAGAAGCCGTCGGTGTCGGCGTAACGCTTTGACCAAGAGCTGCTTGCGTGGTGCATGGTCGTCCAATTGCCGGTGTAGTTGACACGGGTGCCATCCTTACGCTGGAGAGTCTTGGCAGCGAGGCAGTCGGAACCGCCATTCTTGCCAGACCAACGACGGAGGTCGTTGAAACGGAGACCCTCGCAAGCGAACTCGAAGCGTCGCTCGTTCTGAACGTTGATGAGGGAGTAAGACTGTGCAGAGAGACCGACGCGTGCGCGAACCTCGTTCATGCCAGAAGCGTCACCAGTGAGCTCAGTGTGCATGAGGAGGATGTCAGAGTAGCGCATGAGGACGAAGTCGGTATAGTGCGAACCTTGCATACTGTTACCTGTGCCAGGGACGACATCGCCACCTGCCTCCGTGCGATAGAAATCCCAGAAGGTGTAAGGTCCAGAAGTCGTGGATGCCCAGTTGGAGACGTTGCCGTTGTCAGGGTCGTTGACGGTGACGGCGCAAAGCTTCTTGTTGTAGTAGCCAGCGTCCTCGGTGCAAGAGGTTGTGAATGCGAAGTGGGAAAGCTCACTCTGGCAGTCGATGATGGTGGCCTTCTTACGAGGGTCTTCATCATTCCAATCGTCCCAAAGTTGAGCGTTGACGGTGCCCTGACCCCAGCCCTGAGCGTAGGGGAAGGTAGCCTCGCCGCCGTTTACGTTGCCGCTACCGTCGTCGTCACAACGGAGAGAGACGTAGAGGGAGGACATATTGCAGAAGCCCATGCCAGTGGTGCCATTCCAAGAAGCGGTATTGCCATACTGGATTTGGAAGATCTGCTCCTTGTTGCCGTTGCCAGCCCAGAATTGCCCTTTCGCAGCGAGATCCTCGACGTAGGCATAGGTGGGCGCAGTATACTTATTGGTGTAGTCCCAAAGGAGGCGGTAATCCTCAATGAGACCATACTGTCCGCTTGCCTTAGCGTTCTCAAGGGCAGCGACGACGTCGGCCTTGGTGAGTGATGTGTTCTCGATACCCTGCTGAGCGGGGAGGGTAACAGCCTCAGGGTTAGCGGTAGCGAGCTCGGAGACCTTCTTGTAGAAGCCCTCGTAGAACATATATGCACGAGCGAGGAAACCAGCTGCCGCACCCTTGGTGGCATGACCGTCACCTTGTGTCGTAGCGCCATAGGTCATGAGGTTATATGCGCTCATGAAGTCGGCGAGGATGTGAGGATAGATAACCTCCTCAGCACTCTGCTGTGGGCAAGGATCGGGAGCCGAGGATGTGTAGTAGGCAGGGATGTCGCCCCACATCTGCGCACCCCAAAGGTAGAAGAGTCCGCGGAGGAAGTAGCACTCGCCGAGAAGCTGATTGCGCTTCGTCTCCTCGATGCTGTTAAGGATTGAGGCATCGGTACCGAGGATGGCGTTGGCGCGGGCTATGGCGACGTAGGTCACGTGCCATGTGTTGTTGCTTGCGCTGGATGAAGTGCCGTAATAGTCGGTATTGGTTACCATGAGGTGACCTGCCGCATGGCTCTCGGTGTCGCCCGTGCCGCCACCACCATTGCAATCGTCAGATGCAAGGATGTTGACGAAGAATGGGGCGTTGAGTGGGTTGTTGGAAATGGCATTGAGGCAGCCGTAGAGAGCGGCAAGCTCTTTATTCAGGTCGGCCGCAGTGCCCGGGTAGTTGCCCGAGTTGGCCTCCGTATAGTTTTCGCTGTCGAGGAAGTCGTCACATGCCGTGAAAGAGCAGGCGAGCGACGCGGCGACAGCCAGTGCTATAATCTTTTTCATAATTAGCTTCTAAAGGATTACACTTAGAACTTGATGTTGACGCCTGCGATGTAGGTGCGCGCTGTTGGGTAGAGACCGAGATCGACGCCCTTAGCCCAGTCGTTGGTGCCGCCAGAGGAACCTACCTCAGGATCTACGCCAGTGTACTTAGTGAAGCAAGCGACGTTCTGAGCCTGGACGTAGAGGCGGATCTGACCGAATGGAGAGCTCTTCCACAAGTTCTTGGTGAAGTCGTAGCCGAGGGTGATGTTCTGAATCTTGAAGAAATCGGCATCCTGCATGTAGTTAGTAGATACCCAGCTGTAGTTCTCGTTGCTGTAGCCGAGGCGGGGCTTGCTGTTGCTGGTGCCCTCACCATGCCAACGATCGAACGCGTCGGTTGTGTAGTTGGAATATGGGTTAGCGAGGAGGGCGGTGCGGTAGCACTGCATGATCTGATGACCGAAGGCGCCGCTGCCGCTGACGCTGAAGTCGAGACCCTTCCAGTCGAGGCCGAGGGTGATGCCGAGGGTGACGTCGGGGTTAGGATCGCCAATCTCGTGGCGGTCGTTGTCGAGGTCGATCTTGCCGTCGCCATTCCAGTCGTCCCAGATGCAGTCGCCTGGGCGAGCATTGTCGAGGACGGCCTTACCCTGCGAGCGAGCCATGTCGATCTGATCCTGATTCTGCCAGATGCCGCTGTAGCTCATGCCGCTGAAGTAGCCGATGGCGTGACCCTTCTCGACGAGAGATACGTAGGAAGAGTTCTGGAAGAGGGCGGAGCCGGTGCTATCGCCAATCTTGCCAGAGGCGGTGCCGAGCTTGGTGACCTCGTTCTTGTTGAACGCGACGTTCACGCCGACGTTGTAGTGGATGTCGCCCTTGGTGTCGTTCCACGTGAGGGCAATCTCGAAGCCCTTGTTCTCGACGTCGCCGCCATTGATGTAGGCAGCCTCCTCATAACCGAAGACATCCTGCGTAGGAGCCTGGACGAGCCAGTCCTTGGTGGTCTTCTTGTACCAGTCGAAGGTGAGGCCGAGACGGCTGTCAAGGAAGCGAGAGTCGAAACCAATGTTGATCTGCTCGGAAGTCTCCCACGTTACATCGTCGTTAGGCTGGTTGCGTGCGTATGCGCCTGTGGTGTAGTTGCCAGGGAGGGTGGTGTAGCTGTTGTCGCTGCTGAACTTGTAGCCGTAGTCGGCGTAGTCAGATGGCGAGAAGCCGATGTTGGAGAGGTAGACGTAGTTGTCGATGTTGCAGTTACCGTTCTGACCCCAAGAACCGCGGATCTTCAAGAAGTTCATGACGGCTGCTGCGTCCTCCATGAAGTTCTCGTTCGTGACGACCCAACCCACAGATGCGGAGGGGAAGAAGCCCCAACGGTTGCCGCGAGAGAAGTTGTTGGAAGCGTCACCACGGGCGATGAGGGTTGCGAGGTACTTCTCGTTGTAGTTGTAGTTGATACGACCGAAGACAGAAGCGATGGTGCCCTGACCCTCGGTAGCCGTGCCGGAGACACCGGTTACGTTGCTGAGGTCGTAGTTGGAGATGAGGTTATACTTGTAACCATTGAGAACGAGAGAGTTGACCGCGTCGGTGCCGGCCTGTGCCGTTGCGCTGAGGTCTGCGCTCCAGAGGCTCTTCTCGACAGACTGACCGACGAGGATGTCGAAGTGGTTGCCGTTGAACTCAGGAACGATGTAAGAGATGGTGTTCTCAACGTTCAAGCTGGAGCTTGCGCCGGCAGCCTGGTAGACGCTGTAGACTGCGCCAGACTCGGTGGAGCTTGTGCTGTAAGGCATGCCGACACGCTTGTTGGCATATGCGGAGTAGCCGGTGTTGAACTGACCACGGTACTTGAGGTTCTTGATGAATTCGACCTCAAGGAAGAAGGTTGCGCCTACACCGAAATCGCGGTTACGGTTGATGGAGTTGCGACCACCGTTGTAGAGGGTCTGGAGAGGGTTGCTGAAGATCATGGAAGAGAAGCCAGTGCCGTTCTTCTCGTAAGAGACGAGGCTGCCGTCCTCATTCCATGCTGGAGTAAGAGGAGATGCGGAGTATGCGTCGTGCATGACGTTCCAGTAGCCGTTGCCCTCGGCAAGGTCGTGGCTCTTATGGTACCAGAAAGAGAGGTTCTCACCAATCTTTACGACGTCGCGGTTGTCTTTCTTGCTCTTGTATAGGACGTGGTCGGAGTTGATGCGACCGCCGTAACGACGGTAGTCAGAAGCGTTGTCGCCACCCATGATACCCTCCTGATCCATGAAGTTGATCGACATGGCGAACTTCGAGCGGTCAGAGCCGCCGGTGAGGCTGAGAGAGTGGCTCTGCTGGACGGCGTTCTTGTTCTGGAACTCCTCGAACCAGTCGGTGCCGTCCCATCCTGCGTTAACTCTCTCGAGGATGTACTCAGGAACCATTGACTTCCAGTCGGCAATTGAGCCAGTCTCGTTGAAGACGGCCTCGTTGACAACCTTCATGTAGTCTTGCGCGCCAAGGGTTGCGGGACGCTTCAGAGCGTTAGATACGCCCACGTAGCCGTCATATTGTGCGGTTACCTTGCCCTCTTTGCCCTGCTTGGTGGTGACGAGGATGACGCCGTTGGCCGCACGTGCACCGTAAATGGCTGCCGATGCAGCGTCCTTGAGGACGTCGATGCTCTCGATATCGTTGGGGTTCAAGCCGTTAAGACCATCGTTGGCCGTGCCGCTCTGGACACCGTCGATGATGAGGAGAGGCGAGGAGGTGCCGATGGTGCCGGCACCACGGATGTTGACCTTGAAGCCCTTGCCAGGCTGCGCGGAAGACTGCGTGATGCTGACGCCTGGAGATACGGACTGCATCGCCGTGAGGGCGTTGGTGGTGTTCATCTTGGCGATGTCGTCACCTGCAACCTGGACGGTAGCGCCAGTGACGAGTTTCTTCTTCTGGACGCCGTAGCCGACGACTACGACCTCGTCAAGATCAGATGCCTCCTCTTCCATGGAGACGTTGACAGGTGCTCCGTTGAACACCACCTCCTGGTTCTTGAAGCCAAGGAAGGAGAAGACGAGCGTGTTGCCCTTCTCCGCTTGGAGAGAGTACTTGCCGTCAAAATCGGTGATCGTACCAATCGTGGTACCCTTGATCACGACATTGACGCCAGGGAGAGGCTGCCCGTCAGATTGTGAGATGACTGTGCCAGTAGCGGATTGCGCCTGCGCAAAGCAGTCAGAGGCCACCATGCCTTGAACGCACAGCAGCAAAGCAAACAGCCACGCCGTCAAGGCGAGCCTGCTGCTCGTTGAATTTCTCTGTTTGTTTATCATGAGGTTTACTATTGGTTTGAGGTCCAAAACAGCATTATACACAGATAACACCTTTTCAGATTTGAAAGCAAATTTAAGAGTCAAGACCCATAAAAACTGATACTATTTTAACAGGGGGGGGTATTATTCAATCATTTTAACTATTCGAGTAGATTTCCGTCCACCTTTTCTTATACATAAAAGACAAAAACAACGACTTTTCGGCAAAAACAAACAACACAATCGTTTGCGCTCTGAGTTGTAAAAATTAACAGGACATAATACACATTTATCAACACCATTCGACCACTCCACAACGCTTTACTGCACGTATTTAGCCGCGGATTCATTAACTTAGCATCGCAAAAAAACTTAAAACCGACGCCGCACCACCACACCCGTCGGCGCCAGCTTTACAAAACGATACCTTATATATAATGTCTACTACCGATAAAAAGGAGAAGATAATCCTCACCGGCGACCGACCAACAGGACGCCTCCACCTCGGACACTATGTCGGCTCGCTCCGCCGCCGCGTCGAACTGCAAAACTCTGGCGAGTTCGACAAGATCTTCATCATGATCGCTGACGCCCAGGCACTCACCGACAACGCCGACAACCCAGAAAAAATCCGACAGAACATCATCGAGGTCGCGCTCGACTACCTGTCCGTAGGCCTCGACCCAACAAAGAGCAACCTCTTCATCCAAAGCTACGTGGCCGAACTTACCGAGCTCGCCTTCTACTACATGAACCTCGTCACCGTATCGCGCCTCCAACGCAACCCGACGGTCAAAGCCGAAATCCAGCTCCGCAACTTCGAGACATCCATACCCGTAGGCTTCTTCACATACCCCATCAGCCAAGCCTCTGACATCACAGCCTTCCGCGCGACGACAGTCCCCGCAGGCGAAGACCAGGAGCCCATGATCGAGCAGACGCGCGAAATCGTCCGACGCTTCAACCAGACCTACGGCGACGTGCTCGTCGAGCCTGAAATCCTCCTGCCAAACAACTCCGCATGCCTCCGACTCCCTGGCACCGACGGCAAGGCCAAGATGAGCAAGAGCCTCGGCAACTGCATCTATCTCTCTGACACAGAGGCCGATGTCAAGAAGAAAATCAAGACCATGTACACCGACCCGACGCACCTACGCATCGAGGATCCCGGACACCTTGAGGGCAATGCCGTCTTCACATACCTCGACGCGTTCTGCCGACCCGAGCACTTCGCAGAGTTCTGGCCCGACTACGCCAACCTCGACGAGCTGAAAGCTCACTACACCCGCGGCGGCCTCGGCGACGTCAAGGTCAAGAAGTTCCTCACAGCCATCGTCGAAGAGGAGCTCCGACCCATCCGCGCGCGCCGTGCCGAGTTCGAAAAAGACATCCCCGAGGTCTACAACATCCTCAAACGTGGCAGCGACACCGCGCGACAGATTGCCGCACAGACCCTCGCCGACGTCCGCAGCGCAATGAAAATCAACTATTTCGACGACGCCGAGCTCATCGCGCAGCAAGCCAAATATTTCGCCAATCGCCAAGCTGGCGCCGACAAATAAGCCCCACGCATGCGCATCAAGGCAACAACAGTAATCCTCGCCTCCGCAACGCTCGTCATGACAGCCTGCGGGGGCGAGTTCCGTCATCCCGACACCTCAGGATGCGAGACCAGCCTCGCCGTCAAGCCTTTCTATAAAGACCTCATGGCGCACGACGGCAAAGACACCAACGAGCGGGCAGCCAGCCTCGAACAGAAATATGGCTACTACTTCGACACCTTCTGCCAAGGCGAGCTGCGCATCGGCAAAAGGGGCGACGCCCTCTTCGCTCAAGAGTTCGACCGCTTCTTAAACACGCCGGAGAACGACGAGGTGATCCCCGTCTGCGACAGCGTCTACGCCACAATCAAGGTCGACGACGCCATATCCGACGCCTTCAGCTGCTTCCGCGCCCTCTTTCCCCAACGCCCCTACCCCACCGACGTCTACTGCCACTTCTCGGGCTTCAACGACCGCATGTTCGTCGACTCGACGTTCATCTCCTTCGGCATCGAGCACTACCTCGGTTCCTCTTGCCGATTCTACGAATGGCTGCAAATCCCTTACTACGCCCGCCTCACGCGCTCCACGACATTCCTCGTCAGCGACCTCGTCAAGGCGTGGATCTACTGCACCATGCCCGAGACGTCGGGCCGCGAAGACGTCCTGACGGCCCTCATCTACCAAGGCAAGACGCTCTACTGCGTCCATAGCTGCATCCCCAATATCGACGAGACCGTGCTCTTCGGCATGACCGCCGAGCAAATCAAATGGTGCAAGACCTACGAGGCCCGCATGTGGGCCTACCTCGCCGAGCATAAGCTCCTTTACAGCACAGCCATGCTCGACCGCAGCAAGATCGTCAACGAAGCCCCCTTCACCTCCTACTTCGGCAACAAGTCGCCCGGACGAGCCGCCATCTACTGCGCCTACAACATCGTCCGCGCCTACATGGACGCACACCCAGGAACTTCACTCGGCAGCCTCATGGACAACCCCGACGCACAAGAAATCCTCCAAGGCAGCCACTACAACCCATAAACCCGCAAGAAAAACAAGCAAACCAGTGCGAACAGTCTAACAACAAAACATCAAATTGCATCATGCGTTAAATAGTTTTGTCACATTGACATTCGCACAATAAATTGTTACTTTTGCGAGTGTATGCCGAGCGTTCGTCTCCGACGACACAGGCAACAAGACCAATAAAATTTAAGATACAAGGCATAGAAGAAATGCAACCTCAATCATCCGTCAAAATCTTCTCCGGCTCGGCAACTAAATACCTCGCGGAGAAAATCGCCGCCTCCTTTGGGCAGGAACTTGGCAAAGTCAACAAACTGCTCTTCTCGGACGGCGAGTACACGACGATGTACAATGAGACCATCCGCGGCTCTCACGTTTTCCTTATCCAGAGCACTTTCCAGCCGTCGGACAACCTCTTCGAACTCCTAATGATGATTGATGCCGCAAAACGCGCCAGCGCAGCCAGCATCAACGCCGTAATCCCCTACTTCGGCTTCGCACGCCAAGACCGCAAAGACCAGCCGCGCGTCGCCATCGGCGCAAAACTCGTCGCCGACCTCCTCACCGCTGCCGGCGTCGACCGCGTCATCACCATGGATCTCCACGCCGACCAGATCCAAGGTTTCTTCAACATCCCCGTCGACCACCTCTACTCCTCAACGATCTTCGTCCCCTACATCGAGCAGATGGGACTCGAAGACATGGTCATGGCTTCCCCCGACGCTGGCGGCTCCAAGCGCGCCAACAGCTATTCTAAATATTTCGACGTCCCCATGGTCATCTGCCACAAGCACCGCCCGCGCCCCAATGTCGTCGGCGAGATGCGCGTCATCGGTGACGTCAAGGGCAAGAACGTCATCCTCCTCGACGACATGATCGACACCGCAGGCACCATCTGCGCAGCCGCCGACAAGATGATGGAGCAGGGCGCAAAGAGCGTCCGAGTCTTCGCCTCCCACGGCGTCCTCTCCGGCCCCGCCTACGACAATATCGAGCGTAGCCAAGTCAAGGAAGTCGTCATAACCGATTCCATCCCCTTGCGCCAGCAGAGCGAGAAGATTAAAGTCCTCTCCGTTGCCGACATGTTCGCCGAGACCATCGCCTGCGTCTACAACAACGAGACCATCACCAAGCACTTCCTCTTCCGCAAGTAACACTGCGAAAGACAGCACAATACGTCCATCCCCCGTCAAGCGACGACTTGACGGGGGATGCTTTTTATTCCCCTTGCGACAAAAAATCACTCGCCAAGCCTTGGCAGTCTCAAAACAATGACATAAATTTGCACTCGCTAAGGAGAGATGGCAGAGTGGTCGATTGCACCTGTCTTGAAAACAGGCGTACAGCGATGTACCCGGGGTTCGAATCCCTGTCTCTCCGCAAGATTTGCTTATTACTGAGTAAGCCAGTTTTAAGTCAAGATTTACGAGGTCTGCGTTTCGCAGACCTCTTTTTTATGCCCATTTCCGCCCTATCAATGGCGAGCAAACTTGCTTATCCAAGTTCCTTTTAGCTTCGTACGACGTTCGCCTCTACTTTTCTTCCTACTCGTTCTCCATTGTTTTTGCGCCTAATGATGCGCTCGCTCCACTCCTTTGACAAACTTGCCCGTTCCTCGAGGTGCGAGGTAGTTAATCATGCTGTCATAAGTAAAGTAATTAATTACTTTACTTACGACAGCCGCAAGGCGAGGCCGGTAACCAAGCAGGGCGGAACGCATTTGCGCCCCGCCCCGTTTCATTTCTTCCCTCCGTGCAACGATGGCTATCGGATGGTGGTCAGTTCATGCCAGCCGCCTCCAAGGCGCGGTACTCCT
>CAVDBL010000013.1:0-70318 GCA_963607345.1 Bifidobacteriaceae bacterium
TATCTCGGTTCCGACACAGATGACAAGACCGCCACGAGCGTAGATGTCTTCCCCCCCCACCAAGCCACCCTCACCTACGACCCCGCTACCACTTGGATCGGCGACGACGACACCCAAAACCTCCGTTACTACTTCAATTCCTTCGCCACACCCACCTCCATCCACTCCAACACAATCTCCACCTCCGCTCCCCAATACTACGACCTCAGCGGACGCTCCGTCTCTCCAACAACCCACAAGGGCATAGCTGTCAAACTCCAAGATGGCAACTCTTCCCTGATCACCATCAAGTAGCAATATCCTACTTCCCCACATGACAATGCGCCCGAGAGTCCACCAACTCTCGGGCGTTTCTGCTTCCTTTTCTCCCCATTTTTTCGTATCTTTACCTAAACAATAAAGATACCCGATGTCCTCTTCTTCCAACCCACGCCTCCCTCTCAATATCGTTGCCATATTCAGCATCGTCGGATGCGTCATAGGCATATTCTACGGCTTGTGCCTCAACTACATCCAGACCCTCTCCCACGCCGAGGTCGAGCAGATCGTCGCCGCCCAAGGTCTGGCGCAGGGCGAGGAGGTTGTCGGCAGCATCTTCGAGCTCAGCAGGATAGGCAATTTCTACGCTCTCTTCAACCTCCTCGAGATCGTCGCACTTGTAATCATCCTTTTCGGCAAACGTGTCGGCTTCCATGTCTATGCCGCCGCCCAATTGGGCTTCGTCGGTCTCATGGTCATGATTTTCGGTGTCGTCGGGTCTGTCACATACATACTCTGGTGCATCCTCTGGTGCTATATCTACTGGGTTCTCATCCAAAACGCTAACCGCAAGGAAGCCTGATTCCAACAGCTAACTCCCCACTCCTATGCGCGCATACCGCTCCCTCGCGCTCCTCTTCGCTCTCTTGGTGTCCTCGCTCGCCGGTGCCCAGTTCTACTCCACTGGCGCCGACCCCCTGTCCCTCCATTGGTCAAGGCTCAACCGCCCTCTCTGGTCAATCGATGCCGACACCGCCGCCCGCCAATGGGCAACCCTCATCGACGCCAATCTCGATTCCGTCGCGCCACTCCTCTATGCCGATTTCCCTGTAAACCTCCGACGCCACCACGTCAACGTCGTAGTCCATTCCGCCGCCGCATACTCCAATGGTCTCGTCTCATGGGCTCCAAAACGTCTCGAAGCCTATGCCTACGATACCGGTGCCGACGACTGCGTCCCGTGGGTCTCGCACCTCCTCACCCACGAGTACCGACACGTCCTCCAGACGCAGACAACCATCTCTGGCTTCTCTCGCTTCCTCTATGGCCTCTTCGGTCAACAGTCCGTCGGGCTCATAGCTGGCCTCTTCGTCCCCAAATGGGCTTTAGAGGGCGATGCCGTATGGGCGGAGACCCAATATACCTCTGGCGGTCGAGGCCGCAACGCTCTATTCCTCCAGCAAACACGCGCCCTCGTGGTCGACGGGCGCACTCCCTCCTATTCGCGAGCCTATTTCGGCTCCTACGCCCGACGGGTGCCCGACTACTACCACCTCGGCTACCACCTCGTCTCGCAAGTCTCCGACTCCCTCTCCAATGCCGTTTGGGGCAATGCTCTCGACCGTGCGGGTCGCCTCCCCTTTACTTTCGTCCCTTTCCCGCGCTCGCTTCGTAAGCAGACGAGTCGCCGACCCATGGCTCTCTACCGATGGGCTATGTCCAACGCCAAGGCGCAATGGACTTCCGAGTTCTCTTCGCGCCACGACACGCCCTCCACGCCACTATGGTCGTCCAGTAGCGACTATGAGGAATTCCTCTTCGTCCACCCATGCCAAGGTGGGTGGGTAGCCTATTCTGAGTCCCCCTCCGACATCCCACATTTCTCCGTCCGCGACACCCTTGGCAACGAGCTTAGGCGTATCGTCCCATATCTCCGCAAC
Source organism: Bifidobacteriaceae bacterium (assembly GCA_963607345.1). Classification (GTDB taxonomy): domain Bacteria; phylum Bacteroidota; class Bacteroidia; order Bacteroidales; family Marinilabiliaceae; genus W3P20-009. The sequence goes on from CAVDBL010000013.1 coordinate 1,920, forward strand.
GAGGAGCTCTTCACCATCCATGGCGACACCATCGTCTGGAGCGAGCGCAGGCAGCATTGCCGATGGACCAACGCCTCCGAGAATTGTCTCATGGCTGCGTCACTCTCTTCGGGCAAGTCGCGTCGCCTCACTTCCAGAGCCAATTACCACTCTCCCGCCTTCTCCCCCGATGGTCTCCTCTTAGCTGCCGTCCTCTCCGCCCCCAATCTCTCCCACTCACTGACGCTTCTAAATTCCGATGGCTCTCCTCTCCGCTCTCTCCTCACGCTCCCTGTCGGATGGCAGATGCCCGAGGTCACGTGGCTTGCGCCCAATGCTCTCGCCGCCATCGTCGTATGTCCCGAGGGCAAGGGTGTCATGATGGTCTCGACCGAGTCGTCCGATGCCGTCTGGCTTCTGCCCCCTGCTTTCCGCAACATCCGCGATTTGACCTCAGCCCCTGCCGGTCTCCTCTTTTTCTCCATGGATTCATGCGGCTATTCTGACGTTTATTCTCTCCGCCTCGCCGATGGTGTCGTCTCGCGCCGTTTCACGTCACGCCATGGCGTCCGCGCCCCCTATCCTGTTGATGAAAACCATGTTGCCGTAAGCTCTTATAGCTCAACAGGCTACGCTCCAGTCGTCGGTCTCATGGAAGATTCCCTTTGCGCCCGCGCCTCTTACCAGCCCGTCTCCCTCCCTGCCGATACCGCCTCTCTCGACGGATTCTGTCGTATAGGCCCCATGCGCGTAAATCTTCTCCCCAATGTCCATAGCTGGGGTCCCGTCGTTGTCGATGCCAATAGTGCCACAATCTCCCCAGGTCTCAGTGTCTCAAGCCAGAACACCCACGGCACCACATGGTTTCAGGCGGGTCTCAATTTCGGTGGCGATGATGATGAGATCATCTTTGCCTCCGCCACGTGGGATTGGCTCTGGCCCCGTTTCTCTTTCTCAGGGCATTGGGGGCATACCGATTATCTCTATGAGCAGACCTATAAGGTCAAGGAGGTCGGCAAACCCGATGGGGAAGGGGAGTACATCGCCACGGTCTCAGTCGATGATCGGGCACAAAATTCCGATTTCACCGTCTCCACTTCGCTCCCCCTCACCCGCAATGGCGGTCAATGGCTGCGAGCCATAACCCCGAGCGTCTCTTTCCGACGTCAGAAGACAACAGGTGTCAACCGCCATATCGTCAAAGTCCCGACCGACGGGCGCGACCCCATCGTCTACGACAGCCGCACCACAGACAACCGCTATTTCTGCACCACATACGCCATCTCGGCACACCTCCTCCGCCGCGCCGCCGAGCGCGATGTCGGCTATCGCGCGGGAGCCGCCCTCAACGTCATTTTCGATGCCGCACCCTACGAGAACGACTACGGATGCCTCCTCTATGCCAACCTCCGAACCTACTTCCCCGGTTTCGTCCCCCACCATCAGTTCTCCCTCACCGTCGCCGCCCAACGCCACTTCCCCGGCAGCGTCGTCTCCTCACAGACCGGCGGCTACTCCTACCGGCGCATGGTCGCCGACCGCATCCCTGCCCCCTATGGTCTCACGCGACGCAGTGCCCTCTCCTCGGCTCTCTTCCGCGCCGCCTACCACCTCCCCCTCTTCAACCCCGATTGGCAGATAGGCCCCGTAGCCTACCTCAAGCGAATAAACCTGCGCCTCATCGGCGACTACGCCATCGACCGCCTCTGGAACGGCTCCTCCGCCTACGCCACAGCCGACCGTTGGACCGCCTCCGCCGAGCTGTGGGCCGAGTCACGCCTCTTCCTCCTCCCATACCCCGTAAACTTCGGTCTCCGCACCTCCTACATCCCCTCATCTAACACCGTCTCCTCCTCCCTCCTCTTCAGCCTCTCCTTCAACTGATAGGGCATAAAAAAACAGCTGGCCAGTCGTCCCCGACCAACCAGCTGCCTCTATCTAAAGGAGTAAAAATTGTCTATTCGTTGCCGCCTGTGGGAGCCGACGGCTGACCACCTTCGGGGCGCGGACCCCGACGATGCCCACCATTATGGTGGCTGTGACGCTTCTGCTGCCCGTCGCCTTGCGGACGTTGCTGACGTGCCGTGGCGTCGCCCTCCCCTTGCGGACGAGGTCTGCGTGGCCCGCGGTTCCCGCTGCGCTGCTCACCGCCGTTGCTGGGGCGATGTCCGCCACTTCGGTTGCCTGTGTTGCCACCCCTGCGGTTTCCGCCTTGTGCCCCATGTCCACCACCGCGGACGCGGGTGTTAGGGTCATACTTCGGCTGCTCGCCAAGACCCTCCGGCAGAGGCAACTTCTCCACGCTCTGCTCAATTAGCTTCTCGATGCGCCCGAAAGAATACATCTCGTCGGGCACGATGAGCGTGAAAGCCTCGCCCTTGCTCTGCGCGCGTGCCGTGCGACCTATGCGGTGCACGTAGTCCTCTGCGTCACGAGGCACGTCGAAGTTGATGACGACGTCCACGTCCGGGATGTCTATGCCGCGGGCTATGATGTCCGTCGCCACCAAAACCTCTATGTTGCGGTTGCGAAATTGGCGCAACACCTCTTCGCGCTCCGTCTGCTCAAGGTCGGAATGTATGACGCCCGCGCTGAAACCTCTGCGCTTGAGCATATGGCCAAGCTCCTTGACGCTCTGCTTGCGCGAGCCGAAGATGATGATGCTCATTCCCTTATGAGCTTGCAGGATGTCGACTACAAGCGCGCCCTTCTGCGTCTCATAGACGGGGTAGGCGGCTTGGCGGATGCCCTCAGCTGGCTTGGCAATGGCTATGGAGATCTCCGCAGGGTCGCGAAGAATCGTCTTGGCAAGGTCGCGAATCTTCGGGGGCATCGTCGCCGAGAACATCAACGTCTGACGAGTCTCGACAGGCAACAGCTTGACAACCTGCATGATGTCATCATAAAAACCCATGTCCAGCATGCGGTCTGCCTCGTCAAGCACAAGGTGGCGCACCTTGCTGAAGTCGACATACCCCATGCTGATATGCTGCAGCATGCGCCCGGGCGTGGCTATGACGATGTCCGCTCCTTCGCTCAACGCCGTGCGCTGACGGCTCCACTCGCCACTGTCGCTGCCTCCATATATGGCTGTCGACGAGACGCTCACGAAGTAGCCGAAGCCGCTCATCTGCTGGTCTATCTGGATGGCAAGCTCGCGCGTCGGGACGAGGATTATCGTGTCGACGCCGTCGTTCGGGTTGCGGACGATGTCGTCTATTATCGGCAGCAGGTAGGCCGCCGTCTTGCCTGTGCCCGTCTGAGCGCAGGCAATGAGGTCGCGACCCTCCATGATTACGGGGATCGCCTGCTCTTGTATCGGGGTCGGCTGGCTGAATCGCATGGCGTCCAGGCTATCCAGCAGCTCGTCGGTAAAGTCGAGGTCGTAGAATGTCATTCTCCTAATATACTTTTAGCACCAGACCTTTAAGGTACTCGCCTTCAGGATGGTAGATGTTGATAGGGTGGTCGGCTGGCTGCGTAAGCTGGTGCAGGATAGCCACCCTGCGGTGTGCCATAGTGGCTGCCGTGAAGACCATCGTGCGGAACTCCTCTTTGCTCACAACCTGCGAGCATGAGAACGTGAACAAGATGCCGCCCGGCTCGATAATCTCCATAGCCTTGGCGTTCAACCTGCGGTAGCCCTTCAATGCGTTGCGAAGAACGCTGACGTGCTTTGCGAAAGCCGGTGGGTCAAGCACCATGAGGTCATACTTCTGCGTCGCGTGCTCCATATAGTGGAATGCGTCCTCCGCAAATGCCTCATGGCGCGGGTCTGCGCCGAAGTTGCGCTCCACGTTCTGGCGCGTAAGCTCTATGGCGCGCTCCGAGCTGTCGACCGAGTGTACAAGCTCCGCGCCGCCTCGCAATGCGAAGAGTGAGAAGCCGCCTGTGTAGCAGAACATGTTGCACACCCTCTTGCCGCGGCTGTATCGCTCCAAGAGGGCGCGGTTCTCGCGCTGGTCTACGAAGAAGCCAGTCTTCTGGCCCTTCTCCCAGTCGGGTGTGAAGAACATGCCGTTCTCCTTAGCCTCCTTCTTGTCCGCATGACCCCATACGTAGCTGTTGATGGGGTTCAGACCCGCCTTGAAAGGCAGAGTGCCCTCGCTCTTGTTATATATGGCCGTTAGGTTCTCGCCCATGACGTCGCGCAACGACTCCTCGATAAGGGCGCGGTCGCACCACATGCCGACAGAGTGCATCTGGACGACGGCCGTCGTGTCATACACGTCGACAACGAGACCGGGCAGGCAGTCGCCCTCGCCGAAGACCAGGCGGTACGCCGTCGTGTCGGGGTTGCCGACAAGACCTGCGTCGCGGCGCAACTCATACGCCTGCCTGATCCTGCGTGTGTAAAATTCCTTGTCTATCGCCTCTCCCTTGTCAAATGTCAAGATGCGGACGGCTATCGAGCCTATCTGGTAATGACCGCGTGCCAAAAATTCACCGTGCGACGATACGACGTCTACTATATCGCCCTCCTCGGCCGGGTCCATACGGGCTATGGCGCCTGAGAATACCCACGGGTGGAAGCGCAAGAGGCTCTGCTCTTTGCCTTGTTTGAGAGTTATCATCTTGATTATTCTGTCTTTTCTGCGTTTTGTTGTGCGTCTTTCTGCCTCTCGGCAATCTGTTTGCGGGCATCTATGACCGCTGGGCTCTCTGTCACGCCCGACTCCAATGCCTTATACAGCAGCAAGGAGATCCACGAGTCGGTCGACGCGTAGGTCAGCTGCCCGGGGGTCAGCGTCTCGCCCTCCCAGTTCGTCAGCCGCTGCCTCTTCGACACCCTCACGCCAAGCACGTGGGCCGCCATCTTCTTCAGGCTCATGTCCTCGACGCCCTTCGACTGAGCTATGGTCTGCAAGTCCACGAAGCCGCCGGGCGTGAAACGCGTAAGGCGGCACAGTCCGCGCAGGTCGTCGCGTATCGCCAGACCCGATTTGACAATGTCCGTGCGCTCCAAGAAATGGGCCAGCTCGGGCGTCAAACCTGTCTTGCAGAGGCGGAAGAGCCATGTCTTCTTGTCGCCCGACAATTGCAGCAACGCCACTTTATAGTTGCAGCCGCGCGTGAAGGCGGGGCGAGTCTCGGTGTCGAATCCCAATATCGGGCAACGCCCCATCTCCTCTATGGCGGGGGCTATGTCCTCCACTCTGTCGATGAGCGCAATCTCGCCATCATACTGGCTGAGTGGCAGGAGGTCTATCTCTTCGTTCGTTACTTTCATCTCTTTTGCTTGTTGTCCACCAGCCTCATGCCCGCTTGGCGCAAGAAGTATGGCATTCCGTCTTCTTGGATCGGGGCTGCGTTGCCCTCCGTCTCGTCGTCTTGGTCGTCCTGCCGCGTGGCTGGCGCCTCGTCGCTGAGGTCGTCGCCCGAGTTGAGGGCTTTGTGGATCGCGCCAAGGGCGTTGCACGCCTTCTGACCCCAGTACTCCTTAAATTTCGTCTCGACGACGGCAAGGGCGTCGTTCATCACGACGTTGTCGCCGCTGCTGTACTGCTCGCAGAAGTTGCGGATGTCCTGATAGATGTCGGCCATGTCTTCTGATATGCTGGCCGCTACGGGTGTCTCGCTATATTGGAAGTCCTCTTTGAAGGCCGTGATGTAGTCGTCGTGGCTCGTCAGGCGGTCGTGGACGTTGCGACGCACGGTCTCATACGTGTCGTAGTCCACGATTTCGGGCAGGTCGTCGTCCGACATCTGCTCGACGTCGGGCAGCAGCGAGCCTTTCATGTAGAGGAGGGGCAACAGGCGGCTCGCCACGCGGAGGTAGTCCTCCTTGCTGTACTTGAGCGCATTTTCGGCAAAAACGCAATATTCTCTCGCCACGGTGGCGAACTCTATCGCGTTTTTCGAGAAGACGTTTTGGAAGTCTTGCTCTTGTTCGTTCTTGTCGTCGGTGTTCATCTATGGTTTGTTATGCGTCGTCGCCCGTGGTCTGCGCCTTAGGCTCCGACGTCTGTCTCGTTGTCTCGATTTGTTTGGTTGTAAGGTAGTGCCACCCTCCGTACATCGCTATTCCGCCAACTGCCACGGCTATGAAGAGTGTCCGCGTGTTACTGTCGTCGATGCTGAAGTTGACGAGCCAGCCTGCCAGCCCGCCTATGGTGCCCATGACGATGCCCGGCGTCGCCATGACAACCGTCTCGCGGTCCATGTGGCTCGTCGACAGCTCGATAATCGCAGGGTGTATGAAGGCAAGGAAGAATGTGCTGATGATGAGAAGCCACGTGGAAATCTCGCCTGGTGCTACCGCGCTCGCCACGCTCAAGACGAACGCCCCGAGGCTCGCGCCAATCAATATCGCCTGGGGCTGGCGCCTCTTGCCGCGTGAGACGAATATGCCGACAATGCGTCCCGCTATGAAGATTATCAGCGTCGTCATGACCATCTGCCTCGTATATGTGGCAGCCTCAAGAGCCGACGCGTTGGGCTTAGCGTCCATTATGTCGTTGTGGCTCTGAGTGTATATCCCATACCAGATGATGGATATTATCATCAGGTACGCAGCCATCGACAATGTGCCGCGCAAGAATTTCTTGTCCGACAGCAGGCTGTGGTTTATCTCCGACAGCTTGTGGATATGCGGACGGTCGGGCGTCATGTCGTTTATCTCTTGAAGAGCCGCTATGACCGCCATCACGCATGCCGCCGCGCCTACCCATATATATGGGACGGCCACGGTCATAAGGTCGGTCCGCATCGCCGCCTCGTAGTACAGGCTGTCCATCTGCGACTGCTCCAATGTCCCGTTGTCGAAGAGGCGCAAGTCCACGAAGTAGGCCATCAAGACGTAGCCCGTCGTATAGCCTAATGTCTCAAACAGTTTGCCTATGAAGAGCCTCGTCAGGCTGCTCTTGCGCTTGCCAATGTTTATAGTGACGGCCAGTGCCGACGACTCGGTAAGTGCCAAGCCTGCCGACATGAACGCCAGCCCGATGAGGAAGGGCGTCATGGACGACATCTGCGTGGCGGGCAGGCTGCTGAGCGCGCCTCCGGCGAATAGGCAAAGTCCTATCAGCATCGTGGCGCGAAGCCCCAGGCGACGCGAGACGAATGCCGACGGTATGGCGAATAGGAATGTTATTACGTAATAGATGGTGCGGCGTGTCGGGGTCGTCGTGGCGTCGTAGGCGAATACCTTGCTGAAGGCGCGTACCATGGGGATGCCCATCTCGCTGTTTATGCCCAGCAGGGCGAAGCAGCCAAGTGCCAATAGCAGGAGTGTCACGGCGTGCCGACGTTTCATGCCTCGCCCTCCTCTTTTTTCTCGGCCATGTTGACCGCCATCCATGCCATGATTGCCGGTGCCATGCGCAGAGCCTCCTCGTCGGGGTCGAAACCCGGCGTGTGGGCTCCCGATGCCGACCCGACTCCAAAGCGGTAGAAGACCGACGGGTAGCGTTGGGTGTAATAGCCGAAGTCCTCGGCCGTCATGCGGAGCGGCATGTCCTCGACGTTAGCCTCGCCAATGAGGTCGACCGTCAAGGCGCGGGCGCGTGCCGTGAGGGCGGGGTCGTTGCATACGCTCGGGTAGCCGTGGCGTATCTCCACTTCGGCACGCGCCCCGTAGGCTTGGGCTATGCCGTCTGCCACGGTGACGATGCGCTCTTTCATCCGCGCGCGCCACTTCTCGTCCATCGTGCGCATCGTGCCTGCTATATATACAGTGTCGGGGATCACGTTCGTCGCCCCGTCGGCCTCAAACTTGCCAAACGACAGCACCATCGGGATTGTCGCCGGTACTTCGCGCGCCACGAGGTGCTGCATCGCCACGACGGTCTCGCAACCTATCAAGACGTTGTCGGTCAGCAGGTGAGGCATGCCGCCATGCCCGCCGCGCCCGTGGATGTGGATGTGGATCTCGTCGCCCGACGCCATATACGTCCCGGCTCGGAAGCCCGTATGCCCTGTCGGCATCTCGGCGAGTACATGAGCGCCGATGACGACCTCAGGCTCGAAGCCGAACGCGCTCAGTGCGCCCTCTTTAAGCATCAGGCTCGCGCCGCCTGGCCAGCTCTCTTCGCCTGGTTGGAATATTAATATGTATCGCCCTGCTATCTCCGCGCGATGCTCGTTGAGTATCTGCGCCACGGTGAGCAACGATGCCGTGTGCATGTCGTGTCCGCAGGCGTGCATGACGCCCTCGGTCACCGAGCGTACGACGTGGTCGGCAGCCTCGGTTATCGGCAGGGCGTCCATGTCGGCGCGCAACGCTATGGTGCGCCCGGGGCGTCCCCCCTCAATGAGGGCCACCGTGCCGGCTCCCGTTGCAAATCCTGTCTTTATGGCGATGCCCAAGCTGCGCAGGCGGTCTGCCACGTAGGCGCCTGTCTTCTCCTCTTTAAACGAGAGTTCCGGGTTCATGTGCAGGTGGCGACGCATGGCCACCGTCTGACCAAATAGTGCGTCCGCCGCCGCTGTTATGGTGTTCTTGCTGAGCATTTAGTCGGGTTGTCTGTCGTCTTCCTGCCGTTTGTCGGCAGGCAATTGTGTTGGTTGTCTGACAGATGAATGGCAAATGTAGTAAAACGTGACGAAAAGCGCAACCGCGGTGTTCCGACAACCTCCTATGGGTGATACACTTACGCCTGAAGGTGCCGTTTTTGACATTTGATGACAAAAGGGAGGGTCGTGCTTTGAGCTGTGATTTTTAATGAGATAGGCTCTTTTTACAGGGGGCTTGGGGCTCTTTATGACTATGCGTGAATAGTATACGGCCATTTTTTTCATGCCTTGTCTTGTTTTTGCGCTCTTCTATGCATTATGCAGTCAGATATGCGGCGTTCGCCTGCATTTATACAATTTTGACCCCGTTTCGCATTGTATTTTTATTCGCATACTACATTCGTTCCTTTTGCAAACTGTAAGCGAATACCGCTTTTGTGGTAGATTTTCTAACCTGTGCTGCCAAGGTTTCGTTAAACCTTTAAGATTTAGCATTTATTAAGTATGTCTTTTTATGCAACATACTACCTTTGTTGCATAAGAAATCGGCAGGAATATCAGACCTGTTTGCTTCGGGACGAAACGACCTCTTGTTGCCTCATTTATTAGGCCGTTTTAGTATCACCAACACACTAACCCGCAAAAAATCAAAACCTCCGAAGTAAGTGAGCCTGGTATTAACCGCCGAACACATGAATCAATGCAACTGTAATTATAACTGATGATCATGAAACACTTATTGCTATTGTTGGCGCTCGTGTTCTGCTCGACCTTCGCGGCCGCGCAGTCCCACACCGTCAGCGGTACTGTCCGCGACGCTGCGGGCAACCCGCTGCCAGGCGTCGCAGTGATGGTGCCAGGTACCACAATCGGCACAGTCACTGACATCGACGGTCACTACACCCTCTCCGTCAGCGGAAATCCTAAACTCGCTGCTACTTTCATCGGCATGAAGCCCGGTGAGATCGACCTCTCCGCAGGTCAGACAGACGTAACACTCCAAGACGAGGAGCGCGAGATGGATGAGGTCATCGTCGTCGCCTTCGGTCAGACAACAAAACAAGCTTTCACAGGTTCCGCAGCAGTCGTCAGCGCAGACGACCTTGAGAAGCGCACCACCAGCAACGTTGCCAACCAGCTCGCTGGCGCTGTCCCAGGCCTCCAGATGCGTGGCGTCGATGGTGCTCCTGGTTCCTCCGGCGGCGCTATCGCAATCCGCGGTATCAGCTCCCTCTACGCCAGCACCACTCCTCTTATTATTGTCGATGGCGCTCCTTTCCCTGGCAACCTCTCCGATATCGCTGCAAGCGAGATTGAGAGTGTCACCGTCCTCAAGGATGCGGCTTCCGCAGCCCTCTACGGTGCCCGTGGCGCTTCCGGCGTCATCCTTATCACCACCAAGAAGGGTGCTAACAAGGAAGGACAGATCAACGTCGAGGCCAAGTGGGGCGTCAACAGCCGCTCCGTCCAGGACTATGACGTCATCACCGATCCGGGCGAGTACTATGAGGCATACTACGCTCAGCTCTACAACAAATACTATTATGGCGACGGCCTTAGCGAGAAAGAGGCATGGGTAAAAGCCAATACCAACATGATCTCGCAGCTCGGCTACCAGTGTATGACCGTGCCCGACGGCGAGTATATCATCGGTCAGGACGGCAAGGTTAACCCCAACGCCACCCTCGGCTACGTCTACACAGGCACCGATGGCGAGGAGTACTACGTCTACCCCGACGACTGGACCGACGCCGCTTATTCCCACTCCCCACGTCAGGAGTACACCGTCAGCGCAAACGGTGGCAACGACCGCGGCTCCTACTTCGCCAGCGTCAACTTCCTCAAGGACGATGGTATCATCGAGTATACTGGCTACCAGCGTCTTACCGCTCGTATCAAGGCCGACTACCAGATCAAGAAGTGGCTCAAGCTCAGCGCCAACGTCGGTTACTCCAACTCCAAGACCATCTCCAACGCCAATATGGACTACGGCGATGGCGCAGCGCTCTCCGAGGCTAACCTTATGTACTTCGTCAGCAGCATCGCGCCCATCTATCCTATCTACGTCCGCAACGCTGATGGCACCGTGAAGACCGACGAGAACGGCAACCCTCACTACGACTTCAACCGTGGCGACTTCGCTAAGCCTAAGGCCGGCACTTCCAACGCAACCATGACCCGTGGCTTCCTCGATGGCAACCCACTCGGCAACAACCGTTACAACAAGGTCGAGACCCTTGGCAACGCCCTCAACGGCAACATCGGTGGTACCATCAACTTCTCGCAGAAGGTGAAGCTCGACTTCCGTAGCTCCCTCGTCTACAAGCACTCTGACGGCACCGACTACGAGAACTCTCTCTACGGCTCCAAGAAGTCCGTCGGTGGTGAGCTGACCCGCGCCATGACTGTCGCTCTCCGTCAGAACCACGTCCAGACTCTCAACTACTTCGACACCTACAACGACGTCCACAACCTCAGCGTACAGCTCGGTCACGAGTACTACCGCGTCAAGAGCCGTTACCTCGGTGCAGTAGCGCAGGGCAGCTTCTCTTCCGACATCCCCGAGCTCAACGCCTTCGCAACGAAGACCAACTCCGCCAGCTACACCTCCCGCTACAATGTCGAGGGCTGGTTCGGCAACGTCCAGTACAACTACGATGAGAAGTACTACCTCCAAGGCAGCTACCGTCGTGACGCCTCCAGCCGTTTCGCTGATGACAACAAGTGGGGCTCCTTCTGGTCCGTCGGTACCGCATGGATCATCTCTAAGGAGAACTTCATGGAGAGCACTCGCGGCATCATCGATGAGTTGAAGGTCAAGTTCTCTATCGGTCAGCAGGGTAACGACAACATCGGCGACTACGCCTACGTCGACCTCTACACCCTCAGCAAGTCTACCGACACCTCCATGTCCCCGACGTTCGCGCAGACCGGCAACCCCGACATCACTTGGGAGACCGTCACCAACGCCAACGTAGGTCTCGAGTTCAGCCTCTTCAAGGGCCGCCTCTCTGGTTCTGTCGACTACTACAACAAGAAGACCACCGACCTCCTCTTCTGGCTCTCTATCCCTGAGTCCGCCGGTTCTCGTGGCTACTACGGCAACCTTGGCGACATCCGCAACCGTGGTGTTGAGGTCGAGCTCAGCGGCGCAGTCTTCCGCACAACCGACTTCGAGTGGCGCCTCATGGGCAACCTCTCTCTCAACAAGACCAAGATCCTCACCCTCCCAGAGTCTAAGACCAGGGACAACGGCGGCTTCACCGAGAGCAACATCTGGTACAAGGAGAATGGCGAGCTCTACAACTACTTCTGCTACTCCTACGCTGGCGTAGACCCCACCACAGGCAAAGCCCTCTACTACTATGACGAGGATCTCAGCCCCGCAGGTGGCAAGGTCTCTACCAACAACACCAGCAAGCCTGGCTCCAAGAAGAGCGGCACGACCGACGTCATCGCCAACGCTACCCGCTACGAGCAAGGCTCAACGCTTCCTAAGGTATTCGGTGGCTTCGGAACCTCTCTCACCTGGAAGGGCATCGACCTCTCCGCTCAGTTCGACTACCAGATCGGTGGCAAGGTCTATGACTCTCGCTACGCCGACCTCGTAAGCCCAGCATCAACCACCTCCGACGCTGGTAAGAACTACCATAAGGATTGGCGCCGTAGCTGGACCCCCAACAACACCAGCAGTGACATGCCTCGTTGGCAGTATGGCGACCAGTACTCTACCGCTCACTCCGACCGCTTCCTCGTCGACGCGTCCTACCTCAACTTCTCTGCCTTCACTGTCGGCTACACCTTGCCTGTCAACATCTCCGAGAAGATCCTGATGAGCAAGATCCGCATCTTCTGCGCTGGCGAGAACCTCACTTTCTGGTCCGCTCGTAAGGGCTTCGACCCACGTTTCTCATACAAGGAGACAGAGCAGGTCTCCAACTACAGCCCTGCCCGCACAATCTCCGGTGGCATCCAACTCCAGTTCTAACCCTTCAGAGTTGACCACATAGATTTGTATAACGAAACAAACGCAAACAACAATGACTAACAAGATATTAAAACCTGTTCTGGGTGCCGCGGCTTTGGCTGTCCTTGCGACAGGTTGTGTCGACGAGTTCGAGCCTCAATCCTCCACCGTCACCATCAATCAGGTCTCTGCAGCCCCGGGTGCGTATGACAACTTCGTTTCGGCGATCACCTCTACCTTCGCCGGTCAGTTCGTCTACTGGCCTGCAAAGCAGTACCCATTCGATTTCGGCTACTCATCATTCTTCCTCGCTCGCGATATTACCGGTCAGGACATCGCCACCCGTGGCGACTGGTTCTCTTACTGGTATGAGTCCGCAGCTTCCCTCGGCCCTACCTACGCAATCTGCCAGTTCCCTTGGACGTGCTACTACTCCTGGATCAAGAGCTGCAACACTGTGATCTCCGTCGCCAAGGCGGATCTCACTGAGGATAAAGAGAATGGTCTCGGTCAGGCCTACGCAGTCCGCGCAATGCTCTACCTCGACCTCGCGCAGATGTACTGCTCCAAGACCTACTCCCTCGATAAGGACAACCTCACCGTCCCTATCGTTTCTGACGAGACCTCCAGCTCCGATCTCGCAAACAACCCCAATGCGACCAACGAGGAGATCTACAACTTCATCATCTCCGACCTCGACAACGCCGAGCAATACATCAGCAAGGATAAAGTCGACGCCTACACCGTTGGCATCAACCTCGTCTATGGTCTCAAGGCTCGCGCTTACCTCATCATGAACGATTGGGCTAACGCCGAGAAGTACGCCAAGCTCGCACAAGACGGCTACTCCGTCATGTCGCAAGATGAGTACACCGACTGGACCACCGGCTTCAACACTCCTAACGAGGCTTGGATCTACGCCCTCCAGTTCAAGAGCGACGACCCTTGCATCCTCAACAATGACGCCGACTCCAGCTGGGGCAGCCAGATGTGTGTCGAGATCGATCCCGATGCTTCCGCCTGTGGCTATGCAGCCAACTACGGCCAGCCTCACCTCATCGACCGCCACCTCTACGAGACCATCCCCTCTACCGACTGCCGCAAGAAGTGCTATGTCGACTTCTCTATCGACGACATGAGCGATGAGGATCAGCAAGTCGCTCTCGCAGCCTACACCAACCACCCAACTTGGCTCCAGAACTGCGCAGCAGCTACCGACGAGGGCACTATCGGTGGTCTTGAGCTCAAGTTCCGCACCGCTGGTGGCGAGACCGGTCGTGCCAACCAGATGATTGGCTTCCTCGTCTCCGTTCCTGTAATGCGTGTTGAGGAGATGAAGCTTATCGAGGCCGAGGCTGCCGCTTGGCAAGACGAGGCAAGGGGCAAGAGCCTCCTTGAGGCTTTCGCCAAGACCCGCGACGACAACTATGTCTACGGTCAGCACAATGAGGCCTACGGCAACTCCTCAACCCCTGCCATCATCAACGAGATCTGGTGGCAACGCCGCGTTGAGCTTTGGGGCGAGGGCTTCGCAATGGGCGACATCAAGCGCCTCAACAAGGGCATCATCCGCTCCTACTCCGGCACCAACCACCGCGACGGCTACCAGTGGAACACCAACGGTCCTGCTGATTGGATGAACTTCTGTATCGTCCAGACCGAGACCAACTACAACCCAGCTTGCGTCTCCAACCCTGCGCCTATCGCTCCCGAGGGCAACTCAGCCCCCTACACTTTCTAAAAGCCTCAAGGCGTTAATGGTGAAAAATTCGGCTCCGCTTCGCGTGCGCATCGTGTAGTGCGCAATCACGCCAAAGCGACGCCCGCAAAGCGGAGCCTTACTCAAAAAGCCAACAAAAAATGAAAAAGCATATTCTTTTCGCCCTGCTCCCACTCACCTTCGCTGCATGTGAGGATGTTCAAGAGGGCTCCAGCATAGGTGGAGATGCCGCGCCAAGCGTCGTCATCTACCAGTATTCTGCTGAGGAGACGTCGGGCTACGACCCCGACTGCACTGCAAAAATCCGCCTCGCTGTAAACAGCGCTACCGAGTCTCTCTACCTCCTCACCGAGAGTGCGGCCGACTACGCAAACTACTACTCTGGCGACGACGAGGCCTACGCTGAGCACGTCATCGAGGCTGGTGAGAAAATAACGCCATCCGACCTCGTAGCCGACTCCTACATCCAGGTCTATGGTCAAAACTACATTACCGCTGTCGCCGTCAAGGGAAGCGAGAAGTCCATCTCCGCAACCATTCCTTTCTATGGCATCAAGTGGAACAATGTCGAGGGTACTGAAGATTACGTCTACATCAATTTCCACGGAGGCGTAAGCCAGCCAGTTCTCCAGCAACGTGATGATCTCCCGACTGCCTATCGCCTCAAGGACATCGCTCTCGATGACTTCCTCACTGGTGACACTCCATACACTTTGCTCTTCAATGTCCTGACCGACGATGAGGGCAATGAGATTGGTGGCTCGGACTATCGCTTCGTGACTGTCGCTGCTCAGAATACTGGCTACACTTATTACGACTATGGTGACGTCTCCATCCGCGACATTGCAACCTACACTGGTAACTCCGCATACTCCACAAGCTCCTATGGTTGCGTTATAACCGAAGACAACCAGCTCGAACTTGTCCTCAACTACTACGTCTCGGCGGGCTATATCAAGCAAATCGCCGAAGAATACTTCGGTCCCGCTGAGTAATTTATAAGGAATGGAACTCAACCAGTTCATCCAATAATAATTGCAATGCTTCCCAGCCCCGTCGACGGATGCCGACGGGGCTTTTTAAGTGTCTATACGATTCGTCTTTAACAATATTTTGCACCACCTGTGCCTTGAAATGTCGCATACGCTTACATTCTGTATCATAATCCGCATAATTATGCGAAATGCAAGATATTGCAGCTTCCAATTCGTAAGCATTCTACCGCTATCGTGGTAGATTTCTCATTCCTACATGCCATGTTCATGCAAAGTGCATAGTTTTAACGTATATTTCGATTGCGCATTATGCATATCCCTTATCTTTGCCCCTGTCATCAAAAATGTAATGTTGCCCCCTCCGTCTCGGGATGAGACGCTCGTTTGACATCACTACCTTTGCCATCACCCCTCTTCCCCATGGGGTCTAAAGCAAAAATGACACTACTCTATTCTGAAGATGCAATTGTAATTATAATTAGATGAAAATGAAACACTTATTGCTATCCTTGGCGATGATGCTGTGCTCGGTTATTGCCGTTGCCCAGTCACACGCTGTCAGTGGCACAATCCGCGACGCTGCGGGTAACCCACTGCCCGGCGTTGCCGTCATGGTTCCAGGAACCACAATCGGTACCGTCACAGATATTGACGGTCGCTACACCATCAACGTTACTGGTAACCCAACCCTCTCTGCAACTTTCATCGGCATGCAGCCTGGCGAGATTAACCTCGCTGCTGGTCAGACCGACGTTACCCTCCAAGATGAGGAGAACGAGATGGACGAAGTCATCGTCGTAGCATACGGCGTTACAACCAAAGGTGCCTACACTGGTTCCGCAGCTCAGGTCGACGCCGAGTCGATCGAGAAGCGCCAAGTAACCGACGCCTCCCAGGCACTCTCCGGTGTCATGCCTGGTGTCCAGATTCTTAACGACAACGGCCAGCCTGGCGTCTCTTCCAAGATCCGCATCCGTGGCGCAGGCTCCATCAACGGTAGCCAAGACCCTCTCATCGTCGTCGACGGCATGCCTTTCGACGGTGACCTCGCCACAATCAACACCTCCGATATCGAGAGCATGACCGTCCTCAAGGACGCTGCATCAACCTCTCTCTACGGTGCCCGCGGTGCAAACGGCATCCTCATGATTACCACCAAGAAGGGTCGTCAAGGCGACGCCAAGATCACCTTCGAGGCTCGCTGGGGCGGCAACACCCGCCAGGTCGGCAACTATGACGTCATCACAAGCCCGTCTGAGTATCTCGAGCTTATGTATCAGGCCTTCAAGCATAATTACGAGAAGAACAACGACGAGGCTACAGCTCATGCGTTGGCAAACAATGACGTTTCGGCTCCAAACGGAAAGATCGGCTATACAATATATACCGTACCCGACGGTGAGGATCTCATCAACACCGATGGCAAGATTAACCCCAACGCCACCCTCGGCTATTCCGATGGCGAATATTACTACATCCCCGACAACTGGGAGGACGAGACTTTCAGCCGTCAAGGTCGTCAGTCTTACGACCTCACCATCTCTGGTGGCACTGAGAAGGTAAACTACTTCTTCTCCGCAAGCTACCTCAACAATGGTGGTCTTATCCCCAACAGTGACTACAAGCGTGTATCTACCCGCCTTAAGGTCGACTACCAAGCCAAGAAGTGGCTCAAGGTAGGTGCCAACGCCTCCTACTCCCACAACCGCAGCCGTTACCCTGGCGAGCAGACAACCACCTCCAGCTCCGGCAACGCTTTCTTCCTCGCAAACAACATCGCTCCTGTCTATCCTTTCTACGTACGCAATGCCGATGGCTCCATCAAGACCTCAAACGGCCGCATCGAGTATGACTACGGCGATGGTAAGTCCACCAACTTTAAGCGTAACTTCATGTCCATATCTCAGCCTTACGCGTCTCTCATGTACGATAAGACTGTCTACGACATGGATGTCTTCAACGGTACCGTCTCCGCCGACATCACTCCTATCCACGGTCTCACCCTCTCTGCTAAGTACGGTCTCTACGTCGACAACACCCGCTACGGCAGCCTCGGCAACGCCTACATGGGTCAGTCAGCATCTTATGGTGGTACTGGCACGCAGGAGCACCTCCGTACCTATGGTCTCGACCAGCAGTACATCGGTGTCTACCAGTGGTCTATCGCCGATGTCAACAACTTCGATGTGACCGTCGGTTACGATGGCTACCACATGCATGACTACGAGATGGGAGCATACGGTACGCACCTCTACAACCCCGAGAGCTACTACCTCAGCAACGTGACTTCCGACTTCTCTCTCACCGGTCAGGAGATCTCCTACGCCACCGCAGGTTACTTCGGTCGACTCAACTACAGCTACGACGACAAGTACCTCGCCAACGTCTCCTACCGCCGCGACAGCAGCTCCCGTTTCTCTGAGGACAACCGTTGGGGCGACTTCTGGAGCGTCTCCGCTGCATGGCTCATCAACAAGGAGAACTTCCTCTCCGACGTTAAGTGGGTCGATCTCCTCAAGATCAAAGCTTCTTATGGTGAGCAGGGCAACGACAATATCGGTAGCGAGTCTCGTGGCAACAGCAAGTATGCCTACTACGCTTACCTCGACCAGTATAAGGTTACCGGTTCCGACGGTACCTATTCTGACGCAACCCTCGTTTTCAAGGGCAACCCCGACCTCACTTGGGAGACCTCCAAGAGCTGGAACGTCGGTGTAGATTTCGCTTTCCTCCGCAATAAGATCCAAGGCTCTGTCGAGTACTACGGTCGCAAGAGCTCCGATATGCTCTACTACAAGCCTGTCGCTTCCTCTCTCGGCTACACCGAGATCCCTATGAACGTCGGCTCCATGACCAACTCCGGTGTCGAGATTGACCTCAACGTCAATGTCTTCCAGGTCGGCTCTTTCAACTGGGATATCCACGCCAACGCCACCTTCAACCACAATAAGATCAACGAGCTCCACTCCGACCTCAACGGCTACTTCGTCGATGGCAGCCGCGTCTACGAGGAGGGCAAGAGCATGTATCGCCTCCACATCGTCGACTACGCTGGTGTCGATGAGAAGACGGGTGAAGCCCTCTACTGGGCTAAGGATGATGCCGGCAACCGCGTCACCACCACGGACTACGCTACCGCTCAGCAGTACAAGGTCGACACCGAGGACCTCCTCGCTAAGGTCTATGGCGGCTTCGGCACCTCTATCGAGTTCTTCGGCTTCGACGCTTCTGTCGACTTCGCCTACCAGCTCGGTGGCAAGATCTTCGATACCGGCTACGCCAACTTGATGCACGGTGGTGAGGATTCTGGTCGCAACTTCCATGTCGACATCCGCAAGGCTTGGACTCCTACCAACACCAAGACCGATGTCCCTGCACTCGACTACGGCGACACCTACGCCAACGCAACCTCTACCCGTTGGCTCACAAGCTCCAACTACTTGGCTCTTAACAACATCACCTTCGGCTACACCGTTCCTCGCAGCCTTACCAGCAAGATCTACCTCGAGAACGTCCGTGTTTACTTCGCTGCTGATGGCGTCGCTCTCTGGAGCAAGCGTGAGGGTCTCGATCCTCGCCAGAGCTGGGTTTCTGCAAGCACCTCTCGTTACACCACAACCCGTACCATCTCTGGTGGCATAAAGATTACGTTCTAATCACTTTAATCTGAACGATATAATGAAAAATCAATATATACTCGCTTCGGCAGCTCTTGCGGCTCTCGCCCTCTCTGCCTGCGAGGACATGGACACTACGCCTAATGGCGGTTGGGTCACTGAGGAACAGAAGAAAGAGATTTACTCCAATGATCCCGAAAAGGGTCTCGCAGCTATCGATGGTGCGTTCAAGAAGCTGAACACTCTCATGCCGAATGAATCCAGCGTCGGCTCTGAACACAACGACTTCGGCTACCCTTCCATCATGCTCTTCACAGATGCTAATGGAGAGGACGCTGTAAGCACCTTGATTGGATACAACTGGTTCTCTCATGAGATCCGTTTCACCGACCGTTCCATCTCCAGCTATGTCCAGCAGATGGTTTGGCAAGATTTCTACAGCTACATCTCTGCCGCTAATACAGTTGTTGCAAGTTTTGATGCCAACAGCACTGCTGCTGATGACATGTTCAATATTGCGCAAGGCTACGCGCTCCGTGCTTTCTGCTATTTCCAGATGGCTCAGATGTACCAGTTCACCTATGTCGGTCATGAGGACTCCCCTTGTGTACCTATCGTAACCGATGAGAATAGTGACGAGTGCGCTCTCAATGGCGCCAAGCGTGCAACCGTCAAAGAGGTCTATGACCAAGTCTACAGCGACCTCGACAATGCTATCGAGCATCTCGCAGGTGCTGCCAATCAGGGCAAGCTTCGCAAGAGCAAGTACCTCATCGACCTCGCTACTGCCTACGGCCTCCGCGCTCGCGTCAACCTCGTAACCCGCAACTGGGCTGCGGCTCTCTCCGACGCTAATAACGCCATCAAGAATTCTGACGCTAAGCCCGCCTCCATCGCCGATGTTTCCGTTCCTACCTTCTACGACATCGCTGAGGACAACTGGATGTGGGGTATCGACGTTGCCGAGACTGACGAGACCGTCACTTCTGGCATCGTAAACTGGATATCCATGCTCGGTTCCCTCAACTATGGCTACGCCAATTACTCTGGCGGTTTCCGCATCAGCAGCAAGCTTTTCGCTTCCATCCCTGAGACCGATGTCCGTAAGGGCTGGTGGCTCAATGAGGATGGCGTGGCTCAACACGTGGCTGACGGCGTGGTTGTTAACCACATAACAGGCTCCCTCGCTTCTACCTGCGAGGAGTACTTCGAGTGTGAGGTCGGTGAGTACTATCTCCCTCTCACCAATGTCAAGTTCGCACCTTACAAGAGTGTCGGCGGCACCGCCACCAACGCCAACGACATCCCCCTCATGCGTATTGAGGAGATGTACCTTATCAAGGCAGAGGCCGAGCTTATGTCTGGTGCCGATGGTCTCGCTACTCTTACCAGTTTCGTCAAGACCTACCGCGACCCCGAGTACAGCTACACAGGCTCCAATGTCCATGAAGAGATCTGGCGTCAGCGCCGCATCGAGCTCTGGGGTGAGGGCATGAGCTGGTTCGATATGATGCGCCTCGGCGTCGGTATCGACCGCCGCAACACAGGCTTCGAGAGCCTCTACGTCTACAAGATGGAGGCTAACGACACCAAGCTCCTCTGGCAGATCCCTGAGACCGAGGTTGAGGCAAATGCAGCTCTCTCCGAGGCTGACTACAACCCCGTAACTCCTACTCCTTCTCCTGTAACCGATGAGGAGGTCTCCATCGAGGACGAGAAGATCGCTTTCTAATAATTAGAAAAGTCTCGATATCATAAGCCCTTGCGCATCACTGCGCAAGGGCTTTTCCATTTCCTCTCTTCTCTCTGATTTTCACATCATTTCCTTTCTCCAACCACCACTTTCTGACTATCTTTGCCTCCGACTACAAACAACAACAGATGACACTCCGATTCTTTCTCCTCTCCATCATCATCTCGCTTGCCCTCTCTGCTTGCCATACGCAGCAACCAAGCGCAGCTTTCCGCCGCAACTCGGGTTTCGTCTTCGGGACTAACTACAACCTCATCTATCGCTCCGATTCCGACCTTAGCCAGCAAGTCCTTGCTCGTCTCGCCGAATACGACAGCTCCCTCTCCGTCTACAACCCCAAGTCCCGCCTCTCCAAGCTCAACGAGGGCGACAGCGTCGAGGCCGACTCCCTCCTCCTCTACGTCCTTACCAACGCCAAATATTTCCACAAGCTCTCTGGCGGCGCGTTCGATGTGACCGTCGAGCCTCTCAGCCGATTGTGGCGCTTCACATCAAATCTCCGCGACGACACCATATCCGTCCACCAATGGGATTCCCTCGTCGCCCAACTCGATACCGTCATGCCACTCATCGGTCTTGACAAGATCCATATCGACGGCAACACCATCAAGAAAGATGACCGACGGATGAAGATCAATGCCAACGCCCTCGCCGAAGGCTTCGGCATCGATGTCGCAGCAAGCGTCCTCGACAAGGCAGGCGTCCCCGACTACATGGTCGAGATAGGTGGCGAGATCCACTGCCGAGGTCTCAACCCCCGTGGCGGCAAGTGGCGAATCGGAATCGATATGCCAATCGAAGGATCTGGTCTTCTCGACCGCCAAAGCCAACGCGTCATCGAGGTGACCGACTGCGCCGTCTCCACCTCCGGCTCATACCGACAGTGCTACCACGTGGCCGACGGCCGACGCGTCCAGCATACCATCGACCCCCGTACCGGCATGCCCGTCTCTCACTCCATGGAGAGCGTCACCGTCGTAGGTCCTAACACCATGACCACCGACGCCCTCTGCACCACCCTCATGGTTCTCGGTCCCGACAGCGCGCTCCAGAAGATCGACTCGCTCCCAGGCGTCGAGGCATACATCATCTATCGTGACGAGGACGGCAACCAGAAGGAGCAGATGACCGACGGCTTCCGACTCCTCCTCACCGACAGCAACAAGTAGCCCCAAAGACAAAAAATCTTAAATCTTCCTCCCCTTTCCCCCTTTAGCCTTATCTTTGTCACATTACCCAAAGTAGAAATCTAAAGTAAGTACAACATAAAACTCATCAAATGTCGTTCGTAGAAGATAAGATTGTTTCAGACGGCCTCACGTTTGACGACGTCCTTCTCATCCCGGCCTACTCCGAGGTTCTCCCTCGCGAAGTAAGCATGGCCACCAAGTTCTCGCGCCACATCGCCCTGAACGCCCCCGTGGTCACGGCTGCAATGGACACCGTCACCGAGAGCCGGATGGCCATCGCCATCGCCCGTGAAGGCGGCATCGGCGTCATCCACAAGAATATGTCCATCGAGCAGCAGGCCCGCCAAGTCGAGACCGTCAAGCGCGCTGAGAACGGCATGATCTACGACCCCGTCTCCATCAACCACCGCCGCACCGTCGGAGACGCACTCGGCATGATGAAGGAATACAAGATCGGCGGCATCCCTGTCGTTGATGAGAACAGCAAGCTCGTCGGCATCGTCACAAACCGAGACCTTCGCTTCGAAACCGACATGGAGAAACCCATCTCCTACGTCATGACGAAGGACAACCTCATCACAACTAACCAAAAGACCGACCTCCGCGAGGCTGCTGAAATCCTTCAGCACTACAAGATCGAGAAGCTCCCAGTCGTCGACAATGACGGCAAGCTTGTCGGTCTTGTCACTTATAAGGACATCACCAAAGCCAAGGATAAGCCAATGGCCTGCAAGGACGACAAGGGTCGTCTCCGCGTAGCCGGCGGCGTAGGCGTCACCAGCAACACCTTCGAGCGCATCGACGCCCTCGTGGCTGCCAATGTCGACGCCATCGTCATCGATACCGCACATGGTCACTCCCGCGGCGTCATCGAGGTTCTCAAAGAGGCTCGCCGCCGCTATCAGGACATCGACATCGTCGTTGGCAACATCTGCACAGGCGAGGCTGCTGTCGCTCTCGCCGAGGCTGGAGCCGACGCTGTCAAGGTAGGCATCGGCCCGGGCTCCATCTGCACAACCCGCATCATCGCTGGCGTCGGCTACCCTCAGCTCTCCGCCATCTACGAAGTCTACACCGCTCTCCGCAAGGCAGGCTTCGCCGACGTGCCCATCATCGGCGACGGCGGTCTCCGCTACTCTGGCGACTTCGTCAAGGCTCTCGCCGCTGGCGCAAGCTGCACCATGGCTGGCGGTCTCTTCGCAGGCGTCGAGGAGTCCCCAGGCGAGACCATCATCTTCAACGGTCGTAAGTTCAAGGCCTACCGTGGCATGGGCTCTCTTGAAGCCATGCAGCATGGTTCCAAGGACCGCTACTTCCAAGACAACGAGAGCGACGTCAAGAAGCTCGTCCCAGAAGGCATCTCTGCCCGCGTCCCTTACAAAGGCTCCCTCTACGAGGTCGTCTATCAGCTCCTCGGCGGCATCCGCTCCGGCATGGGCTACTGCGGCGCTAAGGACATCGAGGCGCTCCACAACGCCAAGTTCGTCCGCATCACTGCTTCCGGCATGAACGAGAGCCACCCCCACGATGTCGCCATCACTCAGGAGGCTCCCAACTACTCCCGTAGCTAATAAGCTAAAAATATTAAATTCTGCATCCCCTTGCGTCGATAGCCGCAAGGGGATTTTATTATATATGCATCATGACTCTTTTGTTCTGAAAGTCAAACAGTTTGCACCGAACAGTTAAATACAACTTTGGAAAGATTACAAATAGAGTGCTTTGTATCACTTTTTGCGATTTGTAGATAGCAAAATGCTTCTAACATTGCGAAATGATATTTATATTTGGCGTGTGATAGGGTCAGATATACCACAAAACTGCCACCTCACATCACTCTTTTGTTGACAAGTTTCCAAAATCCAAATGCTTCGGCAAACACTGCCGTGGCAAACAGTGTCACATCGTGACAGCAATACTTGGCTTTGACCACCTTGCCGACAAACAACAAGATAGAAAGTACTTTTTTCATAGATGTGTTTGAATTGGTGCAGGGTAGCTGAAGTCAACGGACTCGGATAGCTACCCTGTTTTTTCTTCCCCCCGACTCCCACTTTTCTTTCCCGCCTTTCGTCAACAGAATAGACACTTTCGTTGAAATCTTGCGGTCGTTTGGCTCTATTTTTGTTCCTTTGTAGTCTGAAATGAAATGTCTATTCCCGACACACACGAATGACTCTCAACAACTCTAACCAACCCGGCGTACGCCGCAAGCACCGACTCGCTAAGCTCGCGGCGATGCTCATAATCCTGCTCGCCTTCGTGGCCGCCTGCAGCGACGAGGATTTCCACCTCAGCCAAAGCACCATCAAGAGCAACAGCTACGCCGAGATGACGTCTACGACTTCCATCCAGCTCTCCACCTTCCGCCTCGACTCCGTTCTCACCTCCAGCCAGAACAGGGTATGGGTCGGTCGTGCCGAGAAACCAGCCATAGGCACCATTTGCTCCGACTCCTACCTCCGCCTCGCCGAGCCTGCTCTCCCAAGCGGCACGACCTACTACGGTTGGCAAGGCAGCCAAAAGGAGATCTACGACTCCTGCACCATCGTGCTCAAACATACCGGCCAGTTCGAGTGCGCACAAGACCGCGACACCATCCAGCCATTCGAGATACGCGTCGAGTGCCTTGCACAAAAGCTCGAGTTCGCCGACGAGAACGAGTCCAATTTCTACAACGTCCGCTCCTTCCCCGCCGACTCTCTCCTTGGTTCGTTCGTCTTCAAGCCACGACCCAACTCGCGCCCGCGTCTCCGTTTCCGTCTCAACGACACCTTCGGACAGCACCTCGTCGATTTCATCAAGTCGCAGGTCAACCTCAGCTCGCGAGACATCTCCCAGAACTACGATAAGTTCATGAAGGGAATCAAGATAACCTCCTCCGACGACGTCAAATCCCTCCTCGGCTTCTATGCCGACTCCACAATGATATGCCTCCACAGCCATATCCGCGGCTTCCAAGCAGTCAAGGTCGAGAGGCAATTCAAGATGACAGGCTCAAGCCTACAGTTCAACAACGTGTGGAACGAGGGTGCCGACGAGGCCTTCTCCCCCGAAGTCCTCAACCACCGCTACATACAGGCTGTCGAGGATTCAGCAGACCTCCAGTCCGTCATGTACGAGGGTCTCGGATACTACACCCGAGTCAACTTCCCCTCCATCGAGAGCCTCAAGAACATGAGCAAATACCAGCACATCGTCAAAGCCGTGCTCAAGCTCTATCCTAAGGTCGGTAGCTACGACAAGAACCGTATCCCGACGACCTTCTACCTCCACGAGGTCAACAAAGGAAACGTCATCACAAACAGCGTCATCAACTCCTCTGGCTCCAACGTCCACTCCACGCTCGTCTACGACGCTTTCGACCGCTCCGAGATGTACTACTATGCCGACATAACCTACTACATCAACACCATCCTCTCCAAAGACCTTGTCGACGAGAATAACGGTCTCGTTCTCACTTGGGGCAGCAGCATGGAACCCACCAACTACAACTTTATGATTTTCAACGGGCACGGTGTAGACCTGCATCGCTCGGTGCTCGAGGTAACCTTCTACAACTTCGACCGTGAAGAACGTTAGACGCCTACTCGCCCTCTCCCTCTGCGCATTAGCCGCCCCTTTGGCTTCCTTCGCGCAAAATAGCACTTCATCGCCCTACTCCATGTACGGCGTTGGCATCATCACCCCTAAGGAAGATGCGGCTGCCACCGCCCTCGGGCACTCTGGCATCGCACTCGCTCCAAATGAGTGGGTCAACATCTCCAACCCTGCCGGCATCTCCAATCTCGACAGCCTCACCTTCTATTTCAACTTCCAGTTCCGAGGCTTCTACGCCCGTGAGCATAGCGGCTACGAGACGGCGACGGTCTACTCCGCCAACATCGACGGCATAACCATGGGCTTCCGTGGACGCAAATGGCTCGCCATGGCAATCGGCTACGCCCCATACTCCACCGTCGGTTACCGCATGAGCGAGACCAAGGATATCGTCGGCACCGATAGCCAGTACACCAATGAGCACAGCGGCAGCGGCGGTCTCAGTCAAGCCTTCATCAATGCCGCGTTCACCCTCTTCAACCACTGGACCATAGGCGGCAACTTCTCCGTCATTTGGGGCAATATCGAGCACCTTGAGAAGGCTTGCTTCTCCGAGAGCATCGGCGGTGAGGATATCTATAATAAGAGGAACTACGCTGTAAACAACATCTACTGGGAGGTCGGTACGCAGTTCGACTTCAATATCGGCGACAACAATTTCCGCTTCGGCGCCATGTACGCCCCCAAGATGTGGCTCCACACCTCCTATAAGCAGACCATCTACAACAGCATTCAAGAGCTCGAGACCGACGACTCCACGCCTAACCGTTTCTACATCCCACGCTACTATGGCGCAGGCTTCACCTTCGAGCGCCACAAGCTCCTCGGCACCATCGAGTACAAGGTCAGCGAGTGGGGCGATGTCGAGAACACCAAGTTCAAGGAGAATGTCTCCTTCCGCGACACATACACCGTCTCTGGCGGTCTCCAGTACTCCCCCGGTAAGCCCGACGACCCCTTCTATAAGAGGATGCGCTATCGTGTCGGCGGATTCTATGGTCGCGACTATCTCGACCTCCAGTCCGTCAACCTTATGCAGAGCGGCTTCTCCCTCGGTCTGACAGTCCCGCTCGGTCGCTCCCGCAACGCCATAACTGTCTCCTACGAGAGGCAAAACCGCGGCACGACGGCCAACGGCATGATCGAAGAGAAGTTCAACAACTTCAAGGTCGCCCTCAACATCCGCGAGACGTGGTTCCTGCGCTCTAAGTTCGAATAACATTGATTATTTACCTCATCAAGCAAGATACTGACAATATATGATTAGGCCTTTCGCTAAAACCCTGACCACCATGTCCTTAGCCGCGCTCTCCGTCGCTTTCATCGGCTGCGAGGAGATCGATAACGACATCCATCAGGGCAACTGGAGGAACACATATAAATATTTCCTCGGCACGCCTCGTGGCGGCGCCGTCTGCTTCCCCCTCGTCATAAACGATACGCTCCGCGCTGTCGTCGGAACAGGTGCCAACATGGCAAACGCCAAGGAGTCCGAGCGTTTCTCTGACTTCTATATGTTCACCTACACCGCCGAAGGCCTTCAAGAGACCGTCCGCTACGATCGCCTCTCCGACGACCAGCTGGCGGCAGGCGTACCCTGCACCACGGCCATCGCATCCCTGCCCTCTAAAGCCAAAGCCCGTAATGGCGCTGTCGCCTTCACCCTCAACAACAAGGGCTACGTCGGTCTCGGCTTCGACGGCACCGACTGCCTCAACGATTTCTGGTGCTACGACCCCGAGACAAACTCGTGGACGGAGACGACCCCATACATGGGCGATGCTGTCCGCTTCGCCTTCTCTTTCGTAATCGACGGCTACGCCTATGTCGGTGGCGGTGAGGATGCCGACAATAACATCCTTGGCGACTGCTACCGTTTCGACGGCACCAACTGGGAACCTGTCCAGTCTTGCTCCGTCCCACGCTCCCAAGCCTCCGCTTTCGTATGCAACGGCAAGGGATACCTCTACGGCGGCACAAATGGCGGCAAGATTTCAACCCTCGAGTGCTACGACCCCGAGGTGCAAGATTGGTCTCAAAAGGCGCAGCTCCGCGACGCCACCGAGGAGACCTTCGATGATCAGTACGGTCAGCTCGCAGGATACGGCGCCACGGCTTTTGTCCTCGATGACAACACCAGCGACACCCGCGTCTACGTCACTACAGGCGGTCCCAACGGCAGCGGTCAGCTGACTTGGGAGTACAATCCCTTCACCGATCGTTGGGTGCAAAAAGCCTCCTTCGAGGGCGGTCCTCGCAAGTTCGCCGTCTCCTTTGTCCTCAACGCCAATGTCAACGGCACGGGTTGGAGGCAGACTGGCTTCGTCACCACGGGCGGCACCAGCGACCTCACAGTCTCTGGCTCCAATGGTAAATTCTATGCCGACACGTGGGCCTTCGTCCCCGACGAGATGTGGAACGAGCGCGACTAATGTTGAACACATAACGCCCATCCCAGACCACACGACCACTTTCGTTGATTATTCAACGCCACAATCAGGAAACTACTTATCTTTGCATAAAACTTAATAGACTATATGAGACGAATTTTCGCCAACACGCTCAAGGCCCTCGCCGTAGTTGCGATCTCCGCAACCGTCGTAGGCTGCGAAGGTGATACTGAGCAGAAAACCTATGGCAACTGGTATCAGACCTACAGCTATTTCCCTGGCGTTCCTCGTGGCGGCGCTGTCTGCTTCCAAATGGAGGTAGGCGACACCCTCTGCGCCTTCATCGGCACAGGTGCCAACACCAATAAGACCGAGGAGCAAGAGCGTTTCCGCGACTTCTATATGGTATCTCTCAACTCCGAGGGCAGCCCAAGCTGGACGGCCCGTTACGAGAAACTTTATTCCGAGACCGATACCGCCAAGGCTGCTACCACGCAGAAATATTACAAGGAGAATGTCCCCTACAACGTAGCTGTCGCTTCCATGCCTCGCGAGGCTGCCGCACGCAACGGTGCTGTCGGTTTCTCCATCAACGGCAAAGGCTACGTAGGTCTCGGCTACGATGGCGAGAACTACCTCAACGACTTCTGGTGCTACGACCCTAAGACCAATAGCTGGGAGAAGGTCCCCACCTACCCTGGCGATGCCGTCCGCTACGCCACCTGCTTCGTAATCGACAACGTCGCCTATGTAGGTTGCGGCGAGGACTATGATAACAACATCCTCGGCGACTTCTACAAGTTCGACGGAACGACATGGACTGCCGTCCAGAGCATCGGCGTTCCTCGTACACGCGCCACCTCTTTCGTATGCCACGTCGATGGCAAGGCCTACGGCTACGTCTTCGGCGGCAGCAATGGCGGCGCTACCCAGTCTTTCCAGCGTTACGACGCAGAGACCAACACATGGCAGACCCTCCGCAACGCTAAGGACCAGTCCTACGATACCTTCGATGACGCATATACGACCCTTGCGCGCTATGGCGCATCCGCTTTCGTCGTCGACGATGGCACCGATTACTGCCGCGCTTACGTAACCATGGGTACAACTCTCTCCGGCAACTCCACAGCTACTTGGGAGTACAATCCTAAGTACGACTACTGGATGCCTCGTGGCGACTTCGAGGGCTCGTTCCGCATCTTCTCCGTCACCTTCACCCTCCGTGGCGACCTCGACGGACGTGGCGAGCGCGAGATCCCTTACATCACGACCGGCGCCTCCAACGACATGACCGTGACTGGCTCGGGCGGTACTTTCTACAACGAGACTTGGGCCTACGAGCCTATGGCTTACCGCGAGACCCGCGATTAGTGCGCTCACTTCCAAAAACAGCATAGAGAGAGCCCCTCGTCACCCTCCGCGGGGTCGAGGGGCTCTCTTTCTCTTTTCAATTTAGCATCCAATGGAGCAGTCAAAGACTCTTACTTCTAAGCGCACATGGCTCGAAATCGCAATCATGGCGGGCTTCGCCGTCATCTTTGCGGCCCCTTCGCTCATAAAAGATGGCGTCTACTTCCTGCCCCTCGTGGTCAAGATGCTCATAGTGTGCGTGTCGGCTTTCCTCGTCAACGTCCACTATCTCATGCCGCGCCAGCTTTTCCGTGGCTCCTACCAACGCTACGCCCTCGGTGTGCTTATCCTCATGGTGCTGACGCTGATGGTCATGCGACTGCTCGACTTCTGGCACGAGAGCCAACTCCCTCCTCCTTCCGACCCCGACGCCATCAATATCCCCTTCCGATGGCTGCTCCCTCTTGTCGGCATGCTCTTCGTAAGCTCCCTCTACTCTTTCTACCTTAAGGAGAAGAATAATAAGTTGAGGGAGATCGACATGAGGCACCAGAACATCGAGTTCGAGATGAAGTTCCTCAAGACGCAGATTAACCCGCACTTCCTCTTTAACGCACTCAACAACATCTATGCACTCTCGATAATCAAGAGTGAGAAGACGCCCGACATGATTCTCAAACTCTCCGACATGCTCCGCTTCACGCTCTATGACAGTGAGAATAAGAAGGTTAAGCTCAAGAGGGAGATTGAGTATATCAACAACTTCATCGAGTTCCAAAAGCTCAAGACCGACTCCGACCTCAACATCCGCATGGATGCCTCAGGCTGCAACGAGGAGTTCATGATTGAGCCGATGCTACTGATTCCCTTCATAGAGAACAGCTTCAAGCATGGCAACATCGACAACCCCAAAAAGGGTTGGCTCCAAGTAAGCGTCAAGACTCTCGGCCCAATCCTCGTCTTCCAAGTCCGAAACTCCCTGCCCCCCATAGCGATCAACAAGGATATCGTCGGAGGCATAGGAGTGGAGAATGTCCGTAAGAGGCTAAACATCTTATACCCAGGTAGGTACGAGATGAAGATAGACAAGACGGAGACCGAGTTTGGCGTCTTCCTCAAAATCGATACGTTTGCCGCTTAGTGCCAATCTTATTACATTTGTAGATATGGATACGCAAAACAAGATACGCTGCCTCATCGTCGACGACGAGTTCCCCGCGCGAATCCTGCTTAAAGAGTTCATCGAGAAAGTCCCGAACCTCGAACTCGTCGCAAGTTGCAAGTCAGGTCTTGAGGCTCTGCCTATAATCCAAGAGGGCAAGGTCGACCTCATGTTCCTCGACATCCAGATGCCCGACATCACCGGTCTCAACTTCCTCAAGATGCTCCCCGTGCGCCCATTGGTCGTCTTCACAACCGCCTACTCCGACTACGCCATAGAGAGCTACCAGCTCGACGTCCTCGACTACCTGCTCAAACCGTTCTCGTTCGACAGGTTCATGCAGTGCGTCGGCAAGGCTATGCAACGCATCGGCGAAAGCCGCCAACGAGCTGCGCAACCCACCCCTGCCCAACAGGCTCCTACTGCCCAGCCGCAGCAAGAGGCAACGCCCAACGACGGTGTCCTCATCGTAAAGGCCGACCATAAAATCCACCGCATCAAGATTGACGACATCCTCTATATTGAGGGGCTCCGAGAGTATGTCTCCATCTACACCCGTGGCGAGGGCGGCAAGACCGAGAAGGTCATAACGCTCGAATCCCTGAAGAACCTTGAGGAGACTCTGCCACAGTCTCTTTTCATGCGTGTCCATAAGTCCTACATCGTCCGTATAGACAAGGTCAAAGCCCTCTACGGCGCGCAACTGAAGATTGACGGCGTCGAGCCATACGTCCCCATCGGCAAGTCGTTCAAGGATGCCGTCCAAGAAAAGCTGTTCAACGTTTAACACCCAATTCCAAGCTCATATCTTTTGAGACACTACACCTCAATATCACTGATGGCGGTCATGCTCGCCACTATGGCGACGACTGCTGTCGCGCAAGATGATTTAGCAGTAGATACCGCCGCCGTCTACGAGGCGGAGGCAGACTCCATAGTCTACAATAACGAGATCCCGCGCTACGAGGTCGATAGCCTCATCTCCGCATGGTACACTCGCACCCGCCCCATAATCAATGACTTCGTGCCAGACTCCGTAGCCGTGGCAGATAGCCTCATAGCCGGAATCCCCGACTCCGTCTTCGTCGACCGCCTCCAGTCCATGATGTCCCCCATCCCCATGGTCTACAACGACCAGGTGCGACGCTTCATCGAGCTCTACGTCGTCAAGCGACGCTACCTCGTGCAGCGAATGCTCGGTCTCTCTAACTACTACTTCCCCTTGTTCGAGAGGGTGCTGGAAGCCCACGACATGCCTCTCGAACTGAAGTATATGGCCATCATCGAGAGCGCGCTCAACCCCAACGCCCTCAGCCGTGTCGGCGCGTCGGGTCTCTGGCAATTCATGTACTACACCGGCAAGAGGTATGGGCTCGACGTGACAAGCTATGTCGATGAGCGTCGCGACCCCGTCAAAGCTACCGAGGCTGCCGCTGTATTCTTGCGCGACCTCTACAATATGTATGGCGACTGGCATCTCGCCATAGCAGCATACAACTGCGGACCGGGCAACGTCAATCGAGCCATAGCCCGCTCGGGCGGTCATAAGGATTTCTGGAAGATATATTACAATCTACCCAAGGAGACGCGCGGCTACGTGCCTGCCTTCATAGCCGCCGCCTACGCCATGAACTATGCGCAAGAGCATAATATCTATGCGAGCGAGTCTGAGGCTATCCAGCCTACTGACACTGTCATGATCTACCAGCCGCTGCACTTCAACCAAGTGACCTCCGTGCTTGGTGTCCAGACCGATCTCATCAGGCAGCTCAATCCGCAGTATAAGCACGACGTCGTTCCCGCCATCGAGGGCAAGACCTACAGTCTCGTGCTTCCCGTCGACGCAACCTTCGCCTTCGCCGCCCACGAGGACTCTGTCTACGCCCGCGACAGGATGAAGTATTTCCCCGACAACAAGATTGTCAAGATAACCGACTCGCGCGGGGCGGTATACGCTGGCAGGACTCCCGACGGCAAGGCTAAGCTCATCTACACCGTCAGGAGCGGCGACGTGCCTGGCTCGATAGCCCGACGCTTCGGTGTGAGGGTCAACGACCTCGTCTATTGGAACAACATCCGCCGCGGCATGATACGCATCGGGCAGAAGCTCGTCATCTACGTGCCAAAGAACAAGGCCGACAGGTATACCGGCATGGCCAAGGTCGTTAAGTAATCTGCAAAAGACGGGACGTAATGTGCGGTATTAAGTGTATTGCCCGAGTGCTTCTGTTGCTGGCGTTGACTGTCGGGACGTCTCTCCCTTTGTCGGCGCAGATAGAAGAGCATAAAGTCCCTAAGACTGACTATTCGGTTATAACGTACAACCCGAGAAAGGGAGCTGCCAGCGACACTTACAAGAGATGGCGGTCGGCTAATATCAAGTCAGGCATGAGGGATGACATCCTGTGGCACGCCGAGGCAGCCAACGTCGTCTACCGCCATGCCGGAAACCTTAGCTTGCTGTCCGCATCGCGATGGGGCTTGACCGAGAGGGTCGAGTTGTCAACATACTTGGCGTTAGACGTTGCTCGCCCCACGGTTTACGTCAAGGCTCTGTGGAAAGTATATGACAAGAGATGGTTTCTCGCCTCTCGCTTCGACATCGCCAATGGCTACCCAGGAATGAGGCTGGGGCAGAAGCTCGGTATGAACCAGTTCATCGGCGAGGAGGCAGGCATACCGCTGGTCTTCGAGTTGGGGCATGAGCTGCTGCTCTCAAGGGCATGGTTCACCGACCAGAACTGCTCCGACGGCTCTGTATATCTGATTCTTACAGCAGGTCTCGGTCTCTATGGCAGCTACAATTTCTCTGATAACGACGATTTGCTGCAAGTGCCGCGCCACTTCCTCGCCAATAGGGGCGAGACGCTTGTGGGCAGTGGCTTCCGAGGCAGGTTGAAATTATGGGCTGACGGCAGACTGACGTCAAGGATTAATCTTCATGGCGGAATTGCCTACCACTTCGGGACGTTCAGCCACCACCACTCCGTTGAGCTTCAGGCAGAGGGAGAGTATTTCTTCTCTTCGAAGCTGAGCGGCAAACTTGGATTTCTCACGAGTTTCGGCAACTACGCCCGCGTCGAGAAGAACGCCGCAATATGGCCCATCATCGACGTGACATACTATTTCGGAAAGAGGGATCTTAGTGGGCGAAGCCAACTCTTCAATAGGGGTGTTTATAAGTCATCAAAAAACTCGCCGAGGTGATAGAGCTCGACAATAAGGAGTTCCAAAACGTGTGGCGGCTCATATCCGAGTCGTCGGCGTCGGTCTTCATGACCGGCAGGGCCGGCACGGGCAAGTCAACATTCCTGCGCTATATTGTCGAACACATAAAAAAGAAGACAGTCGTGCTCGCCCCGACGGGCATTGCGGCAGTCAATGCGGGCGGCGTGACGCTCCACTCGTTTTTCAAGATTCCTCTTCAACCTTTCGCCCTCGACGATGTCAAGTTCGCCACGCCAAGAGACGTGAGGGCTATGCAAAAGTTTAATGGAGAGAAGATTAAGCTGCTAAAAGAGCTGGAACTCATAGTCATAGACGAGGTGTCGATGGTGCGAGCCGACGTGCTCGATTTCGTCGACAGGGTTCTAAGGACATACAACAAGGGTCATCGCTACGAGCCGTTCGGGGGCAAGCAGCTCCTCCTTGTGGGTGATGCTTTCCAGCTGGAGCCCGTGGTGACGGGTCAGGAGTGGGACATACTGAGAAGATTTTACACTACGCCATATTTCTTCGGCGCCGCGGTGTTCGGACAGATACAGCTCACGCAAATTGAGCTGAAGAAGGTCTACCGCCAGAAGGAGGCCGACTTCCTGTCGCTACTTGACCGCATAAGGGTGGGGCAGGTGGCGGATGAAGACTTGAAACTCATCAACTCCCGTGTCGACAACTCATTTCAACCCAGCACTGAGGCTCTATACATGACGCTGACATCCACACGTGCGGCGTCAGACAATATTAACGAGAGTAGGCTTGCGGAGTTGGAGACTGAGGAGCAGACTGTCGTCGGTTATGTAGAAAAAGACTTCCCCGAGCAGATGATGCCGACGAGCTTGAACCTCACACTGAAGGTGGGTGCGCAGGTCGTGTTCGTAAGGAACGATATGGAAGGACGATGGTACAACGGCTCAGTAGGGAGTGTGGAGGGCATAGAGAAAGACGGAGTGTGGGTGAGGGTCGTGACCGACGATGCAAAGTCGCAAGAGCAAGACTCGCATGAGGATGGAGAATATATGGAAGACGAGGGGGAAATTTATGACGAGAACGGTGAGTTGTGCGACCCCGACCTCTTCTTCGTACAGCCGGTGACGTGGGAGAACGTGAAGTACAGATATAACGAGGAGAAACATCAGGTCGAGACGGAGCTTTTGGGAACATTCACGCAAGTGCCGCTCAAACTGGCATGGGCCATAACAATACATAAGAGCCAAGGCTTGACCTTCGACCACGTGATAATAGATTTGGGAAAGGGGGCTTTCGCCTGTGGGCAGAGCTACGTCGCTCTCAGCCGATGCCGCACGTTGAATGGGATGATATTGAGAACCCCATTGACGCACAATGATATACGCACCAATATCGCAGTGAGGATCTTCTCCAACGGAGCGAACGACGAGGTGCTGATAGAAAAGCAGTTGACTGGGGCTCGCGCTGACCTGCTTGGGCGTCAGGCGGTTACGGAATTTGGCAAAGGTAACTTGCGTGACGCCGTGACAGACGCTTTCGAGGCTCTGTCCATAAAGCCCGAGATGCTGAAGTCTGAAGTCATGAGACGATATGTGGCACGGAAGTTGTCGGTTGTAGACAAGCTGCGCGCCCAGATTGACGACCTGCTCGACCAGCAGCGCAAGATGAGGGAGAAGAACTTTGAGTTCGCATATGAATATTACCTCTTGGCGGCTGAGTGCCTGCATAAATATGACGACGAGAGGGCGGCGAAAGCCAACATCAATAAGGCTCTGGCTTTGGCGCCCGACTATGCCGACGCACTGGTGCTAAGGGCTGACATATTGCTCAGCGACGGCGATGCGGACGGGGCTGTCAAAGACCTCAACGTAGCGTTGCGCCCGGGCTTGATGAAGAAAGCAAAGAAGACGGCCGACGCCCTGCTCTTGCGCGCCAAGGCGCATAAGGCGTTGAAGCAGTGGGAGCGCGTATTGTCTGACGCTGGCGACGCATTGGCGTTGCGGAAGGACAGGAAGACGCTGCTCTTGATGGCTGAGGCTTGCAGAAAAAACGGCAGGATGGAGGACGCCGAGCGATATGGGCTGATGGCGGACGACATGCTGAATAACGACCACGATGATGACGACGATTATTAGAAGAATTGGCGCGACGGCCATAGCCGCTGTGGCTCTTATGGTCTCCGCCTCCATAACGGCACCTGCGCAGGTGAATACCAACAGGATGATGCAGGTGGGGCGTAACGCTCTCTATTTTGAGGACTACGTCTTGTCGATCCAGTATTTCAACAGGGTCATCATCGTTAAGCCTTATCTTGCCGACCCGTATTATTACAGGGCCGTGGCCAAGTTCTACCTTGACGACCTTACGGGCTGCGAGGCGGACTGCAACGTGGCGTTGGACATAAACCCGTTCCTCATCGGGGCATATAACCTTAGGGGCATAGCCCACCTTAGGCAGGACAAGGCGGCTGCGGCGAGAGCCGACTTCGAGGAGGGGCTTAAATATGAGCCAGATAACATCAACATGCTGCTCAACGCAGGCATAGCGAGCATAAACTTGGAAGAGTATGACCATGCCATAGACCAGTATGACAAGATATTGAAGATAGACAAGAAGAACGTGCCTGCCATATTGTATCGAGGCATAGCGTATGTGGAGAAGGGCGACACGGCAACGGCATTGACGGAGTTTGAGAGGGCGACCAAAATAAACACATATTCGCCAGAGGCATTCACATATCTTGGCATGACAAGGTACCAGACGAGGGACTTTGCCGGAGCGTTGAAGAGCTATGACCACTTGGCGGAACTCCGTCCGCAAGACCCGTTCGTATACGTGAACCGCGCTATCACGAAATACAACCTTGACGACATGAGGGGTTGCGAGGCAGACCTTGACGAGGCGATAAGGCTCGACCCAAAGAACAGGCTCGCATATCAGAACCGAGGATTGCTGAGGGCTGAGGCTGGAGACTTGAACAGGGCGGCAGACGACTTCTCGAGGGCGTTGGCCATAGACCCGTCTGACGACATCACCCTCTTCAACAGGGCCATTGTCTACGGGCAATTGGGACAGGCATCTAACGCGCTCCAAGACTTGAACATCATCATTGCCAAGCATCCCGACTTCGGACCGGCATATGCGCAGCGCGCCGTGGCAAAGCGCCAGTTGGGCGACAACAAAGGCTCTGAGCAAGATTACCTTACGGCTATGACCTTCGAGCAGGAGAAGACCAAGCGCCAGATGGCGGCGCAGCAGAGCGGGGCGAAGCCTGACGACAACAAGGGCAAGGAGAAGAAGAAAGAGAGCCGCGGAAAGAACGACTCGGACATGAAGAAATATGACCAGATGGTTGTCGTGGCGGACTTTGGCGACACGGATGACAAGCTGCGTCAGGAGAATAAGGAGACGATAAGGGGCAGGGTGCAGGACCGCGACATTGCCATAGATTTGGAGCCCGCATTCAGCCTGTCGTTCTTCAGTGCGGACACGCTGCTGCCCAACGCCCCGTATTACAGCCCGTCGGTTGTGAAGTTCAACGCCCAAGGCGTGTCGGACATGAAGATGGTCGTGACGAATAGGGACGTGGCGGGTGACGAGGTCTCGGCGAAGGTGTTCACAATGATAGCCGACGTCAACAAGCGGCTGGAGGCTGACCCGTGGGACGCGTCGCTCTACCTGCTGAGGGGCACGTTGTATTCGATAGTGATGAACTATAACAGCGCGCTTACGGACTTCTCAGCATCGCTTATGAAAGAGCCGGGCAACGTAGTGGCACTTTTCAACAGGGCTGCGGCGAGGTATAAGATGGTCGAGACGATAAGGGACATGGACCCCGACGCCTATGCGCCTATGGATGGCGACCTCATGGGCGGAAGGAACCTGCGGTATGAGGTGACGGTATTGGACTATGACCTTGTGGTGCAGGACCTTGAGAGGGTCATGGAGTTGGAGCCGGACAACGAGTTTGCCTATTACAACATGAGCCTCGTATATTGCCAGCGCAAGGATTTTGACAAAGCTATCGAGCTGTTGGACAAGGCGATAGAGGTGTATGACCAGTTTGCGGAGGCGTATTTCAACAGAGGAATTATTGAATTGTATCAAGGAAAGGAAGAGGCTGGCGTGAAGGACCTGAGTCGTGCCGGCGAGCTTGGCATGTTCAAGGCGTACAACGTCATTAAGCGATATAAGGCGAAACAATAGTGACAAAGTGTTGGGAGATGAAGAGGAAAGTTGTATCTTTGCAGTCGATTTGAATTCAATCTTTTAAAGAAATCGTACGATGAAAAGGACATTCCAGCCTTCGAACCGTAAGCGTATCAACAAGCATGGCTTCCGTCAGAGGATGTCTACTAAGAATGGTCGCAGGGTTCTGGCCGCACGCCGCGCCAAGGGTCGTAAGAAACTCACTGTTTCCGACGAGGCAAAAGGCAAGGCCTACTAAGGCACACAGCAACGCTCCGAAGAGATTCGGAGCTTTTTTTATGCCCATACACGAGGATTAAGACTCCTGTCGCAAGGCAAGGAAGAAGCGATACTTTTAAGAGCGTCATTAAGATATTATCATAAGGGAGAGGCGACTCCGCAAGTGTGCGGAGCCGCCTCTCTCGGTCGTTATATAGGAGTGTGAGTGGGCGTTATTGGGGAGTGATGAGGATGGTGAGGTTGCGGTTTTGCGCCTTGACACGATACTTGTCAAGCGGCATGCTTCCCCAGCTGTCGATGCAGCCGAGGGCTGACATGGCTTGGTCGATGGATAGGAAGGTTGCATCGCGGGGGGTGAGAAGCTCGGAGTGGCGTTGGTGCTTGTCGTCGCCATCGTCGAGATCTTCTTGGGAGAAGTGGAGGGCTGTGGCGACGAAGGGTTGCGCAGCCGTGATGGTGAGGCCATGGCCCGCTACATTGGTGAGAGTCCACCAACGGACGTCGGTCTTTGCGCCTGTTTCTTGTGGGCGGATATAGGGGTAGAATTGGGAGGTGACGGACTGGTCGTAGATGCCGATGAACGCGGAGTTGGCGCGGTCGGGGTAGTTCTCATGGGGACCGCGTCCGTAGTAGGAGATGTTCTCGAAGGAGGCAGGCATGGAGAGACGTACACCGAAGCGGGGGAGGTCAGGAGCTTGAGCATCTGACGGGAGTTCGAGGGACTGGGAGAGGAGTATTTGACCAGCGTTGTTGACAGTGTAGGAGAGGGTGAGGGAGACGGATATCTCGGGGCTGTCGGGGTTTATGGGCTTGGAGTGGTAACGATGGAGACCCGTCGTGGGGTCGGGGAGGATGCCGTGGATGGAGTATCGGGCAGTGACGGTGACGAGATTGTCGTGGGAAGAGGTGGCGATGTCGACGAGTTGGAGGTCGGGATTGCGCCATGCGGCGAGACGATGCTGGAGGTCGGCACCGAAGTCATTGTCGGTCGGGGCGCGCCAGAAGTTGGGCGTGAGGCGTGAGGAGGGGGAGAGTAGGGTGGTGCCGTTGACATCGTATCGGCAGATCATGCCGTCGTGGCGCGAGAAGTCGATACGGAAGTTGTCTGCGGAGATGGATATGAGATTGCTGTCGGAATTGTTGACGACTGGGGAAGGTTGCTGGGGAAGGTTGGGGATGGAGAGCGTAGGCGCGGAGGCGTCGCAGACGGGGAGCTGGGCGCGAGCGGCGACATGACTGGCAGGCAGGAGACCGTCGGCACGTTTGGTGAGGAAAGAGGTGTTGAGCAGAACCTCTTGACCTGCGGGAATATTGGAGAGGTCGTAGGGGAGTGTGAGGGACTGCGTGGATTGGGGGGCTGTGGAGAGAGAATCGACAACTCCAGACTGGACGGGGAAGCCATTGGAGAGGAGAGACCACTCAAGGCGATAGTTGGAGAGGGATGTGAAGAAATTCTCGTTGAAGACATTTATCTGACCACGAGACATATCGACGGGCGTGGTCCATATGCTTTGTTGGATGTAGGCTACTTCGAGGGCGTGGGGATTGGGGCGGCGGTCGGGGCTAATGAGGCCATTGACGCAGAAATTGTTGTCGGAGCCGTCGTAGGAGTTCCAGTCGCCGCCGTAGCCGAGGTATGTCGTGCCGTCGGGTTTATGGATTCGGATTGCCTGGTCTATGAAATCCCAAATGAATCCACCTTGGTATGAAGGGTTGGCGCGGATCATGTCCCAATACTCCTTGAAGCCGCCGCAAGAGTTGCCCATGGCGTGGGAATACTCGCATTGGATGAGGGGCTTGGAGGGCTTTTTGTCGAGGTAGCGTTGGCAATTATCGTAGCTGAAGTACATTGGGCAGAAGACGTCGGTATAGTCGTTGCCGTGGGCTTGCTCGTATTGGCAGGGGCGCGAGGGGTCGGTCTTCTTGACCCATTCGTAGGCGGCTTGGAAGTTAGGGCCGAAGCCGGACTCGTTGCCGAGGCTCCAGAAGATGACGGAGGGGTGGTTGCGGTTGGCGGCCACGTTGCGCTGGTTGCGTTCGAGGTGGGCGAGAGCGTAGTCGTTGCGGCGAGCGAGTGTCTTATCGTCATAGCCCATGCCATGGCTTTCGAGGTTAGCCTCGGCGACGAGGTAGATGCCGTATTGGTCGCAGAGGTCGTACCACTCGGGGTTGTTTGGGTAGTGGCAAGTGCGGTCGGCGTTGAAGTTCAGTTTTTTGAGGAGAGTTATGTCCTCAATCATGCGTTGGCGTGATATGACGTAGCCGTTGTCGGGGTCTATCTCGTGGCGGTTGGCGCCTTTGAAGAGGACAGGCTGCCCGTTGATGAGAACTTGCGCATTGCGGATCTCGATCTTGCGGAAGCCGACGTGTTGGGGTATGACTTCGAGGACGCGACCACCGTCGGAGAGTGTGGCTGTGAGGGTGTAGAGGTTGGGCGTCTCGGCAGACCATTTGGCGGGGGCGGAGACGGAGAGCGTCCCATGGTGCGTACCTGCGCCTTTCACCTTGGTCTGCGCGACAATCTTGCCGTCGGGAGATTGGAGGACGATGGAGGCCTCACCGCCAGAGACGATGTCGACATCGAAGGCGAGAGTGGCGTCGCAGTAGTTGGGGTCGAGGTCGGGTGTGAGGCGGATGTCGGAAATATGTTTCTTATTGCGAGCGAAGAGATAGCAGTCGCGTCCGATGCCGGAGAGGCGGAAGAAATCTTGGTCTTCGAGGTATGAGCCGTCGCACCAGCGGAAAATTTGGAAAGCGATGAGATTCTTCTTGCCGGGCTTGATGAAGCGCGTGATGTCAAATTCGGTTTCGAGCTTGCTGTCTTCGCTGTAGCCTACGAACTTGCCATTGACCCACAGGTAGATATTGGATGTTGCGGAGCCGAAATGGGCGATGACCTGCTTGCCGTTCCAAGAGGCTGGGATTGTCATCTCGCGGCGGTAAGAGCCCACATGGTTGTCGAGCGTCGGGACGACTGGCGGGTTGACGGGCGATTGCTCGCGCCAAGCGTAGCCGTTATTTACGTAGAGAGGGTCGCCGTAGCCGTTGACCTCCCAGATGCCGGGAACGGGGATGGAGCCCCAAGCATTGTCGTCGTAGTTGAGGGCGAAGAAATTGGCGGGACGCTGGTCGGCATTTTTGACCCAAAGGAAGCGCCAAGAGCCGTTGAGAGAGAGGAAGTTGGCAGAGGACTCTTTTGGCTGAAGGGCGGCATCGGCACTCTCGAAAGCGAAGAACCTTGCGTGCATCGGGGCACGGTTGAGCTGGTTGACTTTAGGGTCTTGCCATTCGTCGGCTTGCGCAAAGGAGGCTGCGCAAAGGCAGAAGGCGAGAATGGTGGTGATGATGCTCTTAATCATTGGAAAAGTGTTGGGAGTGTAGGTTGTTGTTGTGATTGCAAGGATAGCGATAAGTTTTTAAGTGAAGGAGTGATATTTTAATACGAATTAATAATTGCAAGGAATGTGGTCATTTAATTCTCTATTTATGGTCATGTGTTTTTGGGACGAGAGGCGCGTCGGGAGGTTGAACCCTTCTTGCCGCTCACATACAAATATACGAAAAAAGGGGCTGAAAGCCAAGTGGCTCGTCAGCTTTTAAGGAGGGGGGGGGCTACCTCTATTTTGTTGAGGGATAGGAAGATAGGAGTTTGCGCTCAAGGCGTCGGGCCATGGGGACGAAGAGCCAATATGAGATGGCTCCAGCGATGGCGGCCATGAGGGAAAAGAGGATATAATTGATGGCGAGGTCTATTGTGTGTCGCTCGGCGGCTATGCCTGCCCACTTGGCAGTGGAGCCGAAAATGGCACGAATGGAGGAGCGGAAGATTCGCACGCAGTATCGCAGCGCTTGTCGGAGCGACCATCCGAAGCCTCGTTTGGCGTAGCCTATGGCTTTTGCTTTCACTGTTACGCCCTCCATCTTGACGGCAATGGTTGCGAGAGAGGAGTAGTCGAAAGAGGAGACGCTGCCGCCGTAGAGAATTTCGAGCTCTTGGGTGACGAGGAAAATCTCCTTTTGGAAGAAGATGATGTCTACGGCGAAGAGCGGCCACATGAGCCAGTTTTGTGGGAGCGTGGCGACGAACGTGACGAGAGCCGCCCTCGTGGCGTGGCGTCGAATGAGGCGCGTGGCGATATTGCGCGCGGCGGGCAGTCCTGCGACGCTGGCTATGCCGTTGGCGGCAGCTTGGGCTTTCTGGTCGTCGGAGAGGTGCAGGTATTTGTCGGAAATCTTGTTGATAAAAGAGTCGCCATCGGAGTAGTAGACCCTTAGCCATTCGGGGCTGAGGGCGAAGCGCATGAGCCGGTCGTAGATGTTGACGACACGAGTCTTGAGGTTTGCGATGGCGGACATTGGCATCAAGAGGCAAGAAGATTACAGACCGACGGAGATGACATTCCCGAAGACGACAGCGGCGGACATTTGGGAGTCGGAGTAGCGGAAGAGGGTGCGCGCCCCTTCGGCAGCTGGCTCGATGGCGTCGGCTTGTTGGAAGAGGAGGTCTGGGCGTCGGGTGGAGACGCAGTTCTCGCGGAGCCATCGTGGTGAGGCTGTGACGGAGAAAGTGCGCGAGGCGTGGGCTGTGCGAGGTTTGAAGCCGAGGGTTGTGACGCACCAGTCGAGGATGTCGGAATCGATGACGTCGGAGCCTATGAAGCAGCCGCTGATGACGGTTGGGATTCCTTGAGCGACGATGGTTGCGGTATGGTTGCGGAATCCGAGGGTGTAGATTTGGTGGTGCGGACCTGCGTCGCCGTAGTTGGTTGTGCGTTGGCGATCGAGATTGATGCGGACGAAATCGTAGGTCGTGGTGTCGGCGTGTGCGGTATCGGCATCGAAGAACGACTTGGTGACTCCGACGAACGAGAATCCTTCGAGGCGCATGGCTGTGGCGACGGCGGACGGGGATGTGGAGTAGGTGGCGGCGGACTGCATGTGGACACCTTCGAGGTTGGCGAAGGAGGCTCCGCAACCTGGGGCGTCGTCGTCGAGCCACTCGTTATCGGGATTGAAATCGTATTGCTCGCCCGTGGTGAAAACGTCGGCGTTCCATGGAGCTCCGGGGTCTTGGGGCATCATGACGCCTGACCATTGTGGAGTTTGTATTATGGCTGGTGCTGAGAGCCTGTCCATTCCCTCGACGAGGAGGGCGCGTCGGCTATTGCGCCACAGGCAAGCAGGGACGGCCTCGGAAGGCATGCTGCGACCTCCGGGGCCGATGGCGATGATGCGGTAGGTGCGGATTTTGCCGTCGAGGGGTTGGTGGAGGGAGACTGCAGTGTCTGACGTGAGGGCGATGAGGCGGTTGCCCTCGTAGACCTCATAGTAATTGGCTGTTGCGGACGTTTCGAGCGAGTCGGGCGTGAAGCTCCAATGGAGGGACAGAGAGTCGGCTGCGGCGAAGCGTAGACCGACGCGAGAGGGTGGGAGGGGCGTGACGGGAGCGGACGGACCTGCGAGATAGCGCAGGAGACCCTTGTAGATGGCTCTGGCGGCATCTCGGCGGAAGGCGGGATTCAGGGCGTGGCTCATGTCGGCTATGTTCTGGTGGGATAGCAGTTCGAGGAGGAGAGCAGGGACATCGGGGCGGCGGCTTTCGGAGTAGCCCTTGTCGGCAATGCCGCGGAGCGTCCAGTCGGCATCCCAACTGCGGTGGATGTCGGACTTGAGGGAGTTCATGACGAGCCATGCCAACTGTCGGGATGTGAGGCGGTTGCGCCCGTCGGGGAGTTTGTTGTCGCCCTTCTTGGTCGTAATGAGACAGAGCGTCCCGATGACGGAGTCGGTGCGCGTGACGAAAGCGTCGGTATGGAGTGCGAGCGACAGGTCGATGGGGATATGCTTGTCGGTGACGAGAGCGTTGACCCATTCGCCTCGGCAGTTGATATCGTCGGTGTAGTCTTTGCGCCCCTCGCTGAGGCTGAGCACATTGGCGTAGTCGAAGCCGTCGGACTGGAGATAATATCGTGCGCCCTCTTGCCAAGCCGGGAGACCGCTTGTAGCGCCATTTCGCTCGACGACACCCATGCCGCCGCCGACACGGATGGCGTCGACGGAGACGGGACCATTGCCTTTTATTATGACGCTGAACTCGGAGCCCTCGTGGAATGGCAGAGTGGCGAGTGGGAGCCACATGCCGCCTCCCATGCGCTGGTTGAGGGAGAAGTGGGCTTCGCCGGTGGCGTGACGGACGGTGACGATGGCGGGGGCTTGGGCGTCGGGAATTTGTGCGTAGGCGATGTAGAGGGTGGCGGGGCCTGTGGATGTGGCTTTGCCTGTGAAGACGACCGAGTCGGAGGGCGTCATCTTGAAGATGAGGGCCTTGCCGAAGGTGAAGGGGTTGTCTTTTAGGCGGAGGCTCTCGTAGCGGGCGAAGCCTTTGGTTGTGGATTGGGGTTTGAGTGTGGAAGTGAAGGCTGGCGCGGGATCGGCATCGTCGATGATTGTCGAGACGCTCGTGGTGTCGCGTTCACGAGGGGAGAGGACGACCGCGCCGGCGTTTTCGAGCATGGGGATGAGAAAAGGGTAGGCGATGGAGGGTGTGAGGAGATCCTCGACGGTGGTGTTGAGACGGCCGCGTTGCCACTCCCATCGGTCGAGAGAGGCTTCGTAGTAGCGGCCGTGGCTTGCCCATAGGGCGATGTTGCGGCCAGAGAGAGGACCTGAGAAGCCTTGGTCTTGGCGGATGACGGGAGAGCCTTTTGGTGGCATCCCGCACGAGGATGTGTCGTTGACGGCTTGAGCGACGAGATCGGTTTTGCCAGCTGTTATGGCGAGAGAGGCATTGGGCTTATTGAGCCAGAGGCGGAGGCTGTCTCGGGCGGTGGTGATTTGCGCAGTCGTCAGGGGGAGGTGGGAGGCGTTGTCGGAGAGACGCAGGCGGATGATATTGTCGCCGTCGGTCACGAGTGAGCGCACCGTGACGGCTCGTTCCAATCCGACGTATGGAGGTTGGAGGATTGAGATGAGCGCGT
The DNA here is from genome assembly GCA_963607345.1 of Bifidobacteriaceae bacterium. Lineage (GTDB taxonomy): Bacteria > Bacteroidota > Bacteroidia > Bacteroidales > Marinilabiliaceae > W3P20-009. Next base: position 46,688 of record CAVDBL010000013.1, read on the forward strand.
TGGTTGGCACTTGGTCGGCGACGGACTTCACTTGTGCCGCAAGGAGAGTGGGGAGGATTGTGAAGAGGGCTGCAAGTGTTGATTTTCTGATCATCGGCGGTAGGGAAGGTAAGCCCCGTGTGCCGTCGCCATGCCTAATTGTCGGGGGATGGGCGCACGGCGCACGGGGAATTGTGGGAAGGGGTGGGGAGACTTGTGGGGTGATTATATCTCTATGTGGATTATTCGTTTGTCTTCTTCGAAGAAAGGGATGCCCGGGAAGTAGGGCGCGATGTCGCACCAGAGGGCTTTCTTGCCGAAGGGTTGGAGCTCGCTCTCGATATTGCCGCCTTTGAGGTAAAGGATGCCGTTGATGACGGAGTTGCGCATGTGCTTCGTGTCGATGAGGTGTCGGGTCATGCGAGCGAAGTCGGTGAGTTTTGTGACACCGCGTCCGGTGACGAAATCGAACTTGCCTTTGAGATCCTCGGAGCGGGACTTGACGGGCGTTACATTCTTGAGGTTGAGGGCGTTGGCAATCTCGGTTACGACGGTGATCTTCTTGCCTATGGAGTCGGCGAGGGTGAAGTTGACGTCGGGGAACATGATTGCGAGAGGGATGCCTGGGAAACCGCCACCCGTGCCGACATCGATGATGTTGGAGCCAGGGGTGAAGTGCATGAACTTAGCTATGGCGAGTGAGTGGAGAACGTGGTGTGTCATCAGCTCGCCAATGTCTTTTCTTGAGACGACGTTTATCTTGGCGTTCCAGTCCTCATAGAGGGCTTGGAGTTGGTCGTATTGGCTTTTTTGAGTGTCTGTGAGGTCTTGGAAATAGTTCTCGACGATGCTCATGACTCGGGTGCGTTTTCAGTGTTTTTGAGGATGTTGTAGAGGAGCTCGCGTGAGCGGAAGAGTTGTGCTTTGACGGTGCCGAGTGGCATTTGTAGTTCTTCGGCTATTTCTTCGTAGGATAGTTCGCGGAAGTATCGAAGTTCGACGAGAGTCTTGTATCTTGGTTTGAGTTTGTCGACGACGGCGCGTACGGCTTCGACGGTTTGGCTCTTGATCATGCTCTCGGAGGGGTCTGGGGCGTCGGATGCGACTGTTATTTGTCGGGCTCCGCCTTCTTCCTTGTCTTCGTTCTCCTGGTCGATGCTTACGAGTTTGCACCTTTTGCGTCGGAGGAAGTCGATTCCGTTGTTGGATGCGATTTTGAAGAGCCAGGTGGAGAAAGCGTATGTAGGGGAGTAGAGTTCGATGTTGCGGAAGGCTTTGCCGAAAGCTTCGATGGTGAGGTCTTCGGCGTCGACTTTGTTGCCTACCATTTTGAGGAGCATGAAGTAGATGGAGTCTCGGTATCGTGCGAGGAGTTTGGCGTAGGCTTTTTGGTCACCGCCTTTGGCGCGTTCGACGAGCTCCATGTCGTAGAGCGCCTTGTCGGAGTGTATGCTGGCGTTTACTTCCATGTGTTTCTGGTTTTAGTCAGTCGGCCTGTGAGCCAAGCGAGGGACTGCATTGTTGGGATCAGAAGGTCCATTGGCAGCGCGAGGAGCCATAGTCGGCTTTCGCCCATGTTTCGGGCGGCGAGACCCATGGCGATATAGATGAGTATGGTACGGGCAGCGAGGGCAATGCCTGCGGCCTCGAGGAGGATTGGTGTTTGCGTGATTATGCCGAGCAGCACGGCCGCGATTATGGCGAGCCAGAAGATTAGTCGTGATGCTATCTCGCTGCCGAGCCAGAATTTGACTACTGTGGGGTAGAGGGAGGCTGTTGTGAGGTGTCGGCTTTTTTGAGCGGAGTATGTGAGCCAAGTGTTTTTAGGCTCGCTGATGGTGTGTGCAGGCGCCTCGAAGACTATGGCGGTGTTGGCTCTCGTTCCCATCTCGCTGACGAAGAGGTCGTCGTCGCCCGAGAGGACGTAGAGGTGGTTGCGGAATTTGGAGCTGCGGTCGAAGAGCTGTTTGGAGTAGGAGAGGTTTCGCCCGACGCCCATGAAGGGTTTTGCGGCTCGTGCTATGCCGAAGTATTGAACGGCGTTCCAGAAAGTCTCGTATCGGAGGAGGAGGTTGAGGAGTCCTGGGCGTTTGGCGTAGCGGCCGTAGCCGAGGACGAGTTCAGTGGCGTCGTTGCCGTAGGCTTCGGCCATGAGGGTCAGCCAGTTTTCGGATGCAGGGATGCAGTCGGCGTCGGTGAAGACGATGTGGTCGTATTTTGCGGCTTTGATGCCGACGTTGAGTGCGAGTTTTTTGCCGTGGTGGAAGACGGCGTCGGTGGGGATGGTGGTGGTGTAGACCTCGGGGTATTGCGCCCTCAGGCGTGCCAGGACGAGTGGTGTGTCGTCTGTGGAGCAGTCGTCGACGATGACGATTTGCTTTTTAGCCGCATATTTTTGCGCGACGAGGGCAGGGATGAGTTTTTGGAGGTTGTCTTCCTCGTTGCGGGCGCAGACGACGATGCTGACGTCTGGGAGTCGGGAGGCGAGGTTGCGCGGGCGGCGACGGATTCTGAACATGAAGAATGCCCAGTAGAAGAGTTGCCAAGCAAGTGCCGCCCCGAGGGCTGCGATGACGATAATGGATATCGTGCTCACTTTTTCGCTGTTAGTTTCTGGTGTTGATGTGTGACAGGGAGTTGCCCTTGTCGAGAGTGTCTTGTTATGACGCTACAAATATACACATTTCCGTTGAGAATGGCAGCGAAAGAGGGGGTGTCAATGGGTTGTGGGGTTTGAAGTTTCTGGCGTCGGGCTGGAAGTGGTCGAGTTGTCGTCGGCTGGGGCTTTCATTCGGTCGAGTGCGCTGCTGTGGACGCCGTGTTTTTCGGCGTAGGCTATCTGGGCGCGTTGGACGACGCATGCGATTATGAAGTAGACGACGGCTTGGAGCCACAGGCATCGGACCTCGTGAGCGGCCGTTGTGAGGTCGCCACCCATGGACATTATCTTTACGTGGGCGTTGAGGCCGAAGGTGGACGGGAAGAGCCAGCTGATTACTTTCCAGACGTGCGGGATGCTGACGGATGGCCATGAAATGCCGCTCAGGAAGAGCAGGGGGACGGACATGAAGACGAAGATGAGGAGGCTGTCTTCACGTCGGTATATCATGCAGGAGCATACGATGGTGAAGCAAGAGCAGGCGAGGAGGTAGGGGATCATCATCGCTATCCATGACCAGTAGTTGCCGATATGCGGGAGGTCGAAGCCGAAGATTATGGCGACGTACATGTAGAGTGCCATGAAGAGGAAGAGTGGGAAGATGACGAGCACCTTGCCGAGGATGACGGCCATTGGGTTGTCGTAGCCTTGGACGCCGCGGTATATGGCGAAGCCTCCGTTTTTCTCACGTGTGCGCCCCATGGCCATGCCGATGCCGAGAACCATTGCCTGCTGGAGGATGAGCATGAGGATTGGGGGGATGAGGAAAGAGGCGTAGCCGCCTTGCGGGTTGTAGAGCATCACGTGGTCGTAGTTTATAGGCGACCGCGCGATGTCTATCTCGCGTGAGGAGAGACCTGTGGTACCGAGATCTTCGATCTTGATGTTCTTGTTCATGTCTTGCGAGATGTTGGTGCAAGGCAAGAGGATACTCTTATAGTAGATGAGGGAGCTGACGTCGGAATAGGCGGCGATGCGTGTTTGTCGTCCGTGCCTGATGTCGTCGAGGAACGATGAGGGGATTCGGATTATGCCGTAGACTTCGGTCTTGCGCATGAGGTCTTGGACCTCGGTCATGTCGGCGCAACGGGCGTAGACATGGGCTTCGGGGCTGGCATCGAGTTTGCGGATGAACTCTCGCGAGAGAGCGGAGTGGTCCTCGTCGACGACGGCTACTGGAATGTCGCGAGCGGTCTCGGTGCTGTAGACGTAGTAGTATATGAGAGGGTAGCCGATAGGTAGGAAGAGGAAGAAGATGAGCACGCCGACGTCGTGAGACATCTCGCGGAGCTCTTTCCACCAAACGCTTATAGTGTCTTGAATCAGACTCATCGGATTGAGATTAGGGCTTGTATTCCACGGTGTTGAAGGCCTTACGGTATCGGCCGAGGAAGAGCAGCGGGAGCCAGATAATGACCAGCATGGCCACTATTGGTTTCCACGCGAAGACTATTGGGTAGCCGTTGAGGGCTTGGTTGGTGTAGATGAGGAAGTAGTCGCGCAGCGGGAAGATGAGCGAGATGTGCTGTAGGAGTCCCGTCATGGCTGGGACTGGGTAGGAGAATCCCGCCATGGAGATGGACAGCACGCTGAGGAGCGCGCATCCGGACATGGCCATGCGCATCTGACCGGCGAAGATGCCGAACATGAGGAGTCCCATGGCTTGGGCTGTGAGAACCGTCAGCAGTCCGAGCGCGAACATTGGGAGCAAGCCGCACTGGCACGGGTAGTCCATGATGCGGTAGAGGTAGACGTCGTTGGCGACGAAAATGAAGGTGTAGAGAATCGTCTGGGGCAGGAGTTTGCCGGTCAGGGCGACTGGGACTGAGCCGCCGGCCAGGGTGTTGAGGAGGAACTTCTGCGTGCCGATCTTCCATTCCATGCCTATGGCGTAGGTCGTCGTGAGCATGATGAGGATGATGACGATGCCCGGTATGATGAGGTTGTTGAGCAGGATTCCGTAGTTGAGGTAGGGGTTGGTTAACGGGTGCGTCTCCATGGAAATGGGTTGCAGGATTCCCATGATGCTGCTCTCGGGGACGCCTTTAGCCCTCAGAGTCTCTCGGGTTATGGCGAGGCCTGCCAGCTCGGAGATGGTCTTGAGATCCTTCATGAGCAGGGCGGCGGGGATGTAGTAGGTGTCGGCGGTGTAGAAAGAGACGGTTGGTTGCCGTTGTCCGATGGCTTCTACGGTCGTGCCTTTTGGGATGTAGAAGAAGGCGTAGATCTCGCCACGCTGGAGTGCGCGTCGGGCGTCGGAGAAGGATGCGTAGCGATGGTTGAGGCCTGTTGTCTTCATTGCCGAGAGGACTCGGACGATGGAGCGCGTTGTTTGAGTGTCGTCCTCGTCGACGAGGCCTGTGGGCAGTTGGTCTGGAAGCCCCTGGTCCATGAGTGACGTGAAATAGAGAGTCACGAACATGGGGGCTATCAGCATGCAGAAGATGAGGAGGGGGCGACGTTTGAAGACGCCGATTTCTCGGCGGCTGATGCGGAACACCCTGAGTATCTTGTCTTTATATGCCCTTAGCATGGCGGTATTGGCCTAATTGGCTTTGTTGATGATGGCGCTCATGCCTTCGCGGATGTCGGAGGCGTCGGTCATGTCGACGGGGACGGCTTTTACCTCGAAAGTCTTGAGGTCATATTGTCCGAGGGCTTTGGTGGCCTTCCAGATGGCGTAGGTGCCGACATCTTTCATCTTTGTGATTCGGACGTTGATGTTCTTGTCGATGGCGGGGATGTAGGCTTGGGTCTCGGTTCCGACGGTGAGGCCAGGGAGGAGGTCTTCGCGGACGTTGAAAGTGAACCAAACCTTATCGGTCATGGCGACGTTGAGGAGTGGCGCGCCTGTGCCGACGAGCTCGCCGATTTCGGGGAAGATCTCGGTCACTTGACCATCGGCGAGGGCGACGAGCGTCATCTCGTTGATGTAGGAGGAGACCTCGCTCACGGCACCTTGTGCGCGTGCAACTTGCGCATGGGCTGCTGCGCGGTCTTCGGCTTGCGCGCCGTGGACGGCCATGTCGTATTGGCTCTTGGCTGCGCGCTCGGTTGCCTTGTAGGCGTTGAGTTGCGCGAGTGCCTCGTCATGCTTTTGCGCGCTGACGACGCTGTCCTTGTAGAGAGCCTCTACGCGGGCGTAGGTTTTCTCGGCGACGTCGAGGCCGGCGAGGGCTTTCTGCCACATCTCGTAGGCGGCTTGTACTTGTTCGGAGCGTGCGCTGCCGGATGCTTTGCTCTCTACGGCTTGCGCTGCGCTGAGTGCGGAGCTTGCCTGGTCGTATTTGGCCATGATGTCTGGAGCTTCGAGGATGACGAGGGTGTCGCCCTTGTGGACGAAGTCGCCCTCTTCGACGCGGATCTCCTTGACGCGGCCAGGGACCTTGCTACTGATGCGGTAGTCGGTCATTTCGGCTTCGCCTTGGATTGTCTCGACCTTGTCGGGTTGGCAGACGCCGACGATGATGACGGCTGCTATGATACACAGCAGCGCTATGGCGAAAATGATGGTGATGTTCGCTTTCTTTTTCATCTCTTGTATGCTGTTTTCTGTTTTTCTCTGTGTTGAATAATCGGAATTGGGCTAAATGTTTGAACCATAGAGGACGTGGCTGTCGCCGTGGATCATTATTAGCGGATGCAAATTACTAAAACATTGTCGTCGTTTGCAAGATAATTAAACTTTATTAATTGGAGAAAATGATGACAAATATGGCTAATTTTGCGGCGGAATGATTGGTTATTGTTCCAAAAGCATCATTTTTATACACACAAGACCTCTTTTGACCTATTGATTTCGATGGAAAGCTCGTTGAATAAAATTTCCATATCCAAGCTAAGTGATTTAGCCATTGCGGGCGTCGAGTCGTACAACGACGATCTTATCATCACCGACCAGATAGACCACCTTTTGCTGTTCCGCGAGCCGTGCAGGGTCGACGGCATCGTACTTTTCGTATGCCTTGAGGGACACGTGGTTTGCGACATCAACTTGAAGCGCTACGTGTTGAAGCCTGGCGACATGATTGTCAATTTCAACAGCAACATCATCCAGGTGCAGAACGCCGAGGGCTTTAAGGCCATGGCGTCGCTTATCTCGAGCGACTACCTTAATAAGTTGCGCATGGACATGAACAGCAGGCTGTCGCTCTTCATGGGGATAAAGGCTCAGGCCGCGGTGTCGCTCCCGCAGGATGAGATTGACGGCATGAGGATGATTTTCCGCCTGATAATGAAAGGGATAAAGGACAACCGACCCGACAGCGCGGACTTCATATCGAACATGTTGCAGGCCTTGTGCGGCTATATCGTCTCGGCGGTCAAGACCTTCGCCCCCGAGGTCAAGAACGAGCGGAAGCCTCAGCGCACGGAGCTGATTTTCGAGCGGTTCATGCAGCTCTTAGCCCAACATCACAACCGCGAGCGAAACGTCATCTTCTATGCCGAGCAGATGGACCTCTCGTCGAACTACTTGTCGCAGACGGTGAGGGCGTTCAGTGGTCGCAGCGCGGCCGAATGGATCAACGAGTATGCCATTACGGAGGCCAAGATGATGTTGCGGTTCTCGGATTTGAGCATCCAGCAGGTGGCTGAGAAGCTGAACTTCCCGTCGCAATCGGCTTTTGGCAAATATTTTAAGCAGTACGTGGGCGTCAGCCCCAAAGTGTTCAGGCGCGGGCTTTAGCGTCGCCTGATGTTGGGCGCGCTGTTGCCTTTTCCCTTGTCGAGCCAGCTGTTGGAGCTTTGCGACGACTTGTTTCGTTGGTAGTTCTGGCTGCTGCGCCCGCTCCAATTTTCTTTTTTAGATGACTTGCGCGACGACCTCGTGTTGACGGGCGACGTTCCGCCGGCTGAGGCTCGTGGTTGTCGCCCTTGTCGCGTCGGCACATAACTGTCGGCGAGCGTCTCGCCCTCCTCCTCGTTGGGCTGCGCGCCATCTTCTTGCGTCACTCTGATGTTGGACTGGAACTTCCATCCGTCGTCGGTGAGGAGGTAGGCGTCGTAGCTGAGGTCGGGGCCGTAGAACTCCGGGCGTCCTGCCATGATGCGGCTGTTTGGCTCAAGGTGGTCGATGACGATCATCTTGGCGTTCTCGTCGTATCGTATTGTCATGCTGGCGTTTATGGAGTATTTGAAAATGCGGCGGCGGTATCGTTGCGTAGCGTGGATGAAGGGCTTTGAGGATCCGAAGGCGACTTTGCCGTTGTCGCCCTCGCACACGACGTCGATGACGCGCGTCTTCGTTGTGGCGTCGGCGCCCTTGTAGCCCAGGAGGGCGTAGTAATTTTTGCGGTCTTGGCGGAACTGGATGATGGTGGTGTAGAGGGCTCCGTACCACGATTGGGCGTTCAGGACGGCGATGTCGGGCTGCCCTATGCGGTTTGTGGCGTCGGTTAGACGCTCGACGTGGTCGCCTTTCTTGTCGCGCATGGCGATCCATCCGCCGCATCGGGACGAGAAGTCGCGATAGGCTATCATGTAGGTGACGGTGCGTAGCGAATTGTCGGGCGAGTCGCACACGGTGAGCTCGGGGAGACCGTCGAGGTTGCCGGTTATGGTGCCGTGCGCAGGGTCGAGTCGGCTGATGAGGAGGGTTTCGGCGTTGTCCTTATTCTCGTCGTCGCGGTCGATGGAGGATGTCATGATGCGCAGGGCCATTCGGCACTTTATGTCGTTGACTGTGAAGATGGTGGACGTGTCGGGCCCTTGCTTGGCGACGTCGATGCCGAAAAGCCCCTCGGTCTCGGTGGGTCGGATGGTGTAGAGGGTGTCGGGGCAGTCGATGTCGTCGACGAATGCCATGCCCTCGCGTCGGGAGTCGATGGTCGACGTGGCGATCGATATGAGTCGGCTCTTGCCGTCGTGCGTCCATGTGGCGCACCATGCCGTGGCGTCGGACGATGGGGCGTCGAGCCTGACGAGCGACGATGGTCGCCATGCGCGGAGGGCGGAGTCGGACGCCGCGGCGAGTTGGCTCTCGACGGCAGCGCGCCATGACGGGGCGTCGTAGGCGAGGGCGTGGACGTCTGGTTGGGAGAGGAAAGTGGCGGTCATCTTCTCGACCTCGTCGAGTGGCGACGGCTGGGCCGTGGCGACCATGGGCGCGGCGAGGAGAGTGAGGACGAGTCGGAATATGTGGCGTGGTGTCATAGATCTTTTGGAAAAGTGGAAAGAGGGTAAATATCCTGCTCCGAGTCTACAAAAGTAAGAATGTCGTTCCAAATAAGCCATTAAGGCTTTTTATTAAATTTGCGAAAGCAACATTCATACCAATCATCTTTTGCCCACGGAACTTCAATATATAAAGGGAGTTGGCCCCCGACGTGCGGAGGTGTTGGCCAGGGAGGTCGACATCCGCTCGGAGGAGGACGTGTTGGAATATTTTCCTTACAGGTATGTCGACCGAAGTCGGATATACGAGATTCGTGAGCTGACGGCCGACATGAGCTACGTCCAGGTCGTGGGTCGTTTCGTGACGAAAGAGATTGTAGGAGTCGGGACGAAAAAGCGCATGACGGCGCGGTTTGTTGACGGGACTGGCGAGATGGACATCGTATGGTTCAAGGGACTCAATTACATTGTCAACCAGATAAATACGACGGACGTGTACTTGCTTTTCGGCAAGCCGACGGTCTTCGGAGGACGGTTGAACATGGCGCATCCCGACGTCGAGCGCAATCCCGACAAGGCGCAATTCATCGGGAAACTCATGTCGCTATACAACACCACGGAGGGCATGAAGCGCGCTGGCGTGACCAGCAAGGTGATGCAAGACATCGTGGCGTCGGTTTTCATCCACATGACCCTCGGGAGGATACGTGAGACATTGCCGTCGCAACTCATTGCGCATCATAACCTTATGCCTCGTCCGCAAGCCCTATGGACGGTGCATAGCCCGACGAATCTGAAAGAGTTGGAGAACGCACGTTTTCGTCTGAAATTCGAGGAACTCTTCTACATCCAGCTGGCCCTCTTGCGAAACAGGAACGTCAACAGGTCGCAAGTGGCGGGCATAAGATTCGAAAAGCCTGGCAATGCGCTGTCGGTCTTCTACAAGGATCATTTGCGTTTCGAGCCTACGGGGGCGCAGAAGAGGGTGGTTCACGAAGTGTGGGGCGACCTCAAAAGCGGAAAGCAGATGAACCGCCTCGTGCAGGGCGACGTCGGCAGCGGCAAGACCCTCGTGGCCCTCTTGTGTATGCTCATCGTCACGGGCAACGGGATGCAGGCGTGCCTCATGGCGCCGACGGAAATCCTTGCCAATCAGCACTATGAGAACCTCGTTGCCGAACTTAGGGGCATGGACGTCAAAGTGGCGTTGCTGACGGGCTCGGTCAAGGGCAAGCGTCGGCAGGAGATACTCGACGGCGTGGCGGACGGGTCGATAAACATCGTCATCGGCACGCACGCGTTGATTGGCCCTACGGTGGTATTCAAGAACTTGGCTCTTTGCGTCATCGACGAGCAGCACCGTTTCGGCGTCGAGCAACGCGCCATGCTATGGGCTAAAAACACGTGCCCTCCGCACATACTCGTCATGACGGCCACGCCAATCCCCAGGACGTTGGCCATGACCATCTACGGCGACCTCGACGTCAGCGTCATCGACGAGATGCCGCCGGGCAGGAAACCCGTCTTCACCGAGCACTATTATTACAGCAACCGCAACAGGCTCAACGCCTTCATCCGCGCCGAATTGCAAAAGGGTCGTCAGGCGTACGTCGTCTTCCCTCTCATCAAGGAGAACGAGAAGATGGACTACAAGAACCTTGAGGCAGGCTTCGAATATATGAAACAATGCTTCCCCGAATACAGGGTGTGCATGGTGCATGGCAAGCTGAAAATCAATGAGAAAGACGAGGCCATGCGGCAATTCGTGTCGGGCGAGGCGCAGATAATGGTGGCCACGACGGTCATCGAGGTGGGCGTCAACGTCCCCAACGCGTCGGTCATGGTCATCGAGAGTGCCGAGCGTTTTGGGCTCAGTCAGCTGCACCAGCTACGCGGAAGGGTGGGGCGCGGTGCGGATCAGAGCTTCTGCATCCTTATGACTGGCAATGAGTTGGCTCGCGACACGCGTCGACGGATCGAGACCATGTGCTCAACGACCGACGGTTTCGCCATAGCGGAGGCCGACATGCGGTTGCGCGGACCTGGCGACATCGAGGGCACGCAGCAGAGCGGCATCCCCTTCCGCCTGAAAATCTCCGACTTGGCGCGCGACGCCCAGATACTCACCTTCGCCCGCGATTGCGCGAAGGAGGTCTTGGCGGAAGACCCTTTCCTGTCGTCGCCGCAAAGTGTCGTCATGACGAGCCGCCTCGCCGAGCTGCAGGGCAACGACATCAATTGGAGCCGAATATCATGACGCGTCAGCGCATGCGCAGCGTAACCGAAGGTGCCACGCATCCGTTACAAAGTACAGACCAGATAAAACATACGTCTCATGGCAACATACAAAAGCCTACTGCTCATTATCTTAGCCGCATTGACGATGCTCTGCACGCCTGCCGACGCTCAGAAGAAAAAGAAGTTCAACACCACAGATGACAAGAAAGCCGCCGCTCTCTACAAAGAGGGCAACGACATCCTCATAATGTATGGCACCCAGAACATCGGCAAACTCAATGAGGCACTCGAAAAATTCAAGGCGGCATTGCAGCGCGACCCCGATTATATCGAGGCCCTCTATTCCGCGTCGGAGGTCTATGCCGGACTCGGGCAGCCGGGCAACCAGATAGGCTGCATACAGAAGGCCGTGGGGCTGGATTCTACGTATTGGGTGACAGCCTATTACCGATGCGCCGTGGCTTTGTGCCAAAAAGAGAGGTATGAGGAGTCCGTCAAGTGGTTCAACCTCTTCGACCGATTCTCAAAGATGAAAAACACAAGGGTGAAGCAAGACCCGCAGTGGCGACGCAAGGCAATGTCCATGGTCAAGGTCATGAGCAATCCTGTGCCATTCGACCCTCGCTACCCGAGCCCCTATATCGAGCAGTCGCCATACGAGACCTATTGGCCATCAATATCACTCGACGAGACGGAGCTTGTCGTGACGTCGCGCCTGCCAATAGACACCGTGGCCTTCCGTGAGGATCCGACCATGATTGCGCGCATCAACAACAACGAGACGCAAGAGGACCTCTACGTCATGACGCGCGAGAACCCCGACGCCCAGTGGCGACCGATGCACCCGATTTACAACATCAACACCGACTTCAACGAGGGCACCCAGACCATCTCGCCCGACGGTCGATGGATGTTCTACACCGCCTGCGGCTACCGCGACACGCGAGGCTCGTGCGACATCTATTTCTCGCAACGTACCGCAAGGGGCTGGACCAAGGGAGTCAACATTGGCGAGCCCGTCAATACGGCTTCGTGGGAGGCGCAACCATGCTTCTCGGCCGACGGCAAGACCCTCTTCTTCGTGCGCGGCCGGGCAAGCTCCTCAATGCACAACGGCAATATCATGAAGGCGAGCGTCAAGGGCGTCAATGCCAAGGGCGTGCCCATCTTCGGCGACGTCGTGAGCCTTGGCGACTCTATCAACACCCGAGGCGACGAGAGCCACCCCTTCATCCACCACGACGGCAAGACCCTCTACTTCTCGTCCGACACATGGCCTGGCGTCGGAGGGCGAGACATCTTCATAAGCCGCATGAAAGAAGACGGCACGTGGAGCCGCCCCAAGAACCTGGGATTCCCGATAAACAACACAGAGGACGACGACGGACTTGTCGTCACGGCGAGCGGAACGACCGGCTACTACAACTCGGTGCGCGTCGTCGACGGACGTCGCAAGCGCGAGGTCAAGATGTTCGACCTCTATCCCGAGATCCGTCCTCAGCCCGTGCCATTCATCCGTGGCTACATCAGCGACTGTGAGAGCAAGAAGAGCATCGCCGCGACGATCCTCCTCGACCGCATGCCCGACGGCGCCAACATCTCAACGGCGCGCGCCCTCGACGATGGCTCGTTTACCATTGCCGTCCCCGGCCCTGCCGATTACCTCTTGTCGGTCAACGCCAAAGGCTACTTCTTCCACACGCACAAGTTCAACGTGGCTGATGTCGAGAACCGTCACGGGCCCATAAACCTCGAGGCCGACCAGGTCTGCCTGACGCCACTCAAGGTGGGCAAGAAGATCGCCCTCCGCAACATATATTTCGACACCGACAAATATGACATCAAGCCAGAGAGCAAGGTCGAGCTGGAGATCCTTATCCGCATCATGAAAGAAAACCCGACGATACGCATCGAGATAAGCGGTCACACCGACAGCCGCGCCTCAGTGCAGCATAACAAGGTGCTCTCAGAAAACCGTGCAAAGTCGACTGTTAACTACCTCGTCGAGCATGGCATCGACCGCGCGAGGTTCGACATCAAGGGCTACGGCGCAAGCCAGCCGTGCGCCACGAACGACACCGACGAGGGTATGGCGCTCAACCGACGCATCGAGGCGAAAATCGTACCATAGGCAACGTATTTCGTCGTAAAACGAAATCAAAATATGGCGGACTGCTTTCAGATTGAAAGAAGCAGTCCGCCATATTGTTTTTTTCTGATATTATTACTATTTTCGTACACCATTCATACACACACAACAATTTAACACCAACCGTCATGACTGTCGAAGCCGTTCTGCTTGGTATTTCGTTCCTCTTTTTCCTAAGTATCCTGGCCTGTAAGGCGGGGTATAAGTTTGGCGTGCCGTTGCTGTTGCTCTTCTTGGGCGTCGGCATGGTGTGCGGAAGCGATGGCTTGGGAATCAATTTCTCAAGCCTCCCGCTGGCGCAAGGCGTCGGCACAGTGGCCCTGTGCGTAATATTGTTCTCTGGCGGTCTGGACACTAAGATTTCCGACATCCGCCCCGTCCTCGGACCTGGTCTTGTCCTCGCTACCCTCGGTGTCGTCTTGACGGCTCTCTTGACGGGTCTGCTCATCCACTTGATTTTCAACATCCCGGCATTCGGCACGATACCCCTCAGCATGACGGCGTCGCTGCTCTTGGCGTCGACAATGTCGTCAACCGACTCCGCCTCCGTCTTCTCCATCTTGCGCGGCAAGGGTCTCCACTTGAAGAACAACCTCCGCCCGATGCTCGAGCTCGAGAGCGGTAGTAACGACCCAATGGCCTACATGCTGACCGTCACGCTCATCGGACTCGTCGGTCAAGGCGGCTCGCCAGACTACGGCTCCGCACTCCTTGAGCTCGTGACCCAGTTCGCCGTTGGTTCGCTTGCCGGTTTCGTCTTCGGCAAGGCGTTCGTATGGCTCATCAACAGGTTGCAGATCGAGAATGCGAGCCTCTATCCCATTGCCGTCCTGACGTCCTGCATCTTCGTATTTTCAGCATCCTACTACATGGGCGGCAACAGCTACCTCGCGGTCTACATCGGTGGCGTCGTCGTCGGCAATTCCCGATTTGTCCACAAACGTTCGTCGGTCAACTTCTTCGATGGTCTCGCTTGGCTGAGCCAGCTGCTGGTCTTCTTGACGCTCGGTCTTCTGGTCAACCCCCACGAGCTTGTGCCGCTCATCATCCCTGGTCTGATAATCAGCCTCTTGATGATCTTCGTCACGCGCCCTGTCGGCGTCTATATCTGCCTCGCCCCGTTCCGCGGAATATCGGGCGACAGTAAGAAATTCGTATCGTGGGTCGGTCTGCGCGGTGCCGTGCCAATCATCTTCGCCATCTTGGCTCTCGCTGCCGACGTGCCACACGCCCGCTTCATCTTCAACGTCGTATTCGTCTGCACGCTCGTCTCGCTTATCGTCCAAGGCACGACCCTCGCTTGGATGGCCAAGAAGCTCAACCTCCTCGAGACTCCCGACGAGATTGGCAAGGTCAAGGACTTCGACATGGAGTTCTCCGACGAGATAAAATCCATCCTTGCCGAGCTGACCATCACCCCCCAGATCCTCAACTATGGCGACAAGCTCCTGAGCCTCCCCTTGCCCGAGAATTGCCTCGCCGTACTCGTCAAGCGCGACGACAGCTACTTCGTCCCGACAGGCAAGACCGAGCTGATTGTTGGCGACAAGATCCTCCTCATCTCCGACGACCGCGAGGGGCTTATGGAGGCCCTCGCACAGATGGGCGTCTCGCCCGAGGAGGAAGACGACGAGAGCGATGACGACGACAAATTCTCGTTCCGCCAGGTCTTCGAGAGCGGCAAGAATATCGACATCGTCAAGGAGCTGCGCGGAATATCTGAGAACATCAAAAATGGCAAGTACCTAAAATTCTAATCCCTAATAATGTCACACCCACTCCTCGTCGGGGCGCCAAAGGGCCTCATTTTCGACCTCGACGGAACACTGATCGACAGTCTCGAACTTAACTGGAAAGCGATGGACACCGCCCTCCGCGAGTTCGATATCGCCATCGAGCGACAAGAGTTCATAAGCCTCACCGGCCGCTCGATAGAAGAAATAACCGACACCATCCTGCGCCGCCATGGGCACGCCGCTGCCGACCGCGACGTCATCATAGCCCGCAAGCGCGAGATTGCCAACAGCCATGCCGACGATGTCGTCGAGAATAAGATCGTGGCCGACGTGGCCCGCAGCTGCCATGGCATAATCCCCATGTCCGTCGGCACGGGAGCCGACGCCTACCGCGCGCGCCTGATGCTTGAGGCGACGGGGCTTATAGGCCTCTTCGACCATATCGTCTCGGCCGAGGATGTCGTCAACCACAAGCCCCATCCCGACACCTTCCTCCGCTGCGCCGAGCTGATGGGCGTCTCGCCAGCCGAGTGCCAGGTCTTCGAGGATGGAGACCCTGGTCTCGAGGCCGCCCGACGTGCTGGCATGGTCGCCACCGACGTCCGCCCCCTCCTCGCCGGCTGCTAATTAGGAAGACACGTACAGGAACACTTCGAGCCGCCAGTCCCTCATCAGGAGCTGGCGGCTCGAAGCGTGATTGTCTCGCCCTGCGCTATTTGCCTTGGATGTCGGCGAGCTTATTGTTGACGTTGTCGATCTGCTTGTGGAGAGTGGAGAGGTTGGTCACGTGGATGGAGAGTTGCGACTCTACGGCCATAAGCTCGCTCTTCACGTGGTTGGTCTCCTGCTCGGTGTGGGTGATGTCGGCGTCGTCGGTCGCTGTCCTCAGATGCGCGCCGAGCGACAACTCCTTGTCTTGTAGGGCGTTGTAGCGCGAGACGAGATAGTCGATAGCCTTCGTCTCCGCCTTGCAGCGTATCGCCAGGTCGCAACGGTCATATTTCAGCTGCTGCACCTCCTTGCTGTCCGTCGGGCGACCTGCTATGTCGTAAGCGTCGAGGCGTTCGTTGAGGAGGCTCAGCGTGTCATATTGGGCGAGGAGTTCCTCCGTCGCCGAAGTCGTGGAGTCTTGGACGGCTGCCTCGTCGGGCTTCTCCGTGTTGAATATGGCGTCGCGGAAGACGTAGGTGCATACGCCAAGGATTATGACGACGATGGCGACAAAGGCTACCGGCAGAAGGCACGACGCCTTCTTGCTGGGCTTGGTCGCCTCGGGAAGTTCTGCCATTGTCTGTTGTGCGGACATAGTTTTTCTCTGTTGCTTTATGATTTTCTGATAGCTAAGATAGTCAAAATGGGCTGATTGTTACTTCTCGTCGGGATTATAATTCACTCTGCCGATTTTACGCATGAGCGAGAGAATGTGACCCTGGCGCTTGATGACGTAGGGCGACGGTGCTGCAATCTTCATCCTGACGGGACTGGGCATGACCGCGACCATCAGGGCCGCCTCCTCGCGGGTGAGCCTCGCCGCCGAATGGTGGAAATATTTCTGCGCGGCAGCCTCCGCCCCAAAGGTTCCGGGTCCGAACTCGATGATGTTTAGGTACACCTCCATGATGCGCTCCTTGCCCCACACGAGCTCAATCATCGCTGTTATAGGCACTTCGATGGCTTTGCGGATCCACGAGCGGTCGTTCCACAAGAAGACGTTCTTAGCCGTCTGCTGGCTTATCGTGCTGCCGCCATGGATGCGCTTGCCCTTGTTGTTGTGGGCGAATGCCGCCTTGATGGCCGTCCAGCTGAAGCCGTTGTGCTTGGTGAAGAGGTTGTCCTCCGACGAGACGACGGCCAGAGGCAGCGCAGGTGAAATCTCCGATAGCGGCACCCATTTCTGATTGACCTCGACGCCATTCTTCGCGGCCATGACCCTCATAAACGGGGTGTCGGTGACGGGGACGAAACGATAGATGATGACGGCTATGAATGTGGCGATGAACGGGACGACTATTATCAACCCGAGGATCTGTAACATCGTCTTTATTAGTGTTTTATCAAAAGTCAAGCGGCTCATTGCTTCTTAAATGAGAAAACTTCATAATTATCTATCGTACCCCAGAAAACGTCCTGCTTATACGCGCTTAGGAATTCCGCGTCGACGTGGACAATGAGGGTCTTAAGGTTCACGCCCGAGAATGGCGACTCGACGACGCGCGGAGGCTTGACCGTCGGGACGACGATGTGAGCCAACGAATGGCATCCGCTAAAGAGACGAGGCGGCAAGATCTGTATGTTCTCGTTCAAGACCACTTGCGACAACGATATGCAATTCTCGAAGACGCCCTTGCCAACGTAGTGCAACTCGGCTGGCAACTCGACAGCGGCGAGAGCCTTGCACCCTTGGAATGCGTAGCTGCCGATGGAGTCAAGGTACGTGTTGAGCGTGAAGTCGCGCAGCGAGGTGCAGTTGGCGAACGCGAAGGGGTCGATCGTCGCAATCTCCTCAGGCATGCTGACGTTGGTGAGCGACGTGCATGCTGAGAACGCATATTGAGCCACGCGGTCGAGACCGGGTGGGATGACGACCTTGCGGAGGGCGGAGCACTTGTAGAAAGCGTATGGCCCAATGAGCGTGACCGTCTCGGGGATGGTTATGTTGCGCAGCGACGGGCATTCCGAGAACGCGCCGCGGCAGATGCTGTCGAGCTGCTCGGGCATGACGACCGTCTCGAGGTAGCCGCACTTGTGGAACGCCCCGTTGCCGATGGTTCTGACCGTCGAGGCGAGTTTCACCGAGCGGAGGTTCTGATTTCCGGCAAAGGCCTTAGGTCCGATGACCTCAACACCCTCGGGCACAACATATTTCTCGTCCTTACGGGCTGCCGGGTAGGCCAGCAGCGTCTTGCGGTCTACCGACAGCTGGACGCCGTTCTCTATGGCGTAGGCCTCGCCCGTCGAGATGATATGCACCTCTGAGATGTTGGGGCAATTGGCGAAAACGTACATGCCGAATTTCTCAAAAGGCTCATAGATGGTGATCTTCTGCAACTGCTCGCAGTGAGAGAACGCCCCGTTGCCGATGCTGTCAACCCCTTGAGGGAAGGTGACTTCTCGCAGGTTTGATGCCGCATAGAACGCCCCTTGGGCAATCTGGCGGATGCCGTCGGGGATGGTGTACGACTCGCCTTGCATGAGCGACGGGTATATCAAGAGGCGCGTCCTGTCGCGTGTCATCAAGACGCCGTCAGGGGTCTCATATGCTGGGTTGCCTGCCGCGACGGTCAGCGACTCGAGCGACGGGCAGTCGGAAAATGCGGTGTTGTCAATATATGATGTCGAGGCGGGGATGGTCACGGTGCCAAGTTTCTTGCAGCCCGCGAAGGCGAGCGTGGCTATGGATGTCACGCCTGCGGGGATCCTCGCCTCGGTCAGCCCGCTACACCCTTGGAAGCAGCCCGCCGGAATCTTCCTCACCTTCTTCGGGATGGGCAGGGACTCGAGCTTGCGGCATTGGAAAAAGGCATAGTCGCCAAAGCGGTCGATGAATGGCGAGAGCGAGAGCTCCTTCAACTGCGTGCAGCCGTAGAAGGCGCGTTGCCCGATGCGGTTCACGTAGCGCGGCAGGTTTATCGACTGGAGGTTGAGGCACAGGGCGAACGCGTTGGCGCCTATGCTGGTGACGCTGTCAGAAAGAATGACAGTCGTTATGTCTTTGGCAAAAGGGGAGTAAGGGGCGTCATAGGGCGTCGCAAAATTATCCATCGGGCCGAATCCTCTGATCTTCAGCACTCCATCCTCATATTTCCAAAAGAGGTGGCGCCCGCACGACCCGAAGTCCAAAATGTTCTCATATACCTTGCCGCGTCGAGACTTGGCTGATAGCGATGTCGGGACGGCTGCGAGAGCGATGATCGCCACGATTGCCACCATTAGGCAGCGCGGCGCTGATAGTCTGAGTTGCAACATGATGGCAAAAATAGCTTAAAAGTTGGGAAAATGGTTAAGATGTCTGGCTCTAAGACGCTTAAAGGACCGAAATGGATAAAACAGAGGCCAATGAACTTGGAAAATAGCGAGAAAAAGGCTACTTTCGCCGCTTGTAATTGGGGCGTAAATCCCCACTTCCGCATGCCCGACGACGAGGCGACAAATCTTAGGGCATGAAAGGTTTCGGAAACGAACAAGTAATACCTTTTAAACATAACAAACATGATCATTGAAAAAATCTGGGCTCGCGAGATTCTTGATTCTCGCGGCAATCCTACCGTTGAGGTAGACGTCACCCTCGAGAATGGCGTTCTTGGCCGTGCTGCAGTTCCATCTGGCGCGTCTACCGGCGAGAACGAGGCCCTCGAGCTCCGCGACGGCGACAAAGGCCGTTACCTCGGCAAGGGTGTCCAGAAGGCAGTTGACAACGTCAACAAGATCATCGCACCCGCACTCAAGGGCTACAACGTCCTCAACCAGCGCGAGATCGACAACAAGATGCTCGCTCTCGACGGCACCCCTACCAAGAGCAAGCTCGGCGCTAACGCCATCCTCGGCGTCTCCCTCGCTGTCGCTCAGGCCGCTGCCAAGGCTCTCAACATCCCCTTGTATCGTTACATCGGTGGTTGCAACGCCTACACCCTCCCCGTCCCTATGATGAACATCATCAACGGTGGCGCTCACTCTGACGCTCCTATCGCTTTCCAGGAGTTCATGATCCGTCCCGTCGGCGCAACCTCCGAGAAAGAGGCCATCCGCATGGGCGCAGAGGTCTTCCACAACCTCGCTAAGCTCCTCAAGGAGCGCGGCCTCAGCACCGCAGTAGGTGACGAGGGCGGCTTCGCTCCCGCTCTCGACGGCATCGAGGATGCCCTCAGCATCATCGTCAAGGCCATCGAGAAGGCCGGCTACAAGCCAGGCGAGCAGGTCCGTATCGCTATGGACTGCGCCGCTTCCGAGTTCGCTGTCCAGGAGAACGGCCAGTGGTTCTACGACTACAAGCAGCTCAAGAACGGCAAGCAGAAGGATCCTAACGGCAAGAAGCTCACCGCTGACGAGCAGATCGCTTTCCTCGAGCACCTCATCGACACCTATCCTATCGACTCTATCGAGGACGGTCTCGACGAGAACGACTGGGACAACTGGGTCAAGCTCACCGAGAAGGTCGGCAAGAAGTGCCAGCTCGTCGGCGACGACCTCTTCGTCACCAACGTCAAGTTCCTCGAGAAGGGCATCAAGATGGGTGCCGCTAACTCCATCCTCATCAAGGTTAACCAGATCGGCTCTCTCACCGAGACCCTCGACGCTATCGAGATGGCTCACCGTCATGGCTACACCACCGTCACCTCTCACCGTTCCGGCGAGACCGAGGACACCACCATCGCCGACATCGCTGTCGCTACCAACTCTGGTCAGATCAAGACCGGCTCTCTCAGCCGCACCGACCGTATGGCCAAGTACAACCAGCTCATCCGCATCGAGGAAGAGCTCGGCGCTAACAGCAAGTACGGCTACGCTAAGCTGAAATAAGCTTAAGCTTCCCAGATAAGTAAAGGCTGGTCGCAATCCGTTGCGACCAGCCTTTTGTTTTTATAGTCCCGTGAGCGCACGAAAAAGCCGCATGACGCAGATGCCATGCGGCTTTTTATCTGTTGTCGTGTAATCTCGTTAGAAGGAGACGCCTACGCAGACGTGGATGTCCTCTGCATTAGGGTTGAGCATCAGCTGCGCAAAGACAGGAAGATGGAACTTGTCAGAGAACTGAATGTCATATGAGCCTTTGACTGAGAGGTTTACCATGTTGAACCCGTCGCCATTCTGGTAGAAGCTGTCGAATGGGGTGAAACCGGCTGCCACCTCAACCTCAAACTCTTTGGCTGGGAATGTGTAGGCAAGCTCGAAGTAGCTGGAGAACTGGCGGTCGCCGTCGTCCTTCAGGTCGTCACCACCAAGCATCGTGGCCCACATGAACGAGATAGGCACGTTGGTCTTCTCTCCAAAGTCGTATGCTACGGAGAGCTCCAGCTGGTGGCAGGTCTCGTCCTTGTCCCACGTGAAGAAAAGGCCCTCACCTGGGTAGTAGTAGTCGGTCAGGGTGGCGTTGAAGCCTGCCTTGTCAAATGCGAGGGTTATATCGACTTCCTTATTGTCGCCCGAGAAGTCGGTCGAGCCCCATGCGCCGAGGGTCACGGGTCCGCAAGAGACGCCAAGCGATGGCTGGAAACTTGCGCCTGCGTTATACTGTCCGCGCCAAAGGTAGGTGCTGACCAGATCGGCTCCTGCTGAGAACGACCATGGGGTCTCTTTCTTAGGGGCTGGGGCTTCTTCCGCATCCTGCGCCATTGCGGTGAAAGGCGAGGCTACGATCGCTGCGAGCGAGAGGGCGGGAATGATGAAAGTCTTCATAGGTTAGAGTGCTTTAAGGTTAAACATCTTCACACCGCAAATATAACGATTTATTATAATAGCAATGGTGTTTACTTTTAATTTATAGATTTTTTAGACTTTGATGTTTTGTTTTGAAAGCAACGCACGGGTGTTGCCTCTCATCCGTAAGTAATGGCAATAAAAATCCGCCCGACTAAAAGGACAGTCGGGCGGACTAACTGATTGCTATGTTGCGTCAGGCGGTGGGCGTCGCGTTACTTCTTATCCCACTTGAAGCCAAGTCCAAAGCCGAAAAGCTCCTTGACCTGAAGGCGTGCGCCACGCTCGCGGGTGGCCGTGTTGCCGTCGGCGTCAAGATATTTCTCCTGATACTTGATGTCGTCATCGAAGAGGAGGTTGACCTTGATAAGGGCTGTGAGCCAGTCGTTTACCTTCAGGTTGAAACCCGTCTCGATGTCGACGTCGATGTGCTCTGGGTGGTCTTGCCAGTTGGCGAAGAAGTCACCACGGAAGTAGTAGTCGACGTTCTTGACGATGTTCGGATGGTTGTACGTCACCTTCGCGATGGCACCAAACTCACCTCGGCTGTGCGAGCCTTCGTCAAGACCGTAGATCGTCGAGAGGCACGTGTCCCCTACGATGGTTATCTTGCCTGCCAACGGTGAGAGGTAGATCGAGAGCTTGTCGTTCGGCTTGTAGAGCATACCCGCAGAGACGCTTATGTAGCCTGGCGACATGCACTTCGAGACGACCGTCGTGTCGACGTCATACTTGTAGCCCTTGCCAAATTGCGACTTGAAGTCGAACAGCGCGGAGTAGAAGAGTTTCTGCTTGGCGGCGTCGTAGCCGTAGACCGACGAGAGGTGGATCTTGTCTTCCGACTTCTGGTAGTCCTCGCCCTTGTTGCGCATCAGGCCGTAGCCCAACTCCAGGGTGTTGTCCCACGTCGCCTTCTCGCTCTTGTAGTTGGCGTAGGCGTTGCCAAGCCATGTGCCCGAGAACGAGTTCTTACCGCCTGCTGCCCAGTTTTTAAGGGCTATCTGGTTGAATGTCAAAGATGTGAAGACGCCCGTCTTCCATTTCGAGGCTGGTGCGGCGACCTCTGTCGTCTGAGCCTCTTCCTGGGCCGTGGCGATTCCCTGCGTCAGTATTGCCGCCATGGCGCAAATGGTGAGCCTAAGTCTCATATCTGTTGTCGTGTGCCGTTTTCCGGTTTAGTCCTTAATGATATGTACGTCGCGCTGTGGGAATGGGATGGAGATGCCCTGCTTGTCGAACTCTTTCTTGACGAACTCGTTCATGTAGAAGTAGACAGTCCAGTAGTCCTCGCTCTTGGCCCAGATGCGGACCACGATGTCTACACTGTTGTCGCCGAGGTTCGATACGGCCATGAATGGCTCGGGAGTGCTGAGAATCTCGGGCTTACGAGCGATGACGGCCTTGATGGCTGCATACGCCTTGTCGATGTCGTCACCATAGCCAATGCCGAATGTGAGGTCGACGCGACGCTCAGGAAGGCGGCTGTAGTTGGTCAGCGAGCTGGTCGAGATGCCGCCGTTGGGGATCATGACGACCTTGTTGTCACCTGTGGTCAGGATGGTGTTGAAAATCTGAATCTCTTTGACGGTGCCGCTGAAGCCGCTAAGCTCGACGAAATCGCCAACCTTGAACGGGCGGAAAAGGAGAAGCATCACGCCACCGGCAAAGTTCTGGAGCGTGCCTTGAAGTGCCATACCTACGGCGAGGGATGCGGCACCGAGGATTGCCACAAACGACGTCATCGGGATGCCGATATAAGAAATGACACTTATAAGGAGAAGGACCTTGAGGGCGATGTTGACGACACTCATCGAGAATGAGGTGAGCGTCGGGTCAAGTTCGCGCTTCTCCATGAGGTTCTTCATGCCGCGCGTGACTTTCTTGATCAGCCAGAAGCCAATGACGAGGACAAGTATCGCCACGACAAGCATTTTTGTGTAGGAGATCGCCTGAGGTACCAGGCTGTTGAGCGTAGAGCTAAGGGTCTCTTGCATGATTGGTTAGTTGTTAAATTGTTGATATTGTGTGAAACCTGTCCCTTTTACGGCAGATGATGATAATTGTTCTAAGTTTCTTATTCACTCATAACAATTTAGCCCAATACTATAAAGTAGCCCAATGCGCCACCATCCACCCAACCACAATCTCCCAATCCCCAACTCTCACCCGTAATCCTCAATTTTCCCACAAAATCCACTCCTTCCTCCTCTTTCACACAAATTAACCTACCCCCCAACCCCCTAATCCACACCCCATTACGCCTCCCTCCGCAAAAAACTTCCCTCCTCCCCCTTGCGAAATAAAAACTTCCCCCTACCTTTGCACCCGCTAACCGAAACGAC
>CAVDBL010000014.1:0-69066 GCA_963607345.1 Bifidobacteriaceae bacterium
TCCCCCTATCGCCCCTACATCACCGCCATCAAATCCAAACCCTTCCTCCTCCTCGCTGGCATCTCCGGCACAGGCAAAAGCCGAATCGTCAGAGAGCTCGCACGAGCCTGTTGGGACGAAGGCTCCGATGATCACAAAGCCCAGAAACCCAAGAACTTCGAGATGGTGCAGGTCAAGCCCAATTGGCACGACTCCAGCGAACTCATCGGCTATGTCAGCCGTGTCAGCGGTAAGGCGGAGTTCGTCGCTGGTGATTTCCTCAAGTTCGTTGCCAAGGCCTGGGAAGACCTCGATACCCCTTACTTCCTCTGCCTCGATGAGATGAACCTCGCCCCAGTCGAGCAATATTTTGCCGAATATCTCAGCGTCGTCGAGTCTCGCAAGAGCGGTGAGAACGGTGCCGTTACTACCGACCCCATCCTCAAGAAGGAGGACGCTGAGTGGTATTTCAACCTCACCGCCGCCCTCACCTCCGACGAGGTCGTCAGAAACCGTTTCAACAGAGACGGCATCTGCATCCCACAAAACCTCATCGTCGTCGGCACCGTCAATATGGACGAGACAACTTTCTCTTTCTCCCGTAAGGTGCTCGACCGCGCCATGACCATCGAGATGAACGATGTCGATCTGCATGGTGGTCTGGAGAACCGCCATGAGAAAATCGGCAAGCTCACGAAGGATGATCTTATCGGCACTGCCGTAGAAGGCGTGGACGTTTACGATGATCATAAGGATGTTTGCGACGCTGTGCTTGTCTATCTGCAAAACATAAACAATGTCTTGGACGGCACCCCTTTCAAGATCGCATACCGCACCCGAAATGAGTTCCTCCTTTATGTGGTCAACAACCTCCCTTACAATAAGGACGACCAAGATAACGACCTGCCAAAAGGTTACGCCATCGCTCGCGCCCTCGACGAGATTACAAGCATGAAAATTCTCTCCCGCATCGAGGGCGACGACTCTAAGGTCACTGATAGCCTCCTCAACGATTTGATCCATGTCATCACCGATGGTCTTAACGCCATCCCCGATGACGGCTATCCCGCCCAGTCGGTCAGCGTTGCCAAGTTGAATGAGATGAAGCGCCGCCTCCAGTCAGGTTACACCAGTTTCTGGAGCTAATCTCTCATGCCTCATGGAACTTCTCTCCATCACCCACTCCGACTTCAAGATGAGCATCGAATGCGGCAAGTTCGATGCCATCTGGGCTAAGGCCTTGAGTAACATTGGCGAGCAAGGGTTGCTCTCTACTTACTCCTGGACCGACGGTGCCGTGTCTGTGGTGCGGCAGACGGCAGAGGGCGTGCAAGAGATTCAAAAGGGCGTACCTTCCCCCGCCGTCTTCTTCGATAATGCCGACTATCCCATCTGGGTCGAGTTCAGCGACCATGTGAAGGATGCCCAGTTCGGCTCCGAGCTGCAAGGCGAGAATGATAAGTTCTCTTTCCGCCACGGCATTCTCGCCGGCTTCCTCAACTACGGCAACGAGATCGGGCGTAGCGAGATAAATATCATCTACAAGACCAAGGACGGTGCTTCCCACACCTTCACCTTCTCTTTCGAGGTTCTCAGCACCAAACTTGACTACCACGAGCATTGGCGCCGCATAATTGAGGATATTGAGGCGGAATACCGTCTGCTCTCGCTCGACTATATGCGCCGCACCTTCCACGGCTTCGCCCCCGACCAGAATGGCGACACGCCCGAGCTTATCTGGTGGAGCGTCTTCGCTGGCGAGCAAGAGAAGTTCATCCGTGCCTGCAAGAGCATCATCGACCGCCCCCGACATCGGTTGCACGGCCGTGAGAGCTACAGGCGTGCCGACCGTCTGACTTTCGTTCCCCGAACCATAGAGAACGAACTGGCGGAGCATCGCAAGGAGTGTGGACGTCTCTACCGTGTCGAGGAACAGATCCAGACCAACGACACGCAGGAAAATCGCTTCCTAAAGTTCGCCTTGGCGCAAATCACTGGCAAGTACGATGCCCTGAAACGTCGCATCGAGACCATCAACACCATCTCCGATGTGAAGAAACAAGAGATGGCAAGTACCCTCAGTGCCTTACGACATCTCCAGCGTAATCCCTTCTTCCGCACCGTCGGCAGGTATAAAGGCATGAACCAGGAGAGCCTGGTGCTCCAAAAGGCTGCCGGCTACAGTCAGGTCTACCGCACCTGGAATTTGCTCCGCCGCGGCTATTCGCTCTACGATGGTCTCTACCGCCTGCAAACCAAGGATATAGCCACGCTATACGAGATATGGTGCTTCATCGAGGTGAGCCATATCGTCAAGGAGCGTCTCCATCTGCAAGATGAGGATGTCGAGCATCGTAACCGCATGGAGATGAACGGTCTCTTCACTTGGGAGTTGGGTAGGGGAGAGCACTCTCGCATCTTGTTTAAGAAGGATAATGTGGAGCTGGCGGAACTGGTATATAACCCCAAGAATTCCGACTCCGAGGACGATAATGTCGGCATGAGGGACTTAGTTGTACCCACTGTTCCGCAAAAGCCCGACATCGTGCTGCAACTCACTAAGAATGACCTGCAACAGGGCATGAAGATGACTTATCTCTTCGATGCCAAATACCGCATAGATAGTCGCCATAACGGTGTGGACTCTCCCCCCGACGATGCCATCAACCAGATGCACCGCTACCGCGACGCCATCTACTATAAGGACTACGACAGTAACGCCCTGAAGAAGGAGGTCATCGGTGGCTACATCCTCTTCCCTGGCGACGGCGAGACGGCAGATGTTGAGGTCTCTAAGTTCTATAAGACCATCAAGGAGGTCAATATCGGGGCTTTCCCTCTGCGCCCTAATGATAAGCGCAACCGCCAGCTGCTGGAGCAGTTCATCGAGCAACTCATTCAGACGAAGAGTCACGAGACCATCGCCAACGTCATCCCTCAAAAGGGTGCGTTCGTTGAGGTGGGCAACCGTGTCCTCATCGGCTTGGTAGGTGAAAACAACCGTGGTCGTGCCGCCAAGGATAAGTTCCTCGACGGCTCCGCGACGCTCTACTATACAGGCAAAACGTTCCCTACGACCATTGCCCTGCAAGATCTCCACTTCTTCATGCCCTATATCAAGGGAAATGGGATAAAGGATGTCTACGAGATTACACGTGTGCGCACCATCTCCGCAAAGGAGGCGAAGCAGCAAGAGGACGATGAGTCCGCGAACGACATCCGTCTGGCTTTCGAGCTGCGGTTCGTGCGCCACCAATTCTCTTCCTATCGACCCGTCGATACCAGCAAGATGGCGCTCTACACCTTTATCGATACGACCTTTGATGCGCTGGATGATGTGATCCTCGATAATAATCTAAGTTCATCAAGCACATCCACCCCATCTGCGATGCCGACCTCCCCGAGCTGACTCCCCATCTCAAATCCTGATTTCCCAGCATAATATCCATGGACGAACAATCTTCCCACATATCTCTTGAGCAGTTTTGCTCACGGATCCAAGATACCATAGCCGCTGCCGACCTCTCCGCATGGGTCACGGCCGAGGTGGCGCAAGTCAATGTGAGCCGTGGTCATTACTACATCTCCCTCGTCCAAAAGTCCGATCTCTCCGATGCCCCCGTAGCCAATCTCCGTTGCCAAATATGGTCGCGCAATGTGCCGCACGTCCTCTCCCCATTCCGTCAAGCCACAGGCTCCGACATTCAGTCTGGCATCAAGATCTTAGCTTTCGTCTCCGCAGAGTTCCACCCCGTCTACGGTCTTAGTGCGCAAATCCTGGCGGTAGATCCCAACTACACCATTGGCGATCTTGAGCGTCGCCGTCAGGAGATCTGGCAAAGGCTGTTGTCCGAGGGCGTGACGGATATGAATAAGTCGCTCGACCTCCCTCTCGTCATCAAGCGCATAGCTGTCATATCAGCCGCCACGGCTGCCGGCTATGGCGACTTCTGTAACCAGTTAAGTAATAATGCTTTCGGCATAGCCTTCCACCCGACGCTTTTCTCTGCCGCTCTCCAAGGCGATGCCGCCGAGGCTTCCGTCATAGCCGCGCTCAACGAAATAGCTGCCCGTGCCGACGAGTTCGACGTTGCCGTCATCATCCGTGGTGGCGGCTCCAAAATGGATCTCGCCTGCTTCGACTCATACCTCATGGCCTCCAATGTCGCCCAATTCCCCCTCCCCGTCATAACAGGCATCGGGCATGACCGCGACACCTCCATTGTCGACCTTGTCGCCCATACGCAAGTCAAGACGCCTACCGCCGTCGCCGAGTTCCTCATCCAGCATGACGCCGATTTCCTCGCCGAGCTCGATTCACTCGCCTCACGTGCCGCCAATGCCGCGCGCAATTCTCTCTCCGACGCCGCCTACAATCTCCGTGAGCTCCGCCGACGACTCCTCTTTGCCGCATCATCATCGCTCGATACCGCCTCCTCCTCCCTTGCCAACTACGCCATGCGTGCCACGTCCGCTGTCTCCTCCCGCCTCAATCGCCAAGAGCTGATAGCCGACAACCTCCGCCAACGTCTCCTCACCGCCGCACGAAACCGCATAGCTTTCGAGTCCTCAAGGCAAGATAACCTGGCTCTGCACGTCAACGCCATCGACCCGCGCGAAGTCCTTCGCCGTGGCTTCAGCGTGACTACAGATAAAGATGGTAAAAAGATTTCCTCCCCCGACTCCCTCCACCCAGGCGACACCATCGTCACCCATTTTGCCGATGGCAAGGTGACCTCCGTCATCAGTTGACGCCCGTCCTACCTGCGGCAATAAAGTTCCTTACGTAATAGTCTTGCTCCAAACTGCTGACTATCACGCCCTTCGATGTCGAGGCGTGTATAAACTTGTTCTCTTTGAGGTATATGCCCACGTGGTTGGGCGTCTTAGATTTCTTGCCGTCCGTCCTGAAGAATACCAAGTCCCCCTCCCGCAAGTTCGATTTCTTTATCGTCTTACAGTTGTCGCTCAATATCCCGGCAGAGCTCCTGCTCAAACTTTTGCCGTATACTGTCTTGTAAATAAGGCATGTGAGGCCCGAGCAGTCTACTCCGCTCCTCGACATCCCGCCATATTTATATTTCGTGCCAATCCACGATGCCGATTCTATATACAACTCCGAGTTCTTCACTCCGCTACTGCTGACACCAAGTTTCGCACACGCCTTGCTCAGGCTGCCGCTCGTCTTCTCGACACGGTCGTCGCGCAACGACTGTTTCTTCCCGTTGCCAAGCTCCCGATAGTCGACTTTCTTCGTCGCATATGTCTTCTTTGACGTCTTAGCCGAGCTTGAGCATGACGACACCCCAGCCGCCACGACCATCGCCATGACGACAACCAATGCCGCTCTTCTCATTCCCGTTATCCGCATGCGTCAGCAATTTCCAGTCTTACTCATCGTCGCTCTTAGTCAGGTTGTTAAGCTTAACCTCAGCGTCGGCAATGGTCGCCTTGCACTTCTTGATGAGCCCGAGCGCCTTGTCAACGTCGGCAATCATATCGTCAAAACCTGTCGCCGTCTCTCTGCTCTCCAATTTCGCCACGATGCCCTCAATCTGGGCAAGTGCCTCGTCATACGAGAATTTCTCTTCCGTCTCTTTCTCTTTCTTTGCCATCTCTTTCTTTATTTGTCTTTAGTGCCTTCCGCGCTTGTCGGCAGCACCAGCGTTACTGCCGTGCCTTTCTTGCGCCCGGGCTCAAATATCAGGTCGCCGCCGTTGACTTTCGCCAAGTAGCGGCATATCGCCAGTCCTATGCCGTTGCCCTTCTCGTTGTCTGTTCCGTCTGTCGATGTCAAGACCTCCTCTTTGTTAAAACGGGCTATGGTCTCGACGGGCATTCCTACGCCGTCATCCTCCACGACGACTATCAACTTGTCGTGGTAGGTCGTCGACATGAGGGTTATATTGCCATAGTGACGGGTGAATTTTATGGCGTTGCTAATCAGGTTCCTTATGATGATTGCCAAGTGCGACGGGTCGCAATAGCCCATCACATTCTCGCCTATCTCGTTCTTTATCTTGATCTCTTTGTCGTCCGCCACGACCCTCATCGCCGCAAGCACGTTTTCCAGGCTCTCGTTTATAGATGTCATTGTGCGTCGTGGCTTCATCTGGCTCTGGCTCTTGCTCCATGTCAAGAGGTTGCTCGTCATCTGATAAAGCGTCTGTGCCGATGAGTATATGTGTTTCGCGAATGTCTCCTCGTCGCCGCCAATCTTGCTTGTGCGCTGGACAAGGACGCTGGCGAACCCCAATAGCGTGTTAAACTGGTTCGTAGCGTCATGACCTACAATGTGGAGCACCCTGTCGGAGTCTTTCACCTTTCTCCTCATCTCCACCTCTTTAGCCCTGTTCAGCAGCATCCGGCGGATGACGATAGCCAAGCCCGACAGCGTGATGAGCAGCAGCAGGCAAAGCACGAATGCCGCAACGAACGCCATCTTCTTCTCCGCCTCCTGTTCGTCGTTGACGGCTTGGCGGACGCCCTCGGCTGCCGCAAGGCGGTAGCGCATTTCCTCCGTCTCGCCATATCCGTTGGAACTCATGATGTTGTCTGCCTCGCGGTCGCGCAATAGTCTGCGTAGGCGCGAATACTCGTTCATCGTCGTATATGCCGCCTCGAAGTCGCCAAGCTTGGCCTCTATCTTCGACTCTGCCAACAATATGACGGTTATGCGGTCAAGGTCACTCTCGCTCGTCATGCTCCGTGCGCGCTTGATAAGGCTCAAAGCCTCTCTCACGTCGCCAGCCACGAACAGCGTGTTAGCCATTCCCGACATGATGTCCGCCATCGCGGCTGTGTCCGGGCGTTGGCTTAACAGCTCTTCCGCAGTCCTGTAACTCTTGATTGATTTGACAAATTGCTTCTCGTCAGCATACGTGGCGCCAATGCCTCCATACACGTGGACCATTGTCGCCGTGTCCTTGTCGTTGATGGCCTCTTTCAACAGTGGCTCGTATGTCCGTATCGCTTTCCCGTGTTCCCCTCCCGAGCGGTAAAACTCCGCCAGCATGTCTGCCGCTTTTATCTTGTCGTCCGCGCTCTGGGCGCGGTTCATGGCCTCGTGGAACAACACCTCGGCCTTCGAGTCCTGACCTGACTCCCACATGATTCGCCCTATGGCAATCTGCCTGTCGGTCGGCGTCTGCGACTTGAACGAGTGCGCCTGCTGGATGGTCTCGTCAATCTCGATGGGGTCGCCCGCACCGGCAGCGTCAGGCGGCATGCCGCTCGTCAGCAAGCCGATGGCGAAGGTCGTCAGCACAGCCTTCCGGGCGTGGCGCATTATGTGTGGCATGGCGTCTGGGCTTGTTCTCACTTTTTGTATGTCTCTACGTGACGGTTTACCTTGGCAGGGTACAGCTCCCTCAGGTTTATGATTATGGCGGTCTCCTCGACGTCGCCAAACTCGTCGTTGATGGCTGTGCCGAAGACTTTCATCGAGGGCGACAATGTCATGTACGCGTTAACCAATGGCGGGATGTTCTCACCAAGCTCGCGCACTTTCTTTACCAATATCTTATAGTCGTCCTGGAAGTTCCCAGCTGTAAATACGGCTTTCTCCTCCTCTTCCGTAAGTCCCACTTTCAGAGGCTTATATGCGTATACGAGGTGGCTCTTATCACCGAAATATTTGTGCCAGAAACCCATGATGTAGTCTCGCGCCCTCGGGTTGAAGTGCGTATACATCGTCACTTTCCCGAAAAAGTATGTGACGTCGGGGTGGTCTACGGTAAGTGACCCGAGCCCGTCCCACAGGTTGTCAAGTGCGAAGAGGCTCTTAGACCCCATCTTGCTGCTCTGGTAGATGGGCTGCACGAACGAACGTCCCAACTCTATCGTCTTGGGGAAGTAGTCGCGGATGAACTCGTCGGTGAAGTGGAACATGTGCGACGTCGCCAGATACTTGACGCCATCCTGGTTCTGCGGCAGGTCTTTGCACAAGATGTAGCGGTAGCCACCCAATATCTGCTGATCCTGAGGGTCCCACACCACCAATTGGCGAAATGGAATGTCCGCCGTGTCGTACTCGTCAATGTCGAGCGACTTGCCCGTGCCGCCTCCCGCCATGCGGAAAGCCTCCTCGCGCAACCGCCCAACCTCGCGCATCAGCGCAGGCGCCTCGGTCGCCGAAAAGTCATATATCAAGTTGCCGCCCTTGTTCGTGTTCCTCACGAAATGGGCGCGCGATAGTTCGCCCATGAGTTCCTCGCGCGATATCGGCTCGGCTATTGGTTCCATCTTACTTTGTTGTTTAATGCTGATCTTCATCACGTGTCGGCGGTCGCCCGCCACGGCACCCTACGAAATTAAGAATTTTTGTGGTAAGTTGTTGTTTAATCCATTTTTCCTCCCTCCGACCTTCTCTCTCCTTATGTCCACTTTTTTATTTGCATCCACTTTAAATAGCAATTTTCGACCGAAAATGTAATTTATAGATTGCATTTTAACGCCCAACTTGACTATTTTTGCTATCGTGATGGGCGAAATATATACCCAGCAACCCTGTTCGAGAAATGCAGACTCTCTTTAACATACAGAATGATTTGCTCTCCGAGCTGAAGCCCTGGGTCAAGCGTGGTCTCATGGACCATATCGATTGGCAGTCGCGCCTCATCGGAATTAAAGGCTCCCGCGGCATCGGCAAGACGACTTTCCTGCTCAACTACGCCAAGATGCTCTCCGGCAAGTGCAAGTGCCTCTACGCCGACCTCAACGACTTCTATTTCGCCAACCGCTCCATAGTCTCCCTCGCCGACGAGTTTGTCAAGACGGGCGGACACACGCTCCTCCTCGACCAAGTCTACAAATATCCCGACTGGTCCGACGAGCTCCGCTACTGCCACGACAACTTCCCCGATCTCCATATCGTCTTCACTGGCTCGCCCGTCATCCGTCTCAAAGACGAGAACCCCCAGCTCCATGGACTCGTGAATGTCTACAGCCTCGAAGGCTTCTCCTTCCGCGAGTATCTCAACTACTCCTCGGGTTGCAACTTCCCCGCCGTCTCCCTCCAAGACATCCTCGACCACCACGTCGACATCTGTCGCGACATCGCGCAGAAGGTCAAGCCACTGGCCTACTTCAGCGACTACCTTCGCCACGGCTTCTACCCCTATTTCCTCGGGCAGAAAAACGTCTATCCCGACCTCGTCAAGACAATAAACCTCGTCCTCGAAGTCGAGATCAGCTACCTCCAGCAGATCGACATAAAGCTGCTCCCTAAACTCAGGAAGCTCCTCTATACAATCGTCGGGCAGACCCCATTCCAGCCCAACGTCTCAAAACTGGCTGCCTCCATCGACACCAGCCGTGCCACGGTCATGAACTACATGCTCTACCTCAAGCATGCGCGCCTCATTCACCTCCTCTACCAGATTGGCGAGACGGGTAGCAAGAAACCGGCGCACATCTTCATGCAGAACCCCAACCTCATGTACCTCTGCAACTACGGCGGCGTCGAGCGCAACGCTCTCTACAAGACTTTCTTCTTCAACCAGCTTGGCTACAGCAATACTGTTGAGAGAGGTCCCATGGGCGATTTCTGCGTAAATGGAGGCCCGTGCTTCATCGTCGGCGACGAGAGCAAGTCGAAAGCCGACGACTCCACATATCGCGCCCGAGAGATGATAGAGGTGGGCGACGGCAACGTCATCCCACTATGGCTCTTCGGCTTCCTCTATTAAAACCAATGAAAATCGACGGGAGGCGCATCCCGACAAGACGTGCCTCCCCGACACCATAAAATCAGTACGATACATTAACTTTTTATTGTTAGCATATCAAATGGCAAAGGAAAAGAAATTCATCACTTGTGATGGTAACGAAGCCGCCGCGCACATAGCATATATGTTCACGGAGGTCGCCGCCATCTACCCCATCACGCCTTCGTCCCCTATGGCGGAGCACGTTGACGAGTGGGCAGCGCAGGGCCGCAAGAACCTCTTCGGCGATACCGTCTCCGTCCAGGAGATGCAATCTGAGGGTGGCGCCGCTGGTGCCGTCCACGGTTCCCTTCAGGCTGGCGCCCTCACGACAACCTTCACGGCGTCGCAGGGTCTCCTGCTCATGATCCCCAATATGTACAAGATCGGTGGCGAGCTCCTCCCTTCCGTCTTCCACGTATCGGCGCGCACCCTTGCCACCCACTCCCTCTGTATCTTCGGCGACCATAGCGACGTCATGGCTTGCCGCCAGACTGGCTTCGCCATGCTCTGCGAAGGCTCCGTCCAGGAAGTCATGGATCTCGCCGCCGTCGCTCACCTCGCTTCCATCAAGACCCGCGTCCCATTCATCAACTTCTTCGACGGCTTCCGCACAAGCCACGAGTACCACAAGATCGAGATGATGGACATGGAGGATCTCCGTCCTCTCGTAGATTGGCAGGCTATCAAGGAGTTCCGTGAGCGCGCACTCTCTCCTGAGCATCCTCAGGCTAAGGGTATGGCCGAGAACCCGGAGACCTTCTTCGCTCACCGTGAGAGCTGCAACCGCTACTACGACGCAGTCCCAGCCGTCGTCGAGCACTACATGGCCGAGATCAGCAAGATCACTGGTCGCGAGTACAAGCCCTTCACTTACTATGGCGCACCCGATGCCGACCGCGTCATCATCCTCATGGGCTCCGCAACCGAGGCTGCCCGCGAGGCCATCGACTATATGGCCAAGCAGGGTGAGAAGGTCGGTATGGTAAGCGTACACCTCTATCGCCCATTCTCTGTCGAGCGTCTCCTCGCCGCTGTTCCTAAGACCGTCAAGGCAATCGCTGTCCTCGACCGCACTAAGGAGCCAGGCGCCGATGGCGAGCCTCTCTACCTCGACGTCAAGGCCGCTTTCTACGGTCAGCCAAACGCCCCCGTGATCGTCGGCGGTCGCTATGGTCTCGGCTCTTCCGATACCACCCCGACCATGATCACCTCCGTCTACGACAACCTCAAGCTGCCGCAGCCTAAGGATCACTTCACCGTCGGCATCAACGACGATGTCACCTTCACCTCCCTCCCCGCAAAAGAGGAGGTCCCTATGGGTGGCGAAGGCATGTTCGAGGCTAAGTTCTTCGGTCTCGGCGCAGACGGCACCGTCGGCGCTAACAAGAACTCCGTCAAGATCATCGGTGACAACACCAACAAGCACTGCCAAGCCTACTTCTCTTACGACTCCAAGAAGTCTGGCGGCTTCACCTGCTCCCACCTCCGCTTCGGTGACAACCCAATCCGTTCTACCTACCAGATCAAGACCCCTAACTTCGTCGCTTGCCACGTCCAGGCCTATCTGCACATGTACGACGTAACCCGTGGTCTCCAGAAGAACGGCACCTTCCTCCTCAACACCATCTGGGAGGGCGACGAGCTCGTCAAGAACCTCCCCAACAAGGTTAAGAAGTACTTCGCAAAGAACAACATAACCGTCTACTACATCAACGCTACCAAGATTGCGCAGGAGATCGGTCTCGGCAACCGTACCAACACCATCCTCCAGTCCGCATTCTTCCGCATCACCGAAGTCATCCCCGTAGACCTCGCTGTCGAGCAGATGAAGAAGTTCATCGTCAAGAGCTACGGCAAGAAGGGCCAGGATGTCGTCGACAAGAACTACGCTGCTGTAGACCGTGGCGGTGAGTACAAGACCCTCGCTGTCGACCCAGCTTGGGCTAACCTCCCAGACGACGCTCCTGTCGTACGCAACGAGCCCGAGTACATCTCCAAGCTCGTCCGTCCTATCAACGCTCAGGATGGCGACCTCCTTCCCGTCTCCGCCTACAAGGGCATCGAGGATGGCGCATGGGAGCAAGGCACAGCTGCCTACGAGAAGCGCGGCGTTGCGACCTTCGTTCCGAAATGGGACGCCTCCAAGTGTATCCAGTGTAACAAGTGCGCATTCGTCTGCCCCCATAGCTGTATCCGTCCATTCGTCCTCGACAATGACGAGAAGGCTGGCTTCAAGGGCGAGACCATCGAGATGAAGGCTCCCGCTGCCATGAAGGGCATGCACTTCCGCATTCAGGTCGGCGTCATGGACTGCCTCGGTTGTGGCAACTGTGTCGATGTCTGCATGGCTAAGGAGAAGGCCCTCACCATGGTTCCTCTCGAGCCAGAGCTCCCCGAGGCTGCAAACTGGGACTACTGCGTCAAGAACGTCAAGAGCAAGCAGGATCTTGTCGACATCAAGGCAAATCCGAAGAACTCTCAGTTCGCTACTCCTCTCTTCGAGTTCAGCGGCGCATGCTCCGGCTGTGGCGAGACCCCATACGTCAAGCTCATCGCTCAGCTCTTCGGCGATCGTCAGATGGTTGCCAACGCTACCGGCTGTTCTTCCATCTACTCCGGCTCCATCCCATCTACCCCATACACTAAGAACGAGAAGGGTCAAGGCCCTGCATGGGCTAACAGCCTCTTCGAGGACTTCGGCGAGTTCGGCATGGGTATGGTCCTCGCTAACAAGAAGATGAAGGCTCGCATCCAGCGTCTCCTTGAGCAGATGATCGCCTCCGACAAGACAAGCGACGAGTACAAGGCCGCTGCCAAGGAGTGGATCGAGAACCAGAATGACGCTGAGGGCAGCAAGAAAGCCGCAGCCAAGCTCATTCCCGAGATCAAGAAGAGCGCAGCCGCAGGTTGCCCCGTCTGCCAGCAGCTCGACGAGCTCTCCCACTACCTCGTCAAGCGCAGCCAGTGGATCATCGGCGGTGATGGCGCATCCTACGATATCGGCTACGGCGGTCTCGACCACGTGCTCGCTTCGGGTGAGGATGTCAACGTCTTCGTCATCGATACTGAGGTCTACTCCAACACAGGCGGCCAGTCTTCTAAGGCTACCCCTATCGCTGCCGTAGCTCAGTTCGCCGCTGCAGGCAAGCGCATCAAGAAGAAGGATCTCGGCCTCATGCAGGCAACCTACGGCTACGTCTACGTAGCTCAGATCGCAATGGGTGCCGACAACGCCCAGTGCCTCAAGGCAATCCGCGAGGCAGAGGCTTACCCCGGACCATCTCTCATCATCGCCTACGCTCCATGTATCAACCATGGTCTTAAGGTCAAGGGTGGCATGGGTAAGAGCCAAGCCGAGGAGGCAAGGGCCGTCGAGTGCGGCTACTGGCACCTCTGGCGCTTCGACCCGCGTCTCGCCGAGCAGGGCAAGAACCCGTTCCAGCTCGACTCCAAGAAGCCTAACTGGGACAAGTTCCAAGAGTACCTCGATGGTGAGGTTCGCTTCCTCTCTCTCCGCAAGGCTCTCCCCGAAAAGGCGGACGAGCTCTACGCCGCTACGAAGAAGGCCGCCCAGGAGCGTTACTCCACCTACGTCCGTCTCAGCCGCATCGACTACTCTCAAGAGATCGAGCTTTAGGTCTTTTGACTAACGTCACAGCTTGAAGCCGCAAGGCTAAAGGCGATGTGACAGAATAAAAAGGTAAGCCCCTTGCTCATCTGAGCAAGGGGCTTACCTTTTTTATGCCCTCTCTAAAGGGCTATGCGTATGCACAAAAAAAAATACGGCTCAGGATTTCTCCTAAGTCGTATCTGCGGTCGGGGTGACTGGATTCGAACCAGCGACAACACGCCCCCCAGACGTGTACTCTAACCGGGCTGAGCTACACCCCGAAGATTTCGACCGTCTTTTATCGTAAGACGCTGCAAATTTACTTTTTTATTTGATGTGTTGCGCGACGGATGCATTTTTTTGATGCAACAGGAGCGATTGTTTGGCTCGGAGGGGTAGGTATGGTCTGAAAAAAGGAGATGGAGGGAGGAAAAAGTGTGGGTTGGGACGTATCGTGGATTGTTAATTTGGCGGTTTGGTTGTGGAGGGAAGGAGATTTTGCATACCTTTACGGGTGCTGGTCAAAGACCGGAAGTAGACTCGTAATTCCTAATTGCAGTTTCGGACGTAACAACCCAGGGGGCGCAATGCGTCAACGCCTTAAAAGGCCAGGGCATGGGATAGATTAGGTTGAGAAGCGAAGCGTCTGAGAGATGACGTGCGGCGCGGCTCTATCCGTAGGGCTGGCTGCGCAAGGCTCGAGGACGTTTTTTTGTTGTATTGGCATGACTGATTAAATCCGTTTATTCACTATGACGTATGATATTTATAGGCTTGCGAACATGCTGTTAAAGTGGGCTAACTATGAGGGTGATCCGTTGACGAACAGGAGGTTGCAGGTGCTTCTGTACTATGAGCAGGGTTACCACCTCGCCTACTATAAAAAGCCCTTGTTCGTTGAGAAGATAGAGGCGTGGGCCGATGGTCCTGCCGTCCCGTGTATACATGAGAAATTTAAATCATATGGGAATGGGCAGATAGATTATGATAGGGATATGGAGGCAGTGGCTTTTAAAGAGGACGGGGAGTGGGGGGTGCTCAGGAGTGTGTTTATGCGTTTTTCTGCTTACTCGGTTGCTGGTTTAACGTGGCTTACGCATGGTGAGACTCCGTGGCAGAAAGCGTATGCAAGAAAAAACAAGGTGATATCGAATGCAAGTTTGAAAGCGTTCTTTGACGAGAAGACGAAGTTCAATGTTTATACTTTATGATGGAATAGGCAATCAAAGTAGTTCCTTATTTGTCTCATTTTAAGCATTATGGCGTACGACATATATAAACTTGCGAACATGCTGCTGAAGTTGGCGGAAGACCGTGGAGAGCCGCTTTTGAATATGGGTTTGCAGAAACTGCTGTACTATGAGCAGGGCTACCACCTCGCCCGTTTTAACAAACCGTTGTTTTCGGAAAAGATAAAAGCTTGGTTTTTTGGGCCGGGGCTGCCGTGTATTCAACAGAGGTACGAGGAACACGGAAACCGCCAGATACGTGCTGACAGGACGATGGAG
Source organism: Bifidobacteriaceae bacterium (assembly GCA_963607345.1). Classification (GTDB taxonomy): domain Bacteria; phylum Bacteroidota; class Bacteroidia; order Bacteroidales; family Marinilabiliaceae; genus W3P20-009. Next base: position 14,808 of record CAVDBL010000014.1, read on the forward strand.
GATGTGGATTTTAAAGAGGAGGACGAGAGGGAGTTGTTCTTGAATGTTTTTAACACACTCTCTCTTTATTCAGCTACGGGGTTGGCGCGCATGGCGAGGAGTGAAAGTCCGTGCAGGAAGGCTGAAAGAAAAAATAATCTGGTAATAACGAAGGCGAGCATGAAGTCATATTTTAAGAAGAGGTTGCGTGAAAATTGACGGATTAGGGAAGAGGGGGAAGACAGGCGGACGAGTGGGGAGGCGGCGGGGCAGTGGCGTCGTCAAGAATGACTATATTTGTGGGAGAAAGAAAAAGAGCGTATGAGCAATACAGATATTTCTGAAGAAGAGGCGAGGCGGACGTTGACTATCGACGTCGACAAGATTATCGCCGCCAAGAGCAAGGGCGCGAAGGTGCCTCGCTTCATTGTCAATTACCTAAAGCGGACGATTCATCAGGATGACGTTAACGAGTATATCGTTGCGCGCAGGAATTGCCGGGGAATTGACTTTGCGGATGATATATTGCGGAAGTTCAAGGCGACGATGGACGTCTACGGGCTGGAGAACGTGCCAGACGAGGGGCGTTTTATTTTTGCGTCGAACCACCCGATGGGCGGGCTTGACGGGATGGCCCTGATTAGCGCGGTTGGCAAGAAGTTTAGGAATTTGAAGTTTCCCGTGAACGACATGCTTTTGTTCTTGAAGAATTTCTCTGACATATTCTTGCCTGTCAATAAGACGGGAAAGACGGGTCGGCGATCCGCTGAGCTGATGGAGGAGGCTTTTGCGAGTGACGCCCAGATGCTGATGTTTCCTGCCGGATTATGCTCGCGCAAGCAGGGAGGGAAGATTAAGGACCTGGAGTGGAAGAAGGCGTTTGTCAGCAAGGCCGTGGAGTCGAAGCGCGACATTGTGCCTGTCTTCATCACTGGTCGTAACAGCAACTTCTTTTATAACCTTGCGAAGGTGAGGAAGGCTTTGGGGATAAAGTTCAATATCGAGATGCTGTATTTGCCGGACGAGATGTATAAGCAGGAGGGAAAGCACGTGGACGTGATTTTCGGGAAGCCGATCAGTTGGGAGAGCCTCGTAGGCAAGAACCCGAGAGAAGAGGCGGCGCGGATTAAGGAAGAGGTGTATCGCCTGGGGGAGAGCATGGGTAAGTAGCTACGGCGAGACTCAGGATATAAGGGGGATGGCGCAGGCAGATGACTGGCGACATCTCCCTCTCTTTTTTGCGCGTTATCGGTCCTTGACTGCCCTTATGGAGAACCCGAGCCATACGGGTTCGTCGCGGGAGACGAAGAGGGACTCGTCGGAGCCGTTGGATGCCATATTGAAGCGGAGGCAGCAGGCGTTGTCGGATCCTTGCCCGATGGTGCCTGTCATGTAGTAGCCGGATTGCTTTGAGGACTTGGTGCCGTCGAACTCGTCATTGTGGATGGTCTTTCGTCCGTCGATGATGCCTGCGCAGGGGAGGATGATGGAGTTGCCGTTTGAGGCTGTGAAGCGCATGGCCGTTTTGCCAGCGGATGTTTTCTCGCCTTGGAAGGAGCACGACTTGCAGAGTTCGCGAACCTCGTCGTAGGTGGGGAGACGCCATCCGTCGCCTGCCGCGGCGAGGGCTGCGTCGAGACCTTGTGTGGCGCATATGTTGTCGGCGATGAAGTTGTCGAGGTTGAGTCCTGCGTGGGCGTAGTTGTCGGTTGTGAAGGTTTTCTTGGTGGCTATCTCGCCCCATGCGTAGTGGTTGCCTTCGGCGGTGTCGGTTGCGGCACCGAGGTTTGTTGTAGCCCATAGGACGGAGAGCCCGAGGTCGACGGATTGGAGCTCTTGCGGGTCGGGCGAGGGGAGGGTGGGAAAGTTGATTTTGAACGTGGCAGAACGGGAGGACGTCTTGCCGCAGGATATGACGAGTTGTGCGTAAAAGGTGTCGTCGGTTGAGGGGAAGTTTGTGGCGAAGATGTCTATGGCGAGGTTGTCGGTGCTGAGTTGGGCATCGGTGTAGCCTGGGGAGTCAGGGTTGGAGAGATTTTTTGATGTGCTGATTATGATGTTGACGGATGGGGTTGTCTGGGTTGTCTCGTCGCAGGATATGTCGGCAGTCACGTGGGCCATGCGTAGCGCATTGGTGTAGACGTGGATGGAGGTGTCGACGAAGGAGAATGGGCATGGGGAGTCGTAGGCTGTGGTGTCGGTTGGCTGCGTGTTGTCGTCGTCGTCGCTGAAGCCGGATGAGCAGGAGGGTGAGAGGATGATGAGCAGGAGGGCGATGAGGAATTGGAATGGTTTCATGGAATGGATGGTTGGAAGTGTAGCAGTAATAGTCTTTTTTCTTTGCTTAAAGGTACTAAAAATGGGCGAGGTAGGCAAGTCGGGTGATGTTAAAGGGAGTCATGGTGTTATAAAAGGAAAGAGCCCCGCCTTCGGTTGGAAGGCAGGGCTCTATGATTAGAGTTAAGCTACAAGCTTAGTTCTTTGCGATGACACGAGCCATCTCGCAGCACTTGTTGGAGTAGCCCCACTCGTTGTCGTACCAAGAGAGAACCTTAACGAAGGTTGGGTCGAGGACGAGGGTCTTGTCAGCGTCGAAGATGGAGGTGTGGGGATCGTTGCGGAAGTCGGTGGAGACGACAGCATCCTCGGTGTAGCCGAGAACGCCCTTGAGCTCGCCCTCAGAAGCAGCCTTCATAGCAGCGTTGATCTCCTCTTTGGTAGCCTCTTTGCTGAGCTCGACGGTGAGGTCAACGATGGAGACGTCGGAGGTAGGAACGCGGAGGGAGATGCCGGTGAGCTTGCCGTTGAGCTCGGGGAGAACCTTACCTACAGCCTTGGCAGCGCCAGTGGAAGAAGGGATGATGTTCTCGAGGATGCCACGGCCACCGCGCCAATCCTTCTTGGAAGGACCGTCGACGGTCTTCTGGGTAGCGGTTGCGGCGTGAACGGTGGTCATGAGGCCACGCTTGATGCCGAAGGTCTCGTGGAGGACCTTAGAGATAGGAGCAAGGCAGTTGGTGGTGCAGCTTGCGTTGGAGATGATCTGCTGGCCAGCGTAGGTCTTGTCGTTGACACCGTAGACGAACATAGGAGTAGCGTCCTTGGAAGGAGCGGACATGATGACCTTCTTGGCACCAGCCTTGATGTGAGCGCTTGCGAGCTCCTCGGTGAGGAAGAAGCCGGTGGACTCGATGACTACGTCAACGCCGAGGGCGCCCCAAGTGATGTTAGCGGGATCCTTCTCAGCGAAGACCTGGATCTTCTTGCCGTCGACAACCATGAAGTTGCCCTCGACCTTGATCTCGTGGTTGAAGCGACCGTGTACGGAGTCGTACTTGAGCATGTAGGCGAGGTAGTCAGGATCGAGGAGGTCGTTGATGCCTACAACCTCGATGTCTTTACCGAAGTTCTCGACAGCAGCACGGAAGACCATGCGGCCGATGCGGCCGAAGCCATTGATACCAATCTTAATCATTTCAGTAGATTTGAATTATATGATTTTTTATCTATCTGTTTTGCATGGAGGGTTTCGCCCCTCCTTTGCGTCGCGAAGTTAACTAACTTCGGTTGTTTGGCAAAATTTATACGCAGCACAAAAAAAGGAACAGGTAAGCCCTATTCCTTGTATGGCAATTCTCATGCCACGCTGTTGACGGTCGCCTCGTTCATGTTTGCCTGGCTGTAGGCTGGGCATTCTTGCGAGCTGCCACAAGAGGTGAGGAGCAGGGCTGCGACCGCGAGGGAGGCGATGAGTAGCATTATTGTTTTCATAATCCGCATCTAAATTTTGTTCTGCTAAATTAGCTAATTGTTTATGAAGGTGGAATCTCGATGGTCGATTTTTGAGGTTAAAATTTATTTATCGACCTGATTCTTCCGCTTCTCGTGGATAGTCTTACGCAAAGTGAGCCGCTAATGTTTCAGAAGCAGGAAGTTGGATTGCGGAAATTTGGCATCCGCCGTACCTGGGTTTCTTGCTGCCCCAGCTGCGTCCCGTTCCGCAAGAGGAGAGGCATGCTGCCATGATGATGGTTGCGGCTATGATGGTGATCGGCTTACGTTTTTTCATATTGTTTGCTGTAATAGGTTTGCGTGTGGCGCAAATTTATGAAGATTGGTTGATTGGCGTTGGGAAAGGATGAGGAATTTGATGCACGTCGATGCCGCGCTGCCCGAGGTGGATTGGGGTGCGCGGCATCGGTGATTATTAGATTGACAACTATTGCGCTGGTTGGAAGGAATGACCTCCCGTGACAACCCATTTTACGAGGGAGAGAGGCGATGGTTGTGAGATTTTTGGGGTGATGGTAAAGGCAATTATATATATTTGTCTAAGTTATAAATAGATGCGCAGATGCAAATCACGTACATATATCACAGTGGCTTTTGGCTGGAGAGCGAAGACACCGTCGTGGTGATAGACTACTGGCGAGACGGGCGGCAGGACGTGGCAAGCCTCGTGGCGGCGACGGAGAAGCAGGTGTACGTATTGGTCAGTCATGTCCACCCCGACCATTTTAACCCTGTGACGCTGACATGGACATCCTCAAAACCAATAAGATACATCTTGTCGGCGGATATCAGGAGACGGCATAGGGAATTGAGGGAAGAAGGGCGGATAACGTGGCTGCACAGGGGAGAGGAGTACGGCGACGGACTCGTCATGATACGCGCCCTCGGCTCGACGGACGTGGGCGTGTCGTGGCTCGTGACGCTTGACGGGAAACGAATATTCCACGCCGGGGACTTTAACGACTGGATACGCGACGAGAGTGGCGAAGAGGATAACCGACGGATGCACAACTACTTCGTAGCGGAACTGAACAAGATGAGAGAAGCCGTGGCGGAAGTCGACGTGGCGATGTTTCCTGCCGACCCGCACCTCGGGAGGCATATTGCAGACGGCGCGGAGCAATTTTGCGAAGCTGTGAGGCCTAAGATGTTGATGCCCATGCACTGCTGGGAGTGCTATGACGAGGCCGGCAGAGTGGGGGACGCAGTGCGACGCAAGGGTACGCGGTACGTGGATTGCAGGGAAGTAGACAATTTTAAAATTGGGTAGATGAGCTGGCGAGAGGCAATAAAAAGTAGAGTGGCGGAGGCGTGGAAATGCGTGTGGGTCAGGAGATTGACGTGGGTGGCGTGTGGACTTGCAGTCTTCATGGCAATATGCCTATTGATGGTTCCGAGACCGCTGTTTAGGGAGTCGGCATCGAGGGTGGCTTTTGCGAGAGACGGGAGGCTGATAGCAGCCCAGATAGCCGACGACGGGCAATGGCGGTTTACGCAGGAGGACAGCGTCCCGGAGCGGTTTGAGAAATGCATCACCACATTTGAGGACAAGAGATTCCGTTACCATTTTGGCATCGACCCCATCGCCATAGTGAGGGCGTTGAGGAGCGACATCCGCCAGGGGCGCGCGGCCGAGGGTGGCAGCACGTTGACCATGCAGTTGGCGCGAATGGCTCATGGCGGTCAGGCGCGGACGATAGGGCAAAAGGTTGTGGAGGCGTTGTGCGCCGTGGGCATTGAGCTTACGCACAGCAAAGACGAGATATTGTCGCTCTATGCGTCGCACGCCCCGATGGGCGGCAACGTCGTGGGGCTGGAGGCGGCATCGTGGCGATACTTTGGGCGTAGGGCTGCGGAATTGTCGTGGGCGGAGAACGCGTTGTTGGCCGTGTTGCCAAACGCGCCGGCGCGCATCCACGTGGCACGAAACCGCGACGCATTGAAAGAGAAGAAGGACAGATTGCTCAGGAAACTATTGGAGGACAACGAGATAGACAGTGCGACATATGAGTTGTCGGTCATGGAGCCACTGCCAGAGAAGCCATACCCGATAGAGAACAAGTCGCCGCAACTGTTTCAGAAACTATCGAGAAGCGCGGACACGCGAGGCAAGGCGACAGTTCACACGACGATAGACGGCTCGTTGCAGACGCACATACAATCTATTGCGGACGAATATTCGCGAAGATACATGCTTAGCAGGGTGAACGACATAGGCGTCCTGGTGGCGGAGGTGAAGACGGGCAACGTGTTGGCATACATAGGCAACTCGACACGCGTGTCGCCGACGTGGATGGTCGACATGGTGTCGGCGGAGCGCAGCAGCGGCAGCACGCTCAAGCCATTGCTCTACGCAACGATGCTGAGCGGAGGGGAGATGACGCCTCGCAGCTTGTGGGCAGACACCCCGCTCGACATAAACGGCTTCAGCCCACAGAATTACAGCCACACGTATAACGGGGCTGTGCATGCCGACGAGGCGTTGACGCGGTCGCTTAACGTGCCGTTGGTGAGGATGTTGTCGCATCATAACACAGGACGATTCCTTGCCGACCTCAAACAGATGGGGATCAGCACATTGCGATTTGACGAGGGGCATTATGGCGCATCGCTTATATTGGGAGGCGCAGAGGTGACCTTGTGGGACTTGTGCGGGATGTACGCATCGATGGCACGGAGGCTGGTCTCGTATGAGAAAGACCCAGAAGCCACTATGAAAGAGCCACTTAAAGATATTTTCAGTCTGCGGCTCACGCCGGATGGCGAATTGCGCCACCCTCGGAAACAAGTGTCGGCCACGATACCTGCGCCTGCGGCGATATGGTACACCTTCAAGGCGATGGCCGACCTTAGCCGCCCGGAGGAGGAGGCCGACTGGCAGATGTTCAGCTCGATGAAACGAGTGGCGTGGAAGACGGGCACGAGCTACGGAGGTCGCGACGGATGGTCGGTTGGCGTGACGCGCGACTACGTCGTTGGCGTATGGACTGGCAATGCGACGGGCGAAGGGCGCTCCGGGATGACGGGCGTCGGGTATGCCGCGCCGGTCATGTTCGACGTGTTCTCTCTTTTGCCGTCGTCGGCATGGTTTGAGGAGCCTCTTGACGACGAGGACGAGATGGTCGTGTGCAGGCGTAGCGGCATGCTGGCCACTGACGTGTGCGCCGAGGTCGATACCGTGCGGCTGCCTCGCCAATGTGCAGACAGCAAGCAATGTGGCTATTGCCGTTTGGTGCACTTGACGGAGGACGGGAGTTGGCAGGTCAACTCGTCGTGCGAATCGACGGACGCGATGAGGACGGAATCGAGATTCGTCTTGCCGCCAAAGATGGAATATTACTATAAGGTGCATCATGCTGATTATGAGCCATTGCCGCCGATGAGAGCCGATTGTGCGGATTCGGGTGCGGGTCGCGTGGCCATCATATATCCGCAGCAGGGTCAGAAAGTGGTGCGGACGCGCAGCTTGGACGGCAAGTTGCAGGGCGTGGTGTGCCAGGTGGCGTCGGGCGGCGACGTGGTTGTCTATTGGCACTTGGACGACACGTATTTAGGCGAGACACATGGGACGAACCAGATGTTGATTGAGCCGTCGGAGGGGCAGCATAGGTTGACCGTAGTGACGGATGCGGGTCAGACGGCGGCAGTCAGCTTCAGCGTCAGATAGAAAGCATCTTTTGGGGGTGAGTTTCCTTTCGTACTGTACGTTGTCATTCTGCTTGAATTTTTCTTAACGTCATTGGAAACAACTAATTGCAATAACGTATAAACTTGCATAAACAACACCTAATATTCATATAACTGAAAACCAACAAGAAATGAAAAGAATGACCAAACTATCATTGTGGTCGTTGATGCTAATTTTCTGCGTGCTGATGACGGCATGCGGAAAGAAAGAGGCATCGGGCTACAACCAGTACGTGGATAGCTTCACGTCTGGACAAGTGTCTCGCACACAGAGCGTTGTGCTTGTCTTGTCGCAAGACATTGCGGAGGACAGGTTGGCAAAACTCGACGCTGCGGACATTATGGAGCTGTCGCCATCGGCGAATGGCAAATACGCGTTTGCCGACGCCCACACGCTCGTCTTCACGTCGAGCGATGGACTTGAGCGCAATGCGGAATATACCGTGACGACAGACATTGCGGAGCTGTTTCCCGAGGCTGAGGGTGGCGAGCGTACGTTCACTTTTTCCATAAAGACGCGCCCTTCGTATTTCCAAGGTTATTTTGACGCGTTCGAGGAGAAAGAGGACAACGTCTATAACATCACTTTCTCCATCATCACATCCGACTCGGAAGATGCCGAATATGTGGAGAAGAGGGTGCGCACGTCGATTGGCACGCCCACGTGGGAGCACCTCGGCGACGGCATGCGCCACACATTGAAAGTCGAGGTGGCAGCCAAGAGCGAGAGCCAGACATTGGAGGTTACAGCTTCGGACGACATGGGCGACAACCGCACCTTGGCGACTTGCGAAGTGCCGTCGACCACGGAGATGAAGGTCGTCAGCGTCCGATGCCGACAAGAGGACCAGTATTACGTCGAGGTCACATTCTCCAAGCGGCTCGACGAGAAGCAGAACCTGATGGGCTTGGCCAGCATCGTCGGCAACGAGAGCAAGGCTGTCGACGTTGACGGCAACACCATCCGCCTATATCCTGACGCGAACACAAGGGGTGACGCGACCGTATGGTTGTCGGGCGACATCAAGAGCGCGACGGGCGTAGCCTTGGGCGCGGACCAGCAATTGGCCGTCAGCCTGGAAGAGGCTAAGCCGGCTGTCAAGTTCACTACGAACAGGGTTATAGTGCCTCTGTCTGACAATGTGGCTATACCATTCAATGCCATATACTTGCGAGGCGTGAGGGTGAAAGTCATTGAGATATTCGCCAACAACGTAGGCTCCTTGATGGCGGTCGACAACCTTGATTGCCAAGGTAGCGACATGACGCGATTTGGACGTCCAGTAGCCGTCAAGACCATCTACTTTGACGAGACGGCCGACTTCACTCGTTGGCACACATATTCTCTCGACCTCGGCAGCCTCATAAAGGCCGAGCCTGGCGCACTGTATCGCGTGCGACTGGAGGCAGACAGCGCATTGAGCGCATGGCCCAGTGCGGATTTTGCGCAGAAGACCAAGAGCGAGATTGAGGCGGAAGACAACCTCATTTTCAACCAGATGATAGCCAAGTTCGACAGTGGCGACGGATGGTATTACGAAAACGACATCGACTGGTCGAAATACGTATGGTACGAGCGCGACGACCCGTCTAAGGCGACATACTACATGAGAAATGGAGACGGGCGAAACGTCTTTGCGACGAATATAGGACTCTCGGCATTCATGGGCGACGGCTACGAGACGGAAGTCGTGGCAATGGATCTGCCATCGGCTAAGCCTATGGAGGGCGTGAAACTCAATGTCTTCAACTTCCAGAACCAAGTTGTCGGCACCGCCACGACAGATGCCGACGGCAAGGCAACGATTTCGCCCGACGCCGTGAAGGGACGTCCTTTCTACGTCGAGGCGACGAAGGACAATGACCACTCATACCTTCGTATGATGAATGGCGAGAGCCTCTCGACCAGCACGTTTGACGTAGCGGGTGCCGAGGCTCAGACCAACGGACTGAAGGGCTTCATCTATGGCGAGCGCGGCGTATGGCGTCCTGGCGACACATTGCACATCGGCTTCATGCTCAAAGACGCCGATGGCAAACTGCCTGAGAATCACCCTGTCGTGCTGGAGGTGTCGAACACCCTCGGGCAGTTGATTAGCCGACAGATCCGTAAGGAAGGTCAGATGGGGCTTTACGCATTCAACGTGCCTACCGACGCTGACGCCGTAACTGGTTCATGGAGCGCAAAGGTGAGCGTCGGCGGAGCGACATTCGAGAAACGTCTGCGCATCGAGACCATCAAGCCCAATAGGTTGAAAATCAACATGGACGTGCCAGAGGTTATCCGCCCGGGCGGTCAGCCGCTGTCGATGCATACCGAGTGGCTGAGCGGCACGAAAGTTGGTGGGCTGCGCTACGAGACGGAGGTCGCCATGGCTCCAATAACGACGAAATTTGACAAATGGACGGGCTTCGTCTTTGATGACGCCACACGAGAGTTCGACGTTAGCAACATGAGCCTTGGTGGTGGCGTGACCGACGACGGTGGTGATGCTGTCATCGGCTTTACGCCGCGTGTGAAAGTCAACGCTCCCGGCATGTTGCGTGCCGCCATTACGACGCGCGTCTATGAGCCGAGCGGCGATTTCAGCACCGACTCGCGATTTACGAAAGTATCGCCCTACGACAATTACGTCGGCATCAAGACACCACAGAAGGGTCGCACCCAATTGGCGACGGGCGAGAGCCACACCTTCAACGTTGCAGCTGTCGACTACAACGGCAAAGGGCTGCATGGCGAGTGGGTCTCCGTCGATGTCTATAAGACAGAATATTACTGGTGGTGGAGCGCGACAAACGAGCTTGCCAATTTCCGTTCTGACAACTATCATCGTCTTGTCAAGCAATTCAACCTCACGACGGATGCGAGCGGCAATGCCACGTTCTCGCTCAACTTCCCCGACCGCGATTGGGGAACCTACCTCATTTGTGTAACAGACATGTTAAGTGGTCATTCGGCAAGTACGCTTGCCTATTTTGACTGGGAAACCATTGGCGACCGTTCTGCTGATGGAAGTGGCGCATCGACGATTTTGAGCGTCAAGTTTGACAAGGAGGAGTATAAGGTCGGCGACCAGATGACTCTCACCTTCCCATCCGCCAACGGAGCGCAGGGCATCGTCAGCCTATGCCGAGGTGGCAAACTGCTGAGCACCAAGATGGTGGCTTGCACCAGTGAGCAGACGAGCGTCAAGATTGACGTGACCAACGACATGATGCCTAACGTCTACGCCTGTGTCAGTATGGTTCAGCCATATAACCAGACGGCCAACGACGCTCCGATGAGGCTTTATGGCATTGCGCAGGCTACAGTCACGTCGACGGATAGTCACCTCTCGCCTGTCATCACTTCCAAGGACGATATTAGACCCATGGCCAAGGCGACGGTCTCCGTGAGCGAACAGGCGGGTCGCCCGATGGCATATACGTTGGCCATTGTAGACGAGGGCCTTCTTGACCTGACGCACTTCAAGACGCCCGACGCGTGGGAGACTTTCTACGCACGCGAGGCGTTGGGCGTCAACCTGTGGGATGTATACAATATCGTAGCTGGCGCATATGGCGGTCGCATTGAGCAGATGTTCAGCATCGGCGGTGACGACGCTATGCTCAACAACTCGCCCAAGGCCATTGTCAACCGCTTCACGCCCATTGTCAAATTCGTCGGACCGTTCACACTCAAGAAGGGTGAGAAGAAGTCGCATGAGATCGACGTGCCAAGCTACGTTGGTCGTGTCCGCATGATGGTTGTCGCCACCGATGGCAACGCGTACGGCAGTGCGGAGAAGAGCGTCAAGGTTACTAAGCCCCTCATGCTCTACGGCACCATGCCTCGCCAGATAGGCGTTGGCGACAAGGCGAGCGTCTCGGCCACTGTCATGGCGTCGCAGGCGTTGGGCAACGTCGACGTGAAGATTACGGCAGCCGATGGCGTCAAGGTCGTCGGCGAATCGACAAAGAGCGTCAATCTTGACGGCGAGGGCGAAAAGACCGTAACCTTCAATATCGAGGCTGGCGATGAGGCAGGCGAGGCGACGGTCAGCATCGTCGCGTCGAGCAAGAGCGAAAAGAGCGACTACACTACGCGCCTGAAGGTTCGCCACGAAGGTCAGATCATATCCACGACGAGCGAGGCTACAATTCAGCCTGGCAAAGAGTGGAGCGCCGACGTCGCAGCTGAGCAGGGCACCCTTGAGAACGCCATCGTCGAGCTTAGCTCCGTAAAGCCGCTCAACATTGCCCCACGCGTGGCTGAACTTATCGAATATCCTCACGGATGCGCCGAGCAGACAACATCTAAGGCGTTGGCGCAGTTGTATTTGGACGACTTTACCGATCTGACCAAAGAGCAGAAGGCAACCATCGAGACGAACGTCAAATATGCCATCAACAAGCTGTATAAGCATGTCGTCTCCGATGGCGGCATAGGCTATTGGGCAGGAGGCAGCTTCTCTAACTATTGGTGCTCCGCCTATGTCTACATCTTCTTCAGCGAGGCTGAGAGCCGCGGCTACTATGTACAGTCGAGCGTCAAGAAGTCGCTTGCCAATTACTTGTCTAAGAACTTGAATGTCAAGACACCTGGCAGCGCGGGATTGGCTCTTTATGCTTTGGCTCTCGACAAGAAGGCCAACCTCGGCTCAATGAACCGTGTGCGCGAGTCGCTCAAGGTTCCACAGCCCGAGGCGTACAATTTCTTGGCGGCAGCATACGCATTGGCTGGCCATAAGAGCGAGGCTGAGAGCCTCTTGCAAAAGGGCGGCAGCGGCGATGACGTCTCTCGTCTCATAGCACAGGCGGCGGTCGATGACGCCAATGCCGCGCAAACAGCCGAGTCGCTCCGCAAGACGCTCGTCTCCGACGGGTGGATGAGCACCTACCAGACGGGCAGGAGCCTTATGGCATGGTCGCGCTATGCGAAGAAAAACCCTATATCGTCCAAGCTTGAGGCGACGGTCTACGCAGACGGCAAGAAACTTGCGGCTGTCGAGAGCAGCAAGTCGTCATGGCAGAGCGACATCGAGCCGTCGACGGCTAAGAAGTTGAAGGTCAAGAACGATGGCGACGGACTCATCTACGCTTCTCTGACGACGAGGGCGCAAGCTGGGCAGCAGGATGTCGAGTCGGTAAGCAATGGTCTGAACGTCTCCGTTGTTGCCAAGTCGACTAAGGGCGACATGCTTACGCTGGACAACGTCAAGGCTGGCGACACCTATTCCGTCAAGTTCATCATCCGCAACACGTCAGGTCGTGACCTTGAGAATATCGCAGTGACGCATGCCTTGCCCACCGGTGTCGAGATTATCCGTGCTGTGAAGGGTGAGAATTGTAGCTACATGGATGTGCGCGACGACCGCATCCTCTTCTACGCCAATACTTTGCCCGTAGGCTCGTACCTTGTACTGGACGCCACGTTGAGCGCGACATACGCTGGCACGTACTATCGCCCCGCAACGACTGCCGAGGCAATGTATGACAATAAGATCTATGGCTGCACATCAAGCGGTCAGATGGTTATCGAGTAGAAAGCGATAAGCAGAATAAAAAGAACGCCGCCGTCCCACTCTCGTTGTGGGGCGGCGGCGTTCCTTATTCGTCTATGCGGCAGTGGGTTACTTCTCTTGCTCGACTTCGACGACCTTGCCGAGGGTGTAGTACCAGAGGTAGGCCTTGATATTGGGAAATTCGGCATCGGACAGCCATGCCATGTATTGGCGGACCTGTTCAATGTGCTCGGGACGTTCCGCACGACCGAACTTGTAGTCGACGATGACCGTCTCGCCCGATGGTGAGCGCATGATGCGGTCGGGGCGCAGGCGTCTGTCAGGACCTATCATGGTGGTCTCTGCCCATACGTCGGTCATCGAGCCGTCGAACCATGTGGCGATGGTTGGTGCTGTAAGGCGTCGGTTGAGCTCCTCTTCCAATTTTGTTGCGTCGGATGGGAGTACGAGTCCGCAGGTTACGGCGTGCGATATAGCGTTGGGCAGGTCGGCCATGGTCGTGACGCTTTCAAGGATTCCGTGCATCGTGAGTCCGTAGCTGACCATGTCGGCTCGTCGCTCGTATTCGCCCATTTCGACCTGGGTGTTTATCGCGGGGCTGGAGCTTGGGCGGTAGGCGTGCGCCATCGGGACGTCGATTGCTGGCAGAGGCTCTGGTTTCTTGTCGTGATACGATGGAGGCGTCCCTATTTCGAGACTATTAATGGTGGCTGATACCGAGTCTTCGGTGCCGTCGGGCATCGTGATAGCCTCGTTTGCAATGCTTTCGGTCTTTTTGACCAAGCCGTCGACCGTCTCGTCGACAGTGGTAACAGCCTGATCGAGCATCTCGGACATGGAGCCTTTGATTGTATACACGCCCCATACCATCAGAGCGTCGGTTGGGCGTGTGAAGGCAACATATATGGTATTGATGTTGTCTTCATAAATTGCCCTCGTCTCTGCTGCGCTTTCTGGCTGGAAAAGGCTGTTGTCGAGAGTCTGGGTATTATGCTTGACCGGGAACATGCGACCTCGCCATGCCTCGCCTTCCAAGTCGAGCCTGTCGATTGGCACCCATATTGTCGAAGGGTTGGTGTGGTTCTTTATGCTCCAATCGGTGTAGGGGATAAGCACAACCTTGAACTCCAATCCTTTAGACTTGTGGATTGTCATGATCCTGACGGCGTCTTCGCCACTCGCCGCACTGAGGATCCATTTGCCCTCATTGTCTTCAACTGTCTTGAGGAAGGCGTCGAGTGTCGTGATGCCGTTGCATATCTCGTCGCGCATGTTTTGCATGAAGGCGTCGATGTAAGGCATCTGCTCGTTGCGCATCGCCTTGGGCATCATGTTTATCAGTTCGCCACCCATCTCGACGAGCCCTAAGCCTCTCAGTTCGTCGAATTTGCCAGCCCACGTCTCGCGCTCGGCATCCCACCTGCGAGCGAGGTCTGCCACGTCGGAGCCTGTAAGAGACCTGACGGCGGCGAAGAGTGGAGCTTGCTCGCCAGTGGAGACGTACCTCATGGCGTCGGACATGAATTGCGTGGCGTAGCTGTTCATGACGAGGAGCGAATCTTCTGACATGACGGGAATGCCCTCTTTGCCCAGTTGCTCAATGACTTTCTCCCCATCCGTCTTCTTGCGAACCAGGATGCAGATGTCGGAATAGGGGTAGCCCTTCTCGTCGTGGAACATGCGCAACGACTCGATGAACTGTTTGTTGGCGTATTCCCTCGTGGCTTGGAGGTTGTTTTTCTCCGCCTTGAATATTCTTATGGATGCATAGCCGCCTGCCGACTTGTGCGGCGTCTGTTGGCTGTCGGCATACATTGCCTCCATGGTGTCGGTTGGGTCGGCAGGACTGGCTGCTTCCTTGTCCATCACGGCAGGCAGTTTGGCGAATATCGCATTGTTGAATACCACTATCTCCTTGAGGCTGCGATAGTTGTCGGACAGGGGTTTGTAGTTCGTCTCAGGGAAATCCGCAGCGACGCGCTGCCCGAGAAGTCGCCAGTCGCCTTGGCGGAAGCGATAGATGCTCTGCTTGACGTCACCGACGATGAGGCAGTCGTGCCCTTCGGCAAGGCTGTTGCGCAAGAGAGGGTCGAAATTCTCATACTGTGTATGGCTGGTATCCTGAAACTCATCAATCATGATGGTGTCATACCGTGCGCCGCATTTCTCGTAAATGAACGGCACAGGGCAGTCGTCAATCAACTCGCGCAACATGCCGCCCGACGTGCTCAGGCTGTGCCGGTTCTCGCGCTCCTCGACCGAGCTGATGTGTTGGGCAAGGTCGCCCATGACGGCTATCGTGTTGAGATTCTTTCTGATAGCTGTTATGGAGTTCAACTCTTGGACTATTGGCAATGCCTCATCCTTTATGGAGCCCATTTTCGCAATGAACTCGTCAACTAAGCCTTTTGAGCTCTTGTTTACAAGCTTTTCGTTTAATTTTAAGAGCTTGTCTTTCGCTTCGTCTGCCCACTTTTTGAAACTTGCGGGGATGCCTGTCTCCCCCTTGGGCAAGTTGTTGGCGGGCATTGCGTCGAGCATTCTCTGCGGATAGCTCCTTTTGTTGACGTCGGTGATTGCGCACCTTTCGCGCTCCGAAGCCAATTCCGCAGCCAAGTCATATATCCTCATGAAGAGGTTGCGCTCTTTTGCGCCAAGCTCTTTTTTGAGAAGCTCTATGTTGTCGATTGTCATGACGCTGCTGTCAGCGAGGTTGTCGCGGTCGTTGTCGAGCAGCAGCATGCCCATTTTCTTGATCTCTTTCTCGATGGACCAACCATTTTCCTCCTCCAACTTGTCTTGCGCCATTTTGACGAGGTGGGCGCACAGGTCCTCATGCTCCGCGAGGCTCTCCATCATGTCCGTCATGGCGGCTTGGACAATCTCGTCGTTCTCGAGCGAGAGGGCGTAGTTGGCCGTGAGACCCTGCTCGTAGGCGAAGGCTCGCAAGACGCGTTGGACGAAACGGTCTATGGTGCTGACCGAGAAACGCCCATAGTCGTAGAGGATGCTGCGCAAGGCCACCTGGCAACGCTCGATGAGAGTCTTCTCGTCAAGACCTGTCGACTTGACGTGGTGGTCTATGAGGTCGCGGCGCTTCCTGTCTTCGGCGTCGCCCGAGACCATCAGGTGCAGGTCGCCGACGATGCGCTCTTTCATCTCGGCCGTCGCTTTGTTGGTGAAGGTGACGGCGAGGATGTGGTCGTATGACAGTGGGTTGCGGGCGAGAATGTCGATGACCGTCCTTGCGAGGGTGTAGGTCTTGCCCGAGCCGGCAGATGCCGAATAGACGTTCAGTTGTGCCAATGCGGTGATGTTTTTTTATGCTGTTAAGGCTTGGTTCTTCATCCATAGGGCGAGCTCGCGCCCTTGGCGGAGACCTTCGGCATAGAGGGCTTCGAGCGGCTCCGCCTCTTGCGTCGTGCGACTTACGCCGAACATGTCCGACGGGCGCACAACATGGGCTATGCCTTGGCTCTCAAGCTCGCCGAGGCGGTCGAGCTGCTGGTTATACCTCTTGCCGCGCGTCATGAGAGCCTCGCGCAACTGAGGGTATTCCTTATAGATGCGTCCGGGCATCCACACGCGTTTCTCGCTCTTGCGGTATGTGGCGTCCTTCGTCGTGACGACGACCACGCGCTTGCACCCGTCCTCAAGAGCATGGTCGAAGGGAATCGAGTCGGCCACGCCGCCGTCGACCATCGGCACTCCGTCGATGTGCCATTTCGGGCAAAGGACTGGCAGTGAGCAGCTTGCCCTGCTGGCGTCGACGAAACGGGCGAAGTCTTTGGTCTCCTCGGTATAGACGGCCTCGCCCGTGAGGGCGTTGGTGGAGACGATGACGAAACGACTGCCGCTATTGGCGTAGGTGTCGAAGTCGAACGGGTAGTATTTCTGCTCTATCTCGTTGAAAATGAAGTCGAGGTCTATGACTCCCTGCCCTCGAAGCACCGACCGCAACCCGACATACGGGCGCACGGTCTGAAGGTCGATATCTATGTAGCGGTTGCGCCCTCGCTGGCGGGCAAGGTATACGCACCCGTTGCTTGCGCCCGCCGAGGTGCCTATCACGTAGGGGAACATGACGTCGTAGTCCAGCAAGGCGTCGCATACGCCGGCCGTGAATACGCCGCGCATTCCCCCGCCCTCGAGGACCAGACCTATTTCGTATGGCATGACAGTGGTTTGTGTGTTATCGTGACTAAGTGGCATGAATTTATATTTTTTCCCATAACAAACCAAAGAGCATCAACCTCTCACGCCTCCCCGCAACCCGATAAATCAGCAAACAAAACGTATAAACTTAACGTGAAATGTGTATATATGAATTTAATTTGTTAAGAATGCGTCCCATTTGAATATTAATTCGTAACTTTGAAAAGTCAAAAACAAGGAAATGTCTAAACTTTTCATACCCAAAGGCTACAAACCGCTCCTCGATCTCCGTGAGACGGAAATGGGAATCCATTACATCAAGGACTTCTTCCAGCAGAACCTTAGCGCAGAGCTCCGACTCCGACGCGTGACGGCACCGCTCTTCGTGCTTAAAGGCACCGGCCTCAACGACGACCTCAACGGAGTCGAGCGTGCCGTGACATTTCCAATCAAGGACCTCGGCGACAAAAAAGCCGAAGTCGTCCACTCGCTCGCCAAATGGAAGCGCATGATCCTTGCCGACTACGGCATCGAGCAAAGCTATGGCATCTATACCGACATGAACGCCATCCGCTCCGACGAGGAACTCGACAACATCCACTCCCTCTACGTCGACCAGTGGGACTGGGAGATGGTCATGCCCGACGGGCGACGTGACATCAACTACCTCAAGAACATCGTCAAGCGCATCTACGGCGCCATGAAACGCACCGAATACATTGTCTGTGAGCACTATCCGCAAATCCGCCCACAGCTGCCCGACGAAATCCACTTCGTCTACGCCGAGGATCTCGCCACCCAATACCCCGACCTCACCCCAAAGGAGCGCGAGGACAAGGTAACCAAAGAATATGGCGCGGTGTTCATCATGGGCATCGGAGGCCCTGTCAACGGCGGCGAGCCGCATGACGGACGCGCACCAGACTATGACGACTGGAGCACCCCAACAGGTGACGGACACCATGGTCTCAATGGCGACATCCTCGTCTGGAACGAGGTTCTCGGCCACTCGTTCGAGCTCTCCAGCATGGGCATCCGCGTCGACCGCGACGCGCTCCTCCGCCAGCTCGACGCCCGCGGCGCGCAAGACCGCAAGGAACTCTACTTCCACAAGAGGCTCCTCGCTGGCGAGCTGCCTCAGTCCATCGGTGGCGGCATCGGCCAGTCGCGCCTCTGCATGTTCTACCTCCGCAAGGCTCATATCGGTGAGATCCAAGCGTCCCTCTGGCCCGACGACATGCGCCAGAAGTGCAACGAGGCTGGCATCCCATTGATTTAGAATATTAAGCCAATCAGGCTCTTAGCCGCAAGACGTCACAACTCTTGCGGCTTTTTTGTCGCCGTGTAAAACCTGCCGACGCTGTAAACAAGTCGTCGCCGCGCCGCTGCTTTCTAACAAAAAATGCCTATCTTTAAAGGCTATAAAAAATAAAAACACATCCCGATGAGACGTCTCATGACAATACTCTTGGTCGCCATGTGCGCCCTCATGTCGATACCCGCCTTCGCCAATGCCGACGAAGGACAAAAAGTGCTGGTCTTCGACATAAAGGAGGAAATCGGCAGCACCGCATGGGTACATACCGATGGCGCATTGCGCCTGGCCCGTGAGATAAAGGCCGACCACATCGTGCTCCACATGAACACCTACGGCGGCGAGGTCACCTTCGCCGACTCCATCCGCTCCGCAATCCTCGCCAGCCGAATACCAGTCTACGCCTTCATCGACGTCAATGCCGCATCCGCAGGCGCGCTCATAGCGACGGCGTGCGACTCCATCTTCATGAGCCCGGGCTCCAGCATCGGCGCCGCTACCGTCGTCAGTGGAACAGACGGCGGCAAGATGCCCGACAAATACCAGAGCTACATGCGCGCCATAATGCGCTCAACCGCCGAGGCGCACCCTTGGATGGGTCCCGACACGACGCGCCACTACCTGCGCGACCCTCGCATCGCCGAGGCTTTTGTAGACGAGTCTGTTGTCATCCCCGGTGTCATCGATTCCGCCCACGTCCTGACGCTCACTGCCAAGGAGGCTCAAAAACTCAACTATTGTGAGGGCATCATGACCAGCGTCGGGCAGGTCGTCGACCATGTCGCTCCGGGCGCGGTCGTCATGCGGTATGAGCCTTCCACTTTCGAGAACATCAAGGGAGGACTGCTCTCGACGTGGCTCCGCGGGATTCTCATCCTCTTCATCATCGGCGGCATATATTTCGAGCTTCAGACGCCCGGCATAGGCGTGGCTCTGTTCGTCGCCATCGGTGCTGCCGTCCTATATTTCGCCCCCCTCTACCTCGACGGTCTGGCGCAATATTGGGAGATTTTGCTCTTCATCGTCGGTCTCATCCTGCTTGCCCTTGAGGTGTTCGTCATCCCGGGCTTCGGAGTGGCTGGCATAGCAGGAATAATATGCACCGTGGCGGGTCTCGTGCTCAGCCTTGTCGGCAATGACGGATTGTCTTTCGAAGCAGTCCCTACTTCACAAATCGCCACGTCACTCTGGATGGTGACGCTCTCGCTCGTCGCATCCGTGGCATTGTGCGTGTTCTTAGGCAATAAGTTCTTCAAGGCGAAAAAAGGAAGCCCCTTGGCGCGCCTGACGCTCGAGACCGTACAAGAGACAAGCGAGGGGTACGTCGGCGTCGAGAAAGATGCTGTCGAGGCCCTCGTCGGTCATGACGGAACAGCCGCGACCGACCTTCGCCCAGGTGGCAAAGTCGTTGTCGATGGTGTCACCTACGATGCCATCTCTGACGGCACGTATATCGAGCGCGGCACGACTGTCCGCGTAACCGCCACATCCTCTGGGCAAATCGTCGTCTCACGTGCATAAAGAATAACTTTCACGTAAGAAAATAGACGTTTGCGTATAAATTTTAATGCGAGGCGGGATAACTTATTCAAAGTTTTTCTATCTTTGCCCAAGTGAAAATAACACGACAAGACAAATGCAGACAATGCGATTTTACTACGGCTTTTACTTTTACTTCTTTGCTTTTAGCAGGGGAGCAGGTGGGTGCCGCATGTAAGCGCAAAGAAGCACGAGCAAGATAAATTGGCGAGGCCCACCTGAGTTTTCAGGCGGGCCTCAACTTTTTCATAACAAGATTACTCTTTAAGAGAGACAACAAACAACCAATGAAGCAGAAAAGACGAGTTGCCATTCAGGGCGTCAGCGGCGCCAACCACGAGATCGCCGCAAGGGAGTTCTTCCGCGACTACGATGTCGAGGTCGTCCCGTGCCTGACGTTCGAGGAGCTTTTCCGCCGCGTCCGCGAAGAGGACGACCTCTACGGCATCTGCGCCATCGAGAACACTCTCGTAGGCTCCATACAGGCCAACTACACGCTTCTCAAAGACTCCGGACTCGAGGTCCTTGGCGAGTACAAGCTGCGAATTAAGCACAACCTCATGGCGCTCCCCGGCGTCGCCATGGAAGACATCCGCGAAGTCCACTCACACCCGATGGCCCTCGCGCAATGCAAAGCCTTCTTCAAAGACTACCCCCACATCCGCCTCATAGAGAGCGAGGACACAGCCCTCTCCGCCAAGGAGGTCGCCGAGAAAGGTCAGAAAGACGTAGCCGCCATCGCGCCCGCCATAGCCGCAGACCTCTACGGGCTCAACATAATCCGCAGCGGCATCGAGACCAACAAGAAGAATTTCACGCGTTTCCTTATCGTCAACGAGAGCTCGCTTTGCGACCGCGACGACCTCCTCGCACAAAACAGGATCGACCGCGCCTCTATCGTCTTCACCCTCCCGCAGGCAAGCGAGGTCGGAAGCCTCTCTAAAGTGCTGACTGTCTTGGCCTTCTACGGCATCAATATGACAAAGATCCAGTCAAACCCCGTCGTCGGGCACGAGTGGGAATACATCTTCTACGTCGACCTCTCTTTCAAGAACTACACGCGCTACGTCCAATCCATCTCGGCTGTCCGACCCCTGTGCTCGTCGCTCCGAATCCTTGGTGAATATGAGACGGGTCGACAGTCCGACGAAAACTGAAAATGATAATCTAACAATCAAGCAACAATGATAATATCGCCAGCCAACCGCGCGAGCAAAGTCGAGGAGTACTACTTCTCGCGCAACAACCGCCGTCTCGATGCCATGCGCAAGTCGGGAGTCGACGTCATAAACCTCGGCATCGGAAGCCCCGACATGCCTCCCGCCCCGACCGTCGTCAAGACGCTCGCCGACAACGCCGCACTACCCAACGTCCACGGCTACCAACCCTACGTCGGCATCCCACAGCTCAGGGCAGGCTATGCCGACTGGTACAAAAAGTGGTATGGCGTCAGCCTCGATCCCGACCATGAGGTTCTCCCCCTCATCGGCTCCAAAGAGGGCATCATGCACATCATGATGGCCTTCATCAACGAGGGCGACGGCGTCCTCGTCCCCGACCCGGGCTACCCGACCTACTCCTCGGTCGCCAAGCTCGTCGGCGCTAAGACCCACACCTACAAGCTCTACGAGCATCTCGGCTGGCAACCCGATTTCGACGAGCTTGAGAAGTCCGACCTCTCGGGCGTCAAAATCATGTGGACCAACTACTCCAACATGCCCACTGGCGCACCGGCCACCATGGAGCTATACCAGAAACTCGTAGATTTCGGTCGCCGCCATAACATCTTGATTTGCAACGACAACCCTTATAGCTTCATCCTCAACGACAACCCCATCTCAATCCTCTCCGTCGAAGGAGCTAAAGATGTCTGCATCGAGCTCAACTCCATGAGCAAGGCCCACAACATGGCAGGATGGCGATTTGGCATGGCAGCCTCAAACGCCGAGGTCATCGAGACGGTCCTCCGCGTCAAGAGCAATATGGACAGCGGCGTCTTCCGCCCCATGCAGCTCGCGGCTGTCGAGGCACTGAGGCTCGACAAGGAGTGGTTCTCCGAGCTGAACACCGAGTACCGTCGCAGGCAGAAATATGCCTTCGCCATAATGGACGCCCTCGGCTGCAAATACAACCCCGCCCAAGGCGGTCTGTTCGTCTGGGCTAAGGTCGATGACAAGTGGAAGGACGCTGAGCAGCAGAGCGACGACATCCTCCACCAGACGGGCGTCTTCATCACGCCGGGCTTCATCTTCGGCAGCCAGGGCACGCGCTTCCTCCGCATCTCGCTTTGCGCCAAAGTCCCCGTCTTCGAGGAAGCCCTCAAGAGAATTAAGTCAATGAAGTAGAATAACAAGAAAAGACACCATACACAACATGGAAGCAAAACTCGACCTCGAGTCCATACTCCTCCCCGGAGTAGACGCCAAACGCCCTCTCGTCATCGCCGGCCCCTGCAGCGCAGAGACTGAGGAGCAAGTCATGAACACCGCCCGCGAGCTTGCGGCCAACGGCATAAAGATTTTCCGCGCCGGCATCTGGAAGCCGCGCACCCGTCCGGGCTCCTTCGAGGGCGTCGGCTCCGTCGGTCTCCCTTGGCTCCAGAGGGTTAAGAAAGAAACAGGCATGTACACGGCCGTCGAGGTCGCAACGGCGCAACACGTCTACGAGGCCATCAAGTACGGCGTCGACATGCTCTGGATCGGCGCACGCACCACTGCCAACCCCTTTGCGGTTCAGGAGGTTGCCGACGCGCTCCGAGGCACCGACATGCCCATCCTTGTCAAGAACCCTGTCAACCCTGACCTCGAGCTCTGGCTCGGTGCATTCGAGCGTCTCAACCGCGCAGGCATCAAGAGGCTCGGCGCCATCCACCGCGGCTTCTCCGTATACCAGAAGATCAAGTACCGCAACGACCCCCAGTGGCAGCTCGCCATCGAGCTCCATCGCCGCCTCCCTCAGCTCCCCATCATCAACGACCCGAGCCACATCTCTGGCGACAGCGAGCTGATTCTTGAGGTCGCGCAGCAGGCCATGGACCTCAACTTCGACGGTCTCATCATCGAGAGCCACGAGTGCCCCGCGCGTGCTTGGAGCGACGCCAAGCAGCAAGTGACGCCCGCCCACCTCAAGATGATTCTCAACGACATCGTCATCCGCGACGCCAAGATCGGTGACAAGCCGCGCACCGAGCTTGACGAGTTCCGCCAGCAGATCGACCTCCTCGACAAGCAGATTGTCGAGATTGTGGCAAAACGGATGAGCATCTCCGAGAAAATCGCTAAATACAAGTTCGAGAACGGCATCACGGTGCTCCAGGCACGCCGCTATGACGAGATTCTGGAGAGCCGTCGCGCTACGGCCGAGCAGAACAAGCTGAACCCCGACTTCGTCATCAAGCTCTATGAGGCAATCCACGAGGAGAGCGTCAACCGACAGACCGCCGTCATGCTCGAGCTTCAGAAAGCAAAAAAATAAAAAGCCCCCAGACGATGAGAATATGCATTGTAGGCGCCGGCAAGATGGGCTCTTTCCTCGCCGACACGATGTGCCTGCTCCACGACGTGGCCATCTACGACACCGACGTCCGAAAACTGCAATATGTCTTCAACACTAGAAGGCTCACATCTCTTGAGGAGATTAAGGATTTCGACCCCGAGCTCCTGATCAATGCCGTGACGCTCAAGTACACCCTCAAGACTTTCGAGGATGTCGTCCCCTACACCTCCGAGCGTTGCATGCTGTCTGACATCGCGTCCGTCAAGACGGGTCTTCTCGACTTCTACAAGCGCAGCGGTCACCCCTTCGTCTCGACGCACCCCATGTTCGGTCCCACCTTCGCCAATCTGCGCGAGTTGAGCCAGAACCACGCTGTCGTCATCAGCGAGGGCGACCACCTCGGACGAGTCTTCTTCAAGGATCTCTACGGTAGCCTCGGTCTCCAGCTCCACGAGCTGACATTCGATGAGCATGACGAGATGATGACCTACTCGCTCTCCATACCCTTCGTCTCGACAATGGTCTTCGCCGCTTGCATGAAGTATCCCGACGCTCCGGGTACCACCTTCGCCAAGCATCTCGCCATCGCCAAGGGCGTACTCTCTGAAGACGACTACCTCGTCTCCGAAGTGCTCTTCAGCCCCTATACGCCCGAGAAGGTGGAGAACGTCATCACGCAGATGGAGGACCTCCTCGAGATTATCAAGCGTCGCGACTCCGCTGAAATGAGCAAGTATCTCAACCGCTTGCGCGAGAACATAAAATAGGACTCTGCAATAAGAGAAATATCCCAGTGGGGGCATGACTTTTACACGTCATGCCCCCATTTTTATGGTTAATCGTCTTCTTTATTGTCCATTTTCGTCACGACATTTGCCTATCTTTGTATCAATATGAAGAACTATTTTACCAGAGGCGTAGCGGCTGCGCTAACCATGCCTGTCCTGCTGCTGTCTGGCTGCATAGCCGACGAGCCCCTCAACAAGGAGTGCGACATCCTTAGCGCATACCTCCACGTGCAGAACCCGGAGCTGTTTTTCTATAACGCTTCCGACTCTGTCGTCTCCATAAACCCCATTGAGACCGAGCTGGTCTTCCGTTCCCGACCAAAGCTCCCTGAGGATTTCCGTGAGCAGATAAAGAATCTCGCCCCCGTCTTCACCCTTACGGATGGCGCCACCATCGAGCCCGCCAACGGCTCTTACCACGACTTCACCCAAGGTCCTGTAACCTACACCATAACAAGTGAAGACGGACAGTGGACGCGCCAATATAAGGTCTTCGTGAAGGTCGATACCGACGTGCGCTCCTTCAGCTTCGAGGATCCGTTCCTTATCCCAAGCTCCAAAACGGCCTATTACGACTGGGCTGAGTTCGACGCTTCGGGCGACTCGCTCAAGATATGGGCGTCTGGCAACCCGGGTTTCACCCTCACAAACAGCACATCCCCGTCTGAGAATTTCCCGACCGCCTACATGGAGGACGGTTATAGCGGCAAGGGCGTAAGGCTCGTGACTAGGTCTACGGGTATCCTTGGCTCGATGTTCAAAATGCCGATTGCGGCTGGCAACCTTTTCATTGGCGAGTTCGACCTGCGCACAGCTCTCAAAGATCCGCTCGGCGCGACACGCTTCGGTCGCCCCGTAGGCTATAAGCCCGTGCGTCTTGAGGGATATTACAAATATCAGATGGGCAAGGCGGAAGACAAGATCGGCGAGCAGCCTGTGAACAACATCGACGAGGCCTCCATCTACGCCGTCTTCTTCAACAATAGGGATGAGGATGGCAGTGAGGTTAAGCTCAACGGCTCCAACGTCTTGACCAGCGAGAGGCTCGTGGCGCGCGCCATCGCTCCCGACCTGCACCCGACGTCCGAGTGGACGAAGTTCAGCGTCGACTTCACGTTCCTCCAGGAATGCGACGACGTCACACTTGCAAACCGCGGTTACAGCATGGCGGTCGTCTTCTCATCGAGTAAGTATGGCGCATATTTCGAGGGTGCCGTAGGCAGTGAGCTGTGCGTTGACGAGGTGAGAATCATCTCGGAAGATGACGAACAGCAGGAAACACTTTAATCCGTTTCAACGTAAGAATATCCAGTAATGAAGAATATCATACGCCACATAGCCATAGCCATTGCGGCCATCATGGTCTCGGCTACGGCTGTAGCGCAACAAGATAGTGAGAGTGGCATCAAGATTCGCGGACGCTTAGGTTACTCGCTTGGCGCGACGACCCCTATGGGCATCCCCGAGGAGGTTCGCGAGATCAAGAGCTACAACCCCAAGGCCAACATCTCTGTCGGTGCCGACATTCAGAAGAACCTCAGCAGCCGATGGGGTGTCATGGCGGGAGTGCATTTTGAGAACAAAGGCATGAAAGCCGATGTCGACATCAAGGCGTACGACATGAAAGAGCTTCGCCAAGGCGACCAGACCCTTGCCGGCTACTTCACGGGCGGCGTCGTCATCGACGTCACGCAGTGGATGCTCACAATCCCCGTCATGGCGTCGTTCGACTTCCGCAAGGTGCAGGTTCATGCCGGTCCCTACCTCTCCGTCCTTGTCAATCACGAGTTCTCTGGTTACGCCTATGACGGTTACTTGCGTCAGGACACCCCTACGGGAGCCAAGGTCGAGATGGGGCACGAGCCAGAGGATCGAGGCAACTACGACCTCTCGGAGAACCTGCGCGACCAGCAGTTTGGCATCATGGCAGGAGCCGATTGGCAATTCGCCAGCCACCTCGGTGCCTATATCGACCTCTCATGGGGTCTCACAGGCATCTTCAAGAGCGACTTTAAGACCATCGAGCAGACCCTTTATCCCATCTTTGGCACTATTGGCGTCTGCTACAAGTTCTAAGAGACAACAAACAACAAAAATTAAATGCGTATGAAGAAAACCATTACCTTTTTTCTCTCATGCCTCATGGCGGTAGCCGCATTCGCTACTGACTATAAAGGCGACTTGACAATTACCGTGAACTCATCCCCAACAGTCGACTACGATAGAGTCGTGACTGTAGAGCTTACTGATGTAGCGAACAGCTTATATCGTCTGAGCATAAAAGACTTTAAATATCTTTCCTTGAGCCTTGGTGATATTGTCATAGAGGGTGCTAAAGGCGAGAAACAAGCGGACGGCAGTGTTGTCCTTAAAACAACTAACTATAGTTTGACTGTGAAAATAGGAGTTGACATTCCTGTCTCTGTTAATTTCGAAGGTGTAATATCCAAAGACGAGCAGACGTTCACGATTACCAAACTTGATATTGAAACGGAAGTAGTAGGTACTGTTGTCTGTGATTTCACGGGTACCAAGGTCGATGCGTCAGCCATAAAGGATGTAACTTTCGAGAGTGGCGAGTATCTGATCTACAACATTGCCGGTCAGAAGGTTCAGGATATGAACCAGAGCGGCATCTACTTCGTACGTTACGCTAACGGCACGACCAAGAAGGTCATCAAGAAGTAGTTGGTTCTACTTCCAATATAAAAGGCGCACCCACATCGGGTGCGCCTTTTATATTGGTGTGTGGATGACATAAAGGGAGCTTGTAGATCAACATCTTGGTTTCTTTACAAACGGATGGTAGAGAATAAGAAGACCGGTCGCCCTTGAAGGAGGACGACCGGTCTCTATTTTCAGTTTTTGCTAAGCGGATGTCTTAGAGCATCTCCTTGACTTGCTTGTAGACGTTCTCGCCAGTGAAGCCGAGCTTCTCGTCGAGGACCTTGTAGGGGGCGGAGTAGCCGAATGAGGGCAGACCCCATACCTTGCCGTCGGTGCCGACGAGACCCTGGAGGTTGACAGGAAGACCTGCGGTGAGGCCGAACTTCTTGGCTGCTGCAGGGATTACGCTCTCCTGGTACTCCTTGCTCTGAGAGCGGAAGAGACCCTCGGAGGGGGCGGATACGATGCGTACCTTGACGCCATCCTTGCGGAGGAGCTCTGCGCCTGCAACGAGGGTGGAGACCTCAGAGCCAGAGGCTACGAGAACGACATCGGGGTTCTCATCAGAGCCTGCGACGACATATGCGCCCTTGGCAGTCTGAGTGTAGTCGTTGCCCTCGGGGAGGTTGGCGATGTTCTGACGGGAGAAGATGAGAGCCGTAGGGGTCTCGGTGTTCTCCATGGCGAGCTTCCACGCCTGGGTTGTCTCCTCGGCGTCGGCAGGACGGAGGACGAGGGTGGAGTTCTTGCCCTTATGGTTTTGGAGCTTCTCCATGAGGCGGATTTGTGCCTCTTGCTCGACAGGCTCGTGGGTTGGACCGTCCTCACCGACACGGAATGCGTCGTGGGTCCAGATGAACTTGACGGGCTGCTCCATGAGGGCTGCCATACGTACTGCGGGCTTCATGTAGTCGGAGAAGACGAAGAAGGTGCCGCATGCGGGGATGACGCCGCCGTGGAGGCTCATGCCGATGCAGACGCAAGCCATGGTGAGCTCGGCGACGCCGGCTTGGAGGAACTGGCCAGTGAAGTCGCCCTTGGTGAAGGCGTGGGTCTTCTTGAGGAAGCCGTCGGTCTTATCGGAGTTGGAGAGGTCGGCAGATGCGACGACCATGTTCTCTACTTGGGTAGCGAGGGCGCCGAGGACGGTTGCTGATGCTGCGCGGGTTGCGGAGCCTGGTTTCTGCTCGATGGCGTCCCAGTTGACTTTAGGAGCCTTGCCGGAGAAGAAGTACTCGAGTTTGGCAGCGAGTTCGGGGTTTGCTTTAGCCCAAGCGGCCTTCTTGGCGTTGCGCTCGGCAACGATCTTCTCGAGTTCTGCAGCGCGCTTAGCGTAGAGCTCTTTGACCTCGGGGAAGATTTGGAATGGGTCGTCGGGGTTGCCGCCAAGGTTGACGATGGTGTTGCGGTAAGCGTCGCCGCCGAGTGGTGCGCCGTGGGTAGCGCAGTTGTGCTCGTAGCTGCTGTTGTCGGCCTTGCGGGCGCCTTTGCCCATGACGGTGTGGCCGATGATGAGGGTAGGCTGGCCTTTGACTGCCTGAGCCTCGCGGATGGCCTCACGAAGCTTGTCGGCGTTGTTGCCTTCCTCTACCTTGATGACTTTCCAGCCCCAAGCCTCATATTTCTTTGCGGTGTCCTCGGTGGTGACGGCATTGGTCTCGGTGGAGAGCTGGATGTCGTTGGAGTCGTAGAACATGATGAGGTTGTCGAGACCGAGGCAGCCTGCGAGGCGGCCTGCGCCCTGCGAGATCTCCTCTTGTACGCCGCCGTCGGAGATGTAGGCGTAGATGGTCTGACCCATCACCTCACCGAAGCGGGCTTGGAGGAACTTAGCAGCGATGGCTGCGCCGACGGCGAAGGTGTGACCCTGGCCGAGAGGGCCGGAGGTGTTCTCGATGCCGCGCATGACGTCTACCTCAGGGTGTCCTGGGGTGGGGGAGCCCCATTGGCGGAACTGCTTGAGCTCGTCCATGGTGAATTTGCCGGTGAGGGCGAGGACGGAGTAGAGCATGGGGGACATGTGGCCCGGGTCGAGGAAGAAGCGGTCGCGACCCTCCCAACGTGGGTTCTTGGGATCGTAGACGAGGAACTCGCTGAAGAGGACGTTGACGAAGTCGGCGCCGCCCATGGCTCCGCCTGGGTGACCGGAGTTGGCCTTCTCGACCATTGAGGCAGCGAGGATACGGATGTTATCGGCTGCCTTTTGTGTTGCGTTAGACATAAAGATGGTGCTTGTTTATATCAGTTTGTAATTTATCGTTCTTGGCGTCTCGGGTTAGAAACGGTCGATTTTCTCGATGCGCCTTTGGTGGCGTCCGCCCTCGAAAGGTGTCGAGAGGAAGATTTGCGCGAGTTGCCAGCAGGTCTCCTCGGGGAGGAAGCGCGCGGGCATGACGCAGATGTTGGCGTCGTTGTGCTGACGTGCGAGTCGGGTGATCTCGTCTTGCCAGCAGTATGCGGAGCGGACTCCGCAGTGGTGGTTGAGGGTCATGTTGATGCCGTTGCCGCTGCCGCAGAATGCGATGCCGCGTGTGAGCTGACCTGTGCTTATGGCGTGGGCAAGCGGGTGGGCGTAGTCCGCATAGTCGCAGCTGTCGGCGGAGTGTGTGCCGAAGTCGACGACCTCGTAGCCTGCAGCCTCGAGTCTTGCCTTGATAGCTTCTTTCATTTTGAAACCAGCGTGGTCGCTGGCCATACCTATCTTTTCCTTCTCCATTATAAATGTCATATTTCGGTGGTAAAAGTAACAATTTTTTAGGCTGCGAGGGTGGACGGGCGCGGTGTAAAAGGTGCATTTTTGCGCAATAGAATGACAAAATCGTATTATTCTGCAATCGATTGCGACGGAGTGGGATAAGAAAGGTCGCCACGGGGAGAAGAACCCTTGGCGACCCTTATGTTGTAGAGTTTCTCCGACACCATATAGGGAGGGCGTCGGGGAGGGACGTATGCTTATTTCCTGATCAGCTTGAGGATGAAGAGGAGGATGACCGCGCCGACGACGGAAGCGATGAAGCCGCCGAAACCAGAGCCGCCGAAGAGGAAGCCGCCGATGAAGGAGCCTACGATACCGACGATGATGTTGCCGAGGATGCCCATCTTGCTTTTCATGATGAGACCTGCGAGCCAGCCGATGAGGGCGCCGATGAGGAGGAAGATGAGGATGGCTACGATGCCAGTAAATCCTGCTACTGCCATAATGTTAAGGTTTTAGAAGTGAAAGTTTATTTATGGTGGAACAGTTTGGTGAACTCGGGAGGTATTGGGGTCTCGAAGTTCATTATCTGTCCCGTCATTGGGTGTTCGAACTCAATTTGTCGGGCATGGAGGCAGAGTCGCCCGATGGGGTCGATGTGCGCCCCGTATTTTTGGTCGCCGGCTACGGCATGGCCGATGTGGCGCATGTGGACGCGGATCTGGTTTTTGCGTCCGGTCTCGAGCTCCAGCTCTATGAGTGAGAGCCCTGGAACCTCGTCGATGAGGCGGTAGTGGGTGACGGCGCGTTTGCCTGTGCCTGGTCGGCATACGAACATGCGCGTTGTCTTTGGGTCTTCGTCCATCCAAGTGGTTATGGTGCCTTCGGTGCGTTCCATGCGTCCCTCGACGACGGCGACGTATTGGCGGCTGAGGACCATCTCGTCCCAGTTGGTGCGCAGGATGGATTGCGCCCTCTCGTCTTTTGCGAAGATGAGGAGCCCCGACGTCCAACGGTCGATGCGGTGGACGATGAAGACTTTGGCGTTGCGGTCGTAGAACTTGAGGTAGGCGGAGAGGTAGGAGAATGCGGTACGCTCTTTCTCGTTCTCGGTCGCTATGGTGAGCAGCCCGGCGTCTTTGTTGACGACGAGGATCCAGTCGTCTTCGTAGACTATGTTGAGACCGGGGGGCATGATGAACTGTGGTTCGGGTTTGGGCTCGATGGTTATGACGGAGCCTGCGAGTATCACATCATCGAGTTTCTTGAGCTGTCGGCGTCCGATGCGGACTGCTCCTTTGCTGAGGAGTTGTCGCTGCGCTGTGCGGCTCTTGCCTTTCATCTGCCGTTCGAAGAACTCTTGCACGGTGCAGTCGCTTTTGACGCTGTAGTTCGTGGGGCGAGCTGTCTCGCGGTAGTTGGATGATGTGGTGGTATTTTGGTTCATTCGTGTGGTCTCTATGCCGTGGTACGCTGTGAGGCGTTATATTGTTTCGCGGGGCGAGGAGTGATTATTTTTGCTTGAAGTCGTCGATGAGGCCCTCGGCGATCCAGCGTGCCATGGCTTCTCGGTTGGATGCTTTGACGAGTCGGACCATGTCGAGGTTGTTTTGTATGTTGCCGATCTCGATGAATACGCCAGGCGGGTTTGTCTCACGGAGGACGTATAGGTCTCGCTCTTTCACTTCGCCGCTGAAGCCGCGGTTGGGCTGGTGCTTGGCGTATTTTTGCGTCATCTTGGCTTGCAGGGTCTTGGCGAGCCGCTCGCCCTTGACGCTCTTCATGTAGTGGTAGAAGAAGATGTCGATGCGGGTGTCTTTGCTGCGGCTGTCGACGTGGATGAAGACGGAGCGGCAGTAGCCCTTGCGCTCTTTGGCGTAGAGAGAGTTTATGGAGTCAGAGCGTTGTTTGAGCCTCTGGACTTGGTCGAGCGGTATTGGTGCGCCGAGGCAAGTCTCGTCCTCGTCGCAGATGAGAGCGGCGTCGTCGCGGATGCCGTCGTTTGGGTCTTGGATGATGATGTGCACCTTGGCACGGTGGCTGATGAGCTGTCTGGCGAGTCGGAGGATTACGTCGTAGGCGTATTCGTCTTCGCAGATTGTCTGCCCGTTGTAGGTTCCCATGGCTCCGGGGTCGGGACCTCCGTGTCCGCTGACGAGGTAGTATGTGGCGCCTTCGAGCTTGCTGTCTACGAATTTGACCGTCTCGTTGTCCTTGCCGAAGAGTGGTTCTTTGGCTTCGGTAGGTTTGGCTGGCTTGGCGGCAGGTTTAGCAGGTTGGGATGGTTTGGTGGCTTGCGTGTTTTGGGCGGAGGCGGCAGCTTGTCGGGCTTCGGTCTCGCGTTTTATTATGGTGTCGGCGTTCTTGATGTCGTCGGCTGTTGGGAGTGCGTAGTTGTAGCCCATCATGAGACCGTCGTTGGCGGTCAGGATTCTCCAGTTGAGGGCAATGAAGAGCTTTTGGTTGGAGACGTCGATTTTGTTGCGCTCAAGGAGTTGGCTGATGCGCTCGCCTTGCAGCGGGGTGGACGTCTTGCGCTGTTGTTGCGCGGAGACGGAGATGCTGATTATGAGGGTCAGCAGTAGGGCTATATGTCTGAGGAAAGAGTTCATGGTACCTGTTACAAAGGTACTCTATTTCACTGAAAAAGGGGAGGTCTGGAGGCATGAGAAAACTGTAAAGATGAGCTACGGCGCCAGCCTTTTCGGGACGGGCGCCGTAGCTTATTTGTTGTGGTTGAAAGGTCTATTGACCGATGGAGTAGGGGATGTACTGGTGCTTGCCGGATGAGAGTTTGACGAGCGCGGCCATCTCGCTTGACGAGACGCGCTGTGTGGCAACGACATCGGCGACATCGGCTGCTATGACTTTAGGGGTGTCGGTAACGCCGTCGGCAGAGACATGGACTGTGGCGAGGTCGCCTGTCGGGGTTGCACCTGTCAGGATGAGGCCGTCGGCGACGACGCTAACGGAGTAGACTTTTGAGATGCCAGAGATGGCTGATGTCCAATCTTGCGCAGTTGCGCTGTCGGAGGCTTTGGAGAGGGTGGGGAGGCTCTGGTCGTTGCCTGCGACCCAGAAAGTTGAGCCTGTCACGCCGTCGCGGTCCATGATGTTGGCAAACTCGGCATTGGAGGAAAAGGACGCTTGTTCCTTGCCTTGATTGTCTACGAAGATGACGACAGGCTTCAGCTGGCGGATTGCGGAGATGAGGATGCCGTCGGATGTGAGTGCTACGTTGTTGATGGAGTTGACGCCCTTGAGGCGCAGAAGCCATTGGGTGGACTTTTCGGGAGATATGCCCGCGACGAACCAGCTTTGGGCGTTGCCCTTGGCGTAGCCGGCAGCGGCAGCCACTTGGCCGCGCGCATTGCGGACAACGTGTGTAGAGACGTATTTTGCCGTGACGGATTGCGGGTCGAAAGCAACCCAGAGGGGAACGGAGGGTGCGGCGGCACCATTGGGCGCACTGTAAACGTCGGTCTCGGAGAATTGGGCGGCTTGCTTGATGTAGTCGGCGGTTGCCTCGTTCATCTGGTCGATGATGGATTGGCAGTATTGCGCGTCGCGTTCGACGAAACTCTTCATGCCTGCTACGCCACCATATTGCTTGACGAAGAGGTCGGCGAAGCGTGCAAGTTTCTCTTTAGTGGAGGCGTCGAGGAGCGTTTGGCGCTTTTGCGCGGCGACTTGCGATTGCTGCACGAGTCGGCTGAGACGGCGCAACTTGCGATTTTCAAGACCTGGGGCGAAGGTGAAATTGCGACCGAGCGAGTCGCCAGCCATGGCTATCATCTCCCTTGTGGCGTCGAGATAGTCGAAGAGAGGGTCGACGGCTGAGCCGACATCGAAGTGCCCGAGTCGGAAGAGGAAATTCTCGTCGTAGGGCTTCGTTGCCGCAGACGAGGCGAGACTGCCTGCGTCGAACTCAGCGCGTGCGGACATGTAGGCGTTATTTATCTTAGCCACCTCGTCGCGCAGGGGCTTTATTTGGCTGTTGAACGTCTTTTGGAAATCGGCGATCCACGCTGTGTAGTCCCAAATGTTGAAACGGTTTTCGAAGAAATCGCTGTTTGTGAGACCGTCGAGGCGGAAAGTCTCGATGGGGATCTTTTCGTATCGCTGGGTGTAGTTGGCTATTGGGTAAAGCTTGGTAAGTCTCTTGTATTCAGCGAATTGGCGTTCACACTCGCTGGCGTGCCACTTGAGGGAGTCGAGGCGTGCGGCGAGACGGGCGTCATAACGGAGTAGCATCTCGTTGCGATCCTGATAGTCGTTGCAGATTGACTTGAAGGCTTCGATGCTCTTGTTATAGTGGAGGCGCGAGCTCTCGATGGTAGAGTATATGAGCGACGTGGTGTCGGCTATGTTCTTGCACTTTTGCTTGTGTTGCTCGACGTAGCTCCACAGGTCGGCATCTGTTATCTTCTTGCCAGAGAAGGGAATCTTGAGGTTCTCATAAAACTCGGAACGAACGTCGCCGTCGGAGTAATAGACTTTGAGGTTGCCGTAGAAGAGTTCCGCATTTTGGCTCCAGAAGCGTATGGACTCGGTTTCGCGGAGCGGGTCGAACATGATCATCTTCTTCTCGCACACGTCGCCGAGCTGGACGTAGACGGCGGAGAGGTATGGGTTTGCTTTTTGGAAATCGATGAGCGCGCTATACGCCTGGTCGAGCGTCATGTCTGGCAGGGCGTCGTAGACCTTCCTGAAATTTTGCGCAAGGGCGGAAGAGGTCAATATGCCAAAAGCAGCTATGGCGCAGAGGGTGCGTTTGATGGCTATGATGGTGTTTTTCATGGCGTTGTCTTAGTCGATGATGATGAGTTCTACGCGACGGTTCTTTTGTCGACCCTCCTCGGTGGTGTTGTCGGCGACGGGCTTTGTGTCGCCGAATCCGACGGAGCGCATGCGCTCGGGCTCGATGCCGTTCTCGATGAGGTATTGGAGAGCGGAGTCGGCGCGTCGGTCGCTGAGCTTCTTATTGTATGCGGCTCGGCCTTGGTTGTCGGTGTGCGCTTGAATCTCGATTTTGAGGTCGGGGTTCTCGTTCATGAGGCGGACGAGGCGGTCGAGTTCGGCGTAGGACTCAGGGCGAAGGAACGCCTGGTTGACATCGAAGAAGATGTCGTGGAGCAGGAGGCTGGCACCGGCGCGCAGGGCGGTGAGCGGTATGTCGATCTGGCTGCGGTTGTCGGATGCGAGATTGATGGTGAGGTTGGCGAACATGTAGCCCTTGGGGTGGACGGTGATGTTGTAACGGTCGCCCTCACGGAGAGACATTTTGTTTTTGCCAGGGGTGAGCGTGAGGTTCTCGTCGCGGTCGAGACTGTTGAAGGCGGCTTGTGCGGCTATGACCTCGTTGGTCACGTCATCATAGATATTTACAGTGATGTCGCGTCGTTTTGGGGACATGGGGAGCTCGCGCTCGTAGTGGTTGAAGATGATGTCGCCCGAGATTTTGAAGAGGAAGCTGTTCTCGGCGAAGCCTTTGGCAGTGGCGATGATATTATAGTCGCAGCCGAGAGGCAGGTGGAGGGCGTACCATCCGTTGCGTCCTTTTGTGGAGCGGAAGATTGCCTTGTCGGTCTGACGGACGGCGATCACCTTGCCGTCGATGGGTTGGAAGATGTCCTTGTCGAAGAGGGTTATGCCGACGGTGGCGGTATCGAAGAGTTCGATTGTCGTTGGCATTTGCGGCGTGCCTTGTGCGTCGTATTGGAGCATTTGTGAGAAGAAGGAGTAGCCGTCGGCACGGACTTCGAGGATATGGTTGCTTGCGGCTTTGCTGACGACGTGGTAGGCACCGTTGGAGGCGTCGGTATCGAAGAGGCCTTGGAGGTCGCTGGTTGTCGGGTTGCGGACTTCGAGGGAGGCGTTGATGGGGGATTGGTTTTGCTCGTTGATGACCTTGCCGCCCTCGGTTGCCATGATGTTGTTGGCGAACTTGGCGTTAGGGATGTTGGTGCGGAAGATGGCCGTGCCTGTCTTGCGGGACTCCATCGTGATGAGGTAGAGGTGGTCGCCTGCGTTTTGGAGGCAGAAGAAGTCTCGGCTGTCGTCGGAGTTCATGAACTCGGGGAGGAGCCAGTGGTCGCCTTGGACTCGGCGCGTGAAAGTGGGTCGCGCGTTATCGCGTTTTTCGGGCTTTGTGGAGTAGAGGAGGGAGACGCCGTCGCGCATGATGCGCGCATCTTGGACGTAGCCGAAAGAGACGGCTGGATTTATGGGGAGGATGCGCGCCCACTTGCCTTTCTTATTGAGCTTGGCGTGGTAGATGGACATCTTGTCGGCCTCTTTGCGCTCGGCTTTGGAGTCGGACGTGGTCTGGTGTCGGAGGAAATAGATTTCTTGCCCGCCCTCGGTTACGGAAGGGAACATGTCGTCGCCGGCAGTGCAGAGGTCGTTGATGCGTGAGGGTTTGCCCCAGGCATCGCCGGTTCGTACGGAGAGGTAGAGGTCGTAGCCGTTGGCGTCGTCGGCTTTGGCGTGGAAGTAGAGATGTCGGCAGTCGTCGGAGAGGAACAGTCCGCCGACGTTGCCTATGGCATTGACGGGGTCGATGGGTTTGGCAGTTGACCAGGAGGAGCCGTTGAGCGTCGTCTCGAAGGCCATTTCGGAGCCGTCGGGTTGCGCTTGTGAGAATACCATGTATTTCTCGTCTTGGCTGACGCTGACGCTCTTG
The DNA here is from genome assembly GCA_963607345.1 of Bifidobacteriaceae bacterium. Lineage (GTDB taxonomy): Bacteria > Bacteroidota > Bacteroidia > Bacteroidales > Marinilabiliaceae > W3P20-009. The sequence goes on from CAVDBL010000014.1 coordinate 51,109, forward strand.
ACGTTGGACCAGGAGCCGACCTTGGTCATGGTCCATTCGTCGCCTGCAAGGGCGGAGGATGAGAATAGGACGACCAAAGAAGCAATAAGCGCGCCCTGCGTCCATCGGGTCATGCGGAGGTAGGCATGGATGAACGCTGTGAGGTTGGAGGAGTTAAGGTTTTTCACAGGGTGGTTTTTTTGTAAAGATAATGCTTAATTGCTGTAATTCACTTGAGTTGCTTCTATTTTTATCTCCTGAGTTGCCTTATTGGTCGTGGTGCTGTATGTTGTCTTGTGAGGTTTTTTATTTGGCTTTGGTGGCTATCCGCAGCATGACTTCTTTGCCTTGGTGAGGGGTGGTGCGGTAGAGCTCGACGACGGTTATGATGCGACCGATGTTTCGTGTTGTGGAGTCGTTTTTGCAAGTCGTCATCGAGTTGGGCATCTGTGAGGATAGGCTGTTCATGGCGATTTCGAGGGCTTGGGATTTAGCGGCGTCGTAGTTCTCGCCCGAGCCTGAGCCTTCGGCGATGATGAAGGATGGGGATCCGTCGTCGTTGATGGCGGATTGCATGATATAGCATCTATTGAGTTGCTTCTCGATGGTTCGGGTTCCGGGGAAAGTTTGCCATCCGTCATCGGCGAGGCGTTTTGCTTCTTTGGTAGAGTTGCGTGATGCTTGTTTTAGAAGTTCTTTTGAGGGGATTTGTTGCGTTTCGCAGCGATCTTTGGCTGCTGCACTGTCTTGCGCTAAAGACGGTGACGATGTCACCAAGAGACACAAGGCGAGTGGTAGTAAGGCTCTTACCATTGCTTGGATTTGTTGTTGTTAGTTGAAGAAAACGTGTTAGCTCACGTTGTGCAGGCAAAAGCAGACGGACGCCAGTTGTGGCTAGTGAGAATAGTTGACCCGAGTTGCAGAATAATTTTGGTCAGACGGAGAGTCTTGCCCACATCATGTTAGCTGATACTCGCAAATGTAGTCATTTTTTCTCTTAAACGGAAAAAGTGAGGATGGCAAATAATGCCACCCTCACTTTAGGTGTATTTATCGGACTAACCGAGAAGATTAGTCGACGATGGTCTTGAAGTTAGAGTCGTTGAAGTAAGCGCGGAACTCCATGTCGGTCTTAGCGTACTCCTTCCACTTGGACTCGATCTTGGTGGCCTTGTTGAGGTTCTCGAGAGCGTTGTCCTTGTCGGCCTTGTTAGCGTAGGCGACGGCCTTGAGGTAGTACTTGAGGCCGATCTCCTCCTTGTTGGCGTTGAGGGTAGCGATTGCAGCGTCGAACTTGTCGAGAAGGATCTTGACGAGAGCAGCGTTGCAGCTGGTGCTGTTGCCGAGGTAGGACTCAGCCTTCTCGTAGTCGCCCTCGTAGAGAGCGGTTACACCGAGGTTCTCGTCGAGCTCAGCGCCAGTGCCGGCGGCTTTGCCGAAGTACTCTTTAGCGGCGTTGATGTCGTTCTTGGCGAGAGCGATGACGCCGAGGTTGTTCTCGACCTCAGGAGCAGCCTTGACGGACTCGGCTTTCTCGAAGAGAGCCTTAGCGCCGTCGACGTCGCCCTTCTTGTAGAGGACTACGCCCTTGTTGTTGTAGGCGCGGTAGTCGTTGGGGAAGTTCTTGATGGCAGCGTCGTAGTAGTCGACTTGGTTCTCAGCGTCGATGGTAGCGGCGAAGAGGAGCTCCTCAACGTTGAGGGAGTTCTTGTCGGCAGCCTTGAGCTCGTCGTCGGTCTTGCCTTTGAGCTCGCCGGTGACGGTGATGGTGGAACGACGGAGGCCAGGGAGGATCTCCTTAGCGAGGACCTTGTATACGGAAGAGAGGTTCTTGATCTCCTTCTCGCGGACGTCAGGATCGGTGTAGAGGGAGAGGACGCGGATGATGAGGTCCTTGTCCTGGATGTCGCTGCCCTCGACAGCCTTCTTGAAGCCGTCCCAGTCCTCAGGAGTAGCCTTGGACTCGACTTGAGCGTCGATCTTGGCCTTCTTGAGGGTCTTCTCGACATACTTGTTGGCGGAAGCCTCACGTTTGCCGGAGAGTTTGGTGTTGAGGTCGGTGGAGCCATCAGGAGAAGCGTAGGCGGAAACTGCGATGCTCTTGATGCTCTTCTTGTCGTCCTCGTTGAGCTCCTTGAGGTAGTTGTTGATAGCTACGACATCCTCTTTCTTGAGCTGGCCGTTGCGGACCTCGGCCTGGTTGATGAGGTAAACGATCTCAGCGACCTTGTCCTCGTAGTTGTCGCGGACGAACTGGTCTTTGGAAGCTGCGCTAACGCCTGGCTCAGAGCCGAGGAGTGTAGAGGTGGCGATGACGCCCTTAGCGAGCTCGATGCCGAGCTCCTTAGAGGTGACCTCCATGCTCTTGCTGCCGCGGGTGAACTTGATGCGGACGATGAGGTCGGAAACGCGCTGCTTATCGTTGAAGTCGATCTCCTGCTTAGGATACTTGATCTGGCCGCCGTTGGTGTAGCTGATGGTCTGACCGTTGCTCTGAGCAGCCTCGCCTTGTACGTTGATAGCTGGGTAAGCGTCCTGGCCGCCCTCGTAGGTGAGGATAGGGGTGATCTCAGCAACCACCTTCTTGTCCCACATCTTAGCGGGAACGTTGGCGGTGAAGGACATAGCGACCTTGCCCTGATGAGCCTCGAGGACCTCAGGATCTACCTTGTACTGAATCTGCTTAGCAGCCTCCTTCATTTTGTCCAAGCTGCTGCAGCTTGAAATCAGGAGTGCCAAACCGAGAGTTCCAAAGATTTGGAGTCTTGTCTGTTTCATGATTTTGTTATTAGTGCTTTATTAGTTGTCTCTAATATATCACGCAAAGATATAATTTCTTTAAGGAAATGGGCGATAAATGTGACAAAAACGTCTTTTTTTCTCAGTGCTCTTGCCACGAGCGATTTCGGGAGTCGTATTTAAGGATGAGGTCGTCGCTGACGACGATGCCGAGAGTGAAGTGGCGACCGTCGGGGAGGTAGAGGATCCGGTATCCATTATAGAAGGAGGCGTTGCCGTCGGAAGTGGTTCCGAGGGCGTGGAGGCTTAGAGGGGCGAGCCCGTCGGAATCTATGGAAGCCTCGATGGCGTTGACGAGGGGGCGCGTGGAGGCGACTGCGCGATCGGCGGAGGACGTCGACGCCCAGACGAGATAGGCGACGACGACCGCGAGGGCTGCCGCTGTGAGGGGTACGGCGAGCCATGGTAATCTTGAGTGTCTTTCCATGCCGTTCTGTTCGTAAATGTTCGTAGCTCAAAAATAAAAGATTTTTACATATTATTTGTCATAATCTGCATAATAATCTAATTTTGAGGAGGTTTCTTAAAAGCATCACGATTGACATGACACCCGTATTCATCCACCCCGACTTCCTTCTTCAGAACGAAACGGCGAAAGAGCTGTACCATGAAGTTGCGGAGCGTCTACCTATTATAGATTACCATTGCCACCTTGACCCACGGATGGTGGCGGAGGACCACAGATTTCGCTCGATAACGGAGATTTGGCTTGGCGGCGACCACTATAAATGGCGAGCGATGCGCGCAAACGGCGTTGCGGAGCGATATATAACAGGCGACGCGAGCGACTGGGAGAAATTCCAGAAATGGGCAGAGACCGTGCCGTACGCCATGCGCAACCCATTGTACCACTGGACACACCTAGAGCTGAAGACGGCGTTCGGCATTGACAAACTGCTGAACGAGCGCACGGCAAAAGAGATATTTGACGAGTGCAACGACAAATTGCAGAACGACCCCAATATGACGGCTCGCGGGCTGATGAGGCGTTACGGCGTCGAGGTGGTCTGCACGACGGACGACCCTACGGACACGCTGGAGTGGCACAAGAAAACGCGCGAGAGCGGATTCGAATGCAAAGTGTTGCCGACATGGCGACCCGACAAGGCCATGGGAGTGGAGGATGCCAAGAACTTCCGCGCCTACGTGGAGAAGCTGTCGGCGGCGAGCGGCGCGACCATAAACGACTTTACGGACTTCGTATGCGCCCTCCAGAAGCGGCACGACTATTTCGCCCAGATGGGTTGCAAGCTGTCTGACCACGGGCTTACGGAATTTTACGCGGAAGACTTTACCGAGGCTCAGGTGGCTGCGATATTCAACAAAGTATATGGCGGAGCGGAGCTTAACGAGCAGGATATCAGGACCTTCAAGAGCGCGATGCTCTTCATCTTCGGATGCCAAGACGCAGAGGCGGGATGGGCGCAGCAGTACCATTATGGGGCGATACGCAACAGCAACACACGGATGTTCAAAGCGATAGGCGCGGACACAGGATATGACTCGATAGGACAGTGCCAGACGGCTGACGCCATGGCTCGCCACCTCGACCGACTGAACAGCGCGGGCAAGCTGGGCAAGACAATCATCTATAACCTCAACCCGTCTGACAATGAGATGGTTGCGACGATGATTGGCAACTTTCAGGACGGCACGACGCCCGGCAAGATACAATGGGGCGCGGGATGGTGGTTCCTCGACCAGAAAGACGGCATGACGAAGCAGATAAACGCGTTGTCGTTGCAAGGATTGCTGAGCCGCTTCGTGGGGATGCTTACGGACTCGCGCTCATTCCTCTCATACCCTCGCCACGAATATTTCCGCAGGACGCTGTGCAACATCATAGGCGCGGACATCGAGGCTGGCGAAATCCCGTACAGCGGCTATGAGGAGGAGAGGGTTCGCCAGATGGTGGCGGACATCTGCTACCATAACGCGAAGGGCTACTTCAATTTTTAGACCAACAAACTAATACATAACTAACTAAAAGAGAGGACGATGGCAAAAGTCGTAACCTTTGGCGAGATAATGTTGAGATTGGCGACGCCGGGCTACTTGAGATTCTCGCAGGCGAAAGAATATACGGCGACATTTGGCGGCGGCGAAGCCAACGTGGCTGTCTCGCTGGCTAACTATGGCATTGACGCGCAATTCGTCACGCGAGTGCCGGACAACGACATTGCCCGCGCGTGCCTTGCCGACTTGAGGGCGCATGGCGTCGGGACGGGCAACATCGTGACGGGCGGCAACCGACTGGGCATCTACTTTCTGGAGACGGGAGCCGTGGCGCGTCCCTCGAAGGTTGTCTACGACCGCGCGGGCTCGTCGATAGCTGAGGTGCGCCCGGGCATGATAGACTGGTGCAAAGCGTTGGTTGGTGCCGACTGGTTCCACTGGACGGGCATCACGCCAGCCATCTCGCAGGGGGCGGCGGACGCGTGCCTTGAGGCCTTGAAAGTGGCTAAAGAGTTGGGTGTCAAGATCTCATGCGACCTCAACTATCGCAAAAACTTGTGGAAATATGGCAAGACGGCGGCGGAGGTGATGCCTGCGTTGGTGGAATATGCCGACGTCATCCTTGGCAACGAGGAGGATTGCGAGAAAGTATTCGGCATCAAGCCCGAGGGCTTCGACGCCGCACGGACGGAGGGAAAGGTCGACGAGGCGCAATTTGAGAGCGTCTGTCGCCAGATGATGGACCGATTCCCACGGTGCAAAAAGATGGTCATAACCCTCCGCGGCGCCATAAACGCCAACCACAACACGTGGGGTGGGGTGCTATATAGCGACGGAACGCTTAAAGTGAGCCGACGGTACGACATTACGGACATCGTGGACCGCGTGGGCGGTGGCGACTCCTTTATGGGCGGACTGCTGTACGGCCTTATCAGCTACCCCGACGACGACCAGAGAGCGTTGGAGTTCGCAGCGGCGGCATCGTGCCTGAAACATACGATTTACGGAGACTATAACATGGTGAGCGTCAGTGAGGTAGAGAACCTCATGAAGGGCGACGGCTCGGGACGCGTATCACGATAAACAGACAAAAAGACACAGAAGAAAAAATGGCAAGATTTGACAAAATAGCAGTGCTCGGCAAGATAGGAGCCACGGGCATGGTGCCTGTATTCTATAACGCTGACCTTCAGGTTTGTAAGGACGTCGTCAAGGCGTGCTACGATGGCGGTGTCAGGGCGTTCGAGTTCACCAACCGCGGCGACTTTGCGCACGAGGTGTTTGGCGAGCTGGTGAAATGGGCGGCTGCCGAGTGCCCCGAATTGGCGCTTGGCGTGGGGTCGGTCGTCGACGCTCCGACGGCTGCCTTGTATATCCAGTTGGGCGCATGCTTCGTTGTCGGCCCGCTCTTCAATCCCGACATCGCACCCGTGTGCAATCGTCGCCTCGTCCCCTATTGCCCTGGGTGTGGCACGGCGAGCGAGATGGGCAAGGCGCAGGAGCTTGGTTGCGACCTCACGAAACTGTTCCCCGGCGACGTCTACGGGGCCAACATGGTTAAGGGCATCTTGGCTCCCATGCCGTGGACGAAGATAATGGTGACGGGTGGCGTCTCGCCCGACGCTGAGAACTTGCGCAAGTGGTTTGCTGCAGGCGTCTATTGCGTAGGCATGGGCTCTAAGCTCTTCCCGAAGGACAGGGTGGCGGCGCATGACTGGGCGTACGTGACGGACAAATGCCGCGAGTGCCTTGCGATAATCGCGGAGGCTCGCAAGAAATAAGGAATAGAAAAGGAGGCAAGATATTATGGCAGAAAAGACTCGCAGGACGAACTGGCGATGGGTGGTGTGCGCACTGCTATTTGTCGCCACGACAATTAATTACATGGATCGTCAGGTCCTCTCGCTCACGTGGAAAGACTTCATATCCGTGGACTTCCACTGGACGGATAGCGACTATGGTACCATCACAGGCGCGTTCTCGATCTTTTATGCCGTGGCGTGCCTCTTCGCCGGCAAGTTTATCGACTGGATGGGGACGAAGCGCGGATACCAGATCTCGATCTTCGTCTGGTCGGTCGGTGCGTGTCTTCATGCGGCGTGCGGATGGGCGGCGATGCATATTGAGGGCATCGGTAGCGTCGAGGCGTTGCGCGGCTTGCAGGCTGGCTCGGGAGCGGCGTTGGCGTTGGCTACCGTGAGCGTCTACCTCTTTTTAGGGTGCCGAATGGTGCTGGCTCTTGGCGAGGCTGGCAACTTCCCTGCGGCCATCAAGGTGACGGCAGAGTACTTCCCGAAGAAAGACAGGGCGTTGGCCACGTCGATATTCAACGCCGGAGCGTCGGTCGGGGCGTTGGCCGCGCCTGCGAGCATCCCCCTGCTGGCCAAGGCGTGGGGATGGGAGATGGCGTTCGTCATAATAGGCGCCATGGGCTTCGTGTGGATGTATTTCTGGCGCGTGGTCTATGAGAAGCCGTCGGCCTCGCCCCACGTGAACGCCGCCGAGCTGGAGTACGTCAATCAGGACTATTGTGAGGAGGCGGAGACCGCCACGCCAAAGGGCAAGGAGCGCGCCATACCGTTCTTCCGTTGCCTGCGCTATCGGCAGACGTGGTCGTTCGTGGTGGGCAAGTTCTTCACCGATGGCGTATGGTGGTTCTACCTCTTTTGGGCGCCCGCCTATTTCTCTGACCAGTATGGACTTCCGTCGCACTCGCCACAGGCGATAGCGTTGATCTCGACACTCTATGCCATAGTAACGGTGGTCTCCATCGCCGGTGGCTACCTGCCTAAGTTCCTCGTCGAGAGGCAAGGCAAAGAGCCTTACCAAGGTAGGATGCGCGCCATGTTGATCTTCGCGTGCTTCCCGTTGTTGGCACTCTTCGCCCAGCCGTTGGGACAATTCTCGCCATGGTGGCCTGCCGTGATAATAGGTCTCGCCGGGGCTGGGCATCAGGCGTGGTCGGCAAACTTGTACTCGACGATTGGCGACATGTTCCCTAAGTCGACGATAGCGACGATAACGGGCATCGGCACGACGATGGGCGGCATCGGGTCGTTCTTGATAAACAAGGGGTCGGGCGTGTTGTTCAGCTATGCTGCTGGCACGACGATGGTTGACGGTCAGGAGGTCGTCATGACGCGTCGGCTCTTGGAGGATGGCGCGGCGTATGTGCGTCCCGCGATGGATTTTTGTGGCTTCGAGGGCAAAGAGGCTGGCTACATGATCATCTTCTGCCTGTGCGCGGTGACGTATGTTGTGGCGTGGGGGCTCATGAAGACCCTCGTCCCTCGCTATAAGGCGATAGAGGGGTAGGGGGAGAGTCCCTATTCTAAGAATAGAAAATGGTTGTAAATGCCTTTGCTTACGGCATTTACAACCATTTTAACGTATTCTCTTGTCCCTCAATAGTTTGGTGTTTCTTCCCTCCCTCTCCCCCAAAACGCCACATTTTCCGATGTGCCTAATAGTCAGCGCATCGCCACACATTTTTTTCCTACCTTTGTAAACTCCACACCAAGAAACATGACTCTGTTCAACTTCCTCAAATCACGAACATTCTGGCTGCAAGTCGGAATTGCTGTCGTGGCCATCATCTTCCTGCTCTGGCTGACGGGCGAAATCCTCGGCTACTATACCAACTCGGGCCGCACGGTCGTCGTCCCACAGCTCGTCGGTCAACTCCAGTCCGACGTCGAGGACGAGGTCAACAACGCCGACATGAGCCTCAAGCTCATCGACTCGCTCTACCGCGCCGACGTCAAGCCCGGAGCCATCGTCGACCAAATCCCTGCCGCAGGCAAGAAAGTCAAGAAAGGCCGAGTCATCTACATCACGATCAACGCCTTCTCCAAAGAGATGACCACCATGCCCGCGCTCGTCAACTTCTCCTTCCGCAACGCCCGCGTCAATCTCCAGAACGCCGGACTCGAGCTCGGACGCGTCGACTCCATTCCCAGCCCCTACGACGGCCTCGTCCTCAAACAGACGTTTGAAGGTCGCCCCATAAACCCTGGCCACAGGCTTCCCAAAGGCTCGCGCATTGACCTCGTCGTAGGTCGTGGCGGCTCCGACGGCCCGACGTCCATCCCCTCGCTCATCCTTAGCGACTACGACGATGCCATCTCCGCCATCGCCAACTCGCGCCTGAGCCTCGGCTCCGTATCTTTCGACGAGACCGTCCGCACGGCTGCCGACACCGCCCAAGCCATCGTGTATCGCCAAAGCCCGACGCCCGCCTCTGGACGCGTCGACGCTTGGATCCCCGTCAACATATGGCTCACGACCGACGCCACAAAGGTCAACAGCTCTTCCATCATCCCCGACGACGATCTCTAAACCACACCATGCGCCCACAAGATGAATGGGACGAGGCCGACGACCTCGAAAACGACGACGACGACGCTGCCCAAGAGGTTAGCCCCAACGGCGAACTCTTTGAACACTACCATTTTACTGCCGATCAGGGGCAGAGCATGATCCGCATCGACAAGTATGTCGTCGACCATGTCTCCCACGCCTCGCGCACCAAGGTGCAAGCCGCCGCCGACGCTGGCAACATCCTCGTCAACGGCAAGGCTGTCAAGGCCAACTATCGTGTCAAACCAGCCGACGAGATAAGCATCGTCATGAGCTGGCCGCCCCGCGAGATTGAGATCGTCCCACAAGACATACCACTCGACATCGTCTATGAGGACGACGCCCTCCTCGTCGTCAACAAGCCTGCCGGCATGTGTGTCCACCCGGGCTTCGGCAACCATGACGGCACGCTCGTCAACGCCCTTGCGTGGCATCTGCGCGGGCTTCCCATGTTCGCCGATGTCAAGGACCCTCGCCCAGGTCTCGTCCATCGCATAGACAAGGACACCTCGGGGCTCCTTGTTGTCGCCAAGACCGAGGAAGCCAAGATGGACCTTGCGCGCCAATTCTTCAATAAGACGACCAAGCGTACCTACATAGCCCTTGTGTGGGGACTTATGGAGTCCGACTCTGGCACCATCCGCGGCAACATCGGGCGTAGCGTCCGCGACCGCAAGGTGATGGATGTCTTCCCCGAGGACAGCGGCATCGGCAAGCACGCCGTGACGCACTATGAGGTTCTCGAGCGGCTCGGCTACGTGACCCTCGTGCGCTGCCATCTCGAGACGGGACGCACCCACCAGATACGCGCCCACTTTCGCCACATCGGGCATCCTCTCTTTTCCGACGCCCACTATGGCGGCGACCAGATTCTCCGCGGCACGACGTTCCCCAAATATCGCCAGTTCGTGGCAAATTGCATGCAGACGCTACCTCGCCAAGCCCTCCACGCCAAGACCCTCGGCTTCGTCCACCCAACGACGGGGCAGGAGATGATGTTCGACTCCGAGGTAGCGGCCGACATGATGGCATGCATCGAGAAATGGCGCAACTATACGGCAGGACGCAACTAATTATTAACCATAGACTTCAATACAACAACATAAAATGAAAAAGACAATCGCTATTGTCTACGGCGGCTACCAGTCTGAAGCCGAAGTCAGTGCCCGCAGCAAAGATGGGCTGATGACAATGATTGACTCCAATCGCTACAATCTCATCCCCGTCGAGATAACGCCCGACAAGTGGGTCGCCCACTACGAAGGCGCCGAGTTCCCAATTCTGCGCGACGATTTCTCGTTCACCGACGCCAAGGGTCGTAAGGTGACTTTCGACATGGCATACATCACCATCCACGGCGTCCCTGGCGAGAATGGTCTCATGCCCGCCTACTTCGAGATGATCGGCATGCGCCACTCCACATGCCCTGCCCTCACGGGTGCCATGACATTTGATAAGTTCGTCTGCAACAGCTATTTGCGCTCTTTCGACGTCAATGTTGCCGACTCTGTCCGCATCCGCCCAGGTCAGGTCGCCGACCCCGACGCCATCGTGGCGCGCCTCGGTCTCCCAGTCTTCGTCAAGCCTACAGCGGCAGGCTCCAGCTATGGCGTCACCAAGGTTAAGACGGTCGACCAAATTCTCTCGGCCATCGAGGCAGCGAGGAGCGAGAGTCCCGACGTCATCATTGAGGCCTTCATGGACGGGACGGAGCTGACGTGCGGCCTCTACAAGACCCATGAGCGCACCGTCGTCTTCCCCCTCACCGAGGTCGTCACCAAGAATGAGTTCTTCGACTACGAGGCCAAGTACACCCCAGGCATGACGCAGGAGATAACGCCCGCGCGCATCCCCGACGCCGTGGCGCAACGTGTCAAGGCCATCGCTTCCGACGTCTACGACATTATGAACATGAAGGGCATCGTCCGCATCGACTTCATCGTTAAGAAAGACGGCACGCCCTTTGTCCTTGAGGTCAATACCACGCCTGGGCAGACGGCCACAAGCTTCATCCCACAGCAGATCCGCGCGGCTGGCATGAAGGAGTCGGACGTCTTCTCCGAGGTAATCGACGACATCCTCCAAAACGGTTAATTATCATGAAGTTCCTTATAGTCGGCTTGGGCAACATCGGCGACGAGTATGCCCACACGCGCCACAATACAGGTTTCGACATCGTCTCGCGCCTTGCTTCCGATGCCGGCGTCGATTTCTCTTCAGAACGTTATGGCGACGTTGCCCGAATGCGTGTCAAGGGTCGCGACCTTGTCATCTTGAAACCCAATACCTATATGAACCTCAGTGGCAAAGCCGTGCGCTACTGGGCTGACAAAGAGAGCATTGCGCCAGAGAATATCCTCGTCGTCGTCGACGATCTCGCCCTCCCCGTAGGCACCATAAGGCTCAAGGGCAAAGGCAGCGCAGGTGGTCACAATGGGCTGAAGAACATCACCGAGCTCCTTGGCACGGAGAACTACCCGCGCCTCCGTTTCGGCATCGGCAACGAGTTCCGTCGCGGTGGGCAGATCGATTTCGTCCTCGGCGGATGGTCAGATGAGGAGAAACCTGTCGTCGACGAGCGCATGGAGATGGCTGCCGAGTGCATCAGGACCTACGTCTGCATTGGTCTCCAACTTACAATGACACAGTTCAATAACAAGTAGCCGCCCCCCCTATGGCCGATTCCATCCGTATAGATAAATTCCTCTGGGCCGTCCGCCTCTACAAGACGCGCTCCATAGCCGCCGACGCCCTGAAGCGAGGCAAGGTCTCCATGGGCGGACAGCAGGTCAAGAGCTCTCGCATCGTCAAGATTGGCGACGTCATCGCCATCAAGGTCCCTGCCGCCACGCGCTCTTTCGAGGTCTTGCAGATCCCGCGCAGCCGTATGGGCGCAAAGCTCGTCAAAGACCATATCCGCGAGGTGACGCCAAAAGACCAGCAGGATCTTCTCGAAATGTACCATCTCCAGATGTCCATGCAACGCCAGAAAGGTCTCGGTCGCCCTACGAAGAAGGAACGTCGCGATATGGAGAGCTTCTTCGACGTGCCGTCCGACGACGACTTGGATATCTACTTCGGCGACGATGATGATGACGACGACCTCTTCGACGAACAAGAGTAAAAACACGCCATGCTCATAGCACAACAGAAAAGGAAGGAGAATATCGTCGAGTATATCCTCTACATGTGGAATGTCGAAGACCTCATACGTGCCAATGGTCTCGATATGAAGAAGATAGACGATGCCGTAATCTCCAAATACAACATCACCGATCCCGCCCAACGTCAGCAGGTCTACGACTGGTGGGACAACCTCTGCGAGATGATGAGGCGCGAGGGCAAGGAGACTTCCGGACACCTCCAGATTCTCACCATGCTCGCCAACGACATCTACAATTTCCACCTCTACCTCCTCACCCAGCCCGACGAGATCCCCTACCAGAACGCCTTCAAGACAGCATGGCCCGATCTCTCGCTCTTCATGACCAAGATCCCAGGCGGCGACCAGATGCAGCACGTTCTCCTCGCCCTGACGGCCATCTACGATTTCTATCTCCTTAAGCTTCAGGGCAAGACGGTTCTCGCCGACACCACGAACGCCATCGTCCGCATCAGCCGCTTCATGGCCATCCTCAGCCAGAAATACTTGAAGGCGGAGCGTGAGCTCCATGCCGATAAGGAGGTCAGCCCCGATGGCGATTTCGTCGCCCCAAGCAAGTAGACAACCTCAGTATTTCCCAAAACGACACATCTGATAATGAATAAGTTAATACTCTCCCTCGCCTTCCTCGCCTCCTCCCTTGCGACCATGGCGCAAACCCTCAAGCCGGGCTTCTCCAAAGCCGAATATCTTGAGTGCCTCAGCATGGCGTCCCACATGGACAGCCTCTCGGTCGACTCTAAATATCTAAGCCCTGCGCCAAAGTCGTTCCATAAGGTCTACGTCTCGCCAAACGTCGGTTTCGACAATGCGTGGGAATTGTGGCAGGATGACAAGACGGGTGTCATGGCGATAATGACGCGCGCCACCGTCAGCACCACCATCAGCTGGGGCGTCAATTTCAACGCCGCCACGGTGCGAGCCGTCGGTGTGGCGCATGTCGGCACCGATAAGCACTATGACCTCTGCGCCGACAGCCTCGCGTGCGTCCATGCAGGGTGGGTGGCTGGTCTCATTACCATTGCGGATGACATATTTGCGCATCTCGACTCATGCGTCAAGGCTGGTCGACGCGATTTCCTCATCTCCGGACACAGCCAAGGAGGCGCGCTCGCCTACCTCACCACAGCCATGCTGCTCCGTGCCCAAGCCAAGGGTCTCATCCCGCAAGACGTTCGTTTCAAGACCTATACCAGCGCGGCTCCCAAGCCTGGCGACTACCTCTTCGCCCTCAACTACGAGGCCATGACGCAACCCGGCTGGTCGTTCTCCGTCGTCAATGCCGACGACTGGGTGCCCGAGACGCCGCTCAGCCTCCAACGCCCTGTCGACTTCCGCCCGACGAACCCCTTCACCCATATGGACGAGATGCTCGCCAAGCTCCGACCCATCCAGCGTCTCAAGATTAAAGTGCTCTATTCCAAAGTCTCCAAACCCGTCCAGACCGAGGTGGAGAACTGGACAAAATATCTCGGCAAGACCCTTGGCGGCATGCTCGAGGAGCAAAAGCCCTGGTTCCGCCAACCCGACTATGTCGAGTGCGTCAATTTCGCCCGAACAGGCAATTTCGTCGTCCTCCTCCCCGATGCCGAGTACTACGCCGCCCATCCTGCCGTGGCCGACGATGCTTTCGAGCATCACCAGTACAACGCCTACTACGACCTCGCCGTCAAACTCCCTGAGTAACAAGACTTAACGTAAGCCCCCCCATGCTCGAAGTCCGACCCGTAGCCTCAGAGACCGACGCGCTCCTCTTCACCGACCTGCCCTATCGTCTCTACGCTGGCAACCCCTACTGGGTGCCGCCCCTACGTGCCGACGAGCTCGCCGCTTTCACGCCGGGGCGCAATCCCGCCCTCGACTTTTGCGACGTCAGCCGATGGATTGCCGTCGACGATGGCGTATGCGTGGGCAGGGTGGCTGCCATTGTCAATCCTCTTTGGAACAAGAAGTACAATAGCCATACGGGACGTTTCTCCCGCTTCGAGTGCGTAGATCGTCGCGATGTCGCCCATATGCTGCTGCTCCATGCCGAGGAATGGCTCTCCCACCGCGGCATGGACAGTGTGGCAGGACCCCTTGGCTTCAGCAATCTCGACCAGCAAGGGTTCACCCTCATGGGCTTTGAGCGCGAGGCAGCCCTCGGCTCGTCCCTCACGTTGCCACACTACGTGCCGCTCATCCAGGGCGAGGGCTACGTGCCTCTTCAAGACTGGTTCGAATATCGCCTCACGGTTCCCAACCGGCTACCCGACAAGGTGGCTATCATTGCCGATGCCGCGTGTCGCAATTTCGGGTTGGGGCTCGTCACCATGAAGAGCGTCGATGATGTCCGACGCTACGCCCCTGCCATCATGGATCTTTTCAATGTGGCGTTCGACCCCCTTTTCGGGACATATCATTTCACCGACGAGCTAAAAAAATATTATGTCGACCGCTATATGAGCATCCTCGACCCGCGCCTCGTCGTGGCCGTCGAGGATCTCCGTGATCCTGCGCACCCAATCGTCGGTTTCATGATAGCCATCCCCTCCGTCACCAAGGCGCTCCGCAAGGCCAAAGGCTCCGTTGGCGTCTTCGATGCGTGCAATATTTGGCTCCAACGCCGACGCTCTTCCGAGGCGGAGATTCTCCTCGCTGGCGTCCGTCCCGATGTCCGCCGCCGTGGCGCGTTCTCGCTCTTGGTCAAGGCCCTCATCGAGAGTTTTCAGCACCGCGGCATAACGGCTGTCGAGACAACGGCCATCCTCGATGGCAACGACCGCGCCTCGACAATCGTCAAGATGTTCCCCTACGAGCGCCATAAGCAGAAACGCTGCTTCGTCAAGAGCCTCTAACACGTTGCCTTTTAGCCTTTTTTAAGCACAAGCCCCCTCTTTTTAAGCCTCCGCGTTATCTCTACTTGCGTAAATTTGCCTCGCTCAAAAGTAAAGTAAGACACTAAAAACCATGGCACAAGAGCAACAGAGCGACAAGATGTCCGCCCGCCAATGGGCTGCGCTCATCGGCCTCACTATGGCCGCCTTCATTTTCAATACTTCCGAGTTCGTCCCCATAGGTCTGCTCACCGACATTGCCAACGATTTCGGCAAAACCGAGAGCGAGACCGGCATGCTCATCTCCGTCTACGCGTGGATGGTTGCCCTCATGTCCCTCCCCCTCATGATTCTCGCAAGCCGCATGGAGATGCGACGCCTCATGTTGCTCCTCACCGCTGGCTTTGCCGTCTGCCAGTGCCTCTCGTGGCTCTCGACGTCATATACCATGCTGATGTTCACGCGAATAGGTGTCGCCTGCTGCCACTCCGTCTTCTGGAGCATCGTCTCACCAATGGCCGTGCGCATCGTCCCGACGAAGTATAAGGCCTTGGCTCTTAGCACCATCGTTACGGGCTCTGCCGTGGCCATGATTCTCGGTCTCCCACTCGGTCGCGCCATAGGTCTATGGATCGGGTGGCGAATGACGTTCCTCAGCGTCGGCGGCTTCGCGGCTTTCATCCTCATCTTCATGGCACTGACGCTCCCCGTCCTGCCAAGCCGTGGCAAGTTCTCTGTACGCCGCCTCCCTGCCCTCCTGTCCAACAAGGCGCTCTTCGCGCTCTACATATTCACCCTCGTGTGGGTCATCGGATACTATACCGCCTACAGCTACATCGAGCCCTTCCTTGGCAAGATTGCTGGCATGGGCGAGGACGATATAACCATCACGCTCATGCTCTTCGGTGTCGCCGGAATCCTTGCAGGGCAGCTCTTTACGCGCTACTATGGACGCGGACCCCTCCGCTTCATTGGTGTCATGTCCGTCGGCATGACTGTCTGCCTCTTCGTGCTGCTCCCCGCTTGTGGCGCGACGGCTGCCATCGTGGGTGTCTGCCTCCTTTGGGGCGTGTGCAACACTTGCTGCAATGTCGCTTCCCAAAGTGAGCTGATTGCCATGACGCCTCCCGACAGCACTGCCGTAGCCATGAGCATCTACTCCGGCATCTTCAATCTCGGCATCGGCACTGGTGCTGCTGTTGGTGGTGTCGTCTGTGCGGCTACAAATGTCAGCTGGGTAGGCATCGCTGGTGGCGTATGCTCACTTGGCGCTCTCGCCCTGTGGTTCTGGTGTCTGCTACCTCATCTTCGTGAACTTCGTGCGGAATAATCTGTAATTCAATATTATGCGTAGGGAAGAACGCCAAATGTCCGATGCTGATGTCCAGGCTCTGCTCCTCTCTCAAGATTGGGGCGTCCTCTCCGTCGTCGGCAATGACGGGATGCCCTATGGCGTTCCTGTGAACTATGGTTTTCTCGACGGCAAGATCTATATCCACCACACCAACGCCGCCGATAGCCTCCTCTCGACCCTCTTGGCGCAAAATGCCAATGTCTGTTTCACCGTCGTCGGGCGACATGAGGTCGATGAGCCCATCCTATCTACGCATTATGATTCCGTCATAGTCTTCGGCACGGCTGCCGTCGTGACCGACGAGGCTGATAAGGTCGATGCCATGATGAAAATGATGACCGCACTCGCCCCATCGATGCTCCCCAACATCCCATCACATTGCCAGACGAGCCGCAACTACCTCATGATCGTAATCTCCCCGTCCATCATCACAGGCAAACGACGTAAGTAAACTATTAAGTAAAAAAATCAGATATGGCAATTTTCGGAACTCTCAACACACTCTCTCGCCAAGCCGACGCTTCCAAATTCGGCAAGGCTATCGAATTTCTCCGCACGTCCGACCTCGCTGCCATTTTCGACAGTCTCGCTCCTGGTGAGAAGAAGACCGTCCATATTGACGGGGATGACGTGTTCGCCATCTTCCAACAATATGAGACAAAGCCTGTTTCCGAAGGTCGCCTCGAAGCCCATCGCCGTTACATCGATCTCCAGTACATCTTCAGCGGCGTCGAGCAGATAGGCTATGCCGACCTCGCCGACATCAACGGTCCTGCCGACTACGACTCCTCTGCCGACATATTCTTCACAACGGCCACGCGCTCTTCACTCGTCACGCTCGCTGCTGGTCAGGGTACCATCTTCACCCCCGACGACCTCCACGCCCCATGTCTCTCCCCATCCACCGTTCCCGTCCATGTCCGCAAGATTGTCATAAAGATCAAAGCCTGATGCTTTCGTCAGCTGCATAAACACAAAATTTTCCCCACCACTTCCGCCCTCACGTCCATCCACCGACGCGAGGGCTTTTTCTTTCCCCATCACCTCAAAAACACCACAGCCCACTCACCCTCACCCACTTATCCCCAAACACCCAGTACCTTCCCTCCAAACGCCATATTCCTTTCACACAAATTAACCTACCCTCCAACCCCCTAATCCACACCCCATTACACTGCCCGAGACAAAAAACTTCCCCCATCCCCCTTGCGAAATAAAAACTTCCCCCTACCTTTGCACCCGCTAACCGAAACGACGGCGCCTCAACCGAGGCGGGCGACAAAAAAAGATTTGCTGGTTCGGGAAAATATCCCCAACTTTGCAATCCGTCTGGCGGTCATCCGAGGCCGCTCCACGAAGAAGACAGCGACACGCACATTGACATATTGGGAGACAAGACGCACAAGCAACATCAGCCCGGCCACCGGGCCGCGCGGCGAGAGCCGGCGGCCCGGGGCCCGGAAGATACAAAAACAAAAAAAGTCATACAACGAAGAGTTTGATCCTGGCTCAGGATGAACGCTAGCGACAGG
>CAVDBL010000015.1:0-67736 GCA_963607345.1 Bifidobacteriaceae bacterium
TATCTCGGTTCCGACACAGATGACAAGACCGCCACGAGCGTAGATGTCTTCCCCCGCAACCAAGCCACCCTAATCTACGACCCCAACACCACATGGATCGGCGACGACGACACTCAAAACCTCCGCTACTACTTCAACTCTTTCGCCTCCCCAACCTCCCTCCCAACAATCGATGCCTCCACCTCCGCTCCCCAATACTACGACCTCAGCGGACGACCCATATCCCCAACAACCCACAAGGGCATCGCTGTCAAACTCCAAGATGGTCACTCTTCACTGGTTATCATAAAGTAAGCGAAGCCTTTCCTCCCCAATTCCAAAAATTTTTCGTATCTTAGGCGTACGAAATAGTCAGCCTCCCAAAGACAGTTATAACCACGAAACAAAAAGCAGACATGAGAAATTTCTTGCTAACGCTCTTCGCGCTCGTCTCGTTCCTTACCCCTTCCTTTGCCGACGGGGCTGACTACATCCATGTCGTCCAACTCGAAGGCTCCGACTACGTTAAAGCCCTCTCCACTATCGGACGCATCGAGTTCGCCGACAACAACGTCACCGTTGTCGACAACACCAAGGATCACAACATCCTCTTCTCCTGCCCCATCGCCAATGCCAAGAAGATCCTCTTCAACAACGATGGCTCTTCATCAACGGCCATCGTCCCAGCCAACGAAGACTCTTCCGTCTCCATCAAAGCGTTCCCCAATCCCGCTGCCGAGTACGTGACCGTCACTGGGCTTGCTGAGGGTGAGACAATCCGCCTCTTCGACCTCCAAGGCAAATCTGTCAAGCAAACCGTCGAGACGACAGTCAGCCTCACAGGCCTCCCCGCTGGCGTCTACTTCCTCCAAGCAGGTCAAGAGGTTGTCAAAATCATCAAGAACAAGTAATCGCCCAAGGCTCGCAAAATAAAAGAAGGCTCGGCGGTCATCCCCGTCGAGCCTTTTATCATCTACCTTTCTCCCCTTTCTCGCAAAAGTATTTCCACAATGGTGCCGCCATCGTAGCCTGTACAATCTGCTGCGTCTCCAATAGGTGCCTGACCTCCGACTCTTCCATCAGCATCACGTCTATGTCCTCCGTCTTCTCTTGGTGAGCCTCAACCCTCTTCTCCACTCCGCGGGCAATATATGAGTGCGTCATGTTCGTCATCGATGTCCCGTTAGGCGATGTGGTCATTATCTCCTCCCATTCGCCACCCTCATATCCCGTCTCCTCGCTAAGCTCCCTCTTCGCCGCCGTCAACGGGTCTTCTCCTGCCTCGGCAGTCCCTGCGCATATCTCGTATGCCGTCCACCCCATGGCGTGCCTGTATTGCCTCTCCATCACGTGACGACCGTCTTTCGTTATGGCGATGACGTTCACCCACTCCGGGTACTCCAACACCCAGTAGTCCTCGATCTCCACGCCGCTCGGTTGGCGAATCTTGTCACGCCGAACGGTGAGCCACTTCTCCCTAATCCGATATTCGCTCTCCAATATCGTCCACTTCTTCGGGTCTTCTGTCTCGTTCCTGTTCATAATTTCGTTATTTTGTCTCTCCAAAATTATCAATTCCCCACCATCCATACCTCCCCATCCATATAAAATGAAACGCCCCTCCCTGACTCCTCCCCCCTCGCAGCCCGTCATGCTCCATGCCTGCTGTGCTCCATGCTCCTCCGCCATCGTCGAGTGGATGCTCGCCAACGACGTCCGCCCCGTCATCTATTACTATAACCCCAACATCTTCCCCTACGACGAGTACGTCCACCGCTGCGACGAGAGCCGACGCCATGCCGAGTCGCTCGGTCTCCAATGGGTCGAAGGGCCTTACGACCACGACGCTTGGCTCGACTATATCCATGGCCTTGAAGATGAGCCCGAGCGCGGCGCCCGATGCCTCAAGTGTTTCAAGTTCCGCCTCCGCCAGGCTGCCAATGCCGCCCTCTCCCTTGGTTGCGGATGCCTGACCACCACTTTGGCTTCCTCCCGATGGAAGAGCCAACAGCAAATCGACGAGGCTGGCTCTTTCGCCCAGTCCGAGACGGGGCTCCTCTTCTGGCATCAAAACTGGCGCAAAGATGGTCTCTCCGAAAGGCGCGCCGCACTCCTCCGCCAGTTCGCTTTCTACAATCAGCTCTACTGTGGTTGCGAGTTCTCAAAAGCCGCAGCCGAGAAGCATTTCGCTGATAAGGCGCAACAGCTGTAAAAAGAATAGCGGCGCAGCCCCTTAACGAGACCGTGCCGCCATGTTAATCTTCTGACGTTCCTTTCTTATTTCACGTTGAGGCGTATGGGCTGACCGCTGCATGCGTCAGGACGTGCCACCCCTATGAACGAGCATATCGTCGGTGCCACGTCTTCCATATTGTGTGGGTCATACACCGTCGTGCGTGGGATCTTCCATCCGTAGAATACTAAAGGTACGAACTCGCCGCTCCACAACTGCGTCAGCCGCTGACCGTTGTCCAACTCTTCCGCCCATCCGGGTTCGAGGTGTATCAATATGTCGCCACTCCTCTTGGGGTGGTAGTTGTTCCTCATCGCCTCCACAATCGGTGATGCCGATACGATTTTAGACAGTTGGTTTGCTGGAAATGCGTCGCCAATGCCCTTGACCTGCGTGAGGAATTGGCATGAGCGCATAAGCAGAGTGTCATAATCCACCCCCTTGTCGTCCGCCACTTCATGGTCTATGTATATGCACCCCGGTGCGTAGTTCTTCACCCAACGTGCTTGTCCGTGCATGGCCATGAGGTACAGGTTCAGCAGGGCCGATGCCTTTTGCAAGCTCACATATCCGCGCTCTGCCCACTGTGGCGAGGTGGTCTCAGCCACGTCGTATGCCCCGCGCGCTGCCGTGAATATCACGAGGGTGTTGTCAATTCCTACGCTCTCGTCAACCATCTGGAGCAGTGATGATATGTTGTCGTCAAGTCCCAACAGCAGGTCCTCTGTCTCGGGGTCGAGAGGCTGACGTTTCTGCCCCATCGATGGCGTGGCGGTGAACTGGACGGTCATTATGTCGGGTATCTCGTCACGCCCCATGCCCTCATACGTTATGGCGGCTGCCGCAATGTCGCGTATCAAGTCGTTGCCGTAGGGCGAGCCGCATACCGCCGCATATCTGTCGCCCGACGGGTTCGGGCGGTTCAATGGGTAGTAGAAGGACGGCGACTCGGTCTCGGGGAAGTAGCGCGACTGGTGATAGTCCGTAATGTCTTTCCTTGGCGCCCATGTCTTGGCTTGGTAGACCGATGGTATCTGCTTGTCGTTGAACTCCTTGACCCATTTGAGCGTCGTCGTGTCGCTAATGTTCGCCGTGCGCACCTCGCCGTTATGTTTGTCGATCCATACGAATGGCTCGCCGGCACGTGTCCCCGATGTCCATATCAGCATTTCGGGGTCGAGCCCTACCGAGAAGATCTTGGCTTTGTCGTTATATATCTTGCGGATCTCGTTTGCCACAGTCCCACATAGCAACGCCCCGTTGTGCGGAACGGCTAATGTGTCAAACCTCCCCGAGCTGGGCACGTCGCCATATATGGCGTCAACCTTCCTGCCCGTAAATCGGTCTATCCATTGCTGACCTACGATGCCGTGTGTCGATGCCGGCGCGCCAGTGAAGAGCGTGGCGAGGTTCTTGCCGGCGAAGTTGCCGCCCGCGTCATAATAGGCGTCCGTCAGTTTTGCTCCATTGGCATATATGCGGTTGAAGCCTTTAGTCCCGCACTGGTTGCGGACAATCTCTATCTGCTGCTGGTTGACGTTGTCTATCATGATCAGCAGCACGAGGCGCGGATGCTCGGGGTATACGCTCGCCACCTGTTGGGCGTTGGCTGTCAATGCCAATGCGCCTGCGAGCATGCTCAATAATCTTTTCATCGTTCTCATTTGCGGCAGTTGAGGAGACGCTCCGCGCGAGCCACTTCGTCGGCCGTCGGCTGCGGAGTGTCGGCAAGGGTATACGGGATGCCCAATTTCTCATATTTGAACTTTGCCATCGAGTGGTAGGGCAATACTTCCAAGCGGCGAAGGTGCTTCAGCGAGTCCGCCAACGCCCTTATGGCCTTCAGGTTCTCCTCCGAGTCCGTCATGCCAGGCACCAGCACGTGGCGGATCCATATATCGGGTCCTAACTCGTCAATGCGTCTTGCGCACTCTATTATGTTGGCGTTCGGCTGTCCCGTCAGTCGGCGGTGCGCCTCGGGGTCGGCGTGCTTGATGTCCAACATCACCGTGTCGGTCTGAGCCATCAGTGCCGTAAATTTCGAGGCGAAAGGCTCCGATGTGGTGTAGGGTTGACCTGCCGTGTCGAGGCATGTCGAGATGCCGCGCTCATGAGCCATCGTGAACAGCTCCGTAAGGAAGTCTATCTGAAGTAGCGGCTCGCCACCGCTAACCGTTATGCCGCCCGTCGTGCGTCCGTCAGGGCGTGCCGCACCCCAATATGAGCGGAAGCGCATAGCCTTGTCTAACAGTTCCGCAGGCTCCATCTCCTTCGCGTCGGCCGATGTGTGCCCCCACGTGTCCGGATTGTGGCAATACCTGCAACGCATGTCGCAGCCTTGGGTGAATATGACGAAGCGGATACCTGGCCCGTCTGCCGCGCCAAACGATTCCGTCGAGTGGATTAGTCCTTTCATCTGTTTCTTAGTCGTTTCTCCGCAAAATTACTAAAGCCTACAGACATAAAGCGACGACCAACCACCAAAAAGAAGACTGGCATGACGCCTCCACCTCCCGTTTTTCTTTCACTATTTATTACATTTGCATCCAAACAACAATCCGTATCTCTACAAGCAATAGTTTAAAAGCATAACATACTAACATCTTAGCATTAGCTATCTTTCGCGTCCAAGAAAAAAAGCGTAGGAAACTCTTTCTCGAGGAAACGACAGAACCTGTGTTATAGTCCGCGGCGAGCCACTTGCGTAGGCTGCCGCTGTCCACCAATTAGTAAATGCTCATGCCTCACAAGGGGCATGGGTCTTCTACGGTGGACAGCGGGTTTCTCCTACGCTTCCCGCGGACGCGAGTGGAACGACCCGTGCCTTTTTTGTGTCCGGGAGCGTCCCTTTTCCAGATTGTCGTTGTGTTTGATGGCGATGCCGCTAACACCATCAAACCAACATGGGCAATTCGACGCTTATCTCTGCCCGAAAGGCTAAGGCTGACGAGTTCTATACCCAATTGTCTGATATTGAGGCGGAACTGCGTCACTATAAGGAGCATTTCCGTGGCAAGACTGTTCTCTGCAATTGCGACGACCCTTTCGTCAGCAATTTCTTCCACTATTTCGCCTTCAACTTCGAGGCGCTCGGTCTTAAACGCCTCATAACCACCTGCTACCGCAACCAGGATTGGAATCTCTTCAGTGCCAATAAGGCGGAGGCTGCCATCTGGCTGGAATATAATGGCGACCTTAACGGCAACCGTGTGCCAGATCCTGAGGAGATAGGCATCCACCGCTTCCATGGTGACGGCGATTTCCGCAGTGCCGAGTGTGTCGAGCTTCTCAAGCAAGCCGATATTGTCGTTACCAATCCGCCTTTCTCGCTGTTTTCTGAATTTATAGCCCAACTTCTTGAGTATGACAAGAGGTTTCTCGTCATCGGCAATCAGAACGCCATAACCTACAAGGACATTTTCCCTCTTTTGCGAGACAATAAGATGTGGATCGGCTACAGGTTTGGCGACATGTCTTTCCGCGTCCCCGACTATTACGAACCTCGCGCCACTCGCTATTGGCAAGATGAGCAGGGAAAGAAGTGGCGTAGCATGGGCAATATATGCTGGTTCACAAATCTCGATATTCCCAAACGACATGAGCCGATAGTCCTTTATGAGCGTTATGAGGCTGACAAGTTCCCACATTATGACAACTACGACGCCATAAACGTTGATCGTGTAGACGCCATTCCTTGTGACTATGATGGCATCATGGGTGTGCCAGTAACTTTCATGGGAAAGTATTGCCCCGAGCAGTTTGAAATATTGGGATTGGACAGGTACACTGTCCCTAAGGAATTTCTTGTAGGAGGACGTGTTGCTATCAATGGAACTCCTAAATACGCACGAATACTCATCCGTCGCAAAAAATAAAATCCAGCTATGAAAATTGAACTTAAAGAGATAACCGTAGCCGAGCTATGCGAGGGCTACAAGAATGACGAGACCACCGGCAGCGTCACGGGCTTCGGCGGCAAGCTCGACATCCGACCGCCCTATCAGCGCGAGTTCGTCTACTCCCCAATTCAGCAGCAGATGGTCATCGACACCGTCTACCAAGGATTCCCCCTCAACGTCATGTATTGGGCAAGCCGCGAGGACGGCTCTTTCGAGGTGCTCGACGGCCAGCAGCGCACCCTCTCGATATGCGAATATGTGGCAGGCAATTTCTCTATCAAGATCGGTGACAACATGATGGGTTTCAATAATTTGCAAGACGACCAGCGGAAGCGCATAATGGACTACAAACTCACCGTCTACGTCTGCACAGGCTCGCCATCTGAGAAACTCCTCTGGTTCCGACGCATCAACATCGCCGGCGAGGTGCTGACCGACCAGGAGATCCGCAATGCCGTATACCACGGCTCTTTCGTCTCCGACGCCAAACGCTATTTCAGCAAGAACGCTTGCGCAGCATATAGCATCGCTAAGGATTACGTCTCGGGCTCCCCAATCCGACAAGACTTCCTTGAGCGCGCAATTGAGTGGGTATCAGACAATAGGGTAGAGGACTATATGCAAGCCCATCAGCAAGACCCCAATGCCGAGCCGCTATGGAAGTACTTCCGTGGCGTCATCGAGTGGGTGAATGAGACCATCAAGCCAACATCCGCACGCAAGAAGATCATGAAAGGCGTCGACTGGGGTGCCCTCTACAATGAGTTCCACGAGAAGCACTACGACGCGGCAGCCATCGACAAGGAGGTCGCGCGCCTCATCCTCGATGACGACGTGACCAACAAGCGCGGCATCTACCCCTACTTTTTCACCCGTAAGGAGAAGTTCCTCTCGCTCCGCGCCTTCTCCGACGCTCAGAAACTCGCAGCCTACGAGAGGCAGAAAGGGCTCTGCGCACGCTGCGGTAAGGAGTTCAAAATTGAGCAGATGGAGGCCGACCACATAACCCCATGGTGCAAGGGTGGACCAACCACGTCAGACAACTGCCAGATGCTCTGCAAGGAGTGCAACCGCCGCAAGAGCGGTAAGTAAACCTCCCCCCCTTCCCAGTCAGTATGTCGTCCACAAAGTGTGGTTCTATGGCCGACTCTTTCGCATCATCATCAAGGCAGTCAGCGAGTCTCGGTTCTCCGCTTTGGTTGTTCCCTTCATCTGGAATGATCGCATTGCGCCACCGCTGTCAATGGACACGAAAGCTTCACAAAATCAATCTTTTCCTCTGCGGCTCTTGAAAAAGTCCTCGAAGAAATCCATCTGGCGCTGATTGGGCACATTGTCAAGGTGGAAACCCTCGCGCATAATCATGACCGTTGGTTTGTTCTGCTCGTAGGCAGTCCAGTAGGGTAGGGAGTCTCCGTTCGGGTCGCCTGTTTTCGTGAAGTTGATCCAGTAGCGAGACATAATCTGTTGCATGTGGCGCTCCGTGTCTGTCATTCGGCCTCCATTGTAGGTATAACCATAAACGAAAGGCATCTCGGCTACATGGCTTGCGCCTCCTTTGCGGCTCTTGAGTATTGTGTTCTCAGAGTCTTGGTCGAAGTAATACATGTAGACGCGTCCCTTGCCTGTCTTTGTCTGCAAGTTTGCCCAAGCGTACGTACCCCAAGCGAATGAGCCGTCGCGGAAGATGTCAGCCTGTGCGAAATATACTTCCTGCTCATTGGTGGCTGGATATATTTCAAGCAGTCTGTCGGCCCAATCGCCATATGTGGCGCGGATGCGCTGGTTATACGCCTCGACAGGCATTGGGAATGAGAACATTGAGCCTTCGTCGGAGTTGGTGCCGATTAGTACGTTCACGTCGTTATACAGACCCGCCTCGTAGAGCTTATACTGGTCGTCGGTAATGGCATAGCCATCGACAATCGGCCAAAAGGATTCCATGCTGGTGCTGTCAACGAGCGTCAGGAAGGGCACTTTGCGCAACTGCTTAATGTTTTTCTTGCCGAGGCGTTTCTGGAAATCGAGTCCACTCTGCTCTGCGGAGCGCATTGTACACATTGCCGTGTTGCCGCCCCGCTGGTCGCTTACAGGCCAAAATGAACTGCCGCTCTCGCATATCGCGGCGCGGAACAATCCCTTTGTCAGCGGAGAGGCGCATAGGATGCTCACCGAGATTCCTCCTGCCGACTCTCCCGCTATTGTCACCTTGTCCGGGTCGCCGCCAAAGGCTGAGATGTTGTTATGTATCCATCGCAGAGCCTCAATCTGGTCGAGGATGCCATAGTTGCCCGATAATCCGCCTGCCTCTTTGCTGAGCTCCGGGTGGCTCATGAAGCCAAGTGCCCCCAAACGGTATTCGATGCTGACGTAGATAATGCCCTCGCGCACGAAGCTCTCTTGTGTTCCGCTATAAGAGCCAGTGAGAAATGCGCCGCCGTGAATCATGACGAACACTGGCAGACGCTCTGACGTGCTTTGGGCGGGTGTCTCAACACTTAGGTACAGGCAGTCCTCGCTCATCGGAATTTCGTTGCCGTTCTGATTGGGGTCTGTGGGCTGTGGAGGTCGGTTGCCCCATCTGTCGGCTTTGTACACGCCAGTCCATGGCCTCTTGGCAACGGGTGCTTTCCACCTCAGGTCGCCAATGGGGGCCTCTGCATATGGGATGTTTTGATATAAGGCATGCCCTTGATGCTCAACGCCCTCAATCTCACCTTGCTCCACTGTGGTGCGCAGCAGTTGTGCCTCGGTTAGTTGGGGAATTGCCAATGCTATGGCGATTGCGCAAATCAATCTGTTCTTTTTCATATTGTAATTTCAATCTCTAAGTTTTCCGGTCCAAGGATACAGCTCTCGTAATAGCCATCGCCTGTGACTCGGGGACCACTCAGTCGCTGATACCCATCGGCTTCAAGACGTTGCGTCAGCATGTTCACAGCCTCTTGGCTTCCCACGCTCATGCTGAGATGCGTCAACCCCTGCATGTGCTTCTGGTGTTCAACAGGCGCAGTGTCGGGCCACGACATCAGTTCAAGTCGTGTGCTGCCGACGGGGAGGAGCAGCATCCAGCTGTGAAGTCCCGTCTTCGGGTTTCTGTACTCCGCTCCCTCCTGGGCATTGAAGTAATCTACGAAGAATTGTTTGGTGCGCTCTATGTCTATACAATTGATGGCGATGTGATTTACTTTCATTTTTATCACGCTATTATACTAAACATGACCCACTTTTGCAAGTGGGTCATGTCGTTGATTTTTTATATGTTAGGTGTGTCCCACACTTTTGTCTTAGTACATTCGATTGGCACTGTCAGATTGTCAACCTTGAGGGTGAAATCACCTTCCTCAAGAATCCATTTGCCGTCTGCGCCAACGTAGGCGAGGCTCTTGGCGGGGAGTGTGAAGGTGACAGTCTTCGTCTCCCCTGGTTGCAATTCAATCTTTGTGAAGTCGCGCAGGCGTTTGTTGTCTGGCACCATAGAGGCTACGAGGTCGCTTGAGTAGAGCAGGACAACTTCTTTTCCGGCTACATTGCCTGTGTTTTTCACATCGACTGTTACCGTGAGCTTGTCGTCGTCTGTAAACTTGGATTGGCTGACTTTAAGATTGCTATACTCATATGTCGTGTAACTCAGTCCATAGCCGAATGGCCACTGGAGTGAGACTTTAGCGTCGTAGTTGTAGGCGCCTGCCATTGTGGCCACCTCTTCTGACACCTTGTAGTCATAGGTATGAAGTGAGTTGATCTCCTTGGGGTAGGTGTAGGGTAGTTTTGCTGAGAAGTTCACATCGCCAGCCATGAGGTTTGCGAGTGCGTCTGCTCCATAGTTTCCCGGCAGGAGTATGTCAATCACGGCATTGGCCAACGGCTCGATGTCGGCTATGAGGCGCGGTCTGCCCTCGTTCAGGACGAGTATGATTGGCTTGTTGGTCTTGGCGAGTTCCTTCACCAGGTTGCGCTGGTTCTCCGACAGCCAAAGGTCGCTCAGGTTGCCTGGGGTCTCGCAGTAGGAGTTTTCACCTACACACGCTATGATGACGTCAGCATTGACGGCGGCGTTGACGGCGCGGTCTATCTGCGGCTCGTTCTCTTCATAATAGGCGCCATCCTCATTATATGTGACACCTTGCTCGAGGATTATGTTGTCTTTGCCATACTTATTGCAAAGAGCCTCATAGATGGTATTGTACTGGGTGGCGAGATCCTCTGCTTTAGAACCCTGCCACGTATAGCTCCATCCACCGTCCAAGCAACGCATCTGATTGGCATTGGGACCTGTGAGGAGGATCTTCTTGCCCTTGGCGAGCGGCAGGATTCCGTCATTCTTAAGCAGCACCTCCGACTCCTCCGCCGCACGGAGAGCTTTATCGGCAAACTCGGCACTACCAAACTTCTCGTATCCTTCCCCGCCAGTGTTGGGCTCGTCAAACAAGCCTAAACGGTATTTGACGCGGAGAATGCGGCGCACTGCGTCATCGATGCGTTCCATTGACACCTTTCCTTCCTGAACCAACTCTTTCAGCAGCGGACAGAACTCCACGCTGTACGGATCCATAGACATGTCGATTCCGGCATTGATGGCGATGCGGATGGCGTCTTTCTTGTCCTTGGCGACCTTCTCTCGCGTGTAGAGGTTGTTGATGTCCGCCCAGTCGGTGACAATCATGCCATCCCAGTTCATGTCTTCTTTGAGCCACTTCGTCAGATACTCGTAACTGGCATGGACGGACACGCCGTTGATGCTGGCCGAGTTGGCCATGATGGTGAGAGCCCCAGCCTGAATGGCTGCCTTGAATGGCTCGAAGTATTTCTCTCGCAGCATGGCAGGTGAGACATAGGCTGGCGTACGATCTTTGCCCGACCAGGGCGCACCGTAGGCTAAGAAGTGCTTCACGCTCGTGGCGACATTGTATTTGCCCAAATGGTTCGGGTCGTCTCCTTGATAACCCTTGATTTCGGCTTCGCCCATGCGGGCGTTGACGATGGCATCCTCGCCGAAGCTCTCCCAAATGCGGCTCCATCGCGGGTCGCGGCCGAGGTCAAGCACGGGATTGTAAACCCACGGGCAGTTGACGGCGCGGCTTTCGTAGGCACAGACCTCAGCCATGTCTGTCGCCAACTGCGGGTTGAACGAGGCTCCGAGGTTGATTGGCTGTGGGAAGAGTGTGCCGCCCTGCACGTATGTCACGCCGTGATTGTTGTCAAGCCCGTAGATGTCCGGTATGCCGATGTATTTCTGCGACATCTTCTGTATCAGCTGGATCCAGTACTGCCATTGGGCTACGGTAGCGGCGCGGGTTGCGGGAGCGTTAAGGATAGAGCCTACCTTGTACTTAGAGAAGCAGGTGTCGAGCATCGTCTCGTTGAGAACCCATTCACTCTCAGGATTGCCTTCGTAGATGTCAAGGTTGTAAGTCCCGAGTTTGTCAATGATTTCCTCGTCAGAGAGTTTCTGCAGTTCATTAGCCGTCTCGGTTGGCAGCCCAACTTCTCGAACGGCCTGCTCCAGCTTTCCGCGGTCAAGTTTTGCGTTCTTGACCTTTACTGTCCCCATCACGTCAAGGTTCAGCTCCAGCATCTGCCCGATTTTCTCATCGAGCGTCATCTTCTTGAGCGTCTTCTCGATCTTTGCCTCAATCTTGGCATCCCGTGGGATGGCGGGCTTTACATTTTGAGCCGTCGCCCCGATTCCGATCAATGCGAGGGCTCCAAGTAAAACGTTTCTTTTCATATTGTGAGTTATATGATGTTTATTGTTCCTGTATGTTGTTTTTTGCGGGCGAGGCGACTTCCTTTGCCGGCTTGAAGAGCTTCTTTCTTAGCCATTCGCGGACTGGCAGGTCATAGAGCTTATATGCGGCGTAGGCTACGACGATTGAGAGAATGAATACGCTAACAGCCACGAAAATGTGGGTGGCAAGTGGCGCGTCCTGATGTTTGTCCGCCCACGACATCTGCATATAGACGAGAGGGAAGTGTGTGATATATATCGGGTAGCTTATATCGCCAAGAAACTTGTTGATGGCCTCGGTTTTGCCTCCTTTGACTGAGCTACCTGCTCCAATCATGACGATGAGCGGAAACAGCGCAATGATGCAAATGGCCTCATATAGTCCGTTTGTCCAGCGGCCGTCTCCTGTCACGTCCAATCCCATCCACGGCATGCACAACAGGACTACCACCATCAGTGAGCACCACCAGAAGCCGCCTTTTACCCTAATCAGTCCGCCCAAGCGCGAGATGAGCAATCCGCAAAAGAAGGGGTAGAGCAGTCTGGTGAGGCCTATCTGCAACTGGTCTGGCGAGAGGCTCCAACCGCCTATGACCGTATAGGCCGCATATTGGCGCATGGCAAGCCAACCCGTCACGTCAATATTCAGGCAGAGAATGATTGTCATGGCGGCGAATATAGTGACGCAAATGGCGAGCGCAATCTTGGGCAGATGACGGAAAATCAAGGCGTACAGAATGTTGGCTATATATTCCCATTGCAATGACCAGACGGGACCGTTAAGCGGATTGGTCTCCATCCAGCCTCGGATGTCCATGCTGGTCGGCACGGGAACCATTGTAAATGCCCAAAGCATCACGAGCAGAACCATGTACCATGGCGTGTCATTGATAAAGGGGAATGACTGGCAGTCACCAAAGTAGAATAAGCAGGCGCCAAGCAAAGTGCCGAAAATAACCATCGGATGCAGTCGTGTCAGACGACGTTTGAAAAAGTTCCATGTTGACATCCGGTCCCAACGGTCGTCATAGGCATAGCCAATGACAAAGCCAGACAGGACGAAGAAAAAGTCGACGGCAAGGTACCCGTGATTGATGGGTTGGTTTGGCGCGCCATGATAGTATGTTTCAAACAAGTGATGCGCCACGACGAGCAAGGCGGCAACACCACGAAGCCCGTCAAGGATTTCGTAGCGTGGTTTGGAGGCGAGGTAAATGTTGTTGCTCATGTTGAGAATTGAAGTTTGATTATTGGGGAATCCTGTTCTTTTGGTATGGATTTTAATTTCATGCAAGGTAGGCAAAGCCTTTTTCTCGTCTTTGTTGTTTTTTTTAAAATGCTTGTCGTATCATTGCACTGCTTATGGTAAAAACTAATTCAGTCAGTTATGATCATGTTTTGCTGAAGCCCAGCGAACAGATTGGTCTGCACCACTGGAACTCGTGGGAGATGTCCTATATAATCTCGGGTGAGGGTCGGCGTATCATTGGCGACACCGAGGAGTCTTTCGAGGCGGGTGAGGTTGTGCTGGTCGCCCCGGAAATGCCGCATCAGTGGATCTTCGCGTCTGACAAGACAGACCAGAATGGGAATATAGAGAACATAACAATCTCTTTTCCATCCGATTTGCTCCGGAGGCTCTCCAGCGTCATGCCAGAGTTCTGTCAGATGGCGGAGTGGTATGAGCAACTCGACACGTCCATCAGGTTCAAACCATTGGAATGTGAGAGGATAGCTTCAGTCTTGCGTAGGATGGAGAGCGAGTCCGCCGAGGGGCGTATCGTATCCCTGTTGCAACTGCTTGCCTCCATTATGCGAGAACGTAACTTTGTCGTGGCGGGCCGTTTCGCGCTTCCCACCTCGGAGGAGGACAGGATAAAGAAGATTGAGATTTATATCAGCTGCAATTACAACAAGGACATAGACATTGACCACTTGGCTAAACATGTCGGCATGAACAGGAGTGCGCTAAGCACTATGTTCA
The DNA here is from genome assembly GCA_963607345.1 of Bifidobacteriaceae bacterium. GTDB lineage: Bacteria > Bacteroidota > Bacteroidia > Bacteroidales > Marinilabiliaceae > W3P20-009. Next base: position 13,827 of record CAVDBL010000015.1, read on the forward strand.
AACGCCACAAAGGCGTGACTATCATTGAGTATGTCCTCAATCATCGTATCGAGATTGCCAAGTACTTGCTGACTTCCACCACTGAAAGCGTATCATCTTGCTGCTACAGTTGTGGCTTCAATGACGTTCCCCATTTCAACCGGACCTTCAAGCAAATGGTTGGCATGACCCCTGGTGAATATCGGGCAACGAAAAAGGGATGAGGCGCATGCGGCGCTTTGTCCCCCCCCTTCCCCGTCAGTATGTCGCCCCGAAGTGTGGTTCTACGGCCGCATTTTTGTAAATTGCGCTTGATAGTCAAGTTTGTTGTTCATCAATAAATGCGCATTATGGATCTGAAAGGAATCTATCAAGCTGATGCCAATCGTTATGCTGACTCCGAAGCCCTCTACGTGCGATGCGGCAAGAGCGGTGTCCTACTCCCCAAAATAAGTCTCGGCTTCTGGCACAATTTCGGAGGCGTAGACCCCTACGAGCGTAGCCGCGCCATCTCCCACTACGCTTTCGACCATGGTATCACACATTTCGACCTCGCCAATAACTACGGTCCTCCATACGGAAGTGCCGAGGAGACAATGGGTCGGCTTATGGATGACGATTTCCGCCCTTATCGCGACGAGCTCTTCATCTCCACCAAGGCAGGCTACGACATGTGGGAAGGTCCCTACGGAAACTGGAACTCTCGCAAGTATCTCATGGCAAGTCTCGACCAGAGCCTCAGGCGCATGCATCTTGACTATGTCGACTTGTTCTATAGCCACCGCTACGACCCCAATACGCCACTTGAGGAGACGCTCCAGGCAATGGTGGACATCGTGCGGCAGGGCAAGGCTCTCTACCTCGGCATAAGCCGCTGGCCTCTTGAGGCTCTCAAGTTCGCCGATAAGTACCTCAGGGAGCGCGACGTCCCTCTGCTCATCTATCAAGGTAGGCTAAACCTGTTAGATCGTGAGCCGCAAGAGGATGGCGTTCTCGACTATTGTGCCGAAAACGGCATTGGCTTCATATCTTTCTCCCCGCTCGCCCAAGGTCTCCTCACCGATCGCTATCTCAATGGCATTCCGCAAGATAGCCGCATGGCGAAGGAGCATTTCCTGAAACATTCAGACCTTACGCCCGAACTGCTTGACTACATTAGGCAGATGAACGGGAAGGCAGCGGAGCGTGGCGAGACGTTGGCGGAGATGGCGTTGGCATGGATTTTGAGTCAGAAGGGCGTGACGAGCGTTCTCGTCGGGGCAAGCTCCACAACCCAGTTGGAGAAGAACATGAGGTGCGTCCATGCGCAACCCGTGTCGATAAAATGACAACAGGTCCATTAAAGAAAAGCCCTCTTTCAGGCTTGCTACGTCAGCAATAAGTTCGTACGTTTGTTAGGGCAGCCGTTGCGTCTCCGTACGTTCAATGGCTACTCCCGAAATTACTCCCAACATGACAACAACAGAAAAAGTCCAGGCTTTGCGCCTTTGGATGAAAGCGCAGACCGACGGCGCTAATGCTATACATACAGTGAAACCCGTCACTGCCTACCTTGTGCCAACCGCCGATCCTCACAATGATGAGTATATCCCCGACCACTGGAAATGTCGTGAGTGGCTGACTGGTTTCACAGGTTCGGCTGGTACTGCTCTCGTGACCTCAGACGAGGCGCTCCTTTGGACCGACTCGCGCTATTGGCTTCAAGCTGAGGAACAACTCAAAGGCTCTCCGTTCCGCCTCATGCGCGACGGGCTGGAGGGCGTACCCTCGCCAGTCGAGTGGATTAGTCAGAACGATGAGGTCCGCAAGGGTAGGGTGGCATGCCCTGCCGACATGCTTAGCAATGAGCTGGCCAATGGGCTCAGGCGTTGCGGTGGCGAGATCTATGTGGAGAAAGATGCCTTCGATGACATTTGGAACGAGCGTCCCGCCTTGCCCCATGGCTCGGTGGATGTCTTCCCAGAAAAGTTTGCTGGTGAAAGCGCGTCAGAGAAACTCTTCCGTGTGCGCTCGGCTGTGAAAAAGAATATCGATGATGGGCGATTCTCACTTTTCAACTCGCAAAACGCACGGTTTCACGAAGCTCAATCACGCTTCCGCAATGCCGGCTATCTCGTCAACGACCTGAGCGAGATAGCATGGCTGCTCAACCTTCGCGGCGTCGATGTGGAGTTTAATCCTGTTTTCTTGTCCTACCTGTGGGTCGGCATGGCTGACGACAAGGCATACCTCTTCGCAAATGTGGAGTGTTTCACACTTGCCGCGCGTGAGGCTCTTGCAGCTGCCAATGTTGAGGTTCTCCCTTATGATGAAGCCCCAACGTTCGTCTCAGACCACGACACTCTTTTGGATAACTCCGCCTCGGTACTCTTCGACGGCTCAAATTCGGCAAGGCAAGTGATTCTCGATTACATTCCCCCTGTCATCCCAGAGCTGCGCATGGTGAAAAACGCTACCGAGCTCCGTGGTATGCGCGAGGCTATGTTGCGTGACGGCGTTGCGCTCGTGAAGTTCCATCGTTGGTTGGACGAGAGCATTGAGAAGGGCGAAAAGCTCACCGAGATGTCAGTAGATGAGAAGTTGACATCCCTTAGGGCGCAACAACCAGGTTTCAAGGAGCGCAGTTTCGCTACCATAGCAGGTTACGGTCCCCACGGTGCGGTGGTTCACTATGAGCCGACTCCCGAGACCGATGTGCAACTCGAACCGAAAAGCCTTCTTCTTCTTGACAGCGGTGCTCAATACGACTGCGGCACGACCGACATCACGCGGACTGTGGCTCTCGGCCCGCTCACCGAAGAGGAGAGGCATGTTTACACTCTTGTCCTAAAGGGGCATCTCGCCTTGGCGCACCAGCAATTCCCAGATGGTGCTACGGGTTTGCAATTGGATCTTGCCGCACGCCAACATATGTGGAACGAAGGTTACGACTTTGGTCACGGCACTGGTCATGGTGTGGGTACGCATCTGTGTGTCCACGAGGGTCCGCAACAGATTCGTAAGGATGTGCGTCCATGCACTGCTGTGCGTTTCCGTCCCGGCATGACTGTGACCGACGAGCCCGGGCTCTATGTGGCAGGTCGCTTCGGTGCGCGCATTGAGAATGTCCTTGTCTGTGTGGAAAATCGTACTACCGATTTTGGTCGATTTGATAAATTCGAGACGCTCACCCTATGCCCTTACGACCTCAGACCCGTTGACCGCTCCATGCTCACCCCTGTGGAGGTGGAGCAAATCAATGCATACCATGCGACAGTGCGTGAGCGCATACTCCCATTGCTCGACGACGAGGCAGATCGCAATTGGCTTCGTAAAGCGACAGAGCGCATATGACTCTTTTCGCAATTCCAAGAACAACACTAAAACATTTACACACACATATATAATGCGTAGTCTCTTACTTACAATCTTGCTCGCGACGCCTGCCGTTATGCTCTCGGCACAATCGAACGAAGGTGGCATCTCTTCAGACATGTTGCAGCAAATCCGCAAGTCAAACCCCTTCACCGCAAGTGACCGCGCCCTGCGCAACGCTCTTGCCGGCACAAGCATCAACCAGCTCGCTACTTCGGCTGAAAATCCCGATGCGACAGACACGTACTTCTCAAATGAGGTGCCGTCAAAAGGCATAACAGACCAGAAAAGCTCTGGGCGTTGTTGGCTCTTTACGGGACTTAACGTGATGCGTGCCGAGATGATAAAGAAATATGATCTTGGTGAGTTCCAGTTCTCGCAGAATTACTGTTTCTTCTACGACCAACTTGAGAAAAGCAACCTGTTCCTTCAGCCGGTCATTGACAATGCCAAGAAGCCTATGGATGATAAGCTTGTTGATTGGCTTTTTCAAAACCCGCTCTCTGATGGTGGCACTTTCTGTGGCGTCATTGACGTGGTGAGCAAATATGGTCTCGTGCCATCTGACGTGATGCCCGAAAGCTTCAATGCCAACAATACCTCACGCATGGCGTCCATTATTTCGACCAAGTTGCGCGAGTATGGTCTCACGCTGCGAAAGGCTGTGGCCGATGGCGAGAAGAAGGCGCAGCTCTCTAAGAGGAAGACCGAGATGCTCGGCACAATCTATCACATCCTCACCATTAGCCTGGGTGAGCCGCCTACGGAGTTCACTTGGACAATGAAGAACGCTTCTGGCAAGCCTGTAAGCACCAAGAAGTACACGCCCCTGTCATTCTACAATGAGTATTTAGGCAAGGATCTCAAGAGCTCCTACGTCATGCTTATGAATGACCCATCACGTCCTTTTTACAAGACATATACCATCGACATGGACCGCCACTCCTATGACGGCATGCAATGGACTTACATCAACCTCCCAATTGACGAGCTCAAGCCTCTCGCCATTGCCTCCATCAAGGACTCCACCATGATGTATTTCAGCTGTGACGTGGGTAAATGCTATGATTCTAAGACTGGCGTACTCTCACTTCGCAACTATGACTACGCTTCTCTCTTCAACACGACTTTCCCCATGACCAAGGCTGAGCGCATCGCTTCCCACGCTTCGGCTTCAAGCCACGCCATGACGCTTATGGCTGTCGACCTCGATGAGAATGGAACGCCTAAGAAGTGGATGGTTGAAAACTCTTGGGGCGCGTCTTCTGGTTACAAAGGTCACCTCATCATGACAGATGAATGGTTCAACGAGTACATGTTCCGTGTAGTTGTGGACAAGAAATATGTCCCAGCCTCCATTCTCGACCTGCTTAACCAAAAACCGGTCGAGCTTCCCGCTTGGGATCCTCTTTTCGCCCCCGAGCAATAAATGCTACGATAGCTTCCAATAAAAACCGGCAGCATAGCTAATGACTTATGCTGCCGGTTTCTTTTTCTTGTACAATCCGATGGCAATTAAGAATAGGGGGGCGTCCAATCGCTATCGTCTGTCCCGAAGCCCCAGCATCGTCTTGTGGGCAATGTCGTGAGTCTCTGTTAGTTGCGGATGTTTGTGGTATGGCACTATTTTGACCGTTACTGACGTGTGCCGTTTCTGCGCCTCTATGCAATCCGTAATCAAATCAGCATTGGCTGATTTGTCTGTTGGAGGCTTTGAGAAATTCTGTTGGATGTAAGATACGTTGGTGAGAAATACGATGTCAGACCCGTCGGGGCATCTGCCCATGGCATGAAGCATCGACACGAGCATCATCCTGAACTCTGTCGTGTTAATGTCGGCAACCTCGTATTTCTCAATCTTTTCGCCCTCTTTCTCCATGATATAGGCTCCGCCACCAGCCCTCTCTTCGTGGGCGTAGTCGCAACTGCCACCAACCCAAATGTAATATGTGTCGGCTGCCATCTTGATTGTCGGCCGCCTCTTTGTCCTCATAACCATAAGGTTACGTTATTCTATGGGTGTGTAGTCCAGCGTGTCTTCCTCGTCTGTGGCTTCAAGTTTGAAAATGACGGGGCGCAATCCGTCGTTGCATGAGCAGATTGCAACGCCTGGCTTGCGTATCCAATCTTTGTAATAGAACAACTCTTTAGTCCCTTTGCCCAAGTGGGCGAGGGTGAAGACATACTGGTAAATCGCTTTCCACGCCTCATCGCAGAAACCTTCGGGCTTTGAATATGTGGCGTAGAACACTTGACCCTCTCGCAGCATTGGGCATTTTGTGAAGCCCTCTATTCCATACTCCTCAGCAAGGTCCTGCTGTAATGTCCTGCGCAGCACGGTAATCTTGACTTTTTTCATAAATCAGCTGTTTTTGAGTCATCCATTCTGTCGTCTCTCGTAGAGGAAGTCTATATCTCTTTCGTCATCCATATTGTCACGGCATGGTGACCAGAGTTGCCCAATGCGTGCGCAATATGCTGAAAACCAAGTCTCTCATATAGCCCTACCGCTTTGCCAAACTCGGGAAACGACTCGATATATAGTCTTGTATATCCAGCACGCTGCGCCCTCTCTTCAATAAATGCCAACATCTTGTGCCCCATGCCTTTCCCCCTAAGCGCAGGCGAGAAATAGAGTTTCACAACCTCCGCCATGCCAGCAGGCAAGCCCTCCGTCGGGTAGAAGCCTCCACCGCCAAGCGCCATTCCGTCCTTCCCCTCGACGACCCAATACTCTGCGTCGTCGCGAGCAAACTCTCTTGACAAGTGCTCCATCCGCGGGTCGCAATAGACCGAGCCTGTGAGTGGTGCGCCAAATTCCTCAAAAGCCCGTTTGGCTATGCTCTGTATCGTGGCGTCGTCGGTAGACTTTATGGGGCGTATGTTGTAGCTCTCTTCTTCCATCTTTATAGCCTTTGTGCCAAAAGTACTCCTTTTTGCGCTATGTGTGGATAAAAACAAAGTCCCCAGCTCTCGATGTGAGGGCTGGGGACGATAACTTTATATTGTTAGAACCTTACGGTCTAAAGGGTCTCGTGAGCCTGACGTGCGATGACGTCGAGCTGCTGCTCGCGGGTCAGGTCGATGAACTTGACTGCGTAGCCAGAGACGCGGATGGTGAAGTTTGCGTACTCCTCCTTCTCCGGATGCTCCATAGCGTCCTTGAGTTTGTCAATGCCGAAGACGTTGACGTTCAAGTGGTGTGCGCCATTGTTGAAGTAGCCGTCCATTACGTTGACGAGGGTGTTTGCGCGCTCCTCATCGTCATGGCCAAGTGCGCTTGGGCAGATGGTCTGGGTGTTGGAGATGCCGTCGAGTGCGTACTCGTAGGGCAGCTTGGCGACAGAGTTGAGAGATGCGAGGAGGCCGTTCTTCTCTGCACCATAGCTTGGGTTGGCACCTGGGGAGAGAGGTGTGCCGGCGCGACGACCGTCGGGCAGGTTGTTGGTGTACTTGCCGTAGACGACGTTGGAGGTGATGGTGAGGATAGAAGTGGTAGGCTCGCTGTTGCGATATGTGTGGTACTTCTTAATCTTGCCGAGGAAGGTCTTGAGGAGCCATACTGCGATGTCGTCAGCACGATCGTCGTCGTTGCCGTAGCGTGGGAACTCGCCCTCTGTCTCGAAGTCGACAGGGAAGCCGGTCTCGTCACGTACAATCTTGACCTTGGCGTACTTGATTGCGCTGATGGAGTCGACTACATGGCTGAAGCCTGCGATGCCGGTTGCGAAGGTGCGGCGCACGTCGGTGTCGATGAGTGCCATCTCGGCTGCCTCATAGAAGTACTTGTCGTGCATGTAGTGGATGAGGTTGAGGGTCTTGACGTAGACACCTGCGAGCCAATCCATCATGACGTCGAAGCGAGGCATGAACTCGTCATAGCTGAGGTACTCACCCTCGATAGGACGCATCTTAGGTCCGCACTGCTCACGGCTCTTGGCGTCCTCACCGCCGTTGATAGCGTAGAGGAGGCACTTGGCGAGGTTGGCGCGTGCGCCGAAGAACTGCATCTCCTTGCCGGTCTGGGTTGCGGATACACAGCAGCAGATGCTGTAGTCGTCACCCCATACTGGGCGCATTACGTCGTCGTTCTCGTACTGGATAGAGCTGGTCTTCACAGAGATCATTGCTGCGAACTTCTTGAAGTTCATTGGCAGACGGCTGCTGTAGAGGACGGTGAGGTTTGGCTCGGGGCTCGGACCCATGTTGATGAGGGTGTGGAGGAAGCGGTAGTCGTTCTTCGTGACCATGGAACGACCATCCTGTCCAAGGCCACCAACCTCGAGGGTTGCCCATACGGGGTCGCCAGAGAAGAGCTGGTTGTAGCTCGGGATGCGTGCGAACTTGACCATGCGGAACTTCATGACCATGTGGTCAACAAGCTCCTGCGCCTGCTCCTCTGTGAGGACGCCAGACTGAAGGTCGCGGGTGATGTAGATGTCGAGGAAGGTAGATACGCGACCAACAGACATTGCTGCGCCGTTCTGGGTCTTGACAGCGGCGAGGTAGCCGAAGTAGAGCCACTGGAACGCCTCATGCGCGTTGGTTGCAGGATTGGAGATGTCGTAGCCGTAAGAAGCGGCCATCTCTTTCATGCCCTTGAGGGCCTTGATCTGCATGGCAACCTCCTCACGAAGGCGGATGACGTCGTCAATCATGCCCTGGTCGCCCATGTTGTCGAGATCCTTCTTCTTCTCGTTGATGAGGTAGTCGACGCCATAGAGGGCTACGCGACGATAGTCGCCTACGATGCGGCCGCGACCGTAGGTGTCGGGGAGACCGGTGAGGATGTGGTTGTGGCGGACGCTCTTCATCTCTGCCGTGTAGGCATCGAAAACGCCGTCGTTGTGGGTCTTGCAATAGGAGGTGAAAATCTCGTGGAGCTTAGCTGAGGGCTGGTAGCCGTAAGTGGTGCAAGCCTGCTCGGCCATCTTGATGCCGCCGTAGGGCATGAAGGCGCGCTTCAGTGGCTTGTCAGTCTGGAGGCCTACTACTTTCTCAAGATCTTTCGTGCCGTCGCCAATGTAGCCTGGGCCGTAAGCTGTGAGACCAGAGACTACCTCGGTCTCCATGTCGAGGACGCCACCCTTGGCGCGCTCCTCTTTCTGGAGCTTCTGGAGCATGCCCCAAAGCTTTGTGGTAGCCTCGGTAGGGCCTGCGAGGAAGGAGTCGTCACCGTCGTAGGCGGTGTAGTTGTTCTGAATGAAGTCGCGGAGGTTTACCTCTTCGCGCCACTTTTTACCTTTGAAGCCTTTCCAAGCTTCAACGTTGACTTCTGCCATTTTTGTTTTTCTGAACTATTGTAAGTTGTGGTTTCTGTTCTTGTGTAATGGGTTGGGCTTTGTTAGCTATAAGGTGTTTTTCGCCGGCAGTAGTTTTTTACATTGGTTACGTATCTTTTACTATTACCCTATTTAGACCTTATAAAAACAATGCAAATTTAAGCGTTTGAATTGTTACGGCAAAAGTTGACGGCAGGAATTTTGCACGGCATGGACATTCATATTACAATTCAGTTAAAAAGTCGTTGGTTTATAGGCATTTGTAGAAAGAAACAAGGTGCTTTGCCGTGCTGTTTCAGATAAAATAAATAGTGCTAATTGTCAGTGTATGTTATAATATGCAACGTCTGTTTCATATGCCACCCGAGAATGGGCTTTTTAAACAAAACGGACGAGTATTGTACAAAATCCCGAATGGTAAGAAGTGTAAAAAAATTAGGCAGTCAAGATGCGAAATCTTGACTGCCTGAAGTGGCTTGACTGCCTATATGTCTTACTCGCTTATGGCTTTTTCAATGAGCTCTTTGATGGATTCCTCATCCGGGTTGTTCGCCAAGATCGTACCATCGCCAGAGATGATGAAGGTCGACGGGATGGAGCGTACCGCATAGTCGGCTGCGGCGGAGCATTGCCAACCCTTGAGGTCGGACATGTGGGGCCACGTTAGTCCGAGTTTGTCGATTGCGCCTACCCATGCGGCACTGTCGCTGTCGAGCGATACGCCGACAATCTCAAGTCCCTTGTCCTTATAGTCGTTGTAGATTGATACGAGCGTGGGGGCGAAGCGACGGCAAGGTCCGCACCACGATGCCCAGAAGTCTACGATTACGACCTTGCCCTTGCCGGCGTAGTCGCTCAGCTTGGCTGTCTCGCCAGCTGGGGTGGCCAACTCGAAATCGACAAAGTGGTTGCCGACGGCAACTGCCTTCATGGCTTCAAGGTGCTTGCTAAGTCGTTGTGCGACAGGGTCGGACATGAATTGAGAGGGCACCAGCTTCAAGAGCGAGTCGAGCTCCTCGGCTTTAACATCATAGACGACGCGGTTGAGAACGTAGACGCCCAGTGGGTTGGTGATGTTTTTCTTGGCTGTTTCTTTTCTTAGGTCAATGTAGTTCTGGTAGAGGCTGTCAATTTGAGCGTCGATGGCTTTGGCTTGCTCCTCGGTTGTAGAGTCTGCTTTGGCGATGGCAAACAGCTTCTCGCACTGGACCATAGCGTCGTTAGAACGTGTCTGCAACTCTTGGAGGGCGTCGTTGGTCGTTGAGCCAGCGAGTTTTACCTCCTCGGCAGATACGAAGTCGGCAGTGATGTTGCCAGGCTCGATGATGATGTGCGTATTCTGAGGCTCGGCGTTTGGAGCGTGCAGCGATATGGTGCCAACGCAGCAGGTGTCGATGACGCCATCGATGGTGTACTTGCCGTCAACGACAGGGACGGCAGCGATTGTCTTGTCGAAGTTGTCCGTCAAAATGATGGAGTCTCCCTCGGCGGCCTGCGCTACGGTGCCGGAGATTGTGTACTTGTTGGGGGCTGATGAGCAAGCGGCAAGGAGTGCTGCCGTGGAAATCAGGAATAGGTTTCTTTTCATGTCTGTAGTGAATGTTTCTTTTGTCGCAAATGTAGTGATAAAAAGAGTGTTGTGTTACTCTCTTTTGATGGGCGTTACCTCTCGTTCCCCAAGGTTTATTCCTCCTTTTTGACTATATTTGTAATTATGAAAACAAGGCGGATCCTCGTTCTCTTTGCAGTGCTTTTAGTCTCTTTGTCCTCTGTGGCACAGGGCTTTGCGGGTCATATCGTCGATGGTCTCGGCGAGCCTGTCGAAGGGGCTACCATAATGGAGTTGTCAACCCTGACAGGTTCCGTCTCTAAGCCCGACGGCGCATTCGCCATCCGCTATTTTGGTCGATACCCGACGCGTGTCGTAGTCCGTTGCCTCGGCTTCCGCCCCGATACCCTTTCCATCCCCTCTCAAAGTCGTTATATTCGTATCGTTATCCATGCGCAAGATGTGCAGGGACAGGAGGTTAATGTCGTCGGTCATAAGCGCGACGTGGGTTTTGAGAAGATTGACGCCAAAGTGGCGCAGACGATGGTTAGCACCGATGCCGGCATCGAGGCAGTGCTCAAAAGCCAAATGGGCGTCTCGAGCAACAATGAGCTCAGTAGCCAATACCGCGTCCGTGGTGGCAGTTTCGACGAGAACCTCGTCTATGTCAACGGAATAGAGATTTATCGCCCTTTCCTTATTCGCTCGGGCGAGCAGGAGGGGCTCAGCTTCGTAAACCCTGATATGGTCAGCGAGGTCAACTTCTCGGCTGGCGGTTTCGACGCTTCGTATGGCGACAAGTTGTCGTCCGTCCTCGACGTCCAATACAAGCGTCCGACGGAGTTCCACGCCAGCGCGCGTGCCAGCCTCCTCGGTGGGCAGTTGCATGCCGAAGGGGCTGCGGCAAATGGCAAACTGACGCATATCACAGGCTTACGATACAAGACCAACCAGTACCTGTTCGGCTCGCTTGACACCAAGGGCGATTACTCGCCCAAATTCTTCGATGTCCAGACATATTGGTCGCTGACGCCAAACCCTAAAACTTCAATAGGCATCCTCGCCTATTATGCCCAAAACACCTACTCTTTCTACCCGTCCGACCGCGAGACCAGCTTCGGGACCATATCCGACGCCCGTAAGCTGACAATCTATTTTGACGGAGGCGAGCGCGACCGCTACCGCACTTGTGTCGTCGCTGCCGATGCGCGGCAAGTTGTCTCTCAGCGTCTGTCGTTCGGTCTGACGGCCTCCATGTTCCGTACGGAGGAGGAGGAGAAGTACGACATCCTTGGCGAGTATTGGTTGCAGCAAGCCATGGCGACGCAGACGAGCGAGGCTGTCGACCAAAGCCAGAATATCGGCGTCGGTGGGTATATGCAGCATGCGCGCAACTACCTCTTCGGCGAGGTCTATTCCGTCGCCGCAAGTGCGCACCTCAAGCATGGTTTTCACAATATGGATATGCAGGTCAAAGTGACTTGCGACCACTATTCTGACCTTACTGACGAGTGGGCATATACCGACTCCGCAGGCTACATCTCGAGTCCTGCGTCAGGCTCTCTCATAATGGATGAGCTCGCCCAGGCTGATAACACCTTGCGCCAGACACGCACCGAGGCGTTTTACCGCTCTACGGTTAATGACATCCCCATTGGCGACGGCAGGGCGAGGCTCATAGCTGGCTTCCGTCTCGCATATCAAAATACAGGGCGAGACCTCATCTGCGGTCCGCGCGTCACGTTCAATTATCAAATAAAGAAATGGAGCCTTCGACTTTCGTGGGGGCGTTATTGCCAACTGCCTACCCTTAGGGAGATGAAACGGCGTGACGCATCGCTCAATCGCGATGTCGCCCCACAGACAAGTTGGCAAATATTCGCAGGGGCTGACAGGTATTTCGGCACGGATGAGCGTCCCTTCAAGTTTACCGTCGAGGCATATTACAAATGGCTGCGCAACGTGAACCCTTATAGCATAGACAACGTGCGCGTCCGCTACGAGGCAAACAATGACGCATGGGGCTATGCGGCAGGCGTGGACTTCAAGCTCAACGGGCAGTTGATAGATGGTGCGGAAAGTTGGGCGACACTCTCAATCATGCAGACCCGTGAGAATATCTATGGCGATGGGTATGGCAGCATCCCGCGCCCGACAGACCAGAGGGTGCAATTCTCTTCCGTCATACAAGATAACATGCCTGGCAACAAGAGCGTATCAGCCATGTTGAGCCTCTTTTTCGGCACTGGGCTGCCTTTCGGCCCCCACAATTGCCAACGCTGGCAAGCCACGAGCCGTATGCCTGGATACAAGCGCGTCGACCTTGGGCTTTATAAGGATTTCGCCATCGACGCCGATGGGCAGCGTAAGCGGGAGCATCTGCGCTCGGCGCGCGTGGGCATAGAGGTGTTCAACCTCTTCGACTTCGCCAACACCATATCCTACTTTTGGGTAGACGATAACGAGGGGCATAACTATGGCGTCCCTAACTACCTGACCAGCCGACGCATAAACCTTAAACTCAGTTTCGAGTTGTAAGATAGATAGAAGACAAAAGAACAGGGCGCCGGTCTATGAGACTGACGCCCTGTTTTCTTATGCAGTGTGCGACCTTAGTAGGCGCGTGCGTTGCGACCTTCAATGTAGTTTATGAAGGCTGTATTGACCACCTTGTTGCCGCCTGGGGTGGGGTAGTCGCCAGTGAAGTACCAGTCGCCCTTGTCGTTGGGGCATGCCTTGTGGAGGTTCTCGACGGTCTGGAACACTATCTCGACCTGAGCGTGCATGTCGTCGGGTGTGAGCATCTGGGCTATCTTGTCGGAGATCTCCTCTACTGTGAATGGCTTGTATATGTCCTTGACGCAGTTGACGATCTCCTCCTTTGGCAGATTCTGCTGCTCTTTGCAGGCCTTATATACGCTGTCGATAACGCTCTGGCGACCAGTCTCTTTAAGCAGCTCGATGGCTGCGGCGAAAGCGCAGAAGTCGCCCAACTTGGCCATGTCGATGCCGTAGCAGTCGGGGTAGCGTATCTGTGGGGCGGACGACACGACTATCACCTTCTTCGGGTGGAGGCGGTCGAGGATCTTCAAGATGCTGCGCTTGAGGGTCGTTCCGCGGACAATGGAGTCGTCAATGACCACAAGGGTGTCTTGCAAGTTCTTGACGATGCCGTAGGTTACGTCGTAGACATGACCAACCATGTTGTCGCGTCCCGAATCGGCTGTGATAAATGTGCGCATCTTGACATCCTTGATGGGGATTTTCTCGAAACGGGGCTCGTGGCGCATGATTTCGAGGAAACGCTCTCGGTTGAAGCCCCCCTTGGCCTGCTCGGCAAGGACTTGCTCACACTGGTGGAGCTTCATCTGCTCGCGCACACCCTCCATGAGCCCAAGGTATGCCGTCTCGGCGGTATTGGGGATGTAGGAGAATACGGTATTGTCGATGTCGTAATTGACTCTCTGGAGCAGGGTCGGGGCGAGGAGGCTGCCTAACTGCTTGCGCTCATGGTATATGTCGCGGTCGGAGCCGCGAGAGAAGTAGATGCGCTCGAAGGAGCATGACTTGCGCTCCTGTGGGACGCGGACAAGCTCGTCGCTCACGTGACCATTCTTGCGGATGATGATGGCGTGACCCGGCTGAAGCTCATTGACTTGGCAGTAGCGCACGTTGATGGCCGTCTGGATGACAGGACGCTCTGATGCAACGACTACAATCTCGTCGTCATAGTAGTAGTATGCAGGGCGGATGCCCCATGGGTCGCGCGTTACGAATGCGTCGCCGTGGCCGAAGATGCCGCCGATGACGTAACCGCCATCCCACTTGCGGCTGGAACGCTCGAGAATCTTGCGGATGTCTATGCCCGCCTCGATGCGCTCGGAAATCTCTCGGTTGCTGAGGCCTTCGTTCTTGTATTGGCGGAATAGGAGCTGCACCTCGTCATCCACAAAGTGACCGACGTTCTCGAGGATGGTGACGGTGTCTGAGAAGTTCTTTGGGTGTTGACCAAGCTCGACAAGGGATGCGAAAATCTCGTCGACGTTGGTGAGGTTGAAGTTGCCTGCCAATGCGAGGTTGCGGCTGCGCCAGTTGTTCTCGCGCATGACGGGGTGGCAGTACTCGATATTGTTGTTGCCGAAGGTGCCGTAGCGGAGGTGACCGAGGTAGACCTCGCCGACGAACGGCAGGTTCTTCTTCGCCCATGCGGCATCGCTGAAGTTGTCCGGGTCGGACTTGCTGGCAGCGACGATGGGAGCGTTGATGCCGTTGATGACATCTTGTATTGGGTTGTCGCTGTTGGAGCGGAGGCGGTAAATATACTGTTCTCCCGTTGGTTGGTCTAATTTCAGTCCTACGGCTCCGGCTCCGTCTTGCCCGCGGTTGTGCTGTTTCTCCATGAGGAGGAAGAGGCGTTGGAGACCGTACTGCCAGGTGCCGTATTTCTTCTGGTAGTAGTCGAGGGGTTTGAGCAGGCGCACCAGGGCAATGCCGCACTCGTGCTTTATCGCTTCACTCATCTATTGAAAGTATTGTTGTGGTCTTTTTATGTGTGGGGGAGGTACTTACAAGTACTTTGTATTTATTGTCGGAAGTTCTTCTTGCGCACCGTGTTGTCGCGGACGATGTAGCTGCCGGAGAAAGAGGGCTTGACTGCGTTGAGCATGGCCATGGCCTCAGAACGGGAGCGGAAGTCGCCTACGCGGACGCGCCAGAAGGGGGCGTTGTAAATGATATAAGCCTTCTTGTCGGGGAAGGCTTTTAGGAAGCGGGCTTGCGCACTGGCAGCCTCGTCTTTAGACTTGATACCGGAGCCGGAGTATATCTGGACGCGAAATCCGTCCAGCTGCGTCTGGTTGTAATTGCTACGTTGACAGTGTGTTATGAGCGAGTCGAGCGACGGCGTCATGAACTCGACATTTAGCGTGCCAGCCTGTTGGGCGTTCGCCTCGGTCGTGAAGAGCGAGGTGGCGGTCAGTGCCATGGCCATTATGACGGAGGCTGTGAGGTTATGGGATTTCATCCTCTCCTTTTTGGATTGACAAGTGCAAATATAAGCCTTTTTGGGCATCAATTACAAAAAAGGTCAAGCCCTCGTGAGGCTCGACCTTCAATAATGGTGTGTAATGATATTCAAGGGACGACGCCTATTTCCCCACTTCACCGAACAACCAGACGTCCTTAGGGTCTCGATAGGTGTCAACGGCCATGTAGTTGTCGTATGTGGCGCCTTCACCTTCGAGAAAGTGGGAATATCTCCCGTTGTCGAGCAAAATGGGGTATGCGCCGTTGTTATTCCTAAGGAAGTCGTTAACTAAGGAGTCTTGTTGTGGAGAGAATTTAGATAGGTTGTTGAGAAACAAAGAGTTACCATTGGGAGCGACGAGGAGTGATTTGTCCTTAGTGAGCCCTTGCGTCGGTAGAAACATGCCATTTCGATTTTGGTATCCAAGAGAATATCTCCCGAGGTTCTCATACTTTCTTACAGAGTCGTCCACTGCTTCCTGAGTCAAGTCTTGACCCTTATATTCTCTCCAAAATCTCTCCTTGTTCATTGCAGAAAGTTGGTCTGCTGTGCTTTGCCTCTTGAGGGAGGTAGCTAAATCTGTCCTGTTGGGTACTGGGACTACGACATCTTCGTCTTTGAAGTCTCCAATGGGGGCGACCTTCATTTTACCATCAACGATTCCCATGAACAAATTGTAGTTACTCAGGGGGATGTATCTGTCTCCTATCAGCGTGTCGCCGCCAGACTCTCTGAACTGTCGAGCCTGACGGATGGTGTTTGTGTTGGTCTGCTCGATGAAAGAGTTGCCCAAAATGGATTTAATATTCCTGGTGCCTGGGGTTATCCTTGATAGTTGGGAGCCGGACAGGTCTTTAACGTAGGAGCCCGACTCCCCTCTCAAAAAGGGGGTGTGGCGGTAGATGTAATTTGTGAATGCTCTTGTTGTTTGGACTGGGTGTCTGAGGGTTTGTGACATCCAGTTAGGCAACAAATTAGCAACATGAAAAGGATAGAAGTTTTTAGTTCCATCTGAGAAGGGGAATGTTGGTAGAGCATTTACGTTTTGGGAGGGTGAAGGTTTGGAAGTTACATAGTGAATCTTTCTGTCTCTTGCTGCTACTGCCGCTCGTAGGTCTGGTGCTTTGACCGTCACCTCATCCAAAAGATAAGGATTTACGTATAACGTATTTCCCGTATCATCGTATTTGACTTTTGTGAGGATGTTCCGTGCTCCAGATACTTGGTTGCCTTTGTATTTGGAACACAATTTAGCGGCGTTGGCATAAATTGCATAAATCTGTTTGTTCATGTTTTTTATTTACAAAAATAAGGTGGCGGTAAAGGCAATGCAATAGTGTTACAGCTATGTGTAACGTCATGAGTTTTAAGCGCAAAATATTATATTTGTCGTCATGAGAGATAATGTGAAAGTAAAGATAGGTTGCCGGATGGCGGCAGTTCTCATAATGGTCGTCATGATGGCATCGCCAGCCATGGCGCAGGACTTCCTCGGGAGCTTCGCCCCGAAAGACGGGAAGGAAAAAGCAGATAAGAAGAAGCGTCCCGTTGAGAGAAAAGAGGCTAAGGTGAATCTGCCCGACAAACCCAACAAGACTGACGCCCAAGGGCGCAAGCAAGGCGAATGGGGAAAGAAATATCCTAATGGGAGGTACTCGTATGTGGCAACGTTCAAGGACGGTCGCCCAGTAGGTAAGGTGAAGCGTTATTACCCCAATGGGCATTTCTCTGCCGTCATAACCTATGACGCTAACTCGGATACTTGCCGAGTTGAGACTTTTCATGAGAAAGGCGGAAAGACGGAGAGTAAGGGCGTGTATGTGAGACAGAAGAGAGAGGGCGTGTGGAATTTTTATATGCAGGACGGGACATTGCTTGAGACGTCGGTCTATTCAAAAGGAAAACTTCATGGTCAGCAGGCTCTCTACTATGATGACGGGAGGCTGCTTAGCCTTACGACATGGGTTGACAGCTTGCGCGAAGGCCCTTATATCCAATACTTCCCGTCAGGAGAGAAGATGGCAGAGGGAACGTATCATGTTGACGAGCTGCATGGAGGCTACAAGACGTGGGGTACGGACGGGAAGGTGGTATCGGAGGGACGATATGAGAATGGAGTGAAAGTAGGGAAATGGCACGTCCGGTTTCCCAACGAGAACAACGTGGAGTGTGATATCATTTATGACAAGTATGGTCTGATAACCAACACGGCGGAGGTCGACTCCATACAAAACGCCATCATAAGCTTCCATGAGGCGCAGCGTGGCAAGATTGACGACCCTGCGGACTATATGGGCAATCCTGAAGATTATGTCCCTTTTAAGCAGTAAATTAGGATGAAAGCGAGAATGACGATGACGGCGGCTTTGGCTGTTTGCGCCATAGGAATTGCGGTGGCGCAGCCTGCCGGAGTATGCCCATTGGGGGCGACGGATGTGGCGACGGCTCAGCTTGTCGGAAATGTGTCGAGTGTCGAGTGCACGACGTGGCACGTGGACTTCTCTCGCCATACGATTGTCAAGGATGGGCTGGCGTCGCACACCATTGACAGATATATGGAGGACGGACGTATAGAGTCGTCGGTCAGTATGGATGCTGATGGTCAGGTCGACACGAAGACCATTTATCAGTATGACGACGAGGGGCGGAAGCGAGTCTCGACGACATATTCCGCAGCCGGCGACAGGACGTTGCAGACGTTGTATGCATATACCGCCGACGGGTGCTTGGCTCGGATGAGGTTTACCGACGCTGATGCCGTCACGATAAGCACCACAGAGGTCGGCACGGCAACGGGATGGTCGCAGACGGCAGAGCTGTTTAACGACGGGGAGAAGGTCGTTACCACCTACACGTATGATGACCGCACACGGCTCTCAGCTCGGACAAGTGACGATGGTCACATGGCGTCGACCCTCCGGCTGACTATGGGGCTGGACGGGTTGCCGTCTCGTGGGGCGTATTCGACATCGGACGGGCGCAAGCAGACTATAACGTTCGAGCATGAGAAAGACACCCAAGGCAACTGGACAAGGCGCGTCACGTATGTAGACGGCAAGGCTACTGAGTTGTCTGTAAGGAAGATAATGTATTATTAGCTGGGGTGGGGGAGGACAACCTCTCTTCACCCCAGCTACCACCGCACCACGTAGTGCTCTTTTTGGCACCCTGGGCGGAAGAACGCAAGACCCATGCGCGGCAACTCGATGGTTGTCATGACGCGCGGGTCTTTTATTATGTTATGCCACGCATTGGTCATGCCGTCGGACCAGAATATGTCATCGAAGATGATTAGGCAGGTGTCGGCATGGTTGGCAGCTATCATTTCGAAGTAGCGGGTTGTGGCTTCGAGGCTGTGGTTGGCGTCGATAAAGGCGAACTCCACTTTGCTGTCGGGCAAGGAGTCGATGGTTGCTTTCAGATTATTGTCGATGTCTCCGCATACGACGTTGACGTTGGAGAAGCCGGCATTGGAGAGATGTTGGCGTGCGACGCTTGCTATGGCGTCGAGCCCCTCGATGGTGAATATTTGCGCGTCGGGTCGGGCGAGGGCGAGGTAGGCAGTGCTTACGCCGACGGATGTGCCGAGCTCGAGGATGGCGTTGGGCTTCATCTCGGAGGCGAGGCGGGCGAGGAGGCGTCCGTATTTCTCGCTTGTAGAGGTTTGTCGTGCTATGTCGGCGACGATGCGTTGTCGCGGTGGGCGGATGATGGCTCCTATGCTGCCGACGACTATTGCTGTTTTGTCGGCGAGGAGCGAGTGGCGGTAGAGAGCTGCGGCTTTTCGGATGTCCTGGTCGTTGTGTCGTCCCGAGATGACGTGGCGCACGATGTGGTATACGAAGGGGCTGTGGACACCGTGTCCGCGCCAGAAACGAGCGTTGAGGAAATGGTGGAGCCTCATGTTGGCTTTGTGGGCGGCGCGGTCGGTCGCTCCTCTGCGTCTTGTGGCTATGGTGTTGTTGCTCATTTATCTTTCTTTAGACCGAAGGGCAGGAAAAAGTAGAATGTGGAGCCTACTCCGAGTGTCGACTTGACCCACACGTCGCCGCCCAGCATTTGGGTGAGGCTCTTGACGATGTTGAGACCCAGACCGAGGCCTGCGAACCGAGCCTTGTTGGAGTTGAGGCGTCGGAACGGCTCGAAGATGGCGTCTGTCTTGTCGGCAGGGATTCCTATGCCCGTATCTTCGACGCTGACGAGCAGGATGTCGTTGGAGATGGTCTGGACGTGGCGGTCTTGTGGGTAGTAGAGGTGCTTGATGATGTCGATGGTCTCTTTTTTTGCGGTAAGGGTCACGCTGCCTGTCGGTGTGAACTTGAAGGCGTTGTAGGTTATGTTGATGATGATTTGTCGGAGTCGGTCCTTGTCTGTCACGAGGATTTGGTCTTTGAGGTTGTCGTCGAGGTTAAGAGTAAACTCCACATCTTTGTTTTTCTTCTCGACGGAGAGCATGCGCCACGTGTCTGAAATTTCGCGGTAGACGTCGGTGTCGGCGAGCGAGATTTCCATGACACCACGCTCGATGCGCGAGGTGTCGAGCAGTGCGCCCATGAGTGTCAGCATGCTGTTGCTGCTCTCGAGGATGAGGTGAGCGAACTCAGTGCGATCCTCTTGCGAGCAGTCGTCGGCTTGGAGCAGCTTGGCGAAACCGACGATGGCGTTCATGGGGGTGCGGACTTCGTGTCCGAGGCTGGCGAGGAAAGTGGACTTGAGTTGGCTGCTCTCTTCTGCTTTTTCCTTTGCGGACGCGAGTTCTTTGGTGCGTTCGGCGACAGTGCGTTCGAGGTTGGCGTTGGCGTAGGCGAGTTCCTCGTTTTTCTGCTTTATTATGGCCTGGTTGTTGCGCATCTCCTTATTTGCCGTGACGAGCATTTGTGACATGGTGTCCATATCTTCTGTCATCTTCATTCGGATTCTGCGGGTCTGCAAGTTCTTGTGGACGAAGATAGAGACAACAGCGAGAGTTATGACGAAGATGATGACGAAGTAGAAAACTCGTTTCTCGTAGAAGAAGACGCTTTTGTTGAGGACGAGCGTCGTGCGGTCGGTCTGGGGAATGCCGTCGTCGTTGACGGTGCGGAGCGTGAGTGTGTGTGTGCCTTCGGTTATGTGAGTGAGGTTGATTTGACCAGACGGGTCGACGGTGCGCCACTCGTTGTCGCCGTTGAGTCGCCACTGGATGGTGTTGGTTTCGGGGTTGTCGTAGTTGAGAGAGCGGACTTTGAGGAGGATGCTGCGGATGCCGGCGGGGATGTCGACAACGCCGCCACCATAGAGAATTTCTCGACCTGCCATCTCGTCATATTCATGGCGGACGGAGTTGGCGAGGATGTAGGATGCCAGTCGTGGGGCTGGGTAGTAGTCGTTGGCGTCGAAGTGTCCGGGAGAGAACTCAACGAAGTCGAACTTGCCGCCCATGAGGATTTCGCCATTGGGTCCGCGGCTTGAGGAGCGCATGTTGAACTTGTGGCAGACATCGAAGCGGTCGGCAGTGAAGACGTGGGTCTTGGAGACATCGATTTGCACGAGCTGGTCGGTGGTGCCGATCCATACGTTGCCGTCGTTGTCGAACTCAACCGAGCGGGCTGTATATGCTGGAATGGTGGAGTTGTCGATCTGGCGGAATCCTTTGTATCCAGGGTTTTTGTAGAGGAGGTTGCTGCGGACCGTTATCATCCACAGCTCGTCAATTCCGTTTTGCTTGTTGTGGCGGATGTAGTTTACGTGACCGAGGCTGACGTCGGTCTTGCCCTCTTCCGTGATTTTGCCTGTCGAGAGGTCTAAACGGCGGATGAACCAGTCGCTGCATGAGAGCCAAAGAGACTTGTAGTCGTCAGTGCGCCCATATATGAGGTTGTACTCCTTAGGCATCTGGAATTTTTGGAGCGTTACGCCGTTATGCGAGTCTATTATCAAGACCTCATCCTCAAGTACGACAAGAAGTCGTCCGCCAGGCAGAAGTTGCGAGGCCGTGATGGAGAGGCGGTGCTTGTTTAGCTTGCTGTAGCTCTGGGTGTTGCGCATGTCGTATAAGTAGCGCAGGAAAGTGCCGTCGTGCCTCAAGGCGATTGCGCATCGGACGAAGGAGGCTACGATGAAGTCTTTTTCTTTCGACTCCTCGATTTTGGGAACCCATTGTGACGTCTGATCCTCGTAAGATGGCAATTCTACCTTCTTGAAATAAAGGCTTTTACTGGGGCGGTAGAAGAGGCCGTCGATGCATCCGAGCCAATAGTTGCCATGGCTGTCCTTGGTGATGCTCCATGCTTGCGCATCCTCGGAAGGGGAGAAGCGTCGGAGGTCGGTATGCTCGAACTTACTCGCATAGTAGTTGAGGGTTATGAGTCCGTCGTTGGAGCCAATAAGGAAGATGGGTTGGTCTCTGAGTTTCAGGATGCAGGTGAGGTCGTTGTCGTGGAGGGTGGAGTTTCCAGAGGTGTAGCGGAAAAGTTGCGAGTCGGACTTGCGGATGAAGATGAGACCTCGGTAGGTTGGGAGCCAGATGCCGTCGTCGGCTACGGCTAAGCCGTGTGAGGCGTTTGGTGTTTTTGTTATGAAAGTGAGGCTGTGTGTACGGGTGTTGTACTCACAGATGTTTTGTGTTGCTTTGTCGGAGTATGCCGTGATGATGATTGTTGAGTCTGTGGCGACGGCGAAGTCCTTGGCTACAATGTCGTTTCCGCGGTCGTCAGTTATTGGCATAGGCTCGATGGCGACAGAGTCGGATTGTGGGAATGTGCGGATGGAGTATATGCCACCCTCGCAGGTGGTGAGGATTTGGTTGCCGACTTTGACGAAAGGGGAGCGAGGACTATTGCGTTTAGGGGCTACTCGTTTGATTACCTTGACATTGCCGTTGTTCTTGTTGATGGAGAAGAACAGGCGTTGTGAGCAGCAGAGGAGTGTGGAGTCGGACAGGGACATTATGCCGTAAATGAAGCGGCTGCCCTTTGGGAGCTTACCATCTTGCGGAACAGAGTAGGAAAGCTCGGACGTCTTGAATGTTTGGAGGTCTATCCTCAGCAGTTTTTGCTGAAGTTCGAAAGAGGCCCATATTGCGTTGCCGTGGCGGTCTTCGGAGAGAGAGAGGATCCTGCCTGCGAGCTGAAAAGTGTCATTGGCGGATATGGTGTTGAAGGAGAAAGTGTTAACACCGTCGTAGCGTGTGATGCCTTTTGTGGTGCCTATCCAGATGTATCCGAGGCTGTCTTGGAGAAGGGCGCGGCACTGGTTGGAAGGCAGCCCTTTGCGGAGGACGGAGAAGGTTGGTTTCTCGCTTTGGAGATGGTGCGCACGAGCGGGCGTCGGCTCGTCGGTTTGGACTTGAGCCGTCGCGATAAGAGAGACGAGGGAAAGGATGAGCGTCAGTGCTCTGCGCATTGTAGGGTTTTGATGTATGAGGCGGTTATGTTTCTGATGGAGGTGAATGCTATTTGCGAGAGGTCGACATCTTCGGGTCGTGTCCATACGAGCTCCCTGACATCGTCGGAGGCTGTTGTCGGGATGGCGTCGAGTTGGCACTCGAAGGCCATGTCGGAAGTGCGCACCTTGTATTTGCTGAAGATGTACTCGTTTGGCGAAGAGCCGACGTAGCGGGCATTGAGCAGGTGAACCCCGAGCTCCTCATTGACTTCTCTGGCGAGAGCTTGCTCTGTGCTTTCGCCCGGGTCGACGAAGCCGCCTGGGAGGTCGAGCATTCCGGCTCCAGGCTCTCGGTCACGTCGGACGAGGAGGATTCGTCCGTCGGGGTGGCGCACCAAGGCGATGACAGCGGCCGAGGCGTTGACAAAGAAATTGAAGCCGCAGGCGCCGCAGAGAAACTGTCGGGCGTCGCGGGCTTCAAACTTGTCGCTGCCGCAATGAGGGCAGTATTTGAAAAAGTTTATGGGTTCTGAAGGGTCGTTGGAATCGTACATTTATTTGTATTCGAGAGGGATGACCAGCACGGGGCATGGCGACGTGTTGATGACGGAAGTTAGCTCGGGACGGAATCGGTCGGCGAAGAAGGCGCCCGTGTTTTCAGCCTCGATGACGACGACGTCGGCTTTCTTGATTGCGATTGTCTCGAAGAGGCGACCGATGTTGTCTTTTCCTTTGAGCATGGTGGAGCTTTCGACCTCGACGCCATTATCCTTCAGGTAACGCTCAACTTGCTTGATGGCTGTGTTGATGCGGTAGTAGATGGAGAGTATGGAGGAGGATTGCATTCCGACGAGGATGGCTTTGGCGTTGAAGGTCTTTGCGAGTTTCGTGGCTTGTGGGATCTTGCGTCGGCTTGCCTTGCTTATGTTGAGCGGTATGGCCATGCGGTTGAACTGCATGTCGCACTGCATTCCGGGTCGGATGACGAGGACGGGGCATTTGGCGTTGCAGATGAGTTTGTAGGCGTTGCCGCCGATCCAGCTCTTGGTGAAGCCTGAGACGCCGTGTGAGCCTATGATGATCATGGCGGCCTCGTCATATTTAGCCTTGTTGATGAGTTCTTCTGCCACATTGCCCTCGCCGACGTAGAAGTCGAACTTGCCTCCGGCGGAGTATTGTGGAGCGTATTTTTCAATCAGCTGGTTGAGCTTGTCGTGAGGATGTTCGTCGGGGTTGAGGTTTTCACCGAAGCCTTGGGCGTAGCCGTTGGCTTTGGGCATGATGTAGACCATACGGAGGTCTGAGTGGAGCTTGTTGGCGATGCAGATAGCCGTCTCGAGCGCCATGATCGAATTCTCTGAGAAGTCGATGGGGACCATTATTTTGCCCATAAGTGAATGTATTTAAGGGTTGACGAATAACTTGAATTTGTGGAGGAACTTGAAGTGCGTCCCGATAACGGGGAGAGTTGCTGAAGATGCGTGAAGTGGCGCTGTTCGGGGTGTTGTTCAAGCGACATCCTACTATGACAAAGATAAAATAATTATCTGAAAAAAGAATAAAAGCGTTGATGTTTTACAACGTTTGAGGAGTCTTTTTTCAGGGGAGAATTTGGCGTGCATGGTCCTTTACTTTAATGTCTTTCGGTGAGATGACGCGCTCGATAGTCCCGTCTGGGGCGATGATGAAAGTGGTGCGGAAAGTGCCCATATATTTTCGTCCGCAGAGGGTCTTCTCTCCCCAAACGCCGAACTGGTTGACGAGCGTGTGTTCGGTGTCGGCGATGAGGCGGAAGGGGAGGTTGTTTTTCTCGATGAACTTCTTGTGTTTCTTGGCGTCGTCGACGCTCACACCGATGACCTCGAAGCCGGCGGCTTGGAGTTGGGCGTGGTTGTCGCGCAGGTTGCACGCTTCGCTGGTGCAACCCGGGGTGCTGTCTTTGGGGTAGAAGTAGAGGGCGAGTCGTTTTCCGGCGAAGTCGGTGAGTCGGACTTCGTTGCCGTCTTGGTCGAGTCCTAAGACCTCTGGTGCTTTATCACCTATATTCATGGTATGAGTTGTTTTTAGCTTATTGTTTGAAAGATAGTCGTTTGCCGTTGGAGTGTGCGCAGATGTCGGTGTTGTACATGCACGTGGCGTCGGCGTAGCCTGCGGCGAAATCGCCATTGGCTGTCACTGTGAGGCGGTAGCTTAGTTGGTGCCATCCGCTTTCGAGGTAGTCGATGAAGAACTCCATTGAGGAGTCGGCGATGACGAGGTAGTGGGGAGGGGTTGGGGTGTTGGCGTCGGACCATCGCCACCACCACCAGCCACGGTATCCGGAGAGTTTGTCGTCTGGTTCGAGAGCCGCGGCGCGGAAGTCGCGGATGCGGACGAAGCTGAGTGACTCGTCATTGTAGAACGTCATCGTGATACGGATCTCGTCGCCTATGGTGAGGTCTTGCCCCTCGACGGGAAGCCATTGTTGAGCCCCATTGACGACGCGTTTGACCTCGATGGTGCGCAGGATCTTGAGTTTGTCGGTGGAGTCGGCGTCCATTTGGTCCTTAGGCATTATGGCGGTGCGAGACCAACTGCCCCACGAGATGACGTCGTTGGACTTTGTGACCGTAGCAGAGCGGGTGTCGGTCGGCAGTTGGATGGAGACCTTGGGTTGGGAGACCGTGACGTCGAAGGAAGAGTTGTTGACGGAGATGACATCGTGGCTCTCGTAGCTTACTGTCGAGCCGAGGAGCGCGAGGACGGCGTGGCTGGTGCATTGGACATCGAGCCATGACGCCCCGCGCTTCATGAGGATGAGATGGTTGACGAGCTTTGGGAGGTTGGGGCTTTTGGGGTTGAGGCGTTGTAGCGCCATGATGAGCAGAGCTTGCGTCTCGACTTGCTCACGGCGGATGAAGAACCCGGTAGCTGGGAGATATGCAGTGCCGTCGTTTGTCTGGACGAGATTCTCTTCGAGGCTCTTGAGGATGGTTTTAGCGTCGGCATCGCGTCGTGCGAGCGTGAGGACATCCACAGCCGTGACGCGGTCACTCATGCAGAGGTTTTGCCAGTGGTCGGCAAGGTGCTTGACGAGTTCCGTCGTAACCTTGTCGGGATTTGGGTCGACGAGCAGGCGGGCGTGGAGGGCAGTAAGAGTGTATGAAGAGAAGAAGGAGGTGTCCTTTCGTTCAATGTTCAGTTGGGCATTGAGGAAGGGCAGAGCCTTTTTGAGGATTTGGCTGACGTGAGGCTCGTCGGCTGTTATGACGCCGAGGCGGATCATGTTGGCGATGGTTTGGGCTATGTTAGCTGTCAGCCAATCAGATTCCTCCATTCCGTCGAACCAAGGGAACCCGCCATTGGGCTCTTGCAGTTTGGCGAGCTTGGCGATGGCATCGGACTTGACATGTTCAGCCCTGTCGGCAGACATGATGCGGACGACATCGCGGTCGTGTTGGCGGAGGAGGTTGGCAACGTAGAGCCAAGGGGTATGCTCGGCATCGGCGATGCGGCTTGGAGCGTCGTCGGAGGTGGCGTTTTTACGGAGATAGTCGACCGCCTTACGGATTTCGGGTCTCTTGGCGAGAAGCGCGGCTATGGCGGAGGACTCGAATCGACCGATATAGGTGTCGGCGCATGGAGTCGTTCCCTTGTCGAGGATGGGCAGTGCGCGCATCACCTCGATGAAAGCGTTGCTGGTGTAGGAGAAGGAGAGGCACTTGGTGTCGCCCGTGGTGAAGGGGTTGGAGACCTCGTGCGAACCTTTGCCTATGAGGGTGAAGGTATGTGCCTCATCGATATTTACGAACCGTCGCTCGATAGGGATGACGTGTCGCTCGCCGTCGGATGCGCCATTGGCAGAGGCGACGACATCGATTTGGAGGGCGTCGATGCCGACGGGAACCGTCAGTTGCCACTGGGCGCGTTGAGATGGGCTATTGGCGAAAGAGACGTTGACGTCGGGGAGGAAGAGAACAGGTTTGCCAGAGATGGTGTCGGTCAGCGTGATTGAGACGACGGCGGAGGTGATGGAGGTGTCGGACGCTGTGACGTCGGCAGAGAGAAGAATGGAGTCTTGCTCGACGAGGAAGCGAGGGATGCCGGTACGGACATTGAGTGGCTTTCGGACTACGATGCTGTGTGTCAGCATTGTAGAGCGGAGGTTGTGGTCGTAGGCGAGTGCTCGGAAGTTGTAGGTTGTGAGATTGTCTGGCAGCTTGAAATTGAAGAGGATCGTATCGTTGA
Source organism: Bifidobacteriaceae bacterium (assembly GCA_963607345.1). GTDB lineage: Bacteria > Bacteroidota > Bacteroidia > Bacteroidales > Marinilabiliaceae > W3P20-009. The sequence goes on from CAVDBL010000015.1 coordinate 40,609, forward strand.
CAGGCTTCAGATCGGGGAAGAAACATACGGTCTCGGCGAAGTCTTCGCGAATGGGGGGTAGGCTGTTGTTGGAGACATTGTCGACAATGTCATTGGTCCCCATGGCTGCGGCTGCTTTGCTCTCGTTGAGTTCATAGTAGTCCTCCTCTCTGGCGCTTTCTACGCAGAACAACGCTTTCGACCTTAGGGTTGAGTGCATTAGTCGAATGTTCTGATACGACCTTGGGTATGAGAGGAATAGGGTGTTTGTGAAATCGTTGAAAGTATTGTAGCTCAGACTGATATCGCCATATTGCAGGTAGGATATCTCTGTCGTTTTAGGGGAAAGACCGTTGACGTCGAAAGAGTTTATGACTTGCAGTCGTCTGAAATTGCCATCCCATTCGTTGTTGACATATTTGTCGAGACGGCTGTCGTAGATAGAGACGACAGCGGCATCCGCCCCCTTGGACGTCAGCATCCACTCCTCATGTGCCCCAGGATGAGAGAAGTCGCGGAAGGCACTGAGGTTCAGGATTATGGACTCTTCATGATGTCGCAGAGTCACCTCTTCGGAAGCTTCGTATCGGCGTCCGTCGTGAGTGATGATAGCAACGATTTTGAGAGACTCACCGTCGATGGCGTCGGAAGGGACGTTATAGTCGACGCTTGCGACGCCACAAGAAACGGGAATGGACTCTCGGATCTCGATAACGCCACGTCGGACGAAGAAAACATGAGCGACGGCATTGGCGAGCCCGGAGCAGAATTTGACGGAGAAAGAGGTTCCGTTTTGAGCCTCGTCGGGGGCGACGATGGATATGCAGTCAAGGTTTGGTGACTCACCTGAAGATGCGATGACAGTCAGGTTGGCGGCGGACTGTATATCGTTGCCATTGAGAGCTTTGGTGGTGACCTCGGCTCGGTATTTGCCTGGGGCGAGGTTGAGGGAGGCGATGTCGAACGTTGAGGAGCCGCACACGTCGATGTCCCGTTCGGCAGAAGGCGTAGTGGCGAGGGAGGGATCTTCGTTGTTGATGACGATGTGAGCGTCGGGTGACAGTATGGTGTCGACGTTAAACGTGGCGCAGGGGCGGAGAGGCTGCGTGTGGTTGTAGGGCGTCAGTTTGAGGTGGAGTGTGGCGGCGTATGGCTCGCCATTGGAGTTTGTGGAGGAGAGGGTGAGGAGGTGTGGATGGTTGACCTCGACGATGTCGGATTCTTGGGAGAGCTCGACATCGGAACCATTTTTAGTGATGTGGCAAGTACGTTGGCACTCTGCCGTCTCGCCCTTGAGGTCGGTCACACGGACAACGACATTGTAGAACATGTCGTCAGCCTTTGAAGAGTCAAAAGAGAAGGAGAAGCGGCCGTCGGAATCAGTAGTAGAAGAACCTTCGGATACAACTACGTCTGGTGAGGAAGAGTCGTACCACTCCTTTTTGGGGGAGACAGAATACTTGACTGTGGCGTTTGCGACAGGGAGACCTGCGGCGGACATGGCAGAGCCTGTGACGGAAACCGTGGCACCGGGGAGGAGAGCCTCGGTGAAGGGGTCAATAGTGACGGTGTTGTCGGTACGTTTGAAATCTTCGATACTGATGGGGTGATAGTCATAGGATCTGCGACCATTGTGTGATGCGACAGTCAATACGGCTCGCCCTTTCATGACATCGGAAGGGATGTCGAAGGAGCCGTGCGCAGAGCCGTTGTCATCGACAGAGAAAGACTTTGAGGCGAGAGTCTTGCCGAAGGCGTCATTTAGCTTTATGGTGAAAGAGGCTCCTGCTTTGGCAGGCGTGAGGTGGTTGACAAAAGTGTCGTAGACGAAGACTTTGAAGAAGATGGTCTGACCGGGGCGGTATATATTGCGGTCGGTCAGGATTTTGACATCTGTGGAGGAGTTGTTGGAGTTGTCGTCATGGTAGCTTCTTCTCCAAATTTCGGAAGAGAAAGAGTCTTTGCCGTTGACCACTGTAAATTCCTGGTATTTGTCTTCATTTTTTAAATTGAGTTGGAGCAAGCCATTGGCATCGGTTTGGTCTTGTCCGACGATGGATGCGGAAGAGAGAGGCTTACCGGACTTGAAGTCGGTTACGAGGATATAATCTTTATCTCGAGGAGATATTTTATTTACAGCGATTTGCGAGCTTACGATGCTGGTAGTGGAGACAAGAGAGTCTCCGACGAAAGCAGCTATGGCATAATGCCCTAAGGGGAGACCTTTCAGCTCGATAGCAGCAGAGGATTTCCTTGTACGGATGTCGGTCTGTGGGAGAGTTATTGTCTTGGACTCCACGACCTTGAGGCGGGACAGCTTTTGTGCGAGTTTCTTACCACTTTCACCGTATGAGAGATCTAATTTTTGCTCGCCGAGATTGAAGATGCGCAGCGTGACTTGGGCTGTGTTGCGATATTTGAGGTAGACGGGGGTGTAGGCGTTGGGGATGACCTGTTGATCGGCTGAGATGTTGAGGAAGGAGTGGTTGATTTCCTTCAAGGTTTCTTTTGCGAATTTGGCGAATTCGGAATGCGAGAGTAGATCCTTGGCTTTTGACAATAGTCGCTCGGCGTCGGAAATCATGGCGTTGGCTTGCGCGAGTCGCTCGGGCGAATTGCGGACGGAGAGCATACTCGCCTTGTCGAGGATGCGGGTGGCGCGTGCGAGGTCGGCGAGTGCAGTTGCGGCTGGAGATGATGGCGTCGTGAGTTGCTCGAGTTCGGATATGAGGCGATCGATTGTCTCTGCGTTGTGAGTCAGTGAGATGCGGAGAACTTGCGCGATGGCGAGAGATGTGGTGTCGGCTTTTGCGTGTGCCGTCGTCATGAGAGTTTGTATGGCTCGGGCTTTGTCGGGCAGCTTGGCGTCGGAGACGATGAAATCCGGGATGGGAGTGAAGAAAGACGAGTCGGCGACTTCACTTCGGTCTTCGCTGACGATACAGAGAGTGAGGTAGTCGAGGAGGTTGCGCGAAGCGAGCCAGCCCTTGGCGTTGGCTTGTGAGGCGGGAAGGGAGAAGAGGGCGTCTGGGTCGTCGATTATGGAGTCGATGGGGACGTCGTCGGAGTATTGGAGTCGAAGTTCGAGGTTCAGGATTTGGCGGAGGGGCGTCCACGCGTTGTCGCGAGCTTTTCGGAGCTTGCCGAACGGGGTGGAGGTGCGTGAGTCGCGTAGCGCGTTGAGAGTGACATCTTTATGGATGATGTCGAGCATCCATTGGGTGTCATGTGTTGCGGAAGCTCTCTTTTTCGCCTCGGCGATGAAGGGGGCGGCTGTTAAAGGTTGCTCAATGCGGGCAAGGGAGTCGATTTTTTCCTTGAGCTCTTTGTCTGTCATGGATTCCATAGAAGTATGGTTTTGAGTGGCTGATATGGATATGATGGTTGCTGCGCTTGCGATGATGATTATGGCAGCAAGAAGAAATTTTTTGATCATGGGTAAGTGTGGGAGTTATAGTGCCTTTGTGCGTCATTAATGATACGCAGAGGAGGTGTGATTGTTGCCAATGCGGGAGGAAAAAATGAAGAAAATTCATGGTACGAAAAAGGGTGTGACGCATGTTGGCATCACACCCTCACCTTGAATCTTAAGGCTTGACCGCTTATTTTTTGTCGGCAACATCTATTTCGCCGCCAGGGTGTTTTATCTCGTATTTGCTCATTCGGTCGTCGCTTTCGAAGCCACGACCTGTGATCATCTGTCCTTTCGTGTTGATTTTGACGAACTTGTCGGAGTAGATGCGGTGTTCGGCGGTGTTCCAGAACATCTGTTCGGTGTTGAGGACGTCGCCTTTTTCGGTGAGCGCGACTACGTCGTTGTTGAGCTCCCAGAGGTTTTTCTTCTTGTAGTAACGCGCTTTGTTGCAGCGGACTTGGCTTTTGACCTTGTTGCCGCCGCTCTCGTACATGCGGAAGTCGAGACCGCCAGGGAAGTCGGTGTAGGGCTCTTCGGCGTTGTCGTATTGTTGGAGCTCGGGTGTTATGAACTCGTATTTGTAGACGCCGGTGTCGGTGACGAAGGTGTGGAGGTCGTAGGCTGCGAGGCTGGATCGTTCCATCTCTTGTTCTACGGCCTTTAGTTCGTTAGGCTCGTTGTGGAGACAGGAGGAGAGAAGAAAAGCGGCAAGCAGCGCGGTTGCGCCACTTGCCACTATATTGTCATTTAGCCTCTTCACGATGAAGAAGTTAGAGGATTGGACGGGGTGTTACTTCTTAGCCCTGACGGTGGTGTTCTCGTTGATGAACCCGCCGACATGGTAGGAAGAACCGTCTTTGATGCCCTCGAAGAAGAGGTCTTCCTTGGAGGGGAAGTATTGAGCGTATTGACGGATGAGTTCGGTAGCCTCCTTCTGGATGTTCTCGGAAGCGTCTACGCTCTTAGCTTTCTGGAGCTTATCGACAGCGGCCCAGTAGCCAGCCTTCTTCTCGTAGTCCTTTTCGCCGATATTGCGTGCGCCAGTGGCGTAGAGCTTAGCGATGAGGATGTAGGGAGCACCCCAGTCGGAGCGGAGCTGCGCGGCGTTGACGGCAGCGTTCTTGGCGGCAGCGAGGTTGTTGTTGGAGAAGAGGACGAAGGACATCTCGTAGTAGTACTTGCCCTTGAGGTTGTTGTCCTCTTCGAGCTTGATGGCCTCCTCGTAGTAGGAGAGGCACTTCTCAATGTCGTTTTGCTTGAGGTACATCTTGGCGAGACCGCGAGCGGAGGAAGCCTCAGGGGAGATCTTGTGGAGTTCCTCGGATGTAGCGTAGAAGAGGTCGCTGTCGGTGCAATCGCCGTTGCCGAGGAGCTTGTTGATGCGCTTGAGCCATGCGCTGTTGGTCTTGTTCTCGGCGAGCTGCGGGGTGAAGATCTTCTCGAGGGTAGCGCAGTCGGCGGCACCGCTGTGTGCGAAGATCTGCTCGATGTTGTCTTTTGAGGTAGCGACGCTCTCTTTGAGCTTGTCGCCGCCGGCAGTCTCGACCTTAGGCATGATGTCGCAGCACTTGACGTAGGCGTTGACAACGGCCTCGGCAGTGGTCTCGTCGTTGTTGAACTGAGCAGCGACTTGGGACATGTAGGTTTGGAGGAATGCGGGCTGTATGGTTGAAGGGTCGCCAGCGATGGCTGTCTCGAGGAGCGCGATGGTGTTTGCACGTTGCTCTTTGCTATCGGTGCCGAGGGCGACGATGTCGAGCGCCTTCATACCCATGAGGTAAGAGGTTGGGTACTTCTTGTTGCTACCGTAGTATTTGGCGCGCTGGTCGTAGATGTTGAGGATGAAGTCGTAGTAGGTGCTCTTGTTGGCCTTGTCGGTTCTGATAAGATCTTTCATGATCTTGAGACCGTCGGTGTAGAGGCCGACGCCTTTGGCGGTTGGGCACTCAGCGAAGACGACCTTCCAGGGCTCGTAAGCGTCCTTGAAGTTCTTCTGTTTTACGGCGTCGCCGTATTGGACGAGGTTCATGATACATCTGACACTGTCTTCGCCGTGGCCGTACTTAGAGCCGTCTTCCACGCCCTTTTGGGCCATGGTGGCGGCGGGGATTGCCAAGAGAGAGGTGGCAGCCAAAATCTTAAAGATGTTCATCTCTTAGTTGTTGTTATTTGGTTTTTCTATTCCGTTAACTGTGGTGGCAGAGGCGCTATGGCGTTCGTTGTCGTCCACAATAAGTATGAAGTGAAGCCAGTTCAGTGAGTTGGAGTAAAGGTTGAAACTCACTGCCTTGACGCCTTTGCCTTGGCTATTGCAAAAAGCTTGCCAAAAGATGCGTCGGTGATGGCGTGTTGGTTTGCTTTGGTATGCAATGTGTTAACTATCAAGGTTTTACTTCTTTGAGAATCGCAGTCGAATTATCTTGTGCGAGGAGTGCGAGGCCTTGAAGTACCAAGTTTGGGCTTGCAAATATGCCTTTTTTAGACTTCAAATCAAAATTTTTGTAATCGCCGCCAGTGACGACGATCACGGCATCGGGAAATTGCGTGCGGGCTTGGTTGATGAAGAAATCGGCTTCCGCCCATACGCCGTTCATGACGCCTGAGGCGATGGCTTCGCGGGTGTCTCGTCCGACGACGTCGCCAGTCCAGTCGGATGCGTTGCAGAGGGGGAGCTTGGCGGTGAAGGCGTGGAGGGCGCGGAATCGCATGCTGATGCCTGGGGATATGGCACCTCCGCGGAAGTGGGCGTCGGGTGTTATGAAGTCGTAGGTGATGGCCGTGCCGGCATCGATGATGAGCGCGCCGTTGTGTGGGTAGGCAGTCCATGCGGCTACCGCGCCTGCGAGGCGGTCGGGTCCGAGGGTGCGTGGCGTGGCGTAGTCGATGGCGAAGGGGAAGCTCATATCGACTGTGAGGATGGCTGTTGGCAGCCCTCCTTTTCTCATGAGTTCTGCCATTTCGTTTGCTCCCTCGGTGACGCTGCAAAGGAGGCATCCTGCGGCGTCGTGCATCCTTGCGAGGCGGAGAGCCTCGGAGACCGTGGTCTCGTGGTCGGCGAGGGAGACTTCGGAGATGATGTTGCCATCTTGGCAGAGCGCCAGTTTTGATTTGGTGTTGCCGGCGTCTATGACCAGGAACTTGTGGTTCATGTGTTGCTGGTTGTTGTTGGCTTTAGATGGCGGAGAAAATGTTGAGCGGGACTCGGTCGAGTCGTTCGGGGATTTCGATTACGGGGGGGAGGCACGTGGCTCGTTGTGTGGTGACGCTCCAGACGTCGGAGGCCTCGTCGCGGCTCATGACTCGGATCTCGTATTTTTGTCGGAGGTCGTCGAAGGCTTGAAGAGCGAGGGCAGGACGGTTGTTCTCGTGGGAGATGTGGGAGAGGAATATGGTGTGGAGCGCGGGTGGCGCGAGACGTCGGACGAGGTCGGCAGCCTGGATGTTGGAGAGGTGTCCGCGGCCGGAGACGATGCGATGTTTGAGGTATTCGGGGTAGTTGCCGTTGCGGAGCATCTGCTCGTCGTAGTTGGACTCAAGGAAAGCGAGGTTGCAGAGGGCGAGGTTTTGTTCGAGCCCTGGGCAGATGTCTCCGATGTCGGTGAAGACGCCGATGTTGACACCGTTGACTTCGATGCGGAAGCTGCACGGCTCCTCGACATCGTGTGGCTTGTCGAAGCTGTATGCGGTGAAAGGACCGATGGTTATGGGGTCTCCGATGTTGAAGAAACGGATGTTTTCTTGCGCAGGTCGGTATTTGACGCGCATGCCGTCGAAAGTGCCACGGGTCATGTAAGCCATGGCGCCAGTGTGTCGGCACAGAGCGGGGAGACCGTAGACGTGGTCGGAGTGCTCGTGCGAGACGAGCACGGCACGAATTTTCTTGAGGTCAATGTGTCGAGTTTGCGCTCGGTTCTTCAACCTGCGGAAACTGATGCCCATGTCGACGACTAAGGCGTCGTCGCCGAACTCGACGTAATATATATTGCCGTTGCTACCTGAGGCGAGGGAGCAGACTTTGACATCTTCCACGATATAGTACAGGACAGGTGGTGAATGGGGCGCGGAGGGGGAGTACGGCCGCAAAAACCGCGCAATTTACAAAAAATGTGTGAATTGGGCAATTATGGGTATCTTTGCGAATGGTGCATAATGACAAAGACAGATGATAAAAGCAGTATTTTTTGATATGGACGGAGTGCTGTATGACAGCATGCCGAACCATGAGTACTCGTGGTGCAAGGCCTTTGAGGCAGAGGGCATGGCCTTTCGCCCAGAAGAGGCGTATGCCAATGAGGGAAGGACGGCTAAAGGAACTATAAACCTTGTGTATAACAGGGTGTTGGGACATGACGCAACGGAAGAAGACGTGGAGCGCATTTACGCGTATAAGACGGAATTGATGCACCAATGCAAGCAGCCGCCGATGTTGCCTAACATGCAGGAATTGCTGCGCAAATTGCCGACGTTGGGCATAGAGGTGTACGTCGTCACGGGTTCTCGGCAGCCGTCGTTGGTGGGGAAATTGCATGAGGCGTTTGGCATCAGCAAAGAGACATTGGTTTGTGGTGCGGACGTCAAGAAGGGGAAGCCAGATCCGGAGCCATACTTGATGGCTTTGGAGCGAACGGGCTTTGCCGCTGACGAGTGCATGGTCGTGGAGAACGCTCCTCTTGGCGTCATGTCGGGCAAGGCTGCGGGATTGACGGTATGGGCAGTAAACACTGGAAAGTTGCCTGACGAGGCATTGACGGAGAAGGGCGCAGACCGCCTGTTTCACACGACAACAGAATTGGCTGAAGCGTTGACTAAAAAAGTCCGCGAGGAACGCGGACTTTAGGGAAGACAAGGGACTTTTTTCTTAGTAACCTTAGTAAGGGATTTTGACCATCACGGGAAGGTGGTCAGAAATGCCCTCATTGTAGCGTCGGCCCAGGTATGTGCGCTTGGGCTTGAGACCTGTATTGCGGTCGTCGGGTTCGAGCATGAAATCGAATTTGACGACGGAGAATGATGGTCGCCCTTTGACGCAAACGCCAGGCGTCACTATGATGTGGTCGATGGTGCTCCAGACGCCATGGTACTTATAGGAGAAATCGGGGGTGTCGGCAGATAGATTGCGGAGGAGGCAGGTGTCGCAATTGACTTGTGCACCGAGGTAGTCGGTCAGCGAGGGCTCGGATGCCACGTCGTTGAAATCGCCGAGGAGGACGATGCGCGCTGCGGGGTCGGAGGAGAGAATGGAGTCGCAGAGGTGGCGTGCGCGTTGGGCGACGTACTTGCGAAGGGGGATTGTACGTTCCGCACCGCCATATTTAGAGGGCCAATGGTTCACGAGGATATGGAAGATGGCGTTGCCGCGGAGGGTCTTCATCTTGGCGTAGAGGATGTCTCGCGTGTGGAGGTCGAGAGAGTCGGATGAGGCGGAGACGTGGGTCAAGGCGACGGGCTCGACGGTCATGGGGTTGAAGAGGAGGGCCGTGGCGATGCCTCGGTGGTCTGGCGTCGGGAAGCAGACGGGCGTGTAGGGGAGGTTGGCGTAGCGGACGAGGAGGTCGGCGGCGGAGAGACCTGTGGAGTCGGGACCTTCGACCTCGCAAAGCCCGATGACATCGGGGGTGTGGAGCCCATTTGCCGCAAGGATCACTTGCCCGAGTGCGGCAGCTTTTTTGCGGAGGCGGAAGTCTGTCCAATGGTATGAGCCTTCGGGCGTGAAATCGTCGTCGTTCTTCTCGGGGTTGTCAGCAGGGTCGAACAGATTCTCGACATTATAGCTCATGACGACGAGAGTGTCGGCAGCCTCGGCAGAAGATTGTGGCGCTATGGTGGGGCGTCGGGAGGAACAGGAGGCGAGGAGCGTAATTGTCGCGAAGGTGGCGGCTGAGAAAAATAGCCTGTTTATATTCATCTGTATTTTATTGTTGATCTACTATTTGGAATGCGCCTGCTTGGATGGTGTCGGCAGCGAAGCGCGTGAAGCCCTCGAAATCAGTGGGGGCGAGACTTGCCCCTTGTGGCTGTCCGAGGCCTATGGCGTCGGAAGATGGGGAGAGGTGGTAGTTCAGATTGTCGCGGTTGGTGAAATGGGCGTCGGAAGCCGTCAGACAGTCTTGGAAAAACTTGGTGTTGGACTCTAATTTTTTCTTCTCTGTGCGGATGAGAGAGCCGGAGAAGAGGACGTCGCCAGCGATGGAGTCGATGACGACCTCGGGGTTGTGGCTACCGACGATGATGGAGTTGAAGACGCGGAGAGATGTCGTTGCGCTATCGGCACGTGAGATGAGGAGAGCCTCGGTGCGGCGAGCATCCCACGAGAAATAGTTGGCTATGGTGACGTGGGTAAGTTCCGTCGTTCCGCCCGTCAGACTGATGGACGCGCCGCCGCTGTTGGTTATGAGGGCGTTGCGGAGCGTGAGATTGGCGTGGCGTGAAGAGATGGCGGCATGGGAGACGTCGCGGAGCCAGAGACCATCGGCGAAGAGGGAGGCTGTGGAGTCGACAGCGATGCCGTAGGTAGGGCATGCGACATTGGCGTAGGAGAAAGAGGCTGTCGCTCCAGGGAGGATTTCGATGCCGCCCCACTGTCCGGGGATGTCTTGGTAGAAGCCATCTTGTCGCATGGGCATGAAAGAGGAGCGGCGGACGGGGTCGCCAGCGACGATGAGGGAGCCGTCGACTTGGAGGAAGGCGTTATTTTGGAAGAGGACTGTGACGTTGGGGCCTATGGTCAGTCGTGCGCCGTCGGTTATGGAGAGGGTGTCTTGGACGAGGTAGGGGATGGTGTCGCAGAGCCATTGGGTGTCGGAGTCTATTGAGCCTGATTGGCGAGAGACGTTGAGGACGACGGCTTGGAGAGTCATTGTCCAAGAGGCGTTGGCGCCTTGCGCGACGATATGGTCTTGGAGGATGGTGAGAGCCTTGCCGTTGGATGGTTGTGGATTGCGGACGGAGGCGAAGACGTAGACGCTGTCGCCGTGGGCTATACGGATGTTGGAAGCGGCGGTGGTGGACTGGCCTGCAATGTTGACGGAGAAGGGGGAGTCGTCGCCTTGGAGGAGTTGGATGGACGAGATGGTGACATCGTCGTTGCCGTCATTGTGAATGGTGAAGTGCGCGGTGGGCGTGGTGACGCCGGCGTAGATGGTATCGAAAGAGAGGGTGTCGGCAGAAAAGGATATGTCGGATTGGGCTGGGGACGCGGAGAAATCGCGTTCGCAGCTGACGAGGATGAGAATCAGAAGGAGAGTTAAGAGGGCTGGTTTCATGCTTACAAATATACGGAAAAAGGGGGAGAAAAGGGAGGGAAGGGAGGTTTTTGTGACATTATAAGTAATGATCGTATTTGGTTGAGTAAGAGAATGTTAGGATGGGTAAAAAAGAGTAGCGGGTCATGCGGCAAATCGTCGCATGACCCGCTTGGTGAGGGGGCTGGTTGGTTATGAGGGAATTAGAAGTGGAGATCGACTCCGAGACCGAATACGCGGTTGGTACGGGTGAAAGAATCGGAGCCTGCGAGCGCGCCTTTGTTGACGAGATTGGAGGCTGCGTCGGCTCCTGCGAGAGCTCCGATCATTTGGGAGAGATGGTTGTAGTCGGTCGTGGACTTGTCGTAGGTTTGGTAATTTGTCTGGAAATAGGCGAGATTGAGCTTCACGTGGTTGCCGATGCGGACACCTGCTCCGCAGCCGATGGTGTAGGACGAGACGTTGAAGCTAATGTCGTTCATGTAGTCGTCGGTGAACTGGTAGTTGGTGCTTTGGACACCGCAGCTTAACTGGAGAGGTCGGCAAACGTCGACATCGACGCCTGCGAGGAACTCATTGGTGCCGCCCTTCAGGTTGTCTTGCGTATCGTTGTAGGCGCGGGCTTGTGTGTCGAAGAAGTGGTGGTATCCGACGGAGAGTCGCAGCTGCTTGATGATTTGCCAAGCGGCGCCGACGGTGAGGAGGGCGGGATTGTCTTCGCGGACGCGAGCGCCGTCGGCGTATTTGGCGAGGGCTGACAGGTTTGCCGCGCTCTCGCTATTGGCTGCGACGTTTTTGAGATTCATCTTGGTGCGGAAGTCGTATTTGACGGCGAAATCGAGGTGCCATACTTGTGCGTGGATGCCGAAAGTTGGAGCAGCTCCGAAGCCTGTCTGGTCACAATTGAGGGTGACGTCGGTCGTGGCTTTGGAAAGGGCACCTGCAGTTTGCGCGGATGCGGAATATTGTTTTGCCATGGCCTCGTATTGCGCGGCTGTGGTGGCGTCGCCTGCCGCCATGTATTGCGCTGCGGCGTCGGAGCATTGGGTGGCGGCGACGATGGCTTGTTGGGAGAGAGTGGCGAAATAGGATGAGGCGTCGACGAGTTGGTCGGCGGTTTTGACTTGAATGTCGCGGAGGTAGCCGTGGTAGTTGGCGGATCCGTAGGTGAGTCGTACGCCTGCGTAGGCGGATAGCCAGTCGGTTATTTTGCGCGCAGCTCCGAGTTGGAGACCGAAATAGTATTGGCGTCCCTTGAGGTAGCTGTCGTAGTCGTAGGCGGAGATGTCCATTCCGAAATTGGAGGCGAGCTTAGGGATCAGGCTCACGACGCTCTCGAAAGAGCCGAGTCCCTTGTCGAAGATGCATTTGCCGCCGCCGCCGGTGACAGCGAAACCTGCTTGGAACGACCATTTGCCTCGGTTGAGGGCAGCTTGGACGGAAGGGACGACGGGAGCGTCGGCTTGCCCTTCGTATTTTTTAGTTGTCTGCCCGTTGTTGTCGACGCCGAATTTGAAGCCGCTGAAAGTTGAGGTGACGGTGCGGGTTTGCCATGCGCTTTGGAGATTGAAAGAGAGGTGGATTCCTTCGGGTAGGAAGATGACGCCAGCTGGGTTGCTGTAGACGCCGTCGATGCCAATGGCCGCATCGCGGCAAGGGTTGCGGAGGAAAGCTACGTTTTGGTTGGTGTTGGTGAGAAGACCGCCGGCGAAAGATGTGTTGAAAGCCAAGAAGATGGCGCATGCGGCGGCTGAGAGACGCTTCATTAGTTTTTCTGTTGTTATTAAATTTTGGAGCGAAGTTAATGTTTTAATTTGACATAGTGGATAGATTGTAGAATTGGAAGGGTTGAAATAGAAGAGAAAACGAGACAGCCTGACATTGCAAGAGACGCAATGTCAGGCTGTTAAGAGAATTGGAGAAAAGAGGAAATTATTGATTCAGATGGACTTTTGTCTGGAGGGCTTCATTGTTTACGACAGCTGCACCTGCGGCTGCCGTGGCGGGGGCGAGGAAGAGAGCCAAGTAGCTGCCTATGAAAGGAATCAGCATTGCAATGGCGAACGGGAGACCTAAGCCGACGAGGAGAGCTTTGTTTTTGAAAGAGAACTCGAAGGCGTCACCCGCGGAACGACCGGAACGTTCAAGGGCGTAGTCGGCAAAAGAGGCTCCATAGAAGAAAGCGTTGACAATCAGGTAGAGCACTGGAGCTACGAGCCCAACCACTGGAATGAAGCTAATGATGAAGACGAGCAGCAGCCCGACAATCTGGCAGCAGAGGTATTTGATGGCTACGACAATCCCGCGGAAGATGCTGCCGATGGTGGACGCTAAAGAATCATGTGGCTCGGGATGTCCCAGCTCGACCCATACGCGATCGGTCACATGGCTTAGCAACGGGCTGAGAATCACCAAAATGACGGCACCGCCAATGAGGCAGAGGAGGAACATCACGACGATCCATACGATGACGCTGGACATGACGCCTGCGACGCTGATGACCCATGAGGGCATCCATTCGGGCGTGGCAGCCGCAGCGAGCCAATCAAGAAGCGCGTCTCTCACCGTGCCGGACAGGGCGGAGCTGATGGATAGACCGCCAAAGAAAAGCAGCAAGGCGAGGGCGACAATCACCCAATAGATCCATCCGCATGCACGGCTCACGCGGCTGAAGGATGAGAAGACTTGCCCGAAGGCGAAAGAGAAATTGGAGGATGGGGAGTAGCTCATGGGAAAAAATATTTAGTTGACTGCCTCGCCTATGAGGGTTGCGGCTGTCGAGCGGAGGATCTTGACCTGAACAAGTTCGCCGACCTTGTGACCGTTGGCGTGGAAGACGACGGCCTTGTTTTGCTGGTTGCGTCCCATGAGGTCGTTGGGGCTTTTGCGTGAGCGGCCCTCGACGAGAACCTCGAACGTTTTGCCCTCGTCGCGCTTGTTGCTCTCGACGGATAGGCGGCCTTGGAGGTCGATGATCTCTTTGAGGCGTCGGGACTTGACCTCGGGCGTGACATCGTCGGTCATGTGCTTGCTGGCGTAGGTGCCAGGGCGTTCGGAGTATTGGAACATGAAGGCACTGTCGAAGCCAGCCCACTCCATGAGGCTGAGTGTCTCTTTGTGATCCTCCTCCGTCTCGCCGCAGAAGCCGCAGAAGACGTCGGTTGAGAGACCGCAGTCGGGGATTATCTGTCGGATGGCGTTGATGCGCTCCATGTACCACTCTCGGGTGTATCGGCGGTTCATGGCTTTAAGGACGCGCGAGCTGCCGCTCTGCATGGGGAGGTGGATGTGGTTGCAGATGTTATGATGGTTGGCGATGACGTGTAGCGTCTCGTCGGTCATGTCCTTCGGGTGTGAGGATGTGAAGCGGAAGCGCATGCCTGGGTGCGCCTCGGCGCATTGGGCGAGAAGGTCGGGGAAACGGACGATGGAGCAGTCGGGAGCCACGTAGTTATATGAGTTGACGTTTTGCCCGAGGAGGACTGCCTCTTTAACACCTTTAGCCTCAAGGTCGGCGAGTTCTGCCATGATGCTGCGCGGCTCACGGCTACGTTCTCGGCCGCGGGTGTAGGGGACGATGCAGTATGTGCAGAAATTGTCGCATCCGCGCATGATGGATACGTAGCCGGATATTTTGCCGCTTGCGAGTCGGAGTGGGACGATGTCGGCGTAGGTCTCGGTCTTGGAGAGGTTGGTGTCCATGGCTTTGACGCCCGTCTCGGCTTCGGCAATGAGGTGTGGGAGGTTGAGGTAGGAATCTGGGCCAGCGACGAGGTCGGCTCCGTTGTTGAAGAGGGTCTCTCGTGTTCGCTCAGCCATGCATCCGATGACTCCGATGATGACTTTCTTGTTGCGGCGGAGCGGCTGTAGGTCGGCGAGGCGGCCGAGGACACGTTGCTCGGCGTTGTCGCGGACGGAGCATGTGTTGACAAGTACGCAGTCGGCCTTGTGGATGTCGTCGGTCATTTCGTAGCCGACGGTTCTCATGACAGAGGCGACGACCTCGCTGTCGGCCACGTTCATTTGGCAGCCGTAGGTCTCGATGAAGAGGAGACTATTAGCCTCGTTATTCATTGTTTCGATAGTAGAAGGAAAGGTTTTCCGTCCCGTTTGAGGAAGGGCTATTGACGGGCAAAGTTACGGAAAATCCGCATATTGGCTGCGCTTTTAGTCGTGGTGGTATGGTTCTCCTTTTATGATGGTTTGCGCGCGGTATAGTTGTTCGAGGAAGATGAGCCGCACCATCTGGTGGGAGAAGGTCATTGGCGAGAGTGATACTTTGTGGGTGGCGCGGGCGTAGACATCGGGAGAGAAACCATAGGGACCTCCGATGACGAAGACGAGCCGTCGGGCTCCGGAGAGGGCTGTCTTGGTGAAGAATTGCGCGAATTGTCGGGAGGTGAACTGTCGTCCGCCCTCATCGAGGAGGACAAGGGTGTCGGATGGTTCGACTTGAGCGAGAATGAGCTTGCCCTCAGCGATCTTCTGCTGCTCCTCGGTCATGCCGCGCGAGTTTTTGACATCGGGGATGACGACCATCTCGAAGGGAACGTAGTGGGGCAGTCGGTTGGCGTAGTCGGCAATGCCGGTCTGGAGGTATGGGGAGTCGGTTTTGCCGATGCAGATAAGGGTGGTCTTCATTATACGGGAGGCCGTGGTGTTGCTACTCGACGAAGTATACGCGTTTGATGCGTCGTCCGATGCCAGTGAGGACTTCGTAGGGAATGGTGCCGATGCGGGACGACATGTTCCAAACGGGATTGTCGTCGCCGAAGAGTTCGACGGTGTCGCCAGGGGTGACGTCGGGGATGTCTGTCACATCGACCATGCAGATGTCCATGCAGACGTTGCCTGCTATGGGGGCGTAATGGCCGCGAATCTTGACTTGACCGACACCATTGCTGAGGCGGCGGTCGACGCCGTCGGCGTAGCCTATTGGCACGACGGCTATGATGGAGTCGCGGGAGAGCGTCGTTCGGCGGTTGTAGCCGACAGTCTGTCCTGCCTTGACGTGGCGGATCATGGCGACGTAGCTCTTGAGGGTGGTGACGTTTTGGAGGCGCGAGTTGTCGATGGCTGATACTCCGTAGAGACCGATGCCGAGGCGCACCATCTCCATTTGGTGGTCAGGAAAACGCTCGATGCCTGCGGAGTTGAGGATGTGGCGGATGAACGTGTAGCCGAGCGCGTCGGACAGGACTTGGCATGCTTGGCGGAAATCGGCAATTTGGCGGAGCGTGCCTTGGTCTTTTGTGGCGTCTTCGCTCTCGACGAGGTGTGAGAAGGCGGAGACGACCTTCAGGTTGCCGAGCTCGTTGAGGAGTTGGGCTACGCTTGCCGCCTCGTCGGTCTCGAAGCCTGAGCGGTTCATGCCCGTGTTGAACTTTATGTGGACGGGCGCTTGCGTCATGCCGGCTTTGGCGACGGCTTCGGAGTAGGCTCTGAGCTCTTCGGCGCAGTAGATTTGCGGTTCGAGGTCGTTTTTGAGCATGAGGTCGAAGCTGTGGACTTCGGGGTTCATGACGGCGATGGGGAGAGAGATGCCGGCTTGGCGGAGGTCGTAGCCCTCGTCGGCGAAAGCTACGCCGAGGTAGTCGACGCCTTGCTGTTGCATGAGCTTTGCGATCTCGAAAGAGCCTGTTCCGTAGCTATAGGCCTTGACCATGGCGAGGAGCTTGGTCTCGGGGCGGAGGAAGTGGCGGAAATAGGCGATATTGTGCGCAAGGGCTGTCATGTTGATTTCCATGACAGTGCGGTTGCGGAGTATTTCGAGCATTGTCGTTATCCGCTCGAAGCGGAAGGAGCGTTGTCCTTTGAGGAGGATGGCCTCGTCGTGGAAGTCGGCTGTGGACATACGCCTAAGGAAGTCGTCGGTCGACTCGAAGAACTGCGCATTGGGTCGACCTGCCATGCATGCGGAGATGTGTGGCCCGATGCCGATGAGGCGGTCGACCTTCTTGTCTGTAAGGAGTTGGGCGACGCGGAAATAGAGGAGAGCGTCGGGCAGACCTGTCTGTTGGAGGTCGGAGAGGATGAGCGTCCTTGTCAGCCGACGCTTTCCGCCCATGACGTAGAGCATGTCGAGTGCTACCTCAAGGGATGTGGTATCGGCGTTGTAGGCATCGTCGATTATGGTGCAGCCGTTGTGACCTTCCTTTTGTTCGAGCCTCATTCCGATTCTCTCGATAGACGCCACGCGAGGTGCGAGAGCCTCGGGCGTTATGCCGATGGCGAGCGCATAGACGATGGCGTGGGTGAGGTCTTCGGCGGAAATGGAGTCGGTCAGAGGGGATGTGAAGGAGGCTGTGGACTTGCCGTTTTGGACATTGATTTGCAGTCCGTCGGCAGATATTTTTGTCGTGACGCGATATGTGGCGCCTGGTTTTGTTCCCCAGCTTATCAGTTCGGCGTTTGGCACTCGCTCACGGATGGCGGCAGCGAGTTCGTGTTGGTCGGCGCAGAAGAAGACACGTTTGGCGCGAGCCGCCATGTTGATCTTCTCTGTCATCTTGGCCTCGAAAGAGGGGAACGACTCTTGGTGGGCGAGACCTATGTTGGTGAAAATGACATCGTCTGGTCGGATGACGCTCTCGAGTTTTGCCATTTCTCCCGGCATGGATATGCCAGCCTCGATGATGGCGAGTTTCGTCTCGGGCTCTATCTTGAGGACGGAGAGCGGGACTCCCACTTGGCTGTTGTAGCTGCGAGGGGATCGGACGGTAGGCATGTCGTCGGCGATGAGCTGGCTGAGCCACTCTTTGACGATTGTCTTACCATTGCTGCCGCAAATGGCCACGACTCGTGCTGGTATCTTTTGCCGATGCGTGGCTGCAATGGCTTGCAGGGCGTTGATGGGAGAGTCGACGAGCAGGAAAGAGGCCTCGGGGTAGGGTGTGGTATTGAAACCGCGTCGGCAGACGAAAGCTCGCATGCCTCGGGCGTAGAGGTCGGGAATATAGTTCTCGCCATCGTGGCGTTCGCCGTGGAGAGCGAAGAAGATGGCTCGGGCAGGGACGAATAGACGTCGGCTGTCAGTGACAATTTCGGAGAAAGAGGTGTCGGGTTTGCCGACGACATCGGCGTGGCAAATGCGGGCCACGTCGGCCAAAGTAGTTGTCATGTTGGGAAATGTGACGTTAAGATTTTTCGTCACCGAATGATCCAATTGTCGAGGAAATCGCCGAAAGCGTTGTTGTTATTGATTGCGGCAGAGGCGCGGTTGCGCTTGTCGAAGAGTGTTTTGATGGAGTCTTGCGCGGCTTTGAGCGACTGTGCCTCGTCGGGTGTCGCGCGGCGAAGTTTTTTCTTTATGTCCTCAAGTTGGGAGTCGAGATCTTGCTTGAAGTCGCGCCAGTTTTGGAGGGAGTCGTTGAGTGGAGTGCCAGAGGCCGTGCTTACATCGCTGAGTTTCACGTGGATGTGACCGGGCTCGCGGACAAGGATTACCTCATCGATGAAGAGGCGCATCATTGGTCGCATACGTACGATGTAGACCTCATCTTTTGGAGCCGTGCCGGTGAATCGGAAACGGCTGTCGTGGATGACTGCGGAGTCTACGGATCCTGCCGTGCTGCCGGTGAAAGGAACGAGGTAGATTGTCTGGTCTTCGAAGTTGCGTCCGCCGTAGATGGAACCTTCGATGGTGTAGGTCTTGTCCTCTTGGCAGGAGGCGAAGAAGAAGGTGCCCAAGGCGACGAGGAGCAGCGGAATTATATTTCGTATCATTTATTTAGAGCTTGCTGAAGATTAGAAACAAATCTAAACAAAATATCTGACTCCGCATCGTGGCTCGCCATAAAAGTCACCAGGCCTTTTCAATTTGCGCACGTCGGAAGTAGTGGTAGACGATGCTACGGTAGCTGAACCCGCGCTTTGCCATAACAGCGGCGCCTATTTGGCAGAGACCGACGCCATGACCCCATCCTGCGCCACGAAGCGTTATGTCGCCATCGGGGGTGAAGTCGGCTACGAAAGCGGAACTATACAGGTGTGTGGGGCTGAGCAAACGCCTTATTTCCAACTCCTTGCCGACGATGAGCTCACCTTTCGTGCCGATGATTTTTAGTCTTGTGATGCGACCCGACGGACCGCGGTGTAGAGCTTCGAGAGCTGTGACGTTGCCGATGTCGCGGTTGCCTTTTTCTCTGATGAGAGCCCCGAGTTCGGCACTTGAGGTATTGACCGTCCAACGGAAGAAATCAGACGTCGACTGGTCATAGTCGTTGAGAACTTGACGGAGCGTGTCGGCATCGGTGGTGTTGCAGAAAGCGTCGGGCGAGGCTGTTATCCACAGTCGGGCGTCGTCGTTGGAGGTTATGGTTTTGGGGAGACCGCGAGTGGGGAGGAGAGCGTCGCTTATGGACTGGAGGTAGGGGTGTGGGGTGTCGTCCCAGCAACTCTCGAAGAGTTCGGACTTGCCGCCGCAGCATTTGGAGAAGCGAGCGTCGCAGACGTTGCCCTCGTAGGTGAGGATCTGCCCACGCGTGGCATCGATGGCTTTTTCGACTTTGGGGTTCGTTACGCGTGTGAGCCCTTGGTATCGTTGGCAGTGGTCGTCGGCGCAAACGTCGAAGAGGGTATGGTCTTCGCGGTCGCGCCAAGTGAGGATTTCGGTGTCGGACTCTTGCTTTTGTTGCCCGTGGAATTGGCCTTTGCCCCACACCTGCGCCATGAGCCAGCTGCGCGAAGTGACGGCATGGGCTTTGAGAAGCTCGATGTCGGAAGTGGCGTTCATCTCGGACGAGATTACGGAAGTGAGGTAGCTCTCGACACCCAGAACGTTGACCGCCCAAAGCATGTCGCCATCGATGACGAAACGGAGGATGCCTCCGAAGACCTGGTTCTCGCGCTTATCCCAATGGAACCCGATGCCGATCTCGACATCGTGGATGACGAAACGCGAAGAGTCGCTCTCGGGAACGAACAGCCACTTGTCGGCTATTTGCCCATTGATTATGATATGGCCATCGCCCAAAGAGACATCCAGCCGCCCAGAGAACTGGCGGTTGGCGGCATGGCAATCGAACTGCCCTTGGAGGTCGATTGTCAGTCGTGAGGCGCGGACGATGCCGACGCTTATTGTAGGTTCGGAGTTGGGAGGAGGCTGGTTCATTGGGCGTTAGGGTTCAGTTCGTCGTCGGAGGCGAAGCATACTTGGCGTATGATGTCGGAAGCGACATCGGGCGTCATATGGTTGAAATCGTCGAGACGAGGGAGTATGAGGTAGCCGAGAACTTCTACGGCGGCGGGGCTTACCATGATTTGGTCGGCAGGGGCGGCGTCGAATTGCCAGGGGCGGAAACGACGTCGTGGGATGATGACGACGTCGACAGCAGTGCCATCGGGGCGAAGCAGAGCGGCGGCGTTGAGCATCTCCTCATCGATTTGGCGGCTGCCCATGAGGAGCGCAAAAAGTCGTGCGGCGGCATCCTCATTGGAGCATGAGATGCGATAGGCGAGCCTTCCTGACGCGTTGGAGGCCACAATCGACCCGTCGCTGGAAGAGGCGATGACCTTGCCGTTGTCGGAGATGACGGATTGGAGGACAGGGGAGGATGAGAGCTCCTTTGCCGCTTGGAAATGGGCGTGGTCGGGGGCTGAGGCTCCGCACTTGGCACCATTGAAGAAGACCGTATAGCCGGGGAGCTGGCTTGCGAGCGTGAACATGTCGGCCATGCGTGGGGAGAGGGCTTGCGGCTGGTGGGTGGCGGAGGCGATCGTCAGATGATGGGGGAAGATGGGGAAAGGATTGACGAGAACCTCGTAGGTGCGCCATGGAAGGGCAGCTTGGAGCGCGGGTCGGTTGGCGCGGCACAGGAAGCAGGGGCGGCTTGCGACGGCGGCTGCATCAATCTTTGCGGCTGTCGAGCGAACACGTGCGGGATTGAACATCAGCGTGGCGACACCTAAATCGCGAACCTTGACGGAAGACAGCGCGTCGTAGTTTCGCTGAGCGTCGGGCCACTGGCTGAGGCTTGAGAAGAGATCGTCGACGGGTATGTTGTTCACAATCACTTTTTTGTGTTCATGGCGATACGAGCGTCGATCTCGTCGCTACGGAGACGGTCCTTATAGGCGTCGTGGGCGGCTTGGGCTTTCTCGGTGAGACCGGCGTCGGAGTTGCCCCCCCATCGGCGGCAGAGGTAGACGACGTCGAAGATGCGGCCAACGAGATATTGTCGCGTGGCTCGGAGAACGGTGGCGTAGTCCTCTCCGTAGCTGACGTTGGGCATTGGGTGGTGGCGTAGCCATTCGGTGTCGAATGCACGTGGCGCGCCCATGCCATTGATGCGCAGGATGTTGTTTGCCCCGTTGTGGTCTGTCCATTCGCGATGGTCGATGACGCCGGGAGGGAGGTCGGCGAGATTGAAATCGACGAGTTTGTATGATCCGACGACAAGGGCGTAGGGGCGTTCGGAGAGCTTGTCGACCATCTTTTGCAGGGAGTCGTTGGACGAGTAGAGGTCGTCGCTGTCGAGCTGGACGGCGTATTTGCCGCATTCGGTGGAGGCTACCGCCTCGTTCCAGCACCCGCCGATGCCGAGGTCGTCGCGTTGTGGGATGATGTGGACGACTTGCTCGTTTTCCGCCTCAAGATTGGCGAGGAGCTCGGTTGTGCCGTCGTCGCTGTGGTTGTCTACGACGATGACGTTGAAGTCGAAAGAGGTATGTTGGCTCAGGGCGGAGCGGATGGCGTCGGCGACGGTCTTGACCCTGTTCTTTACGGGGATGATGACCGAAGCGCGGCGTTTGAACTGGGTATGGCTTTTGACCTCTATGCGGTGGTCGGGTTCGGCGGCCATGGCGTTTATGGCTTTGAGGTGGGCAGTGAGTATTGCCTCGCGCTCCTTTTGAACCTCGATATTTATGGGGTTGACGTAGTCGAACTGGCGGATGCCGCTGTCGCGCATGTCGGTATCGAACGTGAAGCCCACGGGAACGCCAGTGTGGTAGAGCGATCCGAGGCGTTGGAGACCGAGCGTGAGGGCGTAGAAAGACGACGTCTGGCATTCGGGGGCGTCGGCGAGAGCCTTTATGGCGTCGGCGCGTCGGCATACGATGAGAGGACCGAAATCGAAAGTGTCGCGAGAGACGTGCTTCTCGGCATCGGCGAGGAGGCGCAGGTGTTTGGCTCCGCCGCTTGTCTGGACGACATAGTCGGCGTAGACCATCACGGCATATTGGCCAACGAGGCAGTCGATCATGAAATCGACGCTGTCGGTGACGAGTTGGAGGCCATTGACGGCAGGTGACAGACCGACGAAAGTTGACGAGCCTTCGGTCAGCCATTTAAGCATGGCATTGGAGCTGAAGAGATTGGGGAGAGTCGTGGTGCGCAGTCCAGAAGCTGTAATATCTACAGCTGAGGCTATTTCGATGTCTTGCATGGCGAAGGGGGTAGGGGGCTGATTTTTAAGATTTTAGTTCATGAAGCCTTGGCGACGCAGGACTTCGATAAGTTTGGCGGAGAAGGCTTCGCTGCTCTGACGTGGGTATCGGATTTCGGAGAACACTTGTGCGAGGTTGTCCTTGCCGTTCTCTTGGACGAACTTTTGGTTTTCGGGGTTTGCCTCCTTGTCGGCATGCAGGTGCGTGATGTCGGCGGGCGTGTAGTCGTGGTAGACTTGCGAGTGTGTGACGGCATCTTGAGGGAGACGCTCGGTGAGACCGGGGTCGGCTGCGGGGTGTCCGATGGTGATGGTTATGAGGGGGAAGACGCCATGGGGGAGGTGGAGGACGTCGATGATCATGTCGGGGTTGTAGGTCGTCGTGCCGATGTAGCAGAGACCGAGCCCCTCGTCTTCGGCGGCAAGAGCCATGTTTTGGGCCGCTATGGTGGCGTCGATGGAGGCTGTGAGGAAACTCTCGAGATTGAAGAAAGCCTTATCGGCGTTGGACTGCTCGCACCACTTGGTCATGCGGTTGACGTCGACGCAGATGGTGGCGACGAGAGGTGCGGAGGTGACCATGGGTTGGTTGAAGTGGGCAGGGGCGAGAGCTTTTTTTATTTCGGGGTCGGTGGTTAGGACGATGCTGTAGAGCTGCATGTTGCCAGTGTTGGAGCCTCTGATGGCGGCATTGACGATGCGGTCTATGGTGTCTTGGCTGACGGGTTCGGGCGTGTAGGCTCGAATGGTCTTGTGGTTGATAAGAGCGTTGATCATAGGAATGGAAAGAATTGTATTTCTTTAGAGAAGGATTATTGAGGCTACTCCGAGCATCATGATGATCTTGCTGAGGAGCGAGGCTTTATGGAAATCTTGGTTGGAAGAGCCGCGGGCTACCATGGCTATCAGCACGATTGTCGGGATGATGAGGGCGAGGCAGATGTAGGCGGCGAGGAGGGGTTGCGAGAGTTGCCAGGCGGCTACGCACATCATGGCTGTGGTGAACGTCTCGATGAGGATGACGACCGCCTTGGAGTAGGGGATGCCGAGGTCGATTACGAGGGTGTGGCAACCTTGGGCGCGGTCGCCGTCGGCATCCTCCATGTCCTTGATAATCTCGCGCCCGAGATTAGTGAGGAAGGCGAAGATGCAGTAGGCGCACACCATGTACCATATTGCGGAGAGCGGGTCGCGGCTGGTGTCGGGACCGTCGGGGATGCGGTCTATTGCGGCGAAATCGGCTGAGACGATGATGTAGCCGGTGAGAGCGACGAGGAGCGCGACGACGATATTGCCTACGAGGAACTGGCGTTTGAAGTGCGTGGAGTAGAACCAGAGGAGCATTGGCGTGCCGACGAAGAGGAGGAGGAACGTCTCGCGTCGGAGGACGTAGGAGACGTAGCCGCCAGCGAAGACGCCGATGAGGGTCAGGATGACGTGGATAAGCAGAGCTTGGCGGCGGCAGATGTCGGTGCCGACGACGACGCGCCCGGGGCGGTTGACACGGTCGGCGGTGACGTCGAAATAGTCATTTATGGCGTTGCCGCCAGCGGCTATGCACACAGTGGCGACGACGAGGAGCGAGAAGAGCAGGGGGCTGAGACCTTCGGGCATGCCCATCTGGCGTAGATGGGGCACGATGAGCCCATATTGCAGCAGCACTTGGAAAGCCACCATCGCAAGGAGGTTTGGCAATCGTACCAGTCGGGCGAAGCTCTTGATCGTCATTGTGTTGTGGGGATGAGGGGGAATGGATATGCTACTTTACCAAGAGTGGTCGTCGCCCCAAAGAGATTGGGAGCGGAGGACTTGCTCGATGACGTCGCGGACGCAGCACTCGCCGCCCTTGAAGGGGGATATGTATCGGCAAAGCTGCTTGACGTCGGTGCAAGCGTCGACGGGGCATACGGGGACGCCGGCGATGCGGAGGAGGGGGACGTCGGGCATATCGTCGCCCATGTAGAGGATCTGGCTGTCGGTCAGGGCGTTCTTGTCGCGCCACTCGGTGTAGGCACCCATCTTGGTGGACTGTCCCATATAGATGTCGCGGATGCCGAGGCCTTCGTAGCGTCGGCGTATGGCAGGGCTGTCGCCTCCTGTTATGATGGCGATCTTAAAACCCAGCTTGACAGCGAGTTGGAGAGCGTAGCCGTCTTTGATGTTGGCGGTTCGCATGGGTATGCCGTCGGCCGACATGGGGACGGTTTGTGTAGAGAGGACGCCGTCGACGTCGAAGGCGAAAGCCTTGATGGACGGGAGGAGTTCCTTGAAATTTTTCTCCATTAGGGAAATCAGGTTACTGCATTGTACGTGCGAATGTAGCATTTTTTGAGCGGATGGGAGAATGAAAAGGGGCGATGGTTGGTGGCATGGGATAAAAAATGCGCCCAGGCAAGCTGTGTGTGGGCTTGTCGGGGCGCGAGTGTTTTGCTCGTTTTGGTGGTTGTCAGCTTGCGGACTTTTTACGGTCGCAATATCTCTCGCATTGCAGGCATATGTCGTAGCCGAGCAGTGCGCCGAGGATGAAATCTTCTTCTGGCGTGAGGCTGTAGAGAGGGCGTGAGACGAAAGAGCTGATGGCCTTAAGGCATTGAGGGCGACCGAAATAGATGTTGACGTTGCAGTCGCCAGCGTCTTGGACGATGTAGCCTATCTGTTGGCGTTCGAGTCGTTCTACGGCCTTAGGGGCGAGCTCCTTGCGGAGGGTGTAGAGGACGAGGTTGCGAACGCCTTTCTGGTATTCGTAGATATGGTTGCTCAGAACCATGTACGCAGCTGTCTCTTTTGCCGTTCCCATAGGTCAGTCGCGCTGAGTGGTGAGATTATTTGTCGAGGGAGGCGACCCAAGCGGCGATGCGAGCGTCGGTTTTGTCGCTCTCGTTCATCTCGTCGATTGCGAGACCTACGAACTTGCCATCTTTTGCGGAGGCTGAGGCATCGAAGGTGTAGCCGTCGGTCGAGACGCTGCCAACGAGAGTTGCGCCTGCTTGAGCTGCGGCATCGGCGATGATGGACATGGCGTCGCAGAAGGTGTCGGAGTAGGAGGCGGAGTCGCCGCATCCGAAGACGGCAACTTTCTTGCCGCTGAGGTTTGCGGACTTGAGGAGGTCGACGCCTGAGTACCAGTCGTCTTGCAGCTCTCCGCAGCCCCATGTGGAGGAGCCGAGGACGAGGAGGTCGTTGGCCGCGATGACATCGTTGTTGAAGTCGGAGACGTTGATGGCGTCGGTGCCGAGCGCCTTGGCAATACGTCCTGCAATATCTTCTGTCGTGCCGGTTGTGGAGCCGTAAACTACTATCGCTTTGCTCATTGAAAAAGAAATTTATGTGTTACGGCGGCAAAGGTAGAGCTGCGTCTATTTAGACGCAATAGAGAGAAGTGAGTATTTTAAAATGAAACTAAGGAAATATAATGAAATGTAACGTGGTGATAAATAGGTGATTAAGGAATAGAGTGATGGCAGACTAATGTTTATTTATACTCAAAAAGAGCGAAGAGAGGGTGGGCAGACCAATATGGTTGACGAAAAAGGGTGGAGAGGAAGAGGGAAATACCTATATTTACAAAGAGACAAAAACAGAAAGACAATGAACAAGCAACTCGCCCGACTTATGAGGGCAATGATAGAATATGACCGAGGCGACGTGCCAAGGATACAGCATTTTGTGAAGGTTCATAACTTCGCCGCGACGATAGGCGTATGTGAGAACCTTGGCGAAGAGGAGCAGTTCGTGCTTGAGGCGGCAGCCATATTGCACGACATAGGCATCCATCCGGCCGAGGCGAAATACGGAAATTGCAATGGCAAGGCGCAAGAGGAGCTTGGACCTGGCGAGGCGCGGAAAGTGCTGATGGAAGTTGGCGGGTTTACGGAAGCGCAGACCGAGCGAATCTGTTGGCTGATAGGGCATCACCACACGTATGACAACGTCGTGGCAACTGACCATAGGATACTCCTTGAGGCGGATTTTCTTGTCAATTCATTTGAGGACGGGCTGTCGGAAAAGGGCATCGTTGCGTTCCGGGACAAGGTGTTCAGATCGCCATCGGCAATCGGGATGTTGGACGAGATGTGGGGAATAGAATAGGAAAATAGCGAAATAAGAAAAAGCGAAGTGGCGTCATGGGTTTCATGGCGCCACTTCGCTTTTTGGTATGGTGGAGTGGTTACTCTTTGTTCTTCTCTTGGCGAGAGATAGGAGGGTTGGCCTTCAGGTAGTTGTCGTAGACCGTTATGAGGATTGTAGGGTCTTCGAGGAACTTCGTGCAGTGCTCCTCGCTGTCGAAGTAGTCCTCATAGACCGTGGCGAGTTTCTCGGGACCTTTGTCTTTCAATGCGATAAGCAGTCGTGCGATGTCGATCTTGCCATTTACCATGATATTGTAGACACGGTCGTCGCCGCGGAGCTTCACTCCGAGGGTGGCGCCGAGCCAGGAGACGTAGGTGTTCTTGCTGTCGACGGAGGAGTAGGTTTGGTAGACGTAGATGGTGCCGTTGGGGCGTTTTGCGGCGACTTGGAACAAGCCACGCATCTTAGCGTCTTTGACGAAAGGAATTAGAGCGTCGAAATCTTGAGACTCGAATAGGATTGTGGTGTCGCCGACGATCTTGTAGCCTTGGATGTCATCGGCTTTGTAGGTCTTGGCGTTTTTGCCGTCGGCTTCGGGCGAGATTTTTATGGCGTTCGGGATGGAGCCTGTCTTGCGGAACCTGTTTCTGAGCCTGGTGCCGAGGTTGTCGACCTCGTAGCCTTCGACCGTCGAGCCGTCGTTGAGAGTTACGATTACTTTCTCTTTTTCGTCGTCGCCAGCCTGTGCGCATAAGGAGCTGAAAGTCATGGCGAGAAGAAGGATCAGCGTTTTCTTCATGATGAGAGGTGTTATTTGTGGAGGGGTGAAGATGTCGGAGCCAAGGGAGTGGATGAAAAACCACGTCGGGCAATGACATTTTATGGCAAACAACAGATTTTTTTTTTATAAGCAAAGATTTTGGCTTGAAAAAATGAGGTGAGGGTGTGAAGGATGCCTCCATAACGCTCTCGTGGACAGCTACGAGCGAGAACTACAACAACATGTACTACGCCAACGGTCTTCTCCTCTCGTCG
>CAVDBL010000016.1:0-52770 GCA_963607345.1 Bifidobacteriaceae bacterium
TGTAACTCGCTGATTTGTAGCAATCTATAATCTCGTGAATATTCCTCGGCAGAAAAAACAGGTAAAAGGCTTTGCGTTCCAAAGTTTTTTATAATTTTGTACCCGATTTGAGTGCCGTGTCTCTTACGCCCAAATGGCGGAATTGGTAGACGCGCTAGTTTCAGGGACTAGTGGCAGCAATGTCGTGCAGGTTCGAGTCCTGTTTTGGGCACTGGCTTAAATCTGGTGAGGTCTCTCTTCAAGAGTAGACCTCATTTTTGTTTTTAGCACCCCTATTATGTTAGATGAAAACTACGAAATCCATTTCGCTCCTCTTCAAGGGTTGACCGACGTCTCTTTCCGTCGTCTGCATGCGCAACTTTTTGGCGGTGTCGATTTCTATTATACGCCTTTCATTCGCATCGAGCGAGGCCTGTTCCGCAAACGTGACCTTCGCGACCTTGCAGATGATACTCTTGAAAATCTTGTTCCGCAGGTTCTCCCGGGTTCTGCTGAAGAGCTGGAAAGATTGTGTGAGCCTATCCTTTCGAAGGGCGTCCGACGAGTGGATGTCAATATCGGTTGCCCATTTCCTCCCGTCATGGCACATGGCCGTGGTGCTGCGCTGATAAATAATCCCGATGCGCTCGCCGACGTTCTCGCTGGCATAGCCCAAATGAGTTCCGATATCGAGTTTAGCCTCAAGATGCGCCTGGGGTATTCAGATTCTGCGCAATGGGAGGCTGTAATAGACTCTATAAACGATACGCCGCTTCGTCATGTCACCATGCACGCGCGTATCGCTAAGCAGCAGTACCGTGGAGAGTGTGACCTCGAAGCGTTCGATAGTTTCTTTGCGAAGTGCAAGCACCCTGTCATATACAATGGCGACCTCCTTACAGTCAAGGATGTAGAGGACATCATAAGCCGATGGCCGTCCCTCCGCGGCGTTATGATTGGTCGAGGTCTTCTTGCCGACATGTCGCTCGCTCGCAAGTTGCGTGGTGAAGAGGTTGCGGATTTTGCGTCTGCATTCCGCCAACTTCACGATGGGATGCTTGCCGACGCTCAATCTCGCATGACGGAGCCTCGCCAAGTGGCTGAGCACATGAAGCCTTATTGGGATTATTTTTGCCAAGAAGAAGCTTTCCGCCGCGACCTTAAAGCAATTCGTAAGGCGCGCTCAGCCGATCAGTACGAGGCCGCGTCTATTCCTCTGATCAGCAAGATGTTCAATAAGTAAGTTTACTGAATGTCGCCAAAATCACACTTCGAGTGCCGTGTCGGTTGTGGCGCATGCTGCATAGCGATTTCAATAAGCTCCCCTATTCCAGGGATGCCTGATGGCAAACCTGCCGGTGTCCGTTGCGTCAATCTCGACGATCGTAACCTCTGTAAACTTTTTGGCTCACCTGACCGCCCGCGTGTGTGTGGCGGCTTCATGGCTGAACCTGAGTTCTGCGGCGATACCGACGCCGATGCCATGCGGATTCTTTCAGATTTAGAGGCTTCGTGCTCAACGACCGACACAAAGAAATAGGGTCTTTCTTCGGTCAAAATCCATTGGAGCTGCATAGTTTGCAGCTTCTCGCTTCAAGGTTGCGAAGAGCTTAAAGAGGCGTCAGAGGCTGATAGTCAATAGTTTATACAAAAAGAGAGGTTGGCGTTCTGCGCCACCACTCTTTTTTTAATTTGTATTTGTCAAGTCTTATTGTTATTTTAGGATAAACTCAATAATATAATATTATGACTGATAAAGAGTTGGCTGAAGACTACACAAAAAGACTACACGACCTTATTTCTGAAATAAAAGAAAGGGAGGAGCATAAGAAGATTAAAGTAGTTGTTACAGTTCGATTGTCTGATGAGAAAGAAAAAGATGAAGAGGCGAAAGAGAAGGAAAAGGAGTATGATTTTGTTGAGGAATATTTAAATGGGACGACAAACCCTCTGTTGAGGTGGTATAGGGACTACAGGAAAAGGGAAAAATAGTCAGTTCGTTTTACGAGCTTTCCCACTCCCTCGTTCGAGACAGGCGAGGTGAAACGTCGCATCGGTGTGATGAATAACTACGATATCTACTTGTCGAAGCAATATTGCCATTGCACAAGACCGAGCCACGAAAGTGACCGGTCTTATTGTTTCCCCAGGTGCGATTCATTAACAAGTATGAACAACGTAACCAATTATTTCATATATTTGTAAGCAAACAAAATCGTCAGATTTTGTTCCCTATTTTTTGTAACGGCTTGAGAGCATGCGCCTTATGACGCCTCTTGAGTTTTTTCATGAATTTGGGTTAGGTTAGGACAAGGCGCCGACGTGAGTCGACGCCTTTTTCGTCTCCTAAGCCCTATTTCTCGCTTCACACCTCAGTTTCGGCAGACCCCTTACTCCGCCCCTTGCAAACCAAGAAAAGCCCCTCAAATCGAATAAAATGGAGTTGCGCCTTGCTCCTCTCACGAAAAAGTACTAATTTAGTACACTTGAAAATGTGTGCACCGATGCTCGACGGAACGTGCCATGTCAGCACCCGTCTCCATCGTGTGTTAGTATGAATATCACTAATTTATAATGGCAGAAGGAGAACAGATAATTCCTGTCAAAATAGAGGAGCAGATGAAACAGGCCTACATCGATTATTCGATGTCGGTCATCGTCGCGCGAGCCCTCCCCGACGCCCGCGACGGCTTCAAGCCCGTCCATCGCCGTATCCTCTTCGGCATGAGCGAGTTGGGTCTGACCCCCGATAAAGAGTATAAGAAATCAGCCAGAATCGTCGGTGACGTTCTCGGTAAGTACCACCCACACGGCGACTCTTCAGTCTACGATGCCATGGTGCACATGGCGCAAAGCTGGGCCCTCCGTTACCCACTCGTCGATGGCCACGGCAACTTCGGCTCAATCGACGGCGATAGCGCAGCGGCCATGCGTTATACCGAGGCCCGTATGCAGAAGATCTCCGAGGATCTTCTCGTCGACATCGACAAGGATACGGTCGACATGCAGAAGAACTTCGACGAGTCCCTCGACGAGCCGACTGTCCTCCCGACGCGTGTCCCGAGCCTCCTTATAAATGGCTCTTCTGGCATCGCCGTAGGTATGGCGACCCTCATGGCTCCCCACAACATCAAGGATGCCATCGATGCCTGCATAGCCTACGTCGAGAACGAGAATATCGACATCGAAGAGCTTATCAAGGTTATCAAGGCTCCTGACTTCCCGACAGGCGCCACCATCGTAGGTTACTCTGGTGTCCGCGATGCATATCTCACAGGCCGTGGTCGCATTGTCATCCGCTCCAAGTACGAGATCGAGACAATCGATGGCCACGAGTGTATCGTCATCAAGGAGATCCCATATATGGTCATCAAGGCCGATATGGTCACCAAGATCGCCGAGATGGCTACGACTAAGAAGATCGATGGCATCATCGACGTGCGCGACGAGTCAAGCCTCGAGCGCGGCATTCGCATCGTCATCGAGATCCGCAAGGATTGCATCCCTAATGTCGTCCTCAATCATCTCTTCAAGAATACCCCTCTTCAGTCGAGCTTCTGCGTAAATAACATTGCCATCGTCGACGGACACCCGCGTCTTCTCAACCTGAAGGACATCATCAAGTGCTTCATCGACCATAGGCACAACGTCATAATTCGTCGTTCCCAATACGAGAAGCGCAAGGCGGAAGAGCGTGCGCATATCCTCGAAGGTCTCATCATTGCGAGTGATAACATCGATGAAGTCATAAGCATCATCCGTGCCGCAAATAGCCGTGATGAGGCGCGAGCCAAACTTATCGAACGTTTCAATCTGTCCGACGTTCAAGCCCGTGCAATCGTCGAGATGCGTCTCGGTCAGTTGACCGGACTGGAGCAGGATAGGCTGCGCGATGAGTTCAAGAAGGTCACTGACTACATCGACTATCTCACACGCCTCCTCGCCGATGTTGCAATGCAGATGGATGTCATCAAGCAGGAACTCATCGAGGTTCGTGACAAGTATGCCGACGAGCGTCGTACCGACATCGAGTATTCCGATGGCGAGTTCAATCCCGAAGATTTCTACGCCGACGACGACGTTGTAGTCACTGTTTCGCACATGGGCTACATCAAGCGTACCTTCCTCAACGAGTTTAAGACGCAAAACCGCGGCGGCATCGGTTCCCGTGGCTCCAGCACGCGCGACCAGGATTTCATCGAGCACATGTATTATGCGCGTATGCACGATACCATGATGTTCTTCACCAGCAAAGGTCGTTGCTTCTGGTACAAGGTCTACGATATTCCCGAGGGCAACAAGACGAACAAGGGTCGCGCCATTCAGAACCTTCTCAATATCGAGAGTGACGATAAGGTGCGTGCATTCATCAATGTCCGTGGTCTCGATGATAAGGAGTATACCCAGAGCCATTATATCATCATGGCGACGCGCAACGGCATCGTCAAGCGTACCAGCCTCTCCGAGTACTCTCGTCCACGTGCTAATGGCGTCATAGCCATTACGGTCCGCGAGGGTGACGAGCTTCTTAAGGCTGTTCTTACCGATGGCTCACAACATCTCATCCTTGCAACTTCCGACGGCAGGGCGCTCCGCTTCAAAGAAGATACCGTCCGATGCGTAGGTCGTTCCGGTATGGGTGTTAAGGGCATCAACGTTGGCGATGACAATACCACGGTTGGCTTTGTGTCTGTCGATCCAGATGACACTAAGGACATCTTCGTCCTTTCCGAGCGTGGCTTCGGCAAACGCTCTAAGCTCGAAGAGTACAGCATCCAGGGCCGTGGCTGCAAGGGTATCCGTACTCTTAAAGTCTCTGACAAGACTGGTAGCCTCGTGACAATCGACACCATAACCGACGATGACGACTTGATGATTATCAATCGAAGCGGAATAACCATCCGTATCAAGGCTACTGACATCAAGGTTATCGGTCGCGCTACGCAGGGACTCAGCCTCATTAACCTCAGCAAGAAGGGCGATCAGATCGCCTCAGGTACTGTCGTCCCGCATGTCGACGACGAACAAGCTGAAGGTGCAGAAAACGAACCAAACAACAGTGACGAAGGACAGCAAGGGGATGATAATCAAGAATAATCCTCTCATGTCCATCAGTAAAGGTCTAAAACTATAATACACTAATGAAGAAAATACTTTTTGTAGCAGCTGCGGCTTTGACCGCTGCTTCGGCTTCCGCGCAAAAGGCTAATGTCAGCGCAGCCGAGAACGCTATCATCCTCCAGCAGTACGACAAGGCCAAGGAGAGCATTGATCAGGCGCTTGAGAATGAGAAGACCAAGGACTACGCCATGACTTACATCGTTGCGGCAGATGTCTACACCCATTTGTTGAACTCCGATGCCAATAACCTCAAGAAGGCCAAGGAGTTCATGCTCGAGGCTGAGAGGCTCAACAAGGTAGGCAATGCTAACGGCAAGGGCATCGGCAAGTTCACAAAGGATCTCGTGAAGGCATACCAGAAGCTCGTCGTAACATCCGAGCAGGAGGCCGCCAATGCATACAATGCTAAGAATTACGCTGCCAGCCGCGACGCTTTCATCTTCGATATCTGGGCTGGTTCCCAACTCCCTGACCACCAAGACATCGCCGACTCCTCTATCATCATCAATGTCGGTCTCGCCAGCATGCAGGCTGAGGACTGGAATACAGGTGCTGAGTACTTCCTCAAGGCTGGTCGCATGAAGGTCGGTGGCGCAATGTCTTTCATCCGTGCAAAGTACTGCTATGAGCAGCTCAACGACTCTGCTAACATCGAGAAGTCTCTCAAAGAGGGCTTCGAGGCCTATCCTGAGGTCACTGACATGATCAATACCCTCATCAACTACTACATTCAGGCTCAGAAGAATGATGAGGCGCTTGTCTACCTCAATGATGCTATCAAGCGTGACCCCAACAACGCCCAATATTTCTTCGCTCGTGGTTGCCTCAAGGAGCGTACTGACACCAAGGCTGCTATTGCAGACTACCAGAAGGCCATCGAGATAAGCCCTGAGAACTTCGGTGCAACCTACAATCTCGGCGTCGTATACTACAACGAGGCTCTCCAGAAGAAGACCGCAGCCAGCGGCGAGCGCGACAACATCAAGTACAACGCCATGATCAATGAGTCCAATGAGACTTTCAAGAAGGCTGTCCCTTATTTCATTAAGGCTGCCGAGATTGCTCCCGACAAGACTCAGAAGCGTGAGGTTCTCTCTAATCTCCAGCGCACTTACTACACCATCCAGGAGTACACCAAGAGCCAAGAGGTCAAGAGCCAAATCGACGAGCTTGATGCTCAGCAGTAATAGTTTGAGAGAGTTTTACTCTTAAATACAATGACAGGCGGAGGCATCACAGCTATCCGCCTGTCTCTTTTCTGTGCATGGACAAGGCAATTGAAGAACTCAAAAGACTCAAGTCTTTACTTGAGTTGGAACGAGACGGCGAGCGTGAAGAGTTTCTCGTGACGAACCAAAAGATGCCAATCGAGAGGCTTGTAAGCCGCGGCGTCGCATGGTTCCCCATAAGGGTTGGCCGTAGCTATTACAATTCTCTCAATCAGTTTGTTGTAGAGCTGTGGAGGCAAGCAAGTGATGATGATGTCGACTCGTCCATCGAAAGTGGAAATACGGTGCGGCTCTTCACGTCTGCGGCGCCTGGAGAACCGCGTAAGCCGATGTCCTACACCTCGTCAGTGACCTATGCCGACGACAAACGAATGGTGATAACCGTTCCCACGCCCAACGATGCCTCAGCACTCCTCCATGCCAATGGTTTGGGTGTCCAGCTTTTCCTCGATGAGACCAGCTATCGTCTCATGTTTGAGGCTCTCGATCGTGTCATAAATGCAGACTCCGGAAGACTGCCTGAATTACGTTCCATTCTTCACGGTCTACGTCCTGCTACCTTTGCGCACATCGTTCCGTCATCTTTCCCGTGGCTGAATAAAGATCAAGAAGCTGCTGTTAATAAGGTCATTGCGGCAAAGGATGTGGCAATAGTCCATGGCCCTCCAGGCACTGGCAAGACCACGACGCTCGTCGAGGCTATAAGCGAGACCCTGCGTCGAGAAAGTCAAGTCCTTGTGTGTGCTCAAAGCAATATGGCTGTCGATTGGATCTGCGAGATCCTCTCAGCAAGGGGCATAAGTCTGGTGCGCATCGGCAACCCGAAACGTGTGACCGATAATATGCTTGAGCATACCTATGAGCGTCGTTTCGCCATCCACCCCGACTATGGTCAACTTTGGTCGTTGCGTCAGTCAATTCGTCGGATGCGTCGCAGCCGTGGCGACGAACGAAGTCATCAGAGCTTAGCCCGTCTAACTGAGCGTGCCATTGATTTGGAGATCCGCATCAACAATGACATTATGGACAATTCCCGTGTAGTCGCTTCTACGCTTGTCGGTGCTGCCAACAAAGTCCTTACGGGGCGCAAGTTCTCAACTCTTTTTATCGACGAGGCAGCTCAGGCTATGGAGCCTGCATGTTGGGTGGCAATAGCCAAGGCGGGTCGAGTGATTCTGGCTGGTGACCACATGCAGCTTCCTCCGACGGTCAAGAGCATGGAGGCAAAGCGTGCTGGGCTTGCCAAATCGCTTATGGAGAATGTTGCCGAGTCTCAAAAAAATACGGTCTCTCTCCTTACGACTCAATACCGTATGAATGAGGATATTATGCGCTTCTCAAGCAACTGGTTCTATGATGGCAAGCTGCGTGCGGCAAGCGAAATTTCTGAGCGTGGCTCTTTTCTCGATTTCGAGTGCCCCATTGAATGGCTAAACATCACGTCACAAGTTGCCGATGATTCAACAGAGGAGTTCATTGGTGCCAACTTTGGTCGTATAAATAAAGCCGAGGCTCGTACTGTGGTCAGACGTCTACGCCATTGTATTGAGTCAATTGGTGTTGAGCAATTTATTGAAGATCGTATCGATGTCGGCATAATCTCACCATACCGTATGCAAGTGCAGCTGCTCCGTCAAATGATAGCGTCCGACTCGTTTTTCAAGCCGTTACGTAAGTCCATTTCTGTCAATACGGTAGATGGCTTCCAAGGTCAAGAGCGCGACATGATAATCGTGAGCATGGTTCGGTCAAACGATAAGGGCGAGATAGGATTTCTAAGTGATTTACGACGTATGAATGTGGCTATGACACGTGCAAAATCGAAGCTCATCATCGTCGGTAATAGGGATACCTTGGCTCACAATAAATTTTTCCGTGAGTTGTTTGCCTATGTTAGTGATGTGGAAGCTAAATTTGCACTCGATAGTTGACATTATCACACATTAACTCATCGTTTTTGACCTCAGTTTCATTTTTAGTGTTAATTTAGTCGCCTCTAAATCAATTTTCTATGAATGCAGACATAGTACTCGGTTTCATCGGTAAGGCTGTCGTTCTTATACTTCTTCTGACGGTCCCTGCTCTTATTCTTAATCTCGCAAAATCCATCCGCCAAGGCAGTAAGGCAAGCAACATCCCATACTCTACTGTTGAGTGGATAATCCTCTTTGCTGTCTACGTCATTGGAGGTTTCTTCTTTGTCCGCTGGATTTTAGCCTAATCTTCCTTACTGACATCACATTTTACGGCATGCTGAGTGCAAAATTCAGCATGCCGTTTCATTGTAGTCGTGCGTTCCATGTTGTTGTCTCCTGTAACTTGCAATTGTCTGATTTTCTTGTTATATTCAGGTGAACTTAAAATAAGATATTATGACTGATAAAGAACTAACCGATAAGTATAGGAGAGAGCAAGAAGAGCTTCATGAAGAGATAAAGAAAAAGGAGGATGAGCATAAGATAACTGTAAAAAAGGTAGTCGCATCTACTCGTTGCTCCGCAGATGTAGAGAGTGGTGATGGGCACAAGATAACTATAAAAGTAGTCGTTACTACTCGTTGCTCCGCTAATGAAGAGAAAGAAGAGGAGAAAAAGGAGTACGATTTTGTGGAGGAATATTTAAAAGGGACGACAAACCCTCTATTGAGGTGGTATAGGGAACACAGGAAAAAGGAGTAGCCCTGCTAATTTCCTATGAAAACGTGTCTTATGCCATAATGTAAGGCTGTCTTGTTGGTGCGAGGCTCCGAGCGTGGCTCCCTCCAAACTCTTTTCTCGCCGTGAGTCAAAATTGCGGATCAGTGCGGAGGGTAGGGGACATGATCAAATATCGCTAATGACGTTGTGTGTCCAAATGCAAACCTCCATCAGAAGAAGAGTAATGAGGACAAACTTATTCTTAACAGCTTCGTTCGCCTTGTTGTAGATGTATTCCGTGTAATTTTTCTTCTTCAGAATGGAAATCCCAATAATTATCGGGAAGGCAATAACAAACACTATGGCAAACAAGCAATTTGGATTATAAGCCAATGCTTCAATTAAATTCCCATGAAAAGCCATTAATGTGGCACGCGTCACCCCACACCCCGGGCAAGGGAGTCCATATATTAGCTTAGAGGGGCAAACGATTATTGTCGTCTCCCCCTCTTCCGCTATACAAAGCCATAAGCATACGATAACGTACGCTACGTTGGCAATTGATTGGATTTTATAAGAACTTCGAAAGTTTCTCGTAATTCCGCTCTCTTGTTGCATTTAAAATTAGGAACCAATCAATTATAGTCCAAAATCCCAAACCACCACAAGTAATTAATTTGCCAACGCCCAAGCTGGTGTCACCAATATAGAATCTGTCAATGCCAAGATGGCCTAAGCAGATAGACAATACAAGGGCTACTATTGGGTCCTTGAACTGAAGAGTAGAGAGACGCACCACTTGGAATCATCCAATAGGAGCAGTCTCTCACGAATGGTCAGAATCTTCTCTGCTGGTAGTTTGTCTCCGTATGACATGATAAACATGTCAACTTTTTGCTGGTCCATAAATCAAATTTAGAATTGTTGGGTGAGTATGTCGATTGTCAGAAATCTAAAATGTCCGTTAATTACGAAGCCTTTGATTTCTTACTTTATGCTTTACTTCCTAAAGATAGGGATTTATGTTTATTGGCAAGTAACGTTGCTGTAAGAAGTTGAGTTGTCCTATTCTTTTCCCCTTCAATGTCTCAAGTCTCGCCTTTAGTATTGTGGCATTTTAGTGAGTGCGGATCCTTAATGAGCAGCTTTTAACCTGGAGAATAAGTATATTCGCGCATAAGCAATTTGATAGGATATAAATGAGCAAAAAATATAATGTCGTGCTCTCCATTGCGGGCAGTGACCCAAGTGGTGGTGCTGGCATCCAAGCCGATATAAAGGCCATTTCCGCACTCGGATGCTATGCTGCGACAGCCATAACCTCCGTCGTCAATGAGAATACGTCAGGCGTATATGGCGTACATGACGTGCCGGTAGATTTCGTAATTGGTCAGATTAATTCCGTTCTCGATGACATTAATGTTGATGCCATCAAGATCGGAATGCTACATTCTCCAGAGCTGGCGCACGCTGTTGCTGAACTCCTGCGAAACAGACAAGTGAAGAATGTTGTCCTCGACCCCGTCATGGTGGCCACGTCGGGTGGCGACCTTATGATGAAGGAGGCTTTGGACGTTTTGCGCAAGGAGCTCATCCCTCTCGCTACGATTATCACTCCGAACATCCCCGAGGCGGAGGCTCTTCTCGACGGCCGACCCATCAAGTCTGTCGATGACATGAAAGAGGCTGCGTCCGACCTTACCGACCTCGGCTCCTCGGTTCTCCTAAAGGGTGGGCATCTTGATGGCGATGTTATGATCGATGTCCTTTGCAATGTCGATACGCTCCAACGTCTCGAACTCCCTTCCGACAAGGTCAAAACTCAAAACACCCACGGGACAGGTTGCACCCTCTCTTCCGCCATTGCGGCAGGATTGGCAAAAGGCAAGGCTCTGACTCCTGCCGTGATTGCCGCTAAAGAGTATATGAACAACGCAATAGCCGCAGGTGCTGATTATGTGATAGGCAAGGGGCATGGTCCTGTTTGCCATTTCTTCTCGCTCCTCAACTAATACAATGGCCGAGAACGTTTCTTTGCCCACGTCCGACCAGTTTGAGGACACCGACCGCATCAATGTCTATGGTGCTCGTGAGCACAATCTTAAAAACATAGATGTCTCCATCCCACGCAACGCCCTTGTCGTGTTCACCGGCATGAGCGGTAGTGGCAAGTCGTCTTTGGCGTTCGACACCATCTATGCCGAAGGCCAAAGACGCTACATTGAGACTTTCTCTTCTTATGCGCGCCAATTCCTTGGCGGATCGCAACGTCCTGATGTTGACAAGATTACAGGTCTAAGCCCCGTCATCTCCATCGAGCAGAAGACGACCAATAAGAATCCCCGTTCGACAGTTGGTACAATAACAGAGATCTACGATTTCCTCCGCCTTCTCTATGCCCGAGCCGGTGAGGCATACTCCTATGAGACCGGCGAGAAGATGGTGAAGTATTCTGAGTCGCAGATCTTCAACATGATAGAGGATACCTTCGACGGGCATCGTGTAAGTCTCCTTGCGCCAATGGTCAAGGGTCGTAAAGGTCACTATAAAGAGCTGTTCGAGCGTATCCGTAAGCGCGGCTTTATCTACGTCCGTGTAGATGGTGAGTTGCGCGAAGTCATGCCCGGCATGAAGTTGGACAGATATAAAGTCCATTTCATTGAGCTCGTTGTCGATAGGCTGGCTGTGAAAAAAGCAGTTGATGGTGCTGATGGAACGGATGCCAAGCGTCTTAAGCAGTCGATAGATACTGCCTTACAGATGGGCAAGGGGGTAATGATGGTCTTGGATGCCGATTCCGAGCAACCTAAGTATTTCAGTCGTCAGCTGATGTGCCCTACGACGGGAATATCCTATCCGGAGCCTGCGCCTCACTCGTTCTCTTTCAACTCTCCTCAAGGCGCATGCCCAAAATGTAAGGGCATGGGGCATTTCGCTTCCGTCGATGTTAATAGGATAATTCCCAACCCGAAGCTGAGCATTGCT
Organism: Bifidobacteriaceae bacterium; assembly: GCA_963607345.1. GTDB lineage: Bacteria > Bacteroidota > Bacteroidia > Bacteroidales > Marinilabiliaceae > W3P20-009. The sequence goes on from CAVDBL010000016.1 coordinate 11,951, forward strand.
GCTGGGGCCATAGAGCCTCTTGGAAAAGCCAAGAAGAATCTCATTTTTGCCCAAATAGAGGCCATAGGTGAAATCTATGGCTTCGACCTTAAAACCCCAGTTGAGGATATTCCTGAAGAAGGGCTCGATGCCGTGCTTTATGGTACCACCGAGCAGCTTCATTTAAAGGACGACTTGGGTCTACCGAGCAATTTCTTCCCCTCCTTTGACGGCATTGTCAGCTACATCGTTTCAATTCAAGACCAAGCTACTTCCGCCAAGGAGCGCAAATGGGCTGAGCAGTATATAACCGATATTGTTTGTCCTGAGTGTAATGGCGCAAGGATCAATAAGATAGCTCTTCATTTCTACATCGATGGTAAGAACATTGCCGAGGTGTCAGATATGGATATGCTCCAATTGTCCGATTGGCTGCGAGATCTCGACAACCGTCTCGACGCTAAACAACGAGCAATTGCAAAGGAGGTTCTTAAAGAGATCCGAGGACGCGTAGGTTTTCTCCTCGATGTCGGCTTAGACTACCTTTCGCTAAGTCGTAATGCCATGACTTTGTCGGGCGGTGAGAGTCAGCGTATTAGGCTCGCCACGCAAATAGGTTCACAACTCGTCAACGTGTTGTACATTCTCGACGAGCCAAGTATTGGTCTTCACCAACGCGATAACATTAAGCTAATCAATTCTCTCAAGCACCTTAGAGACATAGGCAATAGTGTGATAGTCGTTGAGCATGATAGGGATATGATGCTCGCTTCTGACTATATTGTCGACATTGGTCCTGGTGCTGGCAGGAAGGGTGGGCATGTCGTTGCGGCAGGAACCCCGGCAGAAGTGCTGAAGACAGACACGATGACGGCGGCATACCTTAACGGCTCTCGACGTCTTGAAGTTCCTTCTTCTCGTCGCCCAGGCAATGGCAAAGTGCTGACTATCAAGGGATGCCGAGGCAATAATCTTAAAAACATTGACGTCTCGTTTCCTCTTGGCAAGCTAATATGCATGACAGGCGTGTCGGGTAGCGGTAAGTCCACCCTCATAAATGAGACGTTGTCGCCAATCTTGAGCCAGCATATTTACCACTCGCTAAAAGACCCGATGCCATACGACTCCGTAGAGGGTCTCGAGTTCGTCGACAAGATTGTGACGGTCGATCAGTCTCCTCTCGGGCGTACTCCGCGCTCCAATCCTGCCACGTATACGGCTGTGTTTGACGACATTAGGAAGATCTATGCCGAGTTGCCCGAGTCTAAGCTCAACAACTACAAGAACGGACGTTTCTCTTTCAATGTCAGTGGTGGACGCTGCGAAGTGTGCAAAGGCGCTGGCGTTCAAGTCATCGAGATGAATTTGCTGCCCGACGTCATGGTTGAATGTCCAGCTTGCGGTGGCAAACGGTATAACCGTGAGACTCTGGAGGTTAAGTTTAAGGGCAAGTCAATTGGCGATGTCCTCATGATGACCATCAATATGGCAACAGAGTTCTTTGAGAGCATCCCTGCCATCTACAATAAGCTCAACACCCTGAAGAGCGTCGGCTTAGGTTATATCACTTTAGGACAGCCGTCTACGACTTTGTCTGGTGGTGAAAGTCAGCGTGTCAAATTGGCAACCGAGTTGGCAAAGCGCGACACTGGCAGCACCGTCTATTTGTTAGACGAGCCAACCACGGGTCTCCACTTCGAGGACATCAGGATATTGATGGATGTCCTTAACAAACTGGTAGATAGAGGTAATACGGTTATCGTTATCGAGCATAATCTTGACGTCATCAAGATGGCCGATTACATAATAGATATGGGACCCGACGGAGGTAGAGGCGGCGGCTCTATCGTTGTCCAAGGCACGCCTGAGGAGGTCGCCCAATGCGAGGCGAGCTACACGGGGCAATTCTTGCGCGAGGAACTGGCTCGATAATGCAAGTCATTAAAATTCAGAGGTGCACGATATGTGTACCGCTTTTTTTGTCCAAGGGTGGATGAACCATATTGCGTCCGAATGGAGCATGAGCCTCGCTCCGAGGTGCCCGTATAAGTTATCCCCTACGATTGGACATCCAAGCCCAAGCGGACTGGCAAGGTGTACGCGAAGCTGGTGCGTTCGCCCTGTAAGAGGATAAAGTAGCAGTCGCGTTGTTGCGCCATTTGCCTCTACAGTCTCATATTCCGTTACTGCCTCTTTGCCGCGTATGAAATCTACCATCTGCCGAGGGCGGTCGTCTATGTTCGGTATCAATGGCAATCGTATTGTGCCACTCTGTTCCTTCGGACTTCCTTCGACAATGGCAACGTACCTTTTCTTTATTTCTCGACTCTCGAATAAATGTTGCATCGCCTGGTGTGTCGCTTTGTCTTTGGTAATTACGACAATACCAGATGTTGCCATGTCCAGTCGGTGAACGTACCCAGGCCCTTCAATGTTGCGGATTGCGCATACTTGCGTCATCAATGTCTCTTGGGTGGGGGCGTCGCTCACTGTCATAAGCCCATATGGTTTGTCAACAATCAGCAACCATTCGTCCTCATAAAGTATTTTTAATGGTCTCCCGTCCGTTGGCTTTTCTAATGGATTGGTGTCAATGTCCATGCCACGCATCATTCGTTTCAACAATGGTCCGCATTTCTGATTGCATGCAGGGTAGAATTGTCCCTCAATACGGATTTCCCCTTTGGGTGAAGCTCCCATCCAAAACTCAGCCATGCTTATAGGCTTATATTTGTGAGCGAATGCATAGTTTAGTAGTTTTGGAGCTGCGCATTCGCCTGTTCCAGATGGGGGAACGCCTTTCCCTGCAAACTGGAATATGTCCCATACGCTCAGAAGCTCCCCGTCTGCGCAATGTGCTTTCATGCGGCTGAAGAGCCATCGTTGAAGGATGTTTGAACGTTTCTTCCGCTCTGTTTTTAACGTCTCCGTTTCTATTTCATATTGGGCTATTGTGTCTTTTAAAGCGGAAAGTTCTTCGTCCAACCTCGATGCTGTTCGTTTTATCTCTGCTTTCTCAAATTGGCTTTGTCTGTCAAGCTCGTCCTTCAGCTCGGGATGTTCTGTGCGCAACTTTTTTCGTTCCTGCTTATGCTCCGCATATTGATTTTTCAGGTCTCTTTTTATTCGTGCGCTTTCTTCTTCTCTCTCTCTAACCGCTTTTTTCGACTCTACATATCTCTCGTCTTTTTCTCGTTGCGATATTGTTCTGTTAAGCTCTGATATGGCAGCCTCCTCCGTCTTGAAAATTCCATCCTTTTGTTCGTAATCCAACATCGGGGGGACAAACCACTTCTGATGACTTCTCCCTCCTAATGTGCCTGAGAATGAGGCTAAAAAGCCATGCTGCCCTTCTGCATTTTCACAGACAAGCACGCCGAACATCTTGCCGTTTCTTATGTCTTCTTGCAGCTCTTCTCTCCCTTCCAATTCCTTTTTCACGATCTCTTTCGCCTCTTGGCACAGCGGGTCTGGGGTGTAGGCAAAAGGGTATGTGAACGGTTTGGTTTCCATTCTATGCCATGGGTCGATTTCGTGAAACGGGTTTTCAGTGTCTCCGTATGTCATTGTTCCGTAATTCATGCCATGACAATGTTAGTGATTTTAAACAGATTGGGCAAATGGGGTGGCACCCTAATAATACGTCCTGATTTAAACGTCATTGTGAGAACCGAACGTTAACGACTTTGGAAAGGAACGTTTTTTGCCGGTAAATCCACATGCCACAAATATTTAGGTGTCTTCACATGCTACAAGACCTTATTTGATAGGAAATGAGTAATTTTGAAAGCGTTATGCGAGCTGCTTTGGCATTGCTTCCTTAAAGCAAGTTCGGCGGCTCACGACGTAAAGACACTTACCTACTACACATACACTTACGACTCTTACATGGAAGAGCTGATATTTCTCGACAAGGAGCTTACGCTGTTTCTTAACGGCTTGAATAATCCTTTTTTCGATGCCTTCTTCTACGCCATAACCTCCAAAATAATTTGGGTGCCGCTCTATCTTGCGTTGCTGTGGATGATTTTCCGCAAGCAGGGTGGGCGAGGCCTGATGACAGTCGTTGTCGTTGCCTTGGCTGTTCTTATCGCTGACCAATTGACTTCGGGGCTTATGAAGCCATTGTTCGAGAGATTGCGCCCGTCGCATGACGATGTCCTTCAATATCTTGTGCATACTGTCGACGGCTATCGTGGCGGACTTTATGGTTTCGCTTCGTCTCATGCCGCAAATTGTTTTGCCATTGCCTCTTTCTTCATCCTTGTCGTACGCCGTTGGTCTCTGTCAATAGCCCTCTCCTTGTGGGCTTTGGCTAATAGCTATGGTAGGGTCTATCAAGGTGTCCATTTCGTTGGCGACATCCTTGTTGGGGCGTTGGTTGGCATCATCATTGGTCGCATCGTCTATGAAGTCTATCTCCATCTCGTTCTGCATTTCTTTGTCATAACTCACCACAACAAGTGGACTCTCAAGAGCGGTTTGGCAAATTCTTTTGGCGAGTTGGGTCCCCGTGTTACGGCATACACGTTCCTTTTGACCATCGTTATCCTCTGTATCGTCCTCAACCTTTTTGCTTCTTACCATGGAGTTGCTTGTTGATCCGAATTACACCCCTGGTGTGTTGCTATGTGACGAGGAGAGTGCCCACTGCGTAAAGGTTATGCGCCATAGGGTGGGGGACACTGTCTTCGTGACCGACGGCAATGGTACCCGATATGAGTGCCGCATCGTTAAGGCAGATCCGCGAGGTTGTGAGCTCGATGTTCTCAAGTCCGAAGTGCAGGAGCCTTCTCGTTGCAATCTTTGGATGGCGGTGGCTCCGACAAAGAACATTGATCGGTTCGAATGGTTTGTCGAGAAAGCAGTGGAGATAGGCGTTAGCCGAATTACACCAATCCTTTGCGACCATTCCGAGCGCGACAAGGTGCGGGTCGACAGGCTTGAGAAGCTTGTGGTGGCGGCCGCTAAGCAGTCTCTCAAATACTACCTCCCTCAAGTTGACGAGTTAATGCGCATATCTGACCTTATGAGAATGGAGCTTCCAGAACAACGCTTCATTCTTCATTGTGGAGAATCTCCAAAGCCTCACTTGTTCAATGCGGCGCAGGTGGCTAAAGACACTTTAGTGTTGATTGGTCCTGAGGGCGATTTTTCCGAAAAGGAGATTTCCACAGCGTTGGATTCCGGATTTATGGAGTGCACTCTTGGCCCCGAGCGTTTAAGGACGGAGACTGCCGCTCTCGTTGCAACCAACGTTATATCATTACGCAATCAAGTAGGTTAGTTGTAACACTTTGCTGCACATTGCGTTATACTTCAAGAAGTAAAACCTCTAAATACGATACCGGATGGCATTCTTTGGACTGTTTGGCAAAAAGGAAAATAAGGACGAGCAGGAGAACCTGGATAAGGGACTTGCTCGAACCAAGGAAAGTCTGTTCAAGAAATTGGGCAAGATTATTCTTGGCAAGCATAAGGTAGACGACGACGTACTCGATGAACTTGAGGAGGTGCTTATCACTTCTGATGTCGGTGTAGACACTACTCTCAAGATAATCAAGCGAATAGAGGAACGTGTAAAGAAGGAAGCCTATAGTGGTTCTGCCGAGCTGAACGAAATATTGCGTGAAGAAATAGGCTCTTTACTTGAAGAGACCGACCGTGAGGGCGGTAAAGACGAGTATGTCGACCATGGTGGCGACCCGTACGTAATAATGGTAGTCGGTATCAATGGCGTCGGCAAGACCACAACGATTGGTAAGTTGGCCAATAGATACAAAAAGGCAGGCAAAAAGGTTGTCCTTGGCGCTGCCGATACGTTCCGTGCCGCGGCAATTGAGCAGTTAGAGGTGTGGGCGCAGCGAGTGGATGTGCCTATCGTCAAACAGCAAATGGGTTCCGATCCTGCGTCCGTGGCGTTTGACACTCTGTCGTCTGCTAAGGCGCATGGGGCTGATGTGGTCATCATTGACACTGCAGGGCGTCTCCATAACAACATCGGTCTCATGAACGAGCTCTCTAAGATTAAAAACGTCATGAAGAAGGTCGTGCCTACCGCTCCAGACGAGGTCCTTCTCGTACTCGACGGCTCAACAGGTCAAAACGCTTTCGAGCAGGCAAAGCAGTTCACTAAGGCGACAGAGGTGACCTCACTTGCTATCACAAAACTCGACGGAACAGCTAAAGGTGGTGTCGTGATAGGTGTGTCAGACCAGTTTAATATTCCTGTCAAGTATATCGGCATCGGTGAAGGAATCGACGATATTCAACTCTTTGACAGACGGTCATTTGTAGAATCTCTTTTCAAGTAAAAGTTTGAAACTTGTAGATGTCATTTCGCTGGGTTGCTCGAAGAACCTGGTGGATAGTGAGCGCCTTATGGCTCAGCTCCGTGCAAACAACATCTCCGTAGCGCACGACTCTGAGAACCCCAAGGGCGAAGTTGCCATCATAAATACTTGTGGCTTTATTGGTGACGCTAAGGAGGAGTCAATAAATACAATCCTCCAGTTTGCGGAGGCTAAGCACCGAGGCAAACTTAAGAAACTATATGTCATGGGATGCCTTAGCGAGAGGTATCGTGAGGAATTGACCGAGCAGATCCCTGAGGTCGATAAGTTCTATGGCAAATTCGACTGGAAAGGTATCATTCAAGATTTAGGCGCCACCTATCGTCGCGATTTGATGAGCGAACGCTCTCTTACAACGCCTAAGCACTACGCATACCTGAAGATTTCTGAGGGTTGCAACCGCAAGTGCAGCTATTGCGCAATCCCCATAATCACCGGCCCTCACACAAGTAGACCTCTTGAGGAAATTGTCGATGAGGTAAAGGCATTGGCAGCGAATGGTGTAAAAGAGTTGCAAGTAATTGCACAAGACCTCTCCTCCTATGGAACAGACCTTTACCAACGGAACAGGTTGGCAGAGCTTGTCGACGCCATATCGGAGGTTGACGGAATTGATTGGATAAGACTCCATTATGCCTATCCTGCTGGCTTCCCGCATGATTTGCTCGACGTCATGGCACGCAACCCCAAGGTTTGTAAGTACCTCGACCTTGCTCTTCAGCACTCGTCAAATAACATGCTCAAACTGATGCGCCGCCATATCACTAAGGAGCAGACAATCGAATTGCTCAATGAGATACGCGCAAAGGTGCCTGGCATCCACCTCCGCACAACTCTCATTACCGGTCACCCGGGTGAGACAGAGGAGGATTTCAAGGATCTTATGGAGTTTGTCAAGAGCATGCGTTTTGAGCGACTGGGCGTATTCCCATATTCCCATGAGGAGGATACCTACGCTTGGAATAACTATGAGGACAATATCCCCGAGGAGGTCAAGCAAGAGAGAGCTGACAAGATAATGGCTTTGCAGGAAGGCATAAGTGCTGAGGTCAACGAAGCCAAAGTAGGCAAGGTGATTAAAGTCATTGTAGATCGTAAGGAGGGTGACCATTTTGTCGGTCGTACCGAGTTTGACTCTCCTGAGGTCGATCCTGAAGTCGTAGTCCGTGGAAAGGCCAAAGTCGGTGAGTTCTGCATGGTCAAGATTACCGAAGCAGAGGACTACGATCTCGTAGGAGATGTTGTTGCCTAAGCTAATAAACCGGCATTACATAATGGCAAAGCAAGATTGGAAAGACAGGTTAGGCGTGGTCTTCTCGACCAATGCCGATTATGAATATACCCGTGACGAAGAGCCAGAGCAAGATACTTTGCCGCCTGAGAAGCAGAACATCCGCATCTTGTTGGATAAGAAGCAAAGGGCTGGCAAGATGGTGACGCTTGTGACTGGCTTTGTTGGTACGGAAGACGACCTGAAAGAGCTTGGCAGGAAGCTCAAGCAGGCGTGTGGAGTTGGCGGAAGTGTCAAAAACGGTGAGATTCTTGTGCAAGGTGACTTCCGTGCCCGTGTGGCGGAGAGACTTAAGTCCGACGGCTACAAGGTAAAAGTTATATAGGTATATGCTACCATTGGCGGAAAGAATGCGTCCTGCCTCACTGGACGACTATGTTGGACAACGGCATCTTGTTGGTCAAGGTGCCGTATTGCGCAAGATGATTGACAGTGGCAATGTGTCTTCAATCATACTTTGGGGTCCGCCAGGAGTCGGCAAGACTACCTTAGCCAAGATAATATCTCATCAACTCGCAAGGCCGTTCTTCACCCTGTCTGCCATAAGCTCTGGAGTAAAGGACGTGCGAGACGTCATTGAAAAGGCCAAGCAAAGTAGGTTTTTCAATCCCGACGCCCCAATACTCTTCATCGACGAGATTCACAGATTTAGCAAAAGCCAGCAAGATAGTCTGTTGGCCGCTGTCGAAGAAGGTGTTGTCACGCTTATCGGAGCGACAACGGAAAACCCTTCGTTCGAAGTGATATCGCCATTGCTCTCGCGCTGTCAAGTATACGTTTTAAAGTCTCTTGAACAAGAGGACCTTATGGCGTTGTACCATCGTGTCATGGCAACCGATGACGTGCTCTCGAAACTCAATATACGACTTGCTGAAGAGGCGGCCCTGGTGCGTTTCTCCGGAGGCGACGCAAGGAAGTTCCTAAATATCATCGAACTTGTGGTGAACTCACAAGAGGGGGCTGAAGAGATTGTCATAGACGATAAGAAGGTGGTGGACATCTTGCAGCAGACTTCGGCGACGTATGACAAGAATGGCGAGATGCACTATGACATCATCTCAGCTTTCATAAAATCAATACGTGGCTCTGATCCCGACGCTGCCGTCTACTGGTTGGCGAGGATGATTGAAGGTGGCGAGGACCCTAAGTTTATTGCGAGGAGGTTGATAATTTCCGCTTCAGAAGATATCGGGCTTGCAAACCCGAACGCATTGCTGATGGCCAATCAGGCTTTCGACGCTGTGAACAAGATTGGTTGGCCAGAAGGTCGCATAATCTTGTCAGAAGCTACGATATATCTGGCAACGTCGCCCAAGAGCAATGCTGCTTACAATGCCATAAACACGGCTTTGCAGTGTGTCAGGTCAACAGGCGATCTGCCTGTCCCCTTGCATCTTCGGAATGCGCCTACTAAGCTGATGGCCAACCTCAATTATGGTCGCGACTATAAGTACGCTCATGACTATCCCGGGCATTTTGTTGAGCAGCAATATATGCCGGACGCTCTCGCTTCTACGCGTTTCTATTTTCCCCAGCCTAATGCGGCGGAGGAGAGAATCGCAGAGCGCATGAAGTCGTTATGGGGCGACAAGAAATAGGTTCAAGCACAATAAAATACAGACAACAATAAATAATTAGGACTGACTATGTCTAACAACATGCGTGGGTATTTGTATGCCGCGATGTCTTCTTCGAGTTATGGCATAAATGCTTTTGCGCCACTTCTTTATGCCGTCGGCATAACTACTGGGACGGTGCTTTTCTACCGTTATTTCTTTGCTGTGCTTCTGCTTCTGGTAATTATGTGTCTTAAGAAGGAGAGTTTCAGACTTACGAAAAAAGAATTTTGGCTCATTTGCCCCATGGGTCTCTTGTTCGCCTACTCTTCACTGTCCTTGTTTGAGAGCTATAAGTATCTCGGAGTGTCGCTGTCAGCCACTGCCTTGTTCATTTATCCTGCCCTTGTGGCATTGATTATGTGGATTGTCTACCGAGAGACGCCAGGAAAGGTGACCTTATTCGCAATTCCCGTAGTTTTCATCGGCATTGTGCTTTTGGACTGGGAAGGATTGAGAACTGGAACATCCTCCCCACTTGGACTGTTTGTCGTTTTCTCTTCTGCATTGAGTTACGCCATCTACATGGTTGTTGTCCAGAAGAGCTGTCTATCCAAGATGTCGTCTACAAAGTTGAGTTTCTACTCGTTGCTATTCGGCATGGTGCTTTTTATTGCGCAGACGAGGTTCTGTACAGACGTGCAGATGCTTCATGCTCCGCTTCAGTGGGTGATTGTTTTGGCTCTGGCAATATTCCCCTCGCTGATTTCTTTGGCTGCCATGTCGCAAGCCATACGACTTGTTGGCTCGACCGCCACGGCCGTATTGGGTGCTTTTGAGCCTATAACGTCCGTGCTGATAGGCGTGTTCCTATTTCATGAGCGTCCCGAGCTCATATCTTGGATTGGCATGGTTGTCATTTTGTTGTCTATAACGACAGTTGTAGCACAGAACAGAATCATGAGTTATGGGGGCAGAATTGTAGGTTACTTTAAGGGCAAAATAGGAGCCGCCAAAGGAAAATAAGTAGCGATAGAATAAAAATAATGCCGTTTGGTCTGAGGTTAACTTGTTGATAGTTACAGACTAAACGGCATTATGGTTTTATTTCGGCACTGATGGCTGTGAAAATTTTCTACTGCAAGTCTTGCAATGTCAAAAAATCCACCTAAATTTGCACTCGCAATCAGGAAATGAGAGCAATCTCAAGACCTCTTGCAAAGCTCTTTAAATCTTGATACTTGTCTTCGAGAATTATCCAAACGGTGGGGTAGTTCAGTTGGTTAGAATACATGCCTGTCACGCATGGGGTCGCGAGTTCGAGCCTCGTCCTCACCGCCAAAGGATTTAAAAAAGCAGTGTCGATCTTTTTGATTGGCACTGCTTTTTGTTTTTTACTTTCTTATTGACGTGTTGTGGTTTTTCTTTCAAAACAGCTGCAACATTGAAACCAGCTTGAGTCGGCAAGTTGGGTGACTCGGCGATGTGAGTGAAATTTTGGAACATTGTGAAGATTTTCGGCATTATTTAGTTAATTTCGTACGCAGAATAATCAACACAATGAGTGTTTAACACGTCAGTTATCTGTTTAACACGTTACCAAACGAAATGATACAAGTCCTTAAATTCGGAGGCACCTCCATGGGCACCGCAAAGAGCATGCGGGAGGTGAAACGCATCATTCTTAGCCATCCGGCTCCTACAATCGCAGTAGTTTCGGCTGTCAGCGGCGTTACCGATATGCTTCTGGCCGCAGCGCACAAGGCGGCAAGTGGTGAGGACTTCACCGGTAACCTGTCAGCAATCGTTGACAAGCACAAGGCCATTATCGCAGAGCTGTTTGACGACCCAGAGAGAGTCGAGTCTCTGCTGATGCCTATCTTTGCCGACCTTGGCAGTCTGCTTAAAGGCGTGTCGTTGCTGAAAGAGCTTAGCGACAGGTCTTTAGAGACAATTTCCGGGTTTGGAGAGCGTTGCTCATCGCTGATTCTCAGTGAACTTATGCAAGGTTCGCACCTTGTCGATTCCCGCCCTCTCATCAAGACATACAGGGCTGGACGCCGCAACCTCGTATTGGAGGAGCTGACAGCGTCTAACATTGCCAAGGCGTTTGAGAAGATTGGTGATTACACCATAATGCCCGGCTTCATTTCGACAAACGAGAAGGGCGAGCCTACGACACTCGGTCGCGGAGGTTCTGACTACACAGCGGCACTTGTCGCTGCTGCTGTCGACGCTGAAGTTTTGGAAATTTGGACAGATGTTGATGGTTTCATGTCTGCCGACCCAAGAATTATAAGCCGTGCATACGTACTCGACCACCTGACGTATGAGGAGGCCATGGAGTTGTCGCACTTTGGCGCAAAGGTCATCTATCCTCCGACAATTCTGCCCGTTCTTCGTAAGAGGATCCCCATTTACATCAAGAATACTTTCAACGCTTCCTACAAAGGCACAAGGATTGACGACGTAGAGAGCACCGATAAGAACAACGGCAAGATCCGTGGCATCTCGTCGATCAAGAACGTGAGTCTCCTGACCTTCCAAATGGTAGGAATGGTTGGCATCTCTGGTGTGTCGATGAGAATATTCAAGGCATTGGCGTCTGCGTTCGTCAACGTCATCCTTATTTCTCAGGCCTCTTCTGAGCTTACGGTCTCTTTTGTAGTCGAGACTAAGGATGCCGAGCGTGCGGCAGAGGTGATTAACGAGGAGTTCGGCGAAGAGATCCGAGCAGGTCATGCGCAGCCAACTCACGTGAAGAATCAGATGGCGGTTGTCGCTGTTGTCGGCGACCGTATGAAGCATAACACTGGCGTCTCTGGTCGTCTATTCGATGCCGTCGGAAAGAGCGGCATTAACATTTATGCCATTGCCCAGGGCGCAAGCGAGGTCAATATCTCTTTCGTCATCAAAGAAGACGATTTGAGGAAGGCGTTGAACACTGTCCATGACGCATTCTTCCTGAGCCGTTGCCAAGTGCTACAGATCTTCCAGACGGGTCTGGGTACCGTCGGCGGCAAGCTGCTCGAAAAATTGGCTGCTCAGGCCGACAAACTGCGTGACGAGTACAAGCTCATCATCCGAGTTGTTGGAGTTGCCAATTCTCGTCTCACCCTCATTGACGAGCAGGGCATCGACCCAGCGACCGCTAAGGATCGGTTGGAGAAAGAGGGTAAGCCTCTTGCCAACTCCGATTTTGCTGAGGAGATCAAGCGTTTGAACTTGGCAGGTTGCGTCTTCGTGGACTGCACTGCCAGTGCCGAAGTCGCATCATTGTACGACCTCATGCTTGAGAACAACGTCAATGTCGTAACAGCCAACAAGATAGCGTCTTCATCCGCCTACGAGCATTACCTGCATCTGAAAACCACTGCTCGCGAGAAGGGTGTCAAGTTCCATTACGAAACCAACGTAGGTGCTGCGCTGCCTATCATTGCTCCTATCAATGACCTTATCCGCAGCGGTGATCGCATCGTTAAGATGGAGGCCGTGCTGTCTGGCACGCTGAACTTTATATCCAATGCTTTGGCTCAAGGTCGAAAACTCTCTGAGGTAGTAGCTGAGGCTAAGGCGAAAGGCTATAGTGAGCCAGATCCGAGAGTCGACTTGTCTGGTATCGATGTAGCTCGCAAGATATTAATCTTGGCCCGCGAGGCAGGCTACGGACTCGAGATGTCAGACATTGAGTGCACGCCTTTTGTCCCACAGGAGGTTTTGGACACTCCCAATGTCGAGACGTTTATGATGAAACTTGCCGAGCTGGATGATCAGTACGCAAAGACGAGCAAGGAGCTTGCGGCTCAAGGCAAGATTCGCCGTTACGTTGCCACGTTTGAGAATGGGAAGGTGAAGGTTGGCTTCAAGGATGTCGAGGAGAACGATCCCCTCTATTTCCTTGATGACACGAACAACATCGTCCTCATCAACTCTGACAACTACAAAGAGCACCCGCTCGAGATCAAGGGCTATGGTGCAGGAGCTGATGTCACTGCTGCTGGCGTCTTTGCTGACGTTATCCGTGTGGCCAACTTGTCCTAAGGTTTCACTCAATAAGGAAAACACAAGTACAAAATGAGATTTTACAGCACAAACAACAAGAACCATACGGCTGATTTGAAAACAGCCGTCTTGAAGGGTTTGGCTCCCGACAAGGGATTGTATATGCCCGAAAGCATCCCTGTACTGCCCAAGTCTTTTTGGGATTGGGTGCCTGGAAAGAGCATGGGCGAGATTGGCTTCGAGATTTTGAAGCATTTCTTCTGCCCTGACATCCCAGAGGACAAGTTTAAGGCAATGGTTGATGATGCGTTCAACTTCCCAGTACCTGTCGTCAAGGTCAATGACCGCATCTCTTCCCTGGAGTTGTTCCATGGACCTACGCTTGCGTTTAAAGATGTAGGCGCAAGGTTCTTGGCTCGCGTGATGTCTTATTTCGCAGACTTCGGTGGTAAACCTATCAACGTCCTTGCCGCAACGAGTGGAGACACTGGCAGTGCGGTAGCTAATGGCTTCTTGGGAGTGCCCAACGTATATGTCCACATCCTGTATCCGTCCGGACTTGTCAGCAAGCTTCAGGAGCTTCAGTTTACGACACTCGGTCAAAATGTGAGTGCCTACGAGGTAAAGGGCGTGTTTGACGATTGCCAAAGGATGGTCAAGGAGGCGTTCATGGACGCTGATGTCAATGCACACAAGATTTTGACGTCGGCTAACTCCATCAACCTCGCACGTTTCTTGCCGCAGAGTGTCTACTATGTCCACGCTTTGGCGCAGATCCCACAAGAGAAGTGGAAAGATTTGGTCATCTGCGTCCCGAGTGGCAACTTCGGCGATATAACAGCAGGTCTCGTCGCCTACAAGATGGGAATGCCTGTCAAGAGGTTCATCGCCGCCGTCAATGCAAATAAGGTGTTCCCGGAATTTTTGAAGAGTGGTGAGTATAAGCCTCAGGCGTCTATCCATACGTTGGCAAACGCGATGGACGTCGGCGACCCGAGCAACTTCGCACGCGTTTATGAACTCTTCGGTCGCAATGTCGAGGAGCTCAAGAAGGTTGTGTCGAGCTATAGCTACTCCGACGAGTTGATCGGCAAGACGATTGCAAGCGTCAGCGAGAGATTTGGCTATATTTGCGACCCTCACGGAGCAGTAGGCTTTGCCGCATTGGAGGACAATCTTGCGGGCGGAGAGACAGGCTTGTTCCTTGAGACTGCCCATCCAGCCAAGTTCATCGATACCGTTGAGAAATTCATCGGCAAGAAAGTGGAAATCCCCGCAAGGTTGGCTAAGTTCATGAATGGAACTAAAAAGTCAGTTGTTATCGAGAACGATTACCACAACATTTTGTCTTCCCTGAAATAGGAGTTTGGCAAGTTGTTTGTATCAACCTATTAATTACAAGAGGGCTTGAGCCCTGTTGACGAGACCGATTGAAAAGGCAATCAATTTAAAGGTCTTGTTGTAAGTAACTAAAAAGAACGAAATGAAGAAGTTTGGACTTTTCATGGTAATGCTGGCTACGGCCGCAATTGCATCGGCGCAGGACAAGAGCGCAGATGATTTTAAGAATGAGGGCAACGACTTTGTCCGCGAGAAGAATTTCGCGGCAGCTTTTGCCTCCTACGAGCAGGCCTTGAAGTTGTGGGGCGACTCTGTTGACGCTCCTACTGCTTTCAATGCTGCGCTTTGTGCTCAGAAAACCAAGAATTTCGATGCAGCGTTGACCTATTACGCAAAGTCTGAGGAGCTTGGATATAAGGATGCTGAGTCCGCATACCGCATGACTCAGATTTTGAAGGCTCAGGGCAAAACCGAGGAGTACGAGGCAGCTCTGAAGGCTGGATACGAGAAATATCCTAACGGCAAAACCGGCTCTCTGTTCAAGAAGGATTACGCTAAGCAGTTCCGCGACAAGGCCTTTAAGATCTACAACGAAGGTGTCGACATCACGAAAGCCATGCAGACCGCTAAGGCTGACAAGGTCGACCAGTTGAAGGCTGACGCAAAGGCTAAGTTTAGCGAGGCGAAACCCATCATCGAGCAGGCTTTGGAGATCAATCCGGACGACGCTAACGCCAAGGCCATCAAAGACGGCATCGACAAGCAGATTGCTACCTTATAAGTCTTTCGATTAGGTGAAAACAAAAGGAGCGGATCGTCAATAAAGACGGCTCGCTCCTTTTATTTTGTGGCAATAAAATGTCGATCATTGCGTAATGATTATCGTAATACCACAACCTTGCAGTATGCAGAAAAAAACTTCGCAAAACATATTGAGCCTCAAATCAAATGAGGCAATAGACTTTTTCATGAGAGCCGATCAGTATCATGGCTTTGAACTCCCAGAGTACTTTGTTTTCGATGATTTGCTCGAGTCCGTAAAAAACACCATAGCCGATAAGCCTTATGAGGAGTGTCTTGTGGCAGGAAAGTTGCCGGACGACTTTGCCGACGTGAACCTCGATATTCTGCTCAACAAAGATGGTCGATATGCTGTGAGGCCTATCGTATTGCCCAATCCTTTTCTCTACTACTTCATGGTGAGGGAGTTGTGCGATGCGACAGGCTGGACTATTGTGAAGGATCTCTTTACGAAGTTCACTGTTCCCCATGTGACGTCTTGCGCCCTGCCTGTTATTGCCACTAAGAAAGAGCCTTTTCACAAGTCGGCCACAATTTTAAATTGGTGGAACGCAATGGAACAACGTAGCGTGGAGTTGTCGCTCGAGTACCACTACATGTTTGTGACTGATATTACAAACTGCTATGGTTCTATCAATCCACAGGCGTTCGATTGGGCTTTCGACTTGAAAAACACGCAGTACGAGAGGAAGTCCGATTTCCCCATTGCGAAGAATGTGCAGAAATATCTCCGCGCGTTCCAACAAGGGCGTAACATTGGCATTCCACAGGGTAGCGCAATTTTCGACTTCGCCAGCGAGATTATTCTTGGCTATTCTGACCTTCTCCTGCACGAGGCCATTGAGAGGGAGGGCATCGATACGCAGTATGAGATAATCCGCTATCGTGATGACTATCGCATTTTTTGCAACGACAAAGGAGCTCTTGAACGAATCTCCTATATCTTGCAACATGTGCTCGAGGGACTTAACTTCCGCATGAACAGCAAGAAGACGAGAATAAGCGAGAGCATCGTGACCGACTCTATCAAGCCCGACAAGCTGTTCTACATATATAACACCCCTATTTTCAACAAGAAAGGTGTCGACTTTGACAGCTTCGAGAAGCATCTCCTCTACATTCTCATGTTCGCTCGCCAATATCCAGATAGTGGCTCAATAAGGACTATGCTTTCTGATATTGACAAGAGAATTGCAGAGCATCTGAAACCATATGAGGTTGAGGAATTTTGGGTCAGTCTGATAGACGACGGTGGTGGAAGTAGGAAAGTAATGAAGCAGCGTCAGCTTACGGGTGGTAGCGTTCGTGCCATGTCTGCCGTTTGCACCCAGATAGCGTTGGAAAATGTGGGCTGCTGTCATTATGCGCTGCGCGTTTTGAGCCGCATGGTGGACTCGTTGAAGGACGAGGAAGAGAAGATGGACATCATAAACAAGGTCTATGAGAAGCTCTGCAACCAGCCCAATTCGACATATAACCAATTGTGGCTTCAGAATATAACCTATCTGCGTGACAAGAAAAATGACACATCGCCCTACACGATGCGGTTGTGCCGTTTGGCGGCTGGTGAAGAGGTTGAGTTGTGGAACAATGAGTGGTTGAAAGAAGAGTATCGTCAGTGCGTCACTTCAAATTCGGTCATCGACAAGAAGAGCCTTAAGAAGCTGTCCCCCATCATTACCTTCAGGGAGACAAGAGCTTACGACGACATGGTTGAGAATGAGCTGAAAGCTGGAAAACGCAAGAAGAAATCCTCGACGGGTGGTCGCACTAAGGGTGTGCGCAAGCCACAAGTGACAGCTAAGACAACTGCCGCTGAGCCATCTGCGCCAACAGGTAATGCCGTCACATACAGGGAAATCTTCGAGAAGTTCCTTGACGAGGGAACATTGAAGAATGATTCAATTCAAGAATTGATTGACAAGTTTGATGACGTTTATGAATACTCGGAAAAATTCAAAAAAAATCTAAAAGAAGAATATGGTGAAACTTGGGAAAAAGAGTTTGAAAGAGTTAGAAGAGGATTTTATAATACCAATATGAAAATCCAACCTAATGGCAAAAGTCGTCTTGAACAAAGATTTATTAACATATTGCACATCAAGGAAAGCGTTGTCGAGAAACTGATTGAAGCGATACAAGCGCACCACGACAAAATGGCAACCAAACAAAGTTCCAACAAAGAATCTGATAAGCAGTGACAACATATCGCCAATCGCTTTTTGTAGCGATTGGCGACATGCTTTTATTCAAAATGCTGAATAAAAAGGCAATAGGCTGCCGAGTGGGGTAGGGGCTGTGTTGTTTTTATATCTTTGTGGTATACGTCGTTAAAAGGACAGAATATGAAGGTGCAGGAATTATTGCGGTCATGGCATGTGGTGATTATCCATGTGCTTGTATGGATTGTGCTGTTCGGACTACCGATGATTTATGGGTCGGAGAGTGAAGGTGCGCTTAGGTTCGCACGCCGTAATTGTGCGATGCTCATTGGGTTGCTGATAACTTTTTACGCAAACCTGCTATGGGCGATTGACAAGTTGTTGTTTAAGAAAAGGTACGTGTGGTTTGTGTTGTTCAACTTGGCGTTGTTCGCTGTAGTGAATGTCGAGCGTTCGTGGATGAATAGCATTTTTGATAATTTGGAGAATATTCCGAGGGAGGTGCATAAACATGACGGGATGCGCCCGCTGTTCATGTTTAACGACTTCCTTTTCACTCTGTTGGCCATTGGTGCGTCACTCGGTATAAGGCATCTCAGCAGTTTGCATAAATTGGAGATTGAGCGCAAGAAGATTGAGAATGAGACTCTTAACTCTGAACTGAAACTGTTGAGGTACCAGATACGCCCTCATTTCTTTTTCAATTGTCTGAACAATATCTACTCTCTTATTGGAATATCTCCCGAGTCTGCCCAAAAAGCTGTACACAACTTGAGCAGGATGATGAGGTTTATATTGTATGATGGTAGTAATCAGACTGTTGTGCTGTCTCAAGAAGTCGATTTTCTCCGAAACTATATATCGTTAATGCGCTTGCGTTTGCGACAGGACGCTCGGGTCGAGATTGACTTTCCTGAAGAATGTACCGATGTCGAGATTCCGTCGCTGCTGTTCATCCCTTTGATTGAGAATGCGTTCAAGCATGGAGTCGGTGCACATGGCGAGGCGGATATCCTGTGTAAGATGAAATTGGATAAAGGACATCTTACGTTTGTTGTCGAAAATGCAGTGTTTGGAACTTTGAATGAGAAAGATGGTGCGCACTCTGGAATCGGATTAGCCAATTTGGAGAAGCGGTTGTCTATCATTTATGGAGACAGCTGTTCGTTTTATGCAAAAAAGAATGACGAAGGGAATAAGTTTGTGGCTTGCGTTGAAATTCCCGTTAAAGAAACTCATAAATAATATTTAGGTAGAATGGCTCAAGAGCTTAAGGTACTGATTGTTGACGATGAGCCGTTGGCTCAAGAACTTGTTGCAGGCTACGTACGAAAGGTTCCTTTTTTAGAGTTGGCGGGATGTTGCTCTACTGCAGCCGAAGCCGACGATGTGTTGCGTTCGACGCATATCGACTTGATGTTTATCGACATACAGATGCCTGGCGTGTCTGGTTTGACCTTTGCAAAATCTTTGGAGGGCGATGAGCGTCCTAAGATTGTTTTCACGACAGCTTATAGCGAGTACGCCGTAGAGGGATTTAAGTGCGATGCCATTGACTATCTCCTAAAACCATTTGATTTTGAGGAGTTTACTAAGGCCGCCAATAAGGCTAAGAAGCAGATTGAGCTTGAGAGGGCAGCGGAGGCAGAAGGTGCGGAAAACGATGCCGTCTCGGGTGATGAGACGTTCTTTTTCGTTAGGAGTGACTACAAACTCGTAAAGATCGAATATGAGAAAATATGTTACGTTGAGGGACTTAAAGACTATGTGAAAATTTACATGTCCGACAGGACCAAGGCTGTTCTTACTTTGTCGACCATGAAGCAGCTGGAGAGCCGTCTCGAGAGGTTCTCTTTCGTCAGGATTCACAGGTCTTACATCGTGAATGTAAAGATGATAAGTGGAGTCGAGAGGGCTGGTATTTATGTAGGGTCTGTCCGTTTGCCCATAGGTGACGGCTATAAGGCAAAAGTGCAGGCCGTCCTCGAAAGATTGACGTTATGAAAGAGGAGTTTCTGCAATACGTGTGGGGGCAACGTCTGTATAGGTCGGCAATGCAGACTACCACACAAGGCGTTGCTATTGAGGTCATTAACCCGGGTCGACTTAATGCTGACTCGGGTCCCGATTTTTTCAATGCCCAAATTAGGGTAGGGGGGATGACTTGGGCCGGCAATGTCGAGATTCACCAGACCTCTGACGATTGGTACCGCCATGGGCATGAAAAGGATGCAGCCTACGATAATGTAGTTTTGCATGTTGTAGGGCGATCGACTGGACGTGAGATTTTCACGAGTAAAGGTGAGTTGGTGCCGGAGGTCGTGTTGGACTATGATGATGTATTGTTGTCAAGGTACGAGGAGCTTATGGAGCGTGGGGGCGTCGGTTTTGTCCGTTGTGCCGATGTTGTTGGCGATGTGCCAGATGTCGAGAAACGCTCATGGTTGGACGCATTGCTGGTTGAAAGGCTTGCAGCTAAGAGCGGAAGGGCGTTGGAATTGTTGGAATTGTATGGTGGCGACGTAGATCAAGTGTTTTTCTGCTTGTTAGCAAGGGCGTTAGGTGGAAAGGTGAATGGTGAGCCGATGGAGGCGTTGGCACGACGTACGCCACTCAAAGTGTTGTTGAAGCACTCAGGTGAACTACAGACGGAGGCCGTCTTGTTAGGGCAGGCGGGATTGCTGTCAATTGCAAAGTGCGAGGACGAGTATGTGGCAAAATTGCGAAGGGAATATGATTTTTTGAGTATAAAATTCGGGTTGGAGGCTATGGATGGAAGCGTATGGAAATATGCAAGGTTGCGACCGCAAAATTTCCCCGATGTAAGGATTGTGCAATTGGCGGCTATAGTCAGGGCTATGAGAGGAAATTTTGGTGGTTATCTTGGAATGGCATTGGACAAAATCCTGGCTGTAGGGCCGTCGGAGTATTGGGATACGCATTACAAGCTTGGTTTGAAATCAGGACTTTTGAGACGCAAGGTGCTCGGCTCTTCAATGCGAAGACTCATAGTTGTTAATTGCATTGTGCCGTTCGCCGTGGCGGAGAGTGAAAGATATGGCGACGAAAGGAAGAAAGCGATGGCTGTCGAGATGTTGAGGGAGATGGATGTTGAGAAAAATTCAGTGTTAGAAGGTTGGAAAAATGTGGGGATAGTGGGCGAGGACGAATGCGACGCTCAGGCGTTGATATACTTGAAAGGGAAGTATTGTGATTGTGGAGAATGTCTGCGATGCAGATTCGGGCATTGGGCAGTGGGGCGTGGAATGTCGCCTATTGGATTCCGCCGGTTTGTATAGTGAGAAAAATGATTAATTTTGCATTTGGTCTCATGGGTTTTATAACGATTGAGGCTGTCATCTGAATTTTATATTGAGCTGATGGATAAGGTGTACGCCAAGCTGTTAAGCGTGTCGATATTACTCTCGCTCTGTGGGGCTGGAGTGATGTCGCCGTGTGGTGAGGTGTCTGCCGTTATCTTGGAGGCACTTTCGTCGCCTGGAACTTGTGGTGGTCGTAGCCAAGACGTCAATTTTGAGGGCGTCCGCGAGGCTGTTTCGTCGCCATCGCGAGGCTTCATGGCTCTGAATAGACTAAAGTCTTTTCTTTCCGGAATTACGGAGAGACTTGCCTCTTGGAAACCTAACGTAGGAGGGAACGATAATGGTCATACGCCTCAATTTGTTGATAATGAGGCTGTTTGTGATGTCAGCAATGGCGCTTTCCGTTTTTATGAGCTGTCATATGCGCACCTTTTTAGGTTGAACGATGGCTTCGTCCTCCGTTCGCAATGGCAGCCACTTGCGTTGAAGTGTAGGGCTGGTCCCGCTATGAATGTTTAGGGCTACTTGTGTGGCATAGCATGCCGCAATCCCACATCTTTTTCTTTATCTCAGACGTCGCCCTCTATGGGTATGACGCATTTTTACGTGGAAAAATAATTTAAAATGTCAATACTAAATTCGCTTCTGACCAAGATTTTCGGAAGCAAATCAGAGAAGGATATGAAGGAGATAGCTCCTATCATTTCCCAAATTAAAGCTGTTTACCCTACGCTCGAGGCGCTGAGCAACGACGAGTTGCGTGCAAGAAGCCAAGCGCTCAGAGATAAGATCCAAGCCGCCATAAAGGACGATTTGGACAAGATCGCTTCTCTCAAAGCTGAGGCCGAGGCTCTCGACTGCCCAATAGACACCAAGGAGGCAAACTACAAGAAGGTCGACGACTTGGAGAAAGAGGTCGACAAGATTGTCGAGGAGCAACTCAGTGAGATTTTGCCCGAGGCGTTCGCAATAATGAAGGACACGGCGCGCCGTTTCGCCCAAAACGAGACCGTCGAGGTCACAGCGTCAGATTTTGACCGAGTGCTCGCCCTCCATTCAGATTTCGTCAGCATCGACGGCGACAAGGCCATCTACAAGAACACCTGGATGGCTGGCGGATCCCCAATCAAGTGGGAGATGGTCCACTACGATGTCCAGCTCATCGGCGGTGTTGTTCTCCACCAAGGCAAGATCGCCGAGATGGCGACAGGTGAAGGTAAGACCCTCGTGGCAACCCTACCTGTATTCCTCAACGCTCTTTCTGGTCGCGGCGTCCACGTCGTCACCGTCAACGACTACCTCGCACGTCGTGACTCCGAGTGGATGGGTCCCCTTTACGAGTTCCACGGTCTCCGTGTCGATTGCATCGATAAGCATCGCCCCAATTCTCCTGAGCGTAGGAAAGCCTACGCAGCCGACATCACCTTCGGCACGAACAACGAGTTCGGCTTCGACTATCTGCGCGACAATGGCGCAACTAGGCCTGAAGAGCTCGTGCAGCGTAAGCACAACTACGCCATCGTCGATGAGGTCGACTCCGTCCTTATCGACGACGCCCGTACACCTCTCATCATCTCAGGTCCCGTACAGAAGAGCCAAGACCAGCAGTTCGACGAGCTTAAGCCCAGGGTCGAGAAACTTGTCGAGGCGCAGCGCACCTTCGTTACAAAGTTGCTCGCCGAGGCCAAGACAAAGATGAAGAGCGAGGATCCTAAGGAGCGCGAGGATGGTGTTCTTTCCCTCTTCCGCGCCTACAAGGGTCTCCCAAAGAACAGACCTCTTATCAAGTTCCTCAGCGAAGATGGCATCAAGGCACAGATGAGGAAGACGGAGAACTTCTATATGCAGGAGAATAATAAGAACATGCATATAGCTACAGACCCTCTGTTCTTCGTCATCGACGAGAAGAATAACACTATCGAGTTGACCGACAAGGGTATAGACGTGCTTACTTCGGCCTCCGACGACCCTCAGTTCTTCGTCCTGCCAGATGTCGGCACAGAGGAAGCCAATATCGAGGCGTCCAACTTGTCCGACGAGGAGAAGCTGACGAAGAAGAATGAGCTGATGCAGAATTTCGCCATAAAGAGCGAGCGCATCCACACCATCACCCAGCTTCTGAAAGCCTACACCCTCTTCGAGAGGGACAAGGAGTATGTCGTGATGGACAACAAGGTGCTCATTGTCGACGAGCAGACTGGTCGTATCATGGATGGTCGCCGTTACTCTGATGGTCTTCACCAGGCTCTTGAGGCCAAGGAGAACGTCAAGATCGAGGCTCCGACACAGACCTACGCCACCATCACTCTCCAGAACTATTTCCGCATGTACCACAAGCTCTCCGGTATGACAGGTACTGCCGAGACCGAGGCTGGCGAGTTCTGGAACATCTATAAGCTCGATGTCGTTGTCATCCCGACTAACCGCCCAATCGCACGTGTCGACCATGACGATATCATATACAAGACCACCAAAGAGAAGTACACGGCCGTCATCGAGGAGATCGTCCGTCTGACCGAGGCTGGCAGACCAGTGCTCGTCGGTACGACATCTGTCGACATCTCTGAGCTCCTCAGCCGCATGCTGAAGCTGCGAGGCATCAAGCATAACGTCTTGAACGCCAAGTACCACCAGAAGGAGGCTGAGATTGTCGCCTTGGCTGGTCAGAAAGGTGCTGTCACGATTGCAACCAACATGGCAGGTCGTGGTACCGATATCAAGCTTACCGACGAGGTCAAGGCTGCAGGCGGCTTGGCCATCATTGGTACCGAGAGGCATGAGAGCCGCCGTGTCGACCGCCAGTTGAGAGGTCGTGCTGGTCGTCAAGGAGACCCGGGTTCTTCGCAGTTCTTCGTCTCCCTTGAAGACAATCTGATGCGTCTTTTCGGCAGTGACCGCATGATCAAGATTGTCGACCGTGCCGGC
The DNA here is from genome assembly GCA_963607345.1 of Bifidobacteriaceae bacterium. Lineage (GTDB taxonomy): Bacteria > Bacteroidota > Bacteroidia > Bacteroidales > Marinilabiliaceae > W3P20-009. The sequence goes on from CAVDBL010000016.1 coordinate 35,684, forward strand.
ATCAAGGAGAACGAGCCTATCCAGCACCCTTGGATGACCAAAGCCATCGAGCGTGCGCAACGCAAGGTGGAGGAGAACAACTTTGGCATCCGTAAGCGACTCCTCGAGTACGACGACGTCATGAACTCGCAGCGCGAGGTCATCTACACGAAGCGTCGCCACGCCCTCTATGGCGAGCGCATGGACATCGAGATTGTCAACATGATGCAAGACTCTGCTTACTCGCTCGTCTCCGATGCCAAGCAGGCACCTGAAGTCGACTTCGAGGCTCTTCGACTCGACATCCTCAAGAATTTCGCAATTGCTGCTCCATTTACTGAGGAGGAATTTGCCAAGGGCAAGGTCGACGACTTGGCTATGAAGCTCTACTCTTCTGCCTACGAGTCGTTCACCAAGCACTGCGAGTCTATCATAGCGCAGGCTCTGCCGGTCATTACTGACGTCTATGAGAAGAATGGCGAGAGGTTCAAGAACATCGTCATCCCTATCACCGACGGCAAGCGTATCTTCCAGATTCCTACCAACTTGAAGAACGCCTACGATACCAAGGGCAAGGATCTCATCAAGTCGTTCGAGAAGGTCATCATGCTCATGACCATCGACGACGCATGGCGCGAGCATCTTCGCCAGATTGACGAGTTGCGCAAGTCCGTTCAGAACGCATCCTACGAGCAGAAAGACCCACTCCTCATCTACAAGTTCGAGTCTTTCAACTTGTTCAAGAGCATGATTGAGACCATCAACTCGTCTATCGTTCGTGCGCTCTCCCGCATCTCCATCCCCATCCAGCAACGCTCTCCAGAGGAGGAAGCCGCCATCCAAGCGCAGCGTCAGCGTGAAATGATGGCTCTTGAGGCTAAGCGCAGGTTGGAAATGGAGCGTCTCCGCATCCAGCATGAGAGCGATGTCGTTACCGGTCCTCAACGTATGCCAGACGCTCCTCAGCGTCCACAGCATACCCAGCCTATCGTGGCAGAGAAGAAGGTCGGCAGGAACGATCCATGCCCATGCGGTAGCGGCAAAAAATACAAGAACTGCTGCGGTAAGGGTCTGCCCGACTAAACGACTTTGAGTATGCTGACGTCATTGTGCTTCATAGACTGGAACGTTGATCCCGTGATGTTCCATCTCGGCTCGTTTGAGTTGCGCTATTACAGCCTCTTTTTTGCGATAGCGTTCTGGTTGGGCTACGTGATTACCGCCAAGATGTTTGAAGAGCAGAAGTTGCCAGACAATCTGGTCGACAAGGTGTTCATCTACATCGTCGTTGCGACTATCATTGGCTCCCGACTTGGGCATTGTATCTTCTACGCTTGGGATTACTATTCTGCGCATCCATTGGAGATTTTCCAAGTTTGGAAAGGTGGTCTCGCCAGTCATGGTGGCACGCTTGGCATCATCATCGCCCTACTCTATTTCTGTAAGAAATATAAGAAGAACTTCCTATGGCTCGTAGATTGCGTATGCGTCCCCATCGCCTTGGCTGCCTTCTTCATAAGGATGGGCAACCTGATGAACTCAGAAATTGTCGGCATGCCGACCGATGTTCCTTGGGCTTTCCGCTTCTTAAGGCTCCGCCCCGAGGATGCCATGATTCCACGTCATCCGACGCAAATCTATGAGGCTTTATTCTACCTCTGCGTCTTCGGTCTGTTGTGGTTCCTCTATTGGCGAAAGCACATGATTGTCAGGCATGGTGCGCTCTTCGGTGTCTTCATGGTTTGTGTTTTCGGCTTCAGAATCCTGATCGAGGGGCTGAAGGAAAATCAAGAGGCTTTCGAGAACGACATGGTGCTCAACATGGGACAGCTGCTCAGCATTCCATACGTCGTCATCGGCATTGCAAGTCTTATCTACGCCTTCAAGTCTAAACCAGACGAGACAATCTACGCCGACGGAAAATAAGTTTAAATACTCATGCGCCACTCGACATGACACATGTCGAGTGGCGCTTTTATTTAAATGATAATGAACAAGTTTCAGAAGTTCAGGGAGCGTGTTTATGACATTATCGAGCCAACCCACGATCCGAAAGGGGACAAGCTGTCGTTCGCCTATGATATTATCATGGTCGTGGCGATATGCTTTGGCATTATACCGCTGATGTTCAAGAAGCAAGACAATTTCTTGGTGAGCATCGACATGTTCTCACTCGTGTGGTTCCTAATCGACTACGTTCTTAGGTGGCTTACTGCTGACATGCGAGGTAAGCTGCGAGGCTGGAAGGCTTTCGTCTTTTACCCCTTCACGCTGAATGCCATAATCGACCTGCTCTCCATTCTCCCGTCGTTCCTGAAAGTGCTGAATCCGTCGCTCAAGCTATTCCGTCTGTCGAGACTCTTGAAGATATTGAGGTTCTTCCGCTTCGTCCGTTATTACGAGCCGCTACAAATCGTACTTGCCGTCCTGAAGAAGGAGGGTAGAACGTTGTTAGCTGTCATGGGTCTTGCTATGAGCTACATTTTTGTTACTGCACTCATTATGTTTAATGTCGAGTACGAGAATGAACTCGATGGCGGTAAGGTGATGTTCGGCAACATCTTCGATGCCATCTACTGGTCGGCCTGCACGCTCACGACTGTCGGCTATGGCGACATTTATCCTGTCTCTGAGGTCGGTAGGCTGATAAGCATGGTCTCCGCCATCGTCGGTGTGGCCATCATCGCTCTACCGTCTGGCATCATTACCGCTGGCTACATGGACGAGCTTAGGACAAGACGAGAAAAGAAGCTCAAAAAAGACGACAAGAGCCACGGAAATATCTCGTAATTTCATACCATCCAATACCATGCCGTCGTCTACTAGTCAAAGAAGCATGACTGCCAACAATTGCCATTTCGCTATAAAATCAATACATTTGTACTATCATGAATTGTCGCGACAGTTTTATTGTCGAGACAAAACATTGTTACTCTATGAATCTTAAGAATATCCCATTAATCAGAAATACAGATAGTGGCAACTTCTTCGTCATGGCCGGACCTTGCGTTATCGAGGGTGAAGAAATGGCCATGCGAATTGCCGAGCATCTCGCCAAGGTGTGCGATCGCCTTCAATTGCCACTCATCTTCAAAGGCTCTTATCGAAAGGCCAACCGTTCACGTATTGACTCCTTCTCAGGCATCGGCGATGAGAAAGCTCTCAAAATCCTTGCTAAGGTAAGATCAGAGTTCGGTATCCCCGTCGTAACCGATTTCCATGCCGCCAACGAGGCCGAAATGGCAGCCGAGTATGTAGATGTTCTCCAAGTCCCAGCTTTCCTCTGCCGCCAGACTGATATTCTTGTCGCTGCTGCCCATACAGGCAAAGTCATCAATATCAAAAAAGGCCAATTCCTCGCTCCCGAGGCAATGTCCCATGCGGTAAAAAAGGTTGTCGACAGTGGCAATTCCAATATCTTCATCACCGACCGTGGCACCATGATGGGCTACTACGATCTTGTCGTAGATTTCCGTGGGCTTCCTGTCATGAGGCAATATGCACCTGTCGTTCTTGACATTACGCATTCACTCCAACAGCCCAACCAGGCTTCTGGCGTAACTGGTGGTCGCCCTGCAATGATTGAGACAATCGCCCGAGCAGGTGTTGCCGTTGGTGTCGATGGTCTTTTCCTCGAGACCCATTTTGACCCATCCATAGCAAAGTCCGATGGTGCCAACATGCTCAAACTTGATCTTTTTGAGCCGCTTATGGAGAGGCTTATCGCAATAAGAAAAGTAGTTAATGGTTTCAAATAGATTTTCTACTTTAAGGTCGAAGGGGCTTAGTGTTGTAAATGCGGCACTGGCCTCTTTTTATTTTCTATCAACCATAGGTTGTTCTTCTCCGACTGAAAGTGGCTGTATCCTTCACCTTGCAGGTCCAAGACCTTCAGAGCCAATCTCTATCCTAAGCTATGATGAAAATGGACATGCGTCACAAATCGACAGCATCTTACCTTCCGATAGTGTTCATGTAATCCAATGCAATGAGAATCAGCTTCTTATCCTATCAATAAATGGTTCGCCATTATATTTTATAGCAGAGAAAGGAGCTGTTACCATTGATTTTAAGGATGGTACAGTCCATGGTACGCCCCTTAACGATGCCAAGCTCCAATTTGAGGCGACATATAACAAACTGCTAAGCTCTGCCTCTGCAAAATATGACTCAATAGCCGCAATCTCGGGGCTTTCTCTTGACGACAAGAATGCAGAACTTGCTCAACTTTCAAATCGTGAAACCAAGCGCATCACCGACTATGTAATGTCGCAGGTCCTTAATAATAAAGACAACGCTTTCGGTCAATTCGCCTTCCTATTCGGCATCGCAAAAAATTCTCTCGTAGGCGCAGAAGATTATGATAAGTTCTTAGCCAAGGCGGGTCCCAACGTTTCCGAGTTCCCTCCAGTCCATTCTGCAACAACCATACTCCATAACGGCGTTGCAACCAGCGTAGGTTGCAACATAAAAGACGTCTCAGTAGTCAAATCAGATGGCGTTCCGTCTCAACTGACAAGCTTAATCGATACGGGAGCTATAAATGTCATTCACGTCTTTAATCCGTACAATAACTCAACACCCCAAACTCTGCATCTTATCTCCCGAATTAAAAATGAGGTCAAGCGTCTTGAACGCCAAGCCAATAATAACTCAAATGTAGTGCCCACAAACACTGTTTCTCACCATATAAACTTCATAAGCGTGGTTGAATATGTAGATGAAGATATTGTAAAGAAGATAACGCAGCGTTTCAATCTCGATTGGACAATGGTTGCCGATTCTAATGCTCTTTTCGTACAGGAGTATGGGATTACTTCTTTGCCGTATTTCTTCATTGTCGATGGGAATAGAAAAATAGAGGAACGTGGGGTAGGGGAGGATGCTCTTTTTAATTGGGTTTACAGTAAAATTTTCGTAAAGTAGCCATTTGTGTGTAAAACAGGCGTCCGTTATGCTGTAAAATACGCAGCTAAACGGACGCTTTCTGTTTACTAATAAGTAAATTATAGTACAATATCTTGATTTCGACAGCAATACGGCTACGATATTCCCCTTAGTCCCTAAAGTTTCAATAGGGGTGTATAACATCTTTGCGTTAAATACTTACCTTATTTTTACTCTTGACAACCGCCTTTTTACTTGTTTTAATGCTTTATGTATAGATGTATAATGTACTTATTTTCAAGCTATTATAATATATAATATAAAGCTATGATTTAAACCAATGAGCTAAATAAATAACATTTCATCTAAGGCTTTGAGTGATTATTGCTATTGTGCTGATTATCAGTAAACAATACAATAGCAATGTCCTTTCGATTATGCTTAGATTTACTATGTCGTTTTTAGTAAAAAAATCTTCCCCACTTGTCTCATAATGGCTTATACTTAAGTAAACGGGAATGTTTTTTTCGGTAAAATACCGCCCGTCGTGTTGCTTTACTTGCCGAATAATTAGTAAATTCGTGTTTGTAAAGCAGTTTTACTATGGAAAACGAGTCTAATGCGCGTGACAGGATTGAGGCAATCATCCATTTGACAGGCCTTAAGCAATATGAATTTGCCAGCAAGATCGGCGTCAGCAATGGGGCCATATCGCATATTACCTCCCCAACTGGTCGTAAGGCAGAAATGACAGAGAATATCGCATACCGTATTGTGCAGAGTTTCCCAGAGTTGAACATCTCATACGACTGGCTAATAAATGGTTCCGGTTCAATGTACAACCCAACCTCTCAACAGCAACCGACTTTGTTTGACACTCGCACTCCTTCAATTGTCGAAAGTCATGAGAAACCAGTAAAACCTATTCCTGAACCGGTAAAACCACCGCAATCATCCACTGTAAATTTAGATAGCCCCAAGCCTATTGAACAATCGCTGCCAACCGAAACAGTAAATTCTAAACCAATCGATACTGGAGGAGAAACTCCGGGTGGCATTGACGAACGTCCTCCAAGAAGAGAATTGGAACGTATCGTAATGTTTTACTCGGATGGTACATTTGTTGAGTATCGTCCTCAGAAATAACTGACTCACAGACGATTTTCAAGACACTTCCTCTTTTTTTCCCCTCATCGTTCAACCTTTGGTTAGCGTATGAGGGGTTGTCATTTGCCTGGATGACAGGTTCCGCACCCTTTTCTCATACGCAGGATAGTGTGATGTCGCAAAGCCCACAAACTATTTTTAAATTTGCAGTTAGATTTATTGCTCGCATAGTATGCCAAAGAAGAACCTTTCAAACCTTACAGTGCTGTCCAACAGCGTACAAGGTGAGGACTTTTATCTGCTCAGGCTCAAAATCGACGATATTCGTCCAGAAATAAAGCCTGGTCAGTTTGTTGAAATTCGCATTAAAGGCGCTGATGGAGTCATGTTGCGTCGCCCGATCTCGATCCATGACTACAATGAGGATTCCAACATAATGGAACTCCTTGTGCGTAAAGCTGGTAATGGTACAAAGTGCCTTGCCCGCTGCCAGGCTGGCGACAAATTGGATGTAGTTTTCCCTTTAGGAAATGGTTTCGACTTGTCTAAGGCTGGCGAGCGTCCACTTTTGGTTGGTGGTGGCGTCGGTGTCGCACCTCTTCTCATGCTCGCAAAGGAGCTTAAAAAGGCTGGCTCTAAGCCCACGTTTTTGTTTGGTGCTCGAACGTCAAAGGCACTGCTCCGTAAGGATGTATACCAGAAAGTTGCAAATGTTAATGTAGCAACAGAGGATGGATCCGAGGGTGTTAAGGGATTCGTGACAGACCATAGCGACCTTTCACCTGAAGTGCTTAAGGCTTTTACCTCCGTTATGCAGTGCGGGCCGACTCCTATGATGAAGGCTGTGGCCAAGCGTGCGCAGGAGGCCGGCGTCCCTTGTTTCGCAAGCCTTGAGAATATGATGGCATGCGGCTTTGGCGTTTGCTTATGCTGTGTCACTGGTACTGTAAATGGCAATATGAGGGTCTGCGCTGATGGACCTGTTTTCAATGTAAACGAGTTGAAATGGTAAATACGCATGTAAACTTAGGCAATGGCCTTGAACTCAAGAATCCCGTACTCACGGCATCTGGTACTTTCGGATATGGTTTGGAGTACGATGATTTTTTCGATGTCTCAGCCCTCGGTGGCTTCATTGTTAAAGGAACGACTCTTAAGCCCAGGGAGGGAAATCCATATCCTCGCTTGGCGGAGACCCCATCGGGCATGCTAAATGCTGTTGGTCTTCAAAATAAGGGCGTTGACTATTTCTGCGAGCACATATATCCCCAGCTGAAGAAGTATACGAATAACGTAATCGTCAATGTATCAGGCGCATCCATAGATGATTATGTAAAAACAGCAGAGCGTATTGCCACGTTGGATCATATTCCGGCTATTGAGCTCAATATCTCTTGTCCCAACGTAAAACAAGGTGGCATGGCGTTTGGTTCTGACTGCTCGCAAGCTGCTAAAGTGGTAGGTGCAGTAAGGAATGCCTACCCTAAGCATTTGATGGTCAAGCTAACCCCAAATGTCACGGATATTACGTCTATCGCTAAGGCAGCTGAGGATGCGGGTGCGGACTCCGTATCGCTTATAAATACGATGTTGGGCATGGCAATCGATGCTGAAAAGCGCAGGCCAGTCATTTCAACAGTAACGGCAGGTTTATCAGGTCCTGCTGTTAAGCCCGTAGCTCTCAGGATGGTGTGGCAAGTAAGTAAGGTCGTAAAGATTCCTATTGTTGGGTTGGGTGGCATAACTAATGCGTCTGACGCCATCGAGTTTCTATTGGCAGGAGCGAGTGCGATACAGATAGGCACAGCTAACTTCCTTGACCCGACAACTTCCTTTAAGGTTGTAAAAGGTATCGAAGAGTACATGGAAAGGCATGGTATCAGTGATGTAAACGAACTGATAGGGGGCTTAACTCTGTAAATTTACACACGCAATCATGATTGCTAAGTGCCGAATAGTCATATTTTTACTACTTCTTGTCGTAAATTTACATACAAGAGCCAACTCAGTAAACGGACGAGACTCACTACGAATATCTTTACTGACATGTTCCCCTGGCGATGAGATTTACACCTCTTATGGTCACAGTGCTATCAGAGTACAAGATATGCGTAATGGCTTCGACGTGGTGTTCAACTACGGCACTTTCGATTTCGGTACGCCTTTTTTTGTCCCTAAGTTCTTACGTGGCACGCTGGATTACATGCTGTCAGCCTCGAACTTTCCGAGATTTATTTCCACGTACAAACGAGAACAGCGCGGTGTCGTTGAACGAGAGTTCATATTGTCAACAAGCCAGAAAGAGGAGATGGAGCGTTTCTTGTTCTTTAATCTCCAGCCCGAGAATCGATTTTATAGATATGACTTCTTTTTCGACAACTGCGCCACAAGGATTAGGGACATAGCCTTTCGCATTACCAACAAGGATTCGCAGGAAAGTAGAAGGTTGAGCGATACTGAGACATTTAGGGATTGTTTGCACTGCTATGTCACTCAAAACGAATGGTATGGTGCAGGTATTGACCTTATTCTTGGTGTACGGACGGATAAATATATTTCCGCCTACGACAAAGCGATGCTTCCTGATTTTTTAGAAGAGCTCTTGGTAAATGAAAGTTTGGTGGGTGCTCCGCGCGTCATCCTTGAACGTGCCAATTCAAAAAAGTCTACAAGCCCTCTGGCAACGCCCATTTCTATATCTATCGCAATGTCTATAGTTATACTTGCCTTGACAATTTGTGAAGCGAAAAAAGGGGTATGGTTAAAGTGGGTCGATTATACATTGTTCACTGTCATGTCCATACTCGCCTTGCTTTTTTGGTTCTTGTGGGTCGTATCTGAAATCAAAATAACTACATACAACGTCAATGTTTTGTGGGCCTCAATCTTTTATATCCCATTGATAATAGGAATGTTGAGGAGGCAAAACACAATGGTAAAGAGATTGGCGACCATAAATATAGTGCTGCTTGTTATTTACATGTCCGTTACTATTTGTGGGATGCAATTTGCCCCTTCAATTGCCATAGCTTCTGCTTTCTGCCTGACACTTAGGAATATAGCTATAGTATATCGTTCAAGATCAATCAAATGAGACTGAACTTATGGCATAAATCGTTGTTGGCAGGAGTCGCTATTTTACCATTTGGACTCTGGGGGTCACATTCCGACTTATCGTTAAAGAGTGATGTGAAATTCAGCTCCGCCCAATGCCAACAGCGTAAACTTCAGTCTTACAGATTATCAAACACGTCAAGTCCAGACTCTCTTGTTAGTGTTTTTCAATCCCAATTGCTGCGATTAATGCGCAAAGAAGGGTTGCGTGGAGGCATCAGTGTCGCAATAAGTAAAGGAGGACGGTTAGTTTTTGCTAAGGGCTTTGGTTACAGCAACATAGCGGATAGTATTGAGATGCAACCATATAATGTGATGCGTGTTGCAAGTGTGTCAAAACTCATCACCGCAGTGGCTGTAATGAGACTTGTCGATAGTGGCAGGTTGCTGCTTGACCAGAAAGTTTTCGGTCCGACTGGAATACTGAATGACAATGTCTACTTGGCAATGAAGGACAAGCGGATGGCCAACGTGTCAGTTCGAAATCTTTTAGACCATTCTGGCGGGTGGACGACTCGATACGGAGATCCTATGTTCATGCCATATATAATTGCAGACGGGATGGGGCGTGACCTGCCTGTATCGATGGAGGACATAATCCGCTATATGCAAGGCAAATCTATGCACTTTGCCCCTGGCGCTTACTCCTCATATTCTAATTTTGGATATGGCATACTTGGAGAAGTCGTATCAAAGGCAGCTGGCATGCCATATGAGGATTATGTAAGAAGTGAAGTTCTTGCTCCGTTAGGAATTTTCGACGCCAACCTTGGATACTCGCACATTGAAGACAAGTTGGAGAACGAAGTTGTTTATTATGAGCCAGATACCGCCTATAGGACAGGCGATTATGCCGATCGAAGTAAATTGTCACGAAGGGCATACGGAGGCTCAGATATTCATACTCTCGGGTCCGCAGGAGGTTGGGTGATAAGCTCGACAGACCTTGTAAAACTGATGATGAGCATAGATGGCTTCGGTACGGTACCTAATCAACTATCAAACAGCTCGATAGGGGAAATGACAGACCCTAATTCCCGATTCGACCCGTTAGGGTGGCGCAAGGTGATAGGGGATGCATGGTTTCGCACAGGGACATTGTCTGCAACATCTGCAGCCTTATGTCGTCGTCCTGATGGCATATGCTTCGCTGCAATTTTCAATAGTTCGAATAGCTTAGGTCCCAATCTCGCTGTAATTCTTACAAATAAAATGAACGAGATTATTAATCGGGTGTCAATATGGCCAGATTATGACCTCTTGGAGGATGACCATCGATGGCAAGCGTACAAAAATATGAACTAAGTAAAAACGCATGGTTATGGAGCAAGTTTCTGAATATCAAGTCCTCTCGGAATTAACAGATAAACTAAAAGAGCTTGGGCTATCAATTTCTACAGCGGAAAGTTGCACAGGAGGAAATATTGCACATGCAATCACACTTCAGCCAGGAAGTTCTGCCTATTATAAAGGAAGTGTCGTAAGCTATTGCAACGAGGTCAAAATGAGTGTGTTGGGAGTAAAGCAGGAATCTATAGAGAAAGAAACAGAAGTTAGTGGCATCGTTGCAAAAGAAATGGCTGAGGGGGTAAGGCAATTGATGCATACCGATATAGGCGTTTCAACGACAGGAATAGCAGGACCAACAGGGGCCTTGCCTGGCAAGCCTGTAGGGACTGTCTATATTGCTGCCACAAATGGATTGAGTACAGAAGTAAAACGTTTTGAATTTGTTGGAGACAGAGAAAGCATTATTATGCAAGCAACAAATGCCGCTATTGAGATGGCGTGGGAATCCACGAAGAGCCTGTGAGATAAAGGCTTTTTATGTCGTATTCTTAACATAATACAAATTATCAAACACACAAGGTTTCAATAAATGAGAATGCGCAAGACATTGCTGAAAAAGCAGGAATGTCACGAGTGCATATCAATAACCTGTTAAGCGGGAAAAGTAATCCCTTTTATTTTTTACTCGTTGGCGAGCTTTATAGCGAACCACTCGTGAGATGGGTACGCCCTTATGGAAATGATGCGCTTTGTCAGCGACCGCTTGCCGCAATGGAAACGGGCGAACCGCCACGGCTTCCATGTAATATCCGTGTCAGCCGCCATGGCTTTGCGGAGCTCAGCCTCGTCGAGGTCGCCATACTTGGAAGTGTCAGCCAGACGCTTCATCCAATACTCGGACATGACCCGATACTCCGTGGTCTTGACTCCTTTTGCTATCTGGTCAAAAAACTGCTGGAACACCCGCAGGTCTAACGTCTCGCTGCTCATGCCGCCTCCTCCTTTTCTTCGCCTGTACCACCATCACCAGTATTCCCCTCGTCGCTGACATCGTTCTTCGTGTTATCTCGCTTAACATCGCCCGCCTGCTGTTTCTCGCCCTCTTGAAGCTCGGTGGCGGCATCCATATGCTCCATGTTAATCTTGTCAACCTCGCCCTCCACGTCGTCCACAAGGTCGAGCCTGTCAACGGCTGTGGAGAGGCTCATGAGACCAGCACCGTAGAGGTTGGAGACCTCGTTGCGCTCCGTCCTCTTGTCCTCTGCGAAAGGCTCAGCGAATTGGAAGGAGACGTCGAAATCCTCCCAGTCAATGTCGGGGCGGCGGTAGCGCAGGATGGAGAGGATGACGTTCTTCTCCCTCATATCGGGCGTACGCTTTTACGCAGTATAAGATGTTGAAATGAGAGTGAGCCCTACCCTATCAATTCTGATTTTTTTGGGTTAACTTTGTTGGTAAATTTTTGATGATGGAGACGAACTCGACGCCTCAGGCGGTCTGGGACGCATGCCTGGACGAGATAAAGAAGCATGTCACGGCAGCTGATTTTGCCAAGTGGTTTGAACCAATTGGAGCAATTTCTTTTGACGGCAGTAGGTTGACTGTCGGCGTGCCCTCGGCGTTTTTCGTTGAAACCATTGAAAATAAGTATATTACAGAACTTACAAGCGCATTGAAGATTGCTGTTGGCGAGAAGGCTCGATTGCAATATTCGGTATCAACAGGTGGATTAAGTTCGCTTTCACAGCATAAGAACCCAGGAACGGAGATGAATGGTGGTTTTGTTGCCAATCCACCATCCTATGACCCTTTCAAGGTTGTAGCCATGCGTGGGTTAGTCGTTGACCCTCAGCTTAATAGTGCATATACATTTGACTCTTACGTTGTTGGGGAGAGTAATAAGATGGCTGTCTCCGTTGCGGAACAGGTTGCAATGGCTCCTGGGAAGACGTCCTTTAATCCATTGTTTGTATATGGAGGTCCTGGTGTGGGGAAGACGCACTTGATCCAAGCCATTGGAGCAAAAGCTAAAAAGGACAATCCGAACATGAATGTGGCGTACTTGTCCGCAGATCGGTTCATGCGTCAATATATGGACGCAAACGCAGGCAAGAATGTCAATGGGTTCATGCACTTCTACCAACGCATTGAGCTTCTGATACTTGATGACGTTCAAGGTCTTGCTGGCAAAGTGGGAACTTGCGATGCCTTCTTCCAAATATTCAACCATTTGTTGCAGAATGGTCGCCAAGTTGTGTTGGCGTCAGATAAGAAGCCGATGGACTTGACTGGCTTGGAAGAGCGTCTACTGTCTCGTTTCAAGTCGGGCCTTATCGTTGAAGTTAGGCAGCCAGACAAGTCTACCCGCCTTGGCATAGTAAAAGCAAAAGCAGAGGCAGATGGATTGGACTTGCCTGATGATGTAGCGCAATATGTGGCAGCAAATGTAAGCGGTAATGCGAGAGAATTGCAGGGCGCATTGGTGTCTCTATTGGCCTATTCTACCGTGACAAAGACGGAACTCACTCTCGATTTGGCGCAGACGATTGTCTCGGAGCATGCGTCAAGACCACGGAAGGAGTTGATAACTAAAGAGAGTGTCGTGTCTGCTGTATGCGAATTTTTCAAAATTGAGGAAGGTAGCATCCAAAAGAATACGAAAAAGAGGGAGATAGTAGTTGCTCGTCAGGTAGCGATGTACATGTGTAAGAAATTGACGAATGATAGCCTGGCAACGATAGGAAAGTTTCTTGGCAACAGGAATCACTCAACAGTTGTTTACGCATGTCGTGCCGTAGAGAGTTTGATGGAGACTGATCCTAAGTTTGCAGAATCGGTACAAACAATAGAGGATTCATTGAAATAGAAGGTACCACTAAATAAAATATCGAAGCGCCCAATGGAAATACATCCTTGGGCGCTTTTCTGTGAGGAAGGGAAAATGGAGTAGCACTACCCTACTCCATTACTCTTCTATTTTGTTGCCATATCGGCTTTCGAAGGCTTCTATCGTGTTCCAATAATCCGCATAGCCTATGTTATTCAAAACGTCTTTGACAAATGACGTTGTATTAGCATTGTACTACCACCTCCCTCTTTCCTCGTTTTCTATCCTATTGATTATCAATGGGTACACAAAGCGTCAACTTCATAGCCTTTTCTTTGGGAAGCTATTCAGAACCAACGAAAAGAGAATTTGGGTTTGGCGCAACAAATCTTGTTACTTTTCGCCACATATTTCGTGTTACTCGTGCTTCAGGTAACATTTTTGCTGGCGAAAAGAAAATGTTACCGCCATGTCTGCCGAGGTCTATACAAAAATATTCATTCATCTGTTTTAGGATATATATACTAAGGGATGAATGAACTGGATGAACGGTGGCTTCTGTACTCGTGCCGTTTTGCGGCCAATCAGCCACTCCTACCCTTTTCTTTTCGTCAGTAACAAGTCCTTTGTTACTCTTGTTACTCGCCGCCTCCATTGCCTATTTCCTCACCTCTTTTAGGCTGAAATCATCCTCTTTTCGTCAATCCTCAGATTGTTACCCAGTTCTATCTTGTTACTCACTTTCTTCTCGCTGACACCTGCTTTCGGGCTGCTTGACGAAATTGTGTTGCAAAACATGTTGTGCCTCTGCCTTGCAAGGTCGTGCCCTGTGGGTTCTTTGGCAAAATCTCCACACTCGGTTGCACTGAGGTAGTATTTTGCCAAGAAACCTTGCACGGGAGTGTCACAACACCTTTTGAGGCAACAAAATTTTGGTCAAGCCCTCAAAGCCGGTGGTGCTAACAGAGGGAAAAGTAAAACTTCAAAAACTGAGTGTTACGGCAAATTACGCTACAAACCTCTTCTTCGCAAATACGGAGAACGAGAGAGACCTCGACAAGATTGAGGCGTTTCTAGACGACAAGTTCGGAGTGTGTTATCAAGACCGCAACGATGCATCCTTGATAGAGTCTATTTCGAAGACGATAAACGTTTCGTCAAACAGACTGCTGTCCATGTCCTCATTGAGCGTCTGCTCGTGCGTACCGCCCTTGTAGAACTCCTGCAACAGGTAGTTGTATGCCGCCATGTCTATGCCGTGGAGACCGTTCTCCTCGCATATCTCTGGCAGTCGTTTGGTGCTGAACTCGTAGAACGTGTTGAAGCACAACCTCGTTATTGTATTCTTGGCAAAGTAGGCATCGTAGTACTCATTGATGACCTGCTCGATGAGCCTGTCCTCTGTCCTCGTCACCGTGCCCTGACTGCCTTTCCATATCAGCATCACAAGGTTCTTCAGGAAACCGAGCTTTTCGATGTTCCATTCCTCCCGTTTGATTTGGAATGGGTTCATCGTGATGGGATGTTCGTCGGTGTAGGAGATGTATTTGCCTACGAAGTACTCGCAGAGTCCCTCGTAGGAGTTTCCCGTGTCCACCAGCACGATGTCAGTGTCCTGCTCGTGCGCTTGTCGCACCATCGAGTTGACATAGAAACTCTTGCCGCTGCCCGATGGTCCGAGGACGAAGAAGTTCGAGTTGTCCGTCAACTTGTTCTTTCCTTCCTTGCCCGAAATGTCAATGCAGACGGGTACACCCTGCCTGTCGGTGTAATACACCTTGAAGGATGTGTCCTCGCCATGCACCGCTTTCTCCTTGTACATCAAGCAGGTGGCGGCATCGCTCAACGTAAGGAAACGGTCGTAGTCTTCGCTGAGATTGTAACAGTTACCGGGAAAACTTGACACGAACAACTCCAACTGGTTGTAGGCTCGCTTCGAGATGTGGATGCCCATTCTCGAAAAGGCGTTCTCGATATGGTTCGTACACTTTTGTATGTCCACATCGGGAGCGGTGGTCACGATGTGGTTGAAGTGAGTATATACCAACTGCTTGTTTTTCCTCGCTATCACGTCCTGCACACGCTTGATGTCCTCCACGGCAATCAGGTTGCTGGGATTGGGCATACTCGCATGGCGGTTTTTCTTCTTGTCGAGCATGGCGAGTTCCTTCTTCTGATTAGGCAGGAACACCACCTGATTATATACGACGCTCTGTGCATTCGGGATGCTGTCGATGACCGACAACAAGTCCACCGGCATACTTGTGTTGTTCACCTCGATATTGGTATAGGGGCGAACAAGTGACGGCAGGTTGGCGCAGTCCACGTCCACCAAGCTATACACCTTGCAGCGGCGGTCGCCCATGTCGATGGTCTCGTCATCCACCTTGAACCCCGTCATGCTCACCGTCTTGTCACGGAAGTTCATGGCGAAGAAGCGGTCCACATGCTCGCTCGCTTCCTTCTTGCTGAGGAACTCCGCCTTCACGCCGGCATCCTTCAACTGGTCGTGTACCTTTCTGATTTTCACCAAGAAGTCGCGCCACTTCTTGCTGTCATACGACAACAGTCGGCTCTTCTTGTTTTCCTGCGTGATGCACAGATAGGTGGTGGAGTCGGTGTACTCCCTTCCATTGTAGTAGCGGAAGTAAGCCTCCGACAAGAACTCATGCCCTGTGCCATTCTCATCCTTGAAACGTTTTCTCGTGAACACGTCCTGCTTGTGGATGGCATATCCCTCGCCGAGGGTCTGGCAGAGAGCGGTGAAGAGGTGGGTGAACTCATAGTAACTGTCCACGTCGGCGGAGAACTTCTGTACAGGGTTCTCCATTTTCAGGATGGCAGAGTTCGCCGTTCTTGGTATAGACCACGCCGATGCCGTCCACATTCTCGATGGAGAAGTAGATGTCCTGGAAGACCTTCTTCCGCTTGCCGCCCGTAACAAAGGCATAGACGGACACCGCCATGCCGATGCAGAGGGCTATGAAAAACAGTATCGTGTATAGTATCATCTCGATTTTTGCAAACAGTTAAAGGTAGGCTCGCCCGAAACCCAGGCGAACCTACCTGTCCAACAAATTAAAGACTCTTGGAACGTGCGTAGAGGTAGACACCGCCGTCGATGTGCTTGGTATGCAGTCCCTTCCGTTGTTTCAGCAGGATGAGAGCCGCACCCACACCGACCGCCGCCACCAGCATGATAAGTCCCACGACGAACCCCACGAGGCAGTAGGCGAGGATGAAGCCGACGATGGCTCCGCCCACCGTTCCTGCCGCCCAGTAGATGTAGCGACCCTGCAACCCGAAGAAATCAAGGGGCTTCTGCAGTCCCTTGAACATCGGATAGTTCTGATGGCGTTCTTCCTTGTCAGTCATGCGCTCCAGCTTAGTTTGTGATGCCAAAGAACAGAGGCAGAGCCTGAGCTGCTGCGATGAGGAAGATGCAAGCACCCACCACCATCATTATTTTTTTCTTGACGTCCTGCTCCTCATTGTTCATGCTGATATACACTGAGATAGCTCCCACAACGGCAACCACACCGGCTATGGCATAACACAGTTTGACCACTATAGGCACATACTTGGCAATCTTCTTCGGTCACGGTAGTCAAAGCCGTAGTACCAGCCGTGTAGTCTCCTGCCGAGTTTTGGGTGAGGGCTGCACCGCAACCCACGAGTAGCATCAGTGCCATCGACTTCACGCTCTTGGAAGAGATTGCCTTCTTGGCAAATTCCTTCACGGGAATCATTGTTTTCTTAAACATCTTGATTGTTTTAATGGTGAATAATATTGTTATACAAATCTCTTACTTGCTAAATTCTGGGGGAAAAGGTCAAAATGGAGGCTGAAAAAGTGTGGTTTTTGCGATATAGGTCAAAATGG
>CAVDBL010000017.1:0-42148 GCA_963607345.1 Bifidobacteriaceae bacterium
TCTTCCCATCCCGAACAGAGAAGTTAAGCCCGCCCGCGCCGATGGTACTGCGCACATTGCGTGGGAGAGTAGGTAGCCGCCACTTAAACAGAGAGTCCCGGACTTGGCATCAGCCGAGCCCGGGAAACTCTTTTTATCCCCACTCCCCAATCCGCAACCAACCAAAACATGCATCCCACACCGCCGCCGTCCCTCCCAGCCTATAAACTCCGCCTCTTTCCCCGTCCACCGCTCATCTCTCACCCTCCCAATCCCCACGCCCCCATTTCTACATCGTTTTTCCCTCCACTCCTCGCCCTTCCCCACCCGCAAAGGCTAAAGCCCCCCGCAATGTTAAAATGTGAAGTATCCTTGCATTGCGTGATTTTTTTTTTACGTTTGTTATAAAATAAGACAGCAGTGCGGCGCACTGACAAAATCAGTTGCTTTAGCCTCCTGCACTCCGTCTTATTTATCACCACAAGGCTGTTGACTTCATCTCAAAGCACCGTAACGTTAAATCGCATACGCCCCCTCATCGCTAAAAAAAAAGCCACGTCTCGTGGTGCAAGTTCACATATTTAATCACCCTAAATCTCGTTTCTAAATGAAAAGATTTTTGTCGACTTGGTCTGTCTTGCTGATTGCTGCAGTATCAAGTTTTGTTGTGGTCTCGTGCTCGTCCGATGACGACGATGACGCGGTCAAGGTAGAAAACAAAGTCGGAGGCAAAGTGCCTAAAGTCTCCGAAGCTGTCGACCTCGGTCTCTCTGTCAAATGGGCTCCTTGGAATGTTGGAGCAAGCCAACCTACTGACTACGGAGAATATTTTCCATGGGGTGAAGTAACGCTAAAAATAGATAACGAGGGCTATCGTGTTTATGAAGTATCATATTCTAAGGCGAAGTACAATGAATATGATGGGAAGACTACTCTTGACGCATCAGACGATGCCGCAACAGCTAATTGGGGAAGCAATTGGCGTATGCCAACCTATGAAGAGTGGAGAGAGTTGATTAATAATACAACTTGGGAATTAAAAGAAAACTACAACGACTCTGGTAATGGCGTCTATGTTTTCAAGAGCAAAATAACGGGTTATGAGGATGTTACATTTCTCCTTCCTGCCGCAGGTTACTTTTCGCGTTATGAGAAAAAAGGTACAGTGGCGGATGCTGTTTATTGGTCTTCAACCCTCGACCCTTATTCCGAATATGGAGGCTGGTTTGAGAGTTTAGATTATGGTCCAAGTGTCTATCTTGGAGGTCTCCCCGTCCGTGCCGTTTGCCCTTGAAATAAATTATTGCTTGGTGCGACATATTCTACTCCATTGAAACTATAAATCGATATCTTATATGGGCGTTATTATTGCTGTACTAATCATCGCCATCGTTATTGGCGCATTATTCTGGTGCTTCTATGATGGAGATGAGGAAGGAGCCAAAGGAGCTTTTGCTGACATGACCGGATTCATGAAAGTCATTTTTCGGCTCTTCAGTTTCCTTTTCGGATAGCGTATTGAAAATACTTCTGCGAAGACAATAATTTTGCCTTCTCCCCCTTTAAGCATCAGAGTCGCGGACTTGGCTTGCGCCAAGCCCAGGACTCTTCCCTCTGCACCTCCCTCTCCTCCGTAACGCTCCCGCAAGGTCTCACTTCAATTGGCGAATAAGCTTCTGCGAAGGCAATAACCCAGTCCCCACCAACTTGCCCCCCCTAAAATCCCGTGCATGGCAACTGTCCAGCACGGGATTTTCATTTCCCCCCTAAAGAGCAAAAGAAAGCTAAAAAGAGCGGCTGCTTTAATTCGCCGTCTTTCTGCGGCGGTTGATGTCTATCGTGTTGGTTTTGAATGATATGGTGTCGGTGACTAATATTGCGAGATTCTCGTCTTCTTTTGCATTTGATTACATTTATCCACCCTTTGAACGCAGTTTTACACCGTTTATGGCTCTTGTGTGTTTAATTTTGCTTAAACAATTAAACCGTTGTTTAAAACCGACGGCGATCCACATCATCTAAATACCACATGTGTATGAAGTTAACTTTACCTTCTTTCACGGCGATTGCTTCCGTCGCCATCCTCGCTTTCGCCTCGCTTCCCGCGCAGGCCGAAAACATCACTCTCTCTTCAACCACCGTCGGTGCTACCGACAACAGCTCTTCTTGGTGGGTGGCTAAGTCATCCCAAGTCGAGCTGCCCGTCGGCAAGATGCTCACTTTCGAGTTCGACAATTACAATTCAGGCAAAGATTCTACATGGCACAACTGGCTTCTCGTCCTCTCCTCTTCGACAGGTTACAGCGCGACTGAAAATTCGAGCTACTCTGAGTACTTTGTACTGCGAGCTGATAAATTTGGTTGGGGAAACAGCGACTATACGTCTTCCTACATCTCACACAACTACGATGAAGTATACGCTAACTCGGGCGTGACAACAGGCTATGACCCTTTCTTCATCTCCGAGATGAATGGTGCCCATGTCGTCGTCGAGCTCCAACGCCTCTCCTCTGGCGTCCTCTACGTCACGGCCACCGCAACCTCTAAGGCGAACAATGTCTTTGTCGAGACCTATCGTCAGAACATCGCCTCTACCGCAAGCGTCTACGCTTTCCTCACGGTTGAATACTCGCACATTGAGAACCTTACAGCCGTCCGCGAGACGGCGACCAAGGATGCCGTCACCGTTAGCTCCCTTTCTGTTGCCAACGCGACGGGCGTGACCCACTATTTCGCCACGGGCGCAACCACGACCAAGTTCATCAAGGCTTCCGCCATTGTCACTGCCCACATGTCCGACGGCACCACCGAGATCGTCCCTACTTCTCAGGTCACCTTCCCCGAGACCATCAGCAAGGACGGCAAATTCACCGCTACCTATAGCGGCAAATCCGTCAGTGGCGTAGCCAACGTCTCCTCCGAGACCGTCACCATCAGTGGCAGCGAGGATCTCAATAACGCATGGTACAATGCCCTCACCTCCGACTTCCAAGTCAAGAAAGGCGAGACCGTGTCCAAGTCTTTCCAAGTCCGAGTTCCTGGCGACGTCAACCACCATTGCCCCCTCGTCATGGTGCGCAACGCTGCTCAAGAGTACTATGGTGTCTTCCGTCTTGACAATTATGCGTTCAAGGACAAAACCGATAGCAACAACTCCACAAACTTTGGCACCCTCTCCAGCAACTGGGACTGGAGCAACTTTCTTGTCAATATTGATGGTTCTTACTGCACCGTCTCTGTAACCAACAATGGCGAAACCTACGACGTCAAGTACGACCTCGTCGACGGCGGCGGCATCTCCCACTACCAGTATTTCACTGGTTGCACCTCTTCTACCGCGACCCAAACCGATGAGGACGACCTCTACTTCGCACTCTCTGCCGAAAACGGCTACCTCGTCTTCCTCCAGTCTGGCACGAGCGCGCTCCGCCAAATCGTCGACGGTGTTGACGTCAAGGTTCAAGGTGGCGAGATCTCCGTTACAGGCGCAGACAGCTTCGAGGTCTACGACATCAATGGCCGCAAGGTCGCTTCCAACGGTCTCCCCCGCGGTCTCTACATCGTCCGTGTCGCTGGCGTAGCCAAGACCGTCGTTGTCAAGTAAAAACACGCTTGTCTCAACAATACTCTTACCGCGAGGTTTTCTCACATATCATGCAGTCTTAAATTTTTAGAGGTTCATTCAGAAGAATCGGCGGCAGTAGGGCTTCACCTACTGCCGCCGATTCTCTCTACCCACACTAAAGCAGTGTTTCACCGATTGTGAATTTTTAGCGCATTTTGTAATTTAGCTCCACCTTACAAAAGAAAATCAGTTATGGCAGATAAGAAAAGAATAGCCGTCGTCGGATACGGCAACATCGGAAAGGCAGCCGTCGAGGCCCTCTCCATCGCTCCAGACCTCGAGCTCGCTGGCGTCGTCAGGCGCAATCCCAACACCCCGCAGCCCGTCGAGCTCACGGGCGTCAAGGTCGTAGCCGACATCAAGGAGCTCGGCCACGTCGACGCCGCTCTCCTCTGCACCCCGACCCGCGCCGTGCCCGACACCGCCAAGGCCATCCTCGCGCAAGGCATCGCAACAGTCGACAGCTTCGACATCCACACCCTCGTCCCATCCCTCCGCGACGAGCTCGACGAAGTAGCCAAGGCCAACAAAACGGCATCCATCATCTCCGCAGGCTGGGATCCGGGATCCGACTCCATGATCCGTGCCATCCTTGAGGCCATGGCTCCCAAGGGTCTCACCTACACCAACTTCGGCCCCGGTCGCTCCATGGGTCACACCGTTTGCGTCAAGAGCAAGGAGGGCGTAAAAGACGCGCTCTCCATGACCATCCCCCTCGGCACAGGCATCCATCGCCGCATGGTCTACGTCGAGCTCAAAGACGGCTATAAACTCGAAGACGTTGCCGCAGCCATCAAAGCCGACGACTACTTCGCCCACGACGAGACCCACGTCATCGAGGTCCCGAGCGTCGAGGCTCTCAACAATGTCGGCCATGGCGTCAACCTCATCCGCAACGGCGTCTCTGGCACAACCGCCAACCAGAATTTCCGCTTCACGATGGAGATCAATAACCCTGCCCTCACAGGTCAGGTCCTCGTCAGCTGCGCACGCGCTGTCCTCCGCCAACGTCCCGGCTGCTACACAATGATCGAGATCCCGCCCGTCGACCTCCTCCCTGGCGATCGTCGCGACCACGTCAAGCGTCTCGTGTAGCGTCTTTTTTAGCGCATAAAAAACAAGCGAAGCCCTAAGAACCCGACAAGGTTCTTAGGGCTTCGCTCTTAATGCTGCCTATAAAAAGCAAAGAGACACCCAGTTCGCACCAGATGCCTCTATCGCTCTCCAAATAGGACTTGAACCTATGACCCTCTGATTAACAGTCAGATGCTCTAACCAACTGAGCTATTGGAGAAAATGGTTATATATCGAACCCCCATTATCGGGAGTGAGCTTAAATCGGCCGCACGGAACGTGTTCCAGCTTTGCCGAAGTGCCAATCGGAGGGTCGCCCAGACCCGAAAAGCGATGGCAAAAATATGCAACTTTCATGAAATCGCAATATCTTTGCCACTGTTTTTCATCATTCACTTCTGATTTTCTCATGCAAGCAAAAGTCTTAGGCTTGGGCAACGCCCTCGTCGACATCCTTGTTCGTATTCCCAACGATAATATTCTCAAGGAGTTCAATCTCCCCAAGGGCGCAATGACCCTCGTCGACGAGCAACGCTCCGCCGAGATCTTCGAGGCGGTCAAAGGTCTCCATCCTCAGATTGTCAGCGGAGGCAGTGCGGCCAACACAATATGCGGTCTCGCAAACCTCGGCATCAATGCCGGCTTCATCGGCATGACCGGCACCGACGAGCTTGGCACCAAATATGCCGACGACCTCCGCCAAAACGGCGTCGAGCCCCTCCTCCGCACAAGCGCAACGCGCACAGGCTCTTGCATCTCCCTCATAAGCTCCGACTCCGAGCGTACCATGTGCACCTGCCTCGGCGCCGCTGTCGAGATGGAGCCCGCCGATATCGAGGATTCCGCTTTCGACGGCTTCACACACCTCTACGTCGAGGGCTACCTTGTCCAGAACCCTAAACTCATCGAGGGCGCGCTCGCTACGGCACACAACCGCGGGCTCAAGGTCATGCTCGACCTCGCCTCCTACAATGTCGTCGAGGACAATCAGGAGTTCATGCAGCGCATCATATCCCGCTATGTCGATGTCGTCTTCGCAAACGAGGAGGAGGCGACGGCCTTCACTGGCAAGGAGGACGACGAGGCCCTTAACGAGATGGGCGAGATTGCAGAGTGCGTCGTCCTCAAGCAAGGTCGCCGCGGCAGCCTCGTCAAGGTGGGCAATGAGCACACCCGCGTCGGCATCATCAGCTCTAACGCCATCGACACCACAGGTGCTGGCGACCTCTATGCCGCAGGCTTCGTATGGGCAATGATCAACGGTCTCTCGCCCAAGCAGTGCGCCACCGCAGGCGCCATCACCAGCGGCAACGTCATCGAGGTCATCGGCTCCAAGATGGATACCACCCGATGGACCTCCATCCGTCAGGCTCTCAAAGATCTTTAGTCCACAATTTCGCAATAATCACGCGCCGTGCGTTTCGACGACCTCCGACTCCTCCAACCTCAGGTCTTGGCTAATGTCAAGGACCTCGGTTTCACTCGCCCGACTAATATCCAGTTCAAGGCCATCCCCCACATCCTCGAGGGTGAGGACATCCTCGCCATCGCGCAGACCGGCACGGGCAAGACCGCTGCTTTCGCCATCCCCGTCGTCTCCAACCTCCTCTCGCGCCCGCGCCGCTTCGGCTACCAAGGTGCCCGATGCGTCGTCATGGAGCCGACACACGAGCTGGCGTCGCAGGTGGCTGGTGTCATAAAGCAGCTCGCCAAGGGGACGGGCGTCAGCGTCGTCGCCGTATATGGCGGCGTCGAGCAAGATAATCAGATCGCGCTCCTCAAGGGCAAGGCCGACATCGTCGTCGCAACACCGGGCCGACTTTTCGACCTCGCTTCGCAAGGGTTCCTCATGACCGACCAGACGGAGACCCTCGTCGTCGACGAGGCCGACCATATGCTCGCTCTCGGTTTCTATAACGACATCCGCCAACTCGTACGCCGTCTCCCGCGACGCCGTCAGACCCTCTTCTTCTCCGCCACCGTCGACGAGAAGATCAAGGATCTCGCCTACTCGCTCGTCTACCGAGCCGTGCGCATCGAGATGAGCCAGAACAAGGTGGCAAAAAACGTTACTCACCAAGTCCTGGCGGTCCCTATGGACGAGAAGCGTTTCTATCTTGAGCGCATCGCGCGTGAGAATCCCGACGGCCACATCATCGTCTTCGTCCGCACCAAGGTGCGCGCCGAGCGCGTCAAGGCGGCAATGGACCGCGTCTCCCTCGTGTCCGTCTTCCTCCATGGCGGCATGGGGCAGCGCGAGAGGCAGAAGGCTCTCGACGATTTCCGCTCCCACAAAGTCCAGCTCCTCATAACGACCGATGTCTCGGCGCGCGGCATCGACATCCCCGGCGTAGACTACGTCGTCAATTATGATGTCCCCGAGGAGCCCGAGAACTATGTCCACCGTGTCGGTCGAACGGGCCGCGGCATGGCTAAGGGCTACGCTCTCACTTTCGCCGACGAGTCCGAGCGTCCGCTCATCGACGCCATCCAAGATTATATGCAAGAGCAAATCCCCATCCTCCGCATGGACCGCAACGAGCGCGAGGCGACGCTGGATTTCTCCGACAACTCCTCCAACGACTGGCGCTCCCTCATCCGCGACAACTAAAGTCTGTCGACATAAGACATAACAGCATCGAGGCGCAAAGGGCAAATCACCTTTTGCGCCTCTTCGCCTCTATGCTGCTCCGTAATTCCCTAAAATATATTAAACTTCACGCTAAGGCTCTTTTTCGCGCTAACTTTGTAAGTAATGTAGTCTTGATATGCCCAACCAGACCAACAAGGCCGCGGCGCGCAAACTCCGCAGCTCATATTTCACCACAACCATAAGCATTGCCCTGGTGCTATTCCTCCTCGGCATGATTGGTCTCCTCATGCTGAACGCCAACCGCGTCTCAGAATACGTCAAGGAGAACCTCAGCCTCTCGGTCACCTTCGCGCCCGACTCGCGCGAAGCCGAGGTGCGGCAAATCGAGAAGCAGCTCCTCGCCTCGCCTCAAGTCAAGAGCGTCAAGTATATCGACAAGGAGGAGGCGGCGCGCCAGATGCAGGAGAACCTCGGTGAGGATTTCGTCGCCACGCTCGACATGAACCCCCTCCTCCCTTCCATGGAGGTCAAGCTCTTCGCCGACTACGCCGACGAGCAGGGCATGGAGTCCGTCGCGCAGACAATCCGCGGCTACAAACCCGTCCGCGAAGTCTATTTCGAGCAAGATGTCGTCAACCTCATCCATGACAACATCCGGCGCATCTCTATCGTACTGCTGATATTCTCGGCCGTCATGCTCCTCGTCGCCGTGACGCTCATCAACAATACCGTGCGCCTCATGGTCTACAGCAAGCGTTTCCTCATCCGCACCATGCAGCTCGTCGGCGCCACCCGCGGCTTCATCCGTCGCCCCTTCCTCGCCCAGAGTGTGGCGCAAGGGCTCATCGGCGGGCTCGTCGCCAACGCTCTCCTCGCTGCCGTCATATTCCTTGCGGCTCGCGAATTGCCGGGTGTCATAGGCTTCTCCGATGTCACGTCGGTCGCCGCGCTCTTCGTCACGGTCTTCGCCATCGGCGTTCTCATGACCATCGTCTCGACGGCGCGCTCGGTAAACAAGTACCTCAGCCTCCGCACTGCGGACCTCTACGTTTAGAGTGTTTCAACCCCATCTTCATATTTCATTAACAGCACTAATGGCAAAAGATTTAGAGAACTCTCAGAGCGACAAGGATTTCGCTCTTGGCGAGAAGAATTATAAGATGCTGGCCATAGGCTTCGGTGTCATCATTCTTGGTTTCATCCTCATGGCCGGTGGCGGCAGCGACGACCCCAATGTCTTCAATGCCGATATCTACGGCTTCCGCCGCATCACCCTCGCGCCAATCGTCGTCCTCGCTGGCTTCATCTTCGAGGTCTACGCCATAATGAAGAAATAATCGAGGGGCGCAGCCAAACAGAATGGATACACTTCAAGCAGTCCTCCTGGGTATTCTCCAGGGCCTCACGGAATATCTGCCCGTCAGCAGCAGCGGTCACCTCGTCATAGCGTCCAAGCTCCTTGGCATCGATGCCGAGCAGAACCTTTCGTTCACCATCGTCGTACACGTCGCCACGGTACTCTCTACTATCGTCATCCTTTGGCGTGAGATATGGTGGGTGCTCCGCGGTCTTTTCGAATTCAAGATGAACGACGCCACGCGCTACGCCATCTCCATCGTCATCTCCATGATCCCTATCGGCATCGTCGGTGTCTTCTTCAAGGACTCGGTCGAGGAGGTCTTCGGCTCGGGCGTCTTCATCGTCGGCGTCATGCTTTGCGTCACGGCACTCCTGCTCGCCTTCGCATACTACGCTCGTCCGCGCGCCAAGGGAAATGTCTCATACCTCGATGCCTTCATCATCGGTCTCTCGCAGGCTCTGGCGGTTCTCCCCGGTCTCTCGCGTAGCGGCACGACGATAGCGACAGGTCTCCTCCTCGGCAACAAGAAAGAGACCATGGCGCAGTTCTCGTTCCTCATGGTCATTCCGCCCATCCTCGGCGAGGCTCTCCTCGACGGCATCAAGCTCATGGGCGACAGTGCCGAGACCATGGCGGCGTCGACCGTTTCGCCTCTGACCATGCTTGCGGGCTTCGCTGCTGCGTTCATCTCCGGTTGCCTCGCCTGCAAGTGGATGATTAACATCGTCCGCCGTGGCAAGCTCCTCTGGTTCGCCGTCTATTGCGCTCTGGCTGGCATCCTGACTCTCATCTTCTTAGGATAACCCCACTCTCTCTTGGAAAACATTGATTTCCTGGGCGGTGCGCGTCTCGCCATCGACAAGCCGCTGACGTGGACGTCCTTCGACGCCGTCAATAAGATCCGTTTCCTCCTCAAACGACACCTCGGCATCAAGAAAATCAAGGTAGGTCACGCTGGCACGCTCGACCCCTTGGCCACAGGTCTCATAATCGTCTGCACTAGCCGCGCCACCAAGACGCTCCAGACGCTCATGGATCACGACAAGGAGTATGTCGCGACCCTCAAGCTCGGGCAGACGACTCCCTCTTTCGACGGCGAGACCGAAGTCGACGGCACATATCCGACCGACCACATCAACCGTGAGCTGATCGACAAGGTGTTGAGCGAGCAATTCACCGGCCATATCGACCAAGTGCCGCCAACATTCTCCGCCATAAGGGTCGACGGGCACCGCGCCTACGAGTACGCCCGCAAGGGTCGCCACGACGAGATAGAGCTCGCAAGCCGACCTATCGAGATCTCCCTCATGGAAGTAATGAGTTTCGACCCCGACGCCATGAGCCTCACGCTCAAGATAGGGTGCAGCAAGGGAACCTACATTCGCTCCCTCGCCCGCGACATAGGCAAAGCCCTCGGCTCGGGTGCGTACCTGACGGCTCTGCGACGCACGCGAGTCGGCGACGTGACGCTCGACGGCGCGCTCACCATGGAGCAGGTCGAGGATCTCATTAGGGCGCAAAAGCCCATAGCGCCAGCCGATGGCGCAGACAGACAACAAACAGAAGAAACGCGTTAGTTATATATGAAACTATCAGAATTCGAGTACAACTACCCCGAAGAGCAGGTTGCGCAATACCCTACGATGAACCGCGACGACGCAAGGCTCATGGTGTTCCACAAGAAGAGCGGAGAGATTGAGCATAAGGTCTTTAGCGACATCATCAACTACTTCGACGATGGCGACGTGATGGTCGTCAACAATACTCGCGTCTTCCCTGCGCGCCTCTACGGCAACAAGGAGAAGACTGGCGCGCGCATCGAGGTCTTCCTCCTCCGCGAGCTCAATCAGGAGAACCACTTGTGGGACGTCCTTGTCGACCCCGCCCGCAAAATCCGTATCGGCAATAAGCTCTACTTCGGTGAGGACAACTCGATGGTGGCAGAGGTCATCGACAACACCACAAGCCGCGGCCGTACGCTCCGTTTCCTCTTCGACGGCACGAACGAGGAGTTCCGCCAGGCTCTCTTCTCGCTCGGTCAGACACCACTGCCAGACTGCATCCGTCGTGAGCCAGAGCCCGACGATGTCGACAACTATCAGACAATCTTCGCTACCGAGGAGGGCGCGGTTGCCTCTCCTACGGCTGCCCTCCACTTCAGCCGTCAGCTCCACAAGCGTTGCCAGATAAAGGGCATCGACTTCCCCGAGGTCACGCTCCACGTCGGTCTCGGCGGCTTCCGCGACGTCGAGGTCGAGGATCTCACAAAGCATAAGATGGATTCTGAGCAAATGGTCGTCCGCGCCGACGCCGTCGAGCGCATCAACCGCGCAAAGGACGAGGGACGACAGGTTTGCGCCGTCGGCACGACCGTCGTACGCGCTCTCGAGACGTCCGTCTCCACGCTCGGCCACATAACCCCATACGACGGGTGGACCAACAAGTTCATCTTCCCTCCCTACGAGTTCCAAGTGCCTACCTCGCTGATTAGCAACTTCCACCTCTCGATGTCGACCATGCTGATGCTCGTATGCGCTTTCGGTGGCTACAACAACGTCATGAAGGCGCACCGCACCGCCATCGAGGAGGGCTACCGCATCGGCCCCTATGGCGACGCCATGCTGATCATCTAACAGCAAGTCCGCTTGCGGCAATGTTATCAAAGTCAGCCGCCTTGCGCATAGAGTTGCGCAAGGCGGCTGACTTGTTTTTGTGTGGTCTCTTGTAGTGCGCCACACCCTTAAAAACGCCACCGCCCTCGCAGTCGGCTGTCTTGTAGCGTCTTGCGAGGGCGGCGTTATTTATGTTCCCTTGTAAGGGGGCTTATTTGCCGAGAATCTTGTCGTAGAAAGCGTTGAAGGCGGGGACGTAGTCCGTGTCGCCGGGATAGTCGAGGACGGGCTTGCCCGACGCCTTGGCATACTCCACGAGCTCCGGGGTCGCGTTGGGCGAGCAGATGCTGATGCCGTCCGACAGGTCTATCGCCGTCTTCATCAGAGTGAGGTAGTCCGTTATCTTGATCTTCTTGAGAGCCTTCTCGTCGATGCCCTCCATCCACAGCTTGCGGTTCATGTTCTCCCACTCGCCCTGCCATGCCTCGTCATACAGGCTGATCACAATCTTCGAATGGGCGAAATACGGGTCTTTCTTCGCCATGAGGCGCGTGTAGATGGGCACCATCATGGTGAACCAGCCGTTCAGGTGGATGAGGTCGGGAACCCAACGGAGCTTCTTCGTCGTCTCCAATGCGCCGCGGGCGAAGAATATGGAACGCTCGTCGTTGTCGGCGAAAAGCTCGCCTGTGGCAGGGTCGGTCGTGACGCCCTTGCGGCTGAACAGGTCGTCGTTGTCAATGAAGTAGATCTGCATGCGGGCCGCCTGGATGCTCGCCACCTTGATGAGCAAGGGGTGGTCGGTGTCGTCAATGACGATGTTGAGGCCCGAGAGACGTATCACCTCATGAAGCTGGTTCCTGCGCTCGTTGACGCTGCCGAAACGGGGCATGAAGGTGCGTATCTCCTTGCCCCCCTCCATTATCCCTTGGCTCAGGTCGCGACTCAAGATCGCGATGGGAGAATCGGGCAGGTAAGGCTTAATCTCTTGTGAAATGTAGAGGATCTTTGAGCTCTCCATAGATGTGTGTCCCTTTTTATAATTTTCAGAATTCGAGGGGGGCGGGTTCTTGCCAAGAACTGCTCCACCGCCTAATTCCGCCGCAAATTTAGTGCTTTTAGCCCGCTTTTCCTAAAGAAACTTTAACACCATGCCAATCGACCATGTCTATCAAAAAGCCTATATTCGCCAACTTCACATGGCAATAATAAGAACAGATGGATAAGATATTCCAGTTTTTCGTCAAGATCCAGCGATGGGTTGAAGCCCATTGGCGCATTGTGCTCGTTACGCTCTGCATGCTCATCTTCATGCAGCAATGCACAATAAACCGCCTCCGTTGGGAAATTCAGCATATGGTGCAGTCCGGAGCCTTGGCTCATGACAGTGCGGCGACGACCGCTCCCGACCATGTCGAGTCGCCCGACTCGTCGGTTGCCGACTCGCTCCTGCTCCACACCCCGACGGCCGACGAGGTGAGGCAGGCTGGCGAAAGCTCTTTCTCCTGGTGGACCTTCGCTATTATCGTTGTCGTCATTGCCGCTATAGGCTTCGGCGTCTTCTATGCTTTGCGCAACGCCATCTTCCCTATCGGTCTCAGCTATAGCGGCAAGGTGAAGAGCGTCGGCGGTCAGTTGGTCTTCGCCATCAAGGTGAAGAACCGCTCAAGCAAGGAGGTTGAGCTCAGCAATGCGCAGGTCAATTTCATCATGGGACCCTCACAGGTGCGCAAGTTCCGCGCCAACGTCCCCTCGCTGCCCATAACCCTCCAGCCACATACGAGCTTCGAGTCGCAGATCAACCTCACTGGTCTCATAACCGCCAACCTCGAACTGGCGCAGGCTAAGGCAATCGGCATGAGCGTCGTCGCCAACGGCAAGTCGCACTCAACGTTCCCACGCCCCGTCAAGATCCAGACGGCATAGTCCTGCTTCCACAATCCCCCCCAAAAAAATAAGGGCATGAGCAACTTCTTCGTCCGAGCTTGGCAACGCTACCGCAGTCGTAAGCGCATCCGCGGTGTTGTCGTGGACTTCCTGTTCCTCGTGGCCCTGATAGTGGCTCTCGTGCCTCCCTTGCGCCGAGGCTTCATGACCTATGCCGTGCGTGCCGTGCTGACGCAGCCGCGCCCATACGACAAGATTGTTTTTCTTAGTGCGAAGGATGCTTTGAGGCTCTCGACGCCGCATGGCTCCGACACCCTCATCTCGTTTCCCCCTTCACGCCCCATGCTGATGTGCTTCGGCAGCGTGTGGAGCGCACAGACTAGGGCTGGGCTCAGCTCCATCGCCAAATCGGCGCAGAAGTACCAGGCTTCGTTAGATTTCTTCTTCATCACGAGCGACTCCCCCGAGGATGTCGACGACTATTTCAATCGTAGGGGCTATACCTCCCTGCGACCCCTTTTCTTGAAGAGTGATGACCCGAGCGAGATGTCAGATGTCGACGGCTTCGTCGGGCAATTGACCATGAGCGTGCCGTCGTCAGCTCTCATTGGTGACGATGGGCGCGTGATTGTCAAGAAGTTAGGGGCGACGCGCTGGTATGGGGCTACGGCCGACGAGGCTTTCGCCATCGCCTTGGAGGCAGATGAGTGGCAAATCAGAATGAGTAAAAATAGTCATTATTAGGTATTGCCCACCGTTCGCCACTGCCGTACCTTTGTGTCGTTGGAAGCCGGTGCCACGGCTGACAATAAAAAAGTCTTGTGTGCCCAACGGGGCCAAAGGCCTGGACGCAGAGATTGCGTCAGCCATGTATCGTTCTTTGGTTTTTAAGGCGCGTCGAGAGGTCTTGTAATTCCCTCAACATGCGCAGCCCCTCAGGCTCATGGTCTGCAACGGGCGAAATGGTTTTTTGTTAATTATGACGGCACTCGTGCCATGCGGGACGGTTCTAACCCGCAAGGCGAAATGAGACTGTCAAAAGCGGAGGTGGACGGCAGTTCATCTCCGCTTTGTCTGTTTGGCGGGGGCGCATGGCGAAGTGGGGCGCGAGTGTCAATTTGCTGTTTTATCTTGGCATGTGCTTACGTGTGTGAAGCTTAGCGATGGTTTTTATCCCACATTTTATTGTTTATGCCTAATTTTGCGTAAAACAGATAACACAGATGGACGAAACAGTCGACGCCTTAGGTAGGGCGAGGCTCTTGCTCGGCGCCGATGCAGTGGCAAGGGTCGAGAGCGCGAAGGTGATAATATTCGGTGTGGGCGGCGTAGGGTCGTGGTGCGCCGAGAGCCTCATAAGGAGTGGTGTCAAGAATCTCACCATTGTCGACTCCGACGTCGTATGCCCGACCAACCTTAACCGACAGATAATGGCCACGCGCGCCACGCTCGGGCAGGTCAAGGTCGATGCCATGCGCCAACGCCTCCTCTCCATAAACCCCGATGCCGACATCACTGCCATCCGCGACGTCTATTCTGAAGAGACGGCCGACAATTACGACTTCGACAACTATGATTTCGTCGTCGACGCCATCGACAGCTTGAAAGACAAAGCCCTCCTCATCCTCAGGGCTTGTAAGAGCAGCGCGCGTTTCGTGTCGTCGATGGGGGCGGCTCTGAAGACCGACCCTTCGCAAATCCGCATAGTCGAGTTTTGGGACGCTAAGGGATGCCCTTTGGCACGTGCGCTGCGCAAGCGTTTCAAGCGCGATAATGTGCGCCCCGCCCGTAAGTTCAAGTGCGTCTTCAGCCCCGAGTTGCAAGAGAACAAAGACCCCGACCACGCCATCGAGAACGGCAAGAGCGTCAACGGCACCCTGATGCACGTGACCGCCGTCTTCGGGCTCATGATCGCGGGCGAGATCCTCCGACAGTTGGCAGCCGAGCCAAAACCCTCACAACAACCGACAGACAATAAATAGCTACCCATGATAAAAAGATCTCTTATGGCTGCAGCCATGATGGTCTCAACGACCGTCGCCATGGCATGCACCAACTTCATCGTGACGCCAGGCGCAAGCACCGACGGCAGCACCATCTGCACCTACAATGCTGACGACTATGGCATGTTCGGCTTCCTCTGCCATTATCCTGCGGCTCGCCACGCCAAAGGCTCTATGCGCGACATCGTAGGTTGGGACTCTGGCGAGTGGACGGGGCGCATCCCCGAAGCCGAGCAGACCTACTCCGTCATCGGCAATATCAACGAGTTCCAAGTGACGATCGGCGAGACGACGTATGGCGGTCGTGACGAGATGGTCGATACGACAGGCATCATCGACTACGGGTCGCTCATCTACCTCGGACTCCAGCGCGCCAAGACGGCTCGCGAGGCCATCAAGGTCATGACGACTCTCGCCGAGACCTACGGCTACAACTCAAGCGGCGAGACATTCTCCATCTGCGACCCTAAGGAGGCGTGGATCATGGAGATGATGGGCTGCGGCGCAGGCTCCAAGAGTGTTGTCTGGGTGGCGATACGTGTGCCCGACGGCATGATTTGCGCACATGCTAATCAGAGCCGCATCGGCAACTTCCTTCAGATGGGTCTTGCCAAGGAGGATCTCATGTACTCCAAGAATGTCATCTCCTACGCCCGCAAGATGGGATGGTTCAAGGGCAAGGATGCCGAGTTCTCTTGGAAGAACGCCTATGCGTTCCCCGACATGGAGGGTCGCCGCCTCTGCGACGCCCGCGTGTGGAGCTTCTTCAACCACCATGCCGACGTGAAGGCCTATGAGGCGTGGGCTCTCGGCGTCGACCCCAATGCCCAGGATATGCCATTGTGGGTCAAGCCCGACAGTAAACTCTCCGTCCACGACGTGATGATGGACATGCGCGACCACTATGAGGGCACCGCCCTCTCGCTCGCCGACACCACCAATATGGCCGGTGGCCCATGGCTCATGCCCTATCGCCCTACGCCCCTCGTCTTCAAAGGCGACGACGGCAAGGAGTATTTCTGGGAGAGACCTACCAGCACCCAGCAGACGGCATTCACTTTCGTAAGCCAGATGAGGGCAAACGTCCCCGACTATGTCGGTGGTGTCCTCTGGTTCGGCAACGATGATGCCAACATGATTGCCTACACCCCGATATATTGCGCCTCGACGCGTCGCCCGACGTGCTACAACACCCCCGATGCTGGTCCTACGCAGTTCTCCATGGCCAACGCTTTCTGGGTTTGCAACTGGGTCAGCAACATGGTCTATCCTCGCTACTCGTCTCTCTTCCCCGATTTGCAGTCCACCCGCGACGCCCTTGAGGCCAAGTTCCTCGCCCGTCAGGCAGAGGTCGAGGCAGCGGCCATGAAGATGGAGCCCGAGGCAGCAAAGCGATACCTCAACGACTACACTCTCAGCGCGGCTGGCGAGATGATGCAGGCATGGCACGACCTCGCCATCCTCCTCATCGTCAAGCACAACGACATGGCCGTCCGCCCACAGAACCCCGACGGCTCGTTTAAGAACGCGAGGGTCAACCGTACTGGCTATCCTGCCGCCACCCGTCGCGCCCTCATTGAGCGTGGCGACGTCAAGGCTCTCTAAGCCAATTCGATAGTGCCAACATAAACGACCGCTGGGCTATGGAGATTTAGCTTCTCCATAGCCCAGCGGTCGTTTATGTCTTGTGCCTATGTCTTTAGATGTGGACGAGCGTGCCGACTTTGGTGTCGCCGCCAAGCACTTTGGCAAGGTTGCCGACAACGTCCATGTTGAAGACGATGATAGGCATCTTGTTCTCTTTGCACATCGCCGTGGCTGTCAGGTCCATGACCTTCAGTCCGCGGTTGTATACCTCGTCGTAAGAGATCTCCTCAAAGCGTGTCGCGCTCTTGTCTTTCTCGGGGTCGGCTGTGTAGACGCCGTCGACGCGTGTGCCCTTGAGCATCACGTCGGCCTCAATCTCAATGGCGCGGAGCGAGGAGCCCGTGTCGGTCGTGAAGTATGGGTTGCCAGTGCCGCATGCCATGATTACTACGGTGCCCTCGGCGAGGAGCTCCATGGCGCGGGGCTTACTGTACATCTCGCCGATAGGCTCCATGCGGATGGCGGTCAAGACGCGCGCCTTGACGCCCTGTGCCTCGATGGCTTGCTGGAGGGCGAGAGAGTTGATTGTCGTGGCGAGCATGCCCATCTGGTCGCCCTTGTAGCGGTCAAACCCCTTGGCCGCACCTTGCAGTCCGCGGAAGATATTGCCACCGCCGATGACGATGCCGATAGCGACACCTTCGCGTGCCGCTGCCGCAATCTGGGTGGCATATTCGCCGAGACGCTCGGTGTCGATGCCATAACCCTGATGTCCCATGAGCGACTCTCCGCTCAGCTTGAGAAGTACCCTCTTGTATTTCATGTCTTTAAGTTTATTTATCGTCTTGACTTCTGAGGCCATCTTGTTTAAGCCCCGATATGCAAATTTAATTGAAAAACGCACAGGGGCAGCGACAAGAGGAGGTGCTGCTGCATATCTTCGCGCCGTCGGGTTTTGATACCCGTGTTCTTCCTTTTCGACTACTTGATGGACAGCAAGGTTTCGCACATATTCTCGCGGCAAGACTTGTGGCGGCTGGTATGGCCGTTGCTGGTCGAGCAGTTGTTGCAGATAACCGTCGGCATGGCGGATATAATCATGGTCTCGACCCTCGGTGAGGATGCCGTCAGCGGTGTCTCGCTTGTCGACCAGATTAACGTCCTCCTCCAGCAGCTGTTTGCCGCCTTGGCGACAGGCGGTGCCGTCGTCTGCTCGCAGTTCATAGGCAGCCGCAACGGTGCCAAGGCGTCGCTCTCGGCACGCCAGCTGCTCCATGTCAGCTTGGCTCTCAGCCTTGCTCTGTTGGTAATCGGATTGGTGAGCCATCGCCCATTGCTGGCAGGTCTTTTTGGAGCAGTGACCCCCGAGGTCATGGACAATAGCCAAAGATATTTCCTCGTGACGCTCTTCGCCCTCCCTGGCGTCGGCATATATAACGCCGCGGCTGCGCTTTTCCGTGCGCAGGGCAATTCTGCCGTCAGCATGCGCACCGCCGTCTTGGCCAATGCCGTCAACGTGGCTGGCAACGCCATCTTGCTTTTCGGGCTTGGCATGGGCGTCGAGGGTGTGGCGATCCCCACCGTCGTCTCGCGAACGCTTGGTGCTGCCATTCTTTTATGGCGCCTTCGCAAGGCGAGCAGGGATGAGGATGCGATGGTTGACATCAGAGGGCTTCGCCACTCGCGCCCCGATTGGCCGATAATCAAGAAGATTCTCGCCGTCGGCATCCCCAGTGGCGTGGAGAACTCCATGTTCCAAGTGGGAAAGATTATAGTCCTCTCCCTTATCGCCAGCTATGGCACTGTCGCCGTCGCCGCCAATGCCGTCACCAACACCATTGCCTCGTTCGAGGTTCTGCCGGGCGCGTCGGTGGGGCTTGCCATGCTGACCGTCGTCGGGCGTTGCGTCGGGGCTGGTCGTCCCGACGAGGCGTCGCGCTATGTCAAGATTTTGATGGTCTCGGCCTATGCCGGCATGTGGATTGTCAATGTCCCGTTACTGCTTTTTGCCGACAAGGTCATCGGCATATATGGGCTTTCGGAGCAGGTGTCTGAACTGGCGTGGCTCATGGTCTTGACCCACGGCTTGTTTGGCATCCTTATTTGGCCACTCTCTTTCACGTTGCCCAATGCGCTCAGGGCGTCGGGTCAGGCAACGTTCACCATGGTCACGTCGCTCGTGTCGATGTGGACTGTGCGCGTAGGTCTAAGCTACGTCTTCACCGCGACGAGCATCTTCGGGCTTGTCGGCTTCATGGGGTGGCCCGAGGCGTATGGGGCGGAAGGCACGTGGCTGGCGATGATGGCCGATTGGGTCGTCCGCTCGATCCTCTTCGTGTGGTGTTATCGCTCTGGTCGTTGGAAGTCCTACTCTGTGGGGTAGTCTATGCCGCGAAGAGAGCCTACTAACTTGACGGGACTCATGTCTTCGCACTCCGTGAGCATCTCTAATATTGTTTTTTTCAGCAAGGGGTGGCAGACCTCAGACGCTATCTCGGCCAGTGGTGTCAGGGCGAAACGTCGCTCTGGCAACTTGGGGTGGGGGATGGTGAGCGTCTCGGT
This sequence comes from Bifidobacteriaceae bacterium, assembly GCA_963607345.1. Taxonomy (GTDB): domain Bacteria; phylum Bacteroidota; class Bacteroidia; order Bacteroidales; family Marinilabiliaceae; genus W3P20-009. The sequence continues at coordinate 19,283 of CAVDBL010000017.1, forward strand.
GTTGACGACATTGTCGTCGCACAACAGGATGTCGAGGTCTATGGGGCGGTCATGATACTCGCCGCCAGGCTCCGTCTTCGCCAGTCGCCCCAGTTGCCTCTCGGCATGCTTGAGGAACGACAGGAAGGCGAAAGGGCCGACGGACGTGACAACCTTTGCCGCCACGTTGTGGTAGGGTAGGGCGGAGTCGTAGCCCCATGCCGGGCTCTCGTAGATGGAGGAGACGCAAACGACATGACCGTCGCCCTCGTTCATCATCTCGAGGGCGACGGTCATTTTCTCGTCAACGTCGCCTTCGTTGCCGCCAAGAAGGACGTAGTAGACCAAAATTCTCTGTTACTTGATTTTACCAGCGAGGTGGGCGTACTCGATAATCATGTCGGCAGCCTGCTCAAGGGTTATGTCGGTGGTGTCGATGCAGAAGTTGTAGCTTGCCGCCGCGCCCCACGTCTTTTCGGTGTAGAAATTGTAGTAGTCGGCGCGAGCCTCCTCCATGTCGGCAATCTTCTTGGCTGCCTCCTCTTCGGTGACGTTGTAGTAGTGGGCTGCGCGTTTGGCGCGAGCCTCGATGTCGGCCGTTATGAAGACGTCGACGCGGTCTTCGATGTCGCGGAGGATGTAGTCGGAGCATCGACCGACGAAGACGGCTCCGTTGCCCTCGGTGGCGGCTGTGCGGATGGCGTCGCTCTGGAACTTGAAGAGCGACTGGGGCGAGAGGCAGTTCTCGGCGGGCAACAGGTGGTCTGACATGAAGAAGCTGGTGAACCTTCCCCACAACGAGTTGCGCTCATCGCTCTTCTCGAAAAACTCGTCCTTTATGCCGCTCTCTTTTGCCGCAATCTGGAGAATCTCGCGGTCGTAGAAAGCGAGGTTGAGTCGCTGGGCTATTATCTTTCCGATAAGTCGACCGCCGCTGCCGACTTGACGTCCTATGGTGAATATCATGATTGCTGTGTGTTATTCTTTCTTGACAAATATAATCTTTTTCACAATCAGTTTTGATGGTTGCCCACGGCTAACTTGCGAAGTGCGCCAAGTTGGTGCAATGCCATGAATATCGCCACGGCTACTGCTACAGCGTCGGCGATAGGCAGCGCAAGCCATATTCCGGCGACGCCTATGAACTTGGGCAGGAATATTAGCAGCGGCACGAGGCACAACAGCTGGCGCGAGAGGCTCAAGACGATGGCTTTGACCGCTTTGCCGATCGACATGAGGAAGCCCACGGTGACGATCTGCATGCCGACGAGGGGGAAGAGGGCGAACATGGTGTGGAGGGCCTTCTCGGTTATTTCTAAAAGTGTGGCGTCGTCGGTGAACCAACTGGTGACGAAGCGCGGGAAGAACTCGCCAAGGATAAAGCCGCAGGTCATGACGATTGTGCCGCCTATGACGGCGCGGCGGTATACGCCCACGCAACGGTCGACAAGCCCGGCTCCGTAGTTAAATCCGGAGATTGGCTGCATGCCCTGACAGATGCCCTGCGTTATCATGATGAAGATGAAGGCCACGCGGTTGGCGATGCCGTATGCGCTGATGTGGTTGTCGCCACCGTAAGAGCCTAACCCGTTGTTTATGAGCAGGACGACGAGGCATGCGCAGCAGTTGGTAAAGAATGGCGCGCTGCCGAGCCCCAAGATTGCGCGCACAAGTTTAGGACGCCATTTGAGGATGCCCTTCTTGAAGCGGATGAACGACGTCGGGCGCGTAAGGTGGTGCAGTACGACGCAGAATGCCACGAACTGCGACATGATGGTGCCGATGGCCGCGCCGCGGATGCCCATGCCCATCTTCATGATGAGTACGTAGTCGAAAGCGATGTTGACGAAGACGGCCGTCAGCGTAGCCAGCATGGCTTTCTTCGGGTAGCCCGACGAGCGGACGACGTCGTTAAGCCCTAAGTAGAGGTGGGTCAAGACGTTGCCGAGCAAGAGAACCTCCATATACGCCCGTGCGTAGGGCAGCGACGCGTCCGACGCCCCGAAGAAGCGGAGGATGGGGTCGAGGAATATGAGCGAGACGATGGCGAACAGGGCGCCAATCAGCACGTTGAGCAATACGACGTTGCCAAGGGTGTTCTCGGCCCCCTCGACGTCGCGCTGACCAATCTTCATGGCCGTGATGGTTCCTGCGCCGATGCCGACCATTGCGCCGAACGCACTGGAGAGGTTCATCAGGGGGAAGGTGACGGTCAGACCTGCAAGGCCGAGAGGTCCCTCTGCCTGCCCTATGAAGATGCTGTCCACCATGTTGTAGAGCGAGGTGGCCGTCATGGCGATGATGCTCGGGAGGGCGTATTGCATCAGTAGCTTGCCGAGAGGGAATGTGCCAAGTTTCTCCTGGTCGGCGCCAAGGACTTGCTTTTGTTGGGAAGACATGTATGTTGCTGTGTTGTTGTTGGTTGTGAGAAATGGGTGGTCGGTGGGGAGGGCGGATGTCGTCTTGCCCGCAGCTATTTATAGCGGTCGGGCTTGACGATGACGGCAGTGGCGACGTTGCGGCTCATGATGTTGGGCTGTTAGTTGGCTTAGTGCTTCTCTGCGGCGTTTCTCCTCTCGTCCCTGAACTCGCTGACTACCATCAACGCCTCGTCGCGCACCTCGGCTGGAGGCTCGACGCGGCGTAGGTTGAGGCTTCGCAGCCATCCTGCAACCTCGTGGGGCTGGAGGGTGAGCAGCACCTCGCGGAATTCGTCGGTCTGTGCGTCGTCATAGTCGTCGGGACCAAGCCCGCGGAAGCGGTCGAGCTCCTCGTCGTCGTAGTAAATGATTTTGTCGGTGAGCGTGAGGAGCGTCTCCGCCTCGCACACCTCGTGTGCGCCGCAGCATGTGGCGGGTGGCACGTGAGCCCTGCCGTTGTCGGTATCCTTTTGTTCGTCGGTCGACTCGGTCTCTTCCGTACGCCCCCATTTTACGAGGATGATGATTAGGGCGACGACGATGACGCCGGCGGCAATGAGTACGTATTCCATTCTTTCTGTTGCTGTCTTTTTGCTTCGCTCTTATTTTTTCATGGCGACCTTCCTGTCAAGGATGATCGATGCGACCACGCAAATCCCTAAGAGCATGGGGTAGTAGAGGTGTGGAAGGATGTTGAGAGGCGTGCAGCCCGCCAGTCGTGCGGCAATGAGCATCTGAACCCCGTAGGGCAGGAGGCCCTGTACGCAACACGATATGGTGTCGAGGATGGAGGCGGCGCGGCGCGGGTCGACGCCAAACTTGTCCGCAATGTCGCGAACTATGCGCCCGACGGTGATGATGGCCACGGTGTTGTTCGCAGTGCAGAGGTTGGCCATAGCCACGAGTCCGCCAATGGCCACCTGCGCCCCACGCCTGCCACGGACGCCGCGGCTCAGCAGTGCGATGATGAGCCGCAGACCGCCATTGGCGCGGATAAGCTCCAGCATGCCGCCGGCGAGCATTGCCACGACGATGAGGTCGCCCATCCCGCTGACGCCCTTGCCCATGGCGTCGATGAAGTCCCAAAACGGCATCCTGCCACCAATGCACCCGATGAGTCCCGTCATGACGATGCCAACGACAAGGACCACCATGACGTTGATGCCCACGACCGCAAGGCCGATGACCGTGGCGTAGGGTATTACGAGTCCGAAGTTTATTGTGCCCAACGCCTCTGGGGCATAATCCGTACCGAGACCCTTGATGATGCAGTATATCAGCATGATAGCCACGGCGGGCCATATGATTTTGGTGTTCATCTTGAACTTATCCGCCATCTTGACCCCCTGCGTCTGCGTGGCGGCGATGGTCGTGTCGGAGATGAACGACAGGTTGTCTCCAAAATAAGCTCCCCCTACGACGAGGGCGGCAAGCTCCGCCACGGGCTGCCCCAGTTGGCTTGCCACGCCTGCCGCTATGGGCGTGAGGGCGACAATGGTGCCGACCGACGTGCCGATGGCCAGCGACACGAATGCCGCAGCGGCGAAGAGGGCCACGTAGACCATCGACGACGGCAACGCCCTGAGAGCCAAGGCGACGGTGGCGTCGACGGCTCCGAGTTTATTGGCCGTGTAGGCGAACGCCCCGGCAAGAATGTATATCCATACCATGAGGAGGATGTTCTTGTCGCCGGCGCCTGCCGAGAAACGTGCTATGCGCTTGTTTATCTTGCCGCGGCTGACAGCTATGGCAAGGCATGAGGAGAGGAGGAACGCTACTGTTATGGGAAATTTGTAGAAGTCGCCCATCAAGGCCGACCCTCCAAGGTAGGCTATGAGGAAGAAGGCCAATGGCGCCAGGGAGATGGCGCTACGATGTGCGGTTAGGAAGTTTGTGGCGTTGTTCTCCATTAATCTAAAGAGGATTAGGCATCTTTCCGCGAAGTTACTTAATGTGTCGCTACATTTACGGCTGGGGATGATTTCTTCTAATAATTACTACTTTTGCGTATGCTGATACATAATCGGCTAAACAACAGATTTTTTCAATGAAAAGAGTAATATTCTTCTCGGCCGTCATGGCCGCTGTCGCCGCTCTTAGCTCATGCGGCGAAACGGGCAGCAAGCCATCTCTGTCCGACATGTCGATATCCGTAGACTCGCTCTTCAATGTCGCTGAAGCCCACGTGGGCGACACCCTCGCCGTCCGTGGCGTAGTGCGCCACACGTGCAAGCATTGCGGTCGCCGCTGCTTCGTCTCCGACAAGGATTCCGAGTCTGACAACAAACTCCGTATCGAGGCACCAGAAGGCAATGGTTTCGACGCCAAGCTCATCGGGCAGCAGATAGCTGTCCGCGGCATCGTCCGCGAAAACCGCATCCCTGCCGCAAAGGTGGACAGCCTACTTGCCGACCTCGATGTCAAGGAGCAGAGCGGCGAGGTCGAGACGAGCCACTGCGAGTCGTCGCGCAACAATCTTGCCGCAATGAAGGCTTACATGGAGTTGCAGGGTCGCGACTACTACTCGGTCATCTATGTCGATGGTCTTGAGTATGAGGTCGTCAGCCAAGAGGAGTAGAATAGTGCACTTCCCAACAATAGACAAATCGTAAGTTTGGAAAACGAACAGATTTTGACGGCTGTCGTCGTCATCGCCGTACTGGCTGTCGTCGCGAGGATCCTCATCAACCGTCAGCAGAGAGGCGGCATCAACTGGCTCAAGCTGGGTTCCATTGTCGCCTTGGCTGTCGTCTTCGTGGTCTCTATGCTCTCTATTGACGCATATCGGTTCGAGACATGGCTTGGCGGGCAGGTCGAGGCGGATGAGTTGTCGGCCTCAGCTTCGCACGTCGTGGGGCGCACGCCCTCCGATTGCACGCCTACGCTCAATGGTCTCGATGGGCAGGTCGTCCCCATGTTTTTCGCCCTCAATGCCGACAGCGTAGCCCCCACAGGCTATTGGAAGAAGAAGCGCAAGGAGGCAGACTCCTTGGTCCGCGAGGAGATGGTGAGCAAGTCCGATTCGAGCCGCACGGCCATAAAGCATACGACGCGTGGGTTCGACATTATGCGCCATCCCGACGACGAGAGCCAATATGTCGGCATATACCGTCTCTCGATGCCCTCGGGCGAGAAGGTTCTTGCCCTCATGACCGACTATGACGCCCACGCTGGCGTAACGCCCGTCGGGACGGCCGTTGCCTTGGATGGCAAGATGGCGCAAATAGCGGCGACCGACTCGACGCTCAACCAGAATGTCTATGTGTCATTTTTCGACACTGCGCATTACACCAATGGACGCTCCGTCCTGCTGGCAATTGCGGCGGTCTTCGCCCTTGTGGTGACGGCTGTCGTTGGAGGGTTGGGACGTTTGGCGTTTTACCTTTGGAAGAAAAGACAATAACAGATGAAGACAACAAAAAATATAGTCATTGCCGTAGATGGTCACTCGTCATGCGGCAAGAGCACTGTGGCTAAGGAAGTTGCCAAGGCCATCGGCATTGCGTATATCGACACCGGGGCCATGTATAGGGCCGTGACCCTCGCGGCACTGCGACGCGGTCTCGTCAAGAGCGACGGACTTGATGCCGATGCCATAGCAGCCCTACTGCCGTCGATTACCATAACCTTCGACTTCGACAAGGAGAAGGGGCGCAACACCACCTTCCTCAATGGCGAGAACGTCGAGGACGAGATTCGTTCCATGCCTGTCAGCCAAAACGTTAGTGCGGTAAGCGCATTGCCGGCCGTCCGTATGAAGCTGACAGAGTGGCAGCGTCAGATGGGACAGAAGCAGAGCGTCATCATGGACGGACGCGACATCGGCACTGCTGTATTCCCCAAAGCCGACCTCAAGATCTTCATGACGGCAAGCCCCGAAGTGCGCGCCAAGCGTCGTTTTGACGAGATGGTCGCCAAAGGGCAGACGCCCGTCTACGAGGATGTCCTCGCCAACGTCGTCGAGCGAGACCGTCAGGACAGCACCCGCGCCCTCAACCCTCTCCGCAAGGCGGACGATGCCGTAGTGCTTGACAACAGCAACATGACCCGCGCCGAGCAATACGATTTCATTATCAATCTTTTGGCTGAGCGCGGCTTGGTAGAGAAGTGATTGTAGAGATAGATCCACACTCAGGCTTCTGCTTCGGCGTCCGCCGAGCCATCGCCACTCTTGAGGCGCGCCTCGACAGCGGCGAGCAGGTCTACTGCGTCGGCGACATTGTCCACAACGGGCAAGAGATCGACCGCCTCCGCGCCAAGGGGCTTAAGGTCATCGAGGCGCAAGACCTTGGCAGCCTTCACGACGCTAACGTCCTCTTCCGTGCGCATGGCGAGCCTCCGTTGAGCTACGACATTGTGAAAGCCAACGGCTTGCGGCTGACCGACGCCACATGCCCCGTCGTCCTGAAGCTCCAAGAGCGCATCCGCCAGGCCGACGTGCGAATGAAGGAGATTGGCGGTCAGGTCGTCATATTCGGCAAGAAGGGTCACGCCGAGGTGATAGGTCTTATGGGGCAGATTGCCGGTAAGGGCATTCTCATTGAGAATGAGGAGCAAGTGTCGATGGTTGACCCCTCCGCACCTGTCGAGTTGTTCGCCCAGACGACGAAGAACCCTGCCGACTACGCTCGCGTGGCTGATATTATCCGCTCCCGCTCACAATCTGAAGTGAAGGTCCATGACACTATCTGCCAACAGATGGCGTCGCGCGCCGAGAAGATGGGGAGCTTCGCTCGTGAGCATGAGCTTGTCCTTTTCGTCGGCGGAGCTAAAAGCTCAAATTCCAAGGTGCTGTTCGATATATGCAAGGGCTTCAACCCCAATAGCCACTTTGTGATTTCCGAGGATGACGTCATGCCAAGCTGGCTTGATGGCTTCACGGGCAAGGTGGGCATCATGGGTGCCACGTCAACACCCTTATGGCTGATGGAGAGGGTGAAAGACAGGGTTGAAGAAATAGGAAAATAAGACTATGGAGAAATTTCTTTCGACGTTATTCGTAATACTATTAGTCCTCTTCATTCTCAAATGGGTGGGGCGGCTTTTGCTCCCGTGGTTTCTTACGCTTTTCGCAAAGCGCATGATGAAGAAAGCGGGTTTCCAAATGCCAGAGCAGGAGGAGCAAGATGAGAAGGATAAAAAAGACCGCTCATGGTGGGGTAGGGGAGGCGACTCCGACTCTCTAAAACCACGTATGCGCGACGGAGAGTCGGTGTCCGACGTTCTCGGTGGCGAATATGTGGACTATGAGGAGGTCAAGACAGACGAAACCCAATAACACTCAATATTATGAAACAATTTCTGTTGACGTTTGCGGCAGTCATATTGGCAGCTATCTTTTTGACGCTGTTGCCTCTCGTGATCATTTCCGCAATTGCAGCGTCGTCAATGAGCGAGCAGGTGGTTACGACAAAGCCACATACCGTCATGACGCTCGACCTCTCCGAGGCTATCACCGACAGGGACATGGACTCCCCAATTTACCGTGTGCGCAACGCCATGAGCGGTGCCGAAGGCACTCATGGTATCAATACTCTTGCCAAGAAACTTGAGGCTGCCGCATCCGACGACAATGTCGTAGCCCTCTACCTCAAGGGAACGTCCGCAAGCGTCGATGCAGCAAACATGCGCCCCTTGCGCGCCTTAATATCCAAGTTCAAGGAGGAGAGCGGCAAGCCGGTCTACTTCTACGACGAGGTCATTGGCTCTGACAAGCTGCTTTACCTGGCAAGCGCGGGCGACTCCATATTCATCAGCCCCGAAGGTTCCGTAGCGATGTATGGTGCCATCGTCTCTAAGCTCTATTTCAAGAGGATAGCCGACAAGTTCGGCATCGGCTTCGATGTCCTCAAACACGGCAGGTATAAGAGTGCCGTCGAGCCTTTCTTCCGCACCTCCATGAGCGACGACGACAAGGCACAGAGCCAGAGGATCGTCGACGTCATTTGGGCTGAGGTTCGAGACTCTATCGCCGCGTCGCGCAATGTAGCCCCCGAGCGCATCGACGAGTTTGTCGACAACCTCCAGTCGCTCACGACCCGCGCCGAGGATCTCAAGCAGGTCGGACTCGTCGACGGTGGTCTTTACTATGACCAGTTCGAGGAGAAGCTGGCGGCTATGGCCGACTGCGAAGTCAAAGAGCTTAACTTCATGAACATCTACGACCTTACCCCGGCAGATGACAACAACGGTGGCAACAAGCAGATTGCCGTGGTCTATGCTGAGGGTCAGATTTTCGACGGCTCGTCAGAGTCCGACGACGAGAACATCTACGCCGACGACCTCGCGGAAACGCTCCGCAAATTGCGCATGGACGACAAAGTGGAGTCTGTCGTCCTCCGCATCAACTCACCAGGCGGTTCCGCCCTCGCTTCTGACATCATCTGGCGCGAGGTTAACCTCCTTTACCAGCAGAAGAGTGTCGTCGTCAGCATGGGCGGCTATGCAGCCTCTGGCGGCTACTATATCTCTTGCGCGGCAAACTATATCTATGCCGAGCCTACGACCCTCACCGGCTCTATCGGCGTTTACGGCATGGTGCCAAACGTTGAGAAGGCTGCCGACAACCTTGGCGTCGATCTCGATGTCGTAGGCAGCTCTAAGGCTCCTATCGTCACAGGTGTCCGTGCTCTTACCGATGGCGAGAAGGCAGTTCTTATGAACTCTATCGAGCGCACGTATAAGACATTCGTGACCCGCGTGTCCGACGGTCGTCGCATGTCCTATGAGGCTGTTGACAGCATCGGTCAGGGCCGCGTATGGATGGGCGCCGACGCTGTGAAAAATGGTCTTGTCAACGAGATCGGCAGCCTTGATGACGCAATCAAGTGCGCGGCAAAGTTTGGTGGGCTTGTTGACTACGATGTCGTGGAGTACCCTCAAATTGACGACTCTCCTCTGGCCATCTTGAAGTCCATGGGCTTGTCTGTCCGCGCCTCTGTGGGTCACTATCTCTTAGGCTCCGATTTCGACAAGTTCGACCGAGTCCGCACCCAGCTCCAGTCCTCGCCCACCAGCGTATGGGCAATTTGCGACACTGAGGTGCGATAGGTAAAAAAACACTGTCGCCCTGAGTAAATCAGGTCGTGTGACACGCCTAAAGGCTGGCTCCTCTTATGAGGTGCCAGCCTTTTTGGCTATATTCAGCTCTGACAGAACAACTTACCGACTATGGATTTGGGAGCATTGTTAATCATCAACTTCGTTGCCGCCTGCCTATGCTCTATATCGTTTAGCGTCAAGCGACATCCTATTCCTTGTCGACGGGATCGTCTGTTGGCTTGCCTACCGACTTGCGAAAAAGACGTACGTTGCCTAACCCACATCTCGTAGGGGCGTGATAATATGGGGGAAAGCTACAAGCCCAGCCGAGCCTTTCGTGTCGCGGTTGGGCTTGTAGCTCTGCCGCATTGCCGTTAATCTGTTGAGAGGCAACGACTTTGCTTGTCTCGATGGTTGACGGGTAGACATAAAAAATAGACGCCCAGCAACCCGAAGGTTACCAGACGTCTTTCTCCCCGCTCTCCAAATAGGACTTGAACCTATGACCCTCTGATTAACAGTCAGATGCTCTAACCAACTGAGCTATTGGAGAATGTGGCTCTCGGTGTTTTTCTTCCCGATTGCGATGCAAAATTAGGCAACATATTCTGAACATGCAAGACCTCCAGCAGAAAAAAATCATGCCAAGTCGTTTTTTCTTCGCTTGCCAGTCTTTTTGAGTATCCTTAGGATTTATTAATTCTCTTTTCCGTGCCTATGTTCTAATCATGACTAATTTAGCATCCCAATATCCCACAGTATGCTTTCAGTTCTGATCCCTACATACAACCACGATTGTGTCGTGCTTGTTGACGAGCTGGCGCGCCAGATCGACGACTATGGTCTCGACGCTGAGGTCGTTGTTGTAGATGACGGCTCGACGGACATGAGCATACTCGCTGAGAACGCGTCCATCGAAGATATGGACCATTGCCGCTATATTGTTTCGCCCAACAACGTCGGCATCGCCAGGACGCGCAACCGTCTCATGGACGAGGCGCATGGCGACAGCCTCCTCTTCCTCGATTCCGATGTGTTCCCCATGCGCGAGGATTTTCTCAAGGTCTATGCCGATGCGGCTGCCACGTCCGATGTCGTCGTCGGTGGACTTGACTATCGCCGTGGTGCCGAAGCAGTCGCCAACCCCCTCCGTCTCCGCTATGGTCTGACTCACGAGGTGCGCAAAGCGAGTGCAAGGAACAAGAGGCCCTATGCGGCTTTCATCTCGTCGTCATTCCTCATCTCGCGCAAGGTGGCCTCTTCCGTCCGTTTCGACGAGACCTTCGACCGCTACGGCCATGAGGACACACTTTTCGGGGCAGACCTGAAGAAGTCGGGTTTCTCCGTCCTCCATATTGACAACCCGGTCTACCACGACGTTACCGATACTTCCGAGGGCTACCTCTCCAAAGTTCGCATAGCGATACAGAGCCTCAACATGCATGCCGACAAGCTCAACGGCTCGTCGCGTCTCTTGTCGCTCTACTATAAGCTCGACGCCATCCATGCAACGGGTTTGTGCAGCTCTTTCTTCAGGATCTTCCGTGGGCGTATGGAGTCCAACCTTCTCGGCAAGCATCCGTCAATGCTGATTCTCGGGTTTTACAAGATTTCCTACCTCTGCTGCGTGATGAAGCTCTGAGGCTCTTCCCTGTAGAAGAATGATATAACGAATCCGCCCTGCGCAAATCATATTGCGCAGGGCGGATTGTTTTGGGTATGTATGCAATGGTGTCAGACTTCCCCGATGATTGGGAACTCGTATCCCTCTCGGGTTAGCATCTCCAGTGTGCCCTCCAGTGCGTAGCGCATGCGCTCGCCTGCCTTTATCGAGTCGTGGAAGACAATCACCGACCCCGGGCGCACGTACCTTTTGACGTTGTCCAAGACCTCCTCTTTCGTGAGCCTGTTGTCATAATCTTTGGGCATCACGTCCCAGAAGACTATGCGGTCAAATCTGCCACCATGCGTCAGTCGCCATGCGTGCCATGGCGTTATGTGGCCATGTGGCGCGCGGAACAATCTGGCCTTGTGCCCCTCGACGTTGTCACATTTGTCGATGTTCTCCGAGAATGTCTTCCACCCGACGCGGAACAGTGGCAGGTGGTTGAACGTGTGGTTGCCGACCTTGTGTCCGCGACGCAGCACCTCCTCGAAAATCTCGTGGTGCTTCCTCACGTTGTCGCCCACGCAGAAGAACGTCCCTTTCGCGCCATACTTGTCCAAGAGGTCCAGCACCCAAGGCGTTTGCTCGGGAACGGGCCCGTCGTCAAAAGAGATGTATACTCTCTTCGCGTGATGGTCTTCGTCTCGCCAAAATGAATGGGGAAAGAGCCGACGCAAGAATGTCGGAGGCTGAATGACCCAACTTTTCATATGTATATCAACCATGCCGCCGCGGCGGTCATGACGAGAGGTATCGCCTCACGTACTTTGTCGTTGCGGATGCCATTGACAAAACGGGGCAACAACATCGACGCCCCTATGGCCACGAGTATCTGTATCTCGCAAGAGAAGCCGGGTAGCAGGATCAGCAGGATGGCGTAGAACAACATCCACTCTGCCGCCCTCACCTTGCGACTTGCCGTGATGCTCATCTCCAGCAAGTGCCTCTGCGACGACAATACGGCAAACAGCGTGATGCCAAGCTCAATGACGAGGTATGTTATCGACACGGGCCCCAGACGCCAATACGGTTGCGTGGCGAGTCCAGAGCGCACGTATGCGCGCCAAACCTCCAACGGGCTGTCGGTCAATAGCGTCAACGTCAACGCCACAGCCGCCACGCCAGCCACGCCGACGAAGGCCGCCGTGTACGACCGCCCGCCGCCAATGCGCAAGAGCGACATCAAGATTAGCAGGAACGGCAGAAAGCACAAGCCCTTAGCCCAAAACAGGCAGCCTATGCTGACGATGCCGAATCCCCATGCCACGCTGGCGTAAGGTCTCGTCTTGTTGGTCGCTGAGAAGAGGCGGTCGACGCCCCAGATGAGCGCCAATGCGAATAAGACGCACGGCTGGAAGGCGAGGCTCAGCCTGAAGTCGCCGCACAAGATTATGAAGAAAAGCCCGCCCAAGGCTCCTCGCTCTTGAGACAGGCTATATCGGTTTACTATGTTGTTGACAATCAGTGCGCAGAGAAACGTCACCGCTATGACCATCACCAGCGACAGCGTGCTCCCTGGCACGATATGCCCCATGACGACCGTCCATAGCGGCGAGAAGAGGTCTGGCGTGTCTGCCACGACAAACCGCGCCGGGTCATATATCATGCGCCCGCGCAATCCTATGAGGATCAGCAGCATGGCGGCATAGGCCAATGGCGTATTGCGCGAGAATAGTCTGTACATTACTTCCGTGCGTCGCGGATCTTTATCATGTCTTGACCGATGTCCTTACGGTAGAACGCTCCGTCGAAGCTGATCTTGGCGACGTTGGCGTAGCTCTTGCCGATAGCGTCCTCGATGCTCTCGCCAAGCGAGCTGACGGCTATGACGCGCCCGCCGCTTGTGACGATGCCCCCCTTGCCGTCCTCTTTCGTGCCGGCGTGGAAGGCTATGCTGTTGCTGTCGACGTCGGCGAGCCCCTTCATCAGCTTACCTTTCTCGTACGAGCCAGGGTAGCCGCCCGACACCATCATGACGGTGGTGCAAGTGCGTGGGTCGGCCTCCGCCTTCATCTTGCTGAGCGTACCGTTGGCTGTAGCCTCCAAGAGGTCTATGAGGTCGGTCTTCAGACGTGGCATGACGACTTCCGTCTCGGGGTCGCCCATGCGGACGTTATATTCGATGACCATTGGCTCGCCGTCGCAATTCATCAGGCCAAGGAAGATGAAGCCCTTGTAAGGGATGCCGTCTTTTTTCAGTCCCTCGACGGTCGGGCGCACGATGCGCTCCTCGACTTTGTGCATGAAGTCGGCGTCGGCAAACGGGACGGGCGATACGGCGCCCATGCCGCCCGTGTTGGGCCCCTCGTCGTTGTCGCCGATGCGCTTGTAGTCTTTCGCCTCGGGGAGGATGACGTAGCCCTCGCCGTCGGTCAAGACGAAGACCGAAAGCTCGACGCCGCTAAGAAACTCCTCGATTACGACTGTCGACGACGCCTGTCCGAACATTCCGTCCAGCATGGCGCGCAACTCTTTCTTCGCCTCGCTCAAGTCGTTGATTATCAGAACGCCTTTGCCAGCTGCCAATCCGTCGGCTTTGAGGACGTAGGGCGGTCGGAGCTCTTCAAGGAATTTCTCGCCCTCGACAATGTCGCTTGCCGTGAAGCTCTTGTAGCGGGCGGTAGGAATGTTGTGGCGCGTCATGAACGCTTTGGCGAAATCTTTGCTTCCCTCAAGTGCCGCGCCCTTTGACTGCGGACCGATGACGGGGATGCTCTTCGTGCGCTGGTCGGCTATGATGGCGTCGTGGAGGCCTCTGACGAGCGGCTCCTCGGGACCGACGACGACCATGTCGATGCTGTTGGCTACGATGAAGTCGCATACCTTGGCGTGGTCGTTAGGGTCGAGGGCCACGTTTTGCCCAAGAGATGCCGTGCCACCGTTGCCGGGCGCGATGTAGAGGTTGCTCAGGCGAGGGCTCTGTTTCAGTTTCCATGCTATTGCACTCTCGCGGCCGCCGCCGCCAATCAGCAGAATGTTCATGTTTTTGTGTCTCTTTGTGTTCTTTTGTCGCAAAGATAATGATTCTCACGTTTGCCCACTCTTTTTTCACGTCGTGTGGGATGCCGTGCCACTTTACGCGACCGCCACACCTCTTTACAAAGAAATTAACCCTAAATTCGCGACAGCCGTTTCTTTCGGCCCTTTGTTGTACATCCCGTGACGTGACCCGACAGTCCGTCGCGCCTTTACCATACCAATGAAGCGTTACAACCTTATCAACAATCTTATGGGATGGCTGGCGTTCCTCGTCTCCGCCATCACATACATCTTGACGACCGAGGCGTCGGCAAGTTTCTGGGATTGTGGCGAGTTTATCTCCACAGCCGACAAACTTCTCGTAGGGCACCCTCCCGGAGCGCCGCTCTTCATGATCATCGCGAGGATGTTCGCCATCGCGGCTCCCGACGTCACCCTTGTAGCCAAGTCTATCAACATCATGTCCGCGCTCGCCAGTGCGTTCACCATCCTCTTCCTCTTCTGGACGATAACCCATCTTGCGCGCAAGATCCTTATCGACGGTCAGGAGACCACGGCGGATGGCGAGCCTGAGCAGTGGCGCACGTGGGCAGTCATGGGCGCAGGTCTCGTTGGCGCTCTCGCCTACACCTTCTCCGACACCTTCTGGTTCTCGGCTGTCGAGGGCGAAGTCTATGGCATGTCGTCTTTCTTCACGGCCATCGTCTTCTGGTGCATCCTCAAATGGGAGAATGTGGCCGACGAGCCCCATGCCAACCGGTGGATCATCCTCATCGCCTACCTCATGGGCCTCTCCATCGGTGTCCACCTCCTCAACCTCCTCTGCATTCCTGCCATCGGACTGGTCTACTATTTCCGCAAGTTCGAGCCCACAACCAAGGGTGCCTTCATCGCGCTCGCCATCTCTTGCGTCGTCCTGGGTGTCATACTATATGGCATCATCCCCGGTCTCGTCAAGATTGCCGGCTACTTCGACCTCTTCTTCGTCAATAGCCTCGGCCTCGGTCTCAACAGCGGCGCCATCTTCTGGATGCTCATGCTCATCGCTGGTCTCATCTGGGCCATCATCTTCACTTTCCGTCGCCGTAAGGCTCTGGCCAACACCGTCGTAGCGGCAATAGCCGTCATCGTCCTGGGCTACTCCTCTTTCGCGATGGTTGTCATCCGCTCGGCTGCCGACCCCACCATGGACCAGAACAGCCCCGACAACGTCTTCGCCCTCATCGACTACCTCAACCGTGAGCAATATGGCGACCGACCTCTCTTCTACGGTCAGACTTTCGCCTCGCCTCTCGACCGTGCCGCATCCTCCAAGCTCGAGGGCGAGCCGGTCTACATGGTCAAGGACGGCAAGTACGTCGAGGTTGAGCACAAGCCCGTCTACAAGTACCAGGCTTCCGTCCTCTTCCCGCGCATGTACAGCTCCCAGCAGAGCCACATTGAGCAATACAAGTCTTGGTCGCACTTCAAGGGCAAGCAAGTTCCCATCGTCGACGAGGACGGCAACCGCTCTACGGCCACCATCCCCACCTTCGGCGAGAACCTCCGTTTCTTCTTCGCCTATCAGGTCAACTTCATGTACCTCCGCTACTTCCTATGGAATTTCAGCGGTAGGCAGAATGACATCCAAGGCCATGGCGAGCTGACCCACGGCAACTGGATTACAGGCATCCCCGTCATCGACAACTGGATGCTCGGCGACCAGTCTCTCATGCCCGACACCCTGAAGAACAACAAGGGGCACAACACCTATTTCATGCTCCCGCTCCTCCTCGGTCTCGCAGGTCTCTTCTTCCACGCAGGTCGCCACAAGCGCGACTTCTGGATCGTCATGCTCCTCTTCTTCATGACGGGTCTCGCCATCGTCCTCTATCTTAACCAGACGCCACTCCAGCCGCGTGAGCGCGACTACGCCTATGCCGGCTCCTTCTACGCCTTCGCCATCTGGATCGGTCTCGGTGTCATTCAGGTTATCGACTGGCTCTCCAAGGTTCGCATGCCACGCATGGCTGCCACCATCGTAGCCTCCGTCGTCTGCCTCATTGCCGTACCAGGCATCATGGCGCAGCAAAACTGGGACGACCACGACCGCTCTGGCTGCACCATAGCGCGCGACATCGCCTACAACTACCTCTACTCCTGCGACGAGAACGCCGTCCTCTTCACCAATGGCGATAACGACACCTTCCCCCTCTGGTATGCCCAAGAAGTCGAGGGCTGCCGACCCGACGTCCGCATCTGCAACCTCTCCTACCTCCAGACTGAGTGGTACTGCGACCAGATGAAACGCAAGGCCTACGACAGCGACCCCGTGCCCATCAGCTTCACCCACGACCAGTACACACACGACCGCGATGTCATCTATCTCGTCGACATCAGCAAGGACGCCATGAACCTCAACGACGTCATCAATTTCGTACGCTCTGACGACCCCCGCACCAAGTCGCTCCCGCAAACCTCCGGGCGCATCTGCTACATCCCGGGTCATAAGTTCGCCCTCCCCATCGATACCGCCGTCGTCCTCGCCAATGGCACAGTCACGAGAGCCAACGCCTCCAAGATTGTCCCACGCATGGACTTCAAGCTCTCTGGCAACTACATTCTCAAGAACCAGCTCATGGTTCTCGACATGCTCGCGACCAGCAGGTGGACGCGCCCTCTCTACTACGCCGTCACCGTCGGTCGGGAGAACTATTGCGGCCTCGACAACTACTTCCAGCTCGAAGGTCTCGCCCAGCGCATTGCGCCCGTCTACGGCAAGACCGACAGGCAGGGCATGAGCGGAACCGTCGACACCGACAGGATGTATGACAACGTCATGCACAAGTTCCGTTGGGGATTCTACAACGCCCCGGGCCTCTACCTCGACGAGAATAAGTCGCGCATGGGCTCCAACCTCCGCCTCCACCTGACGCGCCTTGCCACGGCTCTCCTTGATGAGGCCGATGCCGACGATTCCGCAGCACTCATCAAACGCCAGCGCGCCATCGAGGTACTCGACAAGATCCAATACGAGGTCCCCTCAAGTGCCGTGCCCCACAACTACTTCAGCATCGCCATGGCCGACGACTATTACCGCGCTGGTGGCGACTCCTGCCTCGCCAAGGGTGACCAGATCCTCCGCGAGTACGCTCTCGACAACTGGCAAGAGCTCAACTACTACCTCAGTCTCGATCCCGAGAAGCTCGCAGGCTCTTTCGACGGCGTCCGCCGCACGATGGCCATCTTCTACGAGATTCTCAACTGCTGCACCCGTGGCGATCGTAAGGATCTCGAGTCCGAATTCGAGTCCCAATACGCCGACCTCGAAGCTTTCGCCACAGAGCTTTTCCAGTAAGGCGAGCCATACTTCATAATGCCGTTGGCACAAATGTCTTCTGACGTTTGTGCCAACGGCATGCTTTTTGTAACCTTTTGGCCTCGCAGTCCGTTACATTCTGCAGTTAGAAGTGTGCGCTGCCGTGAACACTTTTTACTATTGTTTTTTTCTATTTAACTGAAAAATAAGCTCTTACCTGCGATTCTGCATGAATTGTGCCTTTCTTCACACAGCTAACGCTGCTATCTTTGCATGTGTCATAATACGCCACCATATATGATGAACAAGTACCTGTTTTCTGCCGACTTTCACCATAAGGCTACTCGTTTCATTTCGAAACTTCTGATAGCCGTCCTTTTGGTTTTACGCTTCTCGCCCGCCATGGCAGAGGGCTCTAAGGACTTGTACCCGCAGAGCTACGCAAATGGTCTCAATATGGCAGACCTCGACTGGCGCTGCCGTGCTATGCTCGTTTCGGCATCTTCTGCCGTCGACCGACCATTCTCCACGCGCGGAACGTTCCGTGTGTACGCCAAGGCTGGCGAACACCTCCGCTTCGCCTCCTCTGCCCTCAATTCGGCTACGACTGCCGACTGCACAGGCAGCATCGTGTGGCGTGCTCCTAATGGCGAGTCGGGTACTATCGTCAACAATTCCGAAGGTGGCTACATCGCCAACCGCGACCAAGAGCTCGCAGGTCCTAACTATGGCGCGTTCAATGGTGGTTACGATGCCTACAAGATAGATGTCACTGCGGCAACCGAAGGCGTATGGGAGATTGAGTTCCACGGCAAGGACGACAATCAGACTGCCGTGCCGACAGGCAAGATTTCTAAAATTTATGACTTCAACACTCCACATTCTACGCTCGTATATCCATCGATGACGAGTGAAAACGAGTGGGGCAACACCATTACTTACCAAGAGGCTTGGCATACCAACGTTTGGGTGGAAAACGAGGAAGCCAACATTCCCGGCACAGGTAAGTCATACGACATTCGCGATGGCGCCTCTCGCGACGATGGCTACTATTCTGGTGCCAACGTCAGCAATGTCTTCATCTCAGCGTTCGACATCACCGTCACCGATGCCACCGACATGAACGTCATCGAGGGTCGTATGTACACCAACGTCCTCAACCTCGCGGCTTGGGGTCCCGAGTCGCCCACGTCTCGTTGGTACGGCACCCTCTACGTCCTCAACCACAACGGAAGCATTGCCGTCTTCAACCCCAATGGCATGTGTGGCGACAACATCTCCATCTTCGCCAACAACAAGGGCATAACCAGCGGTGGCGAACCCACCTACAAGAGCGCGTCAAGCCTCACGACCCACGACCCACGCACCACCGATGTCGTCTCCCAGATGACCGATGCCGACGGCAAGAAGGTCGATGTCTATGAGGATGTCACCTACAAGATTTTCTTCAACAAACCTGCCTCCGACCTCCCAACCGTAGCGACAAAGTGCGTCTACGGCTCTTCCGTCTCCAAGACATGGCTCCGCAAGGAGACCGTCGACTCCGATCCCAAGATCACCGATTTCAACATCGTCGGCAAGGGCGGCACTGAGGGTGGCTCAAGCAGCAAAGGCTCCAACATCGTCTTTACTGCCCCAATGCAGGGCACATACTCCATCACGCTCACTTTCTCTAATAACAGATATAAGTCCCTGACTCTTACTGGCAATTTCTTCGCTGGCGACAATGCCGTCGCGTGGGATGGTAAGGACGGCAATGGCACCACTGTCCCTAATGGTCAGAAAGTCACAGCAAAAGGCACTTTCACTTTCTCTGAGTTCCACTTTCCTCTCTACGACGTGGCTCGCAACGTCGGTGGCTTAAGCATCAACATCAAGGACGCTACCGCTTCCAACAATCTCGTAAATACTATCTATTGGGATGATACAGATGTCGCTACCTCCACTACTAATTACAATAATGGGGTGGCAAGCACTGCTTTAGCGGTCAGCAACGGAGGCGATGCGGCGATCAAAAATACGAGTGGTGCAACCTCTCCTAACCACGCTTGGGGTAAGTCTTTTAATTACAGATATAGAGGGGACAATTACACTCTTGTTAACGACCGCGGAGAAAACGCCGCCATCGATACCTGGGCATATCAGTCTACATCGGCAAATAAGACCGTAACCCTCACTTCCGAGCAACTCGACATCGCCCTCACAGCTGCGACTGGTGGTGCCGATTGCGCTGCTATTGGCGACGAGGTGACTTACTCCCTCACCGTCCAGAACGTTTCAAGCAGGACCACCAACGCCAACGCTAAGGGCGCAAAGCTCGGTATCATAACCTACGATGCCGACGGCAACAGGCTCGACGGCTTCACCATCTCTTCCATAACGACAACGGCCTCCGCTTCCGACGCCTACGTAATCTCCCCATCCGAAGGCACCATATTCATCAAGAACGGCAAGACCGCAACTTTCACCGTCGTCGGCTCTTTCGCCTCTTCCGTCGCCCATAAGACCATCTCCGTCAAGGCCTACGTCATGCACCCTGCCGACCTCGTCGAGACGGATGCCAACAATGCCGACGACCCAACCGACCCCATCGAGGAGTACGACGGCATCACCAACAACAACTTCCAAGATCTCGCCACTCAGACTTTCATAACCAACAACGCCCCTATCGCCAACGACGATAGCTACTCTCTCATCGAGAGCCAGACTCTCGTAGGCAATGTCCTCGACAATGACGTTGACCCCGATGGCGACCCCATCAAAGTTAGCCGATTCTGGATCGATGGCGACGAGTACCAGGCTGGTGAGACCGCGAGTGTAAACGAGGGTAGCCGCGATGCCTACTACACCGTCGGCTCCATCACCGTCGCCAAGGATGGTACGCTCACCTTCGTAGCCACGAACCTCTTCGCCGAGTCTTCAGGCTTCAGCATAACCTACGAGGTCGATGAGGATTATACTGCTGATACCTCCGCCAAATGCCCCGACCCCGACGCGCAGTCCGTGCAAGCCAATGTCACCATCTCCTATGGTACGAACTATGCCCCCGAGATTGAGCCTACTACGTTCAACATCAAGGGTCGCAAGAATCCCGTCAAGATCCCTATCCTTATCTTCGACCGCGACAACGATCCTCTGACCCTCTCCCTCTCTGGTGCCGATGCCTCTAAGTTCCGCTTCGACTATTCCGGTTCCGACACTACCCTCTACTATATCGGTGGTCCTCTCAAGGAAGACGCCACCTACCATATCAACGTCTCTGCCTACGACGGCAGCGTCAAGACTACCGAAGCTGTCACCGTCAATGTCAGCAAGATCGCCACGCCGTACTTCAAGTACGATGGTGATAATCTGTGGTTGGGTGTGCCTCAGTGTAAAGACAGAAATGCTGCAACGCGCTACGATGCCGTCCGCACTGCGCTTATCTTGGACGAGGATGTCGCCATTCCCCAAGATATCAATATCAACAGTAGTGACTTCGCTTTCTTCGATGGGCAGCTCTACTTCGTCTGGAATTACAAAACAGCAAGTAAAATTGGCGCAAAACAGTACAATCTAACGGTTAGCTTCACAGACAGTGAGGGACTCGATTGGTCAATCAACCTTGTGGTAAATCTGAATTGTAATGGCGATTTCTACGATGTTTACACTACGGTGTCTGCTGAGGATGGCTATTATGGCTCGACCATAGAAGACCTTTTGACTTATCACGCATACTATGAGGGGACAACACCTCACACTGATATAACTTCTGGAGGTCCTTGGACTTTCTCCGAAGATGGCATTCCGTATCAGCTTACTGACATCCTCTCCGCTGGTACTCATACTGTTAAAGTCGCCTACTCGCCAAGAGACCAAAATGCAGCTTTTGCCGACAAAGACAAAATTGTCAAAACGGTCACCTTCACCATCAACAAACGTAACGTCACAATAACTTCTGCCAGCAAGACGCGTGTCTATAATAAGGAGCCGCTCGAAGTAAAGACGGTAACCACCACCGCCTTTACTTCCGTGTCCGATGGCAATGGCTTCATCGGTGACGAGGGTGTCGTATGCGACAACTTCGCCTACATCGTCGAGGTCGGCTCAAAACCAAACGACTTCACTTGCGAAGCGAAGGACAATACCGACCTCAGCAACTACAACATCACCACCAAGTCCGGTACGCTTACCGTCACAAAGCGTGTGGTCGATCTCTCCGAAATCGAGATCAGCGCACCCAACTGTACCTATAATGGTAAGCCGCAGACTCCGACAATAAAACTTCTTGTCGACGGCAAGGTCGTCACCCCTTCCGCCTACGAGGTCACTTTCTCCGATAACGTCAACGCAGGTACGGCCACCATCGTCATCAAGGATAAGGGCATCAACAAAAACTACTCTATCCCTGACTACACAGGTCATTTCACCATCGCACAGCGAGAGGTCAAACTCGATTGGGGTACCACCACCTTCACCTACAACGCCCGCGAGCAGTCAGTCAAGGCGACACTCTCCAATGTCATCGATGGCGACATCGTCAAGGTCAGCTCCTACGAGGACAACGTCAAGACCGATGTCGGCACCTACTTCGCTAAGGCCCTCACCCTCAGCAACGCTAACTACAAACTCCCCAAGGGCAACGGCACTTATTGGTATATCGAGACCCTCGACCTCGACGACTACATCATAACTCTCGCTCCAAAAGAGTTCACCTACAACGCTACGGCTCAGGAGCCTAAGGTGACAATCACGGCTACCGTCGACGGAGAGAAGGTTACGATCCCCTCCTCCGAATACACTGTCGCCTACTACCAGAATGTCAATGCCTCTACAACGGCGCCGACTGTCACCATAACCGATGCAGCCGACGGCAACTACAATCTCGCTGAGAAATCCGCGACGTTCGTCATCAACCCTGCCGAACTACAAGTCGTTTGGGACTACACCGCCCCATTCACCTACGACGGCACCGTTAAACGTGTGGCTGTCAAGGAGTTCTCAGGTCTCCAAGGCTCCGATGTTATTGAAAACGACGACATAATATATTCGGGCAAGACATCAGCGACCGCTGCCAACAATGCCGATGTCTCAAGCTACTCGGCATCCGTCTCCATTAACAGTATAAACTATACGCTCGACGCCGCCACGACCACTCTCACGTGGAAGATCAACAAGGCGACGATAGATCCTTACGTTACATACTCTAACGACTTCACTTTCAACGGCAAAGCCCAGAAACCGACCGATGTCGTTGTCATGACTGCCGAGGGTGGCGAGACCCTCCTCGAAGGTACCGACTACGAGATCACCTGGCCTGCTGAGTCCACCACGGCTGGCGATAAGTCGTTCAATATCAAGTCGCTGGACGCAAGCAACTACTCTTTCGATGTCGACAAGGTCTATACCATAAAGAAGAAGCCTGTAACGGCTACTGTCACTGTCTCTCCCGCCGACTTCCTCTACGACGGCACCATCCACAAGCCCACGACCGTCACCGTCAC
>CAVDBL010000018.1:0-40184 GCA_963607345.1 Bifidobacteriaceae bacterium
GCTGGTCGGACGTGAAGTCGGCGTAGGTGAATGCGTCGCCCTTGTCGCCTTTCTCGCCCTGCGCACCCGTAGCTCCTGTTGCGCCTTGGTCTCCTTTCTCGCCTTTGAGTGCTGCGAGCTGGTCAGTCGTGAAGTCGGCGTATGTGAAAGCAGCTCCTTGCGCTCCAGCCTCTCCTGTGTCGCCCTTATCGCCTTTCTCTCCCTTTTCTCCTGTGTCGCCCTTGTCGCCCTTTGCTCCATTGCGTATCCACGAGGAAGAAACCGCATCCCATGCGTAGAGAGCTGTCTCGTCTTGTACCCACACGAGTAGACCATTGGCACGCCTAATGTCTGGGATTGCGTTCAGTTCTGTCTCGTCCTTGACAAGGCATCGGCTGTCCATGAGCGTTTTCGCTCCGAGGTCGAAGCCGCAGGACATTGACACGCCCGAGCCGAACTGGTTGATTGTTGTTGTTTCCGCCATGATTATTTGGGATGAAGAGCTTTGTTTAAGATATTTTTTTGCTTATTTCTTGCTTATGTCAAGAAATAAAACTTACTTTGTATCGTATCAGATACATGAGAGCGGTGGGACAGGGATCCGCTTGCACGAGGAGCCCCACTGCTTTTTTTGTACCCTAAAGTGCCGTGCAGCAATAATGAACAAAGTAACCTTTGCCGTTTTTGCCTATCATTAGTTTGGCTATTCCAACGTCTGAAATGTCGACGTGCAACTCATAAATCTCCGTAAATTTCATTTTAGATTGTCTTCGAGAGCCCTTAGGAGTATATTTGCCGAATACGGTGTATGCATTTTCAATGATGCTTTTTAAATTAAGGGCTAATATCGTGGATGCCACACGTTTAGATGCATGATGAGCTGTTTCTGAGATGCCCGAAGAAGTAATCCTGACATAGCCGAATGCAGGACAGTGGAAATCATGTTTAGAATACCTTTTTAAAAAGTTTCTCGGCAGAACGGAGCGTTGCTCTTGCGTCATGCCGATTAAAAGATTATTAAGAGTGACGCATGGTTTTATTTTTTTGGGGGTCATGTGTTCTTTTATTTTTTGAGACTAAACGTATACTTGACTGGATAAGCCTTGCTTTGTGTGTTAGGCTCTGAATAATAGAGTGTGTAAGTGAGTTCTTGTCCGTCCAAACACGTGAGTTTAACCGACGTCGAAGACAGGCTCTTGGTGATGTCAAAGAGTGATGGGTTCAGAGCTTTTGAAATTGTGCCATAGAGGGCAAACACGAAGCGTTTGTTATCGAAAGCCGCATATTTAGCCTCATACGTGCCACTGGTAGCGGTTGGCAACCACTTAGACAGACCAGATATTGACGATGGCACAGCGTCGGCTGACGCAAGACCATAGTAGACTGGGCGGACGAAACTATAAGAGAGAGAGCTGTTAGCGGTGCGACCGTCGGATGCCGTCACGACGAACTTGTATGTAGCAGACTTATTGATGGTCAACGGGTGCGACACCTGCCCGCTCGTTGAGTTCATTTCCCACGTGTTAATAATGGTGCTACCCTGATAGAGTTGCACCTTGACAACATTAGAAGTGCCACTTGAATATGCGCAATATATAGTTGTCGCAACTGACGCTCCAAGTTCGTATATGCTATTAGCAACGGGCGACGTATAAACCTCACTGATTTTTGGCGGTTGGGGCTTGTGAAGAATGCGGTCTAAGACAGTTGATATAGGCACATTATCGAATGTCTCGCCCTTGTCGATGCCGCCATGAGCCTCTGACGTAGGAGTTGTCGACGAGTAAAAGGAGGCGTTTTCGATAGAAGATATGTCCTCTCCTGCCATATCGAGTTTGCCTGTTATGGGGTTGACAATAATTCTCATTTCAAAGCATTGATTATTTCCTCTTCGGTCATGGCCTTGCAATTAGGCGTAAATGGATATTCGAGCAGCTTACGGTTTGTCCACGCCTGATTGTGACGTTTCGTACCGCCAGCGTAAGAGATGACTTTCGTGTACGTTCCGTCAGTCATTTTAATTGTCAAGATGCGCTTAATGAGCCACTTCGGGTCGGTTAAGCCCGTACAGCTATCGAGGGGATAGCCGAGATACATGAGGTTATCGCTCTGTTCGTCTACAAGAACAGGTGTTGCGGCATCATCCGCCATCGCATATCGTAAGAGGTTGTCGGCTGGGTTCATAAAAAAAACGTCAAAAAATTTGGAGCTTAATGATTAAATGCCTTTATTTGCATCGGGATAGTAAAAACATCTGTGGCATATAGGGTGGTTACGGCTCACGTCCAGATGTTTTTGCTATCCTTTTTGTTTATATGCGTTTTTCAGTAGCATTTTTACATAATCAGTCCCCTCGTATCCTGATACGCAGTAGTGGATATGATAACCGCTTTTGTTTCGGACGACAGCCAATTTGAAGAAGATGTTGTCCCTTGCTTGACTTTTAAGTAAGATTGTACTATCCGCTCTGAATTTTTTAGTTTGGCTACCAGATTTTGGTGTGTCAATCTTAACAACCGAAGCGTTTTTGATTATTGCGGGTAGGTTTATAACACCTAATGTGGAAAGAGTGCTTTTGGCAGCGTGAGCTGACGTTTCCTTAATACTTCGCTGGTTTATATATACATTATCCTTTAACGCAGGACAATAGTAGTAACTATTAAGACAGTAAGACATAAACAATTTTATGAATTGTCTCCTGTCTTTAGTTGGCATCCCCTCTAAATCGAGAGGGGACATGAGATTAAGTTCTTCTATTACATTCATAACGATATTTTTATTTCTCCACCGTCAGCGTCTCGACATTCATTATCCGAGTGTGTGGGTTCTTGCTTACCACGGTAGCAGAGCCTGTATATCTATTCCACGTCCAAAACAAGAAACGACGACGGCGAGAGTGAAGAAAGACGGTGAGACTATCACGAGTTACAACTGATAGCGTATCGCCCAATATTGTAGCGGTTAACCATTTGTCGGAGTAAGATAGGGCGTGCGTGGTGTCATGCGTTGCGACAAACACAGTGTCGAGACGCACGACGTATTCCGTGCGAGTGGCGGCGTGGGTGATGTTGTCTATGTTACGAAGTCGGATTTTAGCGTTATCCAATTCTTGTATAAGGTCTTGCCTCTCGTTCTCTAACTCCGTAATAGTCCGATATTGCGCCTTTTGGGTGGCTGCATATAGGCTGTCACGAGTGAGGTAGAAATTGACCAAGCTAAGGGACGATTGATAGCAGGCGGCATTGCGTCTTGCGTCTCTCTTCGCCCCCGCGAGAGCAAAAAGAGACCAGACTAACGCCGCAACGAGCGAGGCGATGACTATCAATATGACTAACGCCTTATGCATAACAGACTATTTCTTGCGACGAGCAAAGCAACGGTCTTCCTTGCGTCCGGGTACTTCAATATCGA
The DNA here is from genome assembly GCA_963607345.1 of Bifidobacteriaceae bacterium. GTDB lineage: Bacteria > Bacteroidota > Bacteroidia > Bacteroidales > Marinilabiliaceae > W3P20-009. The sequence continues at coordinate 3,391 of CAVDBL010000018.1, forward strand.
ATGTTGAGGACTTGCGTTTGCCGCCCTTGCCAATCCATGAATGACGAGCTTTAGCTCCATCGTATTTAGCGACGGGCTTAGTACGGTTTACCTTGCGTCGTACAGCATTGAGCGAGGGAAACTTTTCTCCGTCGGTGGTCTTCGTGCCTTTGCCTACGATTTGCCAAAAGTTACTCTCCGACACCGTCTTCCTGCGATGAGATTTGTGGGATTTTGTCTTTCGGGTAGGCTTACTGGTATTCTTAGTTTTGCTGGATAACTTGTTGCCCACCCAGTCCAATGCTTTTGTCAGATAATTTGCCATAGCTAAACGAAATTAAGGTAATTAGTAAGGGGATTAGAGGTGATATTGGTATATGGTTTTCCGCCTGTCTTAGTGGCGTAAACGACGTGGCGGTTGTTGCCTGATGAATTATAGCTGATGTGTACCCAGTAGCTGTTCTTCTTCTCTAAGATTAGCTGGTCGTAATTGCCGAGTGCCACTGCGGCTTTGAATATTGAGATGACTTGCTCCTTAGTGCCGCCAAGGTCAACGGCTTGCCCCGTCATGTGCTGACTTGTGGATGCGCCACCAACGGCAGAGTTAAGGGCTGCGCACCGATAGCCACTATTGATAGACGGAATGAACCCGACTTTTTCAACGAGGGGGTCAAGGATGTTAGCTATAAGGGCTTCGAGGTTAGCTTTTGACGTTGCGTCTGGCGTATTGGTGATGCCCTTTTGTTTTGCCACCGTCGAGGCGCAAAGCATATCTACTGTAATGTATTTAGCACCCATAAATTTTTTAGCTTGATAGTTTAACGTGCGACGATAGAAGTAAGCGAGAACACCGATGGCGGCAGTCAATACGCCACCTACTATGATTGCTATTTTGTCCGCTCTCTCCATTATTGTATGTTATATCGATACACCCCACTCTGTGAGTTTAGCCTCAATGTCTTTCATCAAGCTGCTTCCCCCAATCTCTTCTTCGAGCCACGCTTTCAGATTTTTCATAGTCGAGGGAAACCATGAACTGAATGGTGCGCCAAACGTGCCATATTCACGCTCTCCGAAAGCCTGATTTACCAGAGCCATATCCACACCATTCTTAATCTTAGCGAACGACGTGCGTATGAGGTCGCTATTAGTTCCCACGCTCGCCATAGCGTTATAGAGGTCGTTGGCGATAGATTTAGCTGTGGTTGATGTTATTGTAGCCAGAACGCCCGAACTCTTTTGCTCGTTGACAATGTTTTGCAACTCTTGCTCGCTCGCTTTAGTGGTTTGGCGATTGCGCACGGCATTCCTAATGAGGAAGAAAGAGCCGACCCCCACGGCTACGCCCACAATGCCGAGAAATACCCACATCTGACCATTGTCAGATTTAAGACCGTCGGCTATGCGTTGTGAGTATGTGTCGAGATTATTAGGCATAACTAAATGAATTTGAGGGCGGTTTTGACGATTGATGGGCTGTTGACAACCTTAGTCAGTAAGCGTGTGAGGTCGTCTTTGTCGATGACGGTAACTGTCTGTTGGAGGAGGGTGGCAATGTTCTTAGCTTCTGTCTCTCCGTTTGCGGTAAGGTTGATTTTGAATGAGTATTTGGGCATGACGTTGTGGGTTGAATGGTTAGTTTTCGGGTGTTACTGTTGGCTCATCAGTTGATGACGCTGCCGATTTCTTAGCAAAAGCGATGACTGATTTGTACGTCTGCGTGAAGTCCTTATCGGACATTGAACGCATGGCTTCGCACACTTCGTCGATATAAGGCGTGCGCTCGTCTTCAGGAGTGACGAATACGTTTGGAGTTGGTATATTGGGAACATCGGGTGTTGCGTCCTGTTCCTGCGACTGGTTGAGGATGCCTGCGAGAGTTGCCCCATCGAAACCCAATGCTCGCCCGAGACCTACTGCATTACGCTGGAGAAGATATTGACCTGCAACACCGAGGAGAGAGCCGAATGCGACATTGGAGGGGTTGACTTTTTGGAGTTCTTTGTAAGCCTCAGACGCTCGCTCCAGTTCACTTTCGAGGCTTTCAATCTTGCGCTCCAGCTTGCCATTATCTCTTTCAAGGTCTTTGGCGCGCGCCTCTGCGGCAGACGCACGGCGTGTAAGCTCGTCGATGCGACGCTCGTTGTCCTTGCGCTCGTAGTCCAAATCCTTGTCTCGCATCTTGTCGTTGAAGTCACGCTCCATCTTCTGCTGATTGAAACAGAGAGCTGCGTTGTACAATGCGCCCTTTGCGTCACGCACGTTGTTTGCGTCGATGCCCATAAGCCCGAGGAACTGCGTCGCAAAGTCATTAATGCCGCTGTTATCGGGACTAACTTGCTTGGGGGCTGGCTGCTTGTCTGGCTTGATAACTTGTCCCTCTACAACTTCTTGATTGTACTTCTCAATCATGAGGGTATCGAGACGCGTGTTGTGCGTGTCTTTGATTATGACTTTGACTGCGGTAACGAACTTGTCGTTGACGGTCTGGTCGAGAGTTTGACTGAACCTCTCAAACTCGCCATCCTGCTTATTGCGACGGAGCTTAAAGGGCGTGATGAAGCCAAACTCACCGACGGCATTTCTTGCGGAGAGAATGTCAACATTGACGCTCTTTAGTTTGAGCGTGTTTTCGACGCTGGCTTTAACAGCCTCTGTCTGTGCCGATACTGTCTCTTTGTCTTTCTGTATCATGCTTGTAGTTATTTCGTTGTGCTTGTAAGTCTTCTAACGGGCGTGACCTTGATAAATTCAAGTCGGTATGTAGGGACGACTTGGTCATCTTCGCTCATCACGCCATCCTTGAAGTCAATATCCTTTTCACCGAGCGTTTTTATTGTGAGGGTGCGTCGGAAAGTCTTGTATATGCCGCTGCCGAGAGTTGCGAGCTGGCGAAGTGACGCTTGCAGGCAATTATTAGCAGAGGATAGGCATACTTCCATATAACCGTCACGAACGTCATCATCACTTCCTCTCACGCCCGTAAGGATGTAACAGTCATTGGACAGCGACCGAGTAAGCAAGCGGCGGTTGACTGTGATGCCAATCGGTGTGACAATGACATCGAAGCCCTTAGCGGCGAACCTCTTGCGCTCTGTTTCGATAATATCGTCTATAATCATTTGCTGGCGTATTCGATGTAAAACTTAACCTTGTAAGCAGGGTAGCCGCCCAAAACTTCGTCATAGACAAAGGGCGAGGCGATGCGTTCTTGATAAGTGAGGCGGAGCAGTGAGCCTTGTCTAACAAGCGTTTTGGAGGCGAATGTCCGCTTGCTCCTGTTCCAACAACTGTTATGCAATTGCGAGACAACGTACGTGGGGAGATTGCCTATCTCACCATAGTCGTTGATTGCGGCACATATTGTGCCTGTCTGATATGAGTGGACGACGGAAGCCTTGTAGAGGGTGGGATGGATGCGGTCATGCGTTGCGGTTGTTCCCGAGATATTGTCTTTGTCTTCGTTGCCCCCCCAGTCTCTATCGTTGCCGTCGTCATCGTAACAGTAGTTATCTTTCTGGGCTGGCGGCCTGTTGTAATACTCCAATTCGTCTTGCACGAACTTAATGCGGTGCAAGGTGCTGTCTCCGTTTGCGTCCTTGACTACAACAAGAGTATTAAGGTCGGGGACGACAGTCGCTGCGACAGATTTGAGACTGTGTATTTTAGGAGGGAGAATAAACTCACCGCTGAATACTTCGCCCCATCTTTCGTGCGCATCAACGTTAATTTCCGCTATGTATATCATAACTTACTCCTTGGACAAAATGACATAGAGCGAGAAAGTGCGAGAGACAGACGTTGAGATGCGAGACACGGTAAATTCAAGCTCCGACGAACGTGCAGGTATGTTCTCGTCCGATATATCAAGAGTGGCGTCGTGCATAGATATATATGGGGTTTGGGCTAAGAGAGAAAGGTCGAAGCCCGACGGGAGGATTTCTTGTTGAGCTATTTTGAGCGAGACCTCGATACCCGAGAGGTCTGTATTAGTCGTTTGGGGGACAACGAAAACGCCAGTCACCTTAGCGTAACCCTCTTTAAGCCGCTCCGTGATGGTGAGACTGTCTGATGTTTTAGGGGTCTCAATGTCTTTAATAATCTGAAATGTCTTATTCATAGTTATGCGATTTTACGATACCCGAAAAAGAAATAAGTGCGCCAAAAGCAAGGGTCGCCAATCGGTATCTGACCTCGATTGTCGTAATAGGTTTCCACGGAATTAGGCTTATTAGAGTGCCTCAGTCTGAGAAAAGATGGTAGAGAAACTTTAATCGTGGCATTTTTGCGAAGACCAGCCTCTGATGGGACTTGATAGAGGGCTTGCCGCATAGGGATATGGTTGGTCGCTGATATTAGCCCTATATTGCTTCCGTTGGGAATAACCTCATTCTCCGCCCCGTCAATCTCAATTGTTGAATTGACAAAATTATCTCGCATGAACTGCGTTGTCTGCTTGGAGATGTAACGTCCCGCTGGATTGATTTGCATGACGTTGTAAGCAAACAGGAACGTAGGAAAAGCGTCAAACGATACATTCTGAGTTTTAGGGAGTGAATTAACATTCCAAAACGTCGACGCAAAATCAATTGTCGAATAAGACCCACCCTTATCCGTATAATCCCCCAAAAGAACGAACCTGCCATCTAACAGACAGAATTTACGGAAGTTGGGAATGACCTCATAGGCGACCTTGTCATAGTGGAGATTTTCGCCACCGAATGGGAAGTTAAGTTCGATTAAGAATATTTTGTTGCCGTCGTCAAAGTAGCCTGCCTCGTCTTCTTCGAGATACCATGACCCATACTCATCGTACAACTCCTCTAATTGGGCTAGAATAACCTCGTTGCCTTTAAAGGCTTCTGGTATCGATACACCGATGTCCGCACGCAAAGCATCTTCTACTGACGTGTCGGTAGCCTGATAATCCGTTTTGAGGTTTGTGGGGAGCTGCTCGTATGTCGGGAGCGTGAGATACTCCACACCCTCTTTGACTTCGAGAGCGTCACTTTCCAGTGTCTGATAATTAGTTGGAGCGTCGGTCGCAGCCAATGTCCCGTCTGCATCAACGCTATCGGGCCATGCATCGGTAGAGCCTAATGCGGTAGGGTATGAAGTCGAATAGTCCGTTTTGAGGTTTGTGGGGAGCTGCTCTATGGAATAGGCTTGTAGTCTGGTTGCGTTGCTCTTATTCCATTGGGCGTTCTTGGTATTGCGAGTTGTATTATATGTGTTGAGGTCTGAATTTACAGAGTTAAGGGTGGCAAAAGCGGTGTTTGCCGCAGCCACGTTGTCAGCATTGGACGTGTCTGCAAGGGCTGTCCTCAATGCTGCATTAGCAGCGTTGTGGGCAGATATTGATTTGTTGAGTTCGGTGTTTGTCTCGTTGATGATTGAATTGCGCTCGTTGCGCAATTTATTGCCAGCACTAAGGGTTTTGACTTCCTCAACCTTAGCCTCGTTGGCGGTATTCATAGCTGCATTAGCAGCATTCTTTTCGGCATTAGCGGAGTTAAGTTGTTCCGCTTTTTCTTCCTTAAGTGCGAGAAGCGTGTTGTCATATTCGATTTTGAGCGCAGACAGAAAGTTGCGGTCTACATCGTCATTACACCACGTTATAGCTTTGGTCTCAAAAAACTCGAAACCTTTGCTTTCGTCCACTTCCTTATCTGAACACACAAAGACAACATCGTAGTCGTCGGTGTCATAATCAGCGGTGTCTTTTTTAGTAATCTTAATCTCAGAGAGATTGACATTGAGGTTAACCTCGATAGCGACATCTTCCCAACGAAAATTACAGGTGGCTGTGGGCGATTGTGTGCAGAAAGGCAATATGAAAAGGTCTTTGCATATCTGCTTGCCGTCAATCATAATCGAGACTATCGCACCGCTTTCGTCGGTATCAGCCAGCCACAGGCGGTCGTTCTTCGGTTGGAAGAAGACGTGCGTTATAGCTTTCGCCTCAATGGGGGTCGTTATGGTTTCAGTCGCCGAGCAAGGAACGTTGAAGAACATCGTGTAAGTTTTTTAGGAAAAGTGAAGACGAAAGGGGCAACAGTTGAGGGGTGGCCAATACCCTCGCCCTCTATGCCAATTCAATTCGTCTTCACACTATTAAGTTCTACGAAAGTCGATAAGACCGCAGGCTATCCGACGATACGTGCGCCGTGGAGAAGAACCTTGACGGCGAGCTTGGAAGCGTCGGTGTTGGCAGGCAGCCAAATCTGGGGGATGATGTCGGTCTGAGGGGTAATCATGACAGGGCACTCCAGACGGTAGTAGCCGTCGAGATGCTTGTTGTCGGGGCCGTCGGTGTAGAAGTTCTGCATGGACGAGCGCGGGATGAGAACCTTGTTGTCGAGTTTGAGTTCGAACTCGCCATTAGCCATATCGGCAGAAATCTTGGAGAATGCGAGCTGCTTGAGGTTGTCAGAGTTGACGGTCTTGGTGTCGAAGTCGCCCTTAAGAACCTGAACGGCGGTGATGAGCATATACTGAGAGGCTTCGAGCTTGCGGTTGTTGATGTTGCAGATGCCGACATCTTTCTGGTCTTTAGCCTCGAAAATCTCCTGATTGCAGTTACCCTGAAGAGCCTTGGAGGTGTAGAGGGTGAAGTCAGTGATGCGGGCCTTGCCATTAGCGACAGCGGAGGCAATGGAGCTGTCGATGGTGTTGAGGCGTGCCTCAAACTCCGCCTTGGCGCAGGAGAGTGAAGAACCGACGTAAGGGGAGATGCGGAGGGTCTTGCCGTCCACGCTGATAGCTCTTTCGGTATTGGAGCTAACGGTTACAGATTGTGCCATTGTGAAATGAATTAAAGAGTTGTATTCTTGGTTATTAGGCGATTAGAGGGGCGTGGGGATTAACGCCCACTCGCTACGCCGTGCATTGTTTTTAGTCTACGCAATGAAGAAGTTGTCATCATCGACACCCGAGATAGTCTCGCCATTCTCAGGAGCTACGGTAGCGGTTTCGTCGTCCTGTACGTACTCCGCTGGCTGGGTCTCGTACGCCTCTTGTGGCTGACCACCGTAAGTGGGAAGTTGCTCATAGATAGCGTCGGCAGCACCGAGGCCTGGTATCATCTCGTCATCACCAGAGAGAGAGACGATAGCTTTCTCGGTAATCTTGTTGACAAGACCTGCTGCGCCTGCTGCGGCTACGCCGATAGCGGCATCCTTAGCAAAGTCGCCCTTGACAAGCTGGCTTGCGACAACACCGATTGCGGCGATTGCGCTCGGGATGAGATATTTATTGGTCGTGCCGTTGCCGTTAAGTCCGAGAATAGTCTCGCCATTAAGACCAGACTTCTTCTGGAGGAACGTGTTGAGAACAGTACCGACGGAGAGACCGAGGGTGATGGCTCCCATCTTCTTCAGGCTTTCATTGGTCTTAGCACTCGTAATATTGGAGAAGCTAAAGCCGCCAAATCCTTTCTTGCTCATTTTGATTGATTTTTTGAGTTTAACAATTTAATAATCGGGTCTTTAGCCCATTGGGATAAGCCGTGACTGGGCTAACGAAGCGTAAGTTTGCCCCTGCCGCGGCGTGATTTCTTAGACTTAGACTTCTTCCTGCATTTCTTAGACTTGCAAACGCCATTAAGAGCTTTGGTCTCGCCACTATTAGCGACAGGAAGCATCTTCTTCTTTTGCATGAACTTGTATGCCCCATAAGCGAGAACGCCAACACCCGCGGCGATACCCACTACTTTGAGGACTTTCTTGATTTTTTCACTTGCCATACTGGAATTGTTATTTGTTGTGGTAGTAGCCGAGGGGTTCGGCGAAATTGTGTAGGTGGTGGAAGACGAGGAAGAGGTGGACGAAGTAGTAGTGCTTGTCGTAGTCGGCTTTGTGTCAGATAGATACTGGCTCGCTACAAAGCCATAATAATTGCCATACTTGACAGCCGTCCAACCAGATGGAGCGGAATAAGACATGACCGTCACTGCCGTTCCCTTAGGAATGCGCGCCAACACGTTATTATCATTAGTCGTGGCGGTGGTGTTTCGCAACTTAAGCGGGTCGGACTTCGTGGCGACATACTTAGTAGATTTCGCTGTGGTCTTCTTAATGAGTGTTTCGTATACTGATGTCGTTGTTGCCATGATGTTATCGTTTAAGGAGAAGTACAAGGAGCAACGCACCTGCGATGCAAGCTCCGCCTATCATGACAGTTTTCTTGTCGAAACCGAGTATAAGGTTAGTGGAGCTTGACGTTGCGGAAGTCGTGTTGCTCGCATTCGTCGAGTTGCTCGTGGATGCCGTCGAGGTCTGTGAATTGGTAGATACCGTACCATTTTTGGCTGCGTTTTTGGCTGCGACGATATTTGTCACAAGACCTGTTGCTTGCGATGCCGTGTTCAGACCTTGATTTATCGTGTTCAGAACGTTCGTGATTTTTTCGGTAGATGCCATGCGTCATGATTTTTTAGTTGCGCCTGCCTCCGAGTACAAGCCCGAGGATGAGGATGCTGCCGAGACCTATTGCACCATAGGTGAGGAGCTTCTTTTTGTCGGTCGTTGAAGAAGTAGCGACAGTGGATGTCGTTTGGGCTTGTGGCTGGGTAGTGGTGGTATTGGTACTTGTCGTAGAACTTTGCTGTGGGGTGGTGGTGGCTGCGGCCGCCTGTTTCTCCGCCTTAATCTGCTTAACGAGATTTGTGGTGTTGACGACAGCTTGCGTAACGTTAGCACCAGTTGTGGATGCTACGTTATTAATCTTGTTTGCCACGTTTGTAATATTATTGGCTACCGATGTGGCGTTCTTAACCGTGTTAGTTGCTGCTGTCACGGTAGAGATATTCGACTTTACGCTGTTGTTGATGGCGTTAGCGGTCGAAGTAGTTGTTATCGGTTTGGCTGCGGTAGAGCTGCTTGTTTTGGCTGCGGTAGAGCTGCTTGTCTTAGCTGCGGTAGAGCTGCTTGTCTTAGCCGCGGTAGAGCTGCTTGTTTTGGCTGCGGTAGAGCTGCTTGTCTTAGCTGCGGTAGAGCTGCTTGTCTTAGCCGCGGTAGAGCTGCTTGTCTTAGCTGCAGTAGAGCTGCTTGTCTTAGCCGCGGTAGAGCTGCTTGTCTTAGCCGCGGTAGAGCTGCTTGTCTTGGCTGCAGTAGAGCTGCTTGTTTTGGCTGCGGTAGAGCTGCTTGTCTTAGCCGCGGTAGACGTCGACGTTTCGGCTTTGGCAGCTTTGGCTGCTGCAACACCAGAGCCTACGCCAAAACCTACGGCTGCTACTCCTGTTGCCGCACTTGTTATAGCGAGTGCGTTAGCCGCTTTGTCCTTGCCAAAGGCTTTGAGCATAGCCGATACGAGACCCGTAAGAGTGGACGTTGCGGATGCTATTGCCATAGCCACGTCCCACCAAATGCCGAGTGCGTGTCCGTTGTTGTCGTAAATAACCTCTATCTGGTCAACGTAGCCTATCTGTCCTGTTTTGGTGTTCTTGGCAACAACCTTTTTGGTCTTGGCTGTGACCTTGTTCTTATTCTTGGTCGCCTCTGCTTTGGTAGTTGCGGAGGACGGAAGTTTCTTGACCACGGTCTTGACACCCGACTGCATCTTACTGCGTATCCTGCTAAAGAGGGAAGATGTCTTAGAGGTAGAAGATGAATTGGAAGCCGAGGAAGAACGTGTTTTGCCTCTCGCCTCATCAACGGCTTTTGCGGTGCTGACGGTCTGCTTTTGATTTTTCTTCTTCTTACGACGTGAGAAGAAACCACAGAGGCTCTCGTCGTACTCGTCGAGACCCATAAGACCGCTAAGAGTGGACTTAACGCAAGATTTCAGAATGATACCGTACTTGTTGTTGTATTGCGTGCGATAATAAGTACCCTTAGTGTTTTCGCCCGTCTGGTCGTAGAGGATAGGCACGCCCTTATCCGTAGCGTCGATGATGAGTTTAGTGCCTTTAGGGATGGAACAACTGACTTTGTCGGTAGCTGTTTCGAGATAAAAGTTCGTAGCCTGCGTTGTCACGTACTCATTAGCCGTCACTTCTACGGTCTTCTGTTCAACTTTGGAAGTGCCGACTTCAATCTTGCTATCCTCTGTAAGAGTGTAGTTGCTGCCTTTCTTGTTGGCTGCGGTCTGTTCAACGGCTTTGAACTCTGTTTCTGCCTCTGCCTGTGCCGCCTTATCGCCTCCGTTTTCGTCCTTTAGTTTCTTGACGGAAGCCTTAGATACAGAAGCCGTCGTCACCTCGCCACCATTCCACTTCTTCTTCGAGCCTTTTTCAAGGTTGGATTTAAGCTTGCTTTCGTAGCCGCCGATTTTGGTATAGACGTTCTTGAACTTGCCGTACAAATCCTTACACTTCTTGTAGTAATCCTCAGAGATGTACGATACAGTCTTCTTGCCGTTCGTCGTTGTGGTGGTTGCGCACTTGACTTTAGCCTCCGCATATGTGGCAAAAGTGCCTGGGTAGCTCTTCTCTGCCAGCTTGAACCAATTGAAACGAGCCGCAAGGATGAGGATGCCGCGTATACAAGCTGTTAGGGGGTTAAAGCGGATAAGGAACTTAACTACCTTTTTAACCACTTTGGCAATCTTCTTGCCGAGTTTCTTAAAGGCTTTGCCGACAGCCTTTACCGCATTGGCAACGCCTTTGCCGACTGCCTTTGTCGCATTGGCGATGCCCTTGCCAGTCGCTTTAGTAGCATTGGCAATACCTTTGCCTGTCGCCTTTACGGCGGTCGAAACGCCTTTGCCGACGGTCGTAGCGGCTTTCTTTATTGCCTTGCCAATCTTCTTGAACAAACCACCAAATTGGCGGTTGTTAGACAATTGCGCTATGACATTGTCGAGCTTGCCACTATGGAAGTTGTCGAGAACAACACCGAGAGCGTTGACGAATTGTTGACCCTCTGCCTCTTGTGCGAAGAAGTCGGACGGCTTTGCGCTTACCATATTGTACATATTGCGCAAATAGCGTTCGCAATAGTCCACATCAGGCGATACGACATCGGCAACGGTGATTGTCTCCTCACCAGACAATCCGTCCTGTTCATCGTGATAATCCCAGCCATAGATGAGCGACGTAGAACCTACCTCGTCATCATCCATACCAGACAATCCACTAAGCAATTCGGCTGTTACCTTGCCGTCATTCTCACGTGCGTAGGCTGCCGCATTGCGGAGTTTGCCCTTGTACACAGAAAGAACCTCTTGTGTAGCCTGCGCCAACTCACTTTGTGGGCGAACGCATACCCAAAGGGCATTAAAGAAGCCGCCACCCACGCCATCGGTATCAGTATCGTCAATTCTGACTTTACCGCTCTCAATGAGGGCAAGCTCACGACTTGCCATCTTCTCTACTGCCGTCTCTCGTGCGTCGGTGTCCCAATATCGCAAGACGTAGTCGAGCATATTGCTGAACTCCTCTGGGTTGACGTACGTCTGTATCATTTGCGGACAAGCGTCTACGACACCTTTTGTCTTCAAAAGGTAGGAACGCAACAGCTCACAATCTTCAACGCCATTGATGCCGTTATATTCGTCGAGAGCGTGTTCGCCTGTTACTTGGTCGATGAGGTCAGAGTGCGTAGCCATTGCGGCAAGACCTGCCATATCATAATCGCACAGACCACCGAGAACACCCACGGTAGGGTAATCTGGTGGAAGCGTAACGCCCTCGAAAGGCTGTGGAACATCTATGACGCCGTTTAAATATTGAAGTAGTGGCATTGCGTGAGATTTTTGGGGTTATTAATGTAGCGGTGCTGACGTGTCATCATAGGTCTTCATATCTGGTTTTGTTGCACTCTTTGAGAGGCTGGTCGAGAACGGGGTCGCACACATAGTACTCGCCATTCGCGCCATGAGGCACTACGATGTAGACGTGCTGGAAATAGCCGCGGTTATGCAGTTCGGCAACACGGAATTTATAGTTGATGCCGAGGTTGGTGAGGATGGAGGCGATAAGCGTCGCATAGCAGTCGCAATCGCCTTTTTGGTCATACAGGGTGCGAAGAGGACGACGCACCTGCTCCGACATGACATCATCAGTCTCATACTTGATGTATTTGTAGACGAAATTGAAGATGTTGACGACAGTATCTTTGATGCTGTCGCGCTTAAGCCATTTAGCCAGTTTCTCTGTGTCAGGCAAGGTTGTGGCTACAACCTTATGCATAAGCTCCACGGTGTTCTTATAGTCGGCATACACGCTGACATAAGTGTCCTCATGCTTTAGGTTTGTCTTAGGGGGCAAATATGGTTGATAGTCAGACAGAGGCCCTATGTTGCGTGCTGATTTGGCTACTAAGCCCAGACCGCTTGTCGTTTGTGAGCCGATACTGTATAATGCGCTGACAGTCAAAACCCCACCTACAATTGCATTGAGTTTAACCTTAATGGAGCTTAATATGTTGTCATAGTTGCCACTGACAATGTTAGAGACATTGTCGTTCAACTTCTGGATAAGTACGTTGAGAGGGAGGGCGATTTTGAACCCTTGGAGGCGAGAATAGGAATTAGCGGCGATGGTGAGGGTGTTGTTTGTGGGAATGGTGGCATAAGCTACCACGGCATCACCCATATACACCTCTACTTTCTCGATGGAGACCTTGACAGAGCCGCTCGACGTGTTGTTGATGTAAAGGGAAATAGGTACGACAAGTTCAGAGTTTTTGTAGGATGGCGAACCTGCAAATAAAGGCGTAAAGGTGAGACTTCCTGCCATGCTCTTCAACGAGAACAATTTGCGCACAACGAACGCAAGCCCAACGAGGCCCGCACCCCACGCAATGAACTTGCCGTAACTATTATTTCTCTCTTTGTCAGACATACAGCGGCAAATATATATGCGCAAAAATTGGGCATTGTACGTTAGTGTACGTTAGAGTACGTTAGTGTACGATAAAGTACGTTAGTGTACGATAAAGTTGAATGCCGCTAACTTCTTAGACCTTTTCGGGGGGGGGGGCGGTATGCCCTATTCGTGTTAAGCAAAAGGCGAAATGCTTAACACGTCCTAAGGAACGTGTTAAACAAATGGGCGCAAGTCGCTCGTTAGCGACCTACGCCCTCTTGCACATAAAATTAAAATCCGAAGCGTGAGGCTCACCGTCACGGCTACCTCTTTGTCTAATTACACTAACAACAGATTATGAAAAAAGGGGCGGCGACCCTACGCTTTTTATTGCTTTCGCCGCCCCTGCAACCTTAACGTGTAAGCACGTTAATTATCTTCAAGCAAGCTGTCTAACAAAGACAAGCTATTGTTGACCTTGGAGAGGAAAGCGTCGCAGTCTTTTTTGACCGTCTTGATTTTCTCTCTCACTTCTGGATGTTCCTTGATGTACATCGAGGCGATAGTGACCGCAACATCTTTCACCTTTTCCATTTGCGCCTTGCGCTCTCGCTCTCGCTCTAAGTCGCTACAACGGCGTACATACTCGTCGCTCATTCTGGCAAACGATATGTCATCGCCCCCTGCATCGGGATGGAGGGTGCGTGATAGGGTGCGATACTTGACCTTTAATTGTTCTTCCGTTTGGCAATCGGAAAAATACCTATATGCTACATTGTTCATGTGAAGAAGTTAATCCGTAATAATCAAAAATTATAGTTGCCTGTCGGGGAGTGAGGGTGCGTTTGGTGATAGTATAACCAGCCTCTATGAGTTTATCCATTAGCGTCCTGTCGTGGTGTACGCTTTTCCAAAGATAGCGGACGCTGACACCGACAAGGAGGGCGAGTTCGCTTTTAGTGTAAGCTCGGTAGGCGGTTGTATCACTCATTGCCGTATAGTTTTCTGAATAGTTGTACTATGGCTCTCGTTATCTTCATTCGCAAACTCCATCTGATGTTATACTCGTGCGCGCTTAATTGTTCGTCGAGGGGTAGCTTGGACAATCTGCCGCGGAGTACGCTAATCATTGCGTGAAGTTGGGAGCGGTTAAAGCGTTGCCGCATCGTCATCGTCGGGTCTTGGGAAGTCTCCATCTTTGATAACGACATAAAAGAAGAAAGCCAATGCTACCAGTAGGCCAAAAAGAATAATATCCATAGTTTACAAATTGAGGTTAGAAGCGCCACCGCACAAGGTGGCGAGGCGTTTCGATATGTCCACGTGTACGGAGTTTGTCTCCTGACATTCGGACAACTCGTGCCATGCCTTTCTGGCATCTGCTCGCAGGCGGTCGAGAACGTCGTCCAAATCTCTAATCAACTCGTCCTTTAACTCCATCATAGCGGCGACACGTTCGCACTTATCCGCAAGCTCTTCAAGCTGCATAAGATAACGTGCATTGTCGTTATGCGCATAATGTGCGTGCCATTTCTGTCTCTTTTTGCGGTTTTTATTGGACATATAATTAACTATTTAATGGTATTTTGCAATATTAGGCTAAAAAAATTACTATGCAAAATTAATGAACAACTTTTTGTGTGTGGTTGAGTAAAATATAACCCTAACATCGAGAGCTGCGGAACGCCTTAACGCCAAATGCGTTTTCTTTTTTCGTCGTCGTTCTGTTCGTCGTCCATTTTATCGAGTTGCATGATGAAGTAGAATGCGGCTGCAAGGATGGCTACGTCGACAGCCACGAATGCGTAGATGATGAAAAGCATGATGCAAAAAACGTTATGGGCTACCACTCTTCGTTGTAGAAATTCTCGGTGTCGTAGATTGACGCTGTGGCATACAGGTTGTCAAGAGGGAGGTCTTCGAGTGGGACTTCCGTCGCCTGCCGTTGGCGCGACATACTGACAGCCCAGCCGTCGAGTTCGTCGCTCCAGCGTATCGTACCGACGTGCGCTCCAGTCACGCACTCGGTGAGCATATCGCCCTCGGCAAGTGCTTGCGAATAATGGTCGTAAAAACCCGTTAATTGTTCTCTTCTTTTCATTGTTAATCAATTAATTATCGTTATATTTGTGCAGGTAACAAAGCACTTGGAAAAGCACTTGAATTGTCTCGTTGGCCGCTGTTGTGAAACAGCGGCCTTTCTCATCTGAGTACGAGATGCGCGCCCCCATCTATTCTCTCTCGCCCGATATGCCCGTGTATCGCAATCATGTCGTCCGTAACGCAGATGCCTACGTGGTCGAGAGTCCCCAAAAGCAACAGGCGGAAGAGGTCTCGGCGGAAGCGACGCGCCTCTGTGTCGGTACGGTCGTTGGTGAGTTCGATGGCGCGCATCAGGCGCATTTTGTCTTTCTCGGGGATGGATGCCACCCCGCGAGCGTCGGTGTAGTGTTGTTGGTTGTCGTTTTCCATTGGCTTATGTCGTTTTGTCGTTTTTGCGCATGAGGGGCGTTTTTACAGCCCTTTTGTGGCTTGTTGGTATAGTTGATAGTCTTTGGCGTGGAACGCCCGATTAAGAGCCGCTCCGTTTGTTTTCGGGTTGAGGACGAAGTGGAAGTCATAGAGGGCTGCCGTCCCGTCGGGGTTGTCGCGGAGGCTCGCCACGGTCTCAAACCAATGGCGCATCTCAGCTGTCATGTTCGCCCAGAGTGTCGAATGGCGTAGCTCCTCGATGTTCATCTCCACCTCGCCAAACCAGCGTAGCGTCTGGAGTTTAGCCTTGACGCGCTCCTGCATCAGGTGGATTCGCGACATTGCCGCCGTGCGCTCCTTGCAGTACTCGGGGAGGGCGGAGGTGACTACGAGAGGGTCGGTCGTGCCGTAGAAGCGTCCGTAGCGTCCTGCCTTGAAGCGGTTGAGGAAGAGCATGATGTCGGTAATCCGCAAATGCGAGTACTCGGAGATGATTGCCTCGGCGGTCTGTTCGAGAGCCAGACATTGCGACTTGTCGCGCGCCCCAGCCAGTCGGTTCAAGTCTTCCATCTGACCTATCAGCCATCCCTTTAGGCGGTTGCGCCCGTAAGCGTTGGCGACGACGGAGAGCGTCGGCATCTCGGTGTCGGACATACACTTGTCGGGGTTTTGCGCGAAGTCGGGCTGGTATTGAGGGGCGAACGTCATTGCGAAGTCGAGGAAGTCACGACCGAAGCGCGAGATGACCTTAGCTGCCGCCGGCCATAAGCTCGTAGGCGCGGAGAATGACGCCACGATGGCGTTCGTCTTCGGCGGTTGCTGCTGCATTTGCCGCTGCTGCGCCGCTTGTTGGAGCGCACTGTCCGTCAGGGCGGCAAGGGACAGGTTGTGTGGGGTGGGTGTATCCATATCTCATCTTGGTGGTGAGCCAGTTGGCGAGGTGTTCTGCGAGGGCGCGTCGGCTCGGGTGGCTCTCGTTACGGCATCGGCATTGGGCGGCAAACTCTGGTATCGCCCTCAGTGCCTCTTCGAGCGTCATCTTGGCGCGCATCAGGATTAGGGGCTGGTAGGCGGCATCGGAGAGTATTTCGGTTGCGACGGCTTGAACGGCATCGGCCGTAATCTCGCTCTCGCTCGCGCGCGCATTAACAACAACATCAACAGAATTATTATTCTTATATTCTTTATTAGTTTGCCCTTTTAATGTCAAAATATTGCCATAATAATGCCCTAAAGTGGCGGGATGGGCGTCGCATTCTTTTGATTTAGAGCGAGTTACAGCGGCTTTTATTTTGCCATAATAATGCCACTTTTGGTGCCTTTTTAATGCCCTAATAATGCCATAATAATGCCCCGAATGCTCGGGAGAGGTGTCGTAACTATCTGATTGATTGCGTGTTGAGTGGGGCTGGGATTTTGCCCCAATGCGTAATTGGTATTGTGCGAAGTTGGCGATGGATATGATGGTGTGAGAGCGTCGCTTGGCGGTGATGCGGATTGCGTCGTCGGCGACCATACGACCGAGGCAAAAACGCACCTGCTTGACCGACAAACCTGTACTGGAGCTAAGCTCTTTGAGGGTGGTCACAAGCTGACCCGCGCCAATGGTCATCCCGTGGTATTTGGTAGGCTCGTAGTTGGCGCGCAAGAGGAGGTGAACCCACAAGGCGACCATATTAGGCTCGTCGTGCCATTGCCATTCGAGGAGGCGGCGCGAGAGGCGTATCCATCCGCTATTCATAGTCCCTAAGCGTTTTTATTTCCACGCAAATACGCCTCTGCACGGAGGCTTATCTCGTCGTTGTTCGCCCTGCGGTTGCCGAGGAGGTAAGCGTCGACATCGGCTTTCTTGAACCAGAGCCCACGCCCTTGGCGCGAATAGGCAATGTCGCCATTGGCAGCCCACCGACGGACGCTGTCGGGGGCGCACCCTACGTAGGTTGCCACGTCGTCGGTCGACATGACGTCGCGGCTCGTGACCGCAAGCAGCCTGATTGCGTCGGCAAGGGCTTGGAGTGAGTTTCTGTTTTCCATAGTGTCTCGTTTTTATTTTTCGCTCAGGATGTAAACTTTCAAGATTAGGTAACTGGCAATGATTGCCGCCACACCGACAGCCTTAACGGCTACGAACGTACGCAACCAACACTCTTCGTTTGCGCACCCGTTAGGCTCGCTGCATAGCAGGACAGAGCCGACGGAGAAGAGGATGAGGTAGAGGGCGTAGAGCATACGTCGCCTCGGTGTGGGGCTGGTCTTCATTGTCTTGCGTGGCAGAATTGGGAGAAGAACTGGTTAATATCTTCCATGATGGCAAGTTTCGGGGGGTAAGGCTCATTGGCGGCCTCACACTCGATGTTGAGGACGTATTGCGGCACGTTGTCTTCGTCATACCCCGACCTCTTGAACCATTGCTTGCCTATGTTGTCCGTCATCCACTCGTTGACGCGAGGACGGTAGTCCTCACCTCTTGGCGAGGAGGCGTGAGGGGTTATGGCAGCGCGTAGCTCTTCCGAAGTGACGAAGCCGTTAGCGTAGATGCGGCAGACGGCGGTAAAGTACACCTGTCGTCTCGCCCATAGGTTTTTAGACATTGCCATAGTCGTATTAGTTAACTGTTCGTTCTGATGATTTTTGGCGAATTAACTCCAAACGACGTTGCGCACTCGTTTTTTTGTTGATTATGGTGCAAATGGCACTTCGGTTGCGCGGGTAGCTTGGGTACTGGTTGCGCAACCACTGGTACTCGTCGCTGTCGCAAATGGTGCGCAGGACGCACGATGCCGCGCCACGTCGGCGCAAGGCTGGGTAGTCTGTTACGATGCGGTTGTAGAGTTCTAGGACGCAGTCGGCAAAGGCGAGAAAGCGCGCTTGCCGCTCCGTGAAGAATGCCGCATATTGGCTGTTGCTGCTATTCATGGCGTCTTAGTGTTAATTGTTAGAGTGCGAAAGTATGGAGGTGGCTCTCGATGGTGTCGGAGGTGCGACGCACGAGAGATGCGAGGTCGTCGCCCTTGTCGGCTGCGACGATGAGGTTAGTGAAGTCGACAAACGAGAGGGTGGGGGAGACGTGAATACACGTCTTCTGGTCGCTGTCGAGATGGAGGATTACGAGGTAGTTGATGTCTGGGTAGAAGTCGGCACAGATGCGCGCACTTTGCCAGCGCATACGGCGTGACTGACATTGGGTGCTGACGCTCGACTTGATGCCCTTGCGATAGTTGTAGCAGAATGCTACTGGGTAGTCCCCGAAATGCTGAACTTGTTCCATGAGCTTGTGCGTTATTTGTTACCTTTGTAGGGTACGTTGTGTGTTGCTTTGTTGCTTGTTTCGTATTGCAATATTAGCATATATATTCTAACAATGCAATGCAATTAGAAGATAGTATCTAATTTAGAATTATTATATGATAGATAATAGTGTCAATCAAAGAGTTGCGTCCGTGGTCAAGGATAGTGGCTATAAGAGCGTTAACGCTTACAGCAAGGCTACTGGTATTCCACAGCGGACGCTGAGCGATGTAGTCAATGATGTTACCGCCCCTAAGGTTCATCTCCTCTCCGCCATCTTGAAACACAACCCGAGAATATCTGCCGAGTGGCTACTGACTGGCGAGGGGTCGATGTATAAGGAAGAGGCGAAATCGGGTAACGTCCAGATAGGCACAGGCAACACGATGGCTGGCGGCGACGTGAGGAGCGAGGGAGAGAGCGTAGAAGTCGCTCTCCTGAAAAAGGAGATAGAATGTTTGAAAGAGGAGATAGAGAGGCTGAGAGCTTTGATATGCGAGGTGCGCAAATGATGTCTGTATTCATTGTTAATGTGTTATGTCGTTCGGTTTGTTCCTTGCTTTGTCGTTTGAATGACAATGCAATATTATTACTATTGGATTAATATTACAACATTATGTTACTCTTATTGGATTGTTTATAATTATTCTATCATGGAAAACACTGCAAATCAAAGGATTAGCTTAGCGATTAAAAATAGCGGTTATAAGAGCGTTAACGCCTTTAGCAAGGCGACTGGTATCTCACAGCCTACATTAAGCGGCTGTATCACTGGAGGCAAGGAGCCGCGTTTGACCTTATTGGCAGAGATAATCAAGGGACTTCCGAGAATATCTGCCGAGTGGCTGATAACAGGTGAGGGGTCGATGTATAAGGAAGAGGCGAAATCGGGTAACGTCCAGATAGGCACAGGCAACACGATGGCTGGCGGTGACGTGAGGAGCGAGGGTGGGAGCGTCGAAGTCGCTCTCCTGAAAAAAGAGATAGAGTGTTTGAGGGGGGAAAACGAGAGGTTGATGGAGCTGATTAAGATGATGAGGAAGTAGCGCAACGCCCATCTCAGCAAGTTACAGGCAAGTTACTGGCAAGTTAAATAGCCCATATACCGCACGAGAAACAGCAAAAGCAGGCACAAAGATGCCGTATTACACCCAAATCATAGGCTTATATACGTAAATATACGTAGTGAAAGAATGCGTCAAATACGTATCACACATAAAGCAGTGACATTCACAACAAGTTGTTAAATATGAGTATCGGGCATCATTGCCTATGTCCGTACAGCCCGAAAGCAGGAGTTAGCGAGAAGCGGCTAACAAGGATTGTGTTATATTTGCAGAAAACGAACATAAGAGATATGACAAAGAAATTTGAAATAAGAAATAGTACCGCTGAGTTCCTGACTTTTGTGACAGATGGTAAGGAGCAGGGCATTCAAGTGCTATATAAAGATGAAACCGTATGGGCAACACAGAAAGCAATGGCTGCGCTTTTTGATTGCTCCACCGACAATATAGGTTTTCACTTGAAGAACATATTTAAGAGCGGAGAACTTGTTGAAGATGCAGTTACCGAGAAAAACTCGGCAACTGCCGCAGATGGTAAGAGCTACCTAACGAAATTCTACAATCTCGATGCCATCATTTCCGTAGGCTATCGCGTCAACTCCATACGTGCCACGCAATTCCGCCAATGGTGTACCTATGTTATCAGGCAGTTCTCGCTCCGTGGCTACATCATAGACAAGAAACGTATGGAGAACGGTTCTTTTATAGGTGAGGACTATTTCGAGCATTTGTTAGCTGAGATACGTGAGATACGACTTAGCGAACGCAAGTTCTACCAGAAGCTCACAGATATTTACGCTACCTCCATAGATTACAATAGGGATGCGCCGACCACGCGTCTATTTTTCAAGATGGTGCAGAATAAGATGCATTATGCCGTGCATGGGCATACGGCGGCAGAACTCATCGTGGAACGAGCCAACGCCCAAAAGGAACATATGGGATTGACCACGTGGGAGAACGCCCCCAACGGAAAGATTGTGAAACCAGACGTGAGTATTGCCAAGAACTACTTGAAACAAGTGGAACTGGAAGATATGGGAAGACTTGTTAACTCCGTTCTTGATTTAGCAGAGCGCATGACAAAGCGTCACATCCCTATGACAATGGAGGATTGGGCAAAGCGAATAGACATCATTCTTAAAGCTGGTGGCGATGCAGTTCTTACAGATGCAGGAAAGGTGTCAGCCGAAGATGCTAAAGCGTTTGCAGAGACGGAGTTTGAAAAATATCGTGTAATACAGGACAAGTTGTTTCAGTCAGACTTCGATAAGTTCAATGACGAATTGCCGTTTGACGACATTGACTACTAAGCATCCTTGCCCTCGATGGTAGGAATTAAGTTGACCGCTTCTTGCTTTTTCTTGTCAATGATTTTGGCGTAAATCTGCGTCGTCTTGATTGCGCTGTGACCCAAGAGTTTAGAGACGGTATATAGGTCAACGTCGCAAGTAAGCATTAGCGTTGCGAATGTATGTCGGGCGCAATGGAACGAGAGGTGTTTGTGGATGCCTGCATTGTTCGCCCAAATGTTGATGTGCATATTGTTAAACGCGGGGGTCAGCATATCCTCGAATACGTGTTTGTGCGGTGCGGCAGGCTTACCCATATAACGCACAGCTTGTGGGGATATGTCGAGATATTCTTGCCTTTTAGTTTTCTTCTGTTGGAATGTGATACGAGTTATTCCGCCTGATGTTGAGACGTTAGCCCACGTGAGGGCTTCAACATCGGAGTATCGAAGACCAGTGAGGCATGAGAACAGGAATGGGGCTTTGACGTTCTCTTGATAGGGGGTCGCTGCAAGCTGGCGAAGTTCTTCAAGGGTAAGGTACGTGCGTGGTGCGTACTGTGATTTGATTGGTTTAATGCCCGTAAGGAAATTACGGCTGATAACTCCGTTGTTGTGCGCATAGTTTAGGACGCATTTTATCTTCGTGAAGTAACACGCAACGGAAGTGTCTTTAAGACCCTTTTGGCGTAGGAAGTCGATAAAGCCATTAATCCATTTGGCATCGATGGAAGAGATTTTAATCTTGTCCGCATCGTACTCTTTGAGAAACCTTGCGCACCTGTCCCAAAGATAGCGAGTGGCTTTCGTCGCCTCTCCCTCTCTCTCGTTGGCGACGTTGTTGTAGTAGGTTAGGAAGTCCGTCTCCGTCTCTCTTGTCTTAAAACCATACTCGCCATTTTTTAGTTCGAGAAAGCGTTTTGCCTTGATTGCATTCGCGAGAGATAGTGTCTCTCTGTTAAGGTCTTTGTCCGCTTTTGTGCGTTCTGGGACGAGATGCAGGTGCAAAAACTCGTAATATCGTTGGTTATTGACGTAAACGTCGAGATAGAGAGACTTTCCCCCGTTTGCGAGCTTCCTCATTCTTAATGAGATAGGGCCGTCTTGTGACTTGCGTGGCATAGATTTACATCGGATTTTGAGTAACAAAGTAGTAACAAATGTACCCAAAACGTCTGATTTATGAAAAATATTTTTACAACAAGATTTACTACAAAACACACGACAAACGTTTGATAGATTGTGCGTTACGGGGTATTTGGTGGGGTGTGAGTAAACAAACGTAAACCGTAAGAAAGTACGAGGACGGAAAATTAAAGTAGCATCCTACTCCATTTACAGCCTCAACAGGCTGTATTACTTTCTTTTCGATACACTCCAGTCACGTGCGGAGAAACTTACATTTGCGAAAAAGTAGAACCTATGCAACTTTTGCCATGATGTTTTTGACATGTCGCAGCATGACTTTAGCCGTGGCAATAATGGCTTAAACAATCCACTTTTTGACGCACCAACGTTTTTTTTAGCCGATTTCTTGCTTTTGTTTGTGGGAAGCATTAAATTTGCAGTGTATCGGATACATGTGAACGGTGGAACAGGGATTCGCTTGCACGAGGAGCTCCACTGTTTTTTTGTACCCTAAAGAGACGTACGGCAATGCGATAGTTGTCATTAAAAGACAACCTTTTGTTCGCTAATATTAACGTTGACGGTTTGGAACGTAGGGGGCTGCGCCCACCTTTGAAATGCAGTACTTACCTAACAAATCTGTAAGTGGGATGTGGAGACGGGGTCCGTTCCCGTCACGTCAACGTTTTTCTTTCTTTTCCTAAATTTCAGTGACACCTAACCTTTGCCGCATCTCTAACTGGCTGTCATTCATTCGTTTCGATACTCTCCAGGTGTCATACCCGCCAACCGCTTAAAATACTTGCAAAAGAAGCTTACATTAGTAAAATGTAAAGTCTCTGTAATTTCCGCTATTGTATTGTTGCCATGCCTCAGCATAACCTTAGCTGTGGTAATAATGGCTCGGTCAATCCATTCCTTAGCTGTTTTTCCACTCTGCTGACGTACCAATGTTCCAAGGTAGCGTTCGCTCATACACATTTTTTCAGCGTAGAAACTAAGCTGGTGTTGTTCTCTATAGTGCTGATTTACAAGAGCTATAAAGCGGTCAAACACTGAAGGGTAGGAGGCTGGCTCTGCCACGTCGCCAGCATGAATGGAGAATAGGTGCTGATAGAGATTTGTAATTGTCGACACCATGGCGAGTGCCGTCGGCATGCTCATCGGATTTGATTTTACAATCCTAAAAAGAGTGTGGAATAGGTTGTCCACAAGCTCTAATTCTTCCTTTGTCACAACAAGTTGTCCATCACGACGCTGCCCGTTGAACAACTCAGGCAAATGGTCGTGGTGCGCAAGCCGAAAGAGGTCTGCTGGAAATCCTAAGCCATCAATCTCGAAATCCTCACTGCACCAGAATGGCTCACCAATAGCCCCAGGCGTCACGAATATCAACGTTCCCGCACTAATATCCAACTCCTTCAAATTCACCATTACGCAAAACCTCCCACGTTTAACCAACCCTATTCTGTAATCGTCGATTGAGAATGGCGTCTTGCGCGCTATGAATGGAGTGAAGAAATTCTTTGCATCAACAATTACACCATACCCTTTCTCATAAAAGATATTATTGCTGATTAGCCCTTGCGACATCAGGTGTTTGAATGCGTCTTCAAGCGTCAAAGTTTGTGGCTCGTTCATTATCTTTATGTTTAATATTCGTACATAAAGATAATAATATTTTCTTTTTGTACACTATTATCGTATAATATTCTTACAAAAAGAACATAATGCAATAATATAAGGTAATGCTTCTCTTTGCCCCACTCACTAAGTTTGCAATCGAAAGAAATGAGATTCAAATAACATGAAAATAAGAGCTTTACTCGTCACTTTGCTGTTGCCCATAACGGCATGGGCGCAAGACGCGCCACTTACACTTGGCGACTGCCGCCAGTTAGCCCATGACAACTATCCCGCCATTCGCCAGCGTGACATAATTCAGCAAAGCAAGAATTTCTCCATTGCAAACATCTCAAAAGGCTGGCTGCCACAGATTGGCATAAGCGCTGGTGTCTCTGCTTTCACCGATATTATCGATAGCGATAGCCGCGCAGGTCAGATGGGCATCGATATGGAGAATTATATGCTTAATGCCGCTGTCACCATCCAACAAAACATCTATGATGGTGGCAAGATGCGCGCAAAACGTATAACAGAGGAGGCGAAATCCGAGAGTGACGCCGCACAACTCGAAGTCTCTCTCTATGAGGTCAATGAGCGTGTCGAACAACTATTTTTCGGCATCCTCTTGGCTGACGAGAAGTCGCAGATCAACTCTCTTGTTTTAACAGACCTCTCCACGGCCGAGAAGACGATTTCCAGCATGATTAATGGTGGCTTGGCAGACGATGGCGATTTAGAAGCCATTCAGGTAGAGAAACTTAAAATCGAACAGCAACAAGAAAACCTCACGACGGCACGTGCTGCCTATCTCGAAATGCTCGGCATCTTTATCGGCAAAGAGTTGGACAATAAAACAGTCTTGGAAAAACCGGCATCCACAGAGACGCAAAGTGGCTCTCCTTGCGCACGTCCCGAGCTCCTGTATTTCTCAGCCCAACAAAAAATGCTGGATAGCCAAACTCAACAACTCAATTCCCTGCTCCGCCCAACATTAAGTTTCATCGGTGCTGGTATCATACATTCTGATGTCACGCCACTCGTCAACAACAACATGCTCGTCGGCAGCATCCAATTCTCATGGAACATTGGGGCTCTCTACACGAGAAAAAATGATTTGCGCCAAATCCGCCTTAAACAACTTTCTGTCGACTCCCAACGAGAGACGTTTCTCTTCAACACTCGTCTACAAACGAGTAATGTAAATGGAACCATTGCCTCTCTTCAAAAACAAATGGACCATGACTCAGAAATCGTTCGACTCAGGGAAAGTATAATGCAGCGAACAAATAAGAAGGTCGAGTCTGGCACCGAGAGCGTCAACGAATTGGTGCGTAACATTAATGCAGTTGCTTTGGCACGCCAACAGATGGCTCTTCACGAGATCGAGCTTCTTCAAGAAACCTACAGACTCAAGAATATAAACAACAACTATTAAACCTTTGAAAATGAAAAGAATATACATCATAACGACAGCATTGGCATTGACTGCTTGTGGCAACAGCAAGAATGAGTTCGACGCTACCGGCACTTTTGAAGCCACAGAGGTAACCGTCTCTTCCGAGCAGAATGGCAAGCTCCTCTGGCTCAACATCAGCGAGGGCGATAGGGTAGCAGAGGGACAGGAAGTCGGACTTACCGATACCGTCCAGCTCTATCTCCACGCTCGACAGATTGGCGCCACAAAACTTGTCTATGCCACTCAGCGCCCCGATACAGAAAAGCAAGTTGCGGCAATCCGCCAACAGCTCGCTAAGGCAGAGCAAGAATATCAACGTTTTAACGGGCTGTGGCAAGAGGGGGCGGCTAATCGTAAGCAAGTAGACGACGCCAAGAGCCAAGTAGATGTCCTACGAAAGCAGTTAGATGCGCAGATCTCTACACTCAAGAACTCCACGCAAAGCCTTAATGCGCAAATGGAGACTGCCGATGTTCAGTGCCTCCAAGTCGCCGATCAACTCCGCAAATGCCATATTACGTCACCTATATCGGGCGTCGTTCTGAGTAAGTATGCCGAGACCGGCGAGTTTGCTGTTGTTGGCAAGCCGCTTTTCAAAGTGGCAGACCTCTACAATATGTATTTACGAGCCTACGTTACTTCCGCTCAGCTAAGCAATGTAAAGATAGGTCAAGACGTTAAGGTCTATGCGGATTTCGGATCTGGCGACCGCAAGGAATATGATGGCAAGGTTACGTGGATTTCTGCCAAGTCCGAGTTCACTCCCAAAACCATTTTGACCGATGACGAGAGGGCAGATATCGTCTATGCCGTTAAGATTGCCGTCAAAAACGATGGCTATGTGAAAATCGGCATGTACGGTGAGGTTAAATTCTAATGCTGATGACTGCTATTGAGGTATGTGGCATCTCCAAGCGTTATGGCTCTGTTGAGGCCTTACGTGATGTCTCGTTCAATGTCGAGCAAGGCGAGATTTTTGGCATCGTCGGTCCTGATGGAGCTGGCAAGACGTCTCTCTATCGAATTATGGCGACGTTGCTCCTTCCTGACGCCGGCAGCGCAAAGGTCATTGGCAACGACGTGATTTCTAACATGATGGAGATTAGACGATGCGTCGGCTACATGCCCGGCAAATTCTCTCTATATCAAGATCTTACAGTCGAGGAGAATATCAAATTCTTCGCCACTCTCTTCGGTACTACGCTCGAGGCTGCCTATGATGACATTAAGGCAATTTACAGCCAGATTGAACCTTTTAAAGATCGCAAGGCCGGTGCGCTTTCTGGTGGCATGAAGCAGAAACTCGCCCTCTCATGTACCTTGGTTCATAAACCCTCTGTCCTCTTCCTCGATGAACCTACTACGGGTGTTGACCCTGTGAGCCGCAAGGAGTTATGGGCAATGTTGTGCCAGTTGAGGAATCAAGGTATGACAATTGTCGCCTCTACTCCATATCTCGACGAGGTGCGTCTCTGCGATAGGATCGCCTTCATTAACGAAGGCTCAATCAAGGGCATCGGCACTCCCGATGAGATTCTAAATCAGTTTCGCGGCATCTTTTGTCCTCCTATGCCACAGCATACAGAAGACGCCACAGAAAAGGGTGGGGGAGATGTCTCCCACAAGGAGGATAATGTCATCGAAGTAAGCCACCTTGTCAAGGCTTTCGGCTCTTTTCGTGCCGTTGACGACATCTCTTTCTCCGTTCACCGTGGGGAAATATTCGGCTTCCTTGGCGCAAACGGGGCAGGCAAGACCACTGCAATGCACATTCTCACAGGTCTTAACCAGCCAACCGAAGGCAGTGGGAGAGTGGCAGGTTGCGACATCCGTACAGAATTTGAGCAAATAAAGAAGCATATCGGCTACATGAGCCAAAAGTTCTCTCTCTATGATGATCTTACCATACGTGAGAACATACGTCTGTTCGGTGGTATCTATGGGATGAGCAGCAAAAATATAAAACAGAAGACCGAAGAGCTATTGCGGCATCTCGACCTTACAAGTCATGGCGACGACATAGTCGCAAGCCTTCCTCTCGGTTGGAAGCAGAAACTGGCGTTCTCCGTAAGCATCTTCCATGAACCTGAAGTTGTTTTCCTCGATGAGCCTACTGGTGGCGTAGACCCGGCAACAAGGCGACAATTTTGGCAACTGATATACGAGGCGGTCGACAGAGGCATCACTGTTTTCGTGACGACGCACTATATGGATGAGGCTGAATATTGTGACAGGATCTCTATTATGGTCGATGGCAAGATTCGCGCCATTGGCACACCCGACGAACTTAAACGTTCGCTCAATCAACCAGATATGGATCATGTCTTCACTCTCTTGGCTCGCCAAAGCGTCAGACATTAACCTATAACACAACAGATCATGACTCAGTTCATATCTTTCATAGTAAAAGAGACGCACCACATCTTTCGCGACAAGAGGACTATGCTGATTCTCTTTGGCATGCCTGTGGTGATGATGCTCCTTCTCGGCTTCGCCCTCTCTACAGAGGTCAGGAATGTCAGGACGATTGTTGTTACGTCAAGTTCAGACAATAAAACACAAGAGTTGGTCGAGGCTCTCAACGCCAATGAGTATTTCAATGTCACGCATGTAGTCAGTAATTCCCAATCGGCTGAATTGCTTATCCGTGAACAGAAAGCCGACATCGCCATTGTTTTTTGCAAAAGGTTCTCTTCAACTACATTTTCAGACAATACGCCACTGATACAGATAATAACCGACGGCACAGACCCCAATATGGCACAGATGTATGCCAACTACGCCACTCAAATTATCTCGTCACACCTGATGCCAGAGGCGCAAACGTCTTTCGACATCAGTTCTTCTTTGCTCTACAATCCTCAAATGAAGAGCTGCTACAATTTTGTGCCTGGCATAATGGGCATGCTGCAAATGCTTATATGCGCCATGATGACGAGTATAAGCATCGTGCGAGAAAAAGAGCTTGGGACAATGGAGGTCCTGCTCGTAAGTCCTGTGCGCCCACTTACCATCATCATTTCAAAAGTTATTCCTTATCTCGTCCTCGCTTTCGGAATACTTACGGCCATTTTGCTCATCTCGCACTTCATTTTGGATGTCCCTATCGCCTGCAACGTTTTATACATTTACATTATCTCTGGCGTCTACGTGATGGTCGCACTTTCACTGGGCATGCTCATCAGTACAGTCGCTAAAACCCAATTGGTTGCGCTTCTGATGTCCGCCATGATGCTAATCCTCCCTTGCCTGCTTCTTAGCGGTATGATATTCCCCGTGGAGACAATGCCCAGAGTGCTCCAATGGGTCTCTGCCATAATGCCGCCACGCTACTATATCGAGGCAATCCGCAAATTGATGATTATGGGCGTAGGGTTCGACAAGGTTGCTTCAGAGATGGCTGTTCTCGGGTTCATGGCGGCTTTTCTGCTAACTGCTGCTTTAAAAAAGTTCAATAAACGACTTGCTTAAGACAATGGTTCTCAAATATTTAATACAAAAGGAGTTTCTCCAGATTAGACGCAACTCGTTCATCCCGCGTCTTATAATCATGTTCCCTATAATGGTAATGTGCGTTATGCCATGGGTCATGAACATGGAGGTGAAAAATGTCGTTGTCAGTATTGTCGATAATGATAGGTCTACTCTTTCAGAGCAACTTGTCCACCGCATCGAGGCAAGCAAATACTTTGTCTTTGGTGGGCAAAAGAGCTCCTACAAGGAGGCAATGGACGACATCGAGTCCTCACGTGCCGACATTGTCATTGATATTCCTGTCCACTTTGAACGAGATCTGCAACGTGGTGAGAATCCGCAAATTCTATTAGCTACGAATGCGGTAAATGGTACAAAAGGTAACATGGGTAGTCAGTACGCCAAACAGATTATAACCCACCATGTCGCCCCAAATATCTCTGCTCTTGAATCTAAGATATCAGTTCTGTTCCTGTACAACCGTAACCTTGATTACAAGCTCTTTATGATTCCGGCACTCATGGCAATTTTGGTTCTGCTCTTGTGCGGTTTTCTCCCTGCGCTTAATATTGTTGCCGAGAAGGAGAAAGGCACCATTGAGGCCATAAACGTAACTCCCGTAAGTAAGGCGTCTTTCATCTTGGCAAAACTTATCCCCTACTGGCTCATTGCAATGGTCGTGATGTCGATAAGTTTCTTCTTGGCATGGCTCGTCTATGGCATCACGTCTGAGGGTAATCTCGCTCTTGCTTATTTGTTGGCAATGCTCTTGGCGTTGATTTTCAGCGGCTTGGGGCTTGTAATATCAAACTATAACGACACTATGCAACAAGCCGTCTTTGTTATGTGGTTCACCGTCGTATGCGTAATGTTGCTCAGTGGACTCTTCACTCCCGTCCGTAGTATGCCCGATTGGGCCTATATGACCACCTACGTTAATCCCGTCCACTATTTCATCGACGGAATAAGGACAGTCTTTGTGCGCGGTGGCGATTTCTCCTGCATCAGCCACCAAGTTTTCGCTCTTGCGACTTTTGCTCTTGTTATGAATAGTTGGGCTGTGTGGAGCTATAAAAAGAACTCTTGATTTTAGAATCCCCTAAAGTACAGCACCAATGTCTTACCCTCTTTCACCTCAATTTTAGAGCTCTCGGTTGCGCACGATGTGTAATTTAATTCATAGTTTCCTGGTTCCAACTCCATGTCGACGATGCGGATTTTTGCAGGAAGCGACATCCAGCATCTCGTGTCAGCTTTCTCTGTCACAGCATTGGCAATCCCGACGAATAAGCCGACGTAGTCGTTTTTGTTCGATGCTGCTTGATACATAGCTTCCTTGGCGGCTGCCCTGAGTATCATCTTGCCGACCTCTCGCCATATCCTGTCTTTCAAACTTTGGTGGGCAATCTGCTCTATGTCCTCGACTGTTTCTGCTTTAGCTTTACTTCCGTTTACTGTAAGTGTACCAGCGCATTTTGATCCCCTGTTTACATATTGAGGCAATGCTAATCTTGTATATGACAATGATTTAAGTGAGTTCCTCTCAGATTGTGTGCATCCGTCAAGGAATATAGGAATCTGTAAACTACCGTCATTGCTTGTAAAACTTACTAATCCTGCCCCGCCCGCTTTTGCAAATTCTATTGACTTCTCCTCTTTTATTGGCGACATTCCGTCCATTAGAAACACTACGACTCTGCCTTTCCCATGCGAAGATGCGGCATCGTAATTTATTCCATATCTCTTCTCATAGTTTCGCCCTTCTCCTGCAAGTCCAGTCCGATATGCTGTTCTTACGACACCGCGTTTCAATGCGTCAGGTACGTTCGTCCCATACATTCCCGAATAGTCCTCCTCATAAATCTCGATTGCGTTACGATATGCCACAAAAGCATTGTTGTTGTCCCCCGACATTTCGTAAAGCACTCCCATC
Source organism: Bifidobacteriaceae bacterium (assembly GCA_963607345.1). Classification (GTDB taxonomy): domain Bacteria; phylum Bacteroidota; class Bacteroidia; order Bacteroidales; family Marinilabiliaceae; genus W3P20-009. The sequence goes on from CAVDBL010000018.1 coordinate 33,853, forward strand.
AATAAGTGTCCAAATGCATCCCTACTATACCTTTTCCCGTCATGCTTTTTAAATGCGTCACTCTGTTGCTCAAGTACCAAGTTCATTCTGCGACACTCGACCAAAGCGTCTTCCATGTTTCCTTCTTTCAAGTAGTTGATAGCCTGGAAATAGTGCAGCATGACGCACTCAAAATACTCAAGTTCATATGGCCGTACAGTCGGGTTGGATATTAACGCCAAAGCCTCGTACGCATAGTTTTTAGCGAAATCTTCTTGATACTTGTCCGCCGTGTCGAAACTTGCTATGCTTTTCTCTGTATCATCCATCCAAAATGATGATGTCGCGTAGTTTAGGTCGTACAACACCTTCCCGTTCTTCTTCTTCAATTTCTTTTGAGATGACAAGTATTTCCTTGCGCCTTCATAATCGCCATTCTCAAACTTCTCATTGAAAACCAATGTCTTATGGTAGTATGTTTGGCAGCTCGACACCATTACAGCCACAGCCAAACTTACAATAGCGAAAAGCCATCTCTTCATGAAACTCGTCAATTTAAGCATATAGTCAAAAGTAACATAAAAACTCTCACTTCTAACGTTTTGCTGATCAAAAAACACTATGTTCATATCTTCACTAACGCCAACCTCCTTTTACCAATCTTCCATCCTATCTTTTGCGTTTCTACCCTCCAAATATTCTATCTTTGCAATAGAAACCTAACCAAAGGAAACTGATGAAACGCACTTCAATCCTAATCATATATACGGGTGGAACTATCGGCATGATTCAAAACCACGAGACAGGGGCGCTCGAAAGTTTCAATTTCGACCACCTATTGTCTCACGTTCCAGAGATTCGTCAGTTCAACCTTGAAATCGACTCTATCACTTTCTCCCAACCTATCGATTCTTCTGACATTGAGCCTCTCCATTGGCGCAAGATTGTTCATCTGATTGAGGAAAACTATGAAGATTATGACGGGTTCGTCATTCTCCACGGCACTGATACTATGGCATTTACGTCATCTGCTCTCAGTTTCATGCTCGAAGGATTGACTAAGCCCGTCATCCTTACCGGTAGCCAACTTCCAATCGGCGCATTGCGTACAGACGGAAAGGCAAATCTCATAACTGCCATAGAAATAGCCGCAGCCAAGAAGCCCGACGGCACTCCTATCGTCCCTGAGGTATGTGTCGTTTTCCATGAGAAGCTGTTTAGAGGAAACCGCGTTACAAAAATTGATACTGACAATTTCGATGCTTTCAACTCCCCGAACTATCCTCCATTAGCGACTTCGGGCACTGAGATAAAATATAACTATGCCGCCATCGGGACACCACATCCCGACGTTCCCTTCACCCCGCATGACGACATGGACACGAACCTTATCATTTTCTCCCTTTTCCCCGGTCTCCGTCCTGAGATTGTAGACAATGTCCTCAATTCTCCAGATCTGAAAGGCATAATTTTCCGCACGTTTGGCTCTGGTAATGCCCCTCGCAATAAGAGACTTATAGATGCCCTCACTGCAGCAACAGCCAGTGGAAAAGTGATAGTCAATATCTCACAATGCCATTCCGGTTACGTCCATCAGGAGCGTTATGGAACAGGCCTTCAATTAGCCGATGTCGGCATCGTAAGCGGTAGGGACATGACTCTCGAGGCCGCCCTTACCAAGCTGATGTTCCTCTTTGGAAAAGGTCTCTCATCCGATGAGGTCATTGCAGCCATGAAAACATCAATAGCGGGTGAGGTTACAGTAACAAATTAGTAGGATTCAGGACATAATTTTCGACGGCATGATAGGAGCCATTTTCGGAGACATCGCAGGCTCACGCTTCGAGTTTTGCAACATCGACCGCTACGACTTTGATCTCTACAATGTTAGAGATAGCTACCCGACCGATGACTCCGTTTGCACCTTAGCTGTCGCAGATTATATCCTTAATGGTGGCGATGTTGCCGATAAGTTCCGCTCTTGGTGCCTCAAATACCCTGACAATCTCGCAGGTTATGGTGGCGGATTTAGAAGATGGCTCCATACCCCTAATGCAAAACCATATAATAGCTATGGCAATGGCGCAGTGATGCGAGTATCGCCAGTTGCTTGGGCAGGAAAGGATGAGAAGGAGGTTCAAGCTTTAGCAGAAAAAGTCACCATAGTCTCACATAACCACCCCGAAGGTATGCGTGGAGCGTGTGCCATTGCCACCGCCATTTGGCGACTACGCCATCCTGAAGTTTATGGAGAAAAAATGTGGTAGTAGATAACATCTTGACTGAGTTCTATCCCGATGCCACGGAAGTCCATGAAACCTTCAAAGATGCAGATGTGGTTCTTGTCACCTTTGCCGCTTTCATAATACAACGATATATCCTTGCACTTGTAGCAGCCTTTGAAAAACTGGTTGCGCAGTTCGTAACCGCAGTTGATATTGCCAAAGGCAATAGCGAAATAACGTTTTCCCCTCACTGTGTACCAAAACTCATGGCAGTAGTTTGCCGCCATGTCTGCATCAATGCCTCTTGAACGAAGATATGACCGCAAGGCATAGTTAGCCAGTGGCTTCACCTATACATCTTCCATGATGGTCTCCCTATGGATGGGCATTGACTCCCAACTTTGCCGCGAATGCTTCGGAAGATGCAAATCGGTTTCGAGACGGTGCAATACCACGCTGATGTCATTGGTGCGGTAATAGAGTACGCCCAAATCAATAATGCCGCCGCCCTGTCCAAGTCCAAAGTCGTACCACTTGTTGAGAGCAGTGTTCTCTTTGAAGGACGGATTGCGTTCCGATCTCTGCGGCGATAGGTAGAACACACAACTTTTCGTCCTGCCAGTCGGCTCACATCCGATGGCTGCAAGAAAGTCGGTAAGGAGAATGTCCTTTGCTTCTGAAATATTCATGATTTTACCACTTTACTTATCCGCCTATTATTATACACCGGGTGAATGAACGGTTTTCTGAACGGTTTTCACTTGCCTTTTCCATTTTGAGAATCGAGCAGTGGGAGAGAGGGATAGTTGTCTGGCAGACAGTAGTCGTTGTTGCCGAATTTCAGCACCATCTTCTTTTTCAGAAGCAGGTTGAGTAACCTCGACATCACCGTGCGACCACGCGAGAAACCAATCTCCGCATATCCTTTGGTGAGGGCGTTGATAGTCTTCTCGTAGCCGGAGACAGTCTTACCGTCAAATGCGGTGTGCAGTGCCTGGGCGTGCTGCTCATCGGTGAGGTCGGCAATCGTCTTCTTCGGCTGTTTCACCTTGACGGCAGTGTCAACCACATAGTCCGACGCAAGAACAGGCATGCCGTCCTCATTCACCTCAAAGGTAAACGGTGTGAACTCCATGTCACGGATGTTGAGAGGCTTCACCTCACTCACATTGGCTTCCGTCGTACTCTTGCTGATGATAAGCACGCTTTCCGCTTTATTGTTCAGTTCCGTACCCACATGACCACGCACGTTTTCGTCAGACTTGTTTTGGTGGAGCACGCAATGGATGTGGATGCCGTAACGGCTCGTCCACTGCATGAGCTTGTTGATGACCGTAACCGACTCGCTCGGATTGTTGATGTCCACTAGCAGGTCACGTATGCCGTCAATGATTACCAGTCCAAGTCCCTTGTGCTTCTGCAAGGCATAGTCTATGAGCTTCATCCTCATGCCAGGACTATACTCCCTGAGACCGAAGAACACAAGGTTCTCGCAGTTTACGTCAGCTGGTAGTCCCGACAGGCGCAGGATGCGCTGCATCACCAGTTGGCAATGAAAACGGCTCTGCTCCGTATCGACATAGAGAATCTTGCGCTTTCCTTCGGGTAGGGCGGCACAGTATTGCAATACCTGTCCGTTGGAGAGAGCGAAAAGCTGATGAAAATAGATGAAAAAGTAACAAGAAAACAACAAGGAAATTTTGCCAATAAATTCCGCAAACGTCTGATACTATTTGCTTTTAGTTTCATTTGCTTTCATTTCGCCTTGTTGCATGGTCTTTGACGTTGCTTTTCTGTCACACCATAGTAGGCTTCAGCGAGACTGCCCACGACAGCACCTAAGGTATCAGAATCACCACCAAAAGAGACGGCTCGGCGTACAGCATCCTCAAAAGACTCGGACTCCTTGAAAAGGAAAAGTGAGATAACAGCAGTACCTTGACTTGTTTCATCAAAAACACCACGTTGACATGTGAACCAATCGTAGGTGGCTACATGACCCTCCGAAGAAAAACAGACATTCCTCTCTGCGTATAGGAACCGACTGGTTACATCATCATGAACTCGGTAGCGATGCTCAAAAAGACTCTTGTGCTGATGCTGGACTACAAGCACATCCACTGCTACCTCGACAACGACCTTGCCGGGCGCAAGACTGTAGAGACTATTGTCGGTCTGTACGGTGAACATGTGATTGACGAGTCAGTACATTACAACGAATACAAGGATCTGAATGACTACCTGCGTGGGAAGAAGCGTTAGCTCTCTCTTCGCGTACATATTAAGAAAGGCTCTCTTCGGAGGGTCTTTTTTTTGCTGTTTGCACGTCTTCTTATCTACAATCCGTATAAATAGTGCTGCTAATGCGTAAATAATACGCATAGTATTTTGAAGAACACATAGAATGTATTATCCTTGCGTTATATTTACGCATTATAATTATGGAGAAACAAGAATATTGCTACAAATATCCACATCCGAGCGTCACGACGGACTGTGTGATATTCGGGTTTGACGGAAACAAACTGAAGGTGCTGCTTATTGAGCGAGGCATAGAACCATTAAAGGGAAAATGGGCGTTTCCCGGTGGTTTTCTGAAGATGGACGAGTCTGCAGAAGAAGGCGCATTGCGCGAATTGCAGGAGGAAACTGGATTGACGGGAGCTTACATCCGCCAGTTTCATGCATTTACGGCTCCCGACCGCGACCCTCGCGAGCGAGTCATCACCATCGCCTACTATGCGTTGGTGCGGTTGCAGTATGTCGTGGGCGGCGACGATGCAGCCAAGGCGCAATGGTTCTCACTTGACGAAGTACCATCGCTGGCATTTGACCACGACCAGATACTGCGCATGGCAGAACGTGCATTGCGCAAGCAAATACATTTTGAGCCGATAGGATTTGAGCTGCTGCCCGAGAAATTTACGATAAAAGCCCTCCAGCAACTCTATGAGGCAATTCTGAACGTAAAGTTCGACCGCCGCAACTTCTACAACAAGATGTTACACCTTGGACTGCTGACACAACTGGACGAGACCGTGAAGCAACCGGCAAAAAAAGACGCTTATCTCTACACGTTCAACCACGACATGTATGAGGAGATGAAGCAGAAAGGATTCAGACTGGAGTTTTAATCTAAAAACAATAATGATATGGAACGTTGTAAACACAATTTGAGCAACCTGTTGCTGAGTGAAGCCATAGGCGACATCGCTGGACGCCCCTATGAATTTACCTACCGCACAAAGGACTACGACAAGGTAGACCTGTTGCGTCCCGACAACGACTATACCGATGACACGGTATGCACGTTTGCCTGTGCTGAAGCCTTGTTGCACCACTGCGACATGGCTGAAAGACTTTGGAGAAGAGGCCGAGAAGATTTTCGCCGCGGTTTTGGCGGACGTTATCGCCAATGGCTCAAATCGCATGTCATCAAACCGGCATACAATTCATTTGGCAACGGCAGTGCCATGCGTTGTTCGGCAGCGGGTTTTATGGCCAAGACCAAGGATGAATGTATCGACTTGGCTACACAAACGGCAATGCCGACACACAATCATCCCGAAGGCATCAAGGGGGCTGTGGCTACGGCACTCGCCATTCATTATGCCCTGCGAGGTGAGAATAAAGACTTCATCCGCAAGAATGTGCTAGAAGAATATTATCCCAACTGGAGCGACAAAACTTATGAAGGAATAAAGCCAAAATATTTTTTCGACGCGACTTGCCAGCGAACCGTCCCTGCCGCCCTCATCTGTTTCCTTGAAAGCAAAGACTATGCCGACTGTCTGAAACTTGCCATTGCCCTTGGCGGCGATGCCGATACGCTTGCAGCCATCGCAGGGCCCATGGCATACGCTTTCAACAAAGAGATGCCTGAAGAACTTATAGAGAACGCCAAGCGGAAGCTGCCCCAATGGATGATTGAAATCAACGAGGAGTTTGACGAGTACTGTAGAACTATTAAACACGAATGATATGGCAACTATAGACGTAGAAAGATTCATAGAAATACAAGATGAATCCAGGTTTATAGGTCAAAATGGAGGCTGCGAATCGCCTCCGGACCAGCAACCATGCGGGCTGCGAGAGTTTTTATTCCAAGGTGCGCAAAATTTTAGAACC
>CAVDBL010000019.1:0-39867 GCA_963607345.1 Bifidobacteriaceae bacterium
GGTTCTAAAATTTTGCGCACCTTGGAATAAAAACTCTCGCAGCCCGCATGGTTGCTGGTCCGGAGGCGATTCGCAGCCTCCATTTTGACCTATAAACCGAATTAGGTTTATTCGTTGCTCTTAGTGAGTGATACGCCAAAAGGAAAGTTGTTCAGACTTCTATTTGTTGTTCATCTCATCTTTGGCGCCATCGGTTGTGGCGTTTTTTATTGCGACGGGAGGAGGGCTGGTTGTCGGAGGGGTTGGGGGATGAGGAGTTGTTTTTGTTGTTTGGACGTTTGGGTTTAGGGGAGAAGTCTTGGTCTTCATCCTCGTCGTCGAAGGCGGGTCGAGAGGGGTGGCGTTCGGGTCGGGGCTGGTCTTGGTCTTTCTGGGCAGCTTTGCCGAGACGGACACGGGCTTTGAGTTGCCCGTCGTGGGTGGTCTTGACGTCGAGGCGGAACATCTGCTCCCAGAGCATGGTAAACTCGTCGACGAAGCGGTGGACGATGGTGAAGTTTGTCGTGAGGAGCAGGTTTTCCTGGTTATGGAGTTTGGCGGTATATGTCCAGTTGTAGCTGCCAGTGAAGGCGATGCGGTTGTCGATGATGCCGAACTTGTTGTGCATGTGGTATCGGGAGTTGTCGACTTTGACGTCGATGCCGCATCTGGCGAGCTCCTTGACTTGCGAGCCTGCGTCGCGCATCTTGTTGTTGTCTGTAATGATGCGGATCTTGACGCCTCGCTCGTGGAGGGCTTTGAGGCAGCCGGAGAGGACGTCGTCGGAGATGGTGAAGACGCACAGGTCGATGCTCGTCTTTGCTTGCGAGAGGTAGAAAGCGAGATTCTCGGGGATGTCTTGTCCCGGGCTGAAGAGAACCTCGTGGAGGCGGAACGAGTATTTCTCTATCTGGTCGAAAGTGGATTCGAGCCACCTGATGGCGCGGAGACCGTCGCCACCGACGCCGAGGCGTTTGGCTTCGGTGAAGAGTCGGCTTTTGAGTTCGCCACGTTGGGCGCGGTCGAGGGCGTTGAGTTTCTCGACGATGCCGACGGGGAGCTCGGCATGGCGTTCGAGGTGGAAAATGTCGGTGAAGTACTCGATAATGTCTTCCATAGGATGTCTTCCTTTCTTGATATGCTGTCGGGAGGCGCGAGCCCTTTGTAGTACAGGATTCCTGCGCTAAATGGTTTGTTGTGGGGAGGTTAAGCCGATTGAGAAGTTCGGGGGAGTTCTATTATCTGCATGTCGCGGATGTCACGGCCGTCGATGGAGAAGCGCAGAGCTGTTCGGACGGTTTGGATGCCGTAGAGACCGCAGGCTCCGGGATTCAGGTGCAGGCATTGGTATTTCTTGTCATATATGACGCGGAGGATGTGGCTGTGGCCAGCTACCACGACTTGCGGGTGTGAGGATTTGATGCGGGTGAGGATTTTGGGGGCGTAGTGACCGGGGTAGCCTCCGATGTGCGTCATGAGGATTTTAACGTCCTCGACGGAGAAGTGGAGGATGCCTTGTCGGGCGTCCTCGGCGTCGGCATCGGGTGTGCCATCGGCATTGAAGACGAAGCGCGGGCGCGGGTCGACGGCCATCTGGATTTCGTGGCTATCGGCGTTGCCCCACACGGCTCGGGTTGGTTTGAAGGCTTGGAGGCGTGAGAGGACGTCGAGGGAACCAATGTCGCCAGCATGCCATATCTCATCGACATCGGCGAGGAGGTCGAAAAGTCGCGGGTCGAGAAAGCCGTGGGTGTCGGATATGAGGCCGATGCGTTTCATTGGTTCGTGGTGTGGATTTTTATTAAAGATAGTGATTTTGCGTGAAAGGAGCAAGAGGGAGGGTGGGGTGGAGAGGGGAGAAAAAGGAAGCGGCAGGAGAGCGTGGTGCTCGCCTGCCGCTTGTATGAGGGTCGGTCCGTTGGTATGTAATGGACTCTATTTTAGTTTTTTACCGTCGGAGAAGGCTTGACCTACCTTGTGGCCTAACTGGATGTAGGACTGGTGGACGCCGTCGTAGGTTATGAGGTTCATCTTTTGGATGTCGGGTTTGCCGTCGTCGGCGATGAACTTCTCGTCGCAAAGGATGTTGACGATCTTGCCGATGAGGCAGTATCCGTGGTCGGACTCGTCGATCTTCTTGACAACCTTGCACTCGAAAGTGAGTGGGAAGTTGGTGAAGACGGGGGCGTTGACGTTTGGGGCTTTTGTGGCTTCCCAACCTGTCTTCTTGATTTTGTCGGGGTCGTTCTTGCCGCTGACGATGCCTACGAAATCGGCTGCCACGAGGGTATCGGTCGTAGCGAGTGCGACGGTGAACTCGGGGGTAGCGTCGAGATTGTCGGTCGTGGCGTGCTTGCCGAGAGAGATGATGATCTCGTCGGCATCCCACGTACCGCCCCAAGCGGCGTTCATGGCGTTAGGCTTGCCGTCCTTGTCGAAAGTGCCGATGATGAGGACTGGTTGCGGGGCGAGCCAAGGTTTTGGAGAGAATGATTTCATTGATATGTAGTGTTTTTAGAATTTGGCTCGAACGTATTGTGGGAGTTTCCAGAGGACTTTCTCGATTTTCGAGAGGCGTGGGCTGAGGCCGTGTGAGTTGTAGATTCGCTCATCCTCGCGCCACATCTGCCTACGTTTCTCGCTATTTGTGCTGAGACCGCCCATGCGCATCTTGATGATGTTCTCTTGCAGGTAGACGACATTGAGGTCGCCAGGGAGGAGGAGGCGGAGGAGGAAATCGGAGTCGGCAGCGATCTTATAGGTCTCGTTGTAGAAACCTTTGCGCATGAGGACGTCTCGTTTGATGTAGCAGGTTGTGTGGAGGGGAAGCCAACCATGTTTGACTTTCCAGAGGCGGTATGCGCCACCGAGCCATTTTCTGACGACGGAGTTGTTGTCATCGGGCTTGACGAAGATGCCATCGCCGTAGAGGAAGTCGGCACCGGTATTATTGAAGCACTCCACGATGTGGGAGATGACGGATGGGGAGAAGAGCCAATCGTCGGAGTGAACCAGACCGATAATGTCGCCCGTGGCGGCACGCAGGCCTTTGTTTATGGCCTCGTACATGCCTTTGTCGGGTTCGGATATGATGGTTGTAATCTTGTCTTTGTACTGGTTGACGACATCCAGGGTGTCGTCAGAAGAAGCTCCATCAACAACGATATACTCGATGTCGGGGTAGTCCTGCCCCAAGACGCTCTCGATGCAGCCCTTAATTGTGGCCGCACGGTTATAGCATGTTGTTATGAGCGATACTTTCATATAGGAATCTGAGGCTGGTAAGGTAATTTCAGTAAGCGACCAAAATTAGCAAATATCAGCGACTTTTTAAGTTAGACACTGGTTGATACGGCAATTTTGGTGATAAGGTTATTAAGGACTTGAAGTTTATAAGGATTCCAATTCAGTCATTTTTAGAGACATGGCATTGGCGGCTGTCCAAGCCGTTGTCCAAGCAGCTTGGAAGTTAAAACCGCCCGTCACGCCATCGATGTCGAGGACTTCGCCAGCGAAGAAGAGGTTGGGGCGTGTCTTACTCTCAAGGGATTTGGAGTTTACGGCAGAGAGAGAGACACCGCCGGCTGTGACGAACTCATCTTTAAAAGGCGCGCGGCCTGCCATGGCGTAGGTATCGGTTGTGAGGGTTGCGACGAGCTTATTGAACTCTTTTTTGCCCATGTCTGCCCAACGTCGGCGGTCGGCATCGGGAAGCGAGCGCGAGGCGAGATATTGCCAGAGGCGTGAGGAGAGGGCCTCGGGGTGGGCATTGGTTATGAACTTCTGGGCATTGCGCTTGGCGAGGTCGGAGAGTTGCGTGCGGGCATCGTCTTCGGACATGGACATCCAGTTGACGAGGAGGGTTGCGCGGTAGGCGGCGTCGGCGAGATGGCGGGCGGCGTAGCTGCTGAGGCGAAGCGTTGCGGGACCGCTTACGCCCCAATGGGTTATGAGGAGAGGACCGTTGGCTTTAAAGGGCGTACCTGCTAAGGAGAGAGTGGCATTGTCGGCGACAGTGCCCATAAGGGCGTTGAGATTGGCGTCCTTTATGGAGAAAGTGAAGAGGGAGGGGACGGGAGGGACAATCTGGTCGTCGGGGAGGTTGAGCCAATCGTACATATCACGCTTGGGAGCACCGCCAGTGCAGACTGCCACGAGATCGCCACGGGAGAGGAGAGCGTCGAGGTCGATATCCTTCTGGTTTGTGAGGACTTCTACACCGAGACGTCGGGCATGGAGGGTGAGGCAGTCGATTATGGACTCGGAGTTTTGCGAAGCTGGGAAGACGCAATTGTCGGGCATGATGGCGAGTTTGACACCATGGGACTCGAACCATTGGAAGGCATCGGCGGGGCTGAAATTGTGGAACAGCTTGCGGAGGAGGCGATGACCGCGGGGGTAGACGTTGGCGAGGTCGGCGACACCCTCGAAAGTATTGGTGCAGTTGCATCGTCCGCCGCCCGAGACGCGAACCTTGGCGAGCGTATGCTGTGTTCGCTCGAGGATGACGACGCGAGCGGATGGTTGGAGAGCCTTGAGGCGGATGGCGAGGAAGAAGCCTGCCGCGCCGGCTCCGATTATTGTGGCTTGATGCATTGAAGTCAGGGGGCGTGGCGTTACCACTCGATGGGTTGGCGACCTGTGGAGGCGAGATATTCGTTGGCTCGGAGGAAGTGACCGCAACCGAAGAAGCCGCGGTAGGCGGACAGTGGGGATGGGTGTGGCGCGGTCAGCACGAGATGTCGGGAATGGTCGATGAGAGAAGATTTGCGTATGGCGTAGGAGCCCCAGAGCATGAAGACGACGCCATTGAGGGTGCTTGAGATGCGCGAGATGACATTGTCGGTGAACGTCTCCCAGCCGTGGCCTTGGTGTGAGGCGGGTTGGTGGGCGCGGACCGTGAGCGTGGCGTTGAGGAGGAGGACTCCTTGTCGCGCCCATCGGGTGAGGTCGCCGTCGGCGGGTGTCGGGCGACCTGTCTCTTGGGCTATCTCCTTGTAGATGTTGACGAGGGAGGGAGGGATGGCGATGCCTTGAGGAACTGAGAATGAGAGTCCCATGGCCTGGCCATCGTTATGGTAGGGGTCTTGCCCGAGGATGACGACTTTGACATCTTGTGGTTGGCAATTGTCGAAAGCGTTGAAAATCAGCTTGGCAGGGGGGAATATTTGTCGGGTCTGATATTCGAGACGGACGAAATCTGTAAGCTGCTTGAAGTATGGCGCATCAAATTCGGGTTGCAGTAGTTTTTGCCACTCGGGCGAGATATTTACGTTCATGGCAAAGAGGATTTCGATGTAGAGTCGGTTGTAGTGGCGAGCGAGTCGGGAGAGGCGACGGCTGTGGAGTCGGATGCGGCTGATTGGCGCATCTGCTCGCGGCGGGCGCGTTCGGCTTCGAGTTTTTCCTCCTCAGTCGCCTCGTCGAGACTTATCTGTACGGCGAAGTTGGTGTTGGTGTCGTTGCCGACGAGGTCGCTAATGGGTTTGGGGACGGGGAGCCCAGAGAGGAGGTAGGAATTGCGCAGGACGGTCATTCTCATCATGAGCGAGATGGTGTCGTTCTTGGCGAGCTTCTCGGGCGTCACTTGTTTTTTGAGTTTGGCGGTAGTGATGTCGACATCGAAATCCTCTGGCGTGCCTGTGATATTGACGCCAGCCTTGAAGGGCAGCGGGCTTTTGAGGATTGAGACATGGTAATTCATGTTCATATCGAGATCTTGTGTGCCGCCGACAGCCATGCGGTAACGGTCGATATTGATGACCGTCGGGAGAACTTGTACGCGACCCGAATCGAGAAGGACGTTGAGAGTTAGCGTGTCGATGACATTGCGCTCCTTGTTCTTGAACATGAGCTTCTTACCGATCTTCTTGAAACTCTCGGAGTCCATGAGGGTCAGTTTTTGTCCGCTGAGGTGTATGGCGGCGCGAACTGTGGAGGGGACGACATTCATTAGGCTGTCGAGCTCGACCTCGGCGGCCATGGCGCACATGAGTTTTCCGCGCATGGGTTTGATGGCTGGGACGAGAGTATCGAGGTGGAGAGCTGAGGCGAGGGTGGCGATGTCGGCATCTTCCCAACGCGAGAAGATGTTGGCGCGGGCCTTACGGGCGAACGGCCATGCCTTGTAGGCGAGCGTCGTTATGACCTTGGCGTCGTTGATATTGAAGGTGAGGTTGGTCATGTGGGCGGCACCGCCTTGCGTCTTGACGCCGCTGCGTATGTTGGTGAGCGTCAGTTGATCCCAGATGAGAGCCTTGGCACGGGTCTGGACATTGAGGGAGACGTGGCGCGGGATGAGGATCATGGATTGTGGGATGTCGGGACCCATGATGTTGAGGGTGTCTTGATTGACGGAGACGGTCGTCGTGTCGATGGCGATGGAGCTGGTGTTGGCGATGGTCGTGGAGTCCATGACAATGGCAGCGAGAATTTCGTTGCAGTCGATGGTGTCGGCATCAGTGGAGAGGTTCACGGTCAACGGCTTGCGGTTGCGGAGCGAGCTGAAGAGATGTCCGACATGGCCAGAGGCTTTGAACGAGGATCGCCCGGCCTGGACGTTGCAGTTGACGAGGGCAACGGAGTCGTCATCGAGCGTGAGGCGCAGGTTGGACGTCTTGACGGGGATGTTGAAATAGGGGGAACGGACGCCGAGGTGAGCGTATTCGGCGAGAGCCTTGGTTTTCCACGTGGTGTCATTGACGACGACTTGGTCGGCAGAGAGGTGGAGCCCGTTGAGGAAAGCTCGGTTGCCGATGATGCCAGCGAAGATGGTATCGATTTTGAGGTCGTGTGCCGCCATGGGGAGGGTTGGGTCGGAAGGTTGTGGGGCGATATGGTCGACGGCGTGGATATTCTTGGCGAAGACGACGATGCTATCGGCTTTGAAGAAGGCGCGTGAGACCTTGATGTCGCCAGCGAGAGGTGCGACATGAGTCGTATCCTTTCGGAAAGCGGAGGTCAGAGTCGCCTTGCCGTCGCGGACATCGAGATCCATGTCCCCAGCTTTGACTTTCAGGCTTGAGAGGGAGCTATTGACCTTGATGACCTGGTTGGTCTCCATATTGAGATTGGCGTTGACATCGATGTCGAGACCTGTAGAGTCATTGGTTATGCAGAGATTATCGACATTGACCTTGCCGTTGAGCCTTGCGGCGCCGAAATTCTTGCGGTAGACATCGGCGAGGGAGACGCGTGCTTGGAAATCGGCATCGACAATACCGCTCATCTTGGTGTCGTCGAAAGGGATGACACGTTGGAGGTTGTCGAGGTCGACATGGGCATTGAGTTGGCACTCAAGGAGCGCCTGGGCGAGGAGACGCGTGACGCGGATTACGGCTGTCACTTCGCTCTCGCCACCCTTGAAGTGGAAGATGTCGAGGCTGACGTATGAGGAGTCGGGGACGCTCTTGTCGATGAGGAGGTTGAAATCGGCTGTAAGGTCTTCGATTTCATCGGGTTGCCCGACATATTGGGCACGGACCTTGTCGATATACGCTTTGCCGCTAATGACAGGCAGCTCGGAGGCTGAGGCGCGGCCACGGGCGTAGCCTTTGAGGTCTACGGCGCCTTGCTTGATGACGATGTCGGAGCTGATGAGGCTCTTGGGGATAGCCTCGAAGAGCTTGTCGGCGCTTGGGGAGTCGACAGCGTAGCGGACGTCGATGTCGGCACCTGTGGAGTCTGGACGTAGCCAGCCGTCGAGATTGAGGTTGACATTCTTGAGGTGAAGGGATAGGTCGCTGAGGTCGAAGCGAGCTGAGTCGGGATCGTAGGCGAGCGAGCCGACGATGCGGAGGGGCTTATTCTTAAGGAATCGGTTGGCTTTCCTGCCGACGGAGAGGTTGCGTGTATCGAAATCGATCTTGGCGTTGAACTTGTCGAGAGCGAGGTCGCCTCCCACCTTTAGGGATAGGCTGTCGGCGAAGACTCCCACCTCGTCGGGTCGGTTGAAATAGGCGATGCGCGCATTATTTATGACGATGTTGCCGACGGAGAGGCGGAGGGAGGAGGAAGATGTATCTTGCTGCTCGTCGGGAGGTGTCGGGCGGACGATGTCCCACCCTTGGCGGCCTGCGGAGTCGGTTATGAGCGCGACACGCGGGCGATCGAGGGCTATGAGACCGAGGCGTAGCTCGTTGCTGTCGTTGAGGAGGTAGCGGAAGAGATCGACGCCGACGATGACGCGGTCGATTTGGGCGAGTGTGTCGCGTCTCATCCTGAGGCTGTCGGGCACGGGGGCTACGCTATCGGAGAGAAGCGCGGGGGCGTGGTGGAAGGAGTTGGTCACGACGACGCAAGAGTCGAGAGCCACGCCTATGTAGGGGAAGGAGCGGAAGAACGTGCCTTCGGCGTGCCCGATATGGACATCGGCATCGAGGTACTCGTGGGCATAGTCTTTGATTATGGGCATCAGACGTCCGTTGGTAAGGACGAGATTGACCACAGCTACGATGGCGATGAGGAGGAACGCCAGGATGGAGACTATGGTGATGACTATATTGCGGAGGACGCGTGCAGTCTTGGGTTTCATTTTGTTGTGGTGTTGTAGATCTTGAGGAGCCAGTTGACGATTTTATTCTTTACGACGTATGAGGATTCGCTGTTATGGTTTGTGATGACGCAGAAGGCGACCTCTTCACCATCGGCGAGCGTCATGTAGCCAGCGAGGGCGACGACACCTGTCATGGAGCCGCTCTTGGCGCGGACACGTCCTTCGAGAGGGGTCTGCCTGCCCATGTTTGCCCATGTCCCTTCAACGCCCATGCGCGGCAGTGACTGTTGGAATTGTGGCCAGACGGCGGAGCCTCTCATGTCTTTGAGCATGGCGACGACATCGGCGGCGGCGACATCGTTTTGTGGGGCGAGACCTGAGCCGTCGCGGAGATTGGGGTGAATGCCCAATTGCTTTTCCCAGAAGGAGACTACGGCATTGGCTGCATCGTCCCATGAGGCACGTGTCGTGGCGTTGTTGGTGCTGAGGTGGAGAGCGAGGGCATCGGCGAAGAGGTTGACGCTGTGGATGTTGGTCTGTCGGGCTATCTCGGCGATGGTGGGGGAGAAGGAGGTGAAGATGATGGAGTCGGGCGGAGGGCTGGTTACCTTATTGACATTGGCAACGAGGATGCCCCTCTTGGCGAGTTGCTGCGCGAGATGGTTGGCATAGTTGAGCTCGGGCGTGGGAGCCGCGGACTTGACACGGAAGGCCTTTCGGTTTTGAGGGATCTGACCGGCAGCGAGCCAGTATGTCGTGTCGAGGAGATAGACGAGGCAATGGTCGGCGTTGCCGTTGTATGTCGTGACGGAAGTGCGAGGCATCCGTTGGCAGATATTTGGCACGACGGAGTCGAGGCGGCAGGGCTGACCGACACCCTTTGGGGCATTGAAATAGAGGCTCAGCTCATTATCGCGATCCATGACGATGGAAGGCGTGGAACCGAAGAAAGAGCCCATGTCTTCCCACAGGCGGCATCCGTTGTATTCGGAGACGGGGGTTAGGGAGATGTCGATGGACAAAAAGTCGAGGGATTCGACGCCAGTGGATCGTAGCGCGTTGGCGAGATTGGCGGCAATCTTGTCGATGGAGTTGCGCTTGAAATATTGCGAGCCTACGGTGGGGTCGAAAGCGCCATGGACCGTGAGAGACCGCTTGTCTTGGGAGATGCCGAACTTGGTGGCGATGCGCGCATCGGGTCCGAGGATGCGGAGGGCGGCGGCTGTGGTGAAAGTCTTGGTGACGGAGGCAGGGACGAGGCGGCGGTCGGCATCGTATTGGGCGATGGTCTTGCCGTCGCTAAGACGGATGGCGAGGGCGGAGACGGAGGCTCCCGGCGCGAGGCCGAGGGGAAGAGTGCTGTCGCCTTGGGCTATGGAGAAGGAGGGAAAAAGGGCAAGAAGAGCGAGGAGGGTGGGGAGGAAGAGAGCTTTGCGGAGTGTCATTGCATTTGGGCGTCGAGTTGCTCTTTTTGTTTTTGTCGTTCCATGAGGTATGCGAACATGGACGAGGCACGGTTTTTCTCGTCGTCGAGCTTCTTGGCTTTCTTGGCGTCGAGAGCTTCGATGGTGTCGAGGGCGCGGGAGCACCATATTGCGGCGAGGGTGGGATCGTCGGCGCGCTCGTAGGCGAGGGCTATATTGAGCATGGCTCGAACCTTGTCGGCGGTATGGCGTGCGCTTGAAGCTGCTCTGTTCCAGAGGTTTATGGCTTCGTCCCAATTGTCTTTATTGACCCAAGAGTAGGCGGCGAGGATGTCGGGATCGGTCGTGACGTAGAGGGAGCGGTAGACGGTTTGCCAGACAGGGATGAAGGCGTCGGCGTTTTTCTCTCCGATGGTGTTGCCTTGCGTGAGGTAGCGTCGGCTGATGGACGGCAGTTGCTCGGCTACGGCTTGTGGCGTGTAGTCGCAGGCGGAGAAGATGATGGTATCGTTTCTCTCGTCGAGCGGGTAGACGTCTGAAGGAGAGGTGATAAGCTGGATGCGGGAGGAAGTGGCGGAGACTATCATGCCGCAGAGCATAGCTCCGCCTTCGTCGTCTTGCCCAACGTAGGAGTGGATGGTGGCGAGGGAGCGAAGTTCGGCGAGGGAGAGGATGATGGTGTGTGATGTTCCGTCGAGGATGTTGGTGATGTCGGATTCAGTGAGCCCACGTTTGTCTTTTTGCGGGAGCCAGAGTCGCGCCCTGAGGAATTTACTCTTGTTGAAGGTGTTCATCATGGCTTGGCAGGACTGCTGGCTGAGCAGTTCGGCTCGACCGTTGATGGCGGAGGCCTGGTCGTCGGGCGGGACGGTGGAGTCGATGACAGTTGGGTAGAGAGAGCCGTCGGCGATGAAGACAGTGTCGGCCCAGGAGGGGAGTGTGTATGTGGCAGGTCGGAGGACGTCGAAGGAGACGGCCTTATAGGAGACGGAGGCGCAACTGGTCAGGGCACTGACGCAGATCAGAGCGAAGAGTTGTGGCAGGAGCCGTGGATGGATTTTTTGCATGATGGAAACGGTTTGTGCCCGAGAGGCAGGCTGCCGCCCTTAGCAGCTTGGGATTAGAGCCTGACGACGAGCTTTTTGACCATGGCCTCTTTCCAGTCGCGGAAGTCGCCAGCGATGATGTGCTGTCGAGCTTGAGTGACGAGATTGAGGTAGAAGGCGATATTATGCTCAGACGCGATGAGCGCACCGAGCATCTCGCCCGCGACGAAGAGGTGACGGACGTAGGCGCGGGTGTAGGAAGAGTCTACAAAAGACGTGCCATTGGGGTCGAGCGGGGAGAAATCCATCTTCCATTTTTCGTTGCGGAGGTTGATGATGCCTTCGCTTGTGAAGATCATGCCGTTGCGACCATTGCGCGTAGGCATGACGCAGTCGAACATATCGACGCCGAGGGCGATATTCTCGAGGATGTTGACAGGCGTGCCGACGCCCATGAGGTATCGTGGCTTATCTTTAGGTAGGATGGAGTTGACGAGCTCGACCATCTCGTACATTTTCTCTGTCGGCTCGCCTACGGCGAGACCACCGATGGCGTTGCCCTCGCGGTTGAGTGCGGCTACCTCGTTGGCGGCGCGTGTGCGGAGCTCGCGGTGCGCGGCACCTTGGACGATGGGGAAGAAAGTCTGGCTATGGCCGTAGAGAGGCTCGGTCTCGTCGAAATGGCGGACGCCGCGGCGGAGCCAAGCCATGGTCATGTCGAGAGACTTTTTGGTGTAGTTGAAATCGGCTTCGCCTGGGGGGCACTCGTCGAGCGCCATCATGATGTCGGAGCCGATGATGCGTTGGGTGTCGACGACATTCTCTGGCGTGAAGAGATGTTTTGAGCCGTCGATATGTGAGCGGAAGGTGACGCCCTCCTCGGAGAATTTGCGGTTTTGGCTGAGGGAGAAGACTTGGAATCCGCCGCTATCGGTGAGTATAGGCTTGTTCCAGCCGTTGAACTTGTGGAGACCGCCGGCGGCTTTGAGAACCTCGCGGCCTGGGCGGAGGTAGAGGTGGTATGTGTTGCCGAGAATGATTTGCGCCTTGGCGTCGTTGGCGACGTCGCGGAAGTGGAGCCCCTTGACGGAGCCAACGGTTCCGACGGGCATGAAGATTGGTGTGAGGATTTGTCCGTGGTCGGTCGTGATGACGCCGGCACGGGCGGATGATTGGGGGTCGGTATATTGGAGTTCGAACTTCATGATGAGGTTAATTGTTTGTGGATTCTTCGGCCGGCTCTTTGCGCGTGACTTGGTTGATGCCCTTGATTTGTCGGAGCGCGGCGAGGAGCTGTTGGAGGTCGTCGGTGTTGTAGGTGTAGAGGAAGATTGTTCCGACGAAGATGCCGTCGTGCTCCTCGAAGTTGAGGGATCGCATCTTGACGTGCAGCTCTTGAGATATGAGTCCAGTGATCTCGGACACGATGCCCATTCGGTCGATGCCGTTGATGACGATCTCGACGAGGTAGGAGAGGACTTTGTGGCTCTCCCACTTGGCTGAGACGATGCGGTCGCCACGGCTGCTCATGAGCTTCATGGCGCAGGGGCAAGCACGGGAGTGGATGACCATGGTGCCGCCCTCGTCGATGTAGGCTACGACATCGTCGCCGGGGATTGGCTTGCAGCATGGGGCTATGGCGTAGCGTTGCTTGTCCTCCTCGTCGTCGGAGATGACGACTTTCTTGCCTTTAGGGAGTTTTGCGGCTCCGTTGTCGTCGGTCTCTTCCTCGGGTTTGCTATTGCCGAAGTTGAGGTGCCAAATCTTGATCCATTTGTTGGAGGACTTTTGGCGGAGGGCTTGTTCGAGGTCGGAAATGTCTGTCGTTCCGCAGCCTACGCTGTAATAGAGGTCGTCGCGGTTCTCGAAATGGTAGTGCGTGAGCATCTTGTGGAGGATGCGGGCATTGATGGAGAGCTTGACCTTGGCGAGCTCGTCGGCAACCATTTCGCCACCTTTCTCTATGGCCTTTCGCCTCTCATCCTTGAAGGCCTCGCGGATGCACGTCTTGGCTTTGGCTGTGGTGCAGAAATTAATCCACTCGTATTTGGGTTTTTGGTTCTCGCTGGTGATGATCTCGACCTGGTCGCCGCTCTTGAGGGTGTAGCTAAGGGGTTCGAGCTTGTAGTTGACCTTGGCGCCGATGCAGTGGAAGCCGATCTTGGAGTGGATCTCGAAGGCGAAGTCGAGAGCCGTGGAGCCGACGGGCATGACGCGGCGGTCGCCTTGCGGAGTGAAGATGGTGAGTTCTTGAGAGAAGAGGTTGAGCTTGAAGGCGTCGAGGAACTCCATGGAGTTTTGTGAGGCTGAGTCGAGCATCTTTCGGATGCCTTCGAGCCAGGAGTCGACCTCGCTGTCGGCGCGGTCGCCTTTGTATTTCCAGTGTGCGGCGAGTCCTCGCTCGGCGACATCGTCCATTCTACGGGAACGGATTTGCACCTCGACCCATCGGCCTTCGGGGCTCATGACGGTGGTATGGAGGGCTTCGTAGCCGTTGCTCTTAGGCGTGCTGACCCAGTCGCGGAGACGGTCGGGGTTGGGACGGAAGAGTTCGGTGACCATGCTGTAGATGTCCCAGCATTGCGTCTTTTCGGGCATATCGGCTCGGGGCTCGAAGACGATGCGCATGGCGATGATGTCGTAGATCTCCTCGAACTGGACGCCCTTGGTCTGCATCTTGCGCCAGATGGAGTATATGGATTTGGATCGCGCCTTGATGGAGTATGTGTAGCCGTGGGCGTCGAGTGCTTTGCGGACGGGCTCTTGTACGCTGTCGATGACGGACTGGAAGTCTTTCTTGAAGGCTTGGAGGCGGTCGTAGATCTGCTGGTAGACGCCTGGTTGCTCATTCTTGAGGCTGAGGTCTTCGAGTTCGGTTTTTATGGCGTAGAGTCCGAGGCGGTAGGCGACGGGGGCGTATATGTAGAGGGTCTCAGCTGAGATGCGGTACCTTTTGTGGTCGGGCATGGAGTTGAGAGTCCTCATGTTATGGAGACGGTCGGCGAGCTTGATGAGGATGACACGGACGTCTTCGATCATGCTCATGAGGAGCTTGCGGAAATTCTCGGCTTGGAGGGACTCCTGCTGATCCATGACGACGTCGAGCTTAGTGAGCCCGTCGACGATTTGCGCGACTTTGGGGTTGAAGATTTGCTCGAGGTCTTGGAGTGTGAGTTCGGTATCCTCGACGACATCGTGGAGGAGAGCAGCGGTGACGCTTGTGGCACCCATACCGATTTCCTCGGCGACGATGCGTGCGACGGCCACGGGGTGGAAAATGTAGAGCTCTCCGCTACGTCGGCGCATGCCTCGGTGGGCATCGTTGGCGAGCTCGAAAGCTTTGCGTATCATCTGAACGCTTTCCTCGTTTTTGTGGCAGAGGGGGTTGCGGACGATGATGTCTTGAACCATGCTTCTGGCTAGTTCCTCGTCTTTCTCTGTGTTGCTGTTTTCTTCGCTCATGGTTGACAGTCAGTTGCTTAACGTTACCGTACGAGAGTTATGGAGCCTTTGCGGTAGAAGGAGACGCCGCGTTGGTAGCCTTCGGCTTTTGCGATGAAGAAATAAGTTCCGGCAGCAGCTTTTTTGCCGTTTTCGGTGCCGTCCCATCCGGAAGTCGGGTCGGAAGAAGTGAAGATTCGTCGTCCCCATCGGTTGTAGATGGTCAGCTCATAGGATTTGAGTGATCGGAAGGCAGGGAGGAAGACATCGTTGACGCCGTCGCCGTTTGGAGTGAAGGCGTTTGGAAATTCGAGGGCGGCGTCGGAGACGGATATTGTTGAGGACGAGTCGGTGCTGGCGCATCCGGAGACTTCGTTGGTGACGGTGAGGGAGATGTTGTAGGTTCCGGGTTGTTGGAACTGGTAGACGGGGTTGGTGTCGTAGAGCCTGGCGACGGAGCCCATGGCCCATTCGGATGTGGTGTATTGTCCTTTGGAGTCGTTGGAGAAGACGACCTCGGCGGGCGCGGAGATTGTCTGGTCGGTCGAGGTGGCCTCATTGTCGGCATCCTCCTTGCGGTTGGTGAAGGAGAAGGCGGCCTTGACGGCGATGGGGGTTACGGATATGGTGTCGGTGACGTCGTTGAAGGCTTGGTTGACTGCGCGGACGGTGAGGAGCGCGGGGTCGTAGAGGCCTTCGATGGCGGCGATGGTGTCGCGTGTGGTGAGGATGACGCTATCGGCAACTTCCCATTGGTATGTGATGGTTTGCTGGAAAGTGGCGTCGCCAGCCGAGAAATCTGGGGCTGTGGCGGCGGATCGGGCGTAGACGGCGTAGCAGTCCATGGAGTCGATGGCGACGGTGACGGATTGTGGCGCAGGGGAGAGCCACCATAGGGACGCGTTGAGGCCCTCGGTGGATATGGAGTATAGGCCCGGGGCTCGGACGTTGAGGGTGTCGGAGGGTGTGGATGACGTCTTGAGGATTACGGGTGTGGCGGAGTTGTCGGCGGCGTAGGACCATGTGGTGTTGGAAGACGCAGAGGAGATGGAGATGTAGGGAGTTGTGGCGTCTTGGAAGAGGTATATGGTCTGGCCAGAGGACTGTAGCTGTGTGGCGTAGCCTGTCGCCGTGAGCTTTTGGGCTGTGGCGTCGGAGGGCGTGGAGGCGCAGGCGATGGTCATCGACAGTAGCGCGACGGCGTGGAGTGTTGTTGTCGTTCTTTGCATTGGTGCAAGGCGAAAATATGCGCTAAGGTACAAAACTATTGGTGATAATCAACTTATAAAGTGGTGTGGTCGTGAGGATGAGTTGGAGAAAGAGTGGGTTGCGATGGACGGTAATGCATTTTTTCGTGATTGTATCCATTGTCAACCAGAAACAATGCATAAATTTGCGGTCGAATAGAGCGTAATGCGGTAATAGCTCAGTTGGTAGAGCATTGGCTTCCCAAGCCGAGGGTCGCGGGTTCGAGTCCCGTTTACCGCTCAATTCCGGCCAAAAAGAGCGGTCGGGGTCTTCATTTAGATGACGACGATGAAATATGATGGGCGGCGCAGACCGCTGACTGGTCCCGAAGGAGGGAGAGAGAAGACGCGAGAGTCGCTATGTAGGTTCGCGTACCCCAAGGCTAAGCAAGCAGATATTGCACATTATACCATATTTTCCTCAAACAAAACTATTCACTTTTGAAACTGATAGTCAAGACCTTCATCGGCATTGAGCCGTTGCTGGCGAAAGAATTGGAGCAGCTTGGCGCCACGAATATCGAGGAGCAGCGACGACTTGTCGTCTGCGAGGGCGACCAGGAGACTCTTTATAAGATATGTTACCGGTCTCGTCTGGCCGTGCGCGTGATGGTTTCGCTCAAAGAGTTCGCGGCGGCTGATGAGAATGAGGTTTATAAGAATGTCCGTACGATAGCGTGGCACGAGTATTTGCGCACGGGGTCGACATTTTGCGTTGACCACGTGACGTTCAGCCAGGCTATGAGCGACTCTCAGTATGTTGCTCAGAAGGTCAAGGAGGCCATCATTGACGAGATGATGGAGGCCGTTGGCGAGCAGGCGTACGCGAACGCTGAGGATCCGGATTACATGGTTAACGTCCACGTCACGGACGAGCGCGTGTCGGTGAGCCTCGACGCTACGGGCGCGCCTCTGGATCGTCGCGGTTACAGGCCTGACGGCATTGACGCGGCGACGAACGAGGTGTTGGCAGCGGCTCTTGTCGACTTGTCGGGTTGGGAGCCAATGCAGACGCTTGTCGACCCGATGTGTGGCGCGGGGACTATTTGCATCGAGGCCGCTATGAAGGCTCGAAACATACCTGCGGCATATTATCGCAAGTATTCGTTTTGCTTTGAGAACTTCAAGGACTTCGACGCCAAGTTGTGGGAGAAGGTGAAGGCTGAGGCTGACGGCATGCGTAACAACTTGAGGTTGAGCATTGTCGGCAGTGACGTTGACACTGACGCAACGGATATCGCAAAGACGTCGACTTTGGACATGAAGCTTACGACGGACGTGAGGATTAGCCGCAGGAGCGTGAGGGAGCAGTCTCGCATGACTCAGGAGGGCGTTGTCATCACTTGCCCGCCGACGGACCCGGAGCAGACGCGTCGCGGACTGCCTGATTTCTATAAGGAGGCGACATATTATTTGTCTCACAACTTCCCTGATTATGACGTCTGGATTTACAGCACTGACGCTGACGCAATGGACGCCATACCTTTTGACGCTGAGCGCGAGCTTGAGGTGAGGGACGGATATTTCAACCTTTATCCATTTTAGGGTAGGGGACTGGTCTGAAAGACATGGCCCGACGGCATCGGAAGAGATGTCGTCGGGCTTTTTTTGTCGGGTGTCGGGGAAGGTGAATTGGAAAGTGTGCGTGTCAATGGAGTGTCGTGATTGTAAAGTGGAATGGTCAAAAACGGAGGTATTATGTAATCTGACGTTGGGTAAAGTGGGATGATTATTTAAAACGTCGATAGCAAAATGGGGTGATTATTGGGGAGGGCGGAGGTTGGGGATGTGAGGGTTGGGATGGTAAGTTAGTGAGGTATAGCGGGTTGCAGAAATTAGGGGAAATTCATGTTATTTGAATTATCTAAAAATTGGGATTGTGGGGTATGTGAAAACGTTAAGAATCTTATTTTTGAAGTCGGTAACTACGTATTTGCCGCATGGTTATGGCCCTTCATGAGAGGGGATGTAGTGGCATCTACAGAAATGGCTGAAAGAACGAGACAGATAGAGCATAGCGGCACTGTGATAGGTGTCGAGAAAGGCGTGCTGAAGGTCGAGATAATGAACAGCTCGGCTTGTGGCGCGTGTGGTGCCGCGCAGATATGCTCGGCGTCGGAGAAGCGGCGCAAGGTTGTCGATGTTCTTCCGTCGGATGGGGTTGAGTACGCCGTTGGCGACGTGATCAAGTTTGTCGGAGAGGAGAGCATGGGCGTGAAGGCTGTCGTGATAGCGTATGTCATCCCGACGTTGCTTGTCGTAGGTGGGCTTGTGTCGGCCCACTTGGCGGGATGTGGGGATGGCGCGAGCGCGTTGGCGGGCCTGTTGCCATTGGTGCCGTACTACATTGCTCTGAGTTTGCTTAGACATAAGTTGAACCGGAGCTTCGTATTTAGAACGAGAAACCTATAAACCAAATTTCATTCAGATACATGGATTTTACTTTTATCATGATAACTGTCGCGACATTGGCAGTGACAGGACTCGTTGCGGCGGTGATCCTGTACTTCGTGTCGCAGAAGTTTAAGGTGGTCGAGGACTCCCGCATTGCTGATGTGGAGGCTGTGCTGCCTGGCGCCAATTGTGGTGGTTGCGGATTTCCGGGCTGCCATGGTATGGCGTGCGCCTTGGTCAAGGCTGACGATTTGAGCAAGCTGATGTGCCCTGTGGGAGGTCAGCCTGTGATGTCGAAGGTTGCTGCCATATTGGGCAAGGAGGTCGTCGAGGCGGCTCCCAAGGTGGCTGTTGTCCGTTGCAATGGCACGTGCGACGTGAGGCCAAAGACTGTCGAGTATGATGGTGCTCGTAGTTGCGCTATATTGTCGGCTAACTTTGGTGGCGAGACGAATTGCTCGTTTGGTTGCCTTGGGTGTGGCGATTGCGTGAGCGCATGTCAGTTTGGCGCTATCAAGATGAATGAGTCGACTGGGCTTCCTGAGGTTGACGAGGAGAAGTGCGTCGCTTGTGGAGCTTGCGTTAAGGCTTGTCCGAAGAACATTATCGAGTTGAGGAACAAGGGGCCGAAGGGTCGCAGGTTGTTCGTCTCTTGCGTGAATAAGGATAAGGGCGCAGTGGCTATGAAGGCATGTAAGAATGCTTGCATCGGCTGTGGCAAGTGCGCTAAGGAGTGCCAATTTGGCGCAATTACGGTTGAGGGCAATGTGGCTTACATCGACTACATGAAGTGTCGCTTGTGCCGCAAGTGCGCTGCCGTATGCCCGACGCATGCGATCCATGAGATGAACTTCCCTCCACGTCCGGCTGCCAAGCCCGAGGCTCCAAAGCCTGCGGCTGCGCCAGTCGTCGAGGGTCAGGCATCTGGCTCGGCTGAAGTGAAGTGATAAACCAAAGAAGACACAACATATTAAAATACTTAAAGTGTTGAAGACATTTAAGATAGGCGGCATCCACCCTAACGACATGAAGTTGTCGGCGGGTAGCTCTATCCGGGTACTTCCGGTGCCAGCCGAAGTCAAGATACCAGTCAGCCAACATATTGGCGCGCCAGCTCAGCCTGTTGTGGCTGTTGGCGACGTCGTAAAGGTTGGTCAGCTGATTGCCCAGGCGGGCGGGTTCGTCTCGGCGAACATCCACTCGTCGGTATCGGGCAAGGTTAAGAAGATTGAGGATTTTGTCGATGCTAACGGATATAAGAAGTTGGGCATCGTCATTGCGACAGAGGGAGACGAATGGGTCGAGACGATTGACCGTTCAGATGCCATTCGCAGGGAGGTCACTATGGAGCCTGCCGATATCATCAAGCGCATCCAGGAGATGGGCATCGTCGGCATGGGTGGAGCGACGTTCCCAGCTCACGTGAAGTTGTCTGTCCCTCCTGGGAAGAAGTGCGAGGCGTTGATTATCAATGGCGTCGAGTGCGAGCCTTATTTGACATCGGACCATAGGTTGATGTTGGAGCATGGCGAGGAGGTATTGATTGGAGTGAAGATCTTGATGAGAGCTCTTGGCGTCGAGAAGGCATATATCGGCATTGAGAACAATAAGCCAGACGCCATTGACAACTTGAAGAGGTTGGCGACGAGCTTTGAGGGTATCTCTGTCCAGCCGTTGAAGCTCCGTTATCCGCAAGGTGGTGAGAAGCAGCTTATTGACGCAATTATTGGTCGTCAGGTGCCGAGCGGCAAGTTGCCCATTGACGTTGGTGCTGTCGTTCAGAACGTCGGTACGGTATATGCTATCTACGAGGCGGTTCAGAAGAATAAGCCGTTGATTGAGCGTATCGTATGCGTCACGGGCAAGCCGCTTCGTGAGCCGAGCAATTTCTTGGCAAGAATCGGCACGCCTGTGGAGAGCCTTATAGAGGCTGCTGGTGGCATGCCTGAGGATTGCGGCAAGGTCATAGGTGGCGGCCCCATGATGGGACGTCCGTTCACTCGTCTCGACGTGCCTGTCGTCAAGGGAACATCTGGCATCACGCTGATGAACGTGGAGGACTCTAAGCGCAAGGAGAGCAGGAATTGCATCCGTTGCGCCAAGTGCGTAGGCGTATGCCCGATGGGACTGGAGCCGTATTTGATGGCGACATTGTCTAAGCTTGGGCGATATGACGACTTGCGCGACGCCCACGTTATGGACTGCATCGAGTGCGGTTGCTGCATATACACGTGTCCGAGTTGCCGTCCTTTGCTTGACTACATCAGGGCAGGCAAGGCGCGAGTAGGTGCCCAGCTGAGGGCTGAGGCTGCGGCCAAGAAGGCTGCCGCTGAGGCTGCGAAGGCCAAAGAGGCCGAAGCTAAGTAGAACTTTTACTGGTAAAGCTTTATAACAGAAAGTAAATGAATAAGTTGACCATAGCGCCATCGCCACACGTCCATTCGGGCGACTCGGTAAAGCGCAATATGTATGGCGTGGTTATTGCCTTGGTTCCTTCGTTGGCCACGTCTCTTTGGTTCTTCGGCTTGCAGTCGCTGGCTGTCATCTTGACATCGATAGTGGCGTGCGTGGTAGTCGAGTTCCTCGTGCAGAAATTTTTGTTGAAAGTGCCAACGACGATCTCTGACGGCTCTGCTGTCGTCACGGGTCTCATCTTGGCGTTCAACTTGCCGTCGTCGTTGCCATTGTGGATTGTCGTGATTGGCGCAATATTCGCTATTGGCGTTTGTAAGATGACTTTCGGCGGTTTGGGACAGAACATTGTGAACCCAGCAATTGGCGGACGCGTGTTCCTCTTGATGTCGTTTCCTGCGCAGATGACGTCGTGGATTGACCCCACGTCGGTCGACGGGCAGACTGGTGCGACGCCGCTTGGCCTTTTGAAAGAGGGCTTGAAGAGCGGTAAGACAGTGAGTGAGATTGTCGACCTGCCTGCGGGAACCGACCTGTTCTTCGGCGGCATTGGCGGATCTCTTGGTGAGGTTTCTGGTTTGGCGATATTGATAGGTTTGGCGATATTGCTCATCGGGCGCATTATCACGTGGCATATTCCTGTTGCCGTACTTGGCTCGATGGCCGTTCTTCAGGGCATCTTCTATGTTGCCAACCCTGACGGCTTTGCATCGCCATTGTTCACATTGTTGACAGGTGGCGCATTGCTTGGCGCAGTGTTCATGGCTACGGACTACGTGACGTCTCCAATGACGCACAAGGGCATGATCATCTACGGATGTGGCATAGGTGTGCTGACAATCTTGATACGTGACTTCGGCTCGTATCCTGAGGGCATGTCGTTCGCCATCCTTATCATGAACTTGGTCACGCCTCTTATCAACAGATTCTGCAAACCTAAACGATTTGGGGAGATTGCGAAATGAAAAAGTTAGAATCCACATTACCAAATATGGTCATCGTGCTGACGGCCGTGACGCTCATCTCGGCGGCACTTTTGGGCGTGATGCAGCAGTTGACAAAAGACCCTATTGCCCAGATCGAGCGCAAGACGCTTGAGGATGGCATCAAGAAGGTCATGCTTGCTGGCGCAGCTGGCGATTTGAGTGTCAGCAAGACCGACACTATAATCAATGACAATCAAGAGTTTATCGTCTACACGGCAGAGGTCGGTGGCGAGGTCATCGGAAAGGCTGTCAAGACGACCGTTACGGGATTCTCACCAGGATTGACAGTTCTCGCGGGCTTCAATAACGACGGCGAAATCTTGGGATATGAGATTTTGGCAACCGCAGAGACCCCAGGCCTTGGCGCAAAAGCTGGTCAGTGGTTCCAAAAAGACGGCAAGGGCTGCATCATCGGGTTGAACCCGGGCGACAAGCCATTGGCAGTCAAGAAAGATGGAGGCGACGTCGACGCCATTACCGCATCGACGATAACGAGCCGCGCATTCCTCAAGGCGATAAACCTCGAGTATGGTGCATTGGCCGGCATGGCGCCATCTGACACCACGTCGGGCGCAACGGCCAAGGTTGAAGCCCAAAAACCTGTGGTGGAGTAGGGTATTGACTTCATAATCTGTGTGATATGAATAAACTGAAGATAATTCTTAATGGCATAACGAAGGAGAACCCTACGTTCGTTCTTCTTCTTGGCATGTGCCCGACGCTCGGCACCACGACGTCGGCAGCCAACGGTCTGGGCATGGGACTTGCCACGATGGTGGTCCTCATGTGTAGCAACACCGTTATCTCCCTCGTGAAGAACTTGATTCCGGACATGGTCCGCATCCCGTCATTCATCGTCATCATTGCGACTTTCGTGACCGTGCTTGAGATGCTGATGAAGGCCTACGTACCTGCATTATATGCGTCACTTGGCTTGTTCATCCCTCTTATCGTCGTGAATTGCATCGTCTTGGGTCGTGCCGAGTCGTTTGCCGCAAAGAACACTCCTTTTGACTCATTTTGCGACGGCGTGGGAATCGGCTTGGGTTTCGCGTTGGCGTTGACATTGCTTGGCGCAGTGCGCGAGATATTGGGCTCCGGCATGATATTCGGCATGCCGTTGTGGGGTGAGGAGTACGGCGTGCTGGCGTTCGTGCTTGCACCAGGCGCGTTCTTCGTGCTGGCATACCTCATCGTGCTTGTTAATAAACTCACTAAGAAGGCATAAGTATGGAATATATTCTTTTGGCCATATCGGCCATCTTTGTGAACAACGTAGTGTTGTCACAGTTCCTTGGAATATGCCCATTCTTGGGCGTTTCTAAGAAGATGTCGACTGCGGCAGGCATGGGAGCGGCCGTGACGTTCGTCCTCACGCTTGCGACAATCGTGACGTATCTGCTTCAGAAATATGTGCTTAACGCATTCCACATCGAGTACATGCAGACAATCCTCTTCATTCTCGTCATCGCCGCTCTCGTGCAGATGGTCGAGATTATCTTGAAGAAGATGTCACCGTCGCTTTACTCCGCATTGGGCGTGTTCTTGCCGCTGATTACGACTAACTGCTGCATCTTGGGTGTGGCAATCATCGTAGGCAATGGTGTAGCCGACGGCAGCTACGACCTTCTGAAGGGCGTCGTTTACGCAATCGCCACGGCTCTGGGCTACGCATTGGCGTTGATCCTCTTCTCAGTCTTGCGTGAGCACCTCGAATTGATGAACGTACCTGAGTCCATGAAGGGAACGCCAATTGCGCTCTTGACCGCAGGTCTCATGGCCATGGCGTTTGTCGGATTCTCTGGCATCGTATAATTCGGCATAACTTTTTGTAACGAAGAAAATGGGCGGCTCGAAAGGGTCGCCCATTTTGTTGGTTTAACGTATTTAAAACGTCGTGCCTTTTAGGACAATGGCAGGGTATTCTTTCTATTTTCGCGGCATCATGAAAAAAGGTGTGTTAGCAGGACACTGTGCGATTTTCAGTGCCAATTTCGTATGGGGGGCGATGAGTCCCATTGTCAAGTACATTTTTGCGTGTGGGCTTATAACGCCCCTTGTGTTGGTTAGCTTCCGAGTGGCTGGTGCGGCGTTGCTGTTCTGGATTCTGACGTTCATAATCGGTGGCGAGCATGTAACGCGTCGAGACAAGATGCTGTTCTTCGTGGCTGCCATCTTGGGTGTTGTTTTCAACCAAGGAGTCTACACCATCGGATTGGGTCTGACGTCGCCAGTCGATGCGTCGGTCATCTCGACGAGTACGCCAATTTTCACAATGGTTATTGCCGCTTTGTACCTTCGCGAGCCGATGACGTTCAAGAAGGTATCGGGCGTCTTCCTTGGTGCGGCTGGCGCTGTGATGCTCATCTTGAGTGGAGCAGAAGGTGGGCTGGGCGGCAATGTGGCTGGCAACTTGCTGTGCATATTTGCCGAGTTGTGTTTTGCCTGTTACCTTGTGTTTTTCAAGGGTTTGATAAGTCGTTACTCTCCGTTGACGGTCATGAAGTGGATGTTCACATGGTCGTCAGTTTGCGTCCTGCCGTTTACTTTCCGCGACGTCGTGGCGGTAGATTTTAGTGCCCTCACCATTGATGTCGTTTTTGCGATTGTATTTGTCATCGTCTTTGCCACGTTCCTTTGCTACATGCTCGCCCCTATTGGTCAGAAGAATTTGCGACCGACGGTTGTAAGCATGTATTTCTATGCACAACCAGTGGTGTCTGCCATCCTCGCCACGATAATGGGGACGGCCGGCAGCTTTGGACCCGTCAAGATTCTCTCTATCGCCATGATTTTCGTGGGCGTGGCATTGGTCATGAGGAGTAAGAGCCGAGCCGACATCAAGGCTTCTGACAATGAGGCAACTGAGCCTATCTCTCAATAAAAATGCCTACATTCGCGAATTGCTATAACCGATAAAAACAACAATATACCTATTCATATCGAAAATGGAGATTTCAGCAAAGTACAGCCCTAACGAGATTGAGGCCCGCTGGTATCAGTATTGGCTCGACAACGGCCTATTCAAGTCAAAACCAGACACGCGCAAGCCTTATACCGTGGTGATCCCGCCACCCAACGTCACTGGCGTGCTCCACATGGGCCACATGCTGAACAACACCATTCAGGATATCCTCGTACGCCGCGCGCGTATGACGGGCTACAACGCTCTCTGGGTTCCTGGCACCGACCATGCATCCATCGCCACCGAGGCCAAGGTCGTCAACAAACTTGCGCAGCAGGGCATCAAGAAGACCGACCTCACCCGCGATGAGTTCCTGGGTCACGTATGGGAGTGGACCAACGAGCATGGCGGCATCATCCTCAAGCAGTTGCGCAAGCTTGGCGCATCTTGCGACTGGGACCGTACCGCCTTCACAATGGACGAGGTACGCTCCAAGAGCGTCATTAAGGTATTCTGCGACCTCTACAACAAAGGCCTCATCTACCGTGGTGTACGCATGGTGAACTGGGATCCTAAGGCTCTCACCGCACTTTCTGACGAGGAAGTCATCTACAAGGAGCACCAGGGCAAGCTCTATTACCTGCGCTATCGTGTTGAGGGCGAGCCTGGCAAGTACGCCGTCGTCGCCACGACCCGTCCTGAGACCATCATGGGCGATACGGCCATGTGTATCAACCCCAACGACCCTAAAAACCAGTGGCTCAAGGGCAAGAAGGTCATCGTCCCTCTCGTGGGACGTGTGATTCCTGTCATTGAGGACGAGTATGTCGATATCGAGTTCGGCACTGGCTGCTTGAAAGTCACGCCTGCGCACGATGTCAACGACTATATGCTCGGTGAGAAGTACAACCTCCAGACCATCGACATCTTCAACGACAACGGCACCATCAGCGAGGCCGCAGGTCTCTATGTCGGCATGGATCGTTTCGACGTCCGCAAGCAAATCGAGGAGGATCTCCGCAACGCCGACCTTCTTGAGAAAGTTGAGGACTACGTCAATAAAGTCGGATTCTCCGAGCGCACCAACGTGCCCATCGAGCCGAAGCTCTCAATGCAGTGGTTCCTCAAGATGGAGCACCTCGCAAAGCCTGCGCTCGCTGCCGTCATGAACGACGACATCAAGTTCTACCCCGCAAAATATAAGAACACCTACCGCTACTGGATGGAGAACATCAAGGACTGGTGCATCAGCCGCCAACTTTGGTGGGGACATCGCATCCCTGCATACTACCTTCCTAAAGGCGGTTTCGTAGTTGCTGAGAATGCCGATAAGGCTCTTGAGCTCGCCCGTGCAAAAGCCGACTACCCGATCGAGGCTTCCGACCTCCGTCAAGATGAGGATTGTCTCGACACATGGTTCTCGTCTTGGTTGTGGCCTATTTCCTTGTTCGACGGCATCAACAACCCAGGCAATGAGGAGATTAAGTATTACTACCCGACGTCCGACCTCGTAACAGGTCCCGACATCATCTTCTTCTGGGTGGCTCGCATGATTATGGCTGGCTACGAGTATGAGGGCAAGATGCCGTTCCGCAACGTATACTTCACAGGTATTGTGCGCGACAAGCTCGGTCGCAAGATGAGTAAGCAGCTCGGCAACTCGCCCGACCCTCTTGAACTCATTGCGCAATATGGTGCCGATGGTGTGCGCATGGGCATGATGCTCTCCGCCCCTGCTGGCAACGACATCCTCTTCGACGACTCTCTTTGTGAGCAAGGTCGCAATTTCAACAACAAGATTTGGAATGCGTTCCGTCTCGTCAAGGGTTGGCAGCAGTCTGATGACGAGCAGCCAGTCCACGCTCGCCAAGCCATCGAGTGGTTCGGTGCAGTCCTTCGCCGTACGCAGGTCGAAGTCGCCGACCTCTTCTCAAAATATCGTCTTAGCGAGGCCCTCATGGCCATCTACAAGCTCTTCTGGGACGAGTTCTCCGCATGGTATCTCGAGATGGTCAAGCCAGAATATGGCAAACCAATCGACCGCAAGACCCTTGCCGCAACCCTCGACTTCTTCGAGCAGCTCCTCTTGCTTCTCCACCCCTTCATGCCATTCATCACTGAAGAGCTGTGGCAGAACATCTTCGAGCGCAAGGCTGGCGAAAGCATCATGGTCGCACAGATCTCTACGCCCGAGATTCAGCCAGGCGACGACAAGATTATCGAGCGTTTCGAGCATCTCAAGAATGTCGTCTCGTCTGTCCGAATGGTTCGCAACCAGAAGAACCTCCCTCCAAAGAAGGAGCTCGACCTTGTTGTACTCGGTGCCGATCCTATTGCCGACCTCGAAGGCCTCGCCAAGTGGTTGGGCTTCATCTCTGGCGTCAAGTCTGTCGACGTTAAGCCAGCGAGTGCAGTCTCGTTCATGGTCGGCACGACCGAGTATGCTGTCCCCATTGGCGACCTCATCGACAAGGATGCCGAGATTGCCAAAGAGGAGGCTGCCCTTGAGCACCTCAAAGGTTTCCTCGTAAGCGTACGTAAGAAACTGTCTAACGAAAAGTTTGTCGCCAACGCACCACAGCAAGTCGTTGACATCGAGCGCAAGAAAGAGGCCGACGCGGTCCAGAAGATCGCCGCACTTGAAGAGAGCCTCGCCAACTTGCGCAAATAGCGAGAAACAAATTTAGGTTATGAAAAGAACACCCATAACGCTCCTTTGTGGCTACCTCGGCGCAGGAAAGACCACATTGCTGAACCAAGTCCTCAACAATCAGAAGGGCTTCAAGGTTGCCGTAATCGTCAATGACATTGGCGAGGTCAATATCGATGAGACTCTCATCGCCAAGGGAGCCAACATCACCGATACGTCCAGCATCGTGCCGCTCACCAACGGCTGCATCTGCTGCACCCTCAAGACCCAGCTTGCGCAAGACATCGAGAAGCTCATCGCCTCGGGCAAGTACGACTACATTCTCATCGAGGCGTCGGGCGTCTGCGAGCCAATGCCTATCGCTCAGGAGCTGGAGACCATCCAAAATGGCATCCTCGACAACGTTGTTGGCGTAGTCGATGCCAAGCGTCTCGTCGACGAGTTCGCTGGTGGCGACGCCCTCTTGAAAGAGAAGGACGAGGAAGACATCGAGAGCCTTCTCGTCCAGCAGATTGAGTTCTGCTCTACGCTCGTAATCAACAAGAAAGACCTCGTCACCGAGGAGCAATTCAAGAAGGTGCGCGCAGTCATCAACGCCATCCACCCGAACGTCAAGGTCATCGAGACCGACCATGGAAAGGTCGACGTCGCCGACATGCTCGCAACTGGCAGTTTCGATTTTGCCACTGTCTACTCCAGCGCAGGCTGGTGCAAGGCTCTCGAAGGCTCTGAAGAAGATCACGATGATGACGACGACGACGACGACGATCATGATCACGAGCATGACGAGCACCACCATCATGACCATGACCACGAGCACCATCACGAGCATCGCCATGAAGGCGAGGAGGAGGACGAGTATGGCATCGGCACGATGATCTACCATCGTCGTAAGCCCTTCGACCGCAACAAACTCGACTACTTCGTCCGCAAGTGGCCTCGCAACATTATCCGTTGCAAAGGCATCATCTGGTTTGAGGATGACCGCGACATGGCACTTCTCTTCGAGACTTCGGGTCAGCAAGTCCAGCTCCAGGTTACTGGCAAGTGGATCGCCTCGGCTCCTAAGGGCGAGATGGAGAAGCTCCTCCGTGAGAACCCGAACATCGAGGCCGATTGGGATGACCTTTATGGCGACCGCATGATAAAGTTGTGCATCATTGGTCAAAATCTCGACAAGAAGAAGATTACTGAAGAGCTTGACGCCTGCTTAGGCATTTAGGCTCGACCTTTAACGATAAGCTGTAGCCCCGAGTGACGACATCCGTCACTCGGGGCTATATTATTGACTATAAGGCTTTAACGAGATCACTTAGGTGGAGCGAGATCCTGTTAAGAGTTCCTTAACTTATGCCTTATTTTGGCATACCCTGCGTGGTAACTTTGGCTTGCGAAAAGAAATCATGCGTTATGGAGGTAGAAAATAAGTATCAAAGCGTCGCAAGCCAAGTAAAATCTTTAGGCACTGTAGTACCGAGGCAACTTGTCGCATTCACATCTAAGGCTTTATATAAGTTGAGCAACGCTTTAGGTGGCGACGTTTGCGGTTATGTCTCCAAGCGTCTTCGCTTGAGCACCAGTGAGCTCGACGATGCTCTGATGGCCGAGCAAGTCGACAGTGTGGCTTTGGCAATGTACAACATTGAGAAGAGGGCGCAATCGCTAATCATTGGAGACCAGACCGGAGTGGGCAAGGGCAGGCAGGCGGCGGCAATGATTCGCTATGGTTTGTTGAATGGTTACCTCCCCATATTTTTTACCGACCGATATACGCTCTTCAGCGATATGTATCGGGATTGTAAGGCATTGGGAATCAAGGACGCTCGCCCCTTGGTCGTAAACGTGGGTGTCTCTGTGGTTGATTTTGACAATGTCGTAGAGGAAGAGACGGAGGGTAAGGATGGTCAAGATGAGATATGGTCGCCCGTAAAAGATAGCGATGATGACGCCGCCTACGAAGCGGAGCTTATGAATGTCTACCAAAAGCAGTATGAGGTGGTATATAAGGCTCCGAAGAAGAGCGTTCTGCAAAAGATATTCGAAAGTGGTGACATTCCATCAGATACATACGACTATCTGATGATTACATATTCGCAACTAAAAGATGCCAAACGAGACATGACGCGTCTCGACTTCCTCACGGCTCTATGCAAAAAACATCGTGTGCTGTTCATCTTTGACGAGGCGCATCGCAGCAGTAGCGTCAGTGCCGGAAAGGTTTCCGTCATCACGCAATGCATCAACAGCATCCTCACGGAAACGCCTGAGACCCAATGCCTGTTCCTTTCCGCAACGTTCGCTAAGCGACCCGAGAGCCTCATCACGTTCATGCGTCGGACGGCTCTAAGCGCATTGACTACGGAAAACACTCTTGCGGTGGCGTTGCATTCGGGCGGCGTACCGATGCAAGAGTATGTCTCTTCAAGCCTGGCGGCCGAGGGGCAGATGATAAGAAGAGAGCACTCTCCCAATGGCATACCGGCGCCTGTCTATAACTACCTTGAGGATGAACAGGTGGTGCATGGCGTGCTTTTCGACAAAGTGATGTATTTCTTCAGGGAAATCGTCAAATTGTCAGCCATGGTCAAAGACTTGGTCTGTCGGGCGCAAGGGTTGGGCGCGTTGTTGGACTTCAAATGCTATCCTGCGAGGGCACAACTCTTTTATGTCAACAAAGTCCTTTTGCTTTCTCTTAAGGCTCAAAAGGTTGCGCGGATTGCGGCCGACGAGGTGAAGAAAGGAAGAAGTGTGGTAATCGGACTGAGCGACACTCTTGAATGTGTGTTGCAAGATGTGGAAGTGATGGACGACGGCTCTGTGCGCGGTGACATGTCGACAGTTCTTAGGCGGCTCGCGGATAAGACGATATGCAATTCCGATGTGCAAACCGAGGGCAAACTCACTGTTTTTGAGATGCTCAAGGAATGTGGGGAGGAGATTGAAGAGTTAACGCCTTACATCGTCGAGGTCAAAGACTTATACATGAACATAAAAAACAATGTCAATGATTGCGTCTTTCATCTCCCGATGTCCCCAATTGACGTTATACGCCAATTAGTTACGAGAGAGCGGTTCGAAGCTCCCGATGGTGTGTCCCGTAACATTCGTTTCGAAGAGTGCACGGGGCGCGCCCATCAGCTCGAGTATCTGTCGCCCGAAGGAGACGATGACTTTGTAAATGCGCATGTCGTATCACGTGTCAGACGGCATTCCAATCATATATTCAATGATTTCCAAAACAATAAATTGGATGTCATTCTCATCAATGCTTGTGGTGCCATTGGGGCAAGTGCGCATGCCATATCAACCGCCGAAGTACCTGAGAGTCAAGTGCGCCAACGTAAGATGCTGATTGTGCAGAATGACCTCGATATAAACATCGATTTCCAAAAGCGTGGGCGCATAAACCGCACGGGGCAACGTCTTGACTTACCACCTTTGTACGAATACATCATCACGACGATTCCCTCCGAGAGGCGGCTCAACATGATGCTTAGGGCTAAGTTGCGTTCCCTGAGTGCCAATACGGCAGGCTGGCAAGACCAGGAGAAAGAGCAGGCCGACTTTATCGACATCGACAATAAGTATGGTAACGAGGTCGCCACAGATTATATCCATGAGCATGCAGAACTGGCATGGCTGCTCGGTTTGAAGGGAACGGTCACGGCAAGTAAACTTCTTGCGAGAATTTCCATGCTGAGTGTCAAGGCGCAACAGGATATTGTCGATGAACTCATGTCGGCATATTCATCTCTCGAGTCAGAATTGCGGCGCGTAAACCAATGGGATCTGGAACGTGAGTTCCGTGATTTTGAAGCGGAATTCGTGCGTGAGGAATTGTTTACAACGGCCATGGTCGAGACAAGGCTCGGCGGCTGTTCTTTCCTGACGACCTACAAGTGTAAACACAAAACATTCCCATACACTTATGAGGCTTTGAGTGAATGTTGTCAAACTGCTAAAGGGCTATATGACAAGAATATAGATTTGCGTAGTCAGATTCAAGACTACTACTCTCGTCGCAACAAATCTGTCCGTGCCCAATTTGCTGAGCGTCATAAGTTGTTGGAGGGCAACACAAGGCGTATTCTATTGAGTTTCAGTGGCGATGAGAGTGCCGTAGTAGGTTGGCTGCAAAGGGCAGCTATGCCGTCTGGCAGTTGGCCAGATGCGTATTTTGAAGACGTGAACGCTCTTCCGATGGCAAAGCAGATCATGCGTAAGCTCGTATCTTTCTCTAATGAGCACAATAATCTGCTCGAACGTGAAAAGAGCGAGATTAAGAAATATGCTGCGGAGAGGAGGCGTTTGGTGGAGGTTCTCTCAAAAGCCGAAATCGGCAAGGGCTACGATAATATCAGTGCGCAACTGGCAAACGAGGAGTGCCCATACAGGGTTGTTGCCGTGTTGCGCGACATCCGTTTCGGCAAGGGGGAAAGAAACAGATTTATGCCAAGCCAAGTGGAATTTGTCTTCGCTCTGAGTGCCGTCTTCAAAGAGATTCGCATCAACTTGGTACACAATAAGAAATGGAGCAACTATGAGCGTCTCTTGGAAATTTTAAATTCCAAAACATGGAAACCGAGTGCTGATGATTGGGATCGTGAGTGCGCTCGCTACAATAACAAAATCGTAGAGCGCAAGATTATTACGGGCAATATTCTTGGAGCTTACGTCCACCCGAAAATTGCACAATTGAAGCCACGTTTTATAACGTTCTCACTGAAGGGTAACGCTGGAGGAAACGCCAAAGTGCAGAATGGCTTGCTCCTGCCTATGGACGAGTCAAAAATACGTTCGGTCATTAATACTGTCTCCATTCCGCTACATGAAGGGGTCAGATATGCGACCAACACGAATACTTGCTATACGATAGCAGGATTGGGCGTTGACTTCACCTTTTTACCTATCAGATTATCAGACACATGCGTGAACTTTGTCATAGGTGTGGCAGATAAACATTCGAGCGATTTCGAACACGATGCTCGTTTCGATGCCATACGTCAGCTGTTTGTCGGCTCTCCGATAAAGTCTATCTATGAAAAAGAGCAGCCGGGGAAGGTGAAACGTAAGACGCTGATGCACTATCAGACAGAGCAATTGACCTTTGATTCTGAGCAGTTGCAGCAGATTATTCAGACTCTCTCGCAGCTTAATGCCGTCATCATAATACCTCGCGACCAGATGAGCTATGCTGACGTTGAAGGTTTTTCCTCCCGTTCCGAGCGTAATGATGATGAACCATGGGAAATTCTCGATTGGAAGAATGAGAGCGAGGTCGCCACGCCGCCAGTCAAGAAATCAATTCTTCTGCGGGTTTCTGCTCCTGTCGTACAAAAGATGCAGAAAGGGGATCCCGT
Organism: Bifidobacteriaceae bacterium; assembly: GCA_963607345.1. Taxonomy (GTDB): domain Bacteria; phylum Bacteroidota; class Bacteroidia; order Bacteroidales; family Marinilabiliaceae; genus W3P20-009. The sequence goes on from CAVDBL010000019.1 coordinate 32,339, forward strand.
CTCCAAACATTCTGAAATATACACTCTTGCGGACATGGCTTTTGCTCTGAATGGGTTGCCCATGAACGTGCGCAGTACGACAGACAATCTGCGTAGAGTGTACCAGTCGTGGAAGATTTTCTACAATACCAGAAGTCAAATAGGGTGTCATGGGTATTGTACAACGGCTGAGGTGCGTGCCTTGTGCCAAGAGTTGCTGGCTGTCGCGGAGAATAAGTGTAAGTCGCCCGTCGTCAGCTTTAGTCCCAATGCGCAAAAGATTTTGCAGGCTATTCTTGACAGTGAGTATCTTGAACCCGGCGATCTGTTCTTGGCAAGGTTTGACGATGAGATGCTTTTCCTCGCCCCCGACAAAGCCCAGGCGCAAGCGTTTCTCGATAGTATGCCATGCTCTCCGAGGCTCGATGACATAAGAAAGTGCGTGCAAGACTACGTGGACGGGAAAACGGATGTTGTAAATTCTCCAGATCAATGGTAGTATGAGCTATATAGGTGTAATTGGAGCAGGAAGACTTGATGAGGTCGATAGTTCTCTTGGCTTGCTTGCTTCTCAAAAGAAAGCGGTCAAACTGTTCAGCGAAGGTGCAGACATGCACACGATCAAGCAGCAAACAGGCTGGGAGCTTGGCATTGACAAGAAATGGAAATACGAGGTCGATGATCCATTTCGCACAACCGTCGAGATCGAAGACCATATAAAAATGCATTTTGGCGAGTCGCTCGACATCCGTTATTTCATGCGCGACACCGCACTCCTTACAGCATATCCGGCATTCGGACGCTTGCGTCTCTATGGCGCATATATGCCCAATCGGGGAGTCGCAGGATATTTCGATCCGAGACGCTATGGTATGGTGGTTTGCATGGGCACAGCTAACTCCCCATTCGAGTTTCAGGCCGAGGGCGTATTGTTGCATGAGGTTCAGCATCTTATCCAAGAGGAGGAAGATTTTGCGCGCGGAGGGAGTTCTAACGTTGCAGGCAGATATTTGCGGTTGGCTGGTGAGGTCGAGGCGCGGAATATATGCCATCGACACCCGCTGACCAAAGAGCAGCGTCTGAGCTCGTTGCGTACTGATACCCAAGATGTTCCCGATGAAAAGCAAATCATTGTCGCCTGACGGCGACGCAGATAATCCGACTATGCCAATATGCCTTTGGGAAAATAATGCTAACTTGTTACTTGCTAATAGGTCAATAATGTCAGCAAGTAAATTTGGGCGATACGTGTGGCTCATCGACACGCTTCGTCGCTATAAGCATCTTTCTTATAACGAGATAAATGAGTTGTGGCAAAAGAGCGGTCTGAGCTATGGGGAGGGAGACAACCTGCCTCTTCGAACTTTCCACAACCACCGTAAGGCTATTCTTGACATATTTAACGTCATTATCGATATCGACCCCGATGTCAAAGGCTACAAGTACCATATAACGAACCCCCAAGAGCTTGAGGGCGACAGGTTGCGCAGTTGGCTCGTCGATTCTTTTGCCACTCTCAACCAGATTCAGGTCGACAATAAGCTGAACAATCGTGTCGAGTTTGAGGACATCCCTTCTGGCCACACATGGCTGACCATCTTCATGCAGGCCATGCGCGAAAACAAGGTCATGCAGGTGACGCACCAGGGCTTCGGCAGCAAGATACCATATTCTTTCGAGATAGAGCCCTATTGCCTGAAGGTCGTAAACCGACGCTGGTACGTTATCGCCAATAGCCCGTACTACGTTGAGAAAAACAAGATCCACAAAGGCGAGGAAGGCTATGTCTCGCAAAAAGAGATATTGGCCTACGGATTAGACCGCATCACCAACGCCACGCTCCTTGACAAGTCTTTCGAGATGAAGGAGGATTTCGACATCAAGAAGTTCTACGAAGGCTGCGTGGGCGTCATTACGAGCGATACGCCGATCGAGCATGTCGTGTTAATAGCCTATGGCCGTGCGGCAGACTACCTCCGTACGCTGCCGTTGCACGAGTCGCAGAAGGAAATTGGAAGTGATGGGAATGGGGTGGTGACATTCACTTACGACGTGAAGCTGACCTACGACTTTATGCAGCTCGTCATGCGTTATGGCGATCAGGTGGAAGTGCTTGAGCCACAGAACTTCCGGAACGATATGCGCAATCTCGCCAAATCATTGACCGAGATGTATAATGACTGACAATGAAGTGGTCCATATGTTGAGCATCCTCTTCAAACAGCCATTCATTTAAATTTTCTCAACATGCCTATTGGCTGGCAAGCTAAAAAATACGATATTTGCACCCGCAAAGAGGAGCATTGACGGACGGTCTTGCACTCTATGGCATGGGAGGTTTCCAGAGTGGTCAAATGGGACAGACTGTAAATCTGCTGCTTCGGCTTCGTAGGTTCGAATCCTTCACCTCCCACTCTTTAGAGTTAATTGTTTATTGGAGAGGTGGCAGAGTGGTCGATTGTACCGCACTCGAAATGCGGCATACAGGTGACTGTATCCAGGGTTCGAATCCCTGCCTCTCCGCAACGCTCGTTGATTATCAGCGAGTTATGAATACGCAAGCTCGGTTTGAGCCCAAATTTAGGAGGTCTGCATTCTGCTGACCTCTTTTTTTATGCCCATTCCCGCCCTGCTCGCAGGTTGCCCTCAACAGCATTAATGCTGCTTATGTTTACAGATTTAGTGTGCGCATAGAGAATTGCCAAACATTTTGGGGAACTAATGGCGATTCTTTTTTTGCGTACAAACTAACAGCCTTATTCACTATTTTGCGCATGATATAAATCTCATCAGATTTATTCGTGTCTTTATTCTCGGATTTTATGCTGTCTAAAATTTGCTGCGCTATAGAGTTCCATGTTGAGACAAAGTCGGCAAAGCTGGAGGTCGGGGTTGACAATCCTACAATGGTATTTTTTGTACAGGATGCGTAACAAAGATGTTTGTTCTTTGACGCTTTGTTACAAACGACGAACCCCTCAGCTATCGTTTGGACTGGCACGTCCAAAGCTTTTAGCTCTGCTGCTACTCGGTGGCTATACTCAATAGCATCGACATCAATAAATATCGATGCCGTAAATTGCCTTTTCTTGGTCTGCAGCTCTATTGTTGTGTACTTCATAACAGCTCCTCCCATTCTATCGGCTGACCTTGGGCTACCATGTCAGCGTACCATCTTCGCATTATTTGACCATCTGCAGCATCTGTGTCGTCTATTGTATCTTTAACGAAAAGAGCCATATGTTTCTCGTCTTCAATACTTGACTTCCAATAGTCGGCTTTTGCCATATTTGCAACATAGACGTAGTCAAGCCCGACAGAATTTTCAAGCTTGACGCCCTGTGCCGTCAATAGCGTGTCGACATCATCCTTATCTAACATTTCTATCCGTTCCATTTTCCCTGTCGCCGTGTTTTTTCGTCTCATTGATTTTACTGCGAAACTCAGCGCAAGGGAGTTGAAGTGCCAACCATTGTGTGACAGGTATCTCCGCATTGCCCGCGGAAGAGGTTCGTAAATGTCGAGTGCCGTCATAGTACTTTTAATTTATAAGGCGCACTCTCGCAGATGCCAAAGTGCGCCTCTCTGTTAATAATAGCGACCTCCGTTACGCCGTGATGTCTTACGCCTACCTTGGCGAGGGCTGTAATCGTCTTCGCTTTCCTCTTCATCGTCCGCCATGGCTTCACGCTCCATGAAGCACTCAATCATCTTTTTGAGGTGCTTCAACGCTTGCCTGCCGTGGTCTACGATGTCTTCTTTGTCGTCTTCAGTTATTTCTATCATTCTCATTGTTCTTAGGTTTTATCTGCCTCTTATCGTCACGAGCGAGCAACGTTTCTACAAGTTTAGACAGCCTTTCTAACTCTTTGCTTTGCCTTTCTAACTCAGCCTCCTTTTTGACATTTTCCGCCACCTCTGGATGGAGTTGCAATAGCATTTCGTTGCAGGTCTCTATGAGGGTCTTATGCCTACCTACGCTCGCTATCACGCTTTCGCTCATCCTTTTAAGCGCATCAATTTCTGATGCCATGGAGTCTCTGCTGCATGACACTACGTATCCAGAGCCGCTATCAGCTATTTCGCTTACGGCAGACAGACGATTGAAATTTAAAATCTGACCATCAGCCTGTGCCGTTATATTGACTACGAGTTCGGGTTGCCCGTATATCCGCTGAGCTTGATAATTAGGATATGGGGTTGAGACGGAGTCTACAACTCCTATTGACAAGACTGGGCTGTCTCCTTTACGGAGTATGAAGATATTGCTGTTCGCTCGTAACGATTGAAAAGGCATAATTTTGTGTTTTAAATCTGACTCAATACCTGCAAGGTGTTATTAGTCTTATCAAAATAGAACTGATATACACCAGTGGAGATGTCAGACGCTGTTATGGCAGCCCCACCTACGGTCGTCGCCGCTTGCGTTTGCCCGTTACTCTCAAAGAGGACGGGAAGTGATGTTGTCGTGCCTGTCGGAATTGTCTGTGCAATGTTTACCAGCACAACTCCGCATCGGCAAGTCAAAGCAAAAGCTCGGTTGGGTAACTTGAACACAACAGCTGACGTCGTAACATCGACGGCTGACGTAGTCAGAAGTCTATTTTGATACCTCACGTTGCTTATCATGTCAGCCTCCTTTCTTTAGTTCCAAAAGGAGGTGCCATTGGAGTAACCATATTGCATAGCCACTGACGCTGGTACTCCAACCACTGGAGAGTATGGGATAGTTGTCGTTGCTGGCTGTGCAGCCTTAATGGCGTTTAACTCGCTTTGCATAGCTGCGAGTGCCTGCTGGATAGGGATGACTACCTGCGCTTGATATCCTTGTAGCTGTTGCGTCTGATGCTCCATTGCGAGCTGCGTTTGTAATGTAGACTTGGTTTCTTGCAGGGAGTCTATTTTCGCTTGCATGGCATTTTTCTCTTGCTGATCAAGACGTGCCATGATGGCATCTGTCCTTAAATCGGTAGCGTCTTTAATGCTCTGCACGCCAGCACTAATGGCGTTTGTCAGCGAGTTGGTTTGTTGGCAGACGGACAGCCTATTTTCATAGCCGCTCTCTGTAATCTTGCTTCCTACATTGCAGAAACCTTGTTGGAGTTGCGTGGCAATATTACAGTCTCCTGATTGGACAGCGTTGATAATTTGCTGGCCGCTCATACCTACTTGATTCCCTACGCCTTGAATAAGAGAGCTGAGATTTGTAATGGCATTGCTGATTGTGTTAATGTCGCAATTCAACTTTGTAGCCAACTGACCTATCGCTGTTCCATTGCCTTGAATTGCGCTCATGAGCAGTTCTCGCCCTGCGTCATTGTTCATCATATTTGCCAGTCCTCCCGCACCATTATTGCCATAGCCGTTTCCGAAACCATAACCGTTACACAAGAAAAGAAGAAAAATCACCCACATAAACCAAGAGCCATCAGTGCCGTAGCCATTCCTGTTCATGCACGCAAGCAAGTTAGGGTCGACTCCTTTCTGCTGGAGCAAAGGAGCAAGCATCGCAAGCATTCCGCTGTTTCCCGTTGTGTTCTCGGGGAATACAATTGTTTTCGTTTCGCTCATTTTGTCTGTTTTGAGTCTCTGCCCACCATTGGACATTGAGCGAATCTACCTACAACAAAAGCCTAATACTATACAATACTCAAATTTTATAAATCGTGAAATAAATGCCTATGTTTGAATTGTTTATCGGTTCTTAAGATTAATAACTTGTTACTCAAAAAAAAACAAAGGCGGCACCCGATACGGGACGTCGCCTATCTAATGGCGCATGAGCCTCCTTTTAATTACAGAGCGTACGAATCTAATTCCCTTTGCGACCAAGCCAATTCTTTAAACCCCGCCCGCTTCTTTCCTTGCGGCAGCATGTTGTCCTTTACCTTACGGTCGAACGTTGCTCTGCTTATGCCAAGATAACGGCAAGCCTCGTATTTACTCATCATTTTGTCTTCACGGGTTAGCCTCCTAAGTCCGTCTGTGATAGTTTGGAGTTCGTTATCTGTCATGTGACAATTACCGCAATCTATATCGTCTATCACTTTTTGCAATAGTTTTCGCAAGACTTCGAGCATCGTTCTCTGTGTTTTAAAGCTGCAAATAATAATCTTATGCCTACTATGAGCATAAACACCCTCGCAGGTGTTAACAGGCTACCAAAACCTATTATACGCTCGTATTTACAACATAAGTCAACAATAAATGTATAGCAGATAAGCAGTTTGTGCAACCTACAGAAGTGAAATGCCTCAGACGCAGTCATAAGAACTATTGAAGGCAGCAAGGTTGTACCAACTATTACTTCCGCAGGCGATTTATACCCAAGTAACAGTAAGGCAATATGCGCAGTCATACATAGAGTACTCACAAGAGGTGCATACTTCAATACTATGATGCTTATCTTCTGGCTTCGTGACACGCTAATGGCTTTCCCTCCCTGCAACGATGGCTATCGGATGGTGGTCAGTGCCTCCTCTGCCATGGCCTTGTACTCATCGCCTGTGCATGGCACGAAGATGAACGCCTCGTTGAAGATGCGGTATATCTCCGACCAGTTGTTGTCCTTATCCTTGTACAGCTCCTCCAACTTCTCCACTGCCGCACGGTGCTGAGCCTTGGGAATGTAAGCGAGCGTGTCACCAATCGAGGCTCCTCCTCCATTGTTGTGTCCATCAATAATGACGTATCGTGCGCAGGTATCAAGGAGACCTCCCGTGATGTATTCGAGACCTAAAGAAACCTCCCTTGCGAGTATGCAGATGCGGTTGTTAACTGTGTCGATGCCAAAATTTCCCTCGTTGTCTGGGTTTGTTACTATTGTACACTTTCCAAATCCGCCACATATCTGCCCCTCGAAATAATGATATTTTACCAAATCAATGCTGTCGTAGCGACAAATCTCCGAGACGGTCATCGCCTCAGTTGAAGAGACCGTTTTGTTCGTCTTGTCCTGACCATTGATGTAAATGTAAGCATGGTCGGGCAGCTTTCCGTCGTTATCATCCTTACAGGAGAAGAGAAGCAAGGTGGATGCGAGAGCGGCTGCGGTGAGTAGAAGCAAGTTTTTCATAATTGATTTTGTTTAGTCAGCTCCTAATATAATGGAAAATCCATTACAAGGAGCCGTCCATTGTTTTTTTAACTATAAGTTCCGTAGTCGTAGAAGAATATCATGGCGTAGTCAACGTTTCCCGTGTTTTGTGGGTCGTAGTGGTTATTGCCTGTCATGAAGTGTACTCGCATGGTGTCTACATCCACATTGTCGAACATGAGGGTGCGTGCGTACTCCGTCGTGCCTGTGCAATAATACGTTCCTTGCGCTGCGTATTTCGTTACTCCGATGTTGGTCTTCAAGTAGTGATATAGTATCACGTTTCCTGCCGCCTCACGCACTGCTTTGGGACTGGTGCTTCCTGCTGCCTTGTAAAGGTATGACGCATTGTATCCTGCGTTGGTTGCTGTGTTGTAGGATAGCTTGATGATAGCGACGAGCGGGTTAACCCTGAAGAAGGTGCTTCCGTTGAGAGACTGCAGCAGCCCGTTGG
>CAVDBL010000020.1:0-33643 GCA_963607345.1 Bifidobacteriaceae bacterium
AACTCGCGACCCCAACCTTGGCAAGGTTGTGCTCTACCAACTGAGCTATTTCCGCAGTAGAATGAATTTTTGAAAGGAGGCGAGGGATGACTCCTCGCAGATGAGCCGATGACGGGACTTGAACCCGTGACCTCTTCCTTACCAAGGAAGTGCTCTACCACTGAGCTACATTGGCAAGAGAGCGGAAAACGAGACTCGAACTCGCGACCCCAACCTTGGCAAGGTTGTGCTCTACCAACTGAGCTATTTCCGCAACATGTCGGGGTACCCGGATTCGAACCGGGGACCCTCTGCTCCCAAAGCAGATGCGCTAACCGGACTGCGCTACACCCCGATTTCGATAAAGGAGTTTGCGGAGAGAGGGGGATTCGAACCCCCGGAACACTAATCGCGTTCGGCAGTTTAGCAAACTACTGGTTTAAGCCACTCACCCATCTCTCCCTGAGACAAGCTCATTTGTCAAGCTTACTCCGCAATCCTTTTCGAAAGCGATGCAAAGTTAGGGATAGTTTTGAAAACCGCAAGGGGTAGGGCTCTATTTTTTGCTGACAATATTCGCCGCGAGATGCTATATGTAGGGTTATCAGGCATTTAAAAACTGCTGTTCGTCGTCGATTTCTTGCGCAAGGAGTCGGGATGGGGCGTCGTCGTGGGCTGCGGCAGTCGTTTTGACGCTCTCGACGGAGGGGAGCGCGATGCCGTGGCGGAGGCATTGGCGCGCGAGGAGGCTGAGGGCTGAGGCTTCGGGCTTTGACCAGGTGGGGAGGGAGAGGGCTGTGGCGAAGAGCGACTGTGCGGCTGAGGCATCGTCGGCGGCATGGCCATTTTGGATGTGGCGTGCGAGGGTGCCGAACGCCACTGCGAGATCGTATGACTCGGCACGCTCGGCGAGGGCGAGAGCGAGGTCTGCCGCACGGGAGATCTTGCCTGTCAGGAGGAAGGGGAGCATCTCTGCCATCTCGACGGACGGGATGGAGGCAGCCCATGGGAGCAGACGCTCTGGGGTTGGGTCGTGGGGAGCCATGGCGGCTGCGGCGATGAGCATAAAGTCGCGCCAACGTGTGGACCAGAGGTGGTCGCACTCGTCGGGTGAGAGAGGGATGGAAGCAGCGACGTCGCGCGCGTGTTGGAGCGAGAGTCCGTAGTTGGCGGCATAGGCATTGTCGAGGCTCTTCATTATGGATGCTGTCGTGCCGTTCATGTGGCGGCGGAGCTGTATTTTGAGTTCACGGAGCTTATCTTGATCCATTGTGGGGTCGGAATAAAAATGCGATTTGTAGTGAAAAAATTGGGTACTGGTATTGCAAATGTAGTGGAAAAGCCTCAACTTTGCACTCGCAAAACAAAAGATGGTGGGTGTAGCTCAGCTTGGTTAGAGCGCCAGATTGTGGCTCTGGAGGTCGCCGGTTCGATCCCGGTTACTCACCCTCAAGCATTACGACCGACTCTGGATATTCAGAGTCGGTCGTTTTTTGTATACATTTGTGACAAGCGGCGCGCATGACAGGCGGTGCGGACAAGACAGCATATTGACAATGAACGAAAAAGGAAGAAGTTACGCCATTGTGGGCGTAGGCGGCGTAGGCGGTTACTTTGGTGGCAGGCTAGCGCAGGCAGGGCATGACGTAAGGTTTCTGCTCCATAGCGATTATGAGCATGTGCGCGAGCATGGGTTGAAGATACGTTCCCACATGGGGGACTTCGCCTTGCCGAAGGTGCAGGCGTTCAAGAGCGCGGAGGAGATAGGCGTCGTGGACGTCGTGATTGTATGCTTGAAGACGACGAGGGAGAGCTTGTTGAGGGAACTGTTGCCTCCGTTGCTTGGCGAGAAGACGATAGTGTTGCTGATACAGAATGGGATAGGCGTGGAGGCTGACGTCGAGGCGATGTTGCCCGGCATCAGGCTCGTTGGGGGATTGGCGTTCATATGTTCGACGAAAGAGGGACCAGGCGAGATATGGCACCAGTTTTTCGGGAACATCAACCTTGCGCCGTATAACATTGGGCGTGAGGAGGTTGAGGGAATAGCCGAGGATTTGAATGGCTCGAACGTGCCGGCTCGGATCATGGAATATGAGGAGGCGCGGTGGAAAAAGGCATTGTGGAACATTCCGTTTAACGGGCTGTCGGTGATATTGGGGCTTCAGACGGACGGGCTGACTGAAGGAAAGGCAGCGGAGATCAGTAGGGCAGTCATGGGCGAGGTCATGGAAGCGTCGCACGCATTGGGCGTGAAGAATGGTGAAGGCAAATGGTGCATTGGGGAGGAGGAGTGCGACAAGATGATGGAGATGACGCGCAGGATGCCCGCCTACTCGCCGAGCATGAGGGTGGATTTTGACAATAGGAGGGAGATGGAGATAGAGTACCTGTATCGTCGACCTGTTGAGATGGCTCGGGCGGCGGGCTCGCCGATGTGGAAGGTTGAGATGATGCTCATGGAGCTGGAGTCAATACAGGAAAGGATGTAGGGGGAAAATGGTGGGCGAGAAAGATTACATATCATCTTTCGACGAGTATCTCCGGCAAGGGGAGCCGTCAAAGAGGGAGAGAGCGGCCAACTGGCAGACGGCCATCGGGTTGCAGGCTGTTGACGGGTTGCGCCCCTCGACGTATCTGCTTGAAGTGGCAGGACGAAACATTGAGGGTGAGATAACTCTTGAAGAGAGCCGTCTCCTCATAGATTCCTATTACAAAAGCAAAACCGCACGCACGCCGAAGGAAGACGAGGAAGAAGAGGCAGACAAGGTGGCAGCCAACATTGTGCGCATCTTGAAATCGCGCACATTCGCATTCAATACCAATGGGTATGTCTCGCTCCACCGTCGCATCTTCGACGGGGTGTTTAAACATGCGGGAGAGATACGCAAATATGACATCACAAAGCGCGAATGGGTGCTTGCGGGAGATACGGTCAACTATCTCAACTGGGAGGACTTGCGCCAGGCTCTCGATTGGGACATTGAACAGGAGAAGAAATTCTCTTACCTCGGCTTGACGGAGGACGAGAAAATCGAGCACATAGCCAAGTTCGTATCTGGCATTTGGCAGATACATGCCTTCTGTGAGGGCAACACCCGAACCACGGCAGTTTTCGCCATACAATATTTTCGCACGCTTGGCTTTAAAGTGGACAACCGCATGTTCGCATTGCACTCATGGTACTTTCGAAACGCCTTAGTTAGAGCCAATTACCGCAACGTGCAGAAGGACATTGACTATACGCCAATCTACCTTGTGCGCTTCTTCCGCAACTTGCTGCTTGGTGAGAAATGGGACTTGAAAAACCGTTACCTTCATATTGAAGCCGTGGGGGAGTGGGGAAGTCTGGGGAAGGTGGAAGGAATTGGTGGCGGTGTAAAAGAAGGAAATGGCGGTGTAAGTGGCGGTGTAAATTTAGAGGATGTTTTGTTTAAAGCAGTAGTAGAACATCCAGGTAGCAATGCGCCAACATTGTCAAAGATAGTGCAAAAGAGCCTGCGCAATGTCCAACGTTACTTGAAGGGACTTGCCGACAAGGGCAAAATAGAGTTTCGTGGGGCACCGAAGACAGGTGGCTATTGGCCGGTAGGCATGGCATAACAGCATAGTCGTAATAATAAAGAAGTGGCGTCCCCTTGCCCGGGTTGGGGGCTGGGGCGCCTCTTCGGCTTGGGCTCCTTAGTTGCTTATTTCTTGGTGATTGTCGCGTTCTTGGTGTTCACGCGGAAGTTGCCGAGGGAGGTCTGGATCTCGTCGTTCAGAATTGCTACTAATGGTGGCGCAAATTGCGCCACCAGAAATTAAGCAGATTGATTATTGGTAGAAGTCTCATTCTTTTTTAGCTTTTCATGCTCGTAATGAAAATTACGATGGGCATCAAAGAAAATTGACAGGAGGGAAAACATATAAGCCTCTATACCAGGAATCTGCGGAACAAGTAGGAACTGCCCCCAGGTGCTAACAGTGATGTTTTTGTTCTCCTGGTCTATCTGAAACACTAAGGTTACGCCCAGTTCGGCGTTCACCGTGTTAACAGCTGTACGGATGTTGCAAACGTCATCAAGGTCATCCAAACTGGATTCTATCCATATGCGGTCAAAAACTCGAATCCAGGCACCATTTTCTGATGAAGTGACGATGAAATGTTCACCTTGGAATGTGAAATAGATAACTTCATCATAAAGCTCTGGTTGACAATTCAGTTTTTCTAAAACCTTAATGCACAATTCTCTCGTGTTCAAGCCGAGGTACTCATTCGTGCCGTTGTTGTTTTTGGACTGAGCTTTGAACCCTTTATGCACATTGGCGGTGTTGCTCGAATCCTCTTTGCGTTCTTGGTATTTCTTATAGGCAAAGAAACAAATGATTAGGACTAACGCAGTGATTAACGCTGTGATTACGGAATACAACATTGCGAATATTCGTTTAGCAGTTTGACAATTAATGGACTTGTAAATATAACGAAAAACCGCGAAAAATATTGTTTGAGAGTGAAATGGATTGATTGCCAAAAGAGATTACGCACCTGCGCAAGTGGGGAAAGAAGACAATGTCGCCATGGCATTGCGCGTGCCATGACGACATTGTGGGGGGCTTAATTGTTGAACTTTTGCTCCTTGATGCACTTAATCAGGCTGTCGACTGCCTTGCGATCGTGGGCGCGGCACTCTTTAAGTTGGGCATCGAAGTCCTCCTCTGACATGTCTGAGTTGAATGCCTCGACCAATCCGCTCTCGTCTTGAGAGTCGAGCGTCAGGTTTTTACGTTTCATCAAGAAACGCATCGCATGGATGCCATGGTCGTACTTGGGGCGAAACATAACCACCACCTGCATATAGGGAAGACCGGGGCCGCCGAGCCGCATCTCGTAGAGCATCGCTGTCGAGTACAGAACCTTCAAGTCTGGCGTCTCATAATTAAAGTCACTGACTATAAGGTCGTTGACGCTGTCTGCGTCTTGGTATCGACCCAGCATGGTGAGGGCGCGGACCTTCAAGTAGATAGCCTCAGGGCACTGGTTGGTAGCCAGCACGTCGTCGGCATATTGTAGAGCGTCATCATAATGACTCGCGTAGAGAGAGAGCAGGGCGGCCAAGAACTTCGGCTCCCAATGGTCGGCAGACATGAGCTCTTCTGGCACAGACTCGATGCATCCCATCAGGACGTCGTCGCACACGACAGTGTCGAGGAAACGTCTGGCTAAGAGCATGGCCTCCTTGACGTCGCCAGCGAGAGCTTTTTTGTGGACGAGGAGGAGATACTGCTTGGCAGCCTCGTCATAGTCATTCTTTTGGAGAGGGAGGTAGACGGCCTTGCCGCTCTCTATCTCATTGTTGATGAGTCGCTCGTCGTTGTAGTCGCTTGCGTAGGTTATGATCTCCTGGCTCGTGCGGGCGTATTGCTGGATGATGCACTTAGAGAGGAAGAGCCCGTCCAGCGAGCGCACGCGGCTCAGGGCCACGTAGAGCTGCCCATCGGAGAAAATGCCGTGGCTCAGGTCGAGAACCATCTTCTCGAAGGTCATGCCCTGGCTCTTGTGTATGGTTATTGCCCACGCCAGCTTCAGAGGATATTGTGTGAAGGTGCCGGTCACCTCTTTTTTCAGCTTTCGGGATTCGCGGTCATACTCGTAGTTGAAGGAGTCCCACGACTCGCGTGGCACGATGTAGGTGTCGCCGTTGTTCAGAGCCACATGGATCTCGTCTTCCGCCAGTTTGACGACTTTGGCGAGAGTGCCGTTGGCCCAGCGTTTTTGCATGTCGTTGCGGGTGAACATGACTTGCGCACCGACTTTGAGGTGAAGGCTGCGCTCTACGGGCAATCTCTTTTCATCAAACTTACCGGTAATCTTGCCCTCGTAGACAAACTCCTCAGCGTCAATCTCATCCAGACGTTGCTTGTTAATCTTGTCGGCAGTGTCGTTTCGCGACGCGAGGGTTATGACCATGCCGTCCTCTTTCTGCGGCTTGATCACACGACGGTTGAGGTGCGTGAGATCTTCTGGAGTCACCCTGTTCATTCGGACATTCTCGAGGATGTGCAGGAACTGCTTGTCGTCATCCTGGCGATAGACCTTTTGGAACTCGATCTTCACGAGTCGAATGCGTTTGAGGATATTGGCCTTGTAGAAGAAAAAGTCGTCGGTGTTGTAGATGTCGTTAAGGAGGTCGCGCTCAGCGCCTTGGCGGACGACGGGCGGCAGCTGGAACATGTCGCCAACGAAAATCACCTGCTTGCCTCCGAAAGGCTGGGTCGTGCGCATCACATAGCGCAGGGTGTAGTCGATTGCGTCAACGATATCGCACCTGACCATCGAGACCTCATCGATAATGATGGTGTCGGCGTGGCGAATGGTCTGAAAGCGAGCTTCATTGAGCTTTCCGCAAGTGTTTGGCGTGCAGACCTCCAGTGGGAGGCCGAAGAATGAGTGGATGGTGTCTCCTCCCGCGAGGATGGCGGCTACGCCTGTGGGCGCGAGGGTGATGAACTGCTTGTCGACCATCTTCTGCACATTTCGCAAGAAGGTTGTTTTGCCTGTTCCTGCGCGTCCGGTGAGGAAGAAGCTGCTGTTGGTGTTAGCGATAAGCTCGTAGGCGAGAACCTGCTGAGGGTTCTGGGTGTCGATTCCGATGTTCATATATAGCATGACTAATCTTGTTTTTGTTCTATTGCTGGGATGATTTGTGTGAGACGGGTGTTGAAATCGCTGTCGAGGAAGCTCTTGTAGCATCCATCGATAAGTTTTTTAGCGTGGCTTTCGATTTCCTCCTTTGTCGTGATTGAGTCGCCTTGCGCTTTCAGCATGCCGGAGATGTAGTCTTTGACCATGGCTTCGGACTCCGTGCGGATGAACTCCTCATTCCGGAAGACCTTGTCGTAGTCGCGCTTTTGGATGAGCTTAGGCTTCTCGCCGTTGAAGGCGTAGAGCTCAATGCAGTCGATGTAGGTCCAGTTGTGGTAGAGGCCTACCTTTTCGACGATGACAATCCTGTCGCAGAAGCGGATGCCTCGATAGTAGCGATGTCCACTTTTGCTTTCATACTCGTCGCAGATGAACATCTTTTGACTGTTGTCCCATGCGGGGATCTGAACGTCTGCTGTGGTGCCGAAGGGTGGGAGGATGCCGCTCCATACGTCCTTGCTGATTGCGTTTTCAAATGTTACCATGTTGTTTTTATTTATGTGTTATCGGAAATTGTCGTTTTTGGTTGAGATACAGACACTTAGGCGATTCGCTTGCATTGCGTCTCCTCGATCATCTCACGGGAGAAGGACAGCATCTGCTGCTCGCTGACGTGCGCACCGATGGCTTTGGCCTGACCTGTGAGGAAATCCTTTAGCATTTGGATGCTTTGCTCTTTGGCGAAGCCTTCGGAGAAAATTCTCCAATTGTCGCCGCCCCAGAGTTTTTGGGCGATGATCTTCGCTTTGGTGCCATTCCAGCCGAAGAGGGTGATGCCGTTGAGGAAGGTGTGCGCATAGCCTTCCCCGATATGGTAGAAGACGGCGAGCCTTTCGGAGAAGCGGATGGCGCGATAGTAGGTGTTGCCGGCCTCGCTTGTGTAGCCGAGGGTCAGGTACACGTTCTTTGCGGGGTTGTAGGTGAGTGAGCTGCCCGAGAGAGCTGGAAGAGCCTTTTGGGCGACGAGTGCGAGAGTGGAGTCCATAGTCGATTGTTTTTTATTGGATAATTCAAATAGTTTGTTGCTGTTGTGCTTGAAAAGAACTTTTTGTTGGTGCTCCTTCAAGCTTTTTAATAGAAGAACGCAGAGGGTGATGAAATATTGCCAATGGGTTTAAAATATTTGATTGTCAGTATTTTGAAGTGAGAAAGAATGAGCTTTGACGAGAAGCGCATTAGGGGTAATTCTTGGAGAAATATTAATGGACATTAATACGTCTTGGTTGGCGATACAAAGATGTGGGTTAAAAAAAAGAGTTTTTGAGATTCCCAAATATTGCACCTTCTTGCGGCTCGTCATGCGGTCTGGACGTTGCAAGGTTATAATGGAACCTATGTGGGCATGGTCTCGATTGAGAATCAGCATCTTGCCATGCGTCTCTCTCCAAGTGGGTATTGAAAATACGCACGAGCGTTAAAAATATTGTCGTCATGGCCTTGAGCGTGTCATGACGACAATGTCGATGCCCCGTGGAGGGGGAAAACAAAAAAAACATGAGCCGGGAGGAGTGTCTCCGGCTCATGTTAAGAGAAAAGCAGAAAGGCTGCTTGGAGGTTTAAGTTGGCTTACTTCACTTGACCTTTTGTTTGTAGGTCACTCGCAAAACCTTGTTGTTGTTGTCAATCTCGATGTTGCCGAGTTTTGACAAGACGCTTTGCCCGAGCAAAAGGGGAGCGGACTGGTTGTTGACGATGGAGGCTTTGATGCCTCTAAGGTGCAGATCTCCGAATTTCACGTCGCGCAAGTTGATGATGGTTCCCTCGGATATGTTGCCGTCTGCTGTTAAAAAGTTTTGCGTGCCAATCAGGTCAGACTGTGACAGATAGCCGTTTTTCAGCATGAAGTTAGCCTCCACGGAGGATATTGACACATCTGACGCGCCAGTATCGAAAACGAAGTGGAGCGGTAGGTTGTTGACGCTGCATTTCACCTTGCAGATGCCGCCCTCTTTGGTGAAGGGGATTTCTGCTGATTTCTGCTCATACTCGGGATCGTCCTCCCCGTCTGCTTCCGCTATTTCTGCTTGATGCTTTTCCTCAAACTCTTTCAACAGAGACGCGAACTCTTCGGATGAGCGAATATTGTTCAAGTCGCGGTCGCGTTTTATGTGGTTGAAATCCCTGTCGCCGTCTTCAAGATGTAAGCGCAAGAAGGCAATGGCATTATCCTTTTCGCCCATCAATGAGTATAGGCAGGCAGCGTCATAATAACTTATCTCCTTATCATCCAAGGCTTTCTTGAGGAGCCTGGTTGCCTCTTCCGTGTCGCCAAGATAGAAGTATGCATAACGCGTGCAGTCGTATCGATCGAGTTCGGATTCGATAGTTATGACCTGCTCGAAATCCTTATCGGCTGCATTTTTGTCTCCCTTCAGAAGATACAGGACACCTCGGTTCCGGTGGCTGGGAGCGTATTGAGGATAAAGAGTAATGCTCGTCGTGTAATCTTCTATTGCCCCGTCGATGTCGCCGGAAAGGTCTTTGTATTGGCCTCTGACGTGGTATGGAAAACTTTCGTCAGGGTTCAAAGCGATATATTCACTCATTGTCTCGATAGCCTCGGCGGATCTTCCTAACGAATTTAACATGTTAGCCTTGAAAAACAGGTAATTCGTGTCTGTCGAGTCAAGGGCAATGGCTTGGTTGTAGTAGTCGAGAGCCCTGGCGTAATTACCCATTTCTGCATAGCTACAAGCAATGCGAGAATCGACATAAGCAGTGCCGGAGTCGCTCATCGAATTTTGATTTTGTGCCATATACTCCTTGTAGTACGCAATGGCAGTGGGATACTCTTGCCCATCCTCGTATACGCAGCCAAGTATAAAAGACCAATAACCATTATGAGGATCTCTTATCTTTTGGGCTTTCAACTTGGCTACAGTCTGGTCAAAGGCGGAATCGGCCAACACCTTCAAGAGACTGAATGCTAAGTTGTCACGGTCAATCTCTAATGCTGTTATCACGTCATCGATCGCCTCGTTGTACTCCTTGAGCCACATGTAGCTTTCCGCTCTGAAAGAGTAGGCGGAGGAGTAGGATGGCGAAAGTTTATTGACGTAGTCGAACAGCTTTATCGCGTCCTCGTATCTCCCCTGGTCATTGGCGTTGCGGCCTAAGCCCATATATCCCATAACGCTGCCCTCGTCCAGGGCGATCAGTTTCTGATAGTCTTTGTCGGCAAGGTCGTACTTATTCTGCTCGTAGTAGATCTGAGCCCTTTCTTTGTATGGTTTTGTTTCATCGGGCGTAATGGAGATTGCCTGTGAGAGATCTTTTAGAGCCTGGATGGTGTCGCCAAGGTTCAGATAGATGTCGGCTCGCGTGTAGTAAGCGAAAGACTTGTATTCCTTGTCTTTAGCAGGGATTTTCTTCACGGCGATGTTGCTTGCGGTGAGGGCGCGCCCGTACTCTTCTGTGTAGAGCCTCAGGTGGGCTATCATGGCAAAGGCATAGCCATTGTCCGGGTGGTCTTTGACTTCCTTGCTCATGTATTCGAGGGCCTCGTCTATGTCGCCATTGTTGAGGGCCTCGACTCCTCTTGTGTAGTTGTAGCTGTCTGGTCGCTTGAAGTCTCCCGCATAGATTACGGACGACCATATGAGCAGGATGGAAAACAAAATCTGTCTCATAGAATTGTGGATTTAAAGTGATTGCTTAGTAGCGTTTAGGGACGTAAACCTTGTTGCCTTTGTCGTTTACGTAGTATTGACCGCCGCGCGGACCTGTCTGGATGGTGTGGCCTGCGCCGTAGTTGTATGATTCGGTCGAGTAGTCGCGGGCTCGTGTGCCGACGGTCTCGGTATAGGGGTTGAGGTTGCCGACGGTCGAGAAGTTGTCGTGGTTGGTCGAGTTGGGCATCGTGCGGGTGTAGCTGTCCACGTGCGTCCCGTTGCTGCGGGTGTATCCGCTCACGTTGGTGGTGGAGTTGTTGGTGACGCCGTAGTTGAAAGACGTCGTGGAACTCAGGCTGTTGCTGTCGAAGTTGAACGACTGGGCGAGGGCGACAGTTGATGTCGAGACGAGGGCAATTAATGCCAAGAGTAGCTTTTTCATTTCTTTTTGGTTTTAGTTGTTTTGTTACGTTATGTGGTTCTCTTTGAAAGAGAAGGTGTGGTGGCGTTGCGGTGGAGTGGCGTCTTTCAGCAGGCTTCCCTGTGTGTATAACGAGGAAGCTGTGGAAATATTGCCTTGGGGTGGGGGAATGGGGGCGATATCATTGACGTTTGCCGAACAGCAATTTTAGGATTGCCTCGCCGATTTTGCGTTGCCAACCGGCTTTTGAGGTTGGGATGCCTGTCTCTTTGGCGAACTTCTGTTTGGCTTGCGTTATTCCCAGTGCCCTTTTCCAAGAGAAGGAGACTCCCGGGATTCCGGTGTTTGATTTGCTGTTTTCCATGGTGGAGATTTTTTTTTTGGGGGGGGGAGTGATTCTCTTTGCAAGAGATGGTGTGGGGCGTTGCGGTGGTGGGGCGTCTTTCCGCGGGCTTCCTGGGTGTATAACGGGGGAGCTGTGGAAATATTGCCTGGGGTGGGGGATTGGGCAGCTGATACGGACAAAATTATAAAAAAATGAAAGCAGGGGTCTGTTTTTCATAGGATTCGAGTAAACTATGTGGAGATTGCAAACCATTTCGATATGAAGTCTCTAACGTTGTCACTTTTTTTCTGTGAAACTCACCCAAATCAATAGCAAAACGCCCCAAATCAACGAATTTCGTGTTAAGGGTCGTTTTGTTTGCGTGTATTCTCTCGAAAAATCATTATTTATGCATTCAAAGAAATAAATTGACGACATGGAAGATTTAAATCAGCTAAAACTTGTCTTGGTCAAGAAGAAAAGAACTAACAAATGGTTGGCTGAACAACTGGGAGTGAATCCAACCACTGTTTCCAAGTGGTGTACGAATACAACTCAGCCAGACTTGGCGACTTTGAAACGTATATCCGAGTTGCTTGAAGTCAATGTAAGCGAGATTATTAAGTTCGACTAATCACGACAGTCATGGGAAATACAAGCTTTAATGAGAATACCAGGGTGCAAGTGCCTGCGGCTCTGCACTTGTGTAAGTTGGGTTATAATTACTTGGACAATATTCCGGCTTATGATGCCAAGACCAATATTTTAAAAGACGTTTTCCAGAATGCGGTGAAACGTCTTAACCCCGAGATGTCAAGTCAAGACGCTTCGTTGCTGCTTTCTAAGATTATAAATATAGCAGACAACGACGACTTGGGACGTGAATTCTACCAACTCTTGTCTGCTAATAGCGGTGTCAAACTCATTGACTTTGAGACTCCCGACAACAACGACTGGCACGTTACCACGGAGTTTACTTGTGAGAACGAGGAGACTGAGGATGAGTTCCGTCCCGATATCACTTGTTTCATAAACGGTCTGCCGCTCGTGTTTATCGAGGTGAAGAAACCAAACAACCATGAGGGTATATTGGCAGAGCGCGACCGCATCAACAAACGTATGCGCAAGAGTTGCTTCCGTCGTTTCTTCAACGTGACGCAGTTGATGATCTTTTCCAACAACCAAGAGTACGACAACGAAAGCCGTGTGCCAATACAAGGTGCATTCTATTGCTGTTCGTCCAAGGACAAGGCTTTCTTCAATGTCTTTCGTGAAGAAAACAAGACCTTCGTTTCTGATTATCCTTATTGCGAACTTTCTGATGAAACGGAACACAAGGTGTTGAAGCACCGCAACTGTGTGGTCATTAAGAATTTGAAAGAGTACCAAACCAATAAGGACGTAAACACGCCTACCAACCGCATCATTACGTCTATGCTTAGCAAGGAACGTTTTCTGTTCTTGCTTCGCTACGGCATCGCTTACGTGGAGCGCAAAGTGGAATTGGAGGACGGCACGCAAGGCACAACACTGCAAAAACATATCATGCGCTATCAGCAGATGTTCGCTTCGTATGCCATTCGTCGCACATTGGAAAGAGGGGTAAAGAGCGGCATCGTCTGGCACACGCAGGGCAGCGGCAAGACTGCACTCGCTTATTACAGCGTTCGCAGCTTGACCGATTACTTTGCCAAGCGCAATGTGGTGGCGAAGTTCTACTTCATTGTAGACCGCATCGACCTTATGGAGCAAGCCACCGACGAGTTTGCAGCTCGTGGGCTTATCGTGCATAATGCCAAAAGCCGCACGGAACTGATGTCCGACATATCCAGTCGCGCTATCACGGCCAATAACCAGGGAAAGCTGGAAATCATGGTGGTGAACATCCAAAAGTTCAAGGAGGACAAGGCGAAGGTAAAGGTGGATGACAGTTATAACACCAACCTCCAGCGTATCTTCTTCATCGATGAAGCTCACCGTGGCTACAATCCGCAGGGTAGCTTCTTGGCCAACTTGCTTGAAGCTGACCAAAGCTCAGTGAAGATTGCACTTACCGGCACGCCATTGCTCAAAGAGGAACGCGAGTCGTGGCGTGTGTTTGGCGACTATATCCACACTTACTATTACGACAAGTCTATTGCTGACGGCTACACGTGCAAACTGATGCGCGAGCCAATCGAGACTACCTACCAGGAAAAGATTGAGGACGTCCTCAACAAATTGGCAGGCAACGTAGAGGTTAAGAAGTCGGACATCGACCGCAACAAGATTATCGAGAACGAGAGTTATCTCAACGAACTGATCAACTATATAATAACAGACTTGCGCCTCTTCCGCAAGGAGCAAAACGACGACACCGCCGGAGCGATGATTGTCTGCAAGACCAATCCACAGGCAAGGGAAATGTTCCGCCTCTGGCAGGAGCGTTTTGCTACTGGGGTGAGAGCGCAGCAAACGCAGGAGCAACAAGTATGTATGGCTGCAGAACCGATGCTTGCTTACGGATCTTACAAACCATTGAAGGCTTCGCTCATCCTCCACGACGAGGGCGACAAGCAGGAGCGCAAGGAGTATATCGAGGGGTTCAAGAAACTGCAAGAGGTGGATGTGCTTATCGTGAACAAGATGCTCCTCACTGGTTTTGACTCTCCACGATTGAAGAAACTATATTTGGGTCGCTCGCTCGACGGTCACGATCTCTTGCAAGCTCTTACGCGTGTCAACCGTCCGTACCATGATTTCAAGTATGGCTATGTGGTGGACTTCGTGAATATCAAGGAGAATTTCGAAGCTACAAACGACCGCTATCTACGAGAGCTGAGCCGCACCACTGACTCAGATGACCCCGAAGGAAAAAACATAGGCAACGACATCCTTGTCAGCAAGGAGGATGTGGAAGCGAAGATCACGCAGGTGAAGAGTGTGCTATTCAACTTCACCACAGACGACAAGGAGGAGTTCCGCAAGGAGATTGACGAGATTGACAATAAAGATCGTCTCTACGAGCTGCGCAACACGCTTTCCGAGGCAAAGGCTATCATCAACCAAGTGCGCTCTTTCGGTGACGAGGAGACCAAAAAGAAACTGGCTTCCATGCCTGTCGGTTCCATCCCGACGCTTATCACCGAGGTGACCCACCGCATAGAGCGTATCAATTTGCTTGAAAACACGGAGCACAAGGCTGACGTGTCGAGCATCATCAATATGGCGCTTTCTGAACTGGTGTTTGAGTTCAAGAAGGGCATGCCCGAGGAACTGCGCATCATCGTCAACGACATACGCGAGCGGTGCGAACGTGTGCAGGCTGAGTTTGAGGCCAACTTCGACACGAAGGAGGAGCGGTATGTTATCCTCGCCGACGAGTTCCGCGAATACTTCCGCAAGAAAGGCTTTGTGCCCAAGAGCACAGCGGATGCCAAGGAGAGCATAAAGTACATGGATGAGGTGATGGAGAAGATACGTGAGATCAACCGTCGTAACCGCCAACTGAAGAAGAAATACCAAGGAGACGAGCGTTTCGTGCGTATTCACAAACGCATCGAGGAGCAGAACCAGACGCGCGAACGTCCCATTATCTCTAAGCAGGAATATGAGATTGCGGAGAACCTCGCCAACATGAAGCAGGGCATTGACGAGATGCTCTACCTCGACATCAACAAGCTGGATAACGTGCCGGCTTTTCAGCAGGACGTTCTCGCCATTATCGGCAAAGAACTGCTGAAGATGCACATACGTGCAGACATCAAAGACCGAAAATACATCAACAACCTTATTACAACAGAATATTTACAACAGCATGGCTGCGCTTGCTAAATAACAGGAAATGAGCAATATCAACATATCAGAAGCCACCATTGCCCTTATCGACTCTTTGAAGAGCACCACTGGGGCTTTCGGTCTGGCTGGAACTGGCAGCGAGTATAAGATTGTAACGGAGATGTTCCTTTACAAGTTTTTCAACGATAAGTTCGGCTACGAGGCCAAGCGCGACGAGGTGTATGGCGACCGGCTGAGCAAAGCGGAAAAGTGGGATGCCGAATATGACAAGTTCACAGATGAAGAGGTGGAGGATCTCTTCAGTTATCTGCCGCACTCTGTGCCACGGCTCAAACCAGTGCACACGCTCTCGCATCTCTACAACTCCGCAACCCAGGGCGACTTCTCCACTCTGCTCGACGCCACACTGGTTGACATAGCTTCGCTCAATGCCGAAACGTTCTCCGTTACCACTTCGGGCAAGAGCAAGGTAAACATCTTCTTTCCGCTCACAACATACGTTACCGACACGCAGAAGCGCGACGAGTTTGCCAAGGCTCTCATGCGCAATGTGGCTTCGTTCAACTTTGAAGAGGTGTTCGTCGAGAAATACGACTTCTTCTCGCACATCTTCGAATATCTGCTCAAAGGTTTCAACAATGCCGGAGGCGGCAAGTATGCGGAATATTATACGCCGCGTGCCATAGCGCAAGTGATGGCTCGCCTGCTCGTGGGCGATAATCCCGACCTTCGCGGTATCACGTGTTACGATCCCTCTGCCGGAACGGGTACGTTGCTCATGGCTTTGGCGCATCAGATTGGCGAGGAGCGTTGCTCCATCTATTCGCAGGATATTTCTGAAAAGTCGTCCGAGATGCTCCGCCTCAATCTTATCTTGAACAATTTGGCTTCGTCGCTACCCAACGTGGTGCAGGGCAACACGCTCACCGAACCGTCGCATAAGGAGAATAACGGTGTGCTGAAGAAGTTCGACTTCATCGTGAGCAATCCGCCGTTTAAACTCGACTTTCCTGAATATCGCGACACGCTCGCCGCTGACTCTATCCGTTTTTGGGCCGGCGTGCCAAACTCGGTGGAAAAGGTTGACCCCAACAAACCGAAGATGGCTATTTACACTTGCTTCATCCAGCATCTGCTCAACTCGCTGAAACCAAACGGCAAGGGTGCTATCGTCATCCCCACGGGGTTCATCACGTCGAAGAGTGGTGTGGAGAAACGCATTCTCCAACGTGTCGTGGACGAGAAGTGGGTGTACGGATGCGTGTCTATGCCGTCTAACGTGTTTGCCACTACGGGTACTAACGTGTCGGTGTTGTTCTTCGACAAGTCGGCAAAGTCTGACAAGGTGATCCTCATCGACGCAAGCAAATTGGGCGAGGAATACAAGGAGGGCAACAATCAGAAACGCCGTCTACGCGACTTCGAGGTGGACAAGATTGTCAACACGTTCCAGAAAAAGGAGGCGGTGGACGATTTCTCAGTGGCCGTCACCTACAATGAAATCAAGGAGAAAGGTTACAGTCTCTCTGCTGGTCAGTACTTCGACATCAAAATCGACTATGTGGACATTACCGAGGAGGAGTTCCGTCGTCGCATGAATGACTACGAAACCACGCTCACCAAACAGTTTGAGGAGAGCCACCGTCTTGAACAAGAGATTTTGAAGCAACTGCGCAGCATCAAGTTCAACGAGAACGTAGGTAAGGAGTAACTGCGCTATGAGCAACGAGATACAATTTCTTCTATACACCATGCCCGATGATGAGGGCATGGTACAGGTCGTGGTCAAAGACGAAACGCTATGGTGTACGCAAAAGGCTATGGCGCAGCTCTTTGGGGTGGACAGAAGTGTTATTGGCAAACATCTAAAGAACGTTTTCGAGACGCAGGAACTGGTCGAAAATTCAGTATGTGCAAAAATTGCACATACTGCCGAAGACGGTAAAACATATCAAACCAACTTCTATTCTCTTGATGCCATTATCGCCGTGGGCTATCGTGTGAACTCTCTGAAAGCCACACGCTTCCGTCAATGGGCAACGAAGATTTTGAGCGAGTATATCAAGAAGGGCTTTGCCATGGACGACGAACGGTTGAAGCAGGGTACTGCCGTGTTCGGCAAAGACTACTTCCATGAGTTGCTCGAGCGTGTGCGCTCTATCCGTGCAAGCGAGCGGCGCATCTGGCAACAGATTACCGACATCTATGCTGAGTGCAGCATCGACTACGACCGCAACTCTCCGACCACACGCGATTTCTATGCGATGATACAAAACCGCTTCCATTATGCCATTACGGGACAGACGGCGGCAGAAATCATCTACTCCAAGGCTGACCATACCAAAGACCACATGGGACTGACCACTTGGAAGAACGCTCCCGATGGTCGGGTGCTTAAATCGGATGTCAGCATCGCCAAGAACTATCTGCAAGAGAAGGAAATCCGGCAACTGGAGCGTGCCGTGACTGGGTTCTTTGACTATATCGAAGACCTCATAGAACGCGAGAATACTTTCAATATGTCACAATTCTCGGCAAGCGTCAATGAGTTCCTCACTTTCCGCCGCTACCAGATTCTGCCCGACAAAGGCAAAATATCTGCAGCGCAGGCAAAGGAGAAAGCTGAGGCGGAGTATGACATTTTCAACCGCACGCAACGCATTGACTCTGACTTTGATAAGGAAGTGAAAGGGTTGCTGGATAAGGAATAAAACATTGCAATATGCAAATTTATAGTATAGGACAAATAGCTGACTTGAACAAATCAACAATCAGCAATAAAGATAGTTTTACTGAGATTATCTATTTGGATACAAGTAGTATTACGGAAAATGCGATACAGGAAACTTGTACGCTATCCTTAAAAGATGCCCCAAGTAGAGCGCAGAGGAAGGTAAGGAATAATACCATTATATATTCAACAGTTAGACCAAGATTGAAGCACTATGGTATATTGTCCTCGCCTTCCGACAATTTTATTGTTTCAACAGGATTCGTGACTATTGATTTGAAACCAGAATACAATGATTTTGTAGACATAAGGTTTCTATATTTATTGCTAACCCAACCGACGATTACAGAACATATTGCCTGTATCGCCGATTCGGCAGTCTCTGCATATCCGTCAATCAATCCTTCGGATATATCTGCAATTGAGTTCAAATTTCCATCAATAGAAATACAAAAGGCTATTGCTGACATATGGGAAAATTATGACCGCAAGATAGAGCTCAACAAGCGGATAAATGATAATTTAGAGGCGATGGCAAAGCAGCTCTACGACTACTGGTTCGTGCAGTTTGACTTTCCCAACGAGGAGGGCAAGCCGTACAAGTCAAGTGGAGGGGAGATGGTGTGGAATGAGAAGTTGAAGAGGGAGGTACCTGTTGGTTGGCAAGTAGAGAATCTAATCGACTTTGCTGAAATTAAGAACGGCGCAACACCTTCTACGGCAGATGAAGCAAATTATGGAGGTGATATTGTTTGGATAACTCCCAAAGATTTATCAGACCAGCAATCTAAATTTGTGTGCCAAGGAGAACGGAATATAACAAAGCAAGGCTTTGACTCTTGCAGTACAACTATGCTTCCTGTAAACTCGGTACTTATGTCAAGTCGTGCTCCTATAGGTCTTGTTTCAATTGCAAAACATGAAGTCTGCACAAATCAAGGGTTCAAGAGTTTTATCCCTAAGAGCATTGATGATTCAATCTATTTGTACTATTACATTAAACACCATATCAAGCAAATAGAGCAATTAGGCTCAGGTACAACATTCAAAGAAGTTTCAAGAGATGACCTTTGTAAATTCCCAATGCTTGTTGTTGGCTCAAAATACGCTTACAAGCAATGGATTAAATTGCAAAACGAAATAGCAGACAAGCAGTTTGTATTGGCAGAAGAAATCGCATCTCTCACTAAGCAACGAGACGAGCTGCTGCCCCTTCTGATGAACGGACAAGCCACGGTAAATGCGGACTAACGTCCGCATTTACGGCTGCGCCTCGACAATGCTCAAACTTCGTTTGGCTCCTGCGCTCGGCTTGTGCGTAAATTATCATTTATCTTTCCGTGGGCTTCCTGGGTGTATAACGAGGGAGCTGTGGAAATATTGCCTGGGGTGGGGGATTGGGCAGCTGATACGGACAAAATTATAAAAAAAGCAGGGGTCTGTTTTTCATAGGATTCACCTTCGGTTTTTTATGAGCGGCTGCATAACGGCGTGTCGTTAATGTTATTTAACTTTTCGGGGGGGTAATTGTTAAAATATGAGGTAAATTTGGAGCAGTAGAATAAGCGGCAGGGCAACATTGCCGCCCATTGTTAACGTCATTCTTCTACAATAATTGTTGAACTATCACTGCATGCACCAGCCGAGAGCATCTGTATTATAATGTGACTAACTAAATGGATAAAATCACACTGATAGCAAATTCTGGCATTCAAATCTTCAACTTCACCCTCCGCATAAATACCCAAGACAGGTCCAAGTCTTGGTTCCACGAGTGGTTCGACACTACGAATTGCGAATGGAGGCTCGACCCTGTTTTTGAATTGGCAAAGGAGGACGGAACTTACTATTACAACAAGAAAGAATTGTGGAAGGGCGGCTACCTTGCCGAGGCGGTCGAGAATATCGATCCCCATGATTTGAGGGAGGATGGCATCACGCCTTTGCGGATCGACGATGAGAACCAGAGTGGCGTCAAAGGCGAGATCTTCAGCATAAACTTCAGTAGCCGGGTGAACAGGCTCGACGCCTTCGAGAACGTATGGCTACCAGTCCCATATTTTTCCAAGAAGACCGAGAAGCAGTTCAATTTCGGCCCTTGCAACTGGGCGCGCATCAAGCTGACGAGGCGACAGGGCTCTGATAAGGAGCGCGTCTATGATGCCGTCCTTGCTTTTGATACCCGCGTCAAGTCAAGTTACGACCGCTATGCCGAGTGCCCGGTTTTCCCCGACAAGTTTCGCCCAGGGCTCGATTTCGCCCTTTGCAGCAACGAGTTCCTCCTCATGGACTACTGCTCAGCCGGCAAGGAGTGGAGCTACGTCGACGAATACCTCCTCTCGCTCGTCCACCCTGAGGTGAAGAGTGTTTCGCAGATTAAGGGAGCGAATGTCAGGAAGATGGACTATATCGCGTCCTATGCGTTCCTGATGTCCTATTGCGCGAGCAACAGGTTGTTCCCTCCTGTCACTCTGTATCGTGACGACGATGTCGAGGTCAAGAACATCGACATGATAATTGACGTCGGCAACTCGAAAACCATGGCGCTCCTCATCGAGGACAACACCAATTTCAATCAGGTCCGTCCGCTGAAACTCGTTGACTATTCGCGACTTACGGAAGGAGTCTGCGACGCCGATGCGCCATTGTCCTCCTCCGAGCCGTTTGACATGCGGCTTGTGTTCCGAAAAATTGATTTTGGACGATTCGGAACAAAGGACAGCATGCAGTTCGTCTACCCGAGCCTCGTGCGGCTTGGCGGTGAGGCTGCGCGCCTGCTACGTCAGGCTGCCGAGACGGCATCTTCCTCTCAAGACCTGTCAACAAGCTCAAGCCCAAAGCGTTACCTGTGGGATGCGAGGCCGAGCAAGGAAGAGTGGCGTTTCCTTACTCTCGATGGCGAGCATGGCGATTCGGTTCTGAATGTAAACGGCATAACCAACCAGTTGAAGAGTGACGGCACGCTCGACACTGAAGGGACGAACGGCGGCGGCATATCCCATCACTACTCTCGCCGCTCGCTCATGACGTTTGCTTTCCTCGAGATGTTAGTCCAGGCGCGAAATCAGATAAACAGCCAAGAGCATCGTTCTGACAAGACCGGCTTCGGCAAGGAGTCTATGCCGCGAAAGCTGCGACGCATCCTCGTCACTTGCCCCACCGCCATGTCGAAAGTCGAGAGGGGGGCTCTTGTGAGGTGCGCCAAGGACGCTGTCGTCCTTTTAGAGAATTTCTATCTTGGCGACCCGTCGCTCAATCAGAAGCCCGGCTCCTCCATCGATGTCCTGCCGGTCAATTCTGCTCGCAGTGGTGGAGAAACTTCATGGTATTATGACGAAGCCACATGCTCGCAACTCGTCTATATCTATGGCGAGGTCGGATATAAGTACAAGGGCTGCTGCGGGGAGTTCTTCGATTTGTATGGCAAGGTCGAGCAGGGCGACACTGCACCTTCCATAACTGTCGGCTCGCTCGACATAGGCGGCGGCACGTCCGACCTCATGATCAGCAAGTACACCTACGAGGAGGGCGACATAACGTCATTGGCGCCCGAACCTCTGTTCTACGACAGTTTTTACTACGCTGGCGACGACGTGCTCTACGCCCTCATAAAGAACCTCATGCTCTTCGACGAGGGCAGCTCTTTCCGTAAGGCTCTTCCAGATCTCGGGGCTGTGGAGTTCCGTCAGTTGATGAAGAACTTCTTCGGCCCCGACTACAATGGCCAGTCTGTTGCGGACCGCAGGCTCAGGCAAGATTTCAACATCCAGTACTCTGTGCCGCTCGTGAGCTATTTCCTGTCCCTGTTGGGCAATGGGGTGCAGAGCAAGGTTGTCGGGTTCAATGAAGTCTTCGCCTCGGCGCCTCCGTGCAAATCTGTAGTGGAAGGCTTCAAGCGCAAGGTGGGCATCGATGTCACGAAAATCGCATGGACTTTCGACGCTGCGAAGATGTCCAAGCTCATAGAGAGCGAGCTCGAGCCCCTACTCAAAAAGGTCGCGACAATCATGTATTCTTATGGTTGTGACATCATCCTGCTCTCCGGACGACCTTCGTCGCTACCTCCCGTGCGCAACATTTTCCTCAAATACTATCCCGTTTCGCCCAATAGGCTCATCCTGCTCAACAACTATTACGTCGGCGACTGGTACCCATTCTGCGGCAACACAGGATACATCAAGAGCCCCAAGACCATCGTGGCCATGGGCGGAGCCGTGGCTCTCTACGCTTCGGGGTTGTCCAACCTTGGCAATTTCACAATCAACCTCGACAATCTCAACGACGGTCTCAAGTCGTCAGTCAACTATATCGAGGCGTCACGTCAAGGACAGGCAATCAACTACTTCATCACGCCCGACAAGTCGAGTGGTGAAATATCCGTAAGCTCCTTGCCCGTGCCGTTGAACGTGCGTCAGGTGGGAATGGATACCTACCCGTCACGTCCTCTCTACATCATTGATTTCAACAGGGCAAAACTTGGTGCCAAGGTGATGAAGAAACTTGTTGCAAACGGTGAGGATATCCCAAGCGTCCATAAGGTGTCGTCACTTGTCGATGACGAGATTGACAAGCTCAAGATGCGTCTCCCGTTCCGCCTCCAAATCGAAAGAGACCCCGATGACTGGGAGACTCTCTCTATAGCCAACATTGTCGATAAGGAGGGTAAGGACGTGCTGGACAGCAATATAGAAATAAACACACAGTCGCTTGGTGCCGATGGTCTCTATTGGCTCGACTCTGGCGCATTTGATTTTTAAAGACATCGACTGACTTGTTATGATAGAGAATATAGATAAACACCTCAGCCTTGTCGGCGAGTCTGTCGATTGGGCGACAAAATACAATTTGGCGGCATTCCCCTATGGCAACTTCAAGGAGCATAGGCGCAGGCTGCGTAAGATACGTTCTGCTCTGGCGGAGAAGTGCTCCGCCGCAGCCTATGGCGAGAGCCAGGTCGGCAAGTCCTACCTGATGAGCAGCCTGCTCTCCTCACCCGGAGCCCCCTCGTCATCAAGAACGGCGACCGCGAGTACAGTTTTGTCGACGACATAAACCCCAGCGGCGGCAATAACTCCAAGACCGAGTCTACGGGCGTCGTCACCCGCTTCACAATCTCAAAAAGCGCAGAGGGGCATGACGGGCTCGTCAAGGTGCGTCTGCTTTCAGTGACGGACTTGATTTTGCTCATGACCGACTCCTACTACAACGACATAAAGCTCAACTCCGAAGGCAAACTGAAGTACGACGACATAAATGCCGAACTGGCGGCTCTGCAAGAGAAATGGTCTGCAAGTTCTGAACGTCAGGCGGTCGTGACGGAGGACGATGTCAAGGACATCATGGACTACGTCAAGGACGTCATTGGAAATGGCGCAGCCAGCGTTTGTCAGTCCAACTTCAGTAGTGTGGTAGCCTCTCTGATTGACAAGATTCCATGCTCGGCGTGGACCGACGTGTTCGAGCTTCTGTGGAATCGCAATATGGAAATAAGCAGGCTTTTCTCCTCCTTGCTCAGGGAGTACGAGAAGCTCTGTTTCCAGTCCGACGTTTTCATCCCCTTCGAGGCCGTGCTGCGAAAGAATGGGACGATACTGAAGATCGAATGGCTCGACTCCGTCTTCGGAATGCAGTCCACCGACGATGCCGATATCCCTGTTACCGACGTCTACGACCCAAAAAAGAATCTCCTCGCCACGAGCTTTGGCAAAGGTCCTCTTTCCGCTCTGATAGCCGAGCTTACTTTTGAATTGCCAGAAGTCGTCGCCGACTCTCGCAAGTTCTTGAGAAAGATCGACTTGCTCGACTTCCCTGGTGCACGCTCACGCGAGAAGTTCAATGAGGCCGAGATTCAGACCGTGCTTCCAAAAATCTTCCGTCGCGGTAAGGTGGCATATCTCTTCAATATGTATTCGCGCTCATTGAGAATAAGCAGCGTTCTTTTCTGCCACCACAACGACCAGAAGGCGGAACCCACGCTCGGCGAGACCCTCAACGACTGGATAAACGGCAATATCGGCGCGACGCCCGAGGAGAGGGAGCAGATGCTAAGGCGCACGAATGGCGTGGCGCCTCTCTTCTTCATCGCCACAAAATTCAATATTGACCTTCAAAGGGCTAAGAGCGACGACCCCTCGACAAAGCTCGACGCGCATTGGAACAGGTTCAAGACTGTAATCCCCGAGATTATCAAACCCAGCAAATGGATGGACGCTTGGGTCCCTTCGGGCGGGGCATACAAGTCTCAGGCGTTCCAAAACATATATCTGTTGAGAGACTTCTACTGGTCGTCACAAAACAACCTCTTTGTAGGCTATGTCGACAAGGGGGCTGAAAAGTCGGCCGAGACGGGACTCTACGTCCATAAGGACTACCCCGATTACATGGATCGCCTCAAAGAGAGTTTCCTCGCTAACGACTTCGTGCGCAAGCATTTCGCCAATCCCCAACAAGCGTGGGACGATGTCGCCACCGTGAACAACGACGGCTCCAAGGCGATAATCAGAAATCTCGACGCCATAGCCGATGTGCTCGACGACGCCCGACGTGAGAAGTACTCCAAGGAACTCAATGACGCTAAGACCGACATGCTGACCACGCTCTCCTTGTTCTACGAGGACGACGACGTGGCAGAGAAGAACAAGAAGGTCAAGAAGATTGTCGACGACGTCAAGTTCTCGCTCGATTTCTCCGTGGCTCACGACCCCGAGATCTTTGGAAAAATCTTAGACCAGCTCATGATTCCCGTCGGAGAGCTCCGCTCCATAGCCTACGATATAACCGTCTGCCATACGGAGACTCCAAAGGACTTCTCCTTCATTAATTTCATTCGAAATACCGTAGGCATCAGTCTTGCTGACAATCGTGACGTCAATGTGGACAAGCTCTGCAAATGTTACGGACGCGACCTGGCAGAGTTGACCGAACAACTGAAAGAACATGGCTGCACCATCGACGACCTTGTCTCTGTCGAGATCGAGACGGCAACGACAGTCGGTGGCATTGTCGCCAACAGGATTGTCGAGCGATGGGTCGATTTCCTTAACACTCAAGCTGTTGCTCTCGAACCTGTCCTGCCCCATGCCGGAGATGTCGTGTTCTCCATAATTGCGCTTTCCAAAAAGTTCGGCGTCAAGAAAGAACTTAGGGAGAAGATCTCCAACTACGTCAATCTTTTCGGTCGCAACCAGCTGCCTAACGCCATAGCTGATTTCGCTTCCATCACTCTCAACAACTTCGTCGCAAACGTTGGCGTCGACCATATAGACAAGAGCGAGTTGGAAGAGCTAAAGGGGAAAGCCGACGTTTGCAACATCGACATCGACACCTCCGACATCAAGTCCGCCCGCCGTAGTAAGAAGAGGGATCTGGTCGACACGCTGAAGGCGTTCGATGAGGCGGCAAGGGTCATCAATGAAAATGACGTGCAAAGCAGCAAGCCCATCTTGCGCAAGCTGCCAATGTGGGACAATTTCTGGCGTTGGCGAAACCTGCTCTCCATTGGGCTCGTCTGCGCTCGTGACATCTCAAGGTGCGACCCCGAGGCCAATGCCAAATTGAAGTCCATCATGGACGCAAGCTCTAAACTTTACGTCTAAACTCGCATTATATGGCAGGACATACTTTCCGGGGCAAGCGAAAGCTCTGCTATACAGAAGTGACCGACTTCACCGACTTCCAAGGCGTCGGTCAAGACCCGCTCTACATCCGTTACGATAGCGTGAGCAGCGCCATGAGGATGGCTGTGTCGGCTGACTACCAGCACTTTCTGTCAATTCCAAACTATGACTCGGACGAGGGCGTCATCTATTGGTTCGTCGACGAGTGGAGTGGCGGTGCGCCTTCCCGCCTTGTCGATTTGACTGGCGATGAGCGAGCGCATTATGACAAGATTAAAGACGAGACCATCGACCATTGGCGTAAGGCGCTTGGCTCGCTGAAAGGCGAGTCTCTGCAAGTCCTATCGTCCGCAATGAAATATGTCGACGATGGTTGCATCTATTGCTTAGATGATAAAGTCTTCCTTGTCGCATGGGGCATGAAGCTCGACACCAATAGGCATAAGACGATAGGCTCGTCAATCCACGAGTGCGACATCGAGATACAAAAATACCGGGTCACTTTCGATGTCGGCCGTGGCGGCAAGTTGGCCAATCGTCTCGACGGCTCAATGTCGAAACCCGAGGGGTCCGCTGTCTTGGCACGTGATCTTCCCAAAGTCATAGAGTTGGAAGGCTTCTCTTTCAAAGGCTGGAGCCCGAACCCTGTCGGGTATGTCGTCAATTCCGATGTCGTCTTCACGGCCAACTACGAGGAAAAACCCAAAGAAGAGCCTCAAGACGAGCCGACAAAAGAACCAATAAAAGAACCCGAAAAAACGCCAGTGCAGCCGACTCCCGAGCCACGGGAACCAGAGCTGGCATACCATGATTGCGTTTTCGAGGCTGGACAATACGGCTCCATCTCGTCAGGCTCGGCACGAACAAGACGAGTCGACGGCTACGTCCTGGAAGATGCCGACATCCCCACAGTAGAACCTCAAGAAGGTTACAGGTTCACGGGCTGGAGCCCCTATCCCTATGGCTATGTCGTCGATTCCGATGTCGTCTTCTCTGCTAACTACGAGAAAGAGCTCGAACCCGTCCCCGAGCCACTGTACCACAATTGCACGTTCGATGTCGGACAAAACGGAACCATCACGTCAGGTAGTGCGCAATTAAGACGAGCCGACGGCTATGTCTTGGGTGCTGATGACCTGCCCTCTGTTGAGCCACAAAAAGGCTACAGGTTCACGGGTTGGAGCCCGAATCCTGTCGGCTCCGTTGTCCTTTGCGACAGGTGCTTCACTGCTCAGTATGAGGAGGTTACGCCATGGTATCGAAAACTGTGGGATAAGATTAAAGCCTTGTTCCTCTCGGGACGTGGCTGCCTCAAGTGGCTGCTGTGGCTTCTGTTTGTCTTGATCATTCTTTGGCTTCTGTCTTTGTTCTTCCGCTCTTGCGCAGGAAGTTCTCATGACGAGGTCAACGGTGTGGTGCCGATTGACACCATCTCCTCTCCCGATGGCGGCTACCATGACGATAACGGCGTCGAGCGACCCGTGACAGGCGATGACGGAAAATTGCCCGATGGCGATTTTGGTGTCTCGCCAATCCGTGGGGACGACGGGCAACTCCCTCCCATCGTCAAGAAACCAGGCGCTCCCGACATCATCGGCAACAGGTTGATCCTTTTCTTGGAAGATGAGGATGGCGACATCGACGCTCTCGCCCGCGACTTCAAAAAGGAGTATAGCGATAGCCGATATGCCATCATCGGCTTCGATAGGCAGGTTAAGTCTCTTGTCATTAGAATCCCCGAGTCCGAGAGAGAAGAAATCAAGAGTACTATAAAAGACAAGTTGCCAAACTACGAGTTCATTGTCTTCGATGAGCAAATCTATGGGCAAAATGACTCCCCTTCACAGTCTCCGACAGGTGCGCCAGGGTGGCACATCAAAGCCATCCACCTGAAAGAGGCGTGGGCTTTCACCAAGGGGTCGCCAGATGTCCGCGTCGCGATTGTCGACGACGGCATCCAATCGAGCCATCCCATTTTCGAGGGACGTATCGTCGACGCCTACAACGTTTTCACGCAAGATAATCGACTGAGCGAGGGCACCGGCCATGGCACGCATACCGCTGGGCTCGCCGCCGGCTCCGACATGTTTCTCTCCAAAGGTGCGTCCGGCGTGGCTCCAAATTGCTTGATTATCCCCATTCAGGTGTTTGACAATGGCCAATGTCCGTTTTCCGCATGGATCTCGGGAATCATGTATGCCATCCACCATGGCGCCGATGTCGTCAATATATCCATCGGCCCGGCACTCTCAGATCTGAGCGGTCTCTCTGCGGAGCAGCAAGAGAAAATCGCTCGTACCCAATACAAGAATGAGGAGGTTCTGTGGAACCGCGTTTGCAAGCTCTCCGCCGAGAAACGCTGCATCCTCGTCTTTGCGGCAGGCAATGACCATATCCTTTCAATCATCCCTCCCGAGAATAGGAACAAGTCTGCCATAACGGTAGCGGCCGTCGACTCTAAGCTCCGAGCCACTGACTTCACTAACTATGGTCCAGGAACCGACATCTCCGCCCCGGGCAAGGATATCAACAGCTCCGTCCCGACAAGTACGCTCATGATGCAAGACGGAACGAGCATGGCGGCGCCAATCGTCTCGGGTGTTGTCGCGCTCATGAAGAGCATAAATAAAGATATCACCGTGGAGCAGGTCAGTAATGTACTCTACAACACTGGAGCCAAGACAAGTGGTAATGTCCCTCCTATGGTTTTGGCCGATAAGGCGCTCAAGGATACCAAGGATGGCGTTTTCGACCGAAGGGGCGGTGAGGCTGCGCCAGCCCCAGGCTCTCAGGAGGGCATTGACCGAGACGCCATACTCCGGCAAATCGAGGAGTACAAGAGGCGCATTGCCGATTGCGAGCAGAAAGTGGAAGAACTGGAAGCATTGCTTAGAAGCTCTTCTGATAAATAATCTATTAATGGCGGAATAATAAGTTGCTGCTAACTTCTTATGAATGAACAACTAAAATTCTCATGGGGGCACGTGATAGCGTATCTCGCCCTCATTTTCATCAGTTTCGTCTCGTTCGATGGTGTCGTATATTACACCAATGGCGATTTTAAGACGGCTGGCATCGTCATGGTCGCCATCGACGTCCTTCTCTTCCTGTTCTTTATCGGTCCGCAATTCCTTAAGGCTACGGAGAAGAGGTTTTCTGTCAGGATTTGGTTCGAGAGGTTCCTTCTCTTTTTGTCCCCTTTTGTCTTTGTCGTGCTGATGGTTCCTTTCTTTCACTTTTGGACTGTCTACGGGCGAGGTGCTGAAATAGAGAAAGGGTTCTCACGTGCAATCTCTGACGCAAAAAACATCTTCCCGAAATATGAGCAATATTGTGCTTCGAGGATAGATGACTATAGCGCCTACCTCTCCTCTTCCGCAGCCGAAAGAAAGATCCGAGCAGGATTGCCTGCCGGTAAACTTCCCTCTGAAGATGTAAAGGTTGCGCGAAACAGTATGCTAAAAACTTTACGCCTGCAACTGCTCTCTTCCAACTACTATAATCTCCGAAATGCGGCCTGTGGCTGGATTGACGCTAACAATACGGGTGTCAGCACTTTTAATGTCTTCATTTTCGGAAATATTCGTGAGATCTCGTCTGCCATTAAAGGGTGGAATGGACAACTCGACAATTTTTCAAAAAAGACACTTTCCAATGAAAATCGTGGCGGCTCTCGTCCAAGGTCTTTCAGTGAATATCAGGCGCAAAGAAATCTCAATGACGCCCTCGACTCGTTAGATAGTCTGACGAAAAATTTCACCGCATGGAAATGGCCGAAACTCTCCCCATCGCACTTGCCGCCGTCCTATATTTCGCTTTGCTCGCCCCTTATTTCTTGCAAGACAGGCACACCAAAAGCAGGGAAAGACTATTTGGCCGTGCGAAAGTTTCAGTGCCAGATTCAGTTTCTCTGAACTCCATACCTTCTAAGGGCGATGATTCTGACGACATGGGTTCATTCACATTGTAATACCTCGTACTCTACAACCATAAAATGGACAAGCAAAAAATATTAGATAACATCTCTCAGTTCTCCGACGAAGAACTTGCGGATTTCATCGCTCACAACGTCGTGACGATGGAGGAACTCCAAGAGACAGGAGAGTTCCCCGCCACAAGGAGAAGAAAAGTACAAGCTCTGATAGACGGACGTGAAGATCGCGACTGGGAAAAGGCTAAGGCTGAAAATACTGTCGATGCCTACCGCAATTATCTTGAGCTGTATCAAGATGGAAAATATCGCGAGGAAGCTCGTGACAGGATCAAAGGCATAAAGGCAAACGCCTCTCTTTCTGACGAATGGGAGCGTGTCGATAAGAACGACGCATCTGAATTGAGGCAGTTCATCGATGCTCATCCCAATAGCTCTTTTGTGTCCGAGGCGCAAAAGATGCTTGATAAGCAGGAGCGTCAGGAGTGGGATGAGGTCGACAAAGACGATAAGGATTCTCTTCAGCGTTTCTGTGAAGCCCACCCGAACTCTTCTTTTGCCCCCAAGGCTAAGAAGCTAATTTCTGAATTACAAAAGAAAAGGATTTTAGGAGATACGTTATCAAATGAGATAAAGTCTATCCTTTCCAACTCCAGCCGTCTTCGTCCTGTCGATGATGTTTTGGAACTCATAAGAAGAAAACTTGCCTCTGGTAGCACTAAAAAGCAAAATGTCCTGGATGTTATCAAGGATGATAATAACATTCTTCCGGCAGGTGCAATCAAGGCGTTGATTGACGGCGGTGAAATAGGTTATGATGATCTATTGAGTGCCGATATCGATGCGGAATTTGTGAGAATGCTTTCGAAGGAAAGAGCCGCCAGCGTTTATTCGAAATCTGGGACGCTTCAAAAGATTCATCGACAGAAAACAACCGAAGTCTATTTCTGGGGAATCCCAGCTTCCGGCAAGACTTGCGCCCTCGGCGCCATAATGAGTGCAGCCAAGAGTGGGCGTGTTGCCAAGAGCATGATTATGGATAGCAAAAGCCAGGCGTATGGCTATATGCAACGCCTTTCCTCTCTTTTCGAGAGAAATAAGGCTGGCTTTTTGCCTGGCAGGACAGCGACTTCGTCAATAAGCGAGATGGCCTTCGACCTCATTGACGAAAACCATAAAGAGCACTCCGTAACATTCATCGATCTTGCGGGTGAACTCGTGCGCTGCATGCATAAATTTATCGCAAAGGAGCAGCCTTTGACCGACCAAGAGGCGCAATGTCTTGATACTCTCACAAAAATTCTTGTCGACAACCGTACGATAAACACGAAAATCCACTTTTTCGTGATTGAGTACGGTGGTGAGAACAAAAATTTCGAAGGCGTTCCACAAGCCGACTATCTGAGCAGCGCACTGAACTATATTAAAGATACCGGTATCATATCTAAGGATACCGATGCTATCTTTCTCATCGTCACCAAGGTCGATAAGATAAAGTGCGATAAGGGTCAACTTCATGAAAAGCTGAGGACCTACATCAAAGAAACCAGTACATATTTCGGCTTCTACAATGGGCTCGAGCACATCTGCCAACGTTATGAGATTAACGATGGTAGGGTCCCAATTATTCCATTCTCTCTTGGCAAGGTCTGTTTTCAAGATTTTTGCCTTTTCGACGATGATGCGGCGAGCCGCGTGTTAGGTACGATCCTCGATTATACAAGGGGAAACCGTACCGGCTTTTGGGGTAAATTAAAGGAAATTTTCGGTAGCTAATGGATAACAATAATAAGATAGGTATCGCCTACAGACTCACGCAAGGTGGTGCAGGCGATCTTAAAGTTCTAAGTGGGAACAAAGCTTGGTTCGAACATATACGAGATATAGATTTCTTGGCTTCGTTCAGTAGCCGAGACAAAGAGTTCCTTACGTTCTTGTCTTTTGACGAGAAGGGATGTACTATAACCATAACGACTCCAATGCCAGGGCGTGTTGGCGATAATTTATCCGCTTACATATACGTTCCCAGTGCGTTGGAGGTAGACGGAGATAAAATAGTACGTGCTTGGGATGCCTTAAAGCGTTTTCTCGTAAAGCAAGATGACGACGCTGCGGTCGAGGAGGTGATCAGCGAAACGTATGGCAAATGCAAATACCCACTTAGCTATCAACCTTCTAACGTCGATGGCGGGAATGCGTATGTCCAGCTGAATCCAGACTATAATATAAGGGATATCTTAAAAG
This sequence comes from Bifidobacteriaceae bacterium, assembly GCA_963607345.1. Taxonomy (GTDB): domain Bacteria; phylum Bacteroidota; class Bacteroidia; order Bacteroidales; family Marinilabiliaceae; genus W3P20-009. The sequence goes on from CAVDBL010000020.1 coordinate 31,321, forward strand.
GCTACCTTTATCAAAAAGAGTATGCCAAATACAAGTACGTTTTTCTCTTAGAAAAAGAGGAAAACGGTAGTATGTCGCTAACGCAAGAAGGGAAGGACAAATTTACGTCGATAGATCCTCGTACGCTCAAGAAAGTCTGTATCCTCTTCCCTCCTGGCGACAAGAAGCTCCATGGCGCAACCGTTTATTACAAGAACGATAAAGGTCAAGACGAGAAATTCCCACACTACCTCCAATGTTTTGTAGACGACAAAGTCACACTGGTTTTCAAACGGGCTGGTTTTGAGGACAAGTCCATATCGGTTACGATTGCAGACGAAAAGGAGCAAACTGCCAAAGAACCTGATGGTGAATGGTTTAAGTGTGTGAGAAAAACTGACTTCCACGTCTTCTCCTCTGAAACTCCAATGCAAGAGGTGAAGGGTTTCCGTCTGTCTATTAATGAGGATAATGTTACAGATAGTAAACGCATCCAAGAGAATAACCTCTCTAAGGCGAAAGTTGAAGTAAAGGCAGTCGGATACGAACCCTACAAAAAAGAGGACTACGATTTGAGAAACACCCCTTTCTCCATCAAACTCAAGCCTGAGTATAAAGAGTACAAAGAAAAAGTTGTACTCGTTGACACTCTTTCGCCTGAGACATTACTGGGCGAGATATCGTATAGCGTGCCCAAAAATAGAGACGTTAATTTTGTTCTGAAGGGTTATCATAAAGAAAACGGTTGTTGGTTCCCCGACGAGCCGAAACCTGATAAGAAGCAAAAGAAAGAACAAAAGAAAAAGTTCAAGTTCAATTGGCGTTACGTGAAGATCTGTTACGTCGCAACGCTCGTGCTCGTTTTCTTCTTGGCTCTTGCATGGTGCTTCTTCGGATCCAGTTCCACCGACAAAAATGTAACACCCCAAGGCCAAAACAATAAAGAGGTGTCCAATGATGTGGAGAATCAAAAGATTTCGTCATCCTCTGATTCAACGGATCTCTCTTCTGCCCAAGCAGCCGTCGGCTACCTCGATAGAGATAGCTGCTGGACGTGGAAGCGTTCAGAAATGGAAAAGTATGACAAACTGAAGGGTCTGTTTGACGACTTGAACAGTTTTAGGTTCTCGAAGGTTAAGGAAGTCGCGCAAGGAGATTTGAAGGGCTCGACTAAGCTCAAAAACTTAGTTGCAAAAATCGGAGATCTTGGAGACCAAAATGGGGAACCGTTCACATCTGATGGTGTCATCAAATTAAAGGATTACGAGAAAAAACTTGATGAACTGCATAAAGCCGTTCCCGCCACAAAAACTAAACGAAAGTAGCGAGTGAAAGTATGATGTCATGATGGGTCTTGAGCCCCAAGAAGCCCAAGCCTCATCACCCTCTCAAATATCATGTAACCAATGAATACTCCAATAAAAATATCGCTCCTCTCCGCGGGCGTCGTCGGTGCGGTCGTCGGAATCCTTTCGTTCCAAAAGACTATCGCTCAGCCCCCTGCGGGGGTCGACATGCCCGATCAGTTCGTCCCGTCCGTTGAGGAGGACATCAGTGAAATAAGCGATGCCGATGGCTTTGATACTCTGTACGTCTCAATAACTACAAGTATTAAGCTCCTCGCCGACAACGAGCTCATAACTCCCGAGAAGTCAAAGGAGTTGACCTCCAAGCTGTACGCTGCCTACGTGCCAGTTTTCTGTGAGCGTAGCAAACGTTACTTCCGTCAGTCCGATTGGTCCGAGTCCGAACTTAACCGCATACTTTTACATTCTAATTATCTGACCAATACGGATAAGAAGCAAGGTCTCGGTTTGTCTCCGGAAAAGAAGCAAGATTTGGGAACTCTGCGAAACGTGGTAAGGGACTACTACGCAGCCGTGAAAGCTGCCAGCGTTGGCTCTTTCCGCAGCCTTGAGCACTCCAAGACAAAAATCAATGCGGCAAAAGATGCATTGAAAAAAGAATACATCCCCAATTGCACTTGGCTCAAGAACAAGCTCGAGAATGTCCCCAAGACCTTGAGTAACAAGCATTACGATTATATCGAAAGACAGGTGGATAAACTTTCCTTCCACAGGCAAATTTCGCCGCAAGAGTTCAGTACTCTGTATTATGACGTCATCAGTCAGATTGACGAGTACGATAGTTCCCAAGCAAAGGAAATTTACGGAGCGTTAAGAGTCAGGTCTACAGAATCTTTGCGAGGTAAAGCATTGGAATGGTACAGAAAAGCAAATGAAGACACCGATTGGCAGATCCAGTATTCGAGGCATTAATCCCCCCCCCTAATCCTAAAAAAACTATAAACTCGCAAAAACTTCCCCTCCCCCTCTTGCCAATC
>CAVDBL010000021.1:0-30381 GCA_963607345.1 Bifidobacteriaceae bacterium
ACGAGAGGAGAAGACCGTTGGCGTAGTACATGTTGTTGTAGTTCTCGCTCGTTGCAGTAGACTTCGTGTTGCTGAGCATGTCTGCGTATCAACCAATGGTCTAAAACGACTTATATCCTTTTTGTTTTACGGCATTTTTGCTAACTTTATGAAGAACAATAACCCGACACTTATCCACATAAAAACTAACCTGACATGAAAAGACTCTTGGCGTCCGTCGTCATCTTCTTAGCCCTTGTGGCTATGTCTCCCTCTTTGACGACAGCCCAAAACCCAAGTTTTGACGATAACTTTGCCGACAAGACTTTGCGCCTCGACTACATATTCGCAGGCGATGCACACTCCCAAGCCATTTTCCTCGACCAACTCCACGTCTCTCCCCGATGGTTCGGCAAACGCCACCGCCTCGCCGAGATCCCCGTCCAAGGCAATGGTCAGATTACGATGCGCGATGCCGAGACAGGGCAGGTCATATACCTAAATTCTTTCTCCACGCTCTTCCAAGAGTGGCAAGACACTCCCGAGGCGCAGACGACGAAACGCTCTTTCGAGAATGTCTTCCTTGCGCCCATGCCACTCCGTCCTGCCGATGTCACTGTGACGCTCCGTGACACTCGCCACCGCGTGGTCGCCGAGATGACCCATCGTGTCGACCCATCCGACATCCTTATCTCGCACATCGGCGAGTCGCACCGCGTCCCGTCCACCATAATCCAGCAGGCTGCCGACACCACCCATTGCATCCACCTCGCCTTCGTGGCCGAGGGCTTCACTGATGCCGAGATGCCCCATTTCCTCGATAAGGTGCGTGAGGCTACCGAGGCCATATTCTCTTACGCCCCCTTCAAAGAGAATAGGTCTAAGTTTCAGGTCGTCGCCGTCATGCCTGTTTCTGCAGAAAGCGGTCCAAGCGAGCCGAGCAAAGGCATATGGCACGAGACCGTCATGGGCTCACATTTCGACACTTTCTACTCCCAACGCTACCTCACGACCCTCCATCAGAAACGCCTCCACGATGCGCTCGCTGGTGCCCCCTATGAGCACATCATCGTGCTCGTCAATACTCCCCGATATGGCGGTGGCGGAATCCTCAACGCCTACAACCTTACCATGACGGACAATAGCCTCTTCAGCGAGATTGTAGTCCATGAGTTTGGTCACAGCTTCGCAGGCTTGGCCGATGAGTATGCCTACGACACCGAGGAGAACGACCTCTACCCGACAGATGTCGAGCCATGGGAGAAGAACATCACGACGAAAGTGGACTTCGCCTCCAAATGGCAAAAGATGGTTGGGCAGAAAGGTCCTAAGGGCGAGGCGATTGGTCTCTACGAGGGTGGCGGCTACAAGCTCAAAGGAGTCTTCCGCCCTACGCCAAGTTGCCGTATGCGCGATAACGCCTATCCCGAGTTCTGCCCTGTGTGCAAGGCTGCGCTCCAGGAGATTATAGATTTCTACACGAAGTAGTCCGAATTACTTGATAAGGCAAACCGCCCAAGGAACATAAAGCTCCTTGGGCGGTTTCTTCATGGTAGTTTTTGTCTTTTAGTTCATGTCGAACCACTGTTTCATCAATATGCTGTCAGTGTTTTTCTCCGACAACGTCCTGATGAACTCCTTGACCGACCGCTTGATATACTTGCCCTTAATCAGGTGGAAGCAGCCCTCGATGTTGTTGCCTGGCACGTCAATGGGCAATCCGCGGAGACCATGCTGCGTGGTGTCGGCCGCACGGCTGAGGACTGTTGCGAAACGTCCGCTGCGGACAAGGTCGAGAAGTATGTTCACCTCGTTTATCTCAAGTCGGATGTCGAATTTGAAACCCTTGTCTGCCACGAGATGCTCGAAGAGGTTGCGAGCCTGCATGCCCTTTGCCGGCATGGCGAAACGCAGTTGCTGCATCTCGCTAAGAGTGATGGCCTCAAGTCCTTTGCGCACAAGGGGATGGTCCTCTGACAAGAAGACGCACAACTTGTTGTCAAACAGCACGTGGCTCTCGATGTTCTCGTACGTCTCGTGTGGCTTATATGAGAGAGCGAAGTCAATTTCCTGACGTTGAAGCAGTTCCATAATCTCCTCCATTGTGCGGAAGCATACATCCAATCGAATGTTAGGGTGCTGGTTCGTGAAGTCAAGCATCGTCTGACGCAGTATCGGGCCAAAAGAGTGTGTACATCCGATGCTTAGCGAGCCCTCCTCAAGGTTTTGGACGTCGGTTATGCGGTCGATGCATTGCTGCGCCTGCTGCAACGTCTGTCGGGCGTCGATAAGGAAGTATCGCCCCTCCTCGGTCAGTGTGACGCTGTGGCTGTCGCGCTTCAGGAGCGTGCAGCGCAACTCGTCCTCCAACGCTCGGATCTGCTGTGACAGGGTGCTCTGGCTCACAAATAGCTCACGTGCGGCTTCGGAAAAGCTCAGCAGCTCACCTACCTTGACGAAATATTTCAGTTGCCGTAGTTCCAAATTCCTATGTCTTTTGTTGGCGTCTTGCCTTGTGCGTGTTCGCGCCCTTAATTCATTGGCGGCTATAAAGTTACTCAAACTCCTTTAGGCTTCACCTCTCTTGTGACGTCAAAAGAGTATTTCTTGAACATAAATATTGGCAACGTCACGCCAATAACCATCAACATTATAGCGCAAATGGCCGTCAACCCATTGTATGCCAACATGTAAAGCCAGTGCATGAACTCGCTCTCCTCGGTTGTCTGTAGGCAGTTCACTATGGCCTGAACTGTCCTGTAGGCGTACATGCCGGGAATCATCGGCAGCAGCGACGGGAAAGAGAACGTCTCGGCAGGGCAGCGGACGATGCGTGCGGCGGGAATCGAGAGGAAACCGATGCTCAGCGCGGCGAAGAGGCACGCCAAGCTGATGCTCATCCCCCCTATATTCATAAGTACGAAGCGGATGCTGTGTCCGACGGCAGCAAGTACGGCCACCGCTGGATATGCCATCCGTGGCGGGTTGCTGATGCTCATGAAGCCGATGCCAGCCAGTGCGGCGAACGCTCCGTCGAGTAATATATCTATGGCAATCATTATCTTACGCTTTTATCTTACAACGTGCCAATCCTCATGACGAGAAGACCAATTATAAATCCGGCCGACAGGCATACCGTCAATACCGACGCGTTTATAAGCCTGCTTACGAAGCACATGTTGTGTCCATATATAAGGTCGCTTATGGAATTGATGAACGGAATGCCGGGTACCAAGTAGAGCACGCTCGTGCCGAGTGCTATCTCTGGCGTATGCCCGAGGTTGAACACGTAGCATGAACATCCAAGTATCGTGGCGCAAAATGCCGACAAGACGAAAACCATCCTCGTGTCGACCTTCAGCCTCAAGAGGCATATCTTAGCGCAATAGCCTACTGCCGTCGCCAGGAACACTACAGTCATGGCCCAAAGGTCGCCTCCAAAAAGGTAGCAGAACGAGAGGTTGGCAAGACTTGTCAGCAGCAGCACAATCCACACGTTTCCATGAGGTTGCGCCACGACATGATCAAATGCGTTGCGCGCTTCGGCGACCGTCATGTTATTATCCACAACCTGCCAGCTCAGCCTGCTCAATGCTGAGTTCCTGAAAAAGCTGATAGGCCGGTGGCGCGACTTGCCGACAATGCTGTACGTTTTACCAGTCTCCTTGTCGGTTGTCGACATTATAATATGCTTGCTAAGGATGGCAATATCCGCGCTTACGCCCCAGTGCTCGGCAATTCGCGTTACGTTCATCTCGACGCGTGCCGAGGTCGCCCCTACTGCCAGCAGCTCTGATGCGTAGTCTGACAGGAAGAGCGAGGACTCCTTCAGTTTCTTGTGGGCGTCGCCCTGTTCGTTGACATTGCATAACATTGTCGTGTCCATTATGCCTTGCGATTGCGCTCGCTAAGTTTCATGAATCCGAAGAGGAAGGTCACACCCAGCAGAACGCCGAAAATGAATAGAGTGTCCAAGTTGTCCTGTGGCATGGCTGCCAACATTGTTGTTGTTTCCATCTTTATGATGTCTTTATTGCGCCTACGTTTCGTTTTTTCTATGACGGCAGCGTCGAGGCTCATTGTCGCTATCGCCTTTTCTTAATACCGACGCGAAAGTATTCTCTCATGATATTTGCGGGAAGCGTTTGCTATGCATTGTTTCAATCGTAGCTATTGATAGGCGGGAGGCTCTTTTATTCTGCAATTGCCATAATGCGTCATACATATAGGATATTCAATATATGTATGTAAATGTTTGATTGAAAGAGCGTTGTGTGTGTCATAAATGCCTCTTGTGGATAATGGCAGTTTATGAAATGTTATTTTTTATCCGCTTCGAGCTTGAAATGTGTAATTCGTGGCTATCGAAAACGATAATGTTATTATTGGCTTTTGCTATCGTGTGCGAAAAAAATAAGACCCTGCGGGGTGTCGCTTCCGCAGGGTCTTGCCTTCATGAGAGTTTTGCTTTTGGCTTTATGCTATTGTTTCACCTGACCGTCAGCCACGCTTTTCAATATTCTTACCAAACAACAGTGTAGCGTACACGATGGTCGGGCTTTTCTTCTATGCTATTTTGAATTTTTCACGAAGTTGATGAATGAGTTGCGTGCGTCGTCAGGAATCTCCTGAATCTTCGTCACGGGGACGTACTCGTATGGCACGTATTCAAGGAGAAGCGTAGATGCGTACTGCCCGTTGCTTGTAAACCAAGTTCTCAGACAGATTGGCAATGTCGTTGTCGACTGGCTACCCTTGTTGAGGCTTGCCCATTTGCCGTTGTTGATGGCGTTCAGTATCTCTCCTTTGTCGCTTGACTGGAAGTAGATGTTTCGCATCTCGACCTTCGAGCCGGTCTTGCTGTCTGTCAATATCGTGCAGCCGAACGCTGCTTTCACGCCACCATAGACGGCGAGCACAAGACCCACAAGGAGGGCGACGTAGAACATTGAGCCACCATGCAGAGGCTCGATAAAGGCTACGCACATGAGGGCTATGCCGATAACGACCAATGCGAGGCTGGTGATGCGCTTCGTCTTGTCTACTTTCTCTTCAAATCTTTCTTTCTGCTCGTTAGAGAGCTGGTTGTACTGGTTGGACATTTCGTCTTTGTTTTGTGTTGCGGAGATGCGTGCCTATGGCTTTAATCAGCCTTTGCGCGCATCCCTGCGTCTGGTATCATAACCGCTGATAAATCGAAATAGGGTAGGGGTGACTTGAAAGGCTGGACGCGGTTCTTTCACATCCCGATGCCATAACCCGCATGGCTATCGCAATATGCATCATGTACTTACGAAGTCCCGAACACTCCAGATGCTTGCCCATCATAAAGTGTCGTGCCTACGAAAGCGTCGCGCTACTCCAGCCCCAGCCTAAATGACCAGTACTGCTATAAGTAAAAGAAACGAGTGATTTGAATGAATGATGTGTTTGAAGTCCAGCAGACCAAATCGGCAGGCCGTCACGGTTGAGCCAAAATGTTCCGCCAGTGTGCGCTCCAGCGAGTTTCGCTCGCAAGAGACTGTGCGCCGTTGCGCAAGCACTTGTGCAGGTGTGGTTGCGATGCTTGACGACATGAAGGCCGCTTCACCAGAGCGTCCCGATGCGATAAATGCCGCATCCGTGTCACCTCCGTAGCGTTTTATTTCGCTGACGGCTGTGTTGTCGTCTGTCCCGGACTCTTCGACAGAAACTGACTCATCCCATACTCCACAGCCCATGGCACATTCCGACGTCGCCCATGTAAGGGCTATCGCCGCAATCGCCAGAAGGGTGTATATGTATTTTGCAAGTCTCATTTTGCCGTCTTTAGACATGTCAAATTTAAGTAATTATTGTTTTTGTCGCATCTGTATGTCGTTTTTTCTTTTCTCTCCACTTCCTATTTCCATCCGATAAGCCTCATCTTTTCCGCTCGGGTCATCTTCTTAATGTGCCATTCTCGACTCATGGCGTCGCTCTTCGTCTCGTGCCGTTCAGCATATACGAGGGTAACGGGTCTGCGTGTTTTAGTGTATTTTGCGCCCGACGCTCCGTGTCCATTATGCGCTGCCATTCTGGTTACGAGGTTTGTGGTCCATCCTGTATATAATGTTCCGTCAGCGCAACGGACGATGTATGTGAAGAACCCTGCTTGTGGCATGCGTAAAATAAAGGCGTCGCCACGAATTGGTGACGACGCCTCGCTATGTTTTTTATCGTTATTTGATTTTAATGTCCTTGATGCAGCAGGCTGGCGCACCATGGCACCATGGCAATATCTCGTATGGCTGGTACGTGAATGCCCATCCTTGATCTGTGAGCCATGGTGTGGCGGTTGGCAGTGGCAACGCGAACGTCCCGTCCGCCAAGAGGCAGTCTTTCTCGTCGGTCATGATCGAGGCTTTAAAGCTCTCCTCGTCGGGCGAGCCTTTTGTCTTACGCAGTTCGTCAGTCAACGTCTTGCGAAGCTCGTCGCTCGTGTCGATGTCGGACCATGTCACGTGGCTGCCGTCTTTCTTGCGGAATGTCACGCCGCCAACGCTGTAGCTGCCGTGCGCACCACCATTATAGGAATAATGGTTGGCTTCGTAGCTCAAGAAGTCTTTATCCTCGTATATCTTTCGGAGTGTGTATGATACCTCTTCGCCCCACTCGTTACCGTCAGTTTCGCCAAAAAAGATGTCCGCCGCAACGTCCAAGACTTTCTTGCTCATGATGCGCTTGCCTTCTTCTGGCAACAACTGCCCGGAGATCCATGCCTTTACGCTATCAGCGAGAAAGTTGTCCTTTGCCTCGTCGGTCAGAACGGGGTAATCTACTTTGACATAGAAGTGCGAACGACCACCAAGAGGGTCATTGTCCATGGCCTCTTTCAAGGTCCAGCTGCGTTCGTAGACCAGGCTGTCGACCTCTAATGTGCCGGAGCCGCTTCCCAGGCATGACTGCAATACGAGGCATGGCGAGCATATTGCAGCAATGGCCGCGACTGAGGTTATTATTCTATGGCTGATACCCAAAGTCATCTAACTTAGCAGATTAGTAACATACCGACTGCGAAAGTAGTTAATTTTTCTTCCTCAATCAAAGGGGTATAGGGGAAATTAAGTTTATCTTTGAAAGAAATATGTACTTTTTGTACCACTTTAAGCTCAGCCTCGCATGAATTTATACAAATTCATAACTTCCGCTTTCGCCAATCTGTTCGTTGTCGCCGGCTTCGCACAGTCGACATCGAATGGTTTTGAACGCCTCCCCTATGCCAATTTTGCTACTTACGTTGCCGACACCGCACACTACCAAATACTTGACGTCCGCCGACCCGACGAATTTTCGGCTGGGCATCTTCCCAACGCTGTTAACATCAATGTCCTCGATTCTTCATTTGAGCGTCTTTGCCAATCTTTACTCACTAATGGCAAGGGCGTGGCTGTATATTGCCGATCGGGACGACGTAGCAAGATGGCGGCAGAAAAGCTCGTCCGCATGGGCTTCGCTGTCAAGGAGTTGGATGGAGGCTTTTTGTCATGGGAGGGGCAGGTGGTCAAATGAGGCGCATGGTTGTAGATGGCGGCTCGACTAAGTGCCACTGGCTCGCTTTTGGCGATGGTCCAGATGTCGCGTTCGCATCGGTTGGGCTGAACCCGCTGATGTTGAGTTTCAACGAGATAGTCTCAAGATTCTCACAAGCGGCAGAAGGACAAGAAGTCGGTCATGTAGATGAGATTTACTACTATGGAGCTGGCTGCATAGGCGGAGAGGTGAATAGTAAGGTGGCCAAAGCCATCACCGAAGTCTTTGGAACTCAATCCGTTGTCGTCTACTCTGACATTCTTGGGGCGGCTCGTGCCACGCTCGGTCGATCGTCTGGCGTAGCGTGCATTTTGGGAACGGGGTGCAATTCTTGCCATTACGATGGTGAGAATATCGTAAGCAACATCCCGCCCCTCGGCTATATTCTTGGTGACGAAGGCAGTGGTGCAGACATAGGAAAACGCATTGTAGCCGACGCCCTCAAGGGGTTGTTTGACAGCGAATTGACAAGTGCTTTCTGGGAGTTCGCAGGCTGCGGCTATCGCGACATCATAGGGCATGTCTATTCGGAGCCGCACGCCAACGCATATTTGGCCCGCTTTGCGCGTTTCGCCTTAGAGCATATTGACAATGCGTCCGTTGAGGCGATTGTCCGCGAGCGGATAACTAAGTTTCTTTCCCGCAATGTGTTGCTCTATCCCGAGCCTGTACGCCGCGGAGGCGTAGGTTTCGTTGGCGGAATAGCAGCAAACTTCGATGGTCTCTTACGAGAGGTGTGTGCCGACAGTGGCGTGAGCGTCCGCTCGATTGTCGAGACCCCTATATCTGGCATCCGCTTATACCACGAGGCCTAACTCTGTTTGCGGATCTGCACCTTCAGAGTATCGCGAGTCAACTTCAGTTGCTGCTTTAATATCCAAGGGTTCAATTCCTTGACCGCCCTATACGTAGTGCCGTGGTCTTTAGCCCATTGGGCAATGTCGTCAATGGGTGTGGCGACGCTCAAGGTCTCGGTCTCGATGGGTTGGTACTTGTCGTCGTCCGTGATGTCGAACCCATAGTCCTGTGGCATACCCATTATCGTTTTCAGGGTCACTATGCGGAAAACGTATCGGCGCGTCTCATCTGCCCAATGGAGGTCGTAGTAGCTCGTCTGATGTTGTTGATCCATCATCTTCCTAACGCGCGTCAGCCCCCCGTTATATGCTGCGGCTACCAATGTCCATGAGCCAAGCCTTTGATAGTCAGACTGTAGTTTTCTACAAGCGGCTCGTGTGCTTTTCTCTATGTCGAGGCGTTCGTCTATCTCGTCGTTTACTTTCAACCCATATTCTTTTGCCGTGCCCTCCATGAATTGCCAAAGCCCGGCGGCTCCGACGGGCGATTTCGCTGTCGGCACGAGGTTGCTCTCCGCTACGCAAAGGTACTTGAGGTCATCGGGTACGCCACATTCCTTCAAGATTGGCTCTATTTGAGGAAATATTCGTCCCGAACGCTTGATAATCAGTAAGGTATTTGAGTGGAGGAATGTATTTGAAATCACCTCTCGGTCCATGCACTCGTATATGTCTTGACGCTCTAAGGGGACGACTTCTCCGCAAAAGTTTGCCTCTTTAGGCACTTGTGGCACAACAGTTTCGTGGGGTCGACGATTAGACGCCGTGCTTGTCTCCGTTGGCGATGTCGAGCAAGTGAAGATGCTTAATACGGCGCATATTATTACGGCCACTAAGGCCATTACTGTTTTTTTCATTCAATTTCCTTTCTTGCTGACAAACTTAGTCAAAAATGGGACTATGGTGTTAAACTTTTTCTCACTCTGATAAGTTACCTTTGTCGAAAAGGGTTATAAAAAACAATGGTTTCAGCCAAAGACATAGAGGAGACGCTCTGTTCCATGGGCAATGACGAGCAACGTGTTGTCCTGCAACGCTTTTTTAAAACTGGTAAGGGGCAATATGCCGCGGGCGACAAGTTCATTGGACTTCGCGTACCTCAGACACGTATGGTCGTAAGGAGCGCACGTCGGCAAGTGCCGTTCCCTGAGATACACAAATTGCTCGTCTCGCCGCTCCACGAGGTTCGCTTGGCAGGCTTCCTTCTCCTTGTCGATGAGATGAACTCCGCAATTCCCAAACGAGATGAGCCTCTGACGACCAATGCCGCTCGTCGGAAGGAGATTGTTGATTTCTATCTTGCCCATGCCCGTAATGCCAACAATTGGGATCTTGTTGACAATTCTTGTCCGACTATCGTTGGCAAGTTTCTACTTTTCCCTACGTCAGATGGAAGCCTCCCGTCGCGTGGCATCCTCGATAGTCTCGCAGCCAGTGACAACCTTTGGGAGCAGCGTATCGCCATAGTCTCCAATTGGCAACTTATTCGTGCCGGTCAGCATGATGATATTTTGCGAATAGCCGATAAGCTTATAAACCATCGTCACGATCTGATTCACAAGGCGATAGGCTGGATGTTGCGCGAGGTCGGTAAGTCGGATATTGAGGTTCTCCGCAGATTTATCGATTCCCGTGCTCCATATTTGCCTCGCACGACTCTCCGTTACGCAATCGAGCGAATGGATGAGTCGGAACGTCAATATTGGCTAAAGAGAAAAGTTTAATATCAATGTAAATCAATGAAATGCCAGTATATAATTCTATTATATTTACTTTTTATAAACGTCGTTGCTTTCTTAGCCTATTGGAATGATAAACGAAGACAAAATCAGCCTGTTTGAATTATTAAATATATATAAATCACAATAGACTGAATGTCATGCAGTTACGTGCAAAGACACAGACAATGTTAACCATGATTTAACATTTGATTAACCAATAAGACCTCCAAAACGTTTCAACAATGTTTCATTACATGCAATTTTGCATGTAGATTTGCATGTAACGTTAAACGAAGCGGTCATGGTAAATGTTAAATATTGGTTGGACAGGAGGAAGGTGATGGCGGATGGTCGCTATCCGCTCAAAGTGATGCTGTCACAGTCGTCGCAGACGAGAGTGTTGAAGGCAGGCTTGTCCGTAGACGAGAAGAAATGGGACGGAAACCAGCAGAGGGTTCTGGGGCGTGACGCAGCTCCACTGAACAGGAAGCTCGCCTCGCTGATGAAGCGTATCGAGGCGGAGGTGGAGGAGTGTCCGACATTAGAGTCAGCCGCAAACGTAGTGAAGTCCATAATCAGTGACAGGGACGAGGGGAAGTCTCGCACGCTGCTGTCACTATGGGACGAGGTGATAGAGTCGAAGGAGAAGAAGTCAACAAGGGACGCATATATAACCGCAAGGAATATTATCATGCGACTCGTAGACATAGAGTCTCTTGACGTGGCGGACGTGACGACGCAGTGGATTGAAAGGTTGAGCGAGAAGATAGTGCAGCATGGGCAATGCAACAACAGCCGCATAATCTATCTCAGCCGTCTCCGAGCCGTGCTGTCGATGGCGAGGCGCAAGGGTCTCATAGTCACCAGCCCGTTCGTGGACATCAAGACGAGGAGGGACGAGACGAGACACAGGTTCGTAGACATTGAGACGCTCAGGAAGATAAGGGATGCCAAAGGAGACCGCAGGCTGATGTACTATCGTGACATCTTCATGCTGTCGTTCTACCTGATAGGCATGAACTCCATCGACATGTTCAATGCCAAAGACATCGTAGGTGGTCGGCTTCAGTACAAGCGTTCCAAGACAGGCAGGCTGTATGACATCAAGGTCGAGCCAGAGGCGAGGGAGCTTATAAAGAAGCACAAAGGCGACGACTGCCTGATTGACCTCAGCGCAAAGCATAGTAATGTCAAGTCGTTCACGAGCGTATCGAAAGATGTCTTGAAGTATTTAGCTCCAGACCTGTCGATGTATTGGGCGAGACACACATGGGCGACGACAGCCGCAGAGCTTAACGTCCCGATGGAAGTCATCTCTGCGGCTCTCGGTCACTCATGCGGATTGAGGGTGACGAATGTCTATGTCGCCGTGAAGCTAAGCAAGGTCGACGCCGCCAACCGCCTTGTCCTTGACTATCTGCGTAGCAGTTTCACTGACGCTGAGAGTTTCCTCAGGAACAGAGGGCGGAAAGACTTCTGACCTGCGCTGCTTATAAAGGTTGCGTATCGTATTAACGGCAGCGCAGTACGACTTCATGAGCTGCTTTATTGTACAGTCCGTGATGTCCTTGCCAGCAAGGAGTCTCGCCTCGTCGGGGAGGATGTCGTAGTTCTCGAGTATCAGTCCCCTGAGTGCGGAGAACTTCCAGTCCATGTCACATGGGTCGTTCTCGTAGAGTGAGTCAAGGGTCTCACGTAGTTTTATCATCTCTTCCATAATATTTTTTCGTTAAAGGAATACTTGTGAACACTCGACATCGAAAGGCGCAGCCTCTGGCTTGACCTTCATGTCGTCTTCCTCCTCGTCGTAGCCAAGGAGGTCTACGAGAGAAGGGCCTGCAACTTGCAAACCCCTCTCGTAATCCATATAGCCTAAGCCGTCTTCCTCGTACATGACTCCAAGAACTTAGGATTGGTAGTCATCTCGGCTTTTATCTGATCGATGAGTGAAGCCACCTCGAAGGCGACCCAGTCAAGATGTGGCACTCGCCACCTCTGACCGTCATCACTGCGGACGGTTATCGTGCCGTTTGTCTCTAGAGTCTCGACCCTATCCTGCATGATGTCGCCGTCGCTGGTGAAGTAAGCCATGCGAAAGTTGAGGCTGTAGACGTTGAGCGAGCCGTTCCTCGTCCACTCTTTTATCATCTCACGCTCAGCTTTCTCGATGTTGGCGAAGAGCTTGTAGTAGTCCTCGTCCATCTGTTTCTTTATCTCTTCGTAGTTCATTGCTCGTTAGGATTTTTATTGACATATTGTTGTATGGAGAAGTAGTCGTCGTTGACGTAGAACGTGACGCTCCGCTCCATGTGAATGCGGCTCGCCTCGTGTGGGTTGTTGGTGTTCTCGCAGAGCAGGCGGCGGATCATCTTGAAGGAGTGGCAGACATCGCTGTCCCTGTCCTCCCTCTGGATTGTCTCCAAGTAGAAGCCGAGCTGCCTCTCAACCCAGCCCCTGTTGTCCTGCGTGAGGTCGTCCTTGTAACCCCCGAGTTCAGCGACGAGTTGTTTTGCCAGCATAGTATTAGCCATTAGCGTAGTTATTAATTTGTTAGTTGACTAAGGCTGCGACCTGTGTTACCAAGCCGCAGCCCTTTGAAGTGTTCAGCTGTTTAGATGGTGTCGTTCTCAAATTGAAAGACTTCCCTCTCCGTGTATCTCTTAGGGTCTTCGTCAGGATAGTTATCCAGCTTGACGTAATAGCTTATGTATGACACGGAGTCAACAATCTCGTCATCAACGAGACTGCTTGTTATGCACACGTCGACCTTGACAATTATGCCTGCCTCCAAGTAAGGACACTCTTTGTCCTCTGCTTTGTAGTTGACATAAACCCTGTCGCCTATTGCGTAGCGACAGCTTCCTGAATGTAATGTTGCCATGATAGATTGTATTAGCGTAGTGTATATATGTATTGTCAAGAAAGCCGAGGCTGCGTACTGGCACAACCTCGGCGTGAGCGCAACGTCTAAGGACTGAATGCTGTCCGTTTAAGCGTAGTCTTCTTTCCCGTTGCGAAGCACTCCGCCATGACATGAGTGAGCATGACATGACGAAGTGTGATGAAGTCAGTTAGACATAGTCTTTGATGTCCTCCTCGTAGCCGTGAGACAAACGGAAGGATAGCATGCCAAGTACGAACGAGGCAAGGCAGACCGCAAGGATGACAAGCAGGTGACCACCAGTACCAAAGAGTAGCGTACTGAGAAGCAGTCCGACGGAGAACATGGCGAGCAATCCGCCAATGAAGTAGGAGACTACGAACTTGGCGTAGGCTTTCTTGTATTTATTTCTGAACATCGTAGTATGTATTATGTGTTAGTGAAACAGCAGCCTGCCGAAGCAGGCTACTGTTGTTGTTACTCTATGACTTCTATGCTGGCAAAGGCGGACTCCTTATTAGTGAATACCTTTTCAAGTCCGACTGAAACAACATCACCACCATTGATAGTGACAGTGCAACTAGCTTGCCTGACACAGGCATCACAAAGAAGCATGTTCTCTCCTTCCACATAGCTCATGGCTATGGTTATCGAGCGCAATATCCCTGCTCGCAATACAGGCGTATCGCAGAAAGGAATAGCGTCGAAGAAGTAGACCTTGTCACCAATGTTCAGATCTGTCTGGAAAGAGACTACCACATGTCCAGCAATCGGCGTGTTTATCGTAGGTTTCATGATTGTTCTTTTATCGTAGTTGTTACTTCTGTTTGTTAAGCAAGGACGGCACGAAGCCGTCCCTGCATGATGTGTTACTCGTTGATGAGCGTCAAGGCTTTGGTTATTTTCAACGCCTCGCTCACGTTGTAGAGAGCGTGCTTGTAAGCGTTGATAGCTACCTCAGAGTCGAAGAAGAGGTTCTTGAAGAACTTTTCCATATCGCCCTTGGCGACACCGACCAAGTCAAGCGCCTCGCCTTTCTTCTCGTCGTTGGTCACCTCGACCCAACGCAAAGTCAAGTCGACCCTGTCGATGA
Source organism: Bifidobacteriaceae bacterium (assembly GCA_963607345.1). GTDB lineage: Bacteria > Bacteroidota > Bacteroidia > Bacteroidales > Marinilabiliaceae > W3P20-009. The sequence goes on from CAVDBL010000021.1 coordinate 14,083, forward strand.
GTTCGAATATCTTACGCCTCTCGCAGATGAGAGCGTAAGCGTCGAAGTTGGAGATTGCGTCGTAGAGATCACAGGTGATGGTGAAGATGTTTGTGTTCATCGTAGTATGGTATTTGCTTGAGACTTTATTGCTTAGCCTTCTACAATCGTCTCTTTATTGTAGTCGACTTTCGACATTGTAAACTCACCCGTCATAGCAATGTATGACAGGCGAGTCTGTGTTACCTCACCACCAATGTCGTTTCAATAGTGAGGTTCGTAGCGAGATTAGGTGGAGTTAGAGGAGGAGGATAATCCGCCTAACTCGCTGATACTTAGGCAATTGCAATCGGAATTGAAAAAGCCAAAGTTAGAGTTTGCGTCTGATGTAAGCTCTTCGAGGCTGTCGTTGCGACTGCTGATGAATGGAACGAAAGCGAGCGACGACGAGAGCGACGATGGCGTAGGCGAAACCAAGGAGCGCAATTAAGAAAGCGCAGTAACCGATGTAGATCATGGCTTAAAGGATTTAGGATTTGACGGAACGCATCTAAGAGAGGATGCGGAATTAGCGTAGCGTAGTTAACGGCGTTAGTTAATAAAGCAACCACACCTAACATGAGGTGTGGTTGCTGTTTGCCAGCTGTTAGAAGCTGAAGCCGTTGGAGAAGTCGCGCGACTCTCCGAGCATCTGGAACGGAGTTCTGTCGTCTCCTGTCTTTGGCGTTACCCACATAATGACAAGAGTACGCGCATATTTATGCGCGGCTGCTTCCTTTTGCTCCTGTGTTAGAGTCGTGTCCGTGTAGATAGCCATCAGCTTCTTAGTGATGGTCTCCGAGCACGTCCATACCTCCAATAGCCCGCCGTGGTCGTCAAACAAACCAAGGGAGCCGCGCACGCCCTTTTTGGGGGGCGCAAACGTGAAATTAGAGGCGGCTATTTCTGTCATCTCCGTGGAAAGGTAGACCTTTTCTGTTGGAGCGGCATCCGTGGCTGCTACTGGTTCAACGTCCGTGGCTGCTGCAATTTCGGCTGCCTTTTGGGCTGCCTTCTCGTTCATTCCCATTTCTTTACAATTTTTGGAAATTTAACAATTGAGTGGACTGCACGGAAAGGGCAAAGGGGTTAAGGCTTTCGCCCTCCCTTTGCTTTGGGGTTTCCCCCCGCGCGGGGGTTTACCCCTTTCCGTTACACCCTGTCGGGCTTTCCAACCGTGTATCCCACGCTCCCGACGACAGAGTCGGGTTTTGAAAAAAAATTAGAAAATTTTGGAGGAGGGGAGATTTTGCGGAATGGCGGAAACGTAGATTGGAGTAGAGGCAGGACGGTGAAAATCAGTAGGAATATTTTGTTTTTGATTACTTTTTCATTATCTTTGTTCCTGACGGACACGAGTAAGTTGCGTTGTGTTTGCGCTTGAAAGAACACAGCGTCAGTGTATTCACCTTTAATCCCAAGGAGGGTTATGAGGTCAGAAGTCGGGTAACGTCATCCCAAATAGGGAATGAGGTTTGCCAAAGACCCCGATACCGTCAAAAAGCTTTTTGCATTCAAGCCTCCGTTTTTCTGTCGGCTAAACTTACAAGTAGAGATGCGACAGGGTTCTCAATAACATGAGATAGGGGAGAGGGGTGGGGACGAGTTCCCCACAGTGCGGCGGCACACCTGTAGACCGCGGACGAGGTTAGAACAAAAAGAATTGGAATTTTGAGACCTTACGTTGTTATGGCTTCTCGGAATTGTGCCACCCTGCAAGGTTGCATCCTACACACTTAACCGTTTTATAGGTTGGTGCGTTTGGGAAAAACTGTGCGGCCCCAAGGGGGGTGTTTACGAGGGGGGCGAGATGACCCGTAGGAGTTCGCAAAGGAACACCCAAGAAAGAACATTCGTTTGATGCATAAATCTTTTTTTTTGAGTTGGCTAACGAGCTGGCGAAGACCCGAGGCGTGAGGCTGTCGGGTCTTTCTGTTTTAGAATGGAGAGGGCGGTGAGAAAAAATATTAGGAAAACTTTTCTTTAAAATATTGCGGTTAGAGAAAATGTTATTATATTTGTAACACACAGAAGACGGAGACGGGTTTAAATTTCTACTATTGTAGATTACTATTTTAGATGATGATGATCGAGGTTCGACTCCTCGCTCCGTCGCCACTGAATGCAAAAAGCACAATACCCGACTTCAGAAACCTTGCGCCGTGACGGTTGCGGGTTTTCACGCCTCGACTGCGGCAGGCTGCTGGGATAACACTCGGCGGTGCGAGTTCGACTCTCGTACGGGGCGCAATCAAACACATCAGACAATCAGCCAACCGCTGGCTGCATAGCACTTATGACTGACGACAAGAAGAAGATAGAGGAGACTGACGACGAGCCGACATATTGGTGTCGCAGGTGCATGTCGCTGAGGGTCATGGCTGGCTGCGGCTGCTGCGACTATTGCGGCGACTGCGGCTCTTGCGACATCCAGAAGGCGACATGGGATCATTACGTCGTCGCCCTCGAAGCGAGGAAGAGGAAGAAGCGGCTCGAAAGGGAGCGCATGAGGGACAGGAGGGGCGCACGATGAAGACCAACAACATCATACGTATTCCTATGAGCGTGGACGAGGTGAGCCGCTCGTGGCTCATCATGCTGCGCCCTATGCACAGGCTGTCGGGCAAGAGCCTCGAAATGGCGACGCTCATCCTCGACAAGATGCTCGCCCTGCGCAAGGCAGGTCAGGCAGACCCAGACGACATGTTCATATCGCCCAAGAGCAAGGCAGAGCTGAAAAGCAAGCTCGGCATAACGGACGCTTACATGAGGGTGATATTCACGAGGCTGCGCAAGGCTGGCTTCATAAAGCCCGACGGCACGGTCAACAAGCGTTTTATTCCAGACATCGACGGCAGCGACCACTTCCGCTTCCTCATAGACTTCGTCATCGATGAGCGGCGTGGTTAAGGCTATGGCGACGAGGGCGGCGGAGAGGAGCGGCAAGAGCTGGGCTGTGACCTACAAGGTGCTGTCCGCCTACTGGGCTGAGACGCTCCGCCTCTTCGTCGAGAACAGCAAGGAGGGCGGCGACTGCAACATAGTGACGGCATCGGTGAGGCTTCCTGGCCTCGGCAGGCTCTTCTGCTCGGAGGGGCAGTATAAGAAAAGGGACAAGACTAAAAACACACTATATGATAAAGATAAAGAAGATTAGGCTGCGCTTCGACAGCATCATGACGACGGCGGACATGTACGATAAGGACGAGACCGTCAACGGAGTCACTATCCCACTTAAAGACTCGGTCAAGGAGGTTCAGGAGGTTCTCGCTGTCGGCCCGAAGGTTAATGACATCAAGGTGGGCGACAAGGTGCGCCTCGACCTGACACGCTACAAGCGCACGCTCCACGAGCAGGTGCAGAAGTCCCGTGAGGAGCGTTTCTCGGAGTTCGACACGACGGACAAGACAACCATCGTATGCGACATCCCCAACGAGCTTATCGACGGCAAGACCGTCTTCCTGCTTAACGAGCGAGACGTGGCGTACATCGTCGAGGAGTACGACGACAAAGCCGAGCCAGACATCATTCTTGCCAAACCAAGGATTATCACAGTTTAAGGATGCGCCGCCACGACAGGCGGCGTTTTTTTATTAGTGGAGTATGAAGTTATTCAAGTTCGATGCGTACAGGGTCGTCATCTCGGAGGAGGCTATGGCGTTAAGACCATTCGCTGACATCTGGGAGGCTGACAAGTCGAAGGACAAGGCTAAAGCCGTGCAGGAGCTTGGCTATGTCTATTTCATGTGCGACCCACGCAGCGACTATATGATAATAAGCGACGAGGCGGAGAGGTCTAAGAGCGTCATCGACGGCGAGGGTCTGCCAAAAGGGTGGAAGCCGTCAGCCAAGGTCAAGGCTGCCATGGAGTTTTATAAGAGCTTCAAGCCTGCGTCAGCCCTGCTCTTGGAGGGGATATCAGCCGCCATCAACAAACAGATGGAGTACCTGAAAAGTTTCGACCTCGACAAGACCGACGCTAACGGCAAGCCCATATACACCCTCGCAGCCTTGACCACCGCCCTTGACAAGCTGCTGTCTCTCATACCTAAGATGAGGGAGGTGGAGAAGAACATGAACAGCGACATGGCTGAGAGCGGCAGGATGAGGGGCGGCGGCGAGAAGACAATCTTTGAGGACGACCTTGATGAGTGACGAGTACAAGAGCTTAAGGGATGGCGACAAGCCGCTCGTCCCGACGAACAGTTTGCAGACGACAATCGACGAGGAGCTGCTCAAAGCCTATCCGCAGGAGGTTGGCGAGCGGCTCTTGGAGACTGTCGCCACAGTGCCGTTCATCAAGAACCTCATATCGCCTAAGCGCAGGAGGGCTAAGGACATGCCGCATGACAGCCTCGGGCGTGTCGTGATAGATTTCGCCGACCCTCACATCCTCGAAGACATGGATTACTTCCGCCCTTCTGCCATACATTACGAGAAGTACGGCTGCTACACTAAGCTGAAAGTCAATGGCAACCCTAACAGCGAGTTCGGCAAATGGATAAGGGAGGAGCGGCGCAGGTGCTGGGATGGCTACGTCAGGGAGAGCGACGGTGAGTGGGTCACTGGCTACATGTATTGGTATCTCAACTACTGTCCCATCATGCTGACTAAGGTTGGCAAGGATGGCGTGGCTAACCGTGTCGAGGGCTTCCCGAGGGTGTGGGATGGCGTGTACCTCCGCTTCCACTACCTTGAAAGGGCGAGGATGCACGGCAAGCACGGCATAGAGCTGGCACGCCGTGGCTGTGGCAAGTCATTCAGCCTCGCCGCCATCATGAGTCATAACTTCGTCCTCGGCAGGAACGCCGTGGCGCACAAGAGGTGCATGACCATCATCACCGCCTATCAGAACGAGTACCTCAGCGGCAAGGACGGCACTCTGTCTAAGTTCGTCCCTATGATAGACTTTGTCGCCAGAGCCACGCAGTTCCCTCGCAGGAGGCTCATAAACTCGCAGCAGAAGATGCAGTGGATGATGGGCTACAAGGATATGGACTCAGGCACGGACAAAGGCTCTCTCAACCAAGTCATCGGTGTCAGCTCCAAGGACGACGAGGCGAAGCTCCGTGGCAAGCGTGGTGACATCCTCATCGAGGAGATGGGTTCTTTTCCCAAGCTCCTCTCCATCTACAATACTATCCGCTATGGTGTCGAGGAGGGCGACATGGCGTTCGGCTTCATATACCTTGTCGGCACAGCCAACGAGGACGCTTCAGACTTCTCGTCCGCCAAGACCCTCCTATACAGCCCTAAGGCGCATAACATCTACGAGGTTGCGAATGTCTACGACAAGGTCAATAACGGCAAGCCGACCTTCGGTTTCTTCTTCCCCTCGTACCTTAGCCGCCTCGGGTGCATGGATGACAACGGCAACAGCGATGTCGTCAAGGCTCTCTTGCAGATACTCATGAAGCGTGACGAGGCAAAGTACGCCTCAGACCCGAGTACCCTCATGCGCACCATCGCTGAGATGCCCATCACGCCTGCCGAGGCTATCGTCAAGGCGGACTCCAACCTCTTCCCTGTGGCGCAGCTTACGGAGCGGCTCGGGCAGATAGAGTCCAACGCCTCCTTCTTCGACGACGTTACGGTCGGTACTCTTGACTTCAAGGGCAGCGAGCTGACGCTGCGCCCGACGGCAGCCAAGCCCATCAGGGACTTCCCCCATGACGACAATAAGATGGAGGGGGCGATAGAGTTCTTCGAGCAGCCAGCCAAGGGGGCTGACGGCAAGATACAGGCTAACAGGTATATAGCAGGTCTCGACCCTTATGATGATGATGCGAGCCATACCACATCTCTCGGCTCGCTCTTCGTCCTCGACCTCATGACCGACAGGATTGTCTGCGAATACACAGGGCGACCCAAGTTCGCCGACGAGATGTACGAGATAGTCCGCAAGGTGTGCCTGTGGTACAACGCCAAGCTCAACTATGAGAACAACAAGAAAGGTCTCTTCGCCTACTTCTCACGCATGCACTGCGTCCACCTGCTGACGGAGACCTTGGAGATACTCAGGGACAAGCAGCTCGTCAAGGAGACTGGCTACGGCAATAAGGCGTGCGGCACGAACGCCACACTGCCAGTCAACCAATATGCGAGGGCGAGGCTGCGTGAGTGGCTTCTATCGCCTGTCGACGTACCGTCACCAGAGAACGACGGCTCGACAGTCTCAATATCAAAGCTCTACACTATAAGGAACAAGGCTCTCATACAGGAGCTTATCACATGGAACAGGGAGGGCAACTTCGACCGAGTGAGCGCAATGGGCATGCTCATGCTCCTGCGTGAGGACAGGCTCGCCAAGTGCGGAGGCGAGGTGGGTAAGCTCGCAGCCGAAGCCAAGGGGCAGTTTGACGACGACAAATTCTTCAAGAAATACGACGAGATTGTCTCCGCCAGAAGGCAGAGACCGTTTCAAAAATGGTAACGTTTTTAGTGCGCAATATTCTGTATTACAGAAAGTTGTAACACTATTTGTTTTGATAAACGGATTATATTTCTTTGCGCCAATAGACATATCATGACCGAGGAAAAGGACAAGGAGAAGGACAGGGAGCAGGGCTTCCCAGCGCAGCAGCTGTCATACTCGAAGAAAGGCGAGAAGTGGCGGCGGCAATGCGTGGACTGGGCCTGCAACAGGACGTACTACAATTACGAGCCTGTGCGTAAGTCCGTGTCCCATAAGAAGATAAACAGAGACCTCGTCGAGGGCATCCTTCATCCAGAGGATATGCGCAGGGTTGTCGCCCCAGACATGAGGAATGTCGCATTCAAGCCTGACGAGATACAGCACTATCCCATCATAAACCCCAAGATTAACCTTCTTGTCGGCGAGGAGCGCAAGCGTGTCTTCGAGCATAAGGTCGTCGTGACGAACCCTAACGGCGTGAGCGAGGTCGAGCGTGACAAGCGTGACGAGGTGCGCCGCCGCTATGAGGAGTTCCTCGGCGGCGAGCAGCAGGAGGAACAGCAGGATGTGGCGCAGATGGCGAGGGTCAACGAGTTCATGACTTACGAGTGGCAGGACATGAGGGAGATACGAGCCAACGCCCTCCTCGACCATTACGACAAGGAGCAGTCGTTCGACATGAAGTTCAACGACGGCTTCCGTGACGCTATAACCTATGGCGAGGAGATGTACATCTGCGACATCGTCGGCGGCGAGCCAGTCCTCACCAAGCTCGACCCCCTCAGTGTCCACGCCTTTCGTAGCGGCAACAGCGAGAGGTTGGAGGATGCCGATGTCATCGTCATCGAGTCCTATTGGTCTGTAGGTAAAGTCATCGATTGGTTTCACGACGCTCTGACTGAGTCCGACCTGAAGAAGCTCGATTGCGTCAACCGTAAGGGCGGCGACAATGACGACGAGGTTGAGGCTGCGTATTTCGAGCAGCTCTACAACCCTGCCTTTGTTGGCGAGGATGGCGTTATGATACCTGACGGCGAGGGCTTCCCCGAGGCTGTCATGCAGGACGCTGGGCTGAGTCCGTACGACACCGTCGGCAACGTGAGGGTCATACGAGTATTCTGGCGCAGCCGTAAGAAGATAATGAGGGTCAAGAGCTACGACCCTATCACAGGTGAGACCGTCTATGACATCTACCCAGAGGGGCATATCATCGACGAGAGCATGGGCGAGGAGGCTGAGGACTTGTGGGTCAATGAGGCGTGGGAAGGTACTAAGATTGGCGCAGACATATATGTCAACATACGCCCTCGCCCTGTCCAATACAACAGCATGGGCAACCCGAGCCGCTGCCACTTCGGCATCGTCGGCACTATATACGGCTCTAACGGGCGCAAGCCGTTCAGCCTTGTGGACATGATGAAGCCGTACAACTACCTGTACGATGTCATCCATGACCGCCTCAACAAGCTCATCTCACGCAGCTGGGGCGCAATCTTGAAACTCGACCTTGCGCAAGTGCCGTCAGGCTGGGACATCGAGAAGTGGCTATACTACGCCAAGGAGAGCGGTGTCGCCATAACCGACTCCTTCAAGGAGGGCAACGTCGGTGCGGCGACAGGCAAGCTCGCAGGCGGACTGAACAACAATTCCAGCGGCGTTATCAACCTGAATGACGCTGCCGCCATATCGCAGAACATACAGCTTCTTCAATTCATACAGGGCGAGATGGCTTCCGTTGTCGGCATCTCAGCGCAGCGTGAGGGAGCTATCGAGAACAGGGAGACCGTCGGTGGTGTGGAGAGGGCGACGGTTCAGTCGTCACATATCACAGAGTGGCTCTTCTCCGTCCATAACGACACCAAGAAGCGTGTCTACGAGTGCTTCCTCGAAACAGCCAAAGCCGCCATGCGAGGCAGGAACAAGAAGTTCCAGCACCTGCTTGGCGACGGCTCTGTCATGCTTGTCAACATCGACGGCGACGAGTTCGCCGAGTGCGACTATGGTCTCGTCGTTGACTACGGCAGCGACGCTCAGAGGTTGCAACAGGGTCTGGAGACTCTGGCGCAAGCCGCCCTCCAGAACCAGACGCTCGACTTCTCAACCATCATGAAGCTTTACAACACAGGCTCTCTTGCAGAGAAGCAGAGGCTCGTGGAGAAAGCCGAGAGGGAGATGCGTCAGAACCAGCAGCAGGCGCAGCAGGCGGCGGCGGAACAGCAGCAGTCGGCGACGAAGCTCCAGCTCCAGCTCGAACAGAACAAGATGGATGCGGAGATGAAGCTGAAGGAACTCGACGCTCAGACACGCATCAAGGTTGCGGAGATAGAGTCGCAAGGTCGCATCGAGGCGGCAGCCGCCCAGTCCATGTACCGCAACGACGACTCCGACTCCGAGGAGCGGCGCAGGCAGTTCGACGAGCGTATGGCACTCGAACGCAGGAGGCTCGACGTGCAGGAGCGCAAGTACAACACCGACAGGGACGACAAGCGTCGCAAGGCGGACAGCGACAACCGCAACAAGGAACTCGACAGGACGCAGCGTGACATCCAGAGCATGCGGTCGGAGGAGACGAAGCGTTACATCAACGACAGCAAGATGCAGAATGGCACGAATAAAAGCGTCAGCAAAGAAAAAGAATAACCACTATGGGAAGAATATTCAGAGAGATATTAGCACGCAACACCAAGCCCGAGTCGCATCTCGTGCTGTGGCTCGAACCTACCAATGAGGGGTTCAAGCTCCTATGCTACAAGCAGGAGTTGAACAAATGGGTCACTATGCAGACCATCGTCAGCTGGGACGACATAGTGAGCATGCCCGACATCTTCAAGGACGAGACGACGCTCCGTGAGGCTTTGGCGCAGATCAATGTAGCCGACGAGGTCGGCTTCCACTATGACGGCAGCGTGTCAGCCATAACCAAGCTTCAGAAAGCCCTTGAACGCAAATACGCTTGGGATGCGGAGAGTGGCGAGACGACGGAGCTTCTACCTTCCGTCGACCAAGTGTTGGAGACTATCATCGCCAAGGTGTGGTTTGAGAAGACAACCATTACGGCATCAGGTCTCGGTTCTGACATATATGTCGGCGACCAATGCGGAGGCGGCACGGCTACCTTCGTCGTCAAGAACTTCCATCCGCAGAAGACCTCTGGCAACTTCACCCTTGCTGCCCTTGGCGGTGTCACGATAAGCCCTAAGAGCGTCACATCCGAGAAAGACGGCTCGCACGCTATAAGCGTCTCAGTCTTCACCCCCACTAAGACAGGGCAGTATGGAGTCAAGCTGACTGTCGCCACGACGGATGCTGACGGTAACGCTGAGAGTGTCAGCGCACAGAGGAACTACAACGCCTACTACCCTTACTACGCATGGACATCGGCTACCAAGCAGGCGAGCCTATCGTCTGTCACGTCGCTGTCGTCTTATAAAACCATGCTCAAATCCGCCACGTTCGACTTCAACTTCGAGGGCGGCAAGACGCTGTATTACAACATCCTCGTGCCATTCGACTTGAAAGACGCTACGCAGGCTAACACAGGCGATTGGACGGACAAATTCACGACTGTCACCAACAGCTTCAAGATTGGGAGCAGGTCTTACAAGTGGTATCAGACCACCAACCCTGTCATCTCGGCAGGCGAGACAGTTCCCGTGCATATCACGCTGACCAACTATAAAGACTAACGAGCGGCATGAACAACAATAATAACCTTAAAGAGGAAGGCTTTAACTGGCCCGTCGTCATAAAGAACGCCAACCCGAGGGCGAGCCTTGACTATTACTATGGTCCATATACAAGCCTGTCTGACTTGGAGGATGACAGCATCATGCCATCATCCTTGAAGACCCTCGGCTTCACAGCTGCCGTCAAGACGGACGACGACATATCGGAGTATTGGTGGACTGGCTCGAAGTGGGAGAAGAAAGGCGTGGAGAGTACTAACATCGTCAGGCTTGTCGGCATCGTCGACAGCGTCTCCGCACTTGACAGCATCACGAGCAAGAGCAATGGCGACATGTATCTCGTCAAGGATGGCGACGAATATAAGGAGTATATCTGGGTTGACGACAAGGCGAGCTGGGAGCTTCTCGGCTCACGCACCTCGCAACTCAACAGCGGACTGACCATTACAGGGGCTTCTGGGGCGTTGACCGTCGGCTCTTCGACAAACAGGAGCAGCGGCACATACGACGGCTCGCAAGCCATACAGCTTGACATGAGCGGCTTCCTCACATCCTCGTCCGCCCAAAGCACCTACCTCACCAAGACCGACGCTTCGAGCAACTACCTGAGCAAATCCAACGTTAAGGTCTGGGACTTTAAGAATGGCTCAGACACAAGCACATACGGCAACAAGATAGCGACGCTCGCCATCAAGACACCATGCCAGCGTGCCACGCTCATCATAGCAGGCAAGCAGGGATGGAACGGCACGAACACAGGTGCTACATGGCTGTTCCAAATCTCACAGAACTATCAGGGAGACAGCGGTGTGCAGCTTGGCGTGACGGGTGTCATGCTTCACGGCATGGCGGCAAGCACGTCGCCAGACGTTAAGCAGACAGACCCGTCGCCTGCATGGCGGCTTCTCGCCAAGTGGGAGTCGGAAGGTAAATACAGCCTCTATTGGATTCCCAAGTCTGGCTGCAACTATTACAGCTTCACCGCCACGTTCATCAGCGCAAGCGGCTATACCGTCACCGAGGTCGCAGGAAGCACAGGTGTCCTGTCGTCATCAGACTCCGTCCCAACCGTCGACGGCAAGGCTTATGGAGTCTTGGAGGCGTATATAGGCAAGGTCGTCAACACAGCTTTGTTGGACAGCACCAGCACGACGTTGAAGGAGACGATGGACACGAAAATCTCCACCGCCATCTCCAACCTTGGCGACTCCTATCTTACTAAGACAGACGCTTCTAACACCTATCTCACCGAGACAGATGCTTCTAACACATACGCAACGATAAGCTCCGTAGGTAGCCAAATAAACAACTTTCACACATTATTCCAAGAAGTCCTCGGTCGCATCGAAGGAGTCGTCGTGCGCACATCCAATGGCGACCTGTACACAGTGAGCGACCCGTCGACGAGCGGCGACAAGACGGCTCTCAACGTCAACATAGACACCACAGGCAAGCTGACATCGGCTACGAGCCTTAATGCCGTGACGCTGAACCTTAGCGGCTATGGCTACTCCTCGTCTGACGCTCGACTGAAAAAGAACGTCCAGACGCTCGACAAGGCGAGTGACATGCTCGGGCGGCTTCGTGTCGTCTCCTTCGAGTGGAATGAGGATGCTGAGAAGCGTGGCGGTCATACCGACGGCGAGCAGGGCATTGGCTTTATAGCGCAGGAGGCTGAGGAGGCTGGTATTCCTGGTCTCGTCTCTGAGATGAGCGGAGGCTACAAAGGCGTGGACTATGAGCGTGTCGTGCCTCTCCTCGTGAAAGAGACGCAGGAGCTGAGGGGCATCATCGAGAAGCAGAAGGACGAGCTGAAAGGCATCCATGCCATGATACAAATCCTGCTTGAACATACATTGAAGAAACTCTAAAGTCATGGCAAACGCTAAAGAACAACTCGTCTCGGCGCAGATGCTCCACGATGTGGGGTGGCTGGACACAGCGTTGCAGGAGTGGCAAGGCGGCACTAAGACGTGGGGGCAGATAATGGGAAACCCAAAGGTTCTCATGACAATAAACGGGTTCTTAGATTTGCCGTGCAAGTATTTTACGCAGACGAGTGACGGCACGGTGACCTCTCATACAGGTTGCGCCTCACTAAAGAACCATAAGTGGAAGTCTGACATTATGGAGTTTGACAGACTGCTACGATGGAAAGACTTCGAGGATGACAATAGTAGCTCGACAGGAAGCACCGACGACCCGAGTACGCTCATCAAGCGAGTATATGTGACAGGGTCATTCGGCTTTTATGGTTGGAATGTCACAAACCTCACAAGGTCTTCCGACGGCACATATAGCGCAGACGTGCAAATTGTCATGACACCGCCTGACGGCACTACGACGGCAGCCAAGCAGAACTACTATTGGACACACCTACGAACATTCAAGACAGCCACGAGCGCATCGCAGCCCACGGCATTAGGCCCGATAACATTCAGCGGCTCGTTTACCAAAGGAAGCACAGGCTATATGTATTCGACAGCCATTCATATAACAATGTATGGCGTGTCAAGCATCGATAACAACACACTTGGAAACGGCTCTGATGCCGTCACGCAAAGTTGCTGGTACGAGGAGGCGGTATAAGCTATGAGGAACAAGATAATACTAATCCTGCTCGCAGTCGTCACGATACTCGTGATAGCTGTGGCGATACTCATCAAGAGGGTCAGCTCACTCTCGACGGACAGGGATAACTATGCGGCGACAGCCAAGGCGTACGCTCAGGAGAGGGAGGAATATAATGGCAGTAGCAGGGTCTTCCGCATGACGATAGACGAGCTGGAGGCGAGCCGTGACACCCTAATGATGAAGCTCGACTCCATGCGCACAGAGGCTAAAGTCAAGGACAAGCAACTGAAGTCGATGCATTGGCGTGAGACGATAGTGGAAAAGAATGACACTATATGGCTGAGAGACAGCATCTTCTTGGCAGACCTTGACACGACGCTGAGCGACGGATGGACGACGACGAAGGTGCATATAGGTCCCCCTAACGAGGTGGCGGTAAATGTGAAAGTCCGCAACGAGACGACGCTCATAGTCCGTTCACGCAAGGAGACCGTCAAGCCGCCCAAGCGTTTCTTTCTCTTCCGCCTCTTCCAACGCAAGCATACCATTGTCGAGGTAGAGGCTATTGAGGGCAACCCGCACTGCACAGAGAGGAGCAGGAGGCATGTCGAGATAATAGATTAACATACACCGATGGAGGATTATATCACAACAGGAATCGTGGGTGCGGCGACCGCCGCCATCAGCACCCTTGTCACGTGGCTCACCACGAGGCGGCAGTATATGGCAGACATCCGCAAGCGCAACTTCGAGAGCGACGGCGACAACATAGAGAACTACAATAAGATGCTGGCTTTTTATCAGAAGCTGTGTGACGACTCGAACGAGCGTCTGGAGGCACTGCTGCGCAAGTACAACGAGCTGCTCGCCGAGTGTGAGCGGCTGCGCTCGGAGCAGGAGGTTCTGAAACGTAAGATTGACGCATTGCAAAACTCTAAAAACAAATAACTATGCCGATAAATGATTATCACAATCGAACCAATTATGCGTTCGGAGAGGACGCTAAGAGGCGTGCCTACGAGGCTGGTCAATATAGGGGCAATCAAGTCTCTGGCGTAAAGAATGGCGTTGCGTCGTTTGGCTTCGATAATGACGGGATCTATTACGAGAACCCTTATACGTTGGACGAGGTCACCGTCACAGCACCCGACTTGCGTGTCGCCAAGGCTGCGAGGGACAGGCGAGACGACGCTGGTCTTGGTCAGTTCGCCGCCGCCTCCGCTTTCGGTCCAGCAGGCTTGACGGCTATGCTTGCCGCTAATGTCATGAACCATTATGTCATGCGCCCATTGACAGGGCAGGATCGGGGCGGCTGGATGGCAGACAAGACAGGCACGGCAGGTGGAGAGTTCCTTGGTCAGCCATCAGAGTTTTGGTGGGACTTTACGAACCCCGCAGGCTTTGCAGGCGGGGCGGCATTAGGTCCTCATGGGAATGTCTTTCAAGGCAACGGCGGCAGAGGCTCATACGTAAGTAATAAGCCAGCCCCAAGATTCATGCCGTTCAAGTCCATCAATCCAGAGAGTTACGCCGAGCAGTTAGCAAACCATAACCGATTCAGTTTTTCCGATTTGTTAAACGACCCGAATATGAATTATCGTCAAGGCGCAGTCCTTTTAAGAGACTCCTTATAAAACGGGGGAGTAAGAACAATTTCTGAAAAAAGTGTCTGGAAAAATTTAACTTACAAAATCATTTGAAAGGCTAATGTTCAGACAGGGAAGGCTGTGGTATGGCATAGAAGATTTAAACGCTATGCCTGATTTCTTGAAAGAAAGTATACAACACGATTTATTGAATTACGACCGTGACCATCCTTACTACGAAGCTCTAAAAAAAATACTTAAAAAAGACGACCAAGGACGTTGGTATATTGAAGAGTAATTAACGACCATAGGCTTACAGCGACGATTGCAAAAACCGCAACCGTCGCTTTCTTTTTAAAAGATTTGATGTTACACAAAATTGTAACACTATTGTTTTGGTTTTTCCCATAGGATATATTCGCACCAAAAGAAAATACCCATGGGAAGAATTAGAGAGATTGAGGTGTCGGCACTGCCACCGTCGAAGGACAAACTGTGGATGAGACTCCAGAGTGGCGACAAGTGCGACATCCTTTGCTATATAAATGGCGACTGGGTCAAGGTGACGACAGCCTCCTCTTCGTCCAGCGGCAGCGTTAGCGATGAAGAACTTGAAGAGATAGAGCAGCGGATAAGCGATGTCGAGACGGCGTGCGCAGCTGCGACAAAGACAGCCAATGCAGCTACTACTGCGGCAACCAAGGCGCAGACGACAGCAGAGTCCGCCACCACGGCGGCAGCCTCAGCGACGACGGCAGCCAACGAGGCTAAGACAGAGGCTGCGGCTGCGACGAAGAACTACAACACCCTCGCCAACCAGATTTCGACAGTTGAGACGACAGCCAACAAAGCTGCGAGCGACGTGCTTGACGCTAAGAGCGACGCTAAGACTGCAGCTGCCGATGCCAAGAGCGCATTGGAGATAGCCAACAACCTGAACAATGCCGAGGTCAACGCCAAGAATGTCAAGCTCGAAAGCGACAACTCGAACCTCACAGGCACATCAACAGTGTTGTCCGCCTTAGAGAAGATAGCCGCTAAGGTGTGGTATGAGAAGATTGCCATATCATCATTCACGGCTACGCCCACGGCAGGCACGTTTGAGGTTGGTGCGTCAGTCTCCGCACCGACATTCACATGGTCTACTACCAAGACACCTGCCAAGACCGTCATCAACGGGGTCACGCAGTCAGACCCGACGGTCACGAAGTACACCATGTCGTCCGCCATCACCGCTACGAAGACCGTGACGCTGACAGTCACCGAGTCCGACGAGCAGGCAGCAACTGCATCAAAGAGCCTCACATGGACATTCGGCTACGGCATATACACAGGCATGGCGACAGTGCCGTCATCCTTTACGCAGGATTGGATAAAGAACACCTTGGGAGGCAAGGTCATCAAGACGACGGCGGCAGGCAGCTATACCATGAAAGGCTCGACGACATCGCAGTATTGGTGGCTTGTCGTTCCTACCGCATGGACTATCGCCTTCAAAACATCGCTCGGCTCGGGCGGTGCGGAAAAGGTAGGCACTGTGGCATCTTTTGTCAACGACCAAGGCAAGACCGTCTCCATGAGCGTCTATCGTGCGAGCAAGGTGCAGGGCAGCGACATGGCAATAACAGTAACACAGTAAAACGTTGAGACATGGCAATTAAGGCAGCTGACACATTAGAGCCGAATGGCGACTTCGCCCTCGCCGAGGCAAAGAATATAACCATCACCATCGACGGCGAGGAGAAGAACCTCGCCTCATATATCCAGAACCTTGAAGTCTCTGGGGCTTCGGGTAAGGGCATCTCTTCTATCACCAAGACTTCCTCGTCA
Organism: Bifidobacteriaceae bacterium; assembly: GCA_963607345.1. Taxonomy (GTDB): domain Bacteria; phylum Bacteroidota; class Bacteroidia; order Bacteroidales; family Marinilabiliaceae; genus W3P20-009. Next base: position 30,192 of record CAVDBL010000021.1, read on the forward strand.
GGCACTGACCCTGTCGTCGACACTTACACCATCAGTTATACTGATGGCAGTACATCAGACACATTCACCGTCACGAACGGCAAGAAAGGCGACAAGGGTGCGACGGGCGCAACAGGAGCTACGGGTGCGCAGGGAGAGAAAGGCGACAAGGGCGACGCATTCACCTACGCCGACTTCACGTCCGACCAGC
>CAVDBL010000022.1:0-22360 GCA_963607345.1 Bifidobacteriaceae bacterium
GTCAAGAGTCCAAGGATACGCAGATGAGCCTCCACACCTGATTTCATGTTAACGATTTCCCCGATGGCTTAACACGTCGGGGAAGTCGTGTTAAACGAATGGCGAAAGGGTTAACACGTTGTGCAAATATTGCACATACTCAGCCACCATAGTCATAAGAAACTCCAGTAACAAGGAATTTTCCACATACCACCAAAAGGTGGAATGTAAAGACGAATAAAATCAGCCCCTCCCTAAATACCCCCCAACGGGGGCATTTAAAAAGGCGGGCAGCCCAATTTAAAAACTCCTAAAACAAGCAAAGACATGGTAGTATTCGACATTTTAGCAGTCGTGGTGTTCCTCTGCGGCGGTGCGTATCTCGTCTTGAGGTTCGTACAGTGGATGTCCGAGATGGACGACGAGATAAGGAAGATGGACGAGAACGACGGAGATGATTAACTTTGACAAGAGTAAGGAACTAACAGGATGAGGATAAAGAAGACCGACGAGGCGGGCATGAAATACGCCCGCAAGCAATGCTCTATGGCGAATGAGTTGAAGAAGAGGAGGAAGGAGATGAGGATGTCACTCACGTCCCTATCCCGCTCCGCTAACATCTCATACTGCTCCCTGTGGGCGTTCGAGACGGGCAGGAACGTCAACGTGACGCTCAGCTTCCTCATGGCCTACGCCGAGGCCGTGGGGCTGGAACTCAGCCTGTCCGAGGTAAAACACTGATAAAGACCAAATTATCCGTGTTTTTTCTTGTGTAACCAATGTTAATTTACTATATTTGCGATAACCTTAAACCAAGATATTATGTCGATGATAACAACTGAGAAAGGCGTTCAGGTTGAAGCCCACGACCTAATCATGAGAAAAGAGAACGCATGGGACATCATCAACGGCAAGAAATTCCTTGAGGCTCGCGCCATGTCCCCGTTCTACATTAAGCGTTTCCTCATTCCTAAAAGGACGCTGGACATGACCGTGAGTGCGTTCGAGACTAAGGACGTCGCTTCCGTCCACTTCCACGATTATAACAACACTTGGTACCTGGACTGTCACATACTCGGTATTTGTCCGTTCAATACGCATCCGAATTGGCGAGAGACTCTCCATGCGCTGAAATGTCATGATTTTGACGAAGAAATCGATGAGGATGAGCGTAAAGGGACTAAAGAGGACGATACGACCTTTTTCTTCGGTCTCGTCATTGACGGCATCCACGGGACAAACCTTTGCGCTCCCGAAGAGATTAAGGCGACGGGCGGCAAGCTCGGTGAGATTAAAGAAGTGAGAGCCGCCCTGGCTAAGCTCCCACCAAAAGAATAATAACCCACGATGGACTGTCTGCCATCTTTATTGTTGTATAATCACGCACGTTTGTTTCCGTGCTTTACTGATTTTAAAACGTGAGAAAAGATGGCAAGAAATTCCATCAACAGGAACTCTGAGCGCAAACTTGAGCGCAACTATGGCAAATACGCCACCTCTGGCAGAAATGGCAGAAGTTCTCCTGCTTCTGCGAACGTGATGCAGGACAAAAGGGAGGGACGCAACCCGACAAGTTCGTTGACTCGTTACGCAGGGGGCGAAAGCCGTGCGGTCTACGTCAACGGGCAAAGAGTCAAGGGCGGTGCGTCAAACGCCATGCGCAAGTATCAAAACTTGCTGAAAAACGCTGGAAGCAAGACTTTTTAAGGTTGAGCGGAGGTTTGAAGGAGGTCGCCTTTGCGGCCTCCTTTTTTAATATCTTTAGATACAATGTCAGTAGCGACGGATTGCATAAAGAGGGTGGCGGAAACGACGGACAGGGCTATCCTGTTCCACTCCGCCACGGGCAAGGACAGCCTTGTGATGCTGGACTTGATGGCTCCATTCTTCAAGGAGATAGTTTGCGTGTACATGTACATCGTGCCGAACCTTCGGAGCGTGACGCGCTACATCAAGTGGAGCGAGTCAAGGTACCCCAACGCCCATTTCATGCAAGCCCCGCATTTCAACATCTCCTCGTGGGTCAAGGCTGGCTTCTTAGGGATGGCGAGCAACCCGAAGCAGAGGCTGCTGAACTTGGCTGACATCACGGAAATAGCACGCAGGCACACGGGCATAGAGTGGGCGTTCTTCGGGATGAAGGAGGTCGACAGCCTCAACCGCCGCATCATGCTCCGCACCTACGACGAGGGCGTCAACTGGAAGACGAAGAAAGCCTACCCCCTGTACGCCTACAAGAACAAGGACGTGGTGCGGTACATCAAGGAGCATGGGCTTATGACAAACATGAGCTACGGGGGGCGCAAAGCCTCCTCGTCAGAGAACCCTGCGTCATGGTCGTATCTCGTGTGGCTCCGTGAGAACTTCCCTGACGACTTGGAGCGCGTGTGCGCCATGTACCCCGATTGCAGGCGCATCCTGTTCGAGTATGACGAGGAGCAGAAAAGTACACTTACTCAAGATAACGATTGACCTATGGCTGGAATAAAACAGAGCAGGACGCTGACCATCAAGAGGTCGCAGATACGCCTTAACCCGTTCAACCCCAAAAGGCACCCCGAGGAGGCGATAAAGCTGCAACAACGCAACTTCAAGAAGGTGGGCTTCCTTGGCGGCGTGTCGTGGAACGAGGCGACGGGTCACCTGCTGGACGGGCATCGCAGGGTGCTGGCGATGGACGCCCTGAACAAATATGACGGCACGGAGGCTACCGACTACGACATAAAGGTCGAGGCGGTGAACCTTGACGACAAGACGGAGAAGGAGCAGATGACATACATGGCCGTCGGCAACACGAAGGCGGACATGGACTTGATAGCGGAGTACATCAACGACATCGACACAAAGGACATCGGGCTGTCGGACGTCGAGATAAACTCCCTTCTGAAATTCGCCCAGACGGACGCCGCGGACATCCCCGCTCCCGAGGAGGCAGTCCCCACGTTCTTCGACTTCATCCCCACGCCCACGGTGCAGACGGAGGAGCAGAAAGCCATGACCCCCGAAGAGAAGAAGCAGCACGTCCTCGACGTGAGGCAGGAGCAGAACGAGGACAAGGAGGCGTACTCGTCCATACAGAACCTCTACGTGACCCTATCATTCGCCACGGAGGAAGCCAAGGTGGCGTTCTGCGAGACGCTGGGCGTGGAGACCGACGGCAAGTTCATAAGGGGCGAGGACGTGCTGGACATGCTCCATTAAACAGGTTAAGGACAAACGGAGGCGCACATGAAATTGAACAGGTACGATTACGAGGGGGACGAGTTCTACGAGAACATAAAGAGGCTCGCCAGCGCAGGCATGACCGACAAGGAGATAGCGTTGCGGCTGGGCTTCACGCAGATATATTTCAGCCAGATAAAGAACGGCAAGGTCAGCGAGGGGAGCGAGGAGAACGCCCAGAAGATAAGGCGACGCTCCGAGCGCATCAAGGAGGCTCTGCGTGAGGGGCGCACCAACATCACGGCGACGCTCCACGCCCTGTACCTCAACGTCGCCCTCGGCAAGATAGTCACCAAGACGAAGGTCAAGAAGATGCAGGAGGTGCCTTGCACGTGCGGTGGCGCAGACCCTAATTGCCAAGACTGCGGAGGCACGGGGCGCATCGTCACGGACATGGGCATCATACAGGAGAGCGAGATACAGCAGCCCCCGTCGCTTCAAGCCATCACCACGCTCCTCAACGTCTTCGACCCCGACTGGAAAGGCGGCGTGGCGGACGAGACGGCTGCCGCGCAGGGCGGAGGCATCGACATCCGCAAGTGGATTGAGGCTGAGAGCGAGGACAAGAAAGCGTCAGAGGGCGTGACGGCTGGCGGCAAGGAGGGGGACGATGATACAGACGCATAAATGTTACCTCCCCCTCTATGAGGACACGGGGCATTTCATTATCCTTGTGACGGGAGGGCGAGGCAGCGGCAAGTCTTTCGGGCTTTCCGCTTTCATCGAGCGGCTGACGTTCGAGCTTGGGCGCAAGGAGGATGGCGAAACCGTCAACCACAACGTCCTCTACACACGTTACACGATGGTTTCGGCTGGCATATCCGTCATCCCCGAGTTCATGGAGAAAGTGGAGCTTGACGGCACGGCTGGCTACTTCCACGCTACCAAGTCCGACGTGGTGAACACGAGGACGGGGGCGCACATCATGTTCCGTGGCATACGCACGTCAAGCGGCAATCAGACAGCGAAGCTGAAGTCCATCCACGGCATCACGACGTTCGTGGTGGACGAGGCGGAGGAGTGGACGAGCGAGAGGGAGTTTGAGACCATCATGTACTCCATCAGGCAGCAGGGCATACAGAACCGCATCATCATCATCATGAACCCCACGGACTCCAACCACTTCATTTACCAGCGGTACATCAAGGACACTCACAAGGAGGTCATGTATGACGGGGTTCCCGTGCAAATCTCCACGCATCCCGACGTGCTGCACATCCACACAAGCTACCTTGACAACATCGGGCATCTCTCCGAGGAGTTCGTCAAGTCGGCTAAGGCGATGAAGGAGGAGAACCCCGAGCGTTACGCCCACGTGTTCATGGGCAGGTGGACGGACGTTGCGGAGGGTGCCGTGTTCAAGACGTGGGGCGTGGTGGACACGTTCCCCGCGGAGTGCAAGAAGGTCGCCTACGGCATGGACTTCGGCTACTCCCACGACCCGACCGCCATCATCAAGTGCGGCATCGTCGGCGACCGCCTCTACTTGCAGGAGGTATGCTACAAGACGGAGATGCTCGCGTCCGACATCATCAAGGAGCTGCGCTCCGTCCACGCTGGCGAGTACACCGCCAAGGTCATAAGCGACAGCGCAGACCCCCGCCTCATTCAGGAGATAGCCAACGGGGGCATCCTCATATACCCCGTCCTTAAAGGCGGAGGGAGCATCATGGCGGGCATCACCAAGATGCTGGACATGGAGATTTACGTCACCCGTGACAGCCTCAACCTCCAAGACGAGCTGCGCAACTACACATGGGACAGGGACAAGGACGGGAACTACATAAACCAGCCCATCGACGCCCACAACCATCTTCTCGACGCCTCGCGCTACTACGTGCTGGGCGAACTCCTCGGGCAAGTACAGGCACCTAACAAGGTGCGGAAGTCAGACCTTTGCATTTTCTAAAGACACATTATGGAGAATTACCTGCAGCAGATTTTCACGCTTTTCAAGAACGTCGTCCTCAACTCGGTAGGGAGCAAGAGGACGTTTCTCGACTTGTTGGAGGCACGTGACATACCCAGAGCCGTGGCCATGATGGACAGCCACGACGACGAGGTGGACATGGCTCTAAGGGAGTACAACCCACAGACGCACGAGGTGATGAGGCGACCCGACAAGCCGAGGAAGAACGAGGAGCCTTACCGCACCGAGAAGCTGCCACGCACGAGGCAGCGGTACATCAACGAGGTGGAGCTGTTCTTCCTGTTGGGCGGCGACATCCAATGGGCTAAGAGGGGAGGCGCGGACGAGGCCTACGAGGCTTTCATAGACTTCCTTAGTGAGGTGCATTTCAACGCCCGTGCGAGAACCGCAAAGCGCAAGGCTGGGGCGGAGACGGAGTGCGCCAAGCTCTACAACATATACCAGGGCGACGACGGGGAGGTGAGGGTGTCCCTCTCAGTACTCGCCCGCAGCACTGGCTACGCGCTCCGCACCCTCTTCGACCAGTACGGCAACCTCATCGCTTTCGCCTATGGTTACAGGCAAAAGGAGGAGAGCGGCACGGTGCAGCATTGGGACTTTCAAACCGCAGAGATGCTGTTCTTCTGCAAGAAGTCACGCCTCGGGTGGGAGGTCAGCACGTTCAAGAACCCCACGGGGAAGATTAACGTCGTCTACATCAGGCAGCCAAAGGCATGGGACGGTGTGGAGCAGAGGCTGCGCAGGGAGGAGGATTTGGACTCCAAGATTGCGGACACCAACAACTATTTCGCAGACCCTATCGCAGCCGCAACGGCAGACGTGATAGAGTCCATGGTAGACCCGAGCAAACCAGGAAAGCTCATCCAGCTTTCGGGCCCGAACTCGCAATTCTCCTACATCAACCCACCGCAGCAGAGCGAGCTTAGGGACGCTGAGAAAAGGGAGCTTGAAAGGTCTATCCTCTTTGACTCGATGACCCCCGACCTCTCCTTTGACAACCTCAAAGGCATGGGCACGCTTTCAGGCGCAGCCATACGGAACAGCTTCATCCTCGGGTACATGAAGAGGGCTCGCAACCTTGAAATTTACGAGGAGATGTTCATGAGGGAGAAGAACGTCATCCTCTCCATCCTGCGCTACCGCCGCCCCGACATTGACTGGGAGGATTTCGACGTCTCCTTCCAATTCGCTGAGCCTTTCGCAGAGGACAAGAGGACGGAGCGCAACGAGGTCTCCAACCTCTACGGTGCTGGTCTCATGAGCCTCTCCACAGCCGTTGACAGGCTCGACCTTGTGGACGACGTGGAGGGCGAGGTTGACAAGATTAACATGGAGCATATGGATGCCGCCACCGAGCTTCAAGAGGGCGAGAAACAGCAGGCGGGCGATGTTAAGCGAGATAACACGAAGAACGATGTCAGCGACGAGGGGAATACTGGTGATGGTGGTACAGGCGAAGAAAAGGAGGAGGCGGCATGAGCAGCGAGACGTTAGACCTGCGGGTGTTCCAGCAGTTTTTTGACCAGATAGCAAAAGGAGTCAAGACCACGGAGTATCGGGTCATGTCCGAGTATTGGATGAAGCGTCTGGCTGACACTTCCAAGTATGGCGACCTCGACGAGGCTGAGCTCCGCAAAGCCATGGCGGCTGACACGGATATTACATGGAAGCCGTGGCGGTTCGCCCGTTTCCATTGCGGCAAGCGGTCGCTGACAAAGCGCATCATTTCCATAAGGGCGTACCCCTCGCACGAGTGGTTCGCAATAAAGCTCGCCAGCGAGTAAAAAATAAAAGGGAACGCCCAACAGGACGCTCCCTATTTTTATGCCTCTTCCTTTCCTTTAGTCAGGTTCTCAACTACTGACATCAGGCGTTCCACCTGCTTGCGTAGGCGTTCCACTTCCGCCCTTAACTCTGAGTTCTCTCTGTGTAGTCTGGTATTTTCTTCCGTCGTACTGGTTGCAACTGCCGCTGCCGCCTGCGGAACTCTGGTGGGCGGTGCCCAACCATCCACTTCCATCTCTCCCTCGCCCGTCAGCAGCCACGAAGCCGAAACCCCAAGGGCTGCGGAAATGCGCTCGGAAAGGGCTACAGAAAGCTGTCTACGCCCACGTATGATGTTGGAAATAACAGTTGTCGCTATTCCTACACGTCGTGCCGCTTCCGCTTGTGATATACCTTTATCTTTAAGGAATTGACTAAATCGATTTCCTCCGTCATTTAGATAGGGGTTTGTATTTCCAAACATTTCTCCTTTACCAGTCATTAGCCATGCGGGAGAAAGTCCGAACGTGTCGAAAAAAAGGCAGGCTGTCTTTACTATAAAATTACTTTTCCCGCTTAACAGGTTATTGATATGCACTCGTGACATTCCTACTTTTTCAGCAATGTCTTGCGCATTCATATTGCGCTCCCTGAAAAATCTGTTCAGGGCTATCAATCTATCTTCCATATTCGCAAAGCTATATATAAAATATTAAACAACACAGACGTATGGAGTACGCCTGTGTCATTTGTTCATCCGTCGTTTATTCTCCGACCGCCTCTGTGAAGCCCTGGTCTAACAGCGCAAGGCTGGCGGCTGAGAAAGTGAAGTTGTAGGTCGCCAAAACCCTGCGGAAAGTCTCGGGTGCGTCCCTCGCAACTTCGGAGCAGACAATAGCCGCCGTCGCCATCTCCTGAGCTGTGCCGGACATTAGCAGGTTGAGGAAGCGCAGGAGTGACACAATCGGCAGGTCGCCATTCAGCACTACGGCAGGGGAGCCAGACACCAGCAGCTTGAGACTGACGAGAAGGAAGCTGTGGTAGTCGTCGTTGATGAGTTCGCAAGCCCGGCTGAGCATTGCGGCTTCTTTTTCTTTCTTGACCATTTCTATAATTGATTTAAGTAAAAGTAATTCACGGGAGGTCGGCTGTCCTGAAAAGAGGGCGTGCCGTCCGTGTTTAATCCCCCGCCCTTTCGGGCGGGGGCTGCTGGTGGTCTACCTTGACTCTTCGATGATTACATCAGCGTACTTACTGCCATATCGCTGCACCTGTGATATAACCTTGTCAAAGATGCCAGCTTCGCGCGCGGACTTATACAGATTAAGCCGTGTGTTTTTGTTGACTTGTAGGGCGATAGCCTTTTCGTCGTCGGTGCAGTCGCTGTACTGCTTAATTACCTTGTCCACCTCTATAAGGTTAACGAGATGGCGTCTTGTCACTAATACCCACATAATATTGTTTTGTTGGTTGATGTCGCAAAGATATAATATTGTGTTGTATATAACAATAACTTTCTATGTTAAGATGTTATTTAGAGACATAATAATTAAATATTGACTTTCTAACTAATTGAAAATCAACACAAAGCGAAAAATCTTGAAAATAATTACCGAAAACTATTGTTATATATAATATTGTGGCTATATTTGCAATGTCAACCAATGACAAAGACAACTAAACACTAACATCTAAATAACTACTACAATGAACAAGACAAACGAAATTACCAAGACGATGACTGAAGAGCTGATCGACGCTACTCAGCGACTCTATCGCGCACGTAGGTGTGAAGAGACCCGCGAACAGCTACAGCGAGTCGGCAACCTCTGTTCTGTTCTCTCATCACAGAAACTCTTGAGCCTTATGTCTGGGTGCCTGGACATGGCTTATATCTGTAGAGAGGATGAAAGCAGCAGTCGCGACCCGTTCTCTGTAATCGCGAACAGCTGTGAGCTTATTCTGATGAATAGGCACATCGCCCCTACTCGAAGCTACAAGGGCGACGACGACGTTAAGCCCCTGCTTTACATAATCTTGGACCTGTTCTATTCTAAATAAAACCAACTCTAAATAAGCCTCGGCATGAAATACGAAGAATTAACAGAAGAATACGTCGTCGACCTCTATAATACGGTCTTCACGTGCGTGAAGACCAAAAAAGACGGTCCGCGAGTCTCTAAGTGCCGCGAGAAGATTAAGACCATTTTAGGGCGGTTAAGCAGCCCTACTTTGCGGGCTATTGATGCTGAAATCGTCCGAATATGTCGCGGACTGGACCTCAAGCTGGATTATCGAAGGTCCGCCTTGGGCCTCATGTCTGCTCTGTGTACTCATGTGCTCTATGAACGCCCCGACCATCTCGTAGCAGGTAGCCCAGACGATATTAAGTTCTTGGTGGTTACTCTTACTTGGTACGATTTACAACACAACAATTGTCCTTGTGCATTTGAAATTACTAATTTAAAATAAATCTAAATAACTATGCTGGGTGGTTTGATATATATAGAGCCGAAAGAGTCTGCGTCCTTCGAGACGGCTGAAGCTCTGATGAACTTGTGGCTCGCGAAAAAAGCGCCAATTGACGGATCCTACTATTGTCGTCGTGGACGAATGTATAGACTGTTTACAACCCCGGGCAAAGCAAAAATTTATTTTGACCGAATAAAAAGAAACAGTCCCCAGGCCTGCGTTCGCATACGCCAGGACAAAGAGAAGGTGGATATCTACATTGATAACGACTCGCGCGAAAATTATAACGTAGAGTTTGACTTGAGGTTAACTAAGAACTAATCTAAACAACTGCTACCATGACAAACTTGCAAAAGAAGTTAAACGACATTCAGATTGTCCGCGCTTTGCCGCGCGAGATGTGGCAAAGGTCGTTACAGATAGCTGGCATACCTGAAGACGTCATCGCCATCTGTTTGCGTCAAAAGAGAATGACTGCGGCCCAGCAATGGTTAACCGCGTCAGAACGGGGCGACCTGAACGTACACACAGTCCACCAGAACAGAGACCAAACAGCACCCCCCGCGCCCGCCCGTCCTGCCGCGCCAGTGATGCGAAAATTTGGCGTCGAAATCGAATGTATAGGTGCGCCCCGTTCGCGCATCATCGAAGAAGCGACCCGTCGCCACCTGCTCGTCGAAAGTCAAAGCTACAATCATAGAGACGTGAATTTCACTAAGATTGTCAACGATGCCAGTGTTCGCGGTAGCGACGCGAACGAAGTAGTCACCCCACCACTCACTGAGTGGGATGAACTTGAAGCGATATGCGAATCGATTCGCGCCGCGGGTGGACGGGTGAACAAGTCATGCGGCCTGCACGTTCATCTTGATTTCGAAGAAAGGGACGCGGCAATCGCCCAAAGAATAGGCGGTAATTACTATATGCTCGAGCCCCTTATTAGGGCCTCTTTAGCCCCCTCGCGCGCTAATAATTCTTATTGTAGGGTTCGTAATATCCCCGCCCGTCGAGATACCGAGCTGAGCTTTAGAGACCTGAACGTATATGGTCGTTATAGCGCGGTTAACTTTCTCGCTATTGAACGCCACGGGACGATTGAGTTCAGACAACACCAAGGGTCGCTCTGTTTTGCCAAAATTAAAAAATGGATAATGTTCTTACAGTCCCTTTTTGAGTGGTCTAAAGACCACGAAATAACAGGGCGTCAAGTAACAGAACGCACCGACCCTCGTGTTGCTGGTCTTCGTGTAGACCTTTTGCGCGTGCGTAATTAATTCACTCACTGACAACATACCCCCCCGAAAGGGGGGCTTAAAAACGACTATAATGTGCGTAATAATATATAAGCCTGCGGGCGTTATGATGCCTGGCGACCAGACGTTGAGAGCCGCCGCGGCGGCTAACAGGGACGGGTGCGGGTTAATGACTTCATCGGGGTTCATTTACAAGTGCCTTTATAAAGATTTAGACCAGTTCTTAGAAGTGGTTAACAATCTGCCAAAAGATGAAGCGGTCGCGATACATTTTAGATGGGCGACCCACGGCTCTATTAAAGTAGATAATTGTCACCCGTTCAGTTATGACAATTACGCCATGATGCATAACGGGGTGCTACCAATTAGAAGCAGACGAGATAAAACCGACTCACAAATATTCATGAATAGACTATTAGGCCCGTCGTTGCTAACATTCGGGGCGGACTCTTTGGTCGTCCAGTCGATGCTAAACGCTACAGGTAGCCGTTTTGCGATTTTGGACAAAAAACAGAAGAAAATAAATATCTTTGGTCTTTGGCATCAGATAGATGGCGTTTATTTTAGTAATTTAAGGTTTGTCATATAGTAGTTTTAGTTTTTCGAGGTGTTTGTTTGTAGCTCGCGTTGTGATAACGCGGGCTATTTTTTTTGTTTTTGCGACGACGACACGACGACACCACGACGACACCACGACGACCACGAGACGACCAGCACGTCGAGACCACGACCACAACACCACGACACGACGACCTGCAACAGGACGAGACCACCACGACGACACCACGACGACCACGAGACGACCAGCACGTCGAGACCACGACGACACCACGACGACCACGAGACGACCAGCAACAGGACGAGACCACCACGACGACACCACGACGACCACGAGACGACACCACGACGACCACAAGACCACGACGACACCACGACGACCACGAGACGACCAGCACTGGTGGTATGACTGGTGTTCAGGATAAAGAGTATTTGTCGGGTTCACATATATTTCCAATGCATTTCTAATCAAATATTTGTAACTTTGATTTTAATCAAATAAGTTTCAAATGGACAACAATGTTATCCTCCAAAAGTTAAAGACGGCATACTCCGCACTCGGTCTGAGTGACGCCATACTCGCTCCACTCGCATTGTCCCTCTTCTCGTCTGGGTTAGTGACGGAAGACAATGTCGATGGCGTGGTGGCTGCCCAGAAAGGGTTTCTCGAAACGCTCCAAAAGTCGAATGACAAAAGGGTCAACGACGCTTTGGATAAAGCCAAAATGGAGGCGGAGAAGAAGCTGCAAGAGGTCACGGGCAACGGCAAGGCGGAGCTGGAGAAGCTGACTAAGGAGTTGGCTGAGCTCAGGGCGAAGCAACAACAACAGCCGGGGAACGAAGTGCCAAAGCAGGAGCCGAGGGAAGCGGACAGCCATGAATGGTATGATGCGGAGCGAGCGAAACTGATGACGGAGCTGGAGACCCGTTTCAAGTCCGTGTCGGACGGCAACAAAGCCCTCCTTGACGCGGTGAACGCCCTGAAGGCGGAGAACGAGTCGATGAAAGCAGCCGAGCAGGAGCGCAAGCGTTCCGACTTCATAGCGGGCAAGGCTAAGGAGCTTGGCATCCCCGAGTGGCGCGTAAAAGAGGGTTTCGCCCTCGCGAGCGACGCCACGGAGGAGGCAATCACCGCCCACCTCGCAACGGTGGCGGGGAACATTCGTGCGAACGAGCTGCCAAAGAACAGCTTGGGCGTGTCCCTTGGGAATGACGGCAAGCCCGACCCGAAGACTATCTCCGAGATAGCGGACAGGCTTGTCAGAAAGTAACAAAAAGAAAAAAAGATGAAAGCGGAAGTAACGAACGGGGGCAAGGTCATAATCTTCCCCAATGATGACGTGGTATGCCCAAAGTTCATCGGCGGCATCGTCGGCGGTCGTGTCCTTGACGTGTCGGAGGTAGAGGACTCCTACATCAAGGCAGGGCAGCTGATTATCACGGACGGAAACGGCAATTACAAGCCATTGAAGCCCACTGACGGGGCGTACACCACAGTCCCCTCCGACTGGAGCATCTGTGGCGTGCTGTATCGCACCGTGCCAAAGGAACGCCCATGGGCTTCAATCATGACGAGCGGTCGCCTGAACAGCGAGGCCGCACCATACCCAGTCACCCCGGTAGAGGCAGCGTTCAAAGCCGCCCTGCCGCTTGTTGAATTAGTAAAAGACGAGGAGGCGTAGATAAATGGAACAGAGCCTTTATGCGGATTTCGTCCGCACTTTCTTCCCCACTCTGGTAACTTCGATAGTGGAGAAGCTGAATGACAGGAACGCTCAGACGCTCCCATACCTGTATAAGGACTTGCTCACTCCCGAGTACACCAGCGACAGCCGCTGGGCGTCCGTGCTGGCGAAGTACAACCGAGTCTCCGCCGATGTCGTGGCGTTGGACTCCGAGCTGCCCGTCAAGAGCCGTGACTCCATCGAGGTCGTCTCTGGCGACATCCCCAAGATTGGAATGCAGATGTACCTCACGGAGAAGCAGATGAAAGATGTCGCTGCGATGATTGCCACCTCCCGCCCGACTGCGCAGATTGTGGACAAGATTTTCACCGACCTCCCCCGTGTCATCGAGGGCGTGTACGAGACCATCGAGGGCATCTTCCTTTCCGAGCTCTCTTCTGGTGTCGGTGTAGCCCCCCGCTCCAACGGCACTGGCGTCCGTGTGGACATGATGTTCTACGACGCTAATAAGTTTGGCGTTAAGGCACTTTGGACTGACACCTCCGTTGACGCTCTCGACGACTTGCAGAAGATATTCGACAAGGCACTCGACGACGACAACGTCATCACCGACATGTGGGCTGACGACGAGTTCCTCAAGGCGTTCTACGCCAATGAGCAGGTGCGCCAGCAGTACGCGTTCAACCAGGGCTTCGTGGGCGACAAAATCCCCGTCCTCGACTTGGAGAAAGCGCAGGAGGTCGTACGTCGCAAATGGGGCGTCACGTTGCATCGTGTGGCTCGCAAAATCCGCACGGAGCTTAACGGCGTGCGCAAGAGCGATGAGGCGTGGAAGAAAGGCACTGCCGCCTTCACTTGCGACAGCCGCCTCGGCTCGCTCGTGTGGACAGACCTTGTGGAGGCATCCCGCCCCGTCACTGGCGTCACCTATCAGACTGCGGATGACTTCATCCTCGTCTCCAAGTATGCGCAGAACAACCCGTGGAGGGAGTTCACCGCTTCGCAGGCGATGGTCGTTCCTGTCCTGAACAACGTGGATCGCATCTACACTTTGGATAGCAAGACCATACAGGCGTAGAGAGGAGGCGGAGAATGGAAAAGACTGTGATAGTGACGCGTGAGTTCCGTGACCGAGAGAGCTTCGGCATCGTCCACTCGGTGGGCGACACCATGACCGTTGAAGAGGGGAGGGCGAAAGAGCTTATCACCCTTGGGCTGGTCGAGGAGCGTGCCGTCGAGGTCGGCAAGGCTTTGTTCGAGGACGTGGTGGTCACGCCAGCCCCGACCCCTAAGCGCAGGAGGAAAACGTCATGACGGTCCGCGAGTATCTGGTCAGCGAGCTTCGCCCTTTCGGTGTCACCGAGGCGGAGCTGACCGACATCTCCCATTCCCTGTCCGTCTCAATGGACGAAGAGTATTCAGCGGGCAACACTGATGCCGTGCGGAAAGCATTGGCTGCGGCGTTGCCCGCCTTTATCCTGAAACCCCGCATGGGCAGCGTCTCAGAGAACGGCTTCTCGGTGTCGTGGAACTACGACAACTTGACGAAGTACTACATTTGGCTGTGCCGCTCCCTTGGCATCACACCCGACGGGACGATAGTCGCCATGGCTGGCCTCTCCGTCATAACGGACAAGACTGACGCATGGTGATGATGTTCGCTCCACACAGGCTGCTCGTGCTGAGGGTGTCCCCTAAGGAGCGTGACGCTCTGGGCAGGACGATACGTCCAGAGACGGAGGCGTGGGAGGATGCTGGCGAGTGCCGATGCGACGACAGCAGCGTGACCGAGGTGACTTCAGCCAATGGCGAGGTCTTCCGCCCGTCCGCCCATATCGTCTGCGGAGGCTCCGTCAAGGTAGCCGCTGGCGACAAGGTGCGGGTGCTGTGGACGCGGGACGGCTCGGTTAAAGCGGAGGGCGTGGCTCGGAACGTCACGGGATGCAATCTTCTTGACTATAAAAACATATATCTATGATTGAGGCGAACATGGGCGTTGGCGGGCTTCGCAAGGAGATTGCCGCAATCAACGCCGAGGTGGACTCCAAGATACGCGGCAGGCTCGACGAGGTCGGCAAGAAAGCCGTGGAGATAGCCAAGGAGACAGGCACGTACCATGACGTGACGGGGCGTTTGAGAAGCTCCAACAAGTTCCGTGTGGTGAATGGGCGAGACCTTGTCCTATACAACGATGCGCCATACGCAGAGGACGTGGAGGCGAGGGGCGAGATAGTCCTCACCACCGCGGCTTTGGAGGCTGAAAGGATGCTTGACGAGGATGATGACGAGTAGCGACATCGGGGACGTATTGTTCCTTTATTGCGCCACGCTGAGCGTCCAGGACGTGCAGCGGGGGTGGAACTTCACCAAGGGCGAGGTCTCGACGGAGCGTGTCACCATAGCGGTCAAGCCCGTAAGCTATGGCCGCACGTGGAGCAAAGCCTATGCCGAGGTCAACGTCTGTGTTCCCGACCTGCCCGACGGTGATGCCGACCTAATACGTCTGGCGGAGCTGGAGAGGGAGTATGTCGGGGCTTTCGGTATTAACGTCGGACGCAAGGATGGCGTCAATTACCGCTTCAAGAGGGAGAGCGCGGGAATGCTCGACGACGCTTCTTTGCGCCTCCACTACATCAACATTAGGGTTCTGTTTGAATTTCAAAACACGATAGAGCAATGGCAGGTAAATTAATTTCCGCAATAGACATCAAGAAGCTGTGGTATTGCGAGACTACGGACATCACCGCCGCCGTCACGGGAGCGACGCTCAAGACGCTGCTCTCGACGGCAAAGGAGGTGACCAACATACATCAGGACACGTGGCAGGTTGAGGAGGCTGAGCCGTCGCAGGACAGCTACCGCAACCAGCTCACTGGCTCAATCTACAGGCAGGGTAGGAAGACTATGGGCGACGTCACCGTGACGTTCACCATCGGTCAGTACGACTTCGACCTCAAGGCGGAGCTCATGGGCGGCAAAGCCACCGACGGGGTATGGGAGCGCGGGCGTGGCCCCGTGTACATTCACAAGGGCATCATCGCCCTTACTACGGATGACGTGTATATCGTCTACCCGTACTGCAACATCTCCGTGCGCGAGGCTGCCACTGATGGCGCACTCGGGCTCTCAGTCACGGCTACCGTCATGGAGCCGAAGACGGAGACCATCAGCACCGAGTATTGGGTTGACGCAGAGCAGGTGACGGCCACGGAATAGTCTGGGCTTGTTCTGGTTTAAGGGCGGGGACGCGGACGCTATATGCCGTCTGCGCCCCCTTTTATTTTGAAATAAATATGCAATGAGGAAAGAGAACAAAGGGGCGAGGATTGTGGCTGACGCCTTGACGGGACTGGACTGCCAGGCGTTCCTTGTCAACTCGCGGAGGTACGTCATGCGCCCGCCCACGATAAGGAGGCTCGCATTGGCTGGCTCCCATTTGTCGGGCTTCGACACTGGCGACACCATGGCGGAGCTGCTGGCGGGCATATCTGACATGGACAAGCTGTCAAAGGCTCTGTCCTGCTTCATACAGGGCGACGAGGGACTCGCTGGCGAGCTGTCGGAGGGTCGCCCCGAAGAGGTCGTCAAGGGTTTGGAGCTTGCGTATTCCATGCTCGACCCCAAGGTTTTTATCAAAGCTGTCAGCTTAGCGAGGAGCGTCACGAGGCTGATAGCTCAACCCAGATAGCGGGCAACGACACGCTCATGGGACAGGTGGCGACGTTCATGGAGAACCTCCATCTCACCTATCCCGAAGTGATGGATGTCGTGCCGTACCGCAACCTCCTGCTCATGCAGAGGGACAAGGCGCACGTCGTGTACGGCACGCTGGTAAAGAAGATGACGGGAAAAGACGCGCTCGCCCGCAAGAGGGCGGCGATAAAAAAACATTGAATATGGAGTTCAACATAAGGGCGAAATACACAGAGCTTATCGGGATGCGCGAGGAGCTGGCGAGGCTGGAGAAACAGCTTCTCAGCACGGAGCAGGCGGCAGACCCGAAAGGCTACGAGGAGTTGCAAAGCAAGGTACTCAGACTGCGGACTGACGCGCAGAACCTGTCGGGCGAGCTGGCAATCACTTCTGACATGCTCCGTTCCAACCTTGGCGAGGCGTTGCGCTCAGCGGAGAGCGATTTGGCGAAGGCTTCGCAGGGCTTCAAGAGCAGCGCGGACGAGGCCATACGCCTTGGCGAAGCCATGCGCCAGGCGCAGGAGGCGTTGTCACGGGCGACGGCGGCGGGCAGCTCTTCTGATGAGCTTGACCGTCTCGCTTCAGCCGCGAAGGAGGCTGAGCGGGCGTTCTGGGCGCAGGCGGACGTGCAAGAGGAGTTCCGCAAGAAGATGCTTGACGCGGACGTAGAGGCGAAGAAGTTCGCGGCCTCCATCAAGGACATAGACGACGCTCTCAACCCCGTCGAGGAGAACGCCCAGAACGCGGGCGACGCGATAGCGAAGATGGCTGCCGTGATAGCTGGCGGTTACAGCATAAAGGAGTTCATCGGCAACATCGTGAGCGCACGCATGGAGATGCAGAACATGCAGACCTCACTGGAGACGATGGTTGGCAAGGACACCGCCTCCGCCCTGTTCGACCAGCTCTTCACGCTGGCGAAGAAATCGCCTTTGGAGATGACGGACATGGTCGGTGCGGAGCAGATGATGATTTCTTTCGGCATCGACGCCCAGAAGTCCGTGGAGTACCTGACCGCCCTGTCCGACATATCCATGGGCAACGCAGCCAAATTCAACTCCCTCACGCTGGCGTTCTCGCAGATGTCCGCCACGGGGAAGCTGATGGGACAAGACCTCAACCAGATGATTAACCAGGGCTTCAACCCGTTGGAGGCGATATCGCAGAAGACGGGCAAGAGCATCGCCGCCCTCAAAGACGAGATGTCCAAAGGCAAGATAACGGCTGAGATGGTGCAGCAGGCGTTCATCGACGTTACCAAGGAGGGCGGCAGGTTCTACAACATGTCCGAGGCGGCATCCAAGACCATACAGGGGCAAATATCGATATTGGAGGACGCCCTCTCCACGATGTACAACACCATGGGCGTGGCTTTGGAGGGGGTGGTGATGGACACCATCAAGGCGGCTACGACCCTTGTGGAGAATTGGCAGAAGATAGTGCCGATCCTCATCTCCGTGGCAGGCGCGATAGGCATCGCCAAGGCGGCTCTCGTGCTTCACGTCACGTGGCAGAAGGCAGCCAACCTGCAGCAGACGATAAACCTCGCCCTCCAAGCAAAAGGGCAGGCGGCAAACGCCAGCATGGCGAAAGCCATTTGGCAGGTGGTGAGGGCTAACATATCGGGAACGGCTGCGCAGCTGGGTCTCAACGCAGCCATGGCGGCATGCCCATACGTCCTCATAGGAGCAGCCATAGCGGGGCTTTGCTACGGCATATACCGCTACGCCACGAGCATGACGGAGGCTGAGCAGAGCCACGAGAACCTCAACAAGGCGATGGCGGAGGCGGACAAGGAGGCGGACAAGGAGAAGAGGGCGATACTTGACCTCGTCTCCACCATGACCTCTCTGGACGAGACCTCTGCGCAATACGCCAGCACGAAATCACGCCTCGTGGAGGAGGCGAGGAAGTACAACGCGGAGGTCGCTGACGAGATAGAGAAAGGAGGGCTGACGGAGGACATGTACGCCCGCCTGTCAGCTTCCGTCGAGAACTACTACCGCGTCAAGGCGTACCTGCGCTGGCAGGACTCCGAGGAGCAGAGGCGGCAAGAGGTCGTGATGGAGCAGATGTCGGAAATCCGCTCTGCTGGTCAAGAGTGGGTGGAGGAGGCGAAGACGGACAAGGAGAAGCTCGAACGCACGCAGAAACTGGCGGCTGCCTTGCGAGAAGTCAAGCAGCTGGAGTCCGAGGGAAAGACGGCGGAACATAACGACCGAAATGACATGCACAAGATTACAAACCTGAGCGACGAGGCGAACGACACGCTCCGTAGCATTGTGGGTTCAGCAGGTTTGTTTGACGGAGGCAGGGCGAGCATTATGAAACATATTTCAAAGATGCTTAAGGACTCTTCAGAGATGCGTACCGAGATAAAGAGCGAGACAAACAAAGCCCTGTTCGGGCTGAGCGATGAAGACTTGGATGCGGAGAAGAAGAGGCAGCAGGACGAGGCGAACAAGAAAGCGGAGGCGGAGCGAGAGAAGAAAGAGAAGCAGGACGCGGAGAAAGACAAGCAGAATGCCGAGGCGAAGAAAAAGGAGCTGGAGAAGCAGGCGGCTGAGCGCAAGAAGATAGCCGAGGCACTGGCTAAGGAAATGGCAAAGGTCGAGGCTGACATGGACGCTGACGCATTCAAGAGGCGCGAGGCGTCGCTGACCAAGGAGCGTGATGCCATAGTGAGGGACTACGACGCCCGCATCAAGGAGATAGAGGAGAAAGAGAAAGAGGTAGCCGAGGCGAAGAAGAAAGGAGCCATAGACGACACGACGGC
The DNA here is from genome assembly GCA_963607345.1 of Bifidobacteriaceae bacterium. Taxonomy (GTDB): domain Bacteria; phylum Bacteroidota; class Bacteroidia; order Bacteroidales; family Marinilabiliaceae; genus W3P20-009. The sequence goes on from CAVDBL010000022.1 coordinate 19,333, forward strand.
TGGCAAATACTCCAACACGCTGCAAGAGGCCAAAGGGCGTTTGACGACGGAGATGGGCGAGGACATATCCAAGCTCTACGCAGACGAGATAAGGAAGAACTCCGACGCCCTCACGCAGCAGCATGAGGAGTTCGAGCGCAAGAGGCTGGAGATTTCAAAGAAATACGCTGAGCAGAGGGCAAGGCTTGAAGAGATTGTCAACGCTGGAGACTCCACGGAGGCGCAGAAGACGGGCGCAGGCGAAGCCATCAAGATGACGGAGACGGCTGAGAGGGCAGACCTCGCCAAAGTCGATTTGGACGAGTTCAAGTCGAGCGAGCAATACACCCGCGTCTTCCAAGACCTCTCCAAGTTCGGCATGACCACCATAAGCACGCTCAAGACGCAGATGGAGCAGTTCGGCGACGCTATCAGGCAAAGCCTGAACCCAGCCGACGCAAAGGCTTTCGAGGAGGCGATAGGCAAGCTCAACGACCGACTTGTCGAGCTTGACCCGTTCGCGGCGTGGAGAGAGGGCAACGACGAGCTTGCGGCGGCTATGACGGCAAAGGAGGCAGCGACAAGGCGTGTCACCGAGGCCATGCGAGAGTACGAGTCCGTCACAAAACAGATAGAGAAAGCGGAGAAAGACGGGGACGAGACCAAGGTAGCCTCTTTGAGGGAGCGGCAGGCTAAAGCAGTCAAGGCGGCAGCGGAAGCCAACACGGAGCTCGCCAAGGCGGAGGATGACGAAGCCACGGCCTCAACGAAGATGGAGAAAGGCAAGGCCAAGGTGTCCGACGCTTTCAAGGAGCTGGAGGCGAACGCCCAAGCCGTCACCGACGTTCTCGGAGTGCAGGCGGGCAACGTGTTCAGTTTCATCGACTCCACCGTCACGCTCGTCAACACCTCCATCGACGGCATGAAAGCCGCCAGCACAGCCGCCTCTGCTGCGTTGCAAGCCGTGGAGACGGCTTCCGTCATCCTCGCCATCATCGGTGCGGCTCTCAAAGTGGTTCAAGCCCTCTCTAAATTTTTCGGCACGAACAAGGGAGAGGAGAGCTACCAAAAGGCGGTCAAGAAACAGCAGGAGATTAACAAGCTGCGGCAAGCCGTGGAGGAGTACACAACGGCGGTGCTTGACGCGCAGCACGCTGAGGACACATGGTTCTCAACGTCTGGCGGACAGACAATCAAGCAGAATTGGGAGAGCGCGGCTGACGCTTTGGAGAAATACAACAACACGTTGAACGAGGAGCAGGTCATGTACCGTGACCGACTCGCTGGCAGCACGTTATTTGGTGGAGGAAGCGGGCGAGATGTCGTATCAGCCTATTACGAGGCGAAAAGGTTAGGGTACGACCCAACATGGGACTTGAAAAACCTCAACTCTTTAAGCAATGCGGTAGACTTCAAGGTGCAGGCGAAAGACAACCTGCGCTTCGAGACGCAGGCGAGGAAGCACGGCACATGGTTCAGAAAGGGAACATCCCAGAAGACGGTGGACTTGCGAGACTGGACGAAGGAGAACCTTGGAGTCGACCTCTTCGACGCTGACGACAACCTTAACGTGGAGGCTGCGGAGACGTTGATAAACGACTACGGGGACAAGCTCGTGGGCGAGACGAAGGCGACGCTGGAGAAGCTCGTGGAGCAGCAAAAGGCGTACAATGAAGCCATGGATGCGATAAAGCAGCAGGTTTCCGATTGGTACGCCCCGCTCGTGGATGACATGACGGACGCCATCCTAAACTGGCTCGACACTGGGGAGGACGCCCTCTCGTCATTCAAGAAGAGCGCGGGCGACACGTTCCGCAGCATAGCCAGCGACATGGTTAAGACGATGACGCAGACGCTCATCTTCAAGAACTTCGATACGCAGATTGAGGAGCTGGCGACGAAATACGCCAAGGGGGAGATGTCGATGGACGAGATGATGCAGCAGAGCGTCGACCTTGTGGACAGCACGATGCAAACAGCGGAGACCGCCATACCTGTCATTGAGGAGGCGACGAGGAAAGTCAACGAGAGGCTGAAGGAGAGCGGCATAGACATAACGAACACCGATTCTGACGTTGAGGCATCGGGCGGAGGCTTCCAGACGATGAGCGAGGACACCGCCACGGAGCTTAGCGGACGTTTCACGGCTCTCTATGAGAGTGGGCTGAGGCAGGAGGCAGCCCTTGCAACCATCGCCACGGGGATAAGCTCTAACGGCTTCATCTCCTCATTGCAGGTGAGCCTCTGCAACATCACGGCTGGCGGCTTCTCCGACATGCTCACGCAGGCTGCCGTGTCCAACTCCCAGATTGAGGGTGTCAGCCAATGCCTTGCCGAGTCCCTGCTTGTGCTTCGTGACATCAACGATACGAACGCAAGGCAGGAAAAGCACCTTGCCGCCATAAAAAAAGAGGTTGTGGAGATACGGAAGACCACCGACACATTGTAATGTCCTGTTTCTTCCTTATATTTGCTGTAGTAGTAATATCGTTTATTTTCCCCCGCCCGCAGTGATGCGGACGGGTTTTTCTTTTTTACAGGTGAGTTATAACCGAAAACCCCGACCTTTTTGTCACCTTTCCATATCTCGTCCCTTTTACTCGTCTAATATCATGACAAATAGCAAGTTAACCTCAAAGTCAGTTATAAAGTAATTCTTTACTACTTCCGTCTGTTGGGTGTGGCAGGAAGCTAAAGAATGCGGAGCGCAGCAGCGTTCCGCATTAGTACACTTAACGTCTGTTTCTCTTCTTCTGTCAGCCTTATGCGCTCCATCGGTGCTACTTCTGTTTGTCTTGTCTGAAGTATCTTTGCGCCCGCTTGACCTCGGGCTTCCTCGGGTCTCCATTCTTGACCGCCAAACGGCAAACGAGATAGGATAGTTTATAGTCCACCCGTTGCCCTCGTTCCACTCTTTCTATGTGTTTAAACGGGTTTAAACCAAGTCGCATGAGGTCTCTATTCGCTCTCAGAATTACACCGAAAAACCGCTTAACGTCCTTGTAGCCGAGCATAAGGCAGACGTCTGAAGCCCACCAATAAGTCATGC
>CAVDBL010000023.1:0-17952 GCA_963607345.1 Bifidobacteriaceae bacterium
ATATCTTTCCCCTTTCCGTAAAATAATTACGGCACAATGTGTGTCTATATCAGGCGATTTTCTGAAGCCAAAAGTGATGTGGAAAATAATTGGATGCAACATCAATTTCTCATTTGACGATACGAAAAAGATTTGCAACAATGCAGTAAATATCATGACAGGTCATCGAACTCAGCTTTTACAATTTGTCGGGTTGATGAATAGCAAATTATTTGATTGGTATTTGAAATTAACTACCGAAGCAGAAGTTCAAGGTGGCGGTATACAATTGTATGTGACTACATTAGAAAAGACTCCGTTGAAACTTGATTTTCCCAGCGAGCTTAATGAAGTAACGGAAAAAAGACTTCATAACTATTGTTCTGATGCAGATGTAGATGAAGTCATTTTTAGATTATATGGCATTACGTCCGATGAGGTCAGTTTTATCAATTCTTGTAAACAAGTTAATCGATGAGAACGATGCGGCGTACAATTGACTGGATCTTTAAATCTGACTTTCAATATACAACACTTCATCGTTCGTGAAACCATAAATACGGTATATGTAATTCTCTATTTCTCTGTCAGAAAGACCGTCTGCATTGAATGAAACTTTAGGGACTGGAAATCTGATAAGAGATTGTATGTTGAGCATTATGTCGCCAGCACCAGTAGTGTCACTGTTCTTGTAAATGTAATATTTACCGACATTGCTGCACAAAAATGCCAAAATTGTTTTGTTATTATCACCAGCAGAAATAAAACTCGCAGGTGCTGTTAAAAATGTACCTCCTTCAACTAATGCAAAAGCCAAATTACGACCAACTGCCTTCCAACAGATGTGTGGTTGAAAAAATAAGCCATAATATTTGGCGCCCCAACGTTGCATGGCGTACCATTCGTAGCGGATGCCAGTCTCTGATTTGTTGCGTTTTGATAAAGGGTCTTTGTATTGGAGCATGTGGGCGTAGACGGCTGGGTACTGCTCTTGAAAAGCCTTCTCTGCTTTCTCTGATGCGCCTGTGATTGTCTCGTCAAATTGATACGGGAAGTGCCATGGCAGGTATATCAGCCACAATCCTGCCCACTCGTAGCCGTAGCGTTTGATGTCGCGGCCGCGAAGAATTGGCCTAATTAGTTCAGATGTGCGCTGGCGCTCGTCGTCGCTCCGGCAGGCGGCGAGGATCTCTTCGCGCTTCTCGGTTGTGATGATGAAGGCGTCGTTGTAGCCGGTCTTGATGCCGTAGTTGATTTGGATGTCCCAATCTTTCAGAGGTGTGCCGACGGCCTCTATCTTCCGCTTGATGCTCTGCTCGACGGGGGAGAGGATTACCCAGCTTTCGGGGCCGGAGAAGTCGCACTCGGAGCCTGCCTGGTTCACGAAAAGGCTCATTTCTCCTCCGTCATCGCCTGTTTTATGTACCTATCGAGCGTGTTCCTGTCGACCTTGCAAATCTTTGCAATCTTGCGCTTCGACACGTTAGCTTTCAGTAGCTCACGTATCAATGTGTCCTTGCCATACAACTTGCGCTTCTCTGGCGCTGTCTTACTCCCTTTCGGGCGACCAAGAACAACTCCCTCGGCACGCTTCCGCGCCAATGCCTCTTTCGTGCGCTGACTTATGAGGTTACGCTCTATCTCTGCCGACAATCCGAAGGCAAAAGCAAGTACCTTGCTCTGAATGTCGTCTCCAAGACGATAGTTATCCTTTATTGTCCACACTCGGCACTCCTTTGTCATACAGATGTTTAAGATCTCCATTATCATAAAAAGGTTGCGCCCAAGTCGCGACAATTCAGCGCAGATGATCAAGTCGCCCTTCTGCACCTTGCGGAGCAACTTGCCAAGTTCTCTTTTGGTGTAGGCCTTGGTGCCGCTGATCGTCTCTTCTATCCAGCCGTCAACAGCCAGTTCCTCGCGCCCGCAGAACTTATTTATCTCGAAACGCTGGTTTTCAACTGTCTGTTTATCACTACTAACCCTGATGTAACCGTAAATCATATAATGTCAATTTGTTCGAATGACTTTGCTAAATTTGCATAGTGCCATGTTACGCTCTCAGATGACGAGCGCAAGCACGTTTTCCTCCAACTCCCTTGACTGACAAAAGAAAACATCAACTAATATATACCACAAGGAATGAAGACTAAAGTTATCGCCGCGGCAATGTCGGCGTTGGCGTGCGTGGCGACGACAAGTTGGGCTGCCCCCAAAGAAGGTGCGCACGAGATAGAGGCGTTTCGCCTGCAAGATGTAAGGGTCACGTCGGAGACGTTGCTCCACGCTCAGATGCTGGCAAAAGACTATCTGCTTGGTCTTGATGCGGATAGGCTCCTTGCACCATATTATAAGGAGGCTGGATTACAACCCTTAGCCCCCAATTACCCGAACTGGGAAGATACAGGTCTCGATGGTCATATAGGTGGTCATTATGTGTCGGCACTTGCTTACATGTATGCCGCTACTGGTGACGCAAGGGTCAAGGAGCGACTCGATTACATGGTGGCGAACCTTGCTAAGGTGCAGGCGGCAGACGGCTACCTGTCCGGTGTCGTCGGTGGTCACGCCCTTTGGCAAGAGGTTTTCGTCAAAAAAGAGATCCGTGCTGGGGCTTTCTCGCTGAACGATCGTTGGGTCCCTCTCTACAACATCCATAAAATCATGGGTGGTCTCCGCGATGCCTATACGATAGCGGGTGTCGAGCAGGCACGCCCCGTTTTCATCAACCTCTGCCGTTGGTTCGCCAGCAACGTCGCAAATCTGTCAGACGATCAGGTGCAGCAGATGCTCATCAGCGAGTATGGAGGTTTGAACGAGATAATGGCGGATGCTTATGCCGTTAGTGGCGATACCATGTTCCTAACACAAGCTCGCCGTCTGACCCACAAGATAATTCTTGATCCTCTGTTGAAAGGCGAGGACAAACTCGATGGTCTCCATGCCAACACCCAGATCCCCAAAATTATAGGTGTAGAGGCTGTAGCGTGCGCCGCCAAAGATGCCGATTGGGCAGAGGCTGTCAACTTCTTCTGGCACAGGGTCGTAGACCATAGGTCGGTGACGATTGGCGGCAATAGCGTGAGGGAGCATTTCAACCCGGCCGACGACTTTACCCCCATGATTGTCAGCGAGCAAGGTCCAGAGACCTGCAACACCTACAACATGCTGAAGCTCACCAAGATGATGTTCTTAGAGTCTCCTTCGTCAGATTTTGTCGATTTCTACGAGCGTGCGATGTTGAACCACATCTTGTCCACAATCAACACTGTTCAAGGCGGTTTCGTCTATTTCACCCCCATGCGCCCTGGCCACTATCGCGTCTATTCACAACCACAGACAAGTTTCTGGTGCTGCGTAGGCTCTGGTTTGGAAAATCATAGCCGATATGGTGAGATGATCTACGCCCACGATAAGGATAAGGCCCTCTATGTCAACATGTTCATCCCTTCTGTTTTGAATTGGAACGAGGCCGGTGTAAGTGTTGAACAGAAAGGCAACTTCCCGTTTGAAGAGAAGTCTACAATTGTCGTCAATGCGGCAAAAGCCAAGAAGTTCACAATGAAAATCAGAAAGCCGGCATGGGCGGGAAACTTCTCCGTAAGCGTGGGTGGCAAGACTTATTCTGCGGCAGGCGATGACGGCTATGTGGCTATTGAACGCAAATGGGGTAGGGGAGACACCCTAAAGGTAAATCTTCCTATGTCCTTGGAGCAGACGCAGTTGCCCGACGGCTCTAACTACTACTCTTTCACCTACGGTCCTTTAGTCTTGGCCGCCGACCTCGGGCAAGACAACCAAGTCGGTCTCTATGCCGACGCCAGCCGCGGCGGTCATATCGCAGCAGGTCCCAAGATGCGCCTCGATGAAGTGCCATCCATTGTGACTTCCGAAAACGCTTTGGCTCATATTCATAAAGTCGGCGACCAACTGAAGTGGACAGTCGATTGCGCATTGCCAGCCAAGTATTCCAATTTGTCGCTCGTCCCGTTTATCGATTTGTCCGAACATCGTTACCAAGTCTATTTCCAAGAACTTAGCCCCGAAGGCTACGAGGCGCAACTTGAACGCCTGCGTCAAGAGGAAATCGCTCGTAAAGAGTTGGACGACAGGACCATCGATTTAGTCATAAGTGGTGAGCAGCAACCCGAGAGCGACCATGGCTTCAAAGAGGGTTCCTCTTTCGCATGGGGCGATGACGATGGCACGCACTGGCGTGAGACCGGCTCTTGGTTCTCTTACAATTTAAAGGTGGAAGGGGCATCCAAATTGTCTGTCACCATCTGGTCAGATGGTGGTCGCGAGGCTGTCGTAATGGTCGATGACAAAGAGATCGGGACCTTAAAAGGATCAGGTCGCAAAACTGTCGAGTTCAATCTCAATGGCGTTGCGACGTCGCACGTTACTGTGCGTTTCGCAGCCAAAGAAGGTAAGCTCTCCCCTCGTGTTTATGAGGTTCGCGCCGTAAAATAAGATTAGGAGGTTCAAACATGGCTGCACACAATGAACTTGGCAAAATGGGTGAGGATATGGCTGCTAAATACTTGCTCGATAATGGGTTCCGTATTGTGTGCAGAAATTGGCATTATGGTCGTAAGGAGGTCGATATCATTGCGATGGATGCCGATGTCCTTGTTTTTGTGGAGGTTAAGACGCGTGTCAGGGAGATGGCGCCCAATGACCTTATCTCATATAATAAGGTTCGCTACCTTGAAGAGGCCGCCGAGGCGTACATCAGGGACAGCGGACATTGTGGTGATGCGCGGTTCGATATCGTTAAAGTGACGAAGAAAGGAGGCGAATATGAAATTGTGCACATTCCAGCCGCTTTCAGATGAATATTTGCTCAATTTTTCTTCATGGCACTTGCGAGTAAGGAAAAAATGTGCTTAATTTGCGCCGTGTTTTGAAATGTATCTCAAGAATTAAACAGAAATGTCTAAAGTTTGTCAGATAACGGGCATCCACTATCAGAATGGCAACAACGTTTCCCATTCGAAGAGGAGGACCAAGCGTCGCTTCCTGCCGAACGTCGCTAATAAGAAGTTCTACATCCCCGAGGAGGATCGTTTCGTAACCTTGAAGGTTACCAGCGCCGGTCTCCGCCTCATCGACAAGATCGGTCTTCAGGCTGCTCTCCGTCGTGCTGAGAAGAAAGGTTTCTTGAACAAATAAATATAATCCAAGACAATGGCAAAGAAAGCAAAGGGCAATCGCGTCCAGGTTATCTTGGAGTGCACCGAGCAGAAAGCAAGCGGCGTACCAGGTATGTCTCGCTACATCACCACCAAGAACCGTAAGAACACTCCAGACCGTCTGGAGCGCATGAAGTACAACCCATATCTCCACAAGATGACCCTCCACAGGGAGATTAAATAATACTTGATACAATGGCAAAGAAAACTGTCGCTACCCTCCAGAAGGGCGAAGGTAAGGGCTTCGCTAAGGTTATCAAGATAGTTAAGTCGCCCAAGACCGGCGCTTACGTCTTCGCGGAGCAAATGGTAGTCAATGAGGCTGTTAAGGATTTCTTCGCTAAGAACTAATTCTTAGTCTCGACACTAAAACCTAAAGGCATCTTTGATGCCATCTACAACCACCAGCTTTTTAGTTGGTGGTTTTTCTTTGTCTATAACTACCTTATTGATAACCTAATTCTCTGTTTTTGCGTATTTTTGTAGAGTGGAAATTGCGTTCTGCGCATGGTCGCAAAAGCAACTCAAACGACGATTAATGAAACTACGCATAGGCAAGTTAGCTATATATGGTATCGTTGCAGCCCTTCTTGGCAGCTGCGTTAATGCCGGAGCTCAAGACAGTTCTTTGTCTGGAGGTCGCAAACTCACCACTCTCATCATCGATCCGGGACATGGTGGTAAAGACCCAGGAGCCATAGGAAGCAAGTTCCGTGAGAAGAATGTAGTCCTTAGCGTGGCTCTCAAACTCGGCAAAATGCTCAATGACAGCCTCCCCGAGCTGAAAGTCGTCTATACACGAGACAAGGATGTTTTTGTCCCTCTTAACGAGAGGGCGGAAGTCGCAATTAAAAACTCAGCCGACATCTTCATCTCCATTCACGCCAATTCTTCGACCAACAAAACAGTCTTCGGTGCAGAAACGTTCCTTCTCGGTCAACATCGCTCAAAGGAAAATTTGGAGGTCGCCAAGAAAGAGAACTCTGTAATCACCTTGGAGGACGACTACACAAGCAAATACGAGGGCTTTGACCCCTCACAGCCTGAGTCCATAATCACGTTCGCCAACATGCAGTCAGATTACATCAACAAGAGCATCGACATGGCTGTTCTCGTCCAAGACGGATTTAAGGCGTGTAATCGAACCGACCGCGGTGTCAAGCAAGCTGGCTTCCTTGTCCTTCGCCAAGTGCCGATGCCAAGCGTCCTTATTGAGCTTGGCTTCATCAGCAATAAGGAGGAGGAAAGCTACATGGCAAGTGCCGAAGGGTCGATGGAGCTGGCACACGCAATTTTCGTGGCGATAAGAAAATTCAAGTCAGAATATGATGGTCGACAGGCTGTTATGCGCCACGATGTTCAAAAGCCAGCAGCTGCTAAAGTCAATTTGTGGCCCGAGGGTGTGAACTTTAGAGTTCAAGTAGCAGCAGCAAGCAAGCCTCAACAAATAGATACCCTCTCCTTCGGTCCGCTTAGCACCCAAGTCGAGAACGGAATCACCAAGTACATGGTGGGCATCTGCGATTCATTCGACGAAATCCAAAAAATCAAAGAGGCTTTGGAGGTCAAATACCCAGACTGCTTCATCGTGGCATACGATTCAAAAGAGAAAATCTCCGTAAGAACCGCAAAAAAGAGAGCTAAAAAGTAACGTCAGAAATTATGAACGCAGAGCGAAAAAGAAATATAAAAATTGGCGTTTTCGCCGTAGTAGCTTTTGCCATCCTTTGTGTCGGTCTGAACTACCTTAAAGGACGCAATCTGTTCACGTCTGGCGCAACCTTAAAAGCCTATTATGCCACAGTCGATGGGCTGACCGACTCAAGCCCAGTAATTTACAGCGGCTTCAAAGTCGGCTCTGTCAAAGACATTGAGATTAACCAGGAAACCAACGATCCCTCTAAGCTCTTTACGGTTACTATTTCGTTGGAGAAGAATATCGAGGTGCCAGTTGACAGCCGCGCTGTCATTGTGTCCACCGACCTCCTCGGAGGAAAAGGTGTCCAGCTGATTCTTGGAAACAGTACAGAAATGGCAAGCTCTGGCGACTCCATTGCTTCAAGTGTCAATGGTGGTCTGCTCGACGAGCTTATCCCCGTGAAAAATGATGCTACGGCTCTGATGCGAAGTGCCGACAACGTGATGCGTGACATCGATACTATTCTCGACGCTCGAAATCGTGCGTACCTCAATGATGCCATCCGTCGAATGTCTTCCGTAATGGAGAACTTCGAAGCTGTGAGCCGCAACATGGCAGCCATGACTTCTGCGACAGGCTCCGTCTATGGTACCCTTCAATCCGCCGACGGCTTCATGTCGTCACTCAACAACCAGAATGGGAAGATAGATACTATAATGTCCAATCTTGTTCTCATGTCCAATGAACTTGCCCAAGCAGGTCTTGGTGGAACAGTCTCCCATCTGGACACGCTCATTGCCGCCACGTCAACCCTACTGTCTGCAAACGGCAACATCGCCTCCATGGCCAATGACAACAAGTTGTACGACAATGTTGTAGAGGTGGCAGAGAATCTCAATCGCCTGATCGTTGATCTACGATTGAACCCCTCTCGCTATTTCAACGTTTCCGCATTTAAGTTCGGAGGTAAGCAGATCTACTTCTCCCATGTAAATTCAGCCACCAACGTTATGCGTGGCACAGTGGCGGCAATCTGCTTGACAAAAAGCAAGGAACCTATTGACGCTCCCGTCTCTATCTCCGATAAGAAGGTCCTCGAATATTGCTACAATGGTAAATATCAGTATATCGTCGTTCCTTTCGCTTCCGAGTCCGATGCACAGTCTTTCATGACGTCCAACAACATCATAGCATCCTATCCCGATGCGCAAGTAGAAATCTTTGAGGACGGAAAGCTAAAGCATTGATAATTAATTGATTAGCAAATAGTTATATGGCATAAAAAAGAGGCGAGTAACAAAATAGTAACAAAAAAAGGGTGTCCCCGAAAGGACACCCAGAGTTTTTGTGTACTATTGTGGCGTTAGAGGCCCGCAAGGTGACGAACTCCAGACAGTTCGACAGGGTAGGCGAGAATGGGGCGGTCGCCTTTCTCGAACTCTTTGATGGCGGCTAACATATCCTTGCACGCCTTAACCTCACTCTGACCGCACAGGCGTTTAACCTCCGACAGGGCGGCTTTGTCTTCTGAAGTCAATTCGTCCGCAGTCTTGTGAGCGATGCTTAGGATGTACCTCATAGCCGATTTCGTCTCCGTGTCCATGCTCTTCTCCTTGCGCTTGTAGCTGGAATATTCGGACTTGTTGGCGATTTCGATTTCCTTACCCTCGTTGGCTGGGTTGGCGATGCGGATAAGGTTAGCTTGGGCGTTGTAGAAGAGTTTGCCCTCGCGGGTGTCCTTGACCACTTTGCGGTTAAAGATGGCCTTTTGGACGGCAGTCAGAATGGAGAGGGCTTTATTGCGTGTGGATGCGTTGATGATGAGACCATCGAGAGCCAGATAGCGAGCGAGTATGTTGTGGGGTGTGCTTGCCTGAGTGACGATGACAGGTTCTTCCTTTGTCTTCTTCTTCGTCGTCTTGGGTTGGCGCGGTTGCTTTTCGCGAGATTGGCGCGGCTGCTTAGTCTTGCGCTCCTCTCGCTTCTTGGGGGCTGCTGGTTCGTTCGGCTCTGACGGCTGCTCTTCTTCTTCGATGACGTTGCCCTCTTCGTCGAGGCTAATACTCTCCAGAAGAGGAGATAATTGAGCGTCAATATCTGTATCGTCAGGATTGAGCACCCAATATTCGATAAGGTCTCTTAGCCCATCTTGTGGCGTTTGTGTTTCTTTCGCAACGACACTTCCCCAGTGAGGGAAAGTTCTTAGGGCGTTTTCTCTTGTAATCTGCATTTTTTAATCGATTAGTTTGTTAATTACATCTTGAATGTTGCCTTTCGTTACCGATAGGCAGATGTCAACCTTGGTTGAGAAGTGATTAAGTGGATAGACGTTCATTCCATTGTTTGTGCGATTGACACCTATGTACCTATAACCGTCGTTGAGGCAGTCTGTCAAGAAACGTCGTAGGCGTTCTGATTTGTTTTGTTGTTCTATGCCATTAAGGACGCTTTTTTTATTGCGCAATTTTGTTTTGGCCATTGCAACTACGAGATGGTTAAGTATCTTATGCGCATTCTCTTTCTTGGTTTTGAGTTCTTGCGCTCTAATGCTTAGTTTGAGAGGCTTGTCGGTGCGAGGTATCTCATTAGCGTCCCATATCAGCTTGGGCCATGGCGTAATCTTACCATTGAATGCGTCTTTGTTTTTCAGATTAGGCTCTCTGAAATATGCCTTTTCGTCGATATTTTGGGCGGCAGGAGTGCTGAGTTTGAGGGCGGTATGCACCTTGCCGTCATTGGACGTGAAATAGACGCACGACTTGGTAAGACTTGCAAGGTCGGGATGAACGTATGCGAGAAGCAGGTTGCCCTCCAACATCGTGTATGTAGGATGTTGAAGACGATGGCATATTTCGTCCCATTTTTCCTTTGCTTGTTTGATGCTTAAAGATGTTGCCATCCACGATGTGCGGTGTCCCTCAAATCTTGACATTGCTCCCATCTGGACGGTGCGTCCTTTTCGTGCGCTATCCCACACGGAGACAATATCGGTCTCCCAGTTGTCGAAGTCCCATTTGTTGCTTTGAGAGGTGACATCAACAAGTATTGCAATATCATTGGCAACGCTGCAATATATATATTGGCTACTTCCTGACGCGCTGCTTTGCATATAGCGGAGTATTCTTAGCTCTTCCTCTAAGGGCGACATCTTTTTCTCCCACAACACTTGCTCTTCTGACTTAACATTGAGCCTCGATACAAAGCTATCAGCCCAATTGTCGTTGTCTGTCGTTGTCTTTTTTGCCTCTTGGCGTTGCTTGAAGACTGCAATCTTAGCTGTCTTGTATTCTTCGTATCGACGGACAATGTCTGATAGTTGGGTTTCGGCAAACATCTTCTGCTTGGCGAGAGCGTTATCGAAGTCGAGAGGGACAAAGTTTGTATCTATCTCATACTTCTTGGCTGAAAGTTTGCCACCGAAGAAGCTATCTGTGTTGTTGCCGTAGTTGATTGTTTTCTCTCCGACAAGACGACCTTTTATATCAAGTATGGAAGTCTCAATGTCGTAGAAGCCACTCTCTTTCTCCTTTTTCGTTATTACATTATAGTCGGCAAACACCTCGCTGTAAAATTCTTCCTGTGTTTTGCACGGCAGGATGGCAATGCGCCCAGATACCCTGTTCGCACTTCCTACAATTGTAGTACTATTAGCACATACTGGAGTGTTCGATGCCATGATTTCCTTGTAAGAGATAGTGTTTTTGGGTAAGGGAAGCCACATATCCTCGCACTCTTCTTTATGGGATGGCATCCAAAGGTTGCTTACAATTAAGTCGCCATATTTATTTTGGAAGTCAGGGTAGTCAAGCATTGCGTCATTCTGCTTTTGGTTGGAAGACGTGTTGGCATCGAGACTTTTCATCTTGCGTTTGAGCATCATCATCATACGTTGCTCGGCAGGTATTGCAGAGGATATGTACTCGTAGACGGGTGGCAGGTTGGGAAGCTGACCTGTTCTGTTGATACGTCCTCGTTTTTGAACCTCGGTGTTGATGTCAAGCTCTGGTTGAGCGATAATCATCACACGCTGTTTGACCTCTTCTATGGGGACTTTGGCGGTAGGCACGGCGTGGCAACTTGCACCCGTCGCTCCTGTCTGGTTGATAATCATCACGTCAATCTCGTTGTCCTGAAAGCGTGCGAAAGTAGCTGCTACGTTGCTTTTGGGGCGACTTTCCACAACGGCTCTATTGACATTCTCTGACGTATAGCGTAGGCGTGTCTGTCGTCCTGTGCATTCACCGACTTTAATTCCCTCTCGCTCTATCAGATATGTCATGTAGTCGATTGGCGACATAGGAAGATTGACGTTCAAGTCGGCAATAGCGGTCTCTACGTTTTCGTATAAGAGCAAAGCTTCCTCGTTTGCATACTTTCGGCAAGGCATTTTAGTCCTAAAGACGAACGGCTTCCGCTTTTCAGGGTCGTCACTAAGAGTTCCTTTTTCTATAAGCTCGACGCCATCCTTACCAGAAAGAAGACGTATGACCTTACCATCGTATGTTTCTATGCGCACGTGCGCCCAAAGTAGAGTGCGCTGTACATCTCGGAGAGTGTCTTTAAAGCCACCGTCTATGATGTCACCATTGGCGCACGGCTCGCCTTGGGCATTGCACGCCCTCTTGATTTGACTTTCTTTGGTTTTGGAAATGCAAACGACTACTTTCTTGCCCTCTCGTACGTGTTTTAGTGTAAGTTCTGCTATACTCTTTGTCTTGATTGCCAATAAAAGACTCTCAATGACAATAAAAAGACTTTCGAGAGGTGACACTGGAGATAGGGTAATATATGTGTTGTCCATCTCTCCGTCTGTTATCTTATCTCCTAAGCCGAGGTACTTGAATAACTCCCCCTTAACGCGCTCGCCCATTCCTTTCATTAGCATACGAGAGAACGCCGTCTTTTGGCAACGTACCATCATGCGCATTATAGCGGTGACAATGTCAGAGTTGTCTGTATCGACGGCAGAAGAGTTCGGAACGCCGTACATTTCGCTTCCTTGCTTGTCAAGTGTTATATAGCGGACAACTATATTCGACACGTCACGCTCTCGCCTTATCATCTGTCCATTCTCGACAAGGAAGTTAGATACAAGCTCCTGAAGTGGCACACCGCCACGCTCGATGGCGAATGTGAGTTCGTCCGCATCAAGACCAGTGCGCGCTATGGCTGTCTTCGTTGCGTAGAGAGCCATATTCTCAGGGCGTTTAGCGAACGTTGCGGAGAGGAACAGCACGCCATAACTCTCTTGTAACAGCCTCTGGAAAAATTGACCCGTATTTGATTTTGCGCCAGATGCCGTGTGGGCTTCGTCGAGGATGAAAACACACTTACGGTTTTTGTTCAGCTCTGCCAGCCATTCTGCTTTTTGGCTTCGCGTTATGCTGTTGAACTGTGAGTAAGTGGTCATGATGTAGTCATACTCCTTGGATAAACCTACTGATTTAGAGAGTTTTTTTGTGTCGGCACTCTGGTATATGACCTGATAGGCGTTAGTCTGCGCCTTTAAGAGGCGTTTCTCGTAGTCAGCATCGCTCTCTCCGTCCTGCTGCGTAGGCTCGTCGTAGTCGGCGCGCTGTTGTGAGAAGTCCACAACGCTTGCGCCACTATTCAGAATGAAAGGCTTGGCTGCGGCTATGCCCAAAGCCTTACAATCTCGATATATATCAGAGAAGAGGTTGGCTCGCTGTGTTACGAAGATAGGGAGGTAGCCTTGCTTGATGGCGTAGCGTATCACAGCGGCTGCTTGGCGACCTTTGCCTACGCCCGTTTGGTCTCCAATGATACATCCCTCATGGCGTGCCTCGATGTTGTATATGGCAAGAGCCACGCCGTCAATCTGTTCAGCTTTGAGAGCGTCGTAGAGTTCGTTGCTGTTCATTTTGAGTTGGGCGCATACGAAACCGCTAACGTCACCACCGATAGCCGCTGTGAGGTTAGTCAGGGCGGTACGCATCCCCAAATCCATGCTGTCGGGAATGATTGTGTTGAGGGTCGGGTATTCGTTGGCTGGTTTATACGGGCCGTTGAGCGTGGATTGGCATGATGGAATGATAGCATCAATGTCGGACGTGTGACGGAAACGGTATTGCCAATCATTAGGCAGTTTGCCGTCGGGCATGATGCGGACATAGCATATCGTTTGGACATTGAGGTTAATGTCTGTCGTGCAGTCGACACAGAAATATTCGGTGCGTGCGTCGCCCTTGAAAGTGAACCGTTTTTGGAGTATCTCTATTTGCTTCATGGAGTTTATTTTTTTCTTGCCGCTAATCTTTTCGCAAGTATATTCATCGTAGCTTTGACGCGCTTAGCGTCTAAGGGCTTGTATTGTGTGAGATTGTAGAACTTGGCGAGGGTGGAATAATAGCTACCCAATGTGGTAGCGTGGGAGTAGCGCGCGCCTGCTTGCTCCTGAACCTCTTCTAATGCATCTGTGAGAGGAATGACAAGTCGATAGAACACGTCGTTAATCCTTGCTTCGTCTAAGAACTTAGGGCAGGTGTGGTGCAGTGGCCAATACTTGTAGGACTTGTTTTTGTTCATCATCTCATATCCGCCCTCACTGAAGAAATCTATGCCATTGAGCGACATACCGAGAACCTTATTAAGCGCATCGGTCATAGATTGCGGCACACCGAAAGGGTCGGAAGAGAACATATCGGGCGTACCTTTCCCCTCCATCGCATCGTATATTTCATTAAGGACATTGCGTATCTGTGATTGTGAGCTTACCTTGAACAGGATGGCAAGAAGTTTAGCGTGTGTGCTGTATTTGTCGGCTGGGAATTTGTCTTTGACGAACATTTCGCTTTGGTTTTGCCACATCCATATCTCTTGCTTGGCTTGTTGCACGGTGCGAGCTTTTTTGAACCCTTGGAACTTGCGGAGCAGATTGTAATAGACCTCGACGGCTTCGCGGATAAGAGGGATTAGCTTCTTACCGTCTGGCATCGAAAAGTCACGAGTGATTGTCTCGAAGATAGCCGCTTGCGCCCTGACGGATAAGCTGTCAAACATCACGTCAAAACCATTGGTCGTGTTGCGGAAGAGTGTTGACGTGAAAATTTGGTGCATAGCATCTATGGCTTTTGTCGTGACTTGCTTAGTGCCGTCCTCTGATTTCTTAATGCAGGCATTATATTCAGCGGAAGTTATATAGTTGTGACCACACAACCATTTGAGGGCAGCGTTGCCGTTAAGTCGTATGAAATCCCTTATGCTGTTGTCGCTGTCATCGTCACCATCGCCCGCATCGAAGATTATACGAGAGAATGTGGTCATCTTCTTATCGCAAAGGAGTTGTTGTGAGACGTTGTCAGGGTCGAAAAGGGTTGAGCCGCCCGTTGTGATTTGAGCGTCGGTGTATCGTCCTAACTTGATAGCCTCTTCGTCGGAACACTTAACCATACGGACGAGAACTGGCCATCCTGCGTCCGTGTTTACGCATTGTCCTGTTTTGTCGTCGTCAACATTGTGGATAACCCAATCTCTCAATGTGTCGAGATAGCTCTTGACGCTGTTGGGGTATCTGTCGAACATAATGCGCAAAGCGTCGGCACGTCCATTGCCTTGAATGACTTCCCCTCTTTCGTTGACGACGGGCGCACCACTAAAGGCATAATAATTATCCATAAGAAGTCGAGGCTCAATTTTCTTAGCGTGCGCCTCTGCGGTTGCGGCACTTACGTCGTCGGTACGGTTTTTGGGCTGCGCTTCTGGGATAAAATGCTTCCAGTTTCTCCGTCCCTCACGATGAGAGGGTTGGAGCATAACGTGTGGGATAAGCATATATGTGCATGGCACTGATATTCTTTCGCCAAAATAGACATCAGATTTGCATATTTCGTATGTCCTGTCAGCATACTGGTTTATTTGAGTGCGCACTATCGCCTCTCCGTCGACGAAAACAAAGCCTCTGCGTCGGGCTTGTTCGGGGGTGTCGTTAACAGCGTCAGGTATGTTTTTGCCGTAGTAATATTGCTTGATGTATTCCTCTTTGGCTAATTCACCACCTATCACGCTTGCGTAAGGTCTCTTCTGCTTAGCTTGTATGTCCTGAAATGCAAGCATCGCCGCACTCATTCGGGTGTAACTTGTTTCAAGCCTATCAGTCGTATTGTCGGCTTGCATAATCTCGCTAAGCGATGGAGACCTAAACACGGAATATACGTTATTCATTTTTTGTCCATTTAGTTTTTTGAAATCTGATAACGAACTCGTTGAGGAATTTATGCATCTCTTCTTTGCGCCTTGCGGCTTGTGTGGTAGCGTCCTCTTCGTCTGGTTCGGATGATGGCGTCTCCTCCTCTTCTTCGTCATCATCCTTGGGTTGCTCGTCGCCCTCCTGTTCCTCCTTTGGGGTGTCAGTTAGGGTCGTAGCGGGTGAGTTGTCTGTCGTCTCGATGGTAGAGGCTGCTGTGGCTGTGGTGACTGGTACGGAAGTGAACTTTTCGCCTAACACCTTGGAGAGAGTATCGGGATTGAGAAGACGAACGAAATTGTCTTCAAGTCGGCTGAGAGCCTCTGGGGCATCGGCTTTCACGCCCTCCTCATCGAAGAATATTGGGTATGGGAAATGTATGTGCGCATAGTGGAAGCATGACAAGAAGTCGTTTTGCCACCCTTGTTCGTGGAGCTTGTATCGGACGTATGCCTCAAAGCAACGTGCGCCTACCTCTGTCGGCTGTGTCCAATAACCAATGCCATTCTGTTTCTTGCCTGTTCCGTCTTGTAGCATTTTTGAACGGATATACCATGGGTCGTCAGGACGCACAAAAACAACTCCGTCGAGAGGTTTAAGTATATCATCAATCTTGAAGTCTTCTGGCCATAGCGAGGTGAAGTAGCGTGCGTTTTTCCCGTTCCAATTATTTAAGTAATTGTCGGGAAACAGCTCCTTGTTGATGACAAAGTTATGGTCGAGGGCGTGAAACCATTCGTGAGCCAAGCTTCCTGCACCGTGTGGGCGAGTGAGATTGATAACGTTGTAAAATGGTTCGTAATGTGCTGCTGGCGCACCCTTGCCACCCTTGCCACGTGCGCCAAAAGCGAGACCAAGGCGACCGCCCAAACCTACAATGCGCGGCTCCAGTTCAAGAATATTGCACATATCACGGAGCGCATCATAAGCCTTGTTCATCAGAGGTTGCCGCTCTTTCTGCGTGACGTAATTGCCGAACTCGACACCACGGAAACCGAAGACCTTAAGGAAGTCATTCTCTGTGGCGTTGCGCCCGTTGCGCCAGTCGGGGCCTTTGCGATATGCGCAAGAGCCTACATTCTCATGATAGGGTTCGTAAGGCTCTTTGCCCTTGTGGACAATGTTATATACTCTCGTGTAAACATCAACAAAGTTGTCACACAGAAATTTTAGTGATTGAGAAATCGTGCTGAACGCATCTATGTTGTCTAATCTATACCATTCTCCATCAGATGTGCGATACCCAATTGCGTAATTAGCCCCCCGAATAAGGCAGTAGCTTATTATTACATCATTAGAATATGGGGGAAGTTGGTCTATTATCTTAACTGCGCGGTCACGTAATTCTTTATATCTGTCGTCATTGGCATCCCATGCGACCTTAACCAATTCTTTATATGTATCATTTGTGACATTCTCGACAAATAATATTGGTATGCACGAAGACCCTAAGTATTGCGGTCTTGCCCCCCTCTTTTGGGCTACTATGAGGGCATAACCGATATTTTTATTTCTCCAAATACTTAAACATAGTTCCTGCTTTACTTTATCCCATCCTGTAATACCCTTTGGGGGTTTGCGTTCTATCTCAGCTAATGCACGAGTAGCTGAGTTTCTGAGCATATTGGCAACATCTTCGGGGTCTCTATCTGCGTGCCATATACTATTTTTCGCCACCCACCTTGAAGTAAATATGTAATAGAATTTGTCATCACCACCAGTATATATGCCTTTTTGGGCGAGTTTGAGGAAGACTTCGACATTGTCTCTGAAAATGTCCCATAGCTCATAAGAGATAACAAGACGAGTGAACGAATGCCCTCTGCCGATTTTGAGCCACCCACTTTTTTTCTGGGCAAACAATAACCGCTCTAAAATACTCTCGACCGCCTCATCGTTGTTGTTGGTGATAAGACTGAGTATATCCTCGTCGGGAACGTCATAGAATTTGGCGTAATAAGCCAGCAAAATGACATCCTTTCGGGTGCCAGCCTTAACAAGTTTGTCGTAGTCGATTTTACCGCTCGCAAGGTTCTGTGATATGCGAGAGTACAGGTCTTTACGTGCGCCACCTATCTTCTCTCCGAAATCCTCGATGCCTAAGAGGTAGCGGTCAGATGGAATAAAAAGTTTCTTGGTCATACTCTGTATCTGTAAGAGTATGACTGACATAAGAGAGAGTGATGCAAATGTAATAAAAAGTGGAAGAAAAACAGCGGCGGTGACTTATTGCGTCCCAATACCGCTGTGTTGTCTTTCCAGTTCGGGACTGTCAGTCGCTGACATCCTCATTACGCTTCAATTGCTGGTATTGCAGTATTTGTTGCGGAGTGAGAATAGATATGAGGCGTGCCACGTCACGTTGCAAGTCCATATTGTCACGCTGTAAGTCCATGATGTTAATCGTCAGTTCGTGAATGCGCTTGGTAAGGGCGTTGACGGTTTGGTCGAGAGCGTCGGTCTCTTCCGCCTTGCGCTTACGGCGCGCAACCCACCACGTTATGATGCTGGATATTGGTGCAAGCAAGAGAGAGAGGTATGCGTAAAATGTGCTGTCCATACGATGGGACGGTTACGCATTCTCTCCTTCTTCAACACCAAAGCCTGCATCGTTGAGCTTTACGTCGCGGAGGCGCGCATATTCGTTTGCCTGTTCGTCCGTAATCTCGTAATATTTGCTCGCGCGTGCGACGGTGGTTGTGACTTTGCTAAAGCTGTCGAAAAATACGATGTCCTCGGTCTCTGGCTTGTAAGAGGTCAATTTGTAGCCCTCGTCAGCGAAGAGCCTTACAACGGTCATGTTCTTTGGAAATGGATACGTTGTCTTCATGCGACTAAAAATTAAAGAGTTAGTAAATTGAAAATGAAACATTAGAAAATATCCCACCCCTTATCCGTCGCAGCCAGATAAGCGTCCTCACCGCCGTCGTAGGCAA
>CAVDBL010000024.1:0-16304 GCA_963607345.1 Bifidobacteriaceae bacterium
GCAACAATATCACCTTTAGCTTCTTTAAAAAGCTTTTCCGAAATCGCGCGCTTTAAGGATTATTCTGCGCAAGGACATAATTTGTGCTGCGACCGCCCTCATCCGTCTTCTTTAATACGCCTTTTACGACAAGGTCGCGAATGTCATTGAGGGCCGTGTCCGTGGAGCACTTGGCAATCTTGGCCCATTTACCCGTGGTGAGTTTCCCGAAAAATCCGTCAAACTGCATGTTGAGCAACTTCCGCTGCCTCTCGTTGAACTGAACGTTTCGGTTGCGTTCCCAGAAATCGGCTTTGCGAAGAACGGACGACAAAGTGTCCTCTGTTGAATTTAAAGCCTGCTCGAAACAATGCAAGAACCATAAGAGCCATTCGGTAATCTCGCCGTCGCCATGTTGCGTGCGTTCCAGAATGTCGTAATACTCTTTCTGCAGCAACTTCATTTCCGCCGATACGGAGTAAAAACGCTTGCCGCAATTCTCTGAACGTGCAAGCAGCATGTCTGTCAAAGCCCTGGCTATACGTCCATTACCGTCATCGAAAGGGTGGATGGAGACAAACCATAGGTGCGCTATGGCGGCTTTCAGCACAGCGTCTGTACCATCATCATTGTTTACCCACGAAATGAATCGTTCCATTTCAGCAGGAACCCTGTCCGCCGATGGTGCTTGATAGTGCACTCTTTCCATGCCCATGGCACCCGAAACAACTTGCATTTCGCCAGTGCGATATTTACCGACCTCAATACGATACAGCCCACTTATCCCAGTAGGAAACAACACGTTATGCCAGCCGAAGAGCCGCTCGGAGGAAAGAGTGCTATTATAATTTTGTGTGGCGTCTAACTGCATCTCAACAACTCCATCGACATAACGTGAGGCGGAGACCATTCCCGCCATTGAAATCCCAAGTCTGCGTGCTAACGAAGAGCGCACCTCTTCGAGATTAAGTCTTTCTCCCTCAATCTCTGATGAACGAACAAGTTCCATGGATATGTTTGACAACACGGCCTCGTCTTGAGAGTCGAACCCGAGCGACAACATCCTCCCAATTATCATGCCTTGCTTGGAACGGATGCGCCCCAACTCATTCATTATCCGCAAACTATCATAGCGGAATTGCCACCAATTATCATAATCATGAATGTATCGCATCGCATTGAGTTTTCCACGAAAATATGAATTATTCGGCGATTAGGTGTTCTATTCACCGAAAACATTCGGCGAATATGGCTGTTATTCACCGAAACGCAGTCCTTAATGAGGGGGATTAATCAGACAGCATTCACGAACATCAGCGTCAGCTACAAATTTGGGGAAATCTGTGAAATTAGAAGCGGTTACTCTGGAAATCAGCTGACCTCACCAAAAGGATTAAAGGTGTCTCGTATTGAAACAATATCTGGGCATGTGATTAACATGGAACGTGTTGGGTATGTTGCGCCTTTTGATACTTCTGAGTCTTATAAGTTACAGATTGGAGATATTTTATTTAGTAACATCAATAGTGTCGAATATATTGGAAACACAGCTTTTGTTGACAAGGATTATGACTTGTATCATGGGATGAATCTTCTCAGAATAGTTCCTAATAGCAATCTTGTTGTACCATTCTATTTGTATTTATTGCTCAATACAAACAAAATGCTCAATCACTTCAAGAAAATTTGCAATAAGGCGGTATCGCAAGCAAGCATAAATCAAACAGAACTGGCAAAGACTATCATCAATCTTCCGAACTTTGAAAAGCAAGAGCAAGTGTGCCGTATCTATCAAGGCATATATTCAAAGTTAGAAATAGCGAAGCAAACACTTTCTTTGTTTAAGAAACAGAAGCAATACCTTCTTAGTCAGATGTTTATATGAATAGTTTACTGAGCAAGAACTGCTTTTGATTGTTGTAAAGGTCGAGCAGATTTTTCTCTGTTTCTATTTTGCAGGCTATACGGTCAAGTATGGAATAAATTCGCTTTTGATTTGCTAAAGACGGTAGTTTAATTCTTGCTTTCTCAAAATCGGCCTTGCAAAGGTTGAACCTTGTACTCCCTTGTGCATAGGGAAAGACTAATTTGCGAAAAAACGTTGAAGAAACGTAGTAAGAAAGGTACGGCGGAAAGGCATTATCCGTATCTGTGATGTGAATGCCAAAACAAAAACTATTCAGATACACTTTTTCTCTGCCAAGGTACACTGAGCCAATGCCTACTTCTTCCGGAGTCTCAGACGATAAAGTAAATAACACATCACCATATTCAACAACATTCTGTTTCTCTCCATCCTTTATAGATACATATTGGTAATCGCTCTCATTGATAATGTCGTTGGAATACACATTCATATAAGTTATGAATGGTTTGCCAGAACCAAAATCTTGTGCAGACTTACCTACCAGCCCAGAATATGAGATGCCGAGGTTTGCAAAAGAAGTCGATACATCATTGCCATATTGAGCATATAAAGAGTCATTTAGCCCCCTCATTAAGGACTGCAAGTTGTCAATGATTTTGTTTTGGGTCGCGATGCGCTCGTCGAGGAGGGACAGGAATTTGGCAATTTTAGCTTGCTCTGTTAGTGTTGGAAACGAGAAAGAAATGCTTTTTACTATATCCGCAGATAGATTACCTTGCCCTCCTTGTAAGTATTTTCTTAGGATTGCGGAAACGTGTCTTTTCCAAACGGATTCTATGAACTTCTTATTTTGCTTCGTTCTAATACACAAGATTGCTTGATTTATAGCCCCTTGTATCTTTGATACTGCAATATCACCACTTGTTGCTCCATACATTGCTAACAGTAAATCACCAATCTCTACCATTTTCGCAGAAGAACTCTCAAATCCGCGTTGCGTTATAAACAGTTCTGTAGCATTAGCATGAAGTTCTCCCGAACGAATAAATGCTATGTTTCCTCCATAGAAATCTTTGTTGGCTGAATTTGGAGTACCTCCTGAATAGAATGAACAAATCTCTCCCAATCTCTTCACCTCCCACTCCCCCTCAAACCCCGGGAATCTGAGAGCGGGGACGTTGCCTTGGGGGCGGAGCCCCTGTCGCTTAGTTGGGGCATTAAGGACTTTTTGTCCTTGATTTTTTTCATGCTCGGCAGAGTTGGAGCATGTTTGGTTCTGCTCTTGCTCACTCGAAAGGACTTTGTTTTCGTTATTTGTTGTCGTAGTCATTTTAGTACTTGATTTGAGTGTTCTGTAATTGTCTACCAGCTTGGTGGATAAATTGAAGTTCGTGGTTCTTTTGTGAAATGTGGGAGATTTTTAAGCCCTTGATTTTTGTTTGACCATCACGTAAGCAAGACAGCACGGCTCCAGCCATTTTCTACGGTCTTATTCAGATAGAACACAGCACGTTCAACATCCTTGCATTGCGACATGATGTACAAGTGATGCCCCAAAGGAACGGAGAAGAAAACGTCCTCGCTTATTGGTGCAACAGGTTGTTGCCATTCATCGTCCCCTAATTTGGCAACAGGTTGTTGCCAAATTGTAAGTTGTTGATTATAATATTGTACCAACTTGGTACAAAGTTTTATTATGGCTCTATATTTCATTTGGATTGAGGTCGAATGGAAGCAAAGGTGCATCACCACCACCATTGAAGCGGTCGAAGTCGGAAATGTACGAGCGGTCTTGAATGAGTTTATATTTCTCATATTCCTCGTATGCCTTAGCTCTTGCTTCCTCTTGTGATACGGTTCCAGCCGAGGCTTTTGCCTCGTAATCTGCTGCTGCAAGTAACTGAGATAAGCGGTTGCGCCAATCCTCCATGTTTGTAACCATATGGTGTCGAGCGCGCAATTCGGCAAATTCGAGGAAAGCATTTGTTATTCCGTTCAACTCTTCCAGTTCTTCATCTGACAGGTAGTTTTTGGCGACAATCGTATCGGATTTCTGCACTCTGCCGTCTGGAGCATTCTTCCATGAGGTAAGCCCCATGTGCGGTTGCCCGGCATCAGCCCTGTTGAAAACAATCTCCGCGGCAGTATGGTGAATGACAGCCATGTGCATCATATTATGCACCATATTAAAGAACGACTTTGTGCTTTCCGACTTGACATCATAGTCAGCACTGCACTCAGCGTAGATGTCGGTTATCTTCTGAAAGTAGCGACGTTCAGAAGAGCGAATCTCACGGATGCGCTCCAGCAAATCGTCAAAGTAGTCCTTGCCGAAATGCTTGCCTTGCTTCAACCGCTCGTCGTCAAGCACATATCCCTTGATTATAAATTCCTTAAGAACAGAAGAGGCCCAAATGCGGAACTGTGTGGCTTGGTAGCTGTTAACACGATAGCCTACGGCAATGATGGCATCGAGGTTGTAGAACAACGGTGTGCGCTCCACATCTCGCTCGCCTTCCGATTGAACTATCCCAATTTTTCGGATAGTTGCTTCTTTTTTCAACTCGCCAGCTTCATAGATTTGCCCCAAGTGATAGTTTATGGTTCTGACATCTACGCCAAACAGATCCGCCATACGCTTCTGCGACATCCAAAACGTTTCGTTATTGAAGATAACTTCAATACGAGTTTCACCTTGAGCTGTCTTATATAGCAGGATATTGGATTCCAGATTGTTCCGTATAAGTTCAGTGGTTGAGACAGACTGGGAAAAATATACTCTTGCCAGCTGCACCAACGCTTTCTTTCCATCGGCATTCTCTGCAATAATCATGCACGCCATGCGTGACAGGCGGAATATCTCCACCTTCCTGAACGCCCCACTGCCAAGCTTGACCATATCAACTGTTTGGTTGAAATGGTCGCCAGTGTTCATCCCCTTACTATTGGCTACTTCTATGGCCTTATCGATTACACTTTGGAATTTCCAATTAGCAGAATAGCCCATGGCTGAGCACAGGTCTCGGGAACTCCAAAACTCATGCCCCTTCCCATCCGTCCTGCGTATCTCTTCGAACGTAGGACGCATCTCCGGTATGTTGTTCTCTTCTGCCATATATGGAAGGTCGTTATTTTTTACCAGCTTGGTAAAAAGACTATTCTACCAACCCCAGTTCTTTCAGGTAGCCCTCGATTTCTTTGTCAAGACCAGCGCGCTTGGCTTCCAGATCTTTGATTTCTTTCATCACGGCATGGATGTCGATAGGCTCCTCCTCTTCGAACGTGTCGACATAGCGTGGGATGTTGAGGTTGTAGTCGTTCTCGGCGACCTCCTGCAAGGTGGCGAGATGGCTGTATTTCTCTATTTCCTTGCGGTCGCGGTAGGTGTCGACAATCTTCTGGATATGTTGTGGGCGAAGCTTGTTTTGCGTCTTCACCTTTTCGAACTCTTTGCTGGCGTCGATGAAGAGGATGTTGTCGTCCTCCTTGCGGCATTTCTTGAATACCAAGATGCAGGTGGGGATGCTTGTGCCGTAGAAAATGTTGGCAGGGAGTCCGATGATGGCGTCGACATAGTTCTTTTTCTCGATGAGGAAACGTCGGATGTCGCCCTCGGCATTGCCACGGAAGAGCACGCCGTGGGGGGCTACGCAGGCCATGGTGCCACCCTCGTTGAGGTGGTAAATCATGTGGAGGATGAAAGCGTAGTCGGCCGTCTTGCGTGGCGCAAGTCGGCCGGCCTTGCTGAAACGGTCGTCGTTGTTGAACTTGTCGGCTGCACTCCATTCGGCGGAGAAGGGAGGATTGGCTACGACGGCGTCGAACAGGGTGTCGCCGAAGGCGTCGGCTTCGAGGGTATCGCCGTTCTCGATGCGGAAGTTGCTGAACTTGATGCCGTGGAGCAGCATGTTCATGCGGGCAAGGTTATATGTGGTAGGGTTCTTCTCCTGTCCGAAAATCTCGTGGGCGTTGCCGATGCTTGCGGCACGGAGCAGGAGCGAGCCACTGCCACAGGTGGGGTCGTATACATTGCGGAGGCGGGCGTGGCCGATGGTGACAATCTCCGCCAAGATGCGGCTCACCTCTTGTGGCGTATAGAACTCACCAGCTTTCTTGCCGGCACCTGCGGCGAACTGGCTAATCATGTATTCGTAGGCATCGCCGAGGATGTCGATCTCTTGTGACGCCTCGACGCCGAAGTCAATGTCGTCGAGGGCGAGGAGGACGTTGCTTACGAGGGTGTTCTTGTCATCGGCAGTCTTGCCCAGCTTTGGCGATGCGAGGTCGATGTCGGAGAACAGACCACCGAAATCTTCTTCGCTGTCGTGACCGAGGGTGCTGTCTTCGATACGTTTCAGCGAGCGTTCGAGCAGTGGGAGGATATTCTCTTTCCTCTTAATGCTCTCTATGACAGAGGAGAAGAGGAAGTTAGGCTCAATGAAGTAACCGATATTCTCCATGCAATCATTCATGATTCCCTCTTGCATCTCTTCTGTGTAGGCGTCTTTTTCCTTTGCCCACAACGCCTTGAACGAGACACCGTCATTTATCAGTTCTCCATCCGCGTATTTCTCTATTTTCTCCGACAAATATTTATAGAAGATGAAGCCAAGGGTAAAATACATGAAGTCGCTTGCGGACATGTTGCCACGCAGTTTGTTGGCGACTTCCCAAAGTTGGTTTCTTAAGTTTTGCTGTAATTCTTCGGACATGTTGAGTATTAAGTATAAGTGTTAGTGATTACGCTTTGCCTTTACTGTTTTTATGGGGGAAGTCAATAGCTTCATCAACTCCTCGGCATCAGCATAAATGCTATTAAATTAATTATCTTTTAAATATTCACTCTCATGGACTAATTCCAACCAATACATGGTCTCGCCCGCTTCTTTTGGGGATATGGACAGTTTCGCTATAAAGTCGGCTTCACTTTGTCCGTAAAAAGCATCGGCTACATTTGCGCCAATACTTGTTCCGCTTCGTAGCAACTGTTTAGACAACACATATTCGCATTTGTCTTTTAATATACTTCTTTTCATTCTGCTTGATCACTAAAACCTATAACACCTTATAATGTTTCGTAGGTGGTCAAGAATCCTGGTCAACGTCTTGCGCCTGGTGATAAGTCCCAGGTGTTTTTCTCTCAAGGCATCTTGTATGATTTCGGGCTTTTCCTTTTGCAAGTAGTCATATTCTGAGAGGAAATGGTTGAGGACGTCGGTGTCGATGTCTTCTTCATGGGCAAGCGTGTTGACGGCATTGTCGCGCTCGGTGACGATATAGTTGTTAAGTCGTTCATCGAGGTCGCTCATGCCATCGGCTTTTTTCTTGCGAGCCATGAAGTTGTCGCGGTCGTCATCGACATTCTTTTGGATAAAGCCGTCGATGAGTTTTGCTTTGCTGCGGAGCTCGGCATCATTGATCATGGTGTCGATGATATGCTTGCGCTTCTCGGAATAGTCGTCGCTATTAGGGTCGAGGTCGGCGATGAGCTCTAAGATGTAGGTGACGTTGATGATGTCGCTATGTAATAGTTCGAGGCAGAAATCGATGTCGCCTAAGTTGTTATTGGCATCTTGCTGACTTTCAGGCTCGCACGCTGTGAGCAGCCCAGGATTTTCTGGCGTTTGATTGTCTTTTGAGGGCTCCTCGTTTCTGATTGCGAAGGAGTCGTAGATGTCGAGATACTTGCTTCGGAAATCCATGAACAGTTGTTCCGTCATGCCGAGGTCGGGAGCATCTTGTTCGAACTCGTCGTATATCTGAATTTCAGCGTGCTTCTTGATGATGTCTCGGAAAGAGAGGACAAACTGCTTCTTGTCCTTCTCGCTCTGCAGACGGTCCACGTAGCTTGGCTCGTGGTATTTCTTCAAGAAGTTTTCCGTCATCTCATGATAGCTCTTTTTAACCTCATCGAAGGGTGGGCGCACGATGTCCTCAAGGTTATTGCTATTGCTGAAGAGTTTGATAGACTCGTCCACCTTGCTTTTCAAGTCACGGAAACATACGACCTTACCGAAACGCTTCTTCTCGTTGAGCACACGATTGGTACGGCTGAAAGCTTGCAGCAACCCGTGATACTCCAGATTCTTATCGACGTAGAGAGTGTTGAGTTTCTTGCTGTCGAAGCCAGTGAGGAACATACCGACGACGATGCACAAGTCGAGAGGCTTCATGTCCGCCTTCTTTTTCTTCATTCGAAGGTTTATGTCGTCATAATACGCACGGAAGTTTTCGGTAGAGAAACTTGTTCCGTACATATCGTTGTAGTCGTTCATTATGGCTTGCATCTCGTCGGCATCGCCGGTGCTGTCGGTCGTATAGCTACCGGTGTTCATGCCTGTCAAGTTGTCATCTTGACTGCTGTTGGCGGCATAGGTGAAGACGGCTCCGATCCTTATCTTAGGGTTTAGGCTCTTGAATATCTTGTAATAGTTGATGAGCGTCTGTACGGATTGGACGGCAAACAGCGCGTCGAACTCGCCGTCGAACGTTGACTTATTGAAATTATTAAGGATGAATTTGGCGATTTCCGTCATACGTCCTTTGTCAGCGTTATCGACATTCTCATTGCCATGGTAGTACTCGACGAGGAAGCCAAGAACGTTTTCGTCGGCTATGGCATCCTTAATCAGGTATTTATGGAGGCAGTTGCCGAAAATCTCCTTTGTCGTATGCTTGTCGACGGCATTTTGTTTGAAAATGGGTGTGCCTGTGAAGCCGAAGATCTGGGTGTTGTCGAAGAACTTGACGATGTTCTTATGGCACTCGCCGAAATGGCTGCGGTGGCACTCGTCGAAAATCATGACGATGCGCGAGTGTCGCACCTCCTCGATGCGGTTGCTGTACCACTGCCTGCTGACTGCGGCGTTCAGCTTTTGGATGGTGGTGATGATGATTTTGGAATTGCTTTGTAGGCGATTGACCAATTCATCGGTATTGTTGGTGCTGTCGACGGCTCCTGGCTCAAAAGCTTCGTATTCCGCTTGGGTTTGAGTGTCGAGGTCATGTCGGTCGACCACGAACATTACCTTGTCGACATCGTCAAGCTCGGAGACCAGTTGGGCGGCCTTGAAAGAGGTCAAAGTCTTGCCGGCTCCGGTCGTGTGCCAGATGTAGCCATTGTCGTTGGAGTTTTCCACACGATCGAGGATCTTCTCAACCGCATAGAACTGGTAGGGGCGTAGCACCATCATGCATTTGTCGCCCTCATGGAGGACAATGTACTTGCCGATAAGCTTGCCGAGGTTGCACTTGTCGAAGAAGAAGTATGCAAACTTATCGAGCTCGTTGAATGGGATGTTGGCGGCGTCGGTCCAGGTGAATGTGAACTTGAAGCCGCTGTTGGGATTGTTGGCGAAATATCTGGTATTGACCCCGTTGGAAATGACGAAAAGCTGGATGTAGTCAAACAGACCATGGAAGGAGGTCTTGTGGTAGCGTTGGATTTGGTTGTACGCCTGCTTCAACTCCACACCTCTGCGTTTGAGCTCGATTTGGACCAATGGGAGTCCATTGATAAGGATCGTAACGTCGTAGCGGCATTTCTTTCGGCCTTCGACGGTGATCTGGTTGGAGACTTGAAATTCGTTTTGGCACCAATGCGTCCTGTCGAGGAACTCGACCCACAGACGTTCGCCCGATTCCAGTTCGAGAGGGTAGAGGTCGCGTAGCTTCTTGGCCTTTTCAAAGCGGGTGCCACCTTCAAGATGGATTAGGATCTTTTGGAACTCGGCATCAGAAAACTCCGTACGTCCCAATTCAGCGAGTTGCTTGTGGTTGTGCTTTTCGAGCTGTTTCTTGAAATTGGGGTATAGGTTCCTTTCCTCTTCAATGTGAACGTATTCGTAGTTCATCTTTTGAAGAGTGGCTATAAGTCCATTTTCGAGGGCGGCCTCACTTTGCAGTGGCATATCTTAGTTTGTTTTTATCGTTACACTTGGAGAATGCGACTATTCATTCATATTCTCTTCATCGTCTGTTGAGCAATATTACAAGCTCTTGTCGCTGTCGGGTGGCAGCAAGGGGGGGGAGAATGCCGATGGGGATAAAATCTTAGTCAGGCACTCTGGAGATCGTCCCGATCAGTGAGTGTCGGGCATAAAACGTTAATTATCAATGGTGTAATATGTTGTGATTTCGACTATAAAGATAGTGATTTTTATTTAGGATGGCAAGGGTTGCGAGGTTGTTGTTGCTTGTGTTTTTAAAAATGTAGAGGTTTGTTTCGTTATCTCATATCGGCATAGGGCGGGAGTGGTGTCGCATGGGGTAATTGGTGGAAATGAGCTAATTTAGCGGACAGAAAAGAAAAGGATTGAGAATATGAGACAGTATGTTAGCACGTCGTCTGACCTGTTGGGGGAGGACGAGATTCCTGACTATAGCCAATTAGAGAGCCCGAGTGGCGCGAGGAGGCTGAGGGTGCTGTCTTTATTCTCGGGGTGCGGAGGCATGGACTTGGGACTTGAGGGCGGCTTTATCGCCCCGAGGCGGTCGTTTGCTGAGGGCTCGTCGTCGGTGGCTAAGGTGCTGAACGACGACTGGGTATTGGTGAGGCGGACTCGTATGGAGACTGTCTTTGCCAATGACATATTGCCCGAGGCGCGTGTGGCGTGGACGGCATATATGAGCAGGTTTGGTCGTGACGGGAGCTCATACTCGCAGGAGAGCGTCGTGGACCTTGTGAAACGTGAGGCTGCCGGCGAGAGGGTGTTCCCTGAGAAGATAGATATTGTGACGGGCGGATTCCCTTGTCAGGATTTCAGCGTGGCGGGGAAACGTATGGGTTTCAATTCGGGGAAGAGCCATAACGGCAAATCGCGCACCGACGAGGAGCCGAGTGAGGAGACGCGCGGCAAGTTGTATTTCTGGATGAAGCAGGTGATTGACGCTACGCATCCGAAGGTTTTCGTGGCGGAGAACGTGAAGGGGCTTGTGAGCCTTGGCGACGCGAAGGAGATAATCCAGCATGATTTTGCGAGCGCAGGTGGTGGCGGCTATGTCGTCATGACGCCTCGGGTTCTTCATGCTGCCGACTATGGCGTGCCAGAGAATCGTGAGCGCGTGATATTCATTGGTTTGCGACGTGACGCATTGCGACCAGAGATATTGGAGGCGTTTGAGCGAGGCGAGGTTGGCGAGTATGACCCATATCCGAAGGCGACGCACGCATATACGACAGAAGATGAGGGACTTATGGCACCCGTGACGACGGACGACGTGTTGCAAAGGTTGAGGGAGCCAGGTGAGAGCGTCGACGCTGCGCAGAACGTGTACTCGAAGGCTAAGTATCTTGCCAAGGGGCAGGGGCAGACGGAGATACACAAGCATGGCATAGGACCGACGATAAGGTCGGAGCATCATGGGAATATAGAGTTCCGCAGATTGTCGGCGGAGCATGGTGGGCACCATGAAGACGAGTTGGCTAAGGGGTTGAAAGAGCGCAGGTTGACGCCTCGCGAGTGTGCCCTTATCCAGACATTCCCACCTGACTATCCGTTTGTATTGCCGGAGCGTCACCTTAGCTCGTCGGGGGCGTATAAGGTGATTGGCAACGCCGTACCGCCCGTGTTGGCGTTCAAGATAGCTGAGCGGATAGAGGAGCTATGGGGTAAGATATTCAAGGAATAGCAAGTGAAGAGACACCATATAACAGACAGGCGCGGCACCCGAGGTTGGATGCCGCGCCTACTTTACATGTCGCTATGAGGTTTTTGCTACTTGAAGTTGGGGAGGTCGTCGCGCCAGAGGACGAGATCGGAATCGACGGCATCTTGCCACCAATCGACATTGGCCCACTCATGCCAATAGAGCGACTGGGCGTTGTATTGATACCAAGGCATGAACCATGCCCAACGTGCACCTGCGACCCATTGCTCGGTAACGGAAGCCACGTCGCCGCACTCACTGAGAGCCAAGGTCTTGGAGGGGAACGTCTTGCGGATGGCGTCGTACTCGGCGAGGCATTGTGAGGCATCTTTGTGATATGAGTCGCGGCCTATGATGTCGACATATTCGTCGCCAGGGTACCATGTGGAGTCGCAGGCGAGCGAGTCGCCGTGGATACCAGTCTCGGTGGACCATATCCAGATGAGGTTGTTGAGACCTTTGGAGCGGAAATAGTCATGCATATAACGCCACAGGGCGACGTAGCTCTCGGCACCGCTGTTGCCCCACCAAAACCAAGGCTCGCCGCCGATGACGGTGTTTCCTGCTGCCTCGTGGAGTGGTCGCCATAGGACGGGGATGTTGGCGTCGCGGAATTGAGAGAGGCGGTTGGCTACGAGGTCGAGGTCGCGGAGCATGATGGCGTTCTCCCAAGTGCTGTCAGACAGCATGTTGGAGACGCGGAATTGCGTATCGGGTCGGAAGGTGCGCTCGGAGGATGTTGGAGATTTGGGGACGAACCAGTGCCAGCATACGGAGACGAGGCCGCCGGCATCCCACCAAGATTGTGGGACGGAGAAATCGTCGTAGGGACGGTTGGCGTTGGCGGAGGTGTCGAGGTCGGTATAGATGTCGATATAGTCGAGACCTATGATGGCGGGATGCTTGCCGAAAGTGGAGTCGATGAGGTCGGCCTCGGCGGTATTCCATGATACATTGGCCATGGTGGAGGAGAGGGTCTTCTGACCGTAGATGCTGTCGAGGAAAGCCATGACTCGCTCGGCCTCGGGGGAGAACTTGGGGAGGTCGGCCGGGTTGGACGTGGGGTTGGCGCACGAGCAGAGGGCAAGGGCGACCAAGGGGAGCAGTCTTAGAAATTTCATATTCGTTATTTAAGTTAGAGGTTCAGGAAAGTCATAGGGTGACGAGGCGTCGCAGCTCCTCGGCCATGACGGAGGTGGCTGTGCGTCGGAATCTTTTTGTCGTGCCGAGTGACATGACTGGTTGAAGCCCGATGGTGGCGTCGCAGATGAAGCATTCGACGGCATCGGTTATGATGGGTTGCGAGAAGCCTTCGACCTCTTCGTATTTGAAGTTGAAATGCCCGAAGAGGTTTTTGTCTTGCACAAATTGGCAGAGTGCGTCGGGGCGTGTGCCACGGC
This sequence comes from Bifidobacteriaceae bacterium, assembly GCA_963607345.1. Lineage (GTDB taxonomy): Bacteria > Bacteroidota > Bacteroidia > Bacteroidales > Marinilabiliaceae > W3P20-009. Next base: position 12,895 of record CAVDBL010000024.1, read on the forward strand.
AGGAGCCAATGACGCGTCCGCCAGGGAGGAAGAAGAATATGTTGCCGAGAGTGGTGCGCGCGAGGTTGCCGTTGGGGAGTGTTAGGCATGCGCCGTCGTATTGTTGGGATTTGGCGCGGTTGGTTGCGAGCGCCTCGACTGTGACATCGGCCCAAGAGCCTGCGGTCTCGTTGACGACGGAGAGCCTTGATGGAGGCATGAGGTTCAGTGGGTGGTCGGCAGAGATGTCGAAGATGGACTTTGGGAGTCGGCTTTGGAAGATAGCGTGGCGAAGTTGCCTGCCGTAGGGCATGTCTTCGAGCCAGATGACGATATGAGCGAGGGAGTGGGCTGGATAGCGGTTGCGCGTCGCCAGGAGCCATATCTCGCGTCGGAGGCTTTCGGATGTGGTGAACTCAATCTCGCTTGCGCCTATGCGCGGCAGTTGGGCGAGGATGAGCTTCCAATGCCATGGCCAGAGGGTTATGTAAGGCTCGCCGGCTCGCATGGCGACGACTTGTCGCACGGTGAGACCGGAGGCTGTTGACGAACGGATGCCCCAAAGCGAGTCTGTGACGGGCAGGTAGTTGCCGTCGCAGATATATTTCTTGCACCATGCGTCGGTAGGCATATCGACCATGGAGAGAAGATCCAGCGCCATTTTGGGGTAAAAGAGTTTATAAGAAGAGGGGGAGAAGCGTCAAAAATATTTTTTTGCGCGTCTCCCCCTCGTTATTTGTTATGTCTTGTCGCTTGTTCCTATTGTTGGATGTCGGCGAGAGAGGAGATGCCAGAGGCCGCTACGGAGCGGTCGGTCTTGCGGATGAGGCCTTGGAGAACCTTGCCAGGTCCGACCTCGACGAACTCTTGCGCACCTGCGGCGATCATGTTCTGGAGGGTTTGAGTCCAGCGGACGGAGGAGGTGAGTTGTGCTACGAGGTTCTTCTTGATGGTGGCGGGGTCGGTTTCGGCGCTTGCCGTGACGTTTTGGTAAACTGGGCAAACGGGAGCCGAGAAGTTGGTTTCCTCGATGGCCTTAGCGAGTTCGGCGCGCGCGGGTTCCATGAAAGGGGAGTGGAATGCGCCGCTGACGGAGAGCTTTATGGCGCGCTTGGCACCTTTCTCGGTGAGGACCTCGCAAGCTTTGTCGATGCCCTCGACGGAGCCGGAGATGACGAGCTGGCCTGGGCAGTTGTAGTTGGCGGGCACGACGCTGTCGATGGATGCGCAAACGCTCTCGACGGTAGCGTCATCGAGACCTACGATGGCAGCCATGGTGGAAGGCGCAGCCTCGCAAGCTTTCTGCATTGCCATGGCGCGTTGGGAGACGAGTTTGAGACCGTCGGCGAAGGACATTGCGCCAGCTGCTACGAGAGCGGAGAACTCGCCGAGGGAGTGGCCTGCGACCATATCGGGTTTGAAGGCGTCGCCGAGAACCTTAGCGAGGATTACGGAGTGGAGGAAGATGGCCGGTTGTGTGACCTTGGTTTGGCGGAGTTGCTCGTCGGTGCCGGCGAACATGATATCAGTGATCTTGAAGCCGAGGATGGCGTCGGCCTCGTCGAAGAGAGCCTTAGCTTCGGCGTTGTTTTCATAGAGGTCCTTGCCCATGCCGACGAATTGTGAGCCTTGGCCAGGGAAAACGTATGCTTTCATTTAAAGTAGAAGTTGAGATGTTTCTGTTGCAAAGTTAGTTATCCTTTCCACATCAGCTAATAAAATATCTTGTGTAGGGTGGGTAGGCAAGGGTTATTCGGGCTCCGCATAGTCGAGGTCGTTTATGATGTCGATAAGTTTTTTGCCTTCAATCTCGAACGTTTCTATGAAAACATTGGCATTTTCGAAACGTTGGTAACAAATGGTGAAATTACTATCGCACAGGGCGACGAAATCGGGTTCTGATAGGCAATAGTAGCATTTGTCATGATATGAAAATTCCAAATCATAGTGTTGGACGGCAAAACTGTAGAACAGAGTGGCTCGGAAAGGAGAGGAATACCCGTCATATTTGCGGCCGTACAAATCTACGTTAGGGGGATATTTCTTGTTATACGGGTAACCGCACAAGTCAAATCCGATGACGTCTGTTTCCTCTGGTATTTCAGACGCAGAGGCTGACGTTTCTTCGTTCCGCTGCTCAAAGGGGTTCTCATTGTTGGCTTTGTCCATAATAAAGAGATGGAATTTGTGGTTAGCTGACTCGTTTCTTATTTACACTATCGAGGTGGCAATCACTCGCCATGAGCCATTTTCAAGTCGGGCAATATAGCCGTTGTCTGTCATGCGCATCACCAATTTCTGTACGGCAGAGGTGTTGATTCCCAAATCTGTCGTTAGTTGGGCATAGGTGATGTCGGGATTGTCACGCATCAGTCGCAATATGCGGGGCACGTTTTTGCTTCGTGCGGAAATGATTTCGCCGTCATACCACCACAGATCTTCTTCCTTACGGCTAACAAAGTCGATGTCTGCTTGAATTTCTCGCATCACAAGGTTCTCGAAATACTTCAGGAATTGACCTATCTGCTTGATTGTGGCATGGGCACCTGTGGACGGGATTGTTCCTACTACAAGATCCGTCTTATGCAAGGCTTCGAGGTATTCCTGCTTCTTGCGGCTGCGCACAACAATCATCGGCCAACCATGGCGTGAAAGTACATAGTTCACCATCAGTCGGGCGATGCGTCCGTTGCCGTCCTCGAAAGGGTGGATGCGTATGTATCGATAATGGAATAGTGCAGCCAACTCTACTGGGGAGAGTGCGCCTTTCTGCTCTTCCTCATTATACCAATCAACAAGGTCGGTCATCAGAGAGGGTGTTTCCTCGGGAGAAGCATACTCGAAGCGGTCGCCATAACGTGTAATCACACTGTTTGGGCGAGTCTTGTACTGCCCTGCATGAATCACATAGCTTGTTTGCACCCCGTTGGGCAAAGAGCGGTATTGAGTGTAGTCTTCACGCAGCAACGTATGGTGAAGTGTACGAATGAAGTTTTGCGTCAGCGGCTCCTGTTTGTTACCAGCTTTCTCTTGCATCATTCTTACAGATACCTCACTTGCCTTCATGTCGTTGAAGTCCTTCAGATGACCTTCGCCGCTTACTTTTCCGAAGAGCAGTAACAACTCTGTCTGACCATATGTAAGAGTATTCCCTTCAAGATGGTTACTGTTGTAATTGTACTCTACGGTGAAGCGTACGCTCAACATACGTTGTTCGTACTCTGTCAGCGGTTGCAGTGACTGCCACTTGCTATATGTTTCATCTAATGTCATAGACGTTCTACATTTGTCTGTTACCACTTTTTAAGGTGGTAAGTTACCACCTTATTTCTTCCTATGCAATATCAGTTTCTTGCCGAGCATGAATTAGGGGCGTAAAGGTCAAAATGGAGGCTGAAAAAGTGTGGTTTTTGCGATATAGGTCAAAATGG
>CAVDBL010000025.1:0-15151 GCA_963607345.1 Bifidobacteriaceae bacterium
CTCGCACCGTGGCTACCTGCGTGGCGAATGACTTAAGCCCCGTGGCGATGCCGAGTGCGCCTAACGCCTCCAGCCCCTTTGACTTGAGGGAGTCGAAAGCGTTGCTCATGGAGGCGTTTTGCATCTGCACTTGCTGGTTGAGGGTCGACAGGCTGTTAATCATGTCTTTCAACCCTTTGTTGAAATCCGAATTGTCGAGACCCGTCGTGAGGTTTATATCTGCCATAGCTTCGTCATAATGTTTTGTCTTTTACAAATATACATTTCAGAAGGCAGAATTGCGAATTTGTCAATGACGCATTATATTTGTCATGGACGACCGCATATGATTGGCGTATGTCCAAAAATAATCAGCATTATGCAAGATGGCTAAATAGGCTTAAATTATCCAGATGCAGATGTTGACTGAATGAGAAAATAGCGTAGTATTGCAAAAAGTAGATGATTATGTGATGCGACGTCATGATATGTTGTTTGTGTGTTTATTGATTTTATTTTCTTTACTTTAGGTTGAGTGATGGCGGTGTCGTGAGATGCCGCCATTTTCGTGTCGGCCATGAAAATGGAAAACCCAGCCGCATCGCTGCGACTGGGTCTTGCTTTAGTCTGTTATTCGTTATTCGATACTATCCTTGCCCGAAGGTAGGCATTTTATTCGCCTCGGCAAAATTGTTGTTTCTTGCCGATGGTCTAAAAATTTAGCAATGCTTACAGTGTCAATGTTTTGGTGTTTCTGCCGAGGAATGAAAGGATTCCATTGATGAAGGTCAACGGATGCACGGGGTTGCCTGGAACATAGAGATCGACATGCAGACCATCGAGAACGCTACGGCGGAGGGCTGGGCTACCTTCGAAGATACCGCCACTAATGGCATCGGTGCCTGCTAAGATGAGTATCTTGGGTTCTGGCACGGCATTGTATGCCTCGAGGAAAGGATCCGCCATATTCTCTGATATAGGGCCAGTGAGAACGATGCCGTCGGCATGACGTGGCGACGCTACGAAACTAATGCCGAAACGCCCGATGTCGAAATTGACGTTGCCTGTGGCGTTAAGTTCCATCTCACAACTGCCATCACCGCCAGCAGACACCTCACGCAACTTTAAAGAGCGACCGAAAAGGCGGCGGATCTCGCCACGCACCTTGTCCGGATCGATAACGATGTGACGATCCTCCCCTGCCCTAACGACAAGAGCACCACGATCATTTGAAGAGATATGGTAATCTTTTGTGAAGGAAATTTTCTCGGGGCATGCGAACATACACTCCCCACAGAAGACGCAACGACCGAGATCGATACTTAGCGGGGAAGAAGAGATAGCCCCTGTAGGACAAAGGTCAACAAGAGCAGCCTCGTCAACAACAGCATTTGAGATTACTGGGCGACCACGGAAAACGCCAGGGACATCGGTTGTCGTGACGTCGGGTATATATTGTTTTCCTTGATGGAACAGGATTTTCAAAGACTCCAGCACGGGGTAATATGATTGGAAGTGAACGACTTGGGGAATTTAAAGATCGTGACCGCAATAGCTGAGGTCGAAGCTCTTGTTGCAAATCGGGAAATCGGAGATGCCATTATTGCGGACGGCCATTGCGAGACCCATCCAATTATGTACAGAAGGATCAACAACCTTGTAGGTCTCAATCTCGCCGTCGGCAGAGGTTTGGACGACGTGGCACAGAACACCTCGCCATCCTTCGACGAGAGATACAACCGTCTTGCCAGGGCGAAGAGTGAGGTAGTCGCCATGAGGAGTTTCAGTCATGGCTGGTTTCGAGGCTATGAGCTTACGGATGTTGGCAAGCGACTGGAGGACTTCCTCGTAACGGACTCGGGCACGCGCATAGACATCGCCACTTTGCTTGACGACTGGTTTCACGTCGAGAGAGGCGTAGTTCAAATAAGGATGCGAGGCACGGACATCACGGGCAAGACCAGAAGCCTTGGCAGGCATTCCGACGAGTCCAAGGCGCATAGCCGTCTCTGTAGAGACGACACCCGTACGCTCGATGCGGGAGAGAACGGAGGGAAGGTCGAACATCTGCTCCGCCATCTCGATAAAATCGGGTTCAAAAGCCTCGGCTGTCTTCAGCCACTCGGCTGCCAGAGCGTCGGTGAAGTGGAAATTTGTATAGCCTGGGCGAATGAGACTCTTGGCAAAACGGCTGCCGCACCACTTTTGGAAGAAATTAATCATCGGGGTGCGCAGGCGACCGAAGACTGCACTACCCAACTGGTAGGCGATATCTGTACATATGGCACTCAAATCGCCAGTATGGACGGCAATGCGCTCATGCTCAAGAGCTAAAGTGCGCTCAAAAGAGAGAGACTCGTTTGGCTCGGCACCAGCAAGTGCCTCATAGGCGAGAGCGAAGGCGCATGCATTGCCCACGACAGTATCGCCAGCGACATTCTCAGAAAGGACGGCACGTTGCAGCATCTTCTTCTTGGTGAGCATAAGGTGCTCCCAGCCGCGGTGCTGCCAACCGAGTTGAATCTCGAGATGGTGGATCTTCTCGCCCTCGCAGATGAAACGGAAATGTCCCGGCTCAATGATACCAGCATGGATTGGCCCGACACCGACACGATGGAACTCCTCGCTCTCGATATTGAAAAATGGATAATCGTAGATATCACCACCGGCCTTACGGTCGTGTGGGAAACGAAGAGGCTTGAGCCATGGGTGACCTGAGAACTCTATTCCGATGGACTCATGGATGTCACGCTCAAAGACATGTAGTTCTGGGCGTTCGGCTGTCATGGAAGGCAATACGTCGGACGCCTTGGCATCGGCAGACAGAGCCTCAATGGTGGCGCACTCGTCGAGCGAGACAAAAGCGAAGAGACGCAACGAGTCGTCATTTTGCTTAGCGAAATAGCTTAGGCAATGATGGGTCTCGGACTCGAGAAGCGCCATCATGCGGTCGTAGAAAGCAGGGTAGCTAAGTACCTCGATGTCAGAGGTGTTGAAAGCCTCCCCGTTCTTAATCTGCATAATGAAGTGATGTTTTTCGGAGCCGCAAATTTACACTTTTCGGGCGACAAAAAGGCAACTGAGCGTCAGTGAGTGGACAATCTATCAGTTTGTTTTTTTGATGTCATAGACATGCCTTTATTTCAAACGATGCTCCCCTCCATTCAATTCGCACAAGCTATTTTCTTATGCAAAACCTTTCGTGGCGAGACATGTTGCAAATGCCACATCTTTCTTTAAGAAAACAATTAAGGTAGGCGGCATAAGCACTATATCTTGAGAATCAGACCATCATGTGCTGGTATTTCAACCTCGAGACCACTCTCCTTTATGTTATTGACGGAGTCGCGAGCGAGGAAGAGAGCGTTTCCGAGCATGTCGTAAGGAGTTATGCACTCATTCCAAGTGCTGCCCATGAGACGCCATGCATCGTCGGGGATGCGGAGGCGCTGACGTCTGGGTGTCGCCGCGAAATTGAGGACAATGAGGAACCTATCGTTCTCATTGTAGCGCAGATATGCATAGACATTTGCGGAATCGACCCAGATATGCTGGTTAATCCAAAGGAGGTCATAAAACTCGCCATTCGCAAGAGCCTCGTAGCGTTGAGCGAGGTTGTTAACCTTAGAGTACCAGTCACGGAGACTGCGTTCCTCGGGCAGGAGGCTTGAGCCGTCGAACTTGAAGCCGCTAACGTTACGGCGGAGCGAAGAGACGCTCCAATAGTCAAAAATTGAGGTTCGACCATCCCTACCACTATAGCCTTCCTCATCCATACCCTTCTCGCCGAGCTCCTGACCAGCATAGAGCATCGTGGCTCCACGCCCCATGGTGAGCGCTAAAAGGTAAGCCGGGCGTCCCTTAAGAGAATCGGAGGCGAAGAAGGTTGAGGCGATACGTTGCTCATCGTGGTTTTCTAAAAAATAGAGCATGTTAGCCCCTACCCTCTCGGTACGTCGCCAAATATTCGTGATGCAGCTTGCCGGACTACGCTCGGCAGTTACGCTACGGACGACATCATAGAAATTCACCTTATCGTAGAGGATGTTGAAACCAGCCTGTATGTAATCGGCGTAGCGATCGACATCATATATCTCACCGACAAAAATGACTTGAGGATGGCGTGCGACAATTTGCGCGATAACCCATTGCCAGAACTCGACTGGCACCATGTGCGTCATGTCGACACGGAAGCCGTCGACGCCTGTTTGAATCCAGTAGAGCAAGATGTCGCGCATCTTAATCCATGTGTTGGGACGAGGAGAAAAATGCTCTTCACCGCTTGGCGAGTAGTCACGACCATAGTTGAGCTTGACGGTCTCATACCAGTCGAAGATTGATGGTTGAGCCGTAAAGGCATCATTGCCAGAGGCTTTGGCAGGAGACTCGACATAAGGGACGTCGAGATTTGAGACGGGAGAGACGAAATCTTGCCCTGGGAGATAGTAGAAATTGTTTTGAGGGGAGAAAGAGACAGACGTATCGTCATCCTTGCCGAGGTTTGTCTCTGGCTTAACATCAGAATAATAGCCTCTTGCGACGTGGTTTGGTACGAAATCCATCAGGACTTTCAGCCCATGGCGATGGGTTCGCTCGACAAGCTCCTTCCACTCGTTCATGCGATTATCGACATTCTCAGCCAGATCGGGATTGACGTCATAGTAATCGGCAATTGCATAAGGGCTTCCCGCATTGCCTTTCACGACATTGGCGTTTGCTGGGTGTGATATGTAAGAGTACTTGGTCGCAGAGGCATGGCGGATTATGCCTGTGTACCAAACGTGCGACACGCCAAGTTTCGCTATACTATCGAGTGCAGCGTCGTTAATCTCATTTAATTTGCCACAACCATTCTCGGTTATTGTACCGTTCTTCTTGTTGACACCGCGAGTATTGGTGAACAGGCGCGGCAACAGCTGGTATATAATAGTCTTAGACATCTTTTGGGGGTAGTTATAATGTTCAAAGCATTGGGCATCACCCATGCTAATCTAAATTACTAAATTTTATTGACAAATCGGCTATTTGCCAATATGAAAAAGAGCGCCAGCGAAGAGAAGCTCTCTTGCTGGCGTTCGTTATATCAGGACTTGTCGTGCGACTACTCAGCAGTTGTCGGCTTCACGGGAGTGGATGCACTAACTGTCTCTTTTTTCGTCGAGGGAGCAGTCTTCGCATAGGACTTTGAAACCTTCTTAGACGGTTCGTCAATGAACCCGCGATGACGCATGAGATAATCCATATTAGGACGAGCTCCACGGAAGCGGACATATTGTCCCATCAGGTCGCCATCGCCTACCTCACTGAGGCAATTCTTGCGGAAGCTTGCCGCTAAAGTCTGATTGAAAATGTCGCCAGACTCCTCGAATGCCGCAAACGCATCGCAGACGAGCATTTCCGCCCAATCGTAGACGTAGTAGCCAGCAGCATAGCCGCCATCGAAAATGTGGGAGAAATAAGTGGTATGGTAACGAGGCTCAATCTCGCTGATAAGACCTATTTCGGAGAAGACTTTCTTCTCGAAATCGTCGACATTGGGGACATTGTTTTGATCGGTGAGAAGGTGCCATTTCATATCAAGGAGGGCAGCCGCAAGGAACTCGGTAGAGGCAAAACCTTGGCTGAAATTGGCAGCACGATCGATCTTATCGAGGAGAGCGTCGGGAATGACCTCACCGGTCTTGTAATGGCGTGCGAAAGACTTTATGACATTGCGGTCGGCAGCCCATCGCTCATTGATCTGTGAGGGCATCTCGACATAATCGCCCGGGACATTGCCTGCAGTACGGACATACTTGCCTCGGGTAAAGAGAGCTTGGAGGGCATGGCCGAACTCATGGAACATGGTGAGATACTCATCGTAGGTGAGAAGGTCGGGCTGACCAGCAGCACCTTTGGTGAAATTGCAGACGATTGATATTTGTCCTTGTGTATGTGTGCCGTCAAAATTGTCGATAGGATTGCGGAAAGAGGTGCACCAAGCCCCACCGCCCTTTGATGCGCGCGGATGCCAGTCGAAATATACGACACCTAAGCTCTGACCATCGGTATCGATAACTTGCCAAACCTCGTTATCGTCCTTATTGTACAGAGGAGCGTCTGTCACTTTCTTGAAAGAAATGCCATAGAGCTTATGGATGGTGGCGAACATGCCCTGGAGAGAGTTGTTCAACTCAAAATATTGGGAAATCTCAGCCTCATCGACATCGTACTCGGCTTTGCGGAGACGCTCAGCCCAATAACGCCAGTCGCAAGCCTCGATATTGGTGACCTTCTCAGCCTTATAGGCGAACTTACGGATCTCAGACAATTCATCTTTTGCCTTACGGAGAGCGGGAGCCCATATTTTTGCGAGGAAAGAATCGACAGCCTCTGGCGTTGCCGCCATATTCTCCTCAATGGCATAATGGGCGAAAGTCTTATAGCCAAGGAGTTGCGCCTTCTCGATGCGGAGGGCTACCATCTGACGGACAATCTCACGATTATCATGCTCACCACCATTACGACCACGGCGGCAATAGGCATCGAATAGCGACTTGCGAAGCTCATGGCGAGCGGAACTTTGGAGGAACGGCATGATAGAGGCGTTGTGGAGAGTGAAGACCCATTTGCCCTTCAAGCCCAACTCCTTTGCCTTGTCAGCGGCTGCGGCTACGAGATTGTCGGGAAGGCCTTCAAGGTCGGATGCGGAGTCGACAATCAGCTTGTAGCTGTCGTTGGTCTCGGCAAGAAGATTAGTACCAAACGAATGGGAGAGTAGTGATAGTTTGGAATTAATCTCACGGAGACGAGCCTTGCCCTTTGAGTCAAGAAGTGCACCATTGCGAATAAAGTCTTTATAGTAAAGACCTAACACGCGAAGCTGCACGCTATCGAGGTTAGCATTTTGGCGACCGTCGTATACTTGTTTGATACGTGCGAACAGAGCATCGTTGAAAGAGACATCATCATTATGAGCGGAGAGCATTGGGAGAATTGTCTCCGCCATGACATTCATAGTGTCCGTGACATCGGTCTCAAGGAGGTTGAAGAAAATTGCGGAGACACGTGAGAGATGCTGCTCGGCACGATCGAGAGGAAGAATGGTGTTTTCGAAAGTTGGAGCAGCACTATTCTGTATTATCAGCTCGACGGTCTGCTCACTCTCTCGAATGGCGGCCTCGAAAGCAGGGACATAGTGCTTATTCTCAATCTGCTCAAAGGGAGGCAAATTGAACGGAGTATTGAACTCCTTGTCCAACAATGGGTTCACGGAACCAGAGCAACCAGACAGAAGAGTAGCAGTTGCCATCAAGGTGTATAACTTAGAGTGTTTCATTTAGATACGAAAACGTTTTGTAATGTCGCCATAATCCTCAATACGCCTATCACGCAGGAAAGGCCAAATACGGCGGACGGACTCTGATCGATCGAGATTGACTTCGATAATATCAACAACCTCCTCGTTTGACGGGGCTCTGAAAAGAAGCTCACCTTGCGGACCTGCAACAAAACTATTGCCCCAGAAATAGGCACCCTTGGAAACACCAGAAGGATCGGCCTCGTGCCCCACCCTATTTACAGTCACAACAGGGAGGCCATTGGCAACAGCATGACCACGCTGGACAGTCATCCACGCATTGAGCTGACGCTCACGCTCATCGTCGTCGTCGGAAAGATCCCAACCGATGGCAGTAGGATAAATGAGCATCTCGGCACCTGCGAGAGCCATGAGCCTTGCTGCTTCGGGGTACCACTGATCCCAACAGACCATGACCCCGAGGCGACCGATGGAGGTGTCGATAGGTTGGAAACCGAGATCTCCTGGCGTGAAATAGAACTTCTCGTAATAGCCTGGATCGTCGGGGATATGCATCTTGCGATATACGCCAGCTACTGAGCCATCGGCATCCAATACAACCGCTGTATTGTGATAAAGACCTTGCGCCCTCTTCTCAAAGAGAGAGGAGACGATGACTATGCCGAACTGCTTAGCAATGGCAGAAAAGAAGTCTGTCGACGGACCCGGAATCGGCTCAGCGAGGTCGAACATATTGACATCCTCCGTCTGGCAGAAATACGGCGTATTATGAAGTTCTTGCAAAACGACGAGCTGCGCACCATTTTCGGCAAGAGCACAAATCTTTTGCCCAAGCTTTTTCAAGTTGGAATTGATGGAGGCGTCTGCAGCCTGTTGAATGATACCTACTCTGATAATTCTGGACATTGGTTGGGAAAAGGAGAGAAACTAAATATTAATCTTGACGCACTTAGGGAATTGCATCGTTGAGCAATGGAGAGAGCCGTGCTGTCGGATCAGGGCTTGGCAATCGACACCGACAATTTTGTAATCGGGGAACGCTTTGGACATGACTGAGATGGCCTCGGCATCGGTATCGACACCGTAGGTAGGGAGGAGGATGGCACCATTGACGAAATAGAAATTCGCATAGGTGGCGGGGAGGCGGGACCCATCGTCCTTATCATGAATTGGCGGTACGCATGGCAGCGCAATGAGCCTATAAGGCGTGCCATCGGCTTTGCGAAGAGCCTTGACATCGGACTCCATAGCGACAAGCTCGTCATACTGCTCATCGGCAGAAGAGATTGGAGGCGCAACGTAGACTATCGTGTCGGATGGGGCGAAGCGGACAAGCGTGTCGACATGACCATCGGTATCATCGCCGACGAGAAGACCGTGGTCAACCCATAGGACACGCTCACAATGAAGAGAATCTTTCAGGACAGCCTCAGCCTCGGTTTTAGAACGGAACCAGTTGCGATTGTCCGCCATAAGGCAATTCGTCGTAGTGAGAATGGTTTCACATCCGTCACTTTCGACGCTACCCCCCTCAAGGACCACCTTCAAAGAATCTTGATAGGCATTGTCTTTCAGAGGGCCGCAATAGAGATTGCTATTTATCAGATTATCCTTGTCGGCAGCGAACTTCAGCCCCCAGCCATTAAATTGGAAATCGGCGAGAGTAGCGTTACCATAGGCATCAACGAGGGACAGGAAAGCGTGGTCGCGCGCCCAAGTATCATTAACTGGACAGACAAAGAAACGCACCTTTTCGGACAGCTCCTTACCCAAAATATGGCGAACACGAGGCTCATCATCAGTGACAATAACGAGAGGCTCGAAACGTGTTATGGCTTCAACCAGTGAGACATAGCATTTTTCGACCTGCTCCATCATGTATGCCCAATCAGAATCGACACTGGGCCATGTGATTTGGGAAAAAGCGTGCTCCTCCCACTCGGACGGAAGGCGAAGATTATCCTGGCGCATCATTTTTTACTTGTCGAAGTTTTTCAGAATGGTAGCAGCCTCAGTGATACCGAGAGCTTGCGCCTCAGCGTAACAAGCCTTGGCAAGAGAGATGTTCTTGGGAGTTTGTTCAGCTTGCGCATAGAAATTACCCATAAACAGATAAGCCAAACCACTGCCATTATTGGCGGCTTCCGTCACAAGGTCAAGCCCTTTAGAGGCATCGGCCTCTACACCATAGCCGTAGAGGAGCATATAGCCAGCCATAGCCTTTGCCTCCGTGACGCCGTTATCAGCGAGAGAGATGTAAAGCTGGAACGCCATACGACGATTGGGCACGGCACCTGCAATACCGTAAGAATACATTTGGGCAAGGAGGAAAGATGCATCTAAATTTCCGTTGTGGGAGGCATCTATGATGTCTTGACCGAAGATGTAGCCTTTTGCACGGAAGATGCTATCCATCCTCCCATCGGCATCTGTGAGAAGAGGCGTATAGTTTAAAGAGTCGAAGACGACGGAAAGAGAATCAGGGTTTGGAACGCAAGGACCTGTTTTTCCTCCGCCCGAAGAGCAGGAGGAAAAACAGGTTGCCAATATTGCGAACGCGAGAAATAAGGTCTCCCTCATCTACATTCGCTTTAGGAGGTCAAGCATGAAGACCCAGAACTTCTCGACACTTGCGATGTCGACAGCCTCGTCGGGCGAGTGGACGGCACGGAGGGTCGGGCCGATAGAGATCATGTCGAGCCCCTTCTTCTTGTCGAGGAATAGACCGCACTCGAGACCTGCATGGATTGCGAGAACCTCAGCCTCGGATGAGAAGAGTTCGCGGTAGGACTGGCATGCGATATTGACGAGCGCAGAGTCGGGATTGGGAGTCCAGCTGGGGTAGCCCTCAGCCTCCTCGACCTTAGCACCCGCAAGCTCGAAAGTGGAAGCGACCATGGCCTGGGCGAAGGTCTTACCGCTCTCGACAGAGCTACGTTGTGAAGTCAGGAAGTCGACAGAAGCCTCGTTAGTGCGAACAGAAGCGAGGTTCGTGGAAGTCTGGACGAGATTGTCCATGGTATGGGACATCTCAAGAACGCCGTGAGGACAGGCAAGAATGGCGTTGAGGACAGTATGCTGGAGAGCCTCAGAGAAAAGGGACTCGGGGGCGTTGGCAGTCTCAAGCGTGAAAGAGATGCTTGGCTCGACGTTGCGGAACTCCTCTTCCATGTCGGCAATGAAGCAATTGAGCTCGACACGGATATCCTCCTTATGCGCCATAGGAACAGCGCAAACGGCTGATGCCTCACGGGCTATGGCATTGTGGAGATTGCCACCATTAATCGCAGCTATTCGGAGACCACATTTTTCTTGCGCGATATGGAGGAAACGCGCCATGAGCTTGTTGGCGTTTGCACGACCGAGGTGGATATCGCCGCCTGAGTGACCGCCAAGAAGACCAGCGAGTTTGATGTTGACACCGAGCATGCCGGCGGGAGTAGCGACACGAGTGGCAGGAATGGAGGCACGGGTAGTACATCCGCCTGCGCAACCGATGAAAATCTGTCCCTCATCTTCGGAATCGAGATTTATGAGACGCGCAGCGGGGAGAAAATCAGCCTCGACATTGTATGCGCCCGTGAGACCAGTCTCCTCATCAACCGTGAAGAGGCAGTAGAGAGGACCATGCTCGATAGTGCCTTTGAGACCTCCGTCGGCTATGGCGAGACCGAGAGCCACACCGATGCCGTCGTCAGCACCGAGGGTTGTGCCTTGGGCTCGAACCCAACCGTCTTTGACGTAGTACTCGATTGGGTCTTTTGAGAAATCGATGTTGCGACCCTCGTTCTGCTCACAAACCATATCGACATGGGCCTGCAAGATGACCGGCTCTTTAGACTCACAGCCTTTGGTAGCCGGGACGGTCATGAGGATGTCGCCTACCTTGTCTTGCTTTGTAGCGAAGCCACGCTTTGCAGCGAAATCGAGGAGGAAAGCGATGATATGCTCCTCGTGCTTAGAAGGACGAGGAATGCGAGTGATCTCATCGAAGAAAGCCCACACGGGATTGCTTGCGATGAGAGCCTGTTTGTTGTCTATCATGATGATGGTGGTTAGGACTATAAGTTATTCAAAACATGCTCGACAAGAGCCTTGACGACTGGTTTGTAATCCTTAGAATATTGACCAGCGAGGCGATTGGCGATAATGGCGCATACGGTCGCAGGCTTGTGACCGAGCAGGAGGGAGAGACCGTAGATGCAAGAGCACTCCATCTCGTAATTAGTGACACGGCGACCATTGAAGCGGAACGTGTTTATCCTCTCATTGAGATCAGGAGAGGCGAGAGGGAGGCGCACTACCCTACCCTGAGGACCATAGAAGCCCGGGGCGGAAATCGTGGTGCCGACATGGATGCGAGAATCGTGGCGAAGTCGGTCGATCAGTTCAGAAGAGCCATTGACTACGTATGGCTTTGCGAGAAGGGGATTCCAATCGACATGAGCCTCGAAGGCATGCTCGAAATCGAGGTCGGAAACCTCGTTGCGCCTTGCGTAATAGTTGAGGACACCATCAAAGCCGATGGCAGCCTCGGAGAGGAGCCAAGAATCGACAGGGAGATCGGCCTGGAGAGAGCCAGAAGTACCGATGCGGACTATCTCGAGTGTGGTATGCTCGTCTTTAGGGGTACGGGTCTTGAAATCGATATTTACGAGGGCGTCCAGCTCTGTCATGACAATGTCGATGTTGTCGGTGCCGATGCCCGTGGAGAGAACGGAAATGCGCTTGCCCTTATAGGTGCCAGTGAAGCTGATGAACTCACGATTGGCGTTCTCGCACTCAATGGTGTCAAAGAACTCCTTAATCATCGCTACACGACCAGGATCGCCGACGAGAATGACTTTATTGGCGAGCTGTCCGGGCT
Source organism: Bifidobacteriaceae bacterium (assembly GCA_963607345.1). GTDB lineage: Bacteria > Bacteroidota > Bacteroidia > Bacteroidales > Marinilabiliaceae > W3P20-009. The sequence goes on from CAVDBL010000025.1 coordinate 12,147, forward strand.
TGATATGGAGATGGAAAATAGAGCCGTCGGCATTGATGATGAGCTCCGAATCGGCAATAGGGGTTTTATTCATTGTAGGATAATATTTTTGACTACTGGGGATGTAAAAATAGCGATTTTGGGCGAGAAAGAGAAGTTATAGAGTGAAAAAAAGCCACACTTTAGGGCGTGGCTCGAAGATTTTTAACGACGCGGCGGACGTTTGTTGTCATTACGCTGAGGCTTACCGCCTTTTGCAAAAGGCTTGGGCGAAGAACCTTGCTGATAGGGCTTGGGAGACGCAGCCTGCTTGTAGGGCTTAGAACCTTGTCTGAAGCCTTGACGATCGTCTCGCCCTTGTCGGGAGTTGGATTCTGACCGTTGGACGGGAGCCGCATACGGACAGCCGTGGGAGGGAGCAAAGAGACGTTCTTCAAGATCCTCACGATGCATCTTGCGCAGCTCGTCGCATATAGCCCTTTTTTCCTCTGGCTTGTACCAAAAGAAGAACATGCGTTGCTTACGCTTTTCCTCTGGGGACGTAGCGGTAAAGACGGGATTCAGCGTATAGGGGTGGACACCAGATCGGTAGATGACCGTCGATACCGTCATTGGCGTCGGGGTGAAATCTTGAACCTGCTCAAGTTTAAAATCCAAGTCGTGCGTCTCTGCCGCAAGGAGAGCCATATCCTCCTCTTTGCACCCAGGGTGGCTGGACATGAAATATGGAATAAGCTGCTGATTTAGACCATATTTGCGGTTGACCTCATCGAACTTCTTCTTGAACTTGTAGAAGAGCGAGAAAGAGGGTTTGCGCATGACATTGAGGACAGCGTCGGAAGTGTGCTCAGGAGCGACTTTGAGGCGTCCGGAGACATGATGTGCGATAAGCTCCTCGATATAGGCGCGATGGCTCTTCAGTTCCTCGGGCGTAGCATCATCGTTGAGCAGCATATCGTAGCGGACACCGCTGCCGATGAAAGACTTTTTGATGGCAGGCAGCGCATCGACTTTCTTGTAGAGATTGAGGAGTCGGGTGTGGTCGGTATTCATATTCTTGCACACCTTAGGGAAAATGCAAGAGGGGCGCGCGCACACCTTACACAACTCGACTTTGCGACCACGCATGCCGTACATGTTGGCAGAAGGGCCACCAAGATCTGACAAGTAGCCCTTGAAGCCCGGCAATTTAGTGACCAGCTCGACCTCGCGTAGGATAGACTCCTCGGAACGCGAAGCGATGAACTTACCTTGATGGGCAGAGATGGTACAGAAACTGCAACCTCCGAAACAGCCGCGATGGAGATTGATAGAGTTCTTGATCATCTCGTAGGCCGGGATGTCGCCTTTGCCGTCATAACGCGGGTGCGGGAGGTGGGTATATGGGAGATCGAAAGAGTGGTCGACCTGCTCTGGCGTCATTGGCTCGTATTGCGGATTTACGACGATATATTTGTCGCCCACCTGCTGTACGAGACGCTTGGCGTACCATTTGTTACTTTCCTCCTCGATATGGTGAAAATTGTCGGCATAGAGGGTCGGATCCTTGAGGCAGTCCTCATGGCTATTGAGCATGATAGTCTCCCAACGCTTATTTTTAGGGAGCGGCTCGTCTGCACTTTGCATGAATGCCACCTGGGGAACTGTGCGGAGGGAGCTGAACGGGACGCCACGACGAAGAAGATCGGCGATCTCGATGAGCGGATTCTCGCCCATGCCGTAGACGAGGAGATCGGCACCGCTCTCGACAAGGATACCTGGGCGAAGTCGATCCTCCCAGTAATCGTAGTGGGTAAGGCGACGGAGACTGGCCTCAATGCCGCCGAGAAGGACGGGGACATCGGGGAAGAGCTCCTTGAGAATCTTCGTGTAGACGATTGACGGCATATCGGGGCGGCGACCGGACATACCACCAGGCGTAAAAGCGTCATCGTGGCGGCGTCGGCGGCTTGCAGTGTAGTGGTTGACCATGGAATCCATGGCACCAGGAGAGATGCCGAAGAAATATTTGGGAGCTCCGAACTTCTTGAAATCGCGGAGGTCGTCTTGCCAGTTAGGTTGAGGGACGATAGCGACCTTGAGACCTTCTGCTTCGAGAATGCGACCTACAACTGCAGCCCCGAAAGATGGATGGTCGACATAGGCATCGCCACTGAAAAGCACGACATCCATCTCGTCCCACCCTCGAAGCTCGGCCTCCTTGACCGTTGTTGGCAGCCAGAGGCGGAGGTCCTTTCGTTCAGGCTTGGAAGGTTGAGACTTGGCATCGGAAAATTGCGGACGGGCAGGTTGCGCCTTTTGCGTTTGCTGCTTTGGCTTATTGCCGTTGGACGTAGACACCCGCTGGTCGGTAGAGGACCGCTTATCGGAAGAGTGATTGTTTTTAGTGGGTGTCATAATCTGTGGGGGTATTGACGCGTTTGGACAATGGGGAGTATGGACAAAAAAAAAGCCCGATTAAAATCGGGCTTTATGTGCGCAGGATGAGACTCGAACTCACACGATCTTGCGACCACTACCCCCTCAAAGTAGCGTGTATACCAATTTCACCACCTGCGCATTTTACTGCAAAACTTCAATAAGACCCAAATTCTAATTGAAGAGATTCAGACTTTCAAAGAGCGGAAAACGAGACTCGAACTCGCGACCCCAACCTTGGCAAGGTTGTGCTCTACCAACTGAGCTATTTCCGCAGAAGTGCGCAGGATGAGACTCGAACTCACACGATCTTGCGACCACTACCCCCTCAAAGTAGCGTGTATACCAATTTCACCACCTGCGCATTTTACTGCAAAACTTCAATAAGACCCAAATTCTAATTGAAGAGATTCAGACTTTCAAAGAGCGGAAAACGAGACTCGAACTCGCGACCCCAACCTTGGCAAGGTTGTGCTCTACCAACTGAGCTATTCCCGCAGGGTCGATTAATTTTTTACTATAAAAAACTAAACAAAAAAGAATTTGGAGCGGGAAACGAGACTCGAACTCGCGACCCCAACCTTGGCAAGGTTGTGCTCTACCAACTG
>CAVDBL010000026.1:0-13503 GCA_963607345.1 Bifidobacteriaceae bacterium
AAAGAGACTGTGCCATAGTGTTCTTGTTTTTGTCTGTTATACCTGTTTATGCTTCCTCGACATGCCGATAGCGCAACTTGTTCTGTATGAGGTGCTCGCCAGTGGCATCCACGGCGTAGACGCGTTGCTCCTCGAGCGTGGCGTAGAAATCGGGCATCGTGTTGCTTTGCAGAGCGTCATAAGCGACACGGCTCAACTCCCTAACCCTCGCTGTATCCTCCTCGTTACGCCCGTCGACCTTGACGTCCTTGACGTATATGTCTACGTTGACGAACGCCCTTTGCGGGTCGCCTGGCGTGTTGGCGGAGACGGAGACGACGACATCCTCGGCAGTGCTGTTCTGCGGACGCAATCGGGCGCAGAGCTTGCCGTTGACGGCGTCCATTATCTGTGATTTCTTGACGAGCGCGTAAACGTCGTCGCGTATCTCGGTGTCGGTCTTCATATCCTTATCTTCGCTATCCTTTCCTTTATCCTCTGCGTCGCCGCCCTCAACCTCGGCTTAATCGCCGCCTCCTGCTTCAGTTGCGCCTGCGCAAGGACGTCTTTGGTAGGTTTCGCCTCGACGTAGCCAGCGTAGAACATGCCAGCCACGACTACGAGCGTGAACCTCGCCCCGTTGTAGGTGAAGTCGGAGGCTATCTCCTTGACTGACGCGTTCTCGGATGTCCCCTTGTACGCCTTTGTCAGCTCCCTGCGTCCGTACCATTGCCCGAGGTGTCCGTTACTCTCGGGTGCTTCCGTGGGTTGGAAGCCGCCGCCCGCCACTTTCTTGCCATCCCGGTATACTCCGTAGCCTATTGAGCTGCGGAGGTTGCCCGTATGGTTTATGAAAGATTGGCTTTCCGGACGGTTGACAGCGTCCTCCACGGTGAGCTGCCCCAAATCGGCGAGGGCGTTTTTCATCTCCTGATTGCAGATGTACGCCAACCGCCTCAAATAGAGCTGCGCCTTTGCCTCGATATTCTTCTCTATCTTGACGCTTACACCCATACCTTGGATTGCAGCTGGTATCGCATGAAGCCCTTCACGTCGGTCTCCACTACTGTCTCGTCGTCTGCGGTGACTCGCACCACGTCACCTACCTTGAACGTCGCCGTGCTTCCTTTGGGGAGGTAGACGGTGTAGGAGTAGGTGATGACGGAGCCGTCCTGGTACTTGGTTATCGTCGCTTTCCCGTTGTTCGGCACAAGGTCGCAAGGTGTCGGTTCGCTCCACGTGGTCTCGCCCTCGTGGTAGTCTCCCCTCTCGTCCTCGTAGCCCTCGCCAAGCATCTTTTTAGAGATGTTGAATTTGCGGAGTTTCAAAACAGCCATGTGGATAACGTTTTGATAGGCGTTTTACAAGCCGAAAGTGACGGACGGCTCTCCAAGGTCGACGCCGCTCTCGCCTATGGAGGCGTAAAGAGCGTTCACCTTTTTTTTGAGTATTGCCACCTGCGAAGTGGACAACGTGGAGACTGACTTGTCAGCCTCGGAGAAGTTGAGAGCCTGCTCGATCACGGCGGCAAGGCAGTCAGCCAGCGCACCCTTGAACAGGTCGCCCTTGAGCGTCTCCTTGGTGACGGGCTCGTCGCCGTCGACGCCTCGGGCTAAAAGAACGTTTTCAACCTTGCCATCGGGGATGGGGTAAAACACCTCGTCGATGAGTGCCTGCCTAATTGTCCTTGCTGCCATGATCGTATCAGACTGATTGGAAAGAGATGTGAGTGTTACGCCTTATAGGATGCGACAGCCGTCTTGAGAGCCTCGGCCTCCTCGGTGGAGAGGGCGTTGACCTTCTTGATGACGGTCTCATCGCTCGCGTTGGCGGAGATGGAGATGCCCATGGACTTCATTGCGGTGATGAACGAAGCCTTGGTGTACTTGTTGCCCCATACGGTGACGTAGGTGTCGGAGGTGTCAGCAGCCTCGGCGGTGGTGTCGACCTCCTCGGCGTTGGCGATGTCGAGGGAGTAAATCTGGTCGACATTCTCGATGACGGGGAGGACGAGTGCTTGACCGGATGTCACCTCCATGAGGGGGTCGGTCTCGGAGTACTTGCTGATGAGCTTGTACTGGTCGATGGTGGTGTAGGACACCTTCTCGGAGGGGTTGGTCTTCTCGGCGAGGTCGCTCCAAACGAGTGCGCCAAGCTCGCCGCCGATGGTGAAGATGACTTTGTCCTTGTTCCAAGGCTTGTCGGGGGTGCGCTTGCCGTTCTTCTCACCGATGACGGTGCGGTCGACCTTGACGAACTGCACGCCGTTGGTGTCATCGGCGAAAGCCTCGTCGAACTTGCCAGCCGTCGGGACGGGGAGGGTAGTCTGGTCGGTGAAGGACTGGCCATTGTATGTCGCTACGAGCTCACGCGCGGCACGAGTCTGACGGAGTGCGTCGTAGGTGGACTTGGCGAGCCAAATCTCGGTGATGGTGTTGCCGTCGGTGTCAGCCTTGTCGAGGACACGCTTGATGTCGGAGAGTTCAAGGGTGCCCTTGGTCTCGACGGTGAAGCTGTTCTCGGGGAGGTAGTTGAAAGAGAGTCGGAGAGCCTCGTTGGCGGAGTCGGCGTCGGGGACGGCGACAAGACCGTTGGAGAGACCTGTGAGGAAGTTCTTCTCGTTAGCCTCGTCGATGGCTACGGAGCAGGAGACGGCGTCGTTGATGAGGCGGCGCACGACGTTCTCGTAGTTCTGACCCTGCGCAATCATGATGTTGATGGCGTTGATCTCGCTCTCTTTGAGCAGCTTTTTGAGGCCTACCTTTGGGAGCTTGCCGCTGGAGGTGTGCAAGGTGTTGCGCATCTTCAAAGGCAGCGGGCTGTCCATGGCGACGATGTCGGCGGAGACGTAGCTTGTGTTGACAGACGCGCTCTCCCACTTCTGGTCGACGCTGTACTCGGTGCGGAGACGCTCCTTGTGGAGGTATGTTGGCGGTGTGCGCCTGCCGTTGTATTTCTCGATGACGTTGTCGAGACGGGGCATGAACCGCTGGACGTAATCAATGAAAAGTGAGCTATCCATAGTATTCTACTCCTTTCTGTTTAATCATGAAGGAACGCAATTTGAGGCAGTGCGGCCTTGATAGCCGTGGCGATGGAAGCCACGGAGTAAGGCACGGCCTCGTCGTTGACCTCGCCAGCGTACATGATGCCGACGAGAGGCTCCTCTGTTGGGACTGTTGAGACCACGAAGCCAGCGTATTCGCTGCCTGTGGGTAAAGTGGCGTATGCCGTGCCGTCGGTGTTGAGCGGCATGGGCTTGTAGGTGCCTGTGGCGGTGTCGCGGATCACGACGTGGCCAGCCTTGATGTGCTTCTGGGAGTAGCCGGTGGTGTCCAACGCCTTGCCGCCGACGATGCCGGCGACGTAGTTGCGGATGACCACGGAGTCTTCTCCAAAAGCAAGTACCTCGGTCTTAGAAAGTGACATTTTGCTTCTTGTTTAGTTTGCGACTTGCGAGACTTGCCGGGCTGTTTAGAGAGCCGCCACGATCTTGTCTATCTCGCTATCCGTTAGCTCTTCCGTTTTCTCGCCTCCTTTGGCAGGGTGCTTCTCCAACGCTTTGAGCCCCGCGTTGCTCTGCTCCTTGCGGAACTCTTTGACGGAGGTCTCCACATCCGAGAGATACTCGTCGAACTCCTCGTCGTTGTCGAACTTCATCTTGTTGAAGCTTCTCAGCGTCTGCGAGCCGAACGCCCCCGTGTCTTTGAGGGCCGTCTCCAATCTTTGCTTTCGGGAGGTGGTCAGTTTCTCATTCTTCAAGCTTCCGAGTTCCGTCTCCAGTTTGGCTACGGAACTGATAAGGTTTTGCGCCCACGTCGGCGTGGTGTCTTGAGGCGGCTGGGGCTTCGTTGCGGGTGGCGTTTTCTTGGCCGTTGGCTTTGCAGCCTCGCCGTTCTCGTCATCCTCTTGCCCGTCCTGCTCCTCCTGCTTGCGTTCAACCTTGAACTTCTCTATCGCGCGGCTTGCTTGTGACTGAGCCAGCTGAAGGACTGGAACCATCGTGTTGACCGCCTTGTCTATCGCGGCGTCCACCACTTCTTCCTCTGCGTTTTCATCGAGGCTCAAATTGTCGGCGATGACGGCGGCGACACTCTGAAGCTCCTTCTTAGTGAACCCGAAAGACGCTACTCTCGGTTTCAATGCGTCAAATACGCGGCTTGTAATTTCCATGCGGTTTTACTTTTACGAAATTAAAAAATATATCGGAGTTGCGCAAATAATTTTCGCATCGCCAAATATATAGCGTAAGAAATCCAATGTTGGCTATGCGAAGCCGTTCATCACGTCCCTGGCTTGGGCGGCGGCTTGCGTCTCGACGTTTATCTGCTCCAGCGTGGCGGCAGGGTCGTTGGTCTTGCCGAACATGCGTATGCTCTCGAGCTGCGACATGAGGGGCTTGCCTCCGTTCGCGCTTTGGAGGCGGTTGATGGTCTGCGCCTCGTCGTCCTGGACGTAGGGGGTTATGACGTTCTCAACTTCGAGGTTGTCCAGCCTGTCCGCCCATTCGGGCTTCATTAGTTTGAGGAACGCCTTGACAACGTTGACCTCACGGTCGAGGAACTCGCCAAGGGCTCCCGTCTCCTCCCCGATCTTCAAATGGGCGTCGGTGAAAAGGGTCTTGCGTGCGTCGTAGCCGATCTGACCGAGCGACGACATCTTCTCGAAGCTGATGTCGGGCATCTGGCTGAGCTTGAAGAAAAGTGAGAGGAGCGTGTCCACATGGTAGCGCACAGCCTCGTTGCTCTGCGCCCAGCTGACGTAGGAGACGTCGCCCCCGTTCTCGACTCGCACGATGCGCCTGCTTTCGCCCTTATGCTCAGCACCGCCGACGGCTCCGCTGACTTTCAGGATAGGTGCGGAGTTGTAGGCTACAACGTCGCTGTTGCGAGAGAGGGTATACTCTATCTCCTGCCGAAGATGGGAGAGTCCGAAAAATATCGGCTCGCATCGGTACGTGTATACGGCGGGAATCTTGCCGAGGGCTATCTTCTCGTCGATGTCGACGCTCGGGGAGTTGGCTTTGTAGACCCACCGCACGTGGCGATCCTTGGTGTACGTCTCGAAGAACTGCACGCGCTCGTTGAGGACGAGCCTCTGGTACTCCATCGACAGGGCGATGAGGTCGTCCGCCTCGTTGAAGAGGGGGTAGATGCGCACGCCGTCCATGGGCGAGTAGGACTGGCATTTAAGCTTGTAGCCGCTCTCGAAGCCGTATAGGCTGTTGGGGCTCTCGACCGTGTACCACACGGTGCAAATCTCGCACGAGGCGTAGTATGCCGTGCCGCGCTTGATGTTCTCGCTGTCGATGCGGGCGTGCTTGAAAATCTTCTCTATTGCCCCGATGACGGCTTGCGTCTCGTCGTCGTTCTTGGCGTTTACGTAGTTGCGCCTCACCGGTATGGCGAATGTGAACTCTGTAGCCCTCTTGGTGATGAGCTTCTCCAACCCGAGATGTATTCTCGACGCCCTCTCGACCTGCCCGTTGTAAACCTTGTCCTTGCGGCTCGAATGGTCTCTGACGATGGTGTGGAGCGTTGGCTCGTAGTCTTGCAACACCTTGCTCCATGGCGGCAGGCGCAGCTCCTTCTGCTTCAGCTCGAAAATGATTTCCGAGGGCGTGCGCCCGTCTCCGAATATTTCCTCAATGCTTCTCATGTATCTGTGTTAATGGAAAATGTTCATTATCTGGTCGTCGTCAAGCCCCTCGCCGCCTGTCGGCATGAACGTGTTGGCGAGGGCGTCCATGTAGTCGGGGCTACGATGGATGCGCTTCTTGACGTCGTCTTTGGGCTCGATAATTATCCTGCCGTCGGATTGAAACTTCCATTTGACGTTCGTCGCCTCCTCAATGAGACGCTCGCTGACGGGCAGGCACGCGTCGTAGCCGTTTGAGGGGTTGAGCCAATCACGGACGGCCCAGTAGCAGTAGGCTCGCAGGTTGGCGAAAGCGTAGACGCCCGTCTCGTCGGAAAGCCCGTGGGCGGCGGCGGAGAATTTGCAAGAGAGGGCGTTCTTGCACCCTTGCTCGACAAGACGCGAGTATACGCCAGCCCCCTCGCCGATGGTGTCTATCATGGCCTTGTTCTCCCTGTTGTCGAGATATGTCTTGACACGCCCTGCGAGAGCCATGTGGTCGGCGTTGCCGCCGCTGTTGAAAGCGATGATCTCGGGGACGTAGTTGCCGTAGCGCGGCACGATGACCGAATTGTCCCGACCCATGCCAGCCACGTCCACGCCGATGCGCCCGAAGCGCAGGGGCTGCTGCCGACCTTGCCGCTCCTCCCATCGTCGGTTTGCCGCCTCTATCCACTCGAAAGGGATGAGGACGTCCTCAGCGACCTTTGGGAACATGCCGAGCACCTTGACGCGGAAGAGGTCGTTAGGGCGGTAGCTCACGCCCTCCCACACGAAGTCGCCCTCATCCTCGACACGCTCGGAGTCGGGTATGGGGGCGCACCAGCTGTGCACCTTGTCGGACACCCAGTCGTAGTCCACCTGACCGGGTATGACGACCCTGTGCGCCACGACGTTCGCCGCGTTGAGCGACGAGAGTCGGAACTTATTGAAACGCTCCGACTTCATGGCGTTGGCGGCGTAGCCGGTCGGCGTGTTGGGGTTGAAGACTATGAGGAGGCGGCTGTTGCCTTGGAGGTTGCCCTCTATTGCGTTGAAGATGGTCTCGCTGACGCCCGAAGCCTCGGTGACGACGAACATGGTGTTCACGGCATGGAAGCCCGACCACGCCTCGGTGTTCGTGTCGTCGGCCTTGAAGCCAGTCATGAACCACTCGCTGTAATCCGTCTTGATGCCGTCGGAGCGGAGGTAGCCTGGCAGTACGCCTCCAGCGTTGCGGAACAGGCGCGTCACTTCGGGTATCATGATGTTCTGCACCTGCCTGCCAGTCGGGGCTGTGAGCGCAATCTTGGTGTTGCCTACGAGCTTAGCCCCTTGGAGCGTCGGTGTGAGGTACATGAAGCACATGGCGGCGCATGCGGCGATGAAGTCCTTGCCTCGTGCCGTGCCGCTCGCCACTGCCGTCATCTTGTTGTGCTGGACGGAGCGCAGGATGGCTTTCTGCTCCTCGTCGAGGTTGACGCGCAGAACTTCCTTGGCGAAAAGCACCCAGTCTTTCCGCCATGCCGCCATGATGTTTTTCGCTTTCGTCTTGTCGTCCGTCTTCACGCCTCTTGCCGTCTGGTTAGCTTCAATATAGTTGCGGTGGTGCCGTATGGGGTCTCATAGTCGGTGTCAGTCATAGTCTCGGGTAGTAGCCGCCTAATGATGGCGCGGGCGGATCTTGCAGTCAGTAGTCATAGTGTCGTGGTGATTTGTTCTCAGCGTTTTGGGGAGAATGGTCGGGGTCGCAATCGTAAACCCCGACCATTTTTTGGGGAAGGGACTTAGCCCTCCGCCTCCTGTTCCTTTTGCGTCTCCTTTTGTTTGTCTCGCCTCACTTGCTGCTGGTACTTCTTGTAGAACCACTTCATAAGGCTTGTCCCCAACTCGTCGTATGCGTCCAGCTCCGCCATGTAGTTGTCCGCCTTGTCGATTACCGAGCACATCGCCTGCATCTCCTCCTTCGTCTGGTCGGGAGGGAAGAAGTCGCCGTTCAAGTGGCGTTTCAGCATGGCGAGCTCAAGTGGAGTGATCTCAATTCTTTTGGTGCTTGTTTTCATGACTTTATCATTTAATTAGGTTATTCTAATATAACTATAATTTGTACTTCTTGGCGATGGCTATCGCCTTTTTTGTGTACTCGTCGGAATTTCCGTGGATTCCCTTGGTTATAGTCTCCGCCCAGAACTCATCCACGTTTTGCCTCGAATAGCTGCCATAGTCTTTTTTCTTCTTGTCCTTAACCCATTTCTTGTACAGGGCGTTTATCTCCTTGCCTGCCGCCTGGCAGTTTGGAGCTTGATAAGAGCTTGTCCACGTGGCGTGCGCCAGTTCGTGCGTCACCGTGTGCTGCGCCGCCCTGTTTGTGTAGTTCTTGAAGCCCGTCTCGTAGTTTTTAGATTTGTAAGTAGCCTCAAACTGCTGTTTAGGGACGTCGAACTCCTTTTTGTTCAGGAAGATGCCTTGCGAGCCGTCTTTGTTGATGTACGTCACGCCATACGCCCCGTCGAGGTCGGCGAGACGCACGTTGCGCTCCCTGATTCCCATGACCGCCTCGTAACGCGAGATTGCGCGGTTGATTTGTTTTTCCATGTCCCTGTTTAGCATCGTGCTTGTGCTCGATGAGGAGCTGAGCATCGTGTTCACCTGCGGGGCGGTGAGTTTTTTTCCGTTGGAGTTGACGGCTATCGGCTGAGAACTTCCCTTTGCGTAGTAGTTCGTGCGGCTGGCGTTTCTTCCCATGTGTTATTTCTTTTTAGCGTTAATGAAATCGGTGACGTAGAGCAGGCTGTGCCTGCGGCAGAAGTCCTGGACTTTCTCGCCCCCGCCATAGACGACGAGGTTGGGACGTTCCAAGCCGCTTATCTCCTGCGCTACTTGCAAGTCGGATTTAAGGCTCTCCTCCCATCCGTCCAAACCTCGGGTGAAGAAGGCGTTGTAGCCTTTCGGTATGCCCATCATGTTGTACTTGATGAACTTGTGGCTTACGTTGAGGTCGGCGTAGACATTTATGCCGCACTCTTGGAAGTAGCGAGCCATCCACCGTTTCTTGTAGATGAGCTGTATGCCCCAAGCGATGGGTGTCTGGTCATGGCAGCTGCAATTAGGCTCCACGATGGCTCGGCAACCGCTGAGCAGCAGCTTGACGGGGTCTTTGAACAGGGCCTCGAAGCGGTAGTCGTCGACGTAGAAATGGTACGTTGCGACATCCTTGCGCAATCGGCTGTTCGCCCCCCATGGGCTTAGAGGCAGCTCCACCTTGCCAGCCTGTCTTTCCAACAGCAGGTTGGGTATCTCGAACTCGTTGTCGCTCTCGTAGAGGACGTCCTTGTACATCGAGCGGTAGAAACCCTCCCTCTCGTCGTCATCCTCCGTGTTGACGGCTTTGTCTTGACGCTTGTTCGCGATGTCGACCGCCCCGCCCTCATCTATTTTGGGGATGGTGATGCCTACGAAGTCGAAATCGACGTCCTTGAAGTCGGGCTCGACCGTCAAGGCGTTGAAGTCCCACTCGCCATTGTTGATGTTGGATCGCAATATTATGTCGAGCCGCTCCTCATCGGTGAGGTCTGAATAGAGGACGGTCGGGACTTCCTCCAAGCCGAGTTTCTTCGCCGCTTTGAGACGCTGGTTGCCGGACAGTACGACGAGCCGCCCCTCCTGTTCCTCCAAGGCTATGGGCTGATGCTCCCAGAAGCCGTTGAAGCGGATGCTCTCGACGAGCTTGTTGAACTCTTTCTTGCTTATCGTCCTCGGGTTCGTCGCCAAAGGTTGCAGATCAGCCACCTTGCGGTATCTCATGCTCTCGTTCCTCATAGCCTCCTTTTACTCTTTCGGGTCGACATCCTCGCCCTCGTCGGGCAGCGTTTGCAAAAGCTGGAAGAAGGGGTGCATCTTGATGTCGTTCTCCTGCCTCTCGACGTAGCCTCGCTTGCGTCCTTTGGTCTTCAAGTAGAATATTATGGCCGTGAGGTTGGAGGCGTCAATTTGTTGCATGAGCTTGCTTTCGGTGAAGTCGATGAGCGACTCCTCCACCTCTTGCATCTTCTGGTCGAGCTCCGTTGACTGGTGCCGCCACGCGTAGAGGGTGTTGCGGTCTATGTTGAGGGCTTTCGCCGTGGCGGACAGGTTGCCCGCCTTCTTCTCGTACATGGCCACGATTTTCTCATTTGGCACTTTTTTCATTGTTTTCGGATTTTTCTCGCATATGCTATAGTCATCTAAAGCAGTAGAAACTAAAATGGAGTATAGTATTGGCTGCTTATGCCGTCGTAGTGTTTTAAAGTGAGACAAATAACATAAAATGTATATTTGTAGTCACAGCACTAAGTTAATGATTATTTGAGAATTACACAAAATACAATATCAGATGCCAAAACCCAAGATTCCAAGCCAGAAGAAAACGTACCAGAAAGTGAACTCCCAAATATCGAAAGACGTGAAGAGGGGCGTGGCGTCGGCGGAGGAACGCCTTGCGACGCAGGCGGCATTGTTGGCAGAGAGGCGAGCGAAGCAGGAGGAGGCGCAATCGTACGTGAGACACGCCAACGCGGAGGTGCAACAGATGTTTCAGGACTTCACGGACGACATCGAGGCTTTCGTGAAGCAGCAGACCGACAAGTTCATGACGAAAGCCTACAACCACGCCGCCAAGGTTGAGGGCATCGTGAAAAAACACTATTCAGGCGACGGCGAGACGCAAAAAAAGCCAAAGGGAGACCCGTACGAGCCAAAGGGAGGTAAGCGTCTGACGCACGTGCCTACATTCTACTCCACGAAAGACGACGTGCTGAAAGCCTTCCAGAACAGGGTCGACGCCAAGGGGTTCAACATCTCGAGCCGCATCTGGAACTTGTCGGACGGCTACAAGGAGGCGATAGAGGACGCCATCAAGGTAGCCATGAAGAAAGGGCAGGGCCCCGTGGCGTTGTCGCACCGCCTCGTCAAATACCTCAACGACTACGACAGCCTCAATAACGACTACAAGAAGAAATTCGGGACTGCAAGAAAGGCGAGGGACTGTCATTACGCCGCGTTGAGGCTCGCCTACACCGAGATACAGATGGCGTACAGGGAGGCTGAGCGGCAATGCTGGCAGCAGATTGACGAGATTATAGGCTTCGACGTCCGCACGAACGAGAAGAAGCACCAGGCGGAGGACGTTTGCGACATGCTGGCAGGAAAATACCCCAAGACGTTCAAGTGGCTCGGGTGGCATCCAATGTGCCACTGCTACGCCGTGCCGATATTCAAGGACAGCGGGGACGACGGGAAAAAGTCGAAGCAGGCTCGGATAACCAAACCGCCCGAGAACTTCAAGAAGTGGGTGGCTGACAATACGGAGCGGATAGCGATGGCTGAGGAGCGAAAAACGCTGCCGTATTTCCTTGCCGACAACAAAAAGACGTGGAATAGTGACGTTAGACGCTATAAGGGCAACACTCAAAGTCAGTCACAAGCGGACAAGGGGAAATCTCCCTTCTCACCAGGAAGCACACAAGGAGTCTCGGGGTTTAAAGGCACGGGCTTGTCAAGCAGGGAAAGCGCAAAGTTGGCTCTTGAATCTCTGAATGATAAAGATTACGCAGCTGTTGAATTGGCAAAATTATCCGCGTCTCAAAAGAAAAATGTTACGGAGCTGCTTGAAAGTCTTGGAGGCGGGAAGATTGGCGAACCTATGCGTTTTTTTGAGGCGGATAATGGGATGGCGAACCAATCTAACGCAAAGGATGTGTGCGTCAATAGTGTTTTTGCCTTTGAAGCAAGACGCAGGGGGGCTAACGTCACGGCAAAAGGAATATATGACGATGAGATCTCCAGCAACCCATACAAGTGCCTTTCAACCCCTAAAACAGGGAAAGTTCCGGAGCCTAATTTTGTCAAGCTCAAAGACAAAGAGATGGCCTCTGAGCGTGCTTTAGACATACTAAAAGAAAAACTCGATGATGCGACCTCCGCCAAGGGCGGTAGGTATTCTATCGCTTTTGATTATGATGCCCTAAGCACCGATGGGCATATTCTATTTGCGGAACGCACACCTAAGGGGCTTGTGCTATACGACGCCTTGGACAATAATTTCGACTCAATCAGCTCAATTTATAGATTAATGGACAAAAGCCATGGTTTGGAGGTGTTGAGGCTCGACAACCTTGAATTTGCTACTCCCTTTTTGTCCCGCATTCTTTCTCTTGCAACCTGATTGCTTCAAAGAGATCGGCTATTTGGTCAATGTCTAATTGCATAAACTCGCCATCAACCTTAGTCACGATGCAAGGAAGACCAATTTTCCCGTGACGACCTTCTTTGTATACTCTATAGAATTTTTGTCCATCTATTTGCGCCATCAAGACTACTCTGTCATAATAGCCGGCGGAAAGCCTTTGTGCGTATTGCAAAGCCTCTTCCTGTCCTTTCTGTTCCATGCTTTGATTGACGGCTTCTGTGCTCTCTTCTTTTACCATAATATCGCTGATTAAGTTTGACGAACATCGTATGCTCTAAATGGGTGCGTAATGAAAATTAGTCGATGATGTCATACATGCTTTTGTTTCCACAAATCCCACCTGTCGTATGAGTCCATTCTTTTTACTTCGTACGTGTCACTGATCATATAAACAGGGGGCAGAAGCGGGCCTGCCATGCCTTTTACTTTGTTTGTTGATTTTGCTTCGTAAAGAGAGTAGCCGTCTATCTCGAATAAATATTTTGTTATCTCCATTTTCCGCTCGGCAAGGTACTTGGCGAGAGCATCCTCTTTTACTTCATTTCTCATAATACCGCTGATTAAGTTTGACTAACATTGCACGCCTTTAAATGTATGAAAAACACCCCATTCCTCAAAGAGGAGCGGGGTGTTTTTTTCATGCGGAGGAGAAGACTATACGGCTTTTCTGACCCTTATGCGGTCGTTACGCAGCATGTCCTCAATCTCCATGAGCGAGTATGACTTGTCGTCAAGGTTGAGGTATTTGCCGCCAACGCATGCGCTGACCAGATACCTTGACTCGTCGTCGGGCGACGTCTCCCAGCCTATGTAATCACCTTTCTTGGTGAAGCCCAAGCCGACGCCCCCGTCGGGGAAACGGCACGACTTGACAAGTCGCCATCCGTAAAGCTCGGCCATCTCGCTGCCGTTCCGTGCGTATATCCTTTGGTGTGCCATACTTTTTACGTTTAGATTGTCATGCGCTGCGGTTACATGAGCGCAGCCCATGGCGAGACCTCGCCCCTCTTGCTGTCCCTTTTCTCTTTGTGCGCCTCGACGGAGGCGCACCACTCTTTCGAGACGTGGAAGGCGGGCTTTTCACGCCCGTCGATGTCGATAATCTCGCCAGTCTTGATGTTGCGGCCTTTCTTAGCCTTGCGCTCGACGATGCCCATGGTGCCGAAGCCCTTGACGGTCACCGTCATGCCATACTCGCTGATGGACACTTTTATGGCATCCACGAGCTCGGAAATCGCCCTTTGGCAAGCGGGGCGTGATACCTGATAGCCAAGGATGCGGAACAGGGCGTCGCCGAGCATATCCTTGGTTATCATGCCATTGCTTTTGAATTTCATTTTCTTGTTTGTTTTATGTTGTTAGTGAACTTGATTTTCTTTTGGAAAGGAGCGTCGGAACTTCACAGCCCGGCGCCCCGTGAGAAAAAATTAAACCCTTTGCAATGATTGTGATAAACACAGGGTGGACAAACACTATAAAAACACTCACTGCATGACATTTGTCTTATTTAGGGCAAGACGAAGCCTCATGCTGTCGGCTGATGAATACGCCTTGGACTTTTTCCGCCATCCATTGAGCGTCGGGATGAGCGTCTTTGGCAGTCCTGAGTTTGATGAGGTTGTCCCACGCTTTCAGCGAGCCGCACTGCACCATCTCTGTCTTGACACAAAGTGGAAGATAGT
>CAVDBL010000027.1:0-11793 GCA_963607345.1 Bifidobacteriaceae bacterium
GTCGTTTCGGTTAGCGGGTGCAAAGGTAGGGGGAAGTTTTTATTTCGCAAGGGGGTGGCGGGAAGTTTTTTGCGGAGGGATGCGTAATGGGGTGTGGATTAGGGGGTTGGAGGGTAGGTTAATTTGTGTGAAAGGAAGAGGGAATGGGGAGAGGGTGTTTTGGGAAATTTGGGAGCGTTTTGGGGGTAAGTTGTTAGGGGTGAGGGGGTTGGGGAGATTTTTAGATAAAAATGAGGAAAGTAGCGATATGGGAGGGATGTGACGCTGAGGGTTTGGTGGTTTAAGAGGAAAACAGGGGGAATGGGATCTAAAGCAAGTTTCCTTACCCAACAAAAGCACCATTCCTTTATAATGGTCAGGCTTGATTGTCTTCAAAAAGGATGTACAACCAAAGGCTTCACAACCGAAATCATAAGTAAACGTGACTTTGCCCTTCCATATTTAACGTGAGTGCGATTAAATATAATTCATTGTAAAACAATAAGATTACGATATTTTTAGTGAATCTTCGCCACGCTGTTCGCAGACGGCATACACCTCGTCCGAGGCTTGGAAAAGGGATGAAGGGCGGACTGAGAAGCGTCACTGATATGGTTCTACACCAGAAAGAGCTATATAGAGACAGTTAATGATGGATTGAAGAATGTTGCTCAGATTGAGCATTCACGCCACCGCTCGGTAATGGGCTTCATGGTTAATGCATTGCCAGCTTTGTCAGCATATTGCTTTTCCCGGAGAAGCCTTCTATAATGGCTGACTTCTGTAACGACCAGAATGACAGGCAGCTATCCCTATTCTAAATTCATCGAACTCACGTTAAAATACAAGGCTTCTTCGTGGCGTTCCTGAGCACATGCTGTTACTACATCCTTGCCCCAAAACTCGAACTAAACCTTGGGTTTTGCGATTTCTTCCTATTGCCCGACCTCTCTCGTTACCCCGACACTCGCCTCAACTATATCGTCGAACTGAAGTTCATCAACAAAAAAGATGGGACGGAGACTGTGGCCACAACTCAATGGGATGCAGCAGTCAAGCAGATTAATGAGTATGCCGCAGCTCTTCACGTTCGGGCTATGCGGCAAGGCACCTGCATACACGAGGTTGCGGTGCATTTTGCGGGTGGGAAATAAAGAGGAAGTAGAGCCGTTGACTGAGAATGAATTCAACAAAGATTAGCAACCTTGAAGTAATCATTCTTGTATTTTTGGGGGGGCATATCTACTTCAGAATACCGGAAGCCTCAAACATACTGAAGGCATCGAGGACCCTGTCTACAAATTCTTCGTCTGAAATAGCTCGATAGGACGGATGGTAGCAGTTGATGACAACTTTCTTTGCGGAAGGCGAATAGTAGATAAAGCCCTCTTTGTCAAACATTTTCAAATCCGGGTATTGGGTTTTCACGACTTCCTCTAAAGTAACACCAGAAGACCCAGACCTACCTTCGCAAATTATGATATCAGGGTCTAAATTTTCGATGCGCTTGTGAGTGTAAGATACACTCTTTTTTATGTGTTTACGCAACTCCGCATCCGATACTGTGCTCATCCCTCCTTCAGCCTTAACATTGATTCGAGCTAATGGTGCGCTATCAAAATTGCCGATAGCCGCCTTATCTGTTATTTGTCTAAAAGTAATACGCTTGCCCGAACGTATCTGCGCAAGACCATAGGCGAGATAAGCATTTCTTTTGTCGAACTGATTTTTTCCGAAAGAATCGTATTTCAAACGGCCTGTAGTCCCACAAACAGACCAAGCATCCCCTCCCGCTAAATTTTGGTCCTTGGAAAGGAATAGAATAGTGTTTCGTTTCGCTTTGCCCTCATACCAAATTCTATTTTCCAGTTCAAAATTGGGAGAGGCCTTATAAAGTAAATACCCGCCGTCTTCATAAATTCCGCCTCTATTTAAAATTCCATCCTCTCCAATTTTCCTTGCATCCACACCTTGGGCAACCAATGCTCGCTTTTGTTCTTCACATAATTGCCTATCTACATTGGTATAATTTCCCTTATGATTAGAGAGTGAAGCCCTCACGATATTTGAAGTCGTTTGTTTCGCCGATTTTCCATTAGCAACTTTACTTGCACTATTGAGTGGAGACAAATTTCGGGCACGTCCCTTTAGTGATGCCGCAACCACCTCCTTCCTAAAAGCAGTTGAATGAGAGACAGCAGAAATTGAAGAAGGCGAAGACTTCAAAGAAACTGAGATTGCGCGCACACCCTTTTCCCGAACGACATTTGCAGCAACTTTGCGCGCCTCATGGTATGTCAATTTTTCAGACTGTTTTGCAGCAGAACGAGCAGCATTCTTCTGAACCTGTTTGACTGCCTTTTGTTTTGCAGTTTGCGCCAATCCCTTTCTTGCTGCACGAGTAGCAGCACTACCCGCAGAACGGCCAACATAATGTGTCGCTGCACGACCCACAGCTTTCTTCGATTGCGCACTTACATTACAAATTGGCAAGAAAAGAACTGAGAGAAAAAAAACAAAACTAAAAATTCTCATATATGGATTTTTCAAACTTATTTCTACTTCTGTTGTAATATTGCGAGCAATTACCAAACATCACAGAAACGTAGTAATTTACTTTTTCAGAAAAAAAATCGTTGAATTTCTCTTGAAAAGCATCAATTTTGCTTTTTGCTACCTCATACTCATATTGGTAAGAACCAACAGAATAAACAAAGTCAGCTACGCCTGCAGCTTCGCCAACTACTGGCAAATAAGAAGCAAAAGCGAGGGCCTCGCCAACATTATCTTCCTTATTTTGATTATTGACAATATAACGAAGATCAGATATGTCCACGGAACCTCTATGTGTTTTAACAGAGGAGCCGTAAACATTGAACTTTTCAGTTCCTCTATAATTTTTTCCTGTTAAAGTCTCGAAAAAAACACATCGCGACTGAGCAATCTGCTTTGACAATTCATCAACATAAGTTCCTACTATAGAAACGACTTCTTGCTCTGAAATATGGGCCGCATAAGCTCTGTTAAAAATCTGATCTGCATTTCCTTTAGCTGTTCCTGTTGTTTTTTTGCTATTGTTCCCGGTTAGCCAGTTCACGACTGATTTTACTGTACTTTTTGCATCATCAATGGCGCCAGAGACCACACTTTGGGCAAATGACACAGGATCATTTACTACTCCAGCTACAAGTCCGGTTGCTACATCACTCACAGATGGTGGCATAAACTCCACCAAAATACCTCCTGAAGCTTCAGCCAGATATAACATCGCATCCTCATAAGCTTGCGCTTTATAAGCCTCAACCAAACTTGCTTCATAATCAAAGTATTCGTCAATGCTACTTTTCAGAGACTCCAAACAGTCCGCATGCAAATTCAAAGCCTTTACTTCGAAGAAAGGAGCAAGTGCAGTACCATCAAAGGCTTCATATAGAAGCTTAGCTTCAGGATATGTGAGTGTCTCATCTAAATAAGCTCGCTTTATAGCCGGTATAAGGAACGCCTGTTCTTGAGAATGAGATTTGTAATATGAAGCTAATTGAGAAAGATTCATATTAGCCAATTTCGCAAAAACTGCCTCCTGGTATTCCTCATTGAATATTTGTGATGCAGGATAGAGTTTCTCCCGGTAGCTTTTAAAACTTTTAGTGATATCTTGCGCGAGATCAGTATTTGCAAAAGATTGTGCTACAATACGGGCCTCTTCGTACGTCAGACTCTCAATATTATCAACATATGCAACTCTTATCACGGGTCTCAAAAAAGCCTGCTCGTTCAAGTGAGACTTATAATATACGGCAGCAGTTTTGGGATCAGACAAGACTTTCTTGGCAACCGAAAATTCTCTATCTGCTATTATGGCAGTGAAAAATTCAGAAAGTTTTGGATCTTGTTCGGAGATGTCCCGGAGTTCAAGAAGCGAAGAATAGGAATAGCTGTCATAATCAAACCCATTTGCAATGTATTTCTGGGCCATCCGCCTATGCTCGGGATACTTGACATCATCTTTAATCAGTGCTACAAGATCTCGATTACACGCATGCTTGTAAATCTTCTCGGATGGGGAACAAGACGAGGTTCCCCAAAAGATTAACACGCAAACAACCAATAATATGGGCTTTAAAGCTCCTGACAATCTCCCAGTTTTTCTTGGCATAAATTTTAGGCATCAATAAATTCAATTCCCACAAAACGAAGGACCTGCTTCTGAAGCCTGCATTTTGCACGTAATACGTCGCTTCAAAAAACAGTCCAAATGACGATTAATTCACACGTTCATACAAAACATTGTGCTGCGAAATACCCAAGCTCGAATTTGTGGCAAATTTATCTTGCCCTGCAGTCAGAATTCTTTCATTTCGTACATTTTCATTTATAAACGTCACGAAAACCCCAAAAGCCCAACCTTGAACAGTCTTTATCTCCTCGTTATTTGTGTACTCATACACTTGAAGATCGTCCTTCCCAACAACATATACTTCAGTAAATCCAAGTAGTCTACCACTTCTTTTTGGGGACAAAATCAATTCGTTATCGCTAACGTCCCAAATCCCGGCTTCTTCATAGGAAAGATGAACCGTAGGTGTGACATCAGTATAAGCCTCCTTAAAAATTATAGAAGTCTCCCCATCAGACTTAATTGTATAAGTTCCATCTGCTTGAAGATTAATCACACCTGAGAAGATTATCGTAGCTGCAGATTCCGCATCCCAAATATTATTGGAAAACTTCCAGTTTCCGACCAATTTGTCCTTAGTTGAACTGCCTCCGCAAGAAACCAAGAGACTCAGGATTGCCACACAGAAAGGAAGGAACACAAATTTTTTCATACTACACTGCATTATAAGGTTTTAAAATTATGTCACACTGGCAATTTATACCAGCAAGCCCGCGAAAACTGATTGGCAAAGCTTATTAAAGAGAACGGGGTGTGCGGTGAACGTGATATGGAGGCATACAAAACAACCTGCACAACCTATAGCTTTGGCACAGACAAATGTACTGGTAATTTTAACAATCACCCCCCCGTTTGTTAAATATACTTAACTGGTGTTAGGTTTATGGGATAGGCAGCGGTAAGGGAATTGGAAGGGGGAGGATTAAATCAGTGGGGATAGAGCGGAGAAAGAGGTTGGTGTGCTTTTTGTGGGAGGGCGGCTTTCAGCACTGCGTCTGTACCATCATCATTGTTCTCCCTCGAAATAAATCGTTCCATTTCAGCAGGAACCCTGTCCGTCGATGGTGCTTGATAGTGCCCTTTCCATGCACATGGCGCCCGAAACACTTGCATCGCCAGTGGCGACGGGGGAATGAAAAAGCCCTCACGTCGGCGTGTGGACGTGAGGGCGGATGTGGTGGGGATTAGAAAGAGCAGTTGCGGATCTCGAGTGGACTTATGCAGACACGAGGGGATTACTTCAGAAAATTACTGTTTTTGCTTGAGGGGGTGCAGTATGGAGGCTCTTGTGACGGGAGGGATGAACTGGGAACGGCAGACAAAGGATGGCTTGTAGAGCCTTAGCTTAGCTTCTTAAAACTGAAGTCGTTGGGCGTGCATGCAGCTTTCTTGTAGTCGAAACCGTAGATGCGGAGCAGTTCGGCCTTGACCTCCTTGGCTCCATTGACGAATGGGGAGCAAGGGTTGCCGGGGACGGTGACGACGATGGGCTGGTCGGGGGTTATGACTTGTCCGTTGGAACGAATGATGTGCTTCGGCCAGACACGGAAGACAGCAGCATTGGCCTTCATCGTGGCGAAAATTTGTCTTGTCGTGGCTGACGGCGTGGACGCAAAAAGAGGCAACGTCAGAAGGGCGAGAAGAGCAAATAGTATAGTTTTCATAAGCGAACGATGATTTTTCTTCTTATACGAGTGAAACTATCTATTGTTTGCTAAAGAGGAGAGAGACGAACTCTTTTGACGCTTTACTTATGGGGGGAAGAGAATCGCGTAAGGGGCTCATGATGATTTTGCTCCTGTTGGCGATTGAGGGGGAGGAGTTAAGGAGAGGGGTAAAAATGCACCTCGAAATAACTGGCTTTTGCTTTGGGTCATGCCAAAAGAAGGTGCGCTGAATAATGCCGCATGGATTGCCGAGGGCGTTAGCTCATGACATCTACACACGGGGGCTATTATAGAGAAAAAGAAGCGGCACCCTCGGGGATGAGGATGCCGCAATATAAAGCGTTTTGATGATGAGCTTCGGGAGGGTCTCAGGTATTAGAATCCGATGGTGTACGCTACACGGAGACCAACAGCCATCTGGTAGGTCTTGTCGACAAGATTTGAGGAGACGACACCAGAATAGGAGTTGCTTTCGGGATTGAAGAGATCCTTGCCAGAGCCTTTGGAGAGGTTGAGAAGCCCGTGGCTGAAATAGAAGCCGAAGTAGATGGAGTGCTTGCTGTCAATCGGGTAGGAAAGGCCAGCGTCGCAGAAGAGAGCTACATTGGCAAGACGGGTCGTTGCCTTTCCGTTGAAGGAGGTCGAGGAGTAGAAACCATGGTTCTCAAGGTCGTCATACTCGACGTTGGTATCCTGGAAATAGCCAGAACGCTTCATCTCGCCTTCAGAGCCGTTGTCGGTCACGTACCTCTTCACGATAGGGATCTCGAGTTTGACGCCACCGCCTACCATAAATCGCCATATAGAGCGGTTGATGTAGTTGGTGTAGAACGCCCCCACGGGGAGCTCGAGATTGACGGTACGTTGGATTTCCTCCCAGTTGATAAAGGTGGCCTTGAAGGTGTATTGCTTGCCATTATCGGGGTGTACGCCATAGACGAGAGTCTCAAGGTTATCGTACTTGGAGCGTTCGCTATAGAGCGTTGCGCCGAGACCTGTGAAGAGGTGGACGTTGCGCCAATAAGCGTAGCGGTAGTAGGCACCAGCCGTGGCACCGAAGCGACCGTTCTTGTCGCCTCCCTCGGCGAGGTCGATGTTCATGCTGTGGTAGCCACCGCCGATGGAGAAGTCGACGAACCTATGGTAACGAGACAGCTTCTGTTTCGACATACGGGGGCGGCTGGAGAACCTTTGCGCCTGGACCGAAGGGAGAATCAGCAGGAAGAAGCAGATTATCGTGAAGAGCTTTTTCATCATCTTACTTTTTGACAACGTTAGCCTTGAGGTTATCGACAATAATGATGTAGTAGCCAGCCTCGTAGGAGGACATGTTGACGGATGTCGTAGCACCGTTGAACGTGCCTCGGTAGAGTGTAAGGCCCTTGTTGTCTACGATAGAGATGTCGTGGTCATTGCCATCGTTTTGCGAGAGCTCGACATTGGCGATTGTAACGACAGGGTTCGGGTAGACGCGGAGAGTGAGGGACTTGTTGTCGCCCTTCCACGTCTTAGGACAGGTGTAGAGGACTTCGGCTCCGAAAGCGTCGGTCGTGGTAACCTGGGCGTAGTAGGTGCCTTGGAGACCACCGATTTGCTGGACGTAGGGCTTTGTCTGACCCGCCAGCTCCTCATCGTCGCGGTACCACTTGTAGGCTTGGAAGCGAGGCGTCAGGTCATCGGGGGTGTTGAGATCCACCTTGTTGATGATTGAGACGACGTCGTACCAGATGTCGGTTAGGTACTCGTTTGTGAGGTTGACATTTATCTCAAGGGAGTAGACCTCGGAAGTGAGACCATCGGACTCTCGGAACTGGACTTGGAGAGTACGTTTGCCTTCGGTTGTCTTAGGCATCGTGAAGGTGAACTCGGAATCTGACGTCAGTTCTTGATACTCGGACTCGGTGATCGGGTAGTTGACTGCAGCCGTAGTGTCGATGACAGCGATGCGGAACTCTACAGGATCGCCCGTTACGATATTGAACTTGACGACACCCTCGGAGCCTGGGCAGTAGCCATGGGCCGTGAGAACGAAGCCGTCGATTACGAGAGGCTCACGCGTGATGGTGAAGGTCCATGCGCCATCGGCGAACTCGGCGAAGTTGTAGTCGATGTCGCCATCGACGGTGAACTTGACGAAGTAGGTGCCCATATCGACAGGCTTGGAAGTTGTCCAAGTGCCGCCAGCCTGCTTGTAGTAGACGGTTATGACACCTGGGCCTTCGACGGTCGCCTCCTTAGGCTTTCCATTGTAGCCAAGGTACTCTGGGAGAGTGACAGTGTAATCCTCGATTACTCGGTTTAGCTTAGCTCCCTTGTCGATGGTGACAGCCGTCTCGTTGGAGGCGTGATAGTTGTCGGTCTCGACGTAGCGTACGTAGTAGGTACCTGCAGCGAAGAGAACATCGGTGTTGGTAACCTTCTGATAGGTCGACTGACCATCGAGACGGATCTCCATGTCGGTTGTGAGACCGATTATCTGTCCATCGTCGGCAGAAGGACGGCTTGTAGGCTTGCTGGAGAGTGCAGGAGCCTCTTGGAGACCCTTAGTGATGTCGAAGGACCAAGAATCATCGGTTATCTCGGCAGCCTCGTACTCCTCGTCGGCAGCGACATTGATCTTGACAATGTAGTGATCGACATTGACAGGCGCATCGGTAGACCAAGTTACGCCGTTGTCGGAAGAGTAGAAGAGGGTTATCTGACCAGGACCCGTCACGACAGCAACCTTAGGCGTTCCGTCGTAGATGGTGTTGGCAGGAGCAAAGAAGTTGTACATGCTCTTGTCACGCTGGAGGGCAGTTATTACACCATCGGCGAGCGTAGCATCCTGGACGGTATAGTTGGCGGCATCGTCACCCGTGAGGGCGAAGACGACGTTGACAACCTTGCCCGTGCCTGGCTGCGGATCGGCGAATGTAGCGACAGTTGCCGTGGTGTCGATGGTGACATCATCTTCGTAGATGACACCGACGAGCGAGCCGTAGTAGGTGAGCTTAGCCGCCGTAGTGTTGTCGAACTTCTTGGGCGAAGAGATGGCACCAGAGACGGTAAGAGTCTTAGGCGTGATGTCGGCAGCGAGCGTAGCGTCGGCGACAGAGCAGTTTGCAGCGTCGGCACCAGAGAGAGTGAACTTGACAGTCACTGGTTTAGCGACACCTACATTCTTGTCGACGAAGGAGGCTACCGCAGCAGTTACTTGGACATCGATGTCGGCAGTCGTGCCGCTGAGCGCACCAACATTGGAGATGGTGGCGGAGGTTGTCGCATCGTAGACCTTGCTGTCGACAGCTGCGCCCGATACGGTAAGCGTGAGCGTCGTGATGTCGGCAGAGAGCGAGACATCGTCGATGGTGTAGTTGGCGGCTTCGGCACCTGCGAGCGTGAACTTGACAGTCACAGGCTTGGAGATGCCAACATTCTTGTCGGCGAAGGTTGCTTCGGCATTGGCGATGGTGACATCCTGATCGAGGATTACACCACTGAGCGTGCCGAGGGTGGAGACATTTGCGGAGACATTGCCATCGAATACCTTATTGTCGACAACCGTACCGCTGACAGTGAGGACGATTGGCGTTATCTCGCCAGAGGTTGTTACGACCTCAGAGTTAGAAGTGAGGACGTAGTTGGAGTTGGCGACGGAGTAGGCAGCCGTGATGGTCTTGCCTGTGCCGACGTTAGCGTTGTCGAACGTGACGTTCACATCATATTGAGGATCGGTGCCTTCGATGACGCCCTCGACAGAGCTGTCGAACGTCGTCGCATTGTTGCCATCGTACAGCTTGGTCGTCGTGACGTTGGACACGGTGATGGTCAGCGGAGCAGGCTTGATGGTGAACGTTGTCGAGATTGTCGGGACGACGAGGTTGCCGCCCTCGGCGTTGGTGACAATGATCTTAGCATTGTCGGAGGCATCGACATTATTCTCGAACGTTACGACGTACTCGGAAGCCGGGATGATGGAGCCGTCCGGGTTGCGGAGGACGAACTCGACCACTTGTGGCTTAGCATTGTAGACAAGGTTGTTGTCTGCCACCTCGATGGTGATGTCGTCGGAGATCGTCGCCTTCTTGATCTTCCAGTCTTGCGACGTGGTGGCGGGCAAGATGTAGTTGGCGTTGTCGAGGGAGACGACCTCGGCGGTGTAGTCGCCAACGTTGACCTGCTTGTCGCCCGTGACGGTGGCGTTGACGACATCGGCAACCTCTGCGCCCTCGACGGTGCGGGTCTGGGTCTCACCGATGGTGAGGGCGGGACCTTGCTCGAGACCGTTGTAGACGAGCTCAGTGTCGGACCATGTGAGGGTCACCTCGCGCTGGGCGATGGAGAAGGTGAACTCCACGTCGGGGAGGGTGTAGTTGCCACCGTCGACATTGGAGATTTGAGCCTTGGCGGTATTGACACCGGCGTCGATGTTGTCGGCGTAGGTGACGGAGTACTCGGAGGCTGGGATCTCGGTGTCGTCTGCAAGGCGGAGCGTTACGAGAGGCTTGAACTCGTGACCATTGTAGGTGTAGTCGAGAGACTCGAACTCGCAGTTGATGTCGGTGGCGTCGATGACCTTGCTGGTGATGGAGAGCTTGCCGTTGACGACGTGGATGTCGTAGTTGGTGGCGAGCGTGCCGTCTTGTGGAGCGTAGTCGAAGGTGTTGTCGACCTCGCCGACCTCGGTTATGGACGCGAAGTTGGAGAAGGTGAACGCCTCGCCGCTTACGATGTTGTCAACACTGACGTTCTCGTTTTGGAGAGCTGTGCCGTCGTAGACCTTGGTGGCGGGCTCGGAGGTGAAGGTTATCTCCCTTGGCGTGATGTTGATGGCGAGGGTGTTGTCGTCGGCAAGGGTGTAGTTGCCTCTTGCCTCGCCGGAGAGGGTGTAGGTGATGGTGACCCCTACCCCGTCGGCCGCGTCCTTGGATGCCGCCACGGCTGTCGCCGTCACGGTGAGGACGTCGGATCCCTTGACGCCCGTGAGGGTGCCCACGTTGACGGTCACGTCGGTGTTGCCGTCGTAGGCCTTGTCGCTGAGGGTCGTGCCGTCGACAGTGAGGGTCGCAGGCGTGATGGTGAAGGTCTTGCTCTTGTCTACGAAGCTGTAATTGCTTGTTGCACTTGGCTTAACAGTGACAGTTGCCGTGCCGACATTTACATTGTTCGAGAAAGAGAGCTCGTATTGGTCGGCAGATGCGACCTCGCCATCAATCTTGACGGAGAATGCAGGCTCTTGCGCCTCGCCAGTATAGACCTTATCGCTTGTGAGAATGTCTATCTTGCTTGCATCGAGAACCTTAGCGTTGACCTTGAGAGTGCCATCGGCTGTCGTGATCTCGTAGTTTGCAGCCTTGGTGTTTGCTTTAAGCGTGTAGGCGAACGTGTTGGCGGAGGAGCCTACGTTGGTCTGAGAACCAGAGAAAGAGTAGGTTGCGCCCTCGCCTGCGGCGAAGCCGTCGCCAGAGACAATGACATTCTTGTTTGTCAGAGGCGTACCGTCATAAGTCTTGGTGGCATCGTCAGAAGTGAGCTTGACCTGTCGCTTAGAGATGGTATAGATGGCAGGCGTTACGCTGGTGAAGACGTAGTTACTTGTCTTGAGGGTGATGGATACCTCGATGTCGCCAGCATTGGTGAAGTCGGTCGTAGAGTAGACGGCATCGTACTGGTTTGCAGCAATCTCGTTACCCTCGACATCGACGACCTTGAAGGAGATGACGTGTGCCGCACCATTGTAGAGAGCGGAAGTCTTGTCGAGGACGATGGAGACGGTTGTCGTCTTGACTGTTACTTCGAGAGTACCGTAGACTACGGAGATGTCGTAGTTGGAGGCTACGGCACCGCCTGTAAGTGTATAGGAGAACTTATTCTCGGAAGAGCCTTGCTCGGTCTGAGAGCCTGTGAACTTGTAGGTAGCACCTTGCTCACCTACGAAGCCGTCGCCTGCGACAGTCACGTTGCTGTTGGTGAGCGCAGTGCCGTCGT
>CAVDBL010000028.1:0-11027 GCA_963607345.1 Bifidobacteriaceae bacterium
TCTTCCCATCCCGAACAGAGAAGTTAAGCCCGCCCGCGCCGATGGTACTGCGCACTCGCGTGGGAGAGTAGGTAGCCGCCACTTAAACCAGAAGTCACCCGACTTGGCAACAGCCGAGTCGGGTGACTCTTTTTATCCCCACTCCCCAATCCGCAATCTAACAACCAAGCATCCCGCCGCACCGCCGCCGTCCCTCGCCCCCGAGGGTCGGCTCTTTCCCCCTCCCATCCTATAAACTCCGCCTCCTCGCCCCCCGTCCACCGCTCCCCAAACTCCCTCACAATCCCCAAGCTCCCCTTTCATCACACCGTTCCCCCTTCCTCTCCTCGCCAATCCGCTTCAGCCAAAGAAAATAGCCGCACCCGCAATGTTAAAATGTGAAGTATCCTTGCATTGTGTGATTTTTTTTTTACATTCGTTACAAAATAAGACATCTTCACCGCTTGGTTTCACCCATCACCACCGAGCAAGCAAAAGCACCGTCTTTTCCCGTGTCAAAATAGAAATTCACCATAAAGTAAATAATGTTGATCAATATGGCTACGCAAATTGAAGATACCACCAAAAGAACCATTGAACGAGTCTTTGACCAAAAGGAGGGTGTTTATATCGAAGCAAAGGAATTCTTCAGTCGCACAGAGAGTGAAATAATGGCTTTTAGAAGGCATCTTGAGGAGGCAATACGACTAAATCAGCCTCGTTTTGTTTGTCTTTTTTGCAATCAAATGGTTAAAATCAGTGGAAGGTTCACTGAGAAAGGGAAAGCTTCATTCTTCTCCCATCTCTATGATAGTGACGATTGCGAGATCAAGACCACTACCCAAATGTCCAAAGAAGAGATTGAGGCTCGAATGTATGCAATGGTCTGCGAAAGCGAACGTCATAAAAGACTGAAGGCCTTTATCGGTAAGTATTTAGAGAACGATCCAGATGTGTCTGATGTTATGGTCTCTAAGAGAATAAAAAGCGACATCCCCTATCTTAACTGGAGATGCCCTGATGTCACGGCTCAGTATAAAGGCAAGAAATTAGTTTTTGAGCTTCAGTTATCAACAATGTTCCATAGTATCGTTGTTGATCGCGATATCTTCTATCGCTTGAATAACTACTTCATTATCTGGGTGTTCAATTTTGATAATTTTGATAATAGGGATAATAGGGATAATAGGGATAATAGGGATAATAGGGATAATAGGGATAATTTGACGTTAGAGAATCTCCTTGCCAAAGACATATACTATGCCAATAAGCGTAATGTCTTTATCTTGGATGAAGAGGCGATGGAGAAATCTGAAAAAGAAAATAAGCTTTATCTCAGTGTTCAGTGGCTGCAGGACGACAATAAATTTTCAGAAAAGAAACAGGTCGCTTTAGACGAATTATCATTTGATGATGATAGTTGTAAGCCATATTATTTTGACGCGGATTCCTTATACTATAAAAAACACCCAGAGGAACAAGAACGCGTGTCTTCTTTAGAAAGATCCCGTCAGCAGGTCCTTGAATTGTTGATGAAGAAGGAGAAAGAGGAGGCGGAAAAAAAACAACGGATAGAAGAGGCACAGGCTAAGAAACGGGAGGAAATGCGCCTCATGGGATATGTGGCGACGCCGTATATGAAAAGTAAGAAATGGGGATATGAATTTAACGACACTAAGTTAACGCTGCCAATTTATTCTTCTGCCAGTGAAATTGATAGCGAAGGCTACGGATATGTGGAGAGAAGCCGGAGAAAGGGTCTTGTGGATCAATATGGAGTAGAAATATTGCCTTGCCAATTCAGAGCCATTTATCCTTTATCTAACGGATGCTTTCTTGTAGATGAGGGCGGAGAGTGGCGTATATTTAAAGGTGCGTCTATTGGTAAGGTTAAGAAAGGTGATGTCATAATCAGACATACGTTAAACGACACTTTTGTTTCTGTTTCCATCGAAAGAGAAAAGGAAAGTGTAACAGCAATTATACGCAAGGATGGTCACATTAAGATAGTAGATGCAATAAGCGATTTTGAGGGCAGGACAGCAGCTTTAGCACTAAATGGTAGCTGGAAAACAAGAACGTCGTTGCGGTATGGCTATCGGCATTATTATAAGAAATACCAACCAGGAGAGAATAGACTGTTTACTTTCAATGGTTATACCCTTGAAAAAGCAGCAGATTTGGAGAAAAATTTTATACCGGCAGTTGCTTTTACCGGTGAGTTCGGATTGCTAAATCAAGAGTTCCTGCCAATCACTCTATTTGATTATTCTGAATTATCCGTGCTTGATGACGACAGAGTCAAGGTAAAAAAGGAGTCGGGCTACGGGTTGCTCTGTAGAAACAAGGGAACAGGGAAGTTTGAAGAAATGATCCCTTGTCTTTATGGCAGACTTGAGCTTTCTTCGTATGGATATATAAAGCTTTGTGATGGTAATAGGTGGGGAGTTGTTGATGAAGAAAACGAAATTGTAGTGCCAATAGAGTATGACTCTACATCCGTGCTTGATGACGACAGAGTCAAGGTAAAAAAAGAGTCGGGCTACGGGTTGCTCTGTAGAAATAAAGAGACTGGGATGTTCGAAGAAATGATCCCTTGTCTTTATGACAGACTTGAGCTTTCTTCGTTTGGATATGAGGTTTGTAAAGGTAATAGATGTGGAGTCATTAATCAGAATAACGAAATTGTAGTGCCAATAGAATATGACTCTACATCCGTGCTTGATGAAGACAGAGTCAAGGTAAAAAAAGAGTCGGGCTACGGGTTGCTCTGTAGAAACAAGGGAACAGGGAAGTTTGAAGAAATGATCCCTTGTCTTTATGACGACCTTAAAGTTTCTTCGTTTGGATATGAGGTTTGTAAAGGTAATAGATGGGGAGTCATTAATCTTAATAACGAAATTATAGTGCCAATAGAATATGACTCTACATCCGTGCTTGATGAAGACAAAGTCAAGGTAAAAAAGGAGTCGGGCTATGGGTTGCTCTGTAGAAATAAAGAGACCGGGCTGTTCGAAGAAAGGATTCCTTGCCTTTATGGCGACCTTGAAGTTTCTGCGTATGGATATATAAAGGTTTGTAAAAAAAATTGGCAGGAAAGTAGGTGGAATTTTTTACGTTGTGGTAAATGGGGAGTTGTTAATCAGAATAATGAAATTGTAGTGCCAATAGAATATGACGCTATAGGCGAAATAACAGAAGAAGAAATCTCTGTTGTGAAGAATTTTCATGTTGGCGCTTACGACAAAAATGGTAGAGAGATTATAGAGGAAAGACAGACGTTTGCTACAGACCTTGAAATAGGAAAGTTCTGTGGTAAATATGGAATAATAGATGCCGATGGTAATACTTTGTTGGGTTTTAAATATAATTCCATATCATTACATAATGATATATGTATAAAGGCTGATGAAAATTTGTTTAAACTTAATGGTGAATTGCTGTGTTCTGATGTCTCTGATGTAAAAGTACTGACCAATGGCATGGTGATATGCAAAACAATCAAGGGTAATTGTTTAGTCTATAATAGTAGATTGTGTCAGCTGTTTGAGAATTATGTCATACGGGAAGTTTCTGATTTTGTTGATGGAAAAGCAACCGTCGAATTGTTCGGTGGAAAGAAAGGTATTATCACGGAAGACGGGCAAATTGTGACAGAATGTGTGGAACCTCTGGGCGAAAAACTGACAAAACAGAAGATAATGGGGAGTTGGGGCGTTAAGAATGCAGACGATGAATGGATTTATCCTGCAGAACATGACGAAATCATAAGTTTGGGAGAAAATGTTATTCTCTTAATCGCAGCGGATTCTTTTACCCTTATTGACAGCCAAGGAAGCTTGATAAAAAAGTTTGAACGAGCTACATATGATTCCCTGATTAACGGATCCCTGATTAAGTTCAAAGCTGAAGGACGCTATGGCCTCTTAGATCGTAATGGTAAATCCATTATAGAATGCAATAAGCAAAATATCACCGTGCGGGACAATCTTATTCACGTTGTTGGTTCTGATGATCTTCATTCCGTATATGACATGAGCATGAATAAATTATGCGAGTACTATCATGAAGAATCTCTCGAGTCGGGTTATAGGAAGATTTCACTATCGCCATATAGATTTTATAAGTCCCAATGGGGGATCGTTGATTCTGAATGGAATTTGATTGTGCCATGTAGTTTTGATGAAATAAACGTTTTGTCAGATTGTTGGTTCGCCATGAAACAAGGAGGCAAATGGGGTTGCGTTTCTTCAGATAAGTCGCAGTCGTATCCCTGTGTGTATCCGAATATTATATTAAACCCTGATAATATTCCATCTGTAAAAATAGGGAGTAAGCTAATCCCATGCTCTGATTATGTCGAACGTAAAAGATTGGACATAAACCATACATACAATGCGACGGTTTGTGAGATCCGAGCTTATGGGCTGATGGTTAAAGTAGAAGGCTTCAAATGTCTAATTCATATATCAGAATTAAAGAAACAATTTTGGAAAATGTCTGATTTTGCGGTTGGAGACAAAATAGTTGTACTTGTTCTGGCGTTTGATAGGGTAAAAAAACGTTACTCATTAAGTATAGTAGAACACAATGCCGAACGTAAAAGATTGGACATAAACCATACGTACAATGCGACGATTTATGAGATCCGAGCTTATGGGCTAATGGTTAAAGTGCAAGACTTCAAATGCCTACTTCATGTATCAGAATTAAAGAAACAGGGTCGTAAGATGTCTGATTTTGCGGTTGGAGACAAAATAGATGTACTTGTTACGGCGTTCGATAAGGATAAAAAACGCTATTCACTAAGTATGGCACCGCAGGATATAGAAGAACCATTGGTCTCCTTTCCCCCCGAAGATGACGATCTTTGATGGCTGCTCCTCCCCTAAAAATCGTCAAGATTCTCTCCAACGGTGCGCCCGACAATAAGCACATCATCTGTCTCGGTGACTGGACCGACAAATACACGATAGGCTACGGCATCTTCCCCCGCCACCAAGCGACCCTCATCTACGCCCCCAACACCACATGGATCGGCGACAATGACACCCAAAACCTCCGCTACTACTTCGACAAGTTCGAAACGCCTAAATAGCATTAACTTGTCACGCTGACTCCCCAACAACATATAAAAGCCTCCCCGCAAGTATCGGACACTTGCGGGGAGGCTCGTTTTCGTATGCTCGGCATGAGCATTGTCTAACGGGTGGAAGTCCCGAGTAAGCCCTAATAGCGGGAATTACGAATCCGACAATAGGATAGAAGTGATGCTACTCAAAGGGATAACTGATAACAACTTGCCACACATCGTGAGATGAGAAAGCACGAAACAGCCGTATGCGGAACCGCATGTACGGTGGTGTGAGAGAGAGCTGTAAATGTGAAAAGTAGGAGGCAAATGCCTTTTATGATTAAGCATTTACCTTCTACCCGATTAAGTTCCTATAATCGGACAATGTCTGTTTGTGAGGAACAATGGCGATTCCTGCGAACAAGAATTTCGTTCCGTGATTTCCTGCGAGACGCGCATGTACGTGATTATGAGATATGCATATTTTGTCTGCAAAATCAGGAGAACCGCCGTTCTGGCTTCGAGTGAAAAAATGCACTTTAGTCCCCATGTCTTCTTATATCTGTTAATAACGTTTTATTAGGTATATTTAACATTCTGGGGGGGTAATTGTTAAAATATGAGGTAAATTTGAAATGCGATCGTCGTTAGTGTCGTACCCGACAGCCATGTGGATTGTGAGAAAATTATCTGCACCGCAGAGAGTGGAGATGTCGTAGTCGCACCCAAAGCAACAGAACGTTCCATGTAAGGGTGACTGGTATGTATCACAGAACGAGTTCGTTATCAAAAAACACCTCAAGGAGAGCCTTCTACACGTATGAATAACATAATAACTACTTCGTCGGTACTTCCCAAAGTTATAGACAGTTCACTAATGCGAGGGAGGACCTTTGTAGGCATAGACTTTGGAACCTCTACAACAGTTGTCTCCATTGCTTCTTACGATGGAAGCAGTAACGCTATTCATACAGACTCATTGCGTATGAAGCAGAAACTTCCTGATGGGACGATATTCTCTTCAGAGATAGTTCCTTCTGTTATTGCGTGGTTAGGTGAGAAAATTTTTGTTGGGGAAGGAGCTTCTCAGCTCAAATATCAATTAAAACGAGGTAAAAACATATGGTACTCGTTCAAGATGGAGCTTGGTGAAGATTTAGGAGCGAAATATTATGAGAGCGAACTTCGTGAAGTGTCTCCATTTAACATTAGAAATCCCAAAGACGCTGCTCGTGTTTTTTTTGCCTATTTAAAGTATCTAATTACGGGGTATTGCCAAGATAACAACTTGAGCAATGATATTTTGTATGCAGTGAGCATACCTGCGTCTTTTGAAGCGAACCAACGTAAGGATCTTCTGGATGCTTTGATGGCGAACGACATGAAGGTTTCCAAACAAGCATTCATTGACGAACCTAATGCAGCCTTTATTAGTTATGCGGTAACATGCGCAGCCGAGGGACAACCGTTATATATAAATCCGGACTATAATTCTAAAGTTCTTGTTTTTGATTTCGGAGGCGGCACGTGTGATATATCAATATTGGAAATTGGGCAGAATGTTAATGGTTTCTTCTCAAAGAACATTGCAATATCAAAGTTTACAGAGTTAGGAGGTGATGATATAGATAGGTACATAACCTATCATTACCTCATGCCGCGTTTTTTTGAGGCGAATGGCAAAAAAATGGAACAGTTCCGCACGAACGAAAAAAAACAGATCGCTTCGGCACTGTATAAAGTTGCGGAACGTCTAAAAATCTTGACTAATAAGTCTTTGGCAACTCTGACAACCGCTTTTGTCATGCCGTCCATAAAGGGCAGCGAAGCTAAAACCACGGTTGAGTCGGAAGTTGTCTTTAACACCAGCAAGGGCGAAGAATTAAGGCAAAACAGTTTTTACTTAACCTACAAGGAAATGACAGACACTATGAATGTCTTCCTCAAAAAAGGTTATGGAAAGACAACTCGCATAAAAGGAGAAGAAGACTACAATAGTATCTATTCGCCTATTGAGAGTGCCATCAAAAAATCTCACGTTTCTAAGGAAGAGATAGATTATATACTTCTTATCGGGGGAAGTGCTCAGAGCCCTTGCGTTCAAGAAGAACTGAAGGGGTACTTTGAAGATTCTGAAGTGTTGGTACCGTCAAACTTGCAAACTCATGTTTCCAGAGGAGCAGCTATTCATAGCCTGTTGTTTAATGGTATGAACAAATGCTTGATTCAACCTATTTCAAGCGAGCCCATACTCATAATAACAAAGGATGAGACGCCCAAAGTAATTCTACCTGCGGGGACTCTGATCCCTTGTGATACAATTGTCATAGATGACTTGGTTACCGGTCGCGAAGGACAAAAGACTGTAGAGTTACCCATTTGCGTTGGAAATGTCAATAAGTTATTGTTTAACCTTAAGCTAGAATCGCCTCTTCCTGGTGGATTCCCAATAAACAGCCCTATTCAGTTGGCATTAGATGTAAATTCAGAAAAGATGCTGGAAGCAAAGGCCACATGTTTAGGAGTCGAATGCTATGTTGAACCTTTGAGCCCGTTTGCAAACAAAGAACTTAGCACAGAGGAGCGTATGGCGCTTAAGGCTGAGAGACAAGCAAATTTGGAAGCAGAACAGAATGGAGGTGTTCCTTCGAAACAAACTCTTATAGCACTTAGAAGGGCGTATGATAAGGCGGGTCATACATTTAAAGCTGCTGAAACGTATGAACTTCAAAATGAACTTTATCCTGAGGCGGATGTTTATAATGAGATAGGTGTTCTATATGGTAATGCGGGAGCTACGGAAAAGGCTATAGAGTTTTACGAAAAAGCATTAGAAGAAAATCCTAATGACAAGTATGCGAATGCGAACTTGGGGTCGAGACTTGAACGTCGCGACCCTATGAGGGCTAAGGAATGTTTGCAAAGAGCAATTTCTATTGATCCTGAACATGATATAGCTCTCATTGTACTTGGACGCCTTCAGAAATCTGAAGGTGACATTGCTGGAGCAAAGGAAAAATTCAAAAAAGCATACGATATGTATCTCCGCCAATGGAAGACAAACTCTTTGCCGTCCTATGCATATGGTTGGTTCGCTTCTGTGGCAGAAGAACTTGGCGAAAATGATTTTGCACGAGAAATACGGTTGGCTAGTGAACGATCTCAAGGCGAATTGTATTATGATCCAGAAAACCTTTCTAAGACCCAATCAAATATGTTAACGAAAAAATAGTAGAACATGCACATTCCTCCGATTAATAAATTAGACCCCCAGCAACAGGCCTTCCTCAACAAAATCAGCACTTTTGTTGACAATTCTGGCTCGTACTTCCGTAACCAATGGATAAAAGGTTTTGCAGGTTCCGGAAAGTCGGTTTTGCTTGCCTATGCAGCGAAGACTATCCTGGCGAAAAAGCCCAGTTCCAATATCTTGGTCGTAGTTTTTACTCGGTCTCTGGTTGAAATGTTTAAGGCTGATTTCAAGGAGTTGGGGCTTGCGACAAATGTGAATATCGAAACGTATTATGAGTTCATGAAAGGAGGCGGGCGTTATGATTACATACTTTGTGACGAAGTTCAAGATTTAACTCCGAGAGTTATTAGAGAGATGAACGCACGAAGTTATAATGTAATTGTAGCGGGAGACTCCAACCAATCCATATATGAAAGAGATCCGCGATGGCAGGAGGCAACTGTCACTTCTTCTGAGATAGGTAGTCTTATTAATGGGGATCCTTATGAATTAAGCATCATTCATAGATTGTCACGTTCTATTATTGATGCGGTACAACGCTTTTTGCCTCGAATGAATATATTATTCTCCTCAAAGAGGGACATGACCAAAGAAGACACCCAAATTCGTCTTTGTGAGGCGTCGTCTGAAGCAAAAGAGGTGCAGTACATCATGGAACGAGCAACAAAAGCTGTGAGTGTGGGTGATTCGACGGCAATTCTTATACCTTCTGCCGAACAAATCATAAAGTTCGTAAATCAAGCACTTCGTGATGCTGACAAGCCAGAGTGGGTTAAAAAAGACAATAACTGGGGAAAGGTCGATTGGGGTGCAATGAACGCACACTTACGCAAAAATGGCATCAAAATGCAGTATGTGGGAAATGGGTATGGTAGCTTCGACGAGAGTGATCGTAGAATAGTTATCATGACGTTTCATAGTGCAAAAGGCCTTGATTTCGAAAACGTTTTTATTCCTTTTGCAAATGCAAGCATGTTTATAAGTTATGATGATTCGCTTGCTAAGACCCTCTTTATGGTCGCGATGACGAGAACCAGAAAGAACCTGTACATAACTTACAATGGTTATCCAAGTGATTACTTGGAAGCCTTCAAGTCAAATTGTTCGCATATTGACATTTCTTCCACGACACAAACTTCTCAAGCCAGAAGTACTAATGAATGGGGCTTTTAATCATGAAAGATTATTTGGCAATAATACGCAAGTTGGATTTTGTTGACTTGTTTAAATACGGCAGGTTCGGTATAAGCTATGCCGTAGAATTTGATGGGAATATTCAGAGCCATACAGATGATGACAATTTGTTTAACGATCTTACATCAAGGATGAATATGTACGAATACTCATTTGAGTATTTGATAGTTCATTTTAAGGCTCAAGAAGTCGTTGGTCAACACATAGTAATCGACATTAAGGATGTGCAAGGTCTTTACACTTTTGATGCAGAGGCTAAGAAAGAAATGTCCATCTCTTTTGATCCTCGAATACAACTGCAAGTATCCCCATGGGCTGACAAGTTTGAGAAACTTCAACAAAAACTCAATATAGAGCAAAACAAACGAGGAATTGATAACCTTTGGGCTGTTTGGGGGTTGAAGGATGATGATCGCAAAAAATGTGAAGAGATTATCACGCCGGATATCGTGCAAGAAGTTTTCAGTGAGTTGTATGCAAATGAACGACCTTCTGGAGATTTGTCAATTTGGGTTTATCTTCTTAGATATGAGCGTCATAGCTACTATGCTAAAGGTATGTTGGGCTTTTTTTGTGATGCTATTCATGTTTTCTGTAATCGTACAATGAAGAAAGAGCTCGATGGGGAGGTGGCGTTAGATAGTGGTGTGTATTCTGGACTTTCCGAATTCGATTCTTCTGCAAAAATCACGGAACTTTATCCCAAAGTAGAAGGCACCCCTTTCGCACAACAAACGCATGAAGTATCTCATTGTAGGTTCGTAATGGCAGCTCCATTATTTTTATTCTTAAAGAATGAATTTGCCGACGGAATGAGTCATAAGCCTGATGACAAAATAATTTCACACTCAAAAAATATCGGAGGTTTTGAGTGCTCGATTGCAGTTTACCTTCTTGGTCTTGCTTTAGGCTACGACAAAACATACGATGCTTTCTATGAGTCGGCAGAATTACATTTCTTTAAAAAGAGGAAGGAAGAATCTTTACGCAACAAGGCAGATGAATGTCCGAATGGCACTTCTGATATAGAAACGGACAATAAAGGGATCGGTCTTGCCGAGGAAAACGAAGAAGAGCGAGCTCCTCAGCATCCAACGGAAATAGCCCAGTCGGAAAATTCAGGAAGTGTCAAACTGGGCCAAGAGTCTCTATTTTCAAAGACCGAATCTAATGGGGCTGGGCTTCCAATCGCGTGGATGAAGAAGGGGAAAGGAAAAGCTACAAAAAATAACACTAAGCCAGCTTATAATGAAGATGGGCTGAATAGGCTCAAAGAAGATGGATATGAAGAGATACGTGATTTCTCGAAACCTAAAACTATAAAAGAAGTAATCAAATCATATTGTTACGATCCCGAAGCAGAGGAGATGCGCTTGGCTAAGCATGGAAAATAGTTAATGGCATGTGATATTCATTTGTCACAGAAAATTGCGATGATAGTTGGTGACCTGATGTGGTGCTTTCCCCCCCCTTAATCCTAAAAAAACTATAAACTCGCAAAAACTTCCCCTCCCCCTCTTGCCAATC
>CAVDBL010000029.1:0-10448 GCA_963607345.1 Bifidobacteriaceae bacterium
TTGCCTACGACGGCGGTGAGGACGCTTATCTGGCTGCGACGGATAAGGGGTGGGAGATAAGCGCATAATCTAACCAAACATACAAAGCAATGAAGAAAGTTTACATTGGAAGCAAGAAGCAGATCCTCAAACTCTATCCCGAGGATGGCTACAAGTTGACAACCTTCGACGAGGAGACGCAGGACATCGTCTTCTTCGAGTGGTACAACAGCGTCGCCACGACCGAGGAGCGTTCCAAAAAGTTCTACGAGATTTCAGACGAGAAGGTCAAGGAGCTTGACGCTAAGAAGGAACTCGCCATGAACGAAGCCCTCTCTGAGACCGATGGCACGGAGACAACCGAGTAGAAAGGTAGCCCCACCGCAACACAAGTGTGAGGAGTGCGCCCATGCGTATGGTCTCCATGAAGCCAGCGTCAAGGGCGAACTCTTCATGCTTCATTGCGCCATGCGTGAACCGTTCTCAGTCATCAAGACATGGGCGGCGTGTGATAAGTTCAAAGAGAAAGAGGAGTGATTATGAAGATAGAGGTCAAGAGACTATACAAGAAAGCCAACTACACTATCGGCAAGATATATGTTGACGGTCAGTATGTCAGTGATACTTTAGAAGATACCGACCGAGGTCTGACGCAACAGATGACCGACGACGAGATTGAGAAGAAGAAAGTTTTCGGCAAGACGGCTATCCCCTCTGGTGAGTACGACGTGACGCTGTCCGTCATCTCCCCCAAGTTCGGTAAGATGCCTTACTATAAGGAGGTCTGCGGAGGGCGGTTGCCAAGGCTTCTCAGCGTGCCTGGGTTTTATGGTGTCCTCATTCATGTCGGTTCGACAGCCGATAATACCGAGGGCTGCATCCTTGTAGGCTACAATAAGGAGCGAGGCAAACTTGTCGATGGCAAGGAGGCTTTCAAGAAGCTGTACGCCATCATCAAGGATGCCAAGGGTATCAAGATAGACATCAGCTGAGCCGATGGCGACGGATATGAACGCTATGCGCAAGTGCGTGCGGATGATAAGACGACTGCCTATTATAATGGGCAGCGTCATGACGCTCCACTGCGCATTGCTTGTTTTTAATGTCCGCCTGATGCTCACGGAGTATATCTGCGGCACATCCTTCATGACCTGCTGGCTGCTTCTCCTGTTCAGTCGAGCATTCCGTTTCTGCCTGCTGCACAGGCTTTTCGTTATCTATACCATGCTCGCCAGCTGCTGTATAGCCTTCGAGAGGCTCATCGGCTTCGGTGTCGTGCTTCATTACGCACGCCTCACGATGTTCCTGCTCGGCGTGGTGCTTCATGTGGCGTTATTCTCAAAAGTCGATTGCCTATGCTGAAAGAGTTGGAGCGGATGTTGGTTGATATCCTCGGGCGTGTGAGGAGCGGCGAGTGCAAAGTCGACGACGACCTCATCGTCAAGATTGTCAAAGTATGCGAAGAGGAGGCTGACGAGCGTCGCCCTCTCGTCAAGACCGAAGTAGCCGAGCGTCTCGGTGTCACGACAAGGTCTATTGACAGGTATACCAAGGCTGGTCTGCTGCACAAAGGCAGAAAGAGGAGAGGGCATAAGTCCCTCTATTGGCTTAAATCGGACATCGATGAGTGCAAGGAAAAGCTGCATAAGACACAATAGCATTACATCTTTCTGTAACGCTATTGTTTTATAGTGGGTTAAGATTTAATATTGCGCAAAATAAGAAAAGATTTCTCTCATGGCAGATTTTAATATGGATAATGTCCTCTCTGGAGAGGATGTCGAAAACGACGATTTCGATGTCAATGATGATGTCGAGACCTCGGACGACGAGCAAGGCAACAGTCAAGACGACGCAGCTGGCGACGCAGATACTGACGACGACGGCTGGGATGATGACGACGCAGCCCCCGATGGCGGTCAAGGCGAGGCAGCCCCACAGGGTGACACCGTCTACTCTAACCTCGCCAAGGCTTGTTTCGAGGATGGCATCTTCGGCAACGGTGAGGCGGTAGGTTACGTCAAGGATGCTAACGGCTTCCGTCAGCTGATGAATGACGAGATTAACGCCCGTCTCGACTATGCGCACCGCAGGGTTCTCGCAGCCCTTGACGCAGGCGTGCCTCAGAATGAGATACAGGGCATGGAGGCTATCATCGACGACCTCAACCACTATGACCAGATTAACCTCGCCGACGAGTCGGACGACGGACTGAACAACCGCAAAGAGATTATATATAGGGCAGCCATATTCAACGGCAAGGATGACGCTCGCGCGCGCAAAGAGGTGGAGAAGTCCATCAAGGCAGGCACGGATATCGAGGATGCGAGGGAGGGTCTCGCCTCTATGCGCCAATACGTCAGCCAGAACTACGAGGCTATGGTCAACCAGAACAAGCAGAGGCAGAACGAGATGCTGCGCCAGCGTGATGAGCAGAGCCGAGCCATGGCGAATGACATCATGAGTACCGACGGCTTCACGGGCGCACTGTCGCCACAGATGCGCCGACGCATCGTCAACAACTGCATGGTTCCAAGTGAGCGCATGCCAGACGGGCGGCAGGTCACGCCGTTGCAGGCTTTCTTCCTCTCGAACCCCTACGCCACCCGAATTGTCGGTGAGCTGTTCACCCTGACCGACGGCTTCCGCAACCCCAACGCCATAACCGACACCAAGGTTCGCAAGGGTGTCAGCCGAGGTCTCGCCTCCATGGAGCGCAAGCTGCAAGGAAGCAACCCAGCCCCGAGCGGTGGTTTGCGATATGCAGGCGGCGATGGCGACATTGATCAAGGACGTTATGAATTAGAGATATAAAATCACAAACAAATTAAATAAACTATTATGGCAGGACAGTTAGGTCATTACCGTATAAGCAACCGTCCGATTGAGCTGAAAGGCCCTATCACGGACAACCACTCGTTCTTCCTGAACGACCTATTTGCCAAGAACTCGCAGAATACGTCGAACCACCTTGTTCGATTGTTCAGTGCGAATAACGGCTTCCCCTCTTTTGAGACGATACTTAACGACTTCGGCATCGAGGAGTACGCCGACGACTCTATGGTTCGTTGGAATGTCCTCGGCTCTGCCCTCCGTAACATCCCTCTCGTCGAGGGTCGTGATGAGGACGGCACTGAAATCACCGATGGCGACACTGGCGATAATGTCGGTCGCAACGGATCTCCTTTCTATCTCGTCTTCGAGGACGACTACTTCGAGGCTGGCGAGTGGATTGTAGGCAACCTCAATGAGGCTTACCCAATCCAGATTCTTGATGTCTACAAGGAAGGCAGCCGCTCCGTCTGCAAGGTAGTCCTAAACGGACGCATCTCCGACGGCATCCCTCGTGAGCGACTTCTCCGTGGCGAGCGTTTCTCCCTTGAGGCAACCTATGTCGAGAAGGAGTTCTCTCGTGGCGTTGGCAACGTCCGCCTCGCAACCCCCATGGGTATGCGCACTGGCTGGACTCGTATGCGCTTCAAGGCTGAGATGTCTGGTAAGCAAATCTTCACCGTCATGAAGTGTAAGATTCCTATCACCGTCCTCGACAAGTCGACAGGCAAGCGTTCCGAGAAGGAGGTCACCACTTGGGCGCAGTATGTCACCTTCGAGGCAGAGCGTCAGTTTGCGCAGCTTAAGAACCAAGCCCTCATGTACGGTCAGAGCAACATGAACAGCAATGGCGAGTACAAGAACTACGGCAAGAGCGGTGGCACTATCGAGACGGGCGCAGGTCTCTTCGAGCAGATTTCCTATGGTGGTCACGTACACTACTATAACGAGTTTGACATCGAGAAGCTCACCGACCTCATCGAGCGCATCTACGCCGCAGGCAACCACTCCATGAGCGGCAGCACCATCCAAGTCCACACTGGTCGTTGGGGTGCTAAGCTCTTCAACAAGGCTGTACAGGACAAGGTCTCTGGCTGGAATCCTTTCGTCTTCAATGGCGACAACCTCGGCATGGTGCAGAAGGCGAGCAGCAACATCCACCTCAATGCGCTCCGT
The DNA here is from genome assembly GCA_963607345.1 of Bifidobacteriaceae bacterium. GTDB lineage: Bacteria > Bacteroidota > Bacteroidia > Bacteroidales > Marinilabiliaceae > W3P20-009. The sequence goes on from CAVDBL010000029.1 coordinate 3,988, forward strand.
GCTGGCTATCAGTTCACCGAGTACATCGCTCCCAACAACATCCATGTCGCCCTCGTCGTCAACTCCATGTTCGACGACCCTGTGCGCAACAAGATTATCCACCCCGAGGGTGGCCCTGCTGAGAGCCGTACTTTCTGCATCCTCGATCTCGGAGGCGATGGCGAGAAGAACATCTGTAAGATGCGCATCAAAGGCCCGAATGGCGACCCGTCGCATGGCTACCAAGCTGGCTTCCGCAACCCATTCACAGGTCAGAACCATAACGACTACATGAGCTGGGACATCGACTCTGCCGTATGGCACATGATGGAGACCTTCTCTATCCGAGTCAAAGACCCGACCCGAACCATTCTGCTGAGAGACGCCATGCTCGCAGCCGTCGGTTAGACGAGCGTTCGGACATGACGAAGCCCCATCGGAGGGCGCAAGCCAGCCGATGGGCATTTTTATAAAACACAAACGATAATATGGAGGAAACAATTAAAAGCCCGTTGAGAAACGAGCGGGTCACAGTCCGAATGATACCACGAAAGTCGGACTTGTTTGAAGGAGACAATCACGTGCTGGCAGGCGGCATGGCTGAGTCAACCATCATGAGCTTCACAGTGCCTAAGGATAGCAGCGGTGCGTTCCGCCCTGTCCTTGACGACGACGAGCGCAAATGGCTTGAAAAGGACATGGGCTTCGAGGCAGGCGCAATGTCTTCGCACAAGGCTGTCGACAACTTCTGGTCATCAAAGAACCCTATCGCCAATGTTGAGGTTGGCAAGGGTGGCATCGTCCTCGACCTCTCCAAGTCTGAGGACTATATCAAGTATAAGATTCTGCTCGCCAATACCGAGGTCATCTGCAAGTCTATCGACCTCTTGGAGCATCGCCCCAAGGCGACCTACCGCTTCGTCCTCGTGCATAAGTCTGAGGAGCTTAAATCCATGGACACTCGTGTCACGACAAAGATGGAGTGCTACAAGACGTTCGGCAAGATTGAGGACGACAAGTATAAGCTCAAAACAATCATCGAGCTTCTTGACAACACCGTCCTCGGCGACAGCACGAACATCGAGTGGCTCAAAGAGCAGTGCATCACCCACATCGACAACGACGCTAAGCGTTTCCTTCAAATCGTCAAAGACCCCCTTCTCGACGAGAAGATATTCGTCAAGAAGTGTATCGACGCAGGTCTCGTCAGCAACCGCTCTGGGCGCATGTTCATCCGCAAGGGTGACACCCCCATGTGCGACAATGGAGAGGAGGCGACGCTCGCCATGGCAGCCAAGTGGATTAGCGACCCACGCCGACAGGAGATACGCCTCATCCTTGAAGCGCAGATGAACGGCGAGGAAGTAAAAGCCACTAAGAAGAAATAGCCATGACGATAGAGGACTTCTCCAACACCTTTGACATCTTCTACAACAACCTGATGTCAGACCGTGCGCCCGAAGTCAACGACTACGAGAAGTCCATGCTGCTCACCTTGGCGCAGGAGGACATAGTCAAAGAGTTGTATAACAGGGCATTCGAGGGCAGCGAGCAGGCACGCCGCTCCCTCGATGCCTTAATTATCAGAGACTTGATAGACCCTGCAAAGGACAATTCGGAGGAGAAGATATACGGGGCTAAGATGCGCCGCACAGTCTTCGACCTGCCCGAGAAGCTCTGGTACATACTCCGTGAGACTGTCCGAGTGTCGGAAGACGGCTCATGCCTCTACGGCAACTACATCATGGTGAGACCCGAGCGTTTTGACGACTTGACCTACGACCTCGGCAATCCGTTTAGAGGCCCGTCATCTGGTCATCTCGCCATAAGGCTTGACATCGGCGGAGACAGGAAGACAAAGAGTGTCGAGATCATCACGAGAGATGAGATTGACAAATACTCCCTGACCTACCTGCGCAGACCGAGACCCATACTGCTCACCGACTTCTCTGACGAGAGCGTCTACGACCAGATACATATCCGAGGCGTGGACACCTTCATGGACGAGGTCGACAACTACGACCAGACGGATTTAAAGGCAGAGCCATGTGAGCTGTCCGAGACAATCCAGATGGACATAGTGACCAAAGCCGTCATGTATGCCAAGGCGGCGTTCGCATCATAGAAATAAAATAACAAAACAGACACAATCATGCTTCTATCACTGAACCGTGTTCACCACCTTTTTGTGGTCAACAAGATTGCCGAGGCGACCGACCTCGACGGAAACCACCTCAAAGATACTGCGGCTGTCGGCACTATCCACATTCGCACCACCAAAGAGGGCGAGTTCTACTTTGAGTATATGAGTCCAGGCGGTGTCATCAACTCCGACTATGTCAACGCCAAGCGAGTCCTCTCCTCCTCCGTCCGTGACGGCTTGAAGGACTGCCGACAGCTTGCCGCCCGAGTACTCAAATTCAAAGACTTCAAGGGCGCAGGCAACGATGCTTCTGGCGTTTTGAAATCCCAGAATGTGCCTGGTCAGACGCTTAACATCACAGTCGAGCTTGGCGGCTACCTTGGTCTCGACGAGATGGACAAGCGCATCTGCCAAGCCTCCGTCTACATGAGCAACGAGAACACCAGCAACAGCGACCTCTATGCTCGCCTTGCCCACAGCCTCGCACTCAACATCGCCAGCATGCCAGACCCCATGCTCCGCATCGTCCTCCTCACTGGCGACGACGACAGCACAGGCACTGAGATTGAGATTAAGAACTGTCGAGTCAAGACCAAACTCGCAACCCTCCTTGCCAGTGGCGACACCTACAAGGGCATCCTGCTTCGTGAGCGCATCGACCCTATCTATGTGCAGGGCAAGGGCGAGGAGCTTCCTCTCACTATCACCGTCACCTCACGACGCATCGCCTATTCCGAACATGATGTCGTATGGCTTGACGACAGCGCAGCCACCATCACTGACAACATCTATGGTGTCAAGGGTGTTACCGCTGCCACTGCTGAGAAGATGCCTAATGGACGACGCACGGCAGACCTCGAATACTGGCTCATGGGTGAGCGTGGCGACCAAGAGCGTCACTACGGTTGGCCCAACAACGTCGACACCCAATACCTTGCCAAGCCCGAGCAGGTCTACGACTACCTCACGGTACACTTCTATTGGGCAGGCAGCCACGAGGAGGTGCAGAAATCCGAGCGTGACCTCACCATCGTCACCCCTCACTTCTCCGACCTCACCGCAGGCACTGCCTCTGGCTTGCTGAACAGCGTTGTCGCCAAGTTCAACGCCACCAAGCTCATCACCTTCGACACCATTTAGCGGTGTCTGAATAGACAACCCAAAAACTTGCGGGGACGGACGATGCGCCCGCCCCCGCTCTTTTTTAACAACACAGGCGCATGGCACTGAACACAGCATTTATAGGTCTAAACGAAGATAGCTTTGGTATCCTTGGTTCGTTTACACGAAAAGGAAACATCACAATCTATCTTCTTGACGCTAAGCAATATACAGGAAGCGACACTCACGAGGATGACTATATATATAAGTCAGAGCTTAAAAACACAAACATTGTCTTCGCATCAGTAACCAAAGATGATATTAAAAAGCAGAACGAGGACTTTGACGGCTTTGCAGGCAAACTGATAATTGCGCTTTTTGAAGTCATCCCTCTCGACTCTGACGGCAAGGAGGACACAGCCAACAAGGAGACAGTCGTCAAGGCTCTGTTCTATGGTGAGCCGCTCTACCGCTCTCTCATGGAGGCGGCGGCTGAACTCGACGCTACCTGTCGAGTGCCTGTGTGGTTCATAGACAAGTTCCTGCGCTTCAAGGCTGTCGAGGCGGCTATCGAGGCTGGCGACATAACCATGGCTATAAAGTATTGGGACGAGTTTATGACGCATGGCGAAAGCCCCATGAAGGGTAGGGCAGGGGGAGGCTGCGGCTGTCATGTATAAGCTGCTGTCTCAAAGTATCGACCGCTACTACCATGCGCTGTCCAAGACTGGCTATCGCAGTCAGGAGGTCGTTGACGCTCTGCTCATGCTGTGCGCAATGATGGAACTCACGTCAACATATCTGCGAGGCTTCATATCTGATTGCGACAAGAGGAGACTCGACTCCGCAGCTCACAAGCTGTTAGACAAATGCATTATCAGAGAGCCTAAGCTCACGTCAATCAAGCCCAATCAGTTAGGGCTTATGGACAAATCGGAGAGCATCATGGATCATGTGCTGATAAGGAACAATAGCTTAAACAAGCTAAAGGATGGTGAGACCTTGCCCTGCAAGGAGAAGCCAGACTGCGGATGTAAGGAGGTAAGACCATGAGTACGTACAGGGAAGTCGTCCACATGATACTCGACGAGTTGAAGATGAACTCGGACGACAACTACTACACCACAGACCATGTGATGTTCCTCGTCGACAAGTACAGGGCTTTGTTCCTGAAAAAGGCGTACACCACCTACGCCAAGGAGCTGCCTGATGTCTACTACCAGACGCTGTGCGTGGACTTGGAGGTGACGGACAAAACGCCAGACCTGCCGTGCGACGGCAAGATACTGCGCAGCGTCAAGCCCATACCGCAGGTTATACAGAACGGCAAGCAGACTGTATTCTTCGACGGCTATTTCGGAGTCGCCTTCACCATCATACCACGAGAGCGCATGCGCCATGTGGGGCATGACAAGTGGCGGCGCAACGTCATCTACTGTGCGATGGGTCCCGATATGCACCTGTATTTTACTTCAGCCAATCCGCAACATTTGTACCTCAAATCCGTAAAATTCAAGGCGGTGTTCGAGGAATATAAGGACGCTCTCGCCATGTCGTGCGACCCTGATGACGAGGGGGTGTGCGACCCTCTCGACGGCAAGATACGCATGGAGGAAGCGTTCATACCTTATATAATAGACTCCGTCGTCAAGGAACTGTCCATAGCAGCATACCGACCTGCCGACCCAACTAACAACGCATCCGACGACCTCTCCATAACCAGCGACACAGCGTCAGCGGCCAAAGCGGCGCAGAAGCAAGATGCGAGACGACAGCAGGCGCAGGTGCAAGATGACGGACAACAAGACGAAGACCAATGACACCAGAAGAAATAAAGAAAATCAAAGGCAAGAGGCACAGCCAATTCCGAGAGGGGTTGACTAAGGGCGTCTTCTTGATGTATAAGAAGGTGCGCAAGGACATCCCCGAAGTCAGCATCGAGGACTTCCGAGCCATCATCGGCGGCATGATAGCCGAAGTCAAGGAGCGATTGATGCGAGGACATCTCGTCGAGCTACCCCACGACCTCGGCACGCTCGTCGTCAAGAGGGCTGAGCATAGGGCGTATGTCGACAAAGACGGCAAGCTGCGCAACGGCTACCCTGTCGATTGGAAGAAGACGCTCGAACTATGGTGCGCAGACCCCGAGGCGAGGGAGGCTAAGACCAAGGTTCATAACATGAACAAGAAAAGCTCTCTATACCTCGTCTTCACTCCTGGGCGTATAGCGCAGAGGCGAGGGCTTGACGTTCAGTTCAAACGAGAGCGCAAGTTCATCTTCGAGGTTACGGCTTACGCTGACGAGCATAAGGAAGTGTCATACCCCATCAAGAAGCGATATTATGAAAGGTAAGCCCATATCCATACAAGTCCTCATGGACAACGTCACGGCGCATCCGCTGATGAAAGACATCCCCGACGAGACCATCGTCCGCTACGCTGTCGACTTCATGCGCATCATGGGCTGCCCATACCTCATGGATGAGAAGACTGCCGACATCAAGATAGACTGCCACCGAGGCGAGCTGCCGTGCGACTTCTACGAGGAGGTGTCGCTCCGAGGCGAGCATGGCGAACCATTTACCCTTGCCTCAGGCTCATTCGGCGAGGGCGACGGGCTGACCTATACCATCAAGGGCGGCATCATTCACACCTCGCTCCCCTCGGGCATCGTGCAGCTGCGCTACCGAGCCATCATGGAGGATGAGGACGGCTTCCCACTCCTGCCCGACGACTCCGTCGCCTTGCGAGCCATGGAGGCGTATATCAAGAAGCAGTGGTTCACTGTGCTGTTCGACATGGGCAAATGCACCCTCCAATCCCTCGGACAGGCGCAGCAGGACTACGCATGGTGCGCAGGTCAGTGCGAGAGCCACCAGCATAAGGTATCCCTCGACAAGATGGAGTCCATCACACGCTCCCTCCGCACTCTCTGGCAACGTTCGCACGAGCATGGCAGGCAGTTCAACAGCCTCGGCGACGACGAGCGTTGGCGGTCGCATAACGGCTTCTAACCTACATTCCGTCTAAATAACGCCCGAGAGCGAAAAAACTCCCAACCTTTAACAATAAAACTCAGACACGTACGTATAAATAAGAAAAAAGAATGAAGTCATGAAAAAGATTATTGTTTCTCTTTTGGCGTTATTTCTCCCTTTCCTTCTTTTTAATGTTGACGCACGAAACAGGAGAAAGAACGCAAAAGATTGTCCCGTAAGATATTATATCGAGACCACGG
>CAVDBL010000030.1:0-10416 GCA_963607345.1 Bifidobacteriaceae bacterium
TGTCGATGTAGGTCTTGTTGTCGGAGCTTGACGAGAGCTTGATGTTGCCGGAAATTATTCCATTGTCGAGGTCTATTGTCACGCCCCCGTTAGCCGCCTTGATGACACCGGATGTGATTGTGCCGCCATTGATTGTGGTCTCTCCGAACGTCAACGTCACATTCCTTGAAATGAACCCGTCCGACGTGATTTCGGACGAGAGCATACCGAGCAGGAAATAATAGTTCGAGCTGTCCTCGGACGGCTCAGCCAGTATCTGTTGGTCTGTCAGCAGCACGCTGCCGTTAAGCTCCGTGGACGGGTCTACCCCTGTGAACCGAGGACATACGGCATAGATGTAGCAGCCTGCCGTTTCCGAAGAGAAAGAGAAAGACGAGCCGAGGGCGGAAGAGGAACCGCCATAGGCTACCGTGTAAGACTTGTTCAGCCTCCACGTGCGCACATTGTCGGGGTCTATGGCGTAATGTTGCAGGCTGGGAGTAATGGAGGAGTCACGTGCCTTGGCGAAGAAAAAAGGCGACGTATTGGTGGCTGTGCCGTTGTCGAAGCCGAAGAGGAGGTTGTCGATGACGAATTGCTGGCTCTTGGTTCCGACCGTCACGTTGGCGGTCTCTACGACCAAAGGCTTAATCTTCTCTGTGAAGAAGCTGCCCTCGGGGTCGAAGACCTGGTCTATAAGCTCCTGCGAGGTCTTCCATGCCGCCCTGTTAGCCAGCGTTGCGCTTTTGGACGCTGACGCGGCGACCCCCGACAACTGCTCCACGCTCTCAGTCATAGCCCTGACCTTGGAGGAGCGGATGGCGTCGCCCGTGGTCATCGTCCATTGTGTAGGCATGTCTAAGCACGTCTCAAGGCTGACGACCCTTGTCGTCACGGACTGCTTCCCGTTCTTTATCACGACTTTCTCGCCTATCTCAAGACCTTGGATGCCAGCTGTCGGATAAGACGACATGGACACGGCAGCGAACGAGTTGTGTGCCGCCTCTATGTCCTCCAAAAGTTTCTTGTACAGCCTTTTCTCCGCCTCCACACGATAGCTGTCGGGCATGCGGATGTTGAACAGGATGCAGGTGTCTCCGACTTGCGGGATGATAATCTCGTTAGGGGTCATAATCTCCTCCGACGTGTCGGGGACGATGGTGAAGAGCGTCTTGTTGGCGTTCGTGACATCAGCGTTAAGCTCGAACTCCTTGCCCTGCAAGAGACCCGAGGTGAAGTTGATGGAGACGTTGAGACCGCTGATGAGCTGCCCTTTGGGGTTGCTGTCCTTATTGTATGTGGATTTTTCAAGGGCGAAAAGGCTTCCTGTCGCCTTGGATTTGAGATATAGCCCGTAGACTGGGTATTCCTCGTCCTCGTCCGTTTTCTTGGTGGTCTTCTTAATCTCAGAGACGACAAGGTCGCTCTGCGGATATATGTCATCATAGACCTTTACGCAGGCGTTGCGCTCTGTTGCCGTCGTGCCAGCCCCGTCGTTGTAATCAACATAGCCGCCTGTGCATCCTGGAATGTTGCTGCCGTCATCATCGACCCAATCGGAGGTGGGCAGTTTCAGACGAGCCTCAGCGAGGGATGTGACGCTGGCGTTCAAGGAAGAGTAGTCGGTGCGCACGATATTGCGGGTGCTTCCGAAAGCGTAGTAGCGGTTGTAATAGTCGCTGTCCGTGCTGTTGTTTGATGGAGGCTGCACGTCCACTCCCACGGTGAGCGTGCGAGCGTCGTCTCCTGTAACCGACGATACGAACGTGATGGCCTTGTCCGTCCATTTCCACTCGCAATCGAACTCATCAGCAATATCACCGACAGCGTCGAAGATAGACCGCTGCGAGAAAGACAAGGAGCGTGTGCCGAGGTCTGACGGGGCGGAGACAGTCCACGTCTCACCTGTGGATTTAAGAATAGCTTTGGCGAGGGCGTCGGTGAACTCCTTGAACTCCCCGTTAATGTTGAACTCGGTCTCGCACAGCTCCTCCATATAGAAGAAGAACGGCTTAGTGGTCAACGCGGACATCGGGGAGTAAAGCTCCAACTCATAATGCCATGTTAGCTCGTCGCTTTGCTGTGGCGTGTAAGGGGCGATGCATCGGAACTTGATGCCGTCGAAAACTGCGTAAGCTCCGAGAGGGACTGCGAGGACATCCTCGTCGTCTGCGCACTCGTCATCCCATTGCAGCGTGACCGTGTCCTCACCCATGAGTTCTGTCTTGCGAACAGCGGACTCAAGCAAGGGGAAGATGCCTATCGCCCCGCCGTTAGAGGAGAATAGTTTGAACTCTCCAGCACCAGCGTCCACGGCATCGGGTGGGGGAGTGTACGCTGTATGACGGGAACACTCCTTTACCTGAAAGTCCCAGACGGAAACACTCACCTTGCTTGCGGGGACGGTGACCTTGACAAGGTATGTAGCCGTGCGTTTCGGGACGAAAACGCCAGGTTTACCCGATGTTGAGGAGTCTGAGCCGTCAGATGTCATTAAGAATATCTGAACGTCGCCCCAACGACCCATATAGTCGTCGCATTCGGCATCAAGGTAATATGTCTTCCCTTTCTCCAAATCTGCGTAGAACGACGCTGCGCTGCTAAGGAAAGTCGCATCGTTGCCTCCTGTCGTTATGGTGAGCGGTGTGGCTCGTCTGTATCGGGCGGAGTTAACCCCGAAAAGGTTTTTATGGTACATGATGGAATGTGATTAAAGGTCTTTAACCCATGTGGCGAGCTCCCTGTTCGTGGGGTCTGCCTCTGTGAACTTCGCTGCGAATTTGGACACCGTGCGTGTCAAGTCTATGGAGAACGACACGCTGCGCCCCGTGTAGGTGAGCCAAAACGTCTCCGTGTCGGATGCCTCGGGGACGTACACGCCTACTTGTATATTGCTGAGAATGGAGAGCAGCGCAGCCTTGTTCGCCGCCATCTCCGTGGGCGTGTCTCCTGTGATGATGAAAGTCAATGTCAGGTCACGGGAGGCGACTTTGGGCGATGAAGTCAGTATTTGCACGCCATCCCTGCTTCTGGCGTCATTCTGGGTGAACTCTTTCAGTGTAGGAGGTGTCAACAGCTGTTCGATGAAGCTGTCGCCCATATATACGCCCTTGTCTATCATCCGTGTTCCGTCAATATACAATCCTGTAGCCATTCGTTCCTATTAATTTTGATTAAGTCCAATAAAAATACAATATTAGCGATGAATAATCGTAATAGAGATGGATAACAGGATAAAGCTTTATTTCAAGCCGCAAGACCTCGTATGCAGGGAGGTCTATAATCGGCACGGGGACAAGTCGTGGAGTTTCTTCGACCCACGGCTATTAGACAACCTCATTTACATACGTCTTGGCTTAGCGAAGCCCATAACGGTGAACACGTGGGCTCTCGGAGGTCTGTACAGCCAGCGAGGGCTGCGCTGCAACCTATGCTCGCTCGTGGCGGGGAAGACGAAGAGCGGTACGCTGTACCTCTCCGCCCACTCGCAAGGCATGGCTGTGGACTTTGACGTTAAAGACATGACGGCAGAGGAGGTGCGCAAGTGGATATCGCAGCATGAGAAGCTGCTGCCATACCCTTGCAGGCTGGAGCTCGGGACATCGTGGGTGCATATGGACGTGCGCACAGACCCGACAAAGACGGAACGAGTGCAGTACTTTAAAGGATAGGAGGCGGAAAGGTGGATTGGACAACCATCATAACGGCGTTGCTGTCCGCCATAAGCGGCGGCGGCATCATGGGCGTTTTCTACTTCAAGGAGAACCGCAAGAAGAAGAGCCTTGAAAACGACGCCATGGCTTCAGACGCATGGCAGAAACTTTTCGAGCGCACCGACAAGGAGCTTGACGAGGCGCGTGAAGACCGCAAGCGGCTCGAAGAGGAGCTGCAGCAGCTGAGGGCGAAGATTAACAGCCTGGAGGCGGAGCTGTCAGAGTACAAAGCCAACAAGTGCGAAGTGCTGGGCTGCGCCAACAGAATACCACCGAGGAAATGGTGAGCTACTTTAAACAAGTCCTCGCCCTGCTCGTGGCTGTGGCGGTGATAGCCCTGCTTACGTGGCGGCTCATCTCCCTGCGCATCGAGATGTCCGAGCTCCAGCATCGCCACGAGGGCAACGTCCGTGCGCTGACTGATGAGGTGGAACGTTACAAAGTCCGTGACAGCATCTCAGTCGCCACGGCTGCGGCACTCGAACTCAGAGCCTCCGAGGCGGCACGCACCATCGACGGGCTTAAAAGGCAGGTTGCCGAGCTTGGCATAAGGCTGAAAGACGTGAGGAGCGTGACGACGACCGAGGTGTTGACTCGTGACACCGTCTACATACCACAGGTCGTGGAGACGACAACCAAGGGCGACACCTGCCGCTCCTACTCCGACGGATGGTTGTCACTATCGCTGTGTGACGGAGCAGACGGCTCCATGGTCTCATACGCCATCCGTGACAGCCTCACGTCATACGTCCACGTGCGATATCTCCGTCGTTTCCTCTGGTGGCGATGGCGACCGCAATACAGGGTGACGGTCATGAGCCACAACCCACGCTCCGAGGTTCTCTCTACGTCCTCCGTGGTCATCACGGAGTAAGGTAATGATATAGTAACAGACTGCCCCTCCAAACGTCCTTTTTCGGGTGTTTGGAGGGGCTTTTATTGTGTGTGCCTACCCTCGTTTTCGGGGCGCAAATGGCTATATTGAGGGGAAATTCGGGGGAAGATTGTGTAAAGTGGTGATACCCAGTGCCTATGGAAGTATAGCTATTTTTCTTTTAATGCGGCTACTCTGGGCGTTGGACGATGACCTCGGCGCGGCGATTTTTTCTGCGTCCGTCCTCAGTGTCGTTGGTGGCTATGGGGCGAGTGGAGCCGGCGGAAGAGATTGTTATGCGGTCGGCAGGAATGCCGTTGCGTCGGAGGGCGTTGGCTACGGAGCGCGCACGGGCGAAGCCGATGCGCATATTGACCTCGTCGGAGCCTTTGTTGCACGTGTGGCCGACGACGATGACGTTGTAGTCGGGATTCTCGACGAGGAGGGCGGCTATGCGGTGTGCGGCGGCTTGTGAACCTTCGTTGAGTGTTGAGCCGCCGAGTTCGAAGCCCATGCGCCCGGCTTGGTTGACGAGTTGCTGGAGGTCGGCATCGGATGGGGAGGGAATGGTGTCGGAGCGTCGGTAGATGGTGAGGGAGTCGTCGGGGAGGTCTTGTGGGAGCGATGGGGCGACGGGCGTGGCAGGAGGTGGGGTAGTGACGCTTGATGGGCGAGGCGTGGCAGTTTGGGAAGGACGGGGAGCGGAAGAACTCTTGCGGCGGAGGGTGAGGCGCAGAGAAAATTGGATGCCGACTTGCGTGGGGCGCAGGGTAGGGCATGCGGACGACGTGAGGAGGCTGGAATAGGTGGGGTTGTAGGCGTCGGCGGTGAGGCAGTCGGGGTCGAATTGTGGGCAGTCGGCTGAATTGCGGAGGTTGGAGAAAGAGTGTCGGACATAGGTAGAGAGACCTATGGCGACGGATGGCGTGATGGTGCGTGAGACGCCGACCTCGGCACCTGCGCTAAGGCCAGTGTGGCGGAGGGAGAGGTTGCCGTCGTGGCGTGGGGAGATGGTGTAGAAGCCGTTGACGGGCATGTCGTAGAGGGTGAGGTTGTACTGTGGGTAGAAACCTTTTGTGGAGATGCTGCCGCCTGTGACCTTGAACTTGGCGGACGTGGAGATGGCGAGACCTGCCCATGCGTTGGCTTCGAGGCGGAACGGGCGGGTGGGTGTGGTTCGAAAGGAGATGCGAAGAGGGATGTCGAGAGACGTTATGGATTGGCGTTCGGTGATGGAGGAGAGGGAGGTATGGTGCTGGTAGGACTCGCCGTCCTTGTCGATGGCGTTTGGGGTGATGAAATCGTCAGAATTGGTCGTGTGGGAGCGCCATGAGGAGAGGGACGCACCTGAGCCGATGCCCAAGTTAGGGAGAATCCAGAAATCGTAGGAGAGGGAGAGTTTGTAGCCGAACGTGGGGGATGTCGTGGCGTTGGAGATCTGTGGGGAAATGTTGAGACCGCCGCCCATGTCGATGCGAAACGAGTGTCGCAGGGTGGTGGGGTCGGTGCTTTGGGCGATGGCGAGCGAGGAGAGGAGGGCTAATGCCGTCGTGAGGAGGAACTTTATCGGCATAGGGGTGTGGATTGGGTGGCGTTGGCTGGAAAAAAGAATGCCGAACTGCTGTATGGCAATTCGGCTTGAATGGTGGTACCGACTCCCGGGCTTGAACCGGGGACCTTGTGATTATGAATCACACGCTCTAACCAGCTGAGCTAAGTCGGCGGAATTGAAAAATGTGGTACCGACTCCCGGGCTTGAACCGGGGACCTTGTGATTATGAATCACACGCTCTAACCAGCTGAGCTAAGTCGGCGGAATTGAAAAATGTGGTACCGACTCCCGGGCTTGAACCGGGGACCTTGTGATTATGAATCACACGCTCTAACCAGCTGAGCTAAGTCGGCAAAATCGCAAATTGGGTTCAGGCTGTCGCCCTTGCGGAATTGCGATGCAAATTTACATTTCTTTTTTTGAAAACCAAGGGTGGCGACGTGAAAAATATGAGGAATAGGGGATGTGCTTGCGCGTCGAAGTTGAGAGAGAGGTACTTAGCCTTGGATGGGGAGTGAGGCGATTGGCTGGTCGCTGTCGAAGTGAGCCTCCATGGATTGGAACACCTTGGTACGGGCGATATGCATCTTCTTGTCGTCGCCGAGTGCGTTGAGGCGTTGGCAGATGAGGCGTGGCGTTATTTGGGCGGTGTCCATGGCAGGGATGAACGTGCGTTCCTCCTTGTCGTTGTCGGTCTTGAGCTCGGCGAGCAGTCCGGCCTCTTTGAGACGTTCGACGAGGTGGAAGAAGAGAGGTTGTGATATCTCCATTTGGTTGGCCATGGTGATGCCTGGTGTTCGCTTTTGAGCCTCGAAGTCGCGGACTGTGTTGTACATGATGACGAGGGAGTATGTGCGTCGGAGGTTTGCGCTCACGATGCGGACTCCGTGCTCCATGCTGTACTTGCTGACGTTTTGGATGGAGAAGGCTATTTTGCAACCTGCGAGGACGATGGTCCACGTGAGTTGCAGCCAAGCGAGGAGAAGGGGGAGGAAGGCGAAGCTGCCGTATATGGCGCCTGCGCTGTTGGCCCCTACTTGGAAGGTGATGTAGACCCACTGGACGATTTGGAAGGCAGTGCCTGTGATGATGCCGGAGATGATGGCGGGGCCTATTTTCACCTTGGCATTTGGCATGACGAGGTAGAGGAGCGTGAAGAAGACCCACATCATGAGGTAGGGGGAGAAGCCGATGAGGATGTCTTGGACGGTGGAGAGGTCGCCGTTGAAATATGACTTTAGGGAGGTTCGGAAGACGATGTTGGTGCTGATGGCCGTGATGATGAGTATGGGGGTGAAGATCATGATGCAGACGTAGTCTGTGATCTTGCGGAGCATGGAGCGCGAGGAGCGTACGCACCACATGACGTTGAAGGCGGCCTCGATGTTGTTGAGGAGCTTGAAGACGGAGTAGAGGAGCATGATGACGCCCACGCCGGCGATGATGCCGCCTTTGGTGTTTTCGAGTGCAGAGGTGGCGAAGGAGAGGACGTAGTCGGAGAGTTCGGTGGAGTTGAGGTTGTTTCGGATGATGGACGTGAGGAGGCTTTCGAGTCCGAAGCCCTTGGCTATGGCGAAAGCGAGGGCGAGGACAGGCACGAGGGATAGGAGGGTGTAGTAGGTCAGTGCGGAGGCTCGGACTGTGGCTTTTTGCTCGATGAACTCCTTGATGGTCATGACGACGATCTTGAGGATTCGGAGCGCCTTACGGGACCAGTTGCCGAGTTCGTTGTCGTCTTTGCTCCAAAGTCCGTTTTCGAAGAAGTCTGTGCAGCGGGAGATGAGGTTCTTGGCGTTCATAGGTGTTTTCTCTTGAGATGGTTCAGCTGAGCGTGGGGTGGAGAGGAAAAAGGAAATCCCTCGGGTCGAGAGGTTTGTGACCAGTCGAGACCGAGGGATATGTTTTGCTGTTGAAGCGTAGTTGCCTGCGGCAGATTATTTCTTGCTTGCGGCTGCTGCTGCCTCTGCTGCCTTGGCGGCGCGGGTGGACTTGACAGCTGCTACGACTGCGCTCTTAGCGTTGAGGATCTCGAGGTTCTCGTAGTGGAGAGAGCCGACCTTGATGACCTGGCCGAGACCGAGGGTGGTGATGTCGACATCGAGACGGTCGGGGAGGTTAGCGGGGAGACCCTTGACGTTGAGCTTGCGCATCTCGACTTGGAGCTTACCGCCGGCCTTGACGCCTTCGCTGTGGCCAGTGATGTTGAGGGGCACACCGATGGTGACTGGTTTGTCGTCGAAGATTTGGAGGAAGTCTACGTGGAGGATGTGCTCGGAGATGGGGTGGAACTGGATGTCCTTGAGGACAGCCTTCATCTCTTTGCCGTCGACGGTGAGGTTGACGAGGTAGACGTTAGGGGTGTAGATGAGGCCACGGAAGTCGACCTCGGGAACGGAGAAGGCGATCTCCTGCTCGCCACCGTAGACGATGCAGGGAACGAGACCATTGCGGCGGAGCTCTTTGGCGGCTTTCTTGCCACCGCACTCACGCTTTGTGCCTTTGATGTCAAAAGTTTGCATTACGCGTAGTTAAATTGTTGTGTTACTCAAAATTAAGTCTGTTGTGCACTCTCTGCACCGCATGATAAGCTTAATCTCCCATCACACTTTGCATCTTAATGCGACCGCGAATTTATGGAAAAAAGTGGAAGCGTGCAAAGGGAGTGGTGGAAAAATGGAGTAGGGGCTGGGTGTGCGAGAGAGATTGAGGAAGAGTATCTATTTGCCTAAGGACTTGAACATTTTGGCTATGCAGCGTTTTTTCTGTTCAAGGTTGGGATGGACGTAGAGGTTGAGGGTCGTGGTGATGTTGGCGTGCCCGAGAAGTACGCTCACGGTCTTGTAGTCGCAGTTGCTTTCTATGCATCGGGTGGCGAAGCTGTGGCGCAGGCCGTGGTATTTAAGGCGCGGGATGTTGAGCTTTGCCATGAGCTTGTGATAGTAGTTGCGGTAGGTGCGTGGCTCGGTGGGCTTTCCCTCATTTGTGAGGACGTAGTATTGGGCGTTGACCACCTTTTTAAGAGGCTTCACCATTGCTTGCAGTTCCTTGTTCATGGGGATCTCTCGGCAGGAGTTTTGGGTCTTGGGCGTGTTTATGATTAGCTCGGTGTGTCTCTTTTCGCCTTCAATGACGTAGATGCGCTCGATGGTGCGGCATATTGTTATTGTCCCTTTGTCAGTATCTATGTCTTCCCATTTGAGGCCGCAAATCTCGCCGATGCGTAGACCTGTGGCGAGGCTGATGTAGATGCCGAGGTTTCGGAACGTGAAGTTCTGCTTGATGTGGTCGAGAATCTTCTTGTGGTGTGCAACGGACAGCACCTCGATTTCTTTGTTGGTTGCGGTCGTGGGGTATTTGATGTCCCATTCGCAATAGGTGAGCCATTCGTTTTTCACGCCGAACTTCATCACCATTTTCAGGACGATGAGGATGTCCTTGATTGTCTTGATGCTGAGGTTTGTCTCCAGTTTTTTGTGGACAAAGTCCTGTACGAGTTTCTCGTTCAGTGCTTTGCACTCGCCGAAAGTTGGCAGGATGTGGTTTTCTAAAATCAATGCGTAGGCGGCGTAGGTGGACTGCTTAACGTAGCGTTGTTTGTCGAGTTTCCATGCCGACGCGATTTCTCTGATGGTTTTTGTTGTCATAAATCCTTAATCTTGAAGGTCTTGAAGATTAAGGAATGAAATTCGTTTAAGCCCCAACTAAGCGACAGGGGCTCCGCCCCCAAGGCAACGTCCCCGCTCTCAGATTCCCGGGGTTTGAGGGGGAGTGGGAGGAAGAATATCTATCTGATATAGCTGAATTTTATAAGGGCACAGGAATATCAAAAGACCAATTATCTGACAATGGGGAGCCTTGTATTTTGTATGGTGAACTTTACACAAAGTACAAGTTTGAGATAATAAATGAAGTTATTAGTAAGACTAATATAAATTGTGTGGGGTTAGTACGGAGCCATGCCAATGATGTTGTCATTCCGTGTTCTGGTGAAACCGCCGAGGATATAGCGACAGCCCGCTGCGTGCTCAATGATAATGTTCTTCTCGGTGGAGACTTGAATATCATACGCTTGCATAGTCATGATGGATCGTTTATGAGCTATCAGTTAAATGGCAAACGTAAATATGATATTGCAAAGGTTGCGCAAGGCGTTTCTGTAGTTCATCTTTATAGTGAACATTTGAAAGGAGTTAAAACATTCAATCCTTCAAAAGCCGAGCAGACCAAAATCGTCCATTTTCTCTCCCTCCTCGACGAGCGCATCGCGACCCAAAACAAAATCATTGAGGATTTAAAGA
>CAVDBL010000031.1:0-10087 GCA_963607345.1 Bifidobacteriaceae bacterium
TCCGTGACCTCCCATCCGAAGTCTGACGGGTAAAATCCTGATAAGTAATTCATTGCTTTGTATTTTTAGATTGTTTTTTTTAAAAAAGGGACGAAAGGCCTACGCCCCCCCCGCCCCCGTGACTAACACTTAGTGTTAGTCGTATGGGTTGTCGGTGATGCCGCAATGATCCATTGCCGCGTTCCATGTCTTCCGCCCGTATTCGTCGATGATGCCGCGAGCCGTCTTAACGTCGCAAGTTGTGGCGTAATCGTACATCCATGTCACATTCTGATGCCATACGTCCGCCTTGTAGACCGTCATACGCACCATTGCAGGGGTAGCCGCCGTGTTGAATTGAAGAAGGAGGCGGTAACACACGGCCTCGTAGATACCTGCCTCAAGAAGTAGAAGCGGCTGCGTTGTCTCTTCCTTCTCAATTTTGAAGTGGTTCAACATCGTTTTTACATCGTAGTCGGTGGCAGGGCTAAAGTTGAACTCGTCCGTGATTGCAGGGTTGGCGAGCTGCACGTTGTCAAGCCCGCCATCCTTGGTGCGCTCTTGGAGCTTGAGTTTGAATGGGAAACCGCCGTTCACCTCGATGTAGTGCTCCATGTCCATCGTCATGATGGTTGCGACGTGCTTATCCGTCGTAAAGGCCTTGCCCGCCGCCATGATCTCGAACGCCATCCACTCGTTATTGGTGAAGCCGAGGACCTCGTCGAAAAGTCGCTTGCGCGTCTCGTACAGGTCTGTGATGTAATTCTTGCCTTTCATTTTTGACTGTTTGTTTTATATGTTGTTTTATTTGTACAACACAAAGTTATTACTAAAACATGAACTATCAAAGTTTCAAGGAGAGGTTTTACTGCTACAACTGTAATTTTTATCTAATACAAACAACAGGTTGATGCCATGGCTTTATTTTTATATATCAATAAAACTACTAACGAAGTCTCGAAGACTCTTTTGTTGCTCATGGGGTAATGTCTTGTATGCCTCTGATTCGTACAAGGAAATAGCGTTTTTTCTTTCCTTGTCGGCACGTTCTAATTCCGCCTGCATTTTTTTTGCCTTAGTGTGCGCAACCACTCTCGCTTGCTTCTGCAGCCTTGTTGTAATGTGGATGGATAGATATGAGCCGAGTGAAGACAATTCTAAACAGCCGTATGCCACCTGCCCGTATTTACCCGATATAACATTGAAAAAAAACACCCATATTTCAGTGACTTTAAGTTGCGGCCACGATGTTATCCATGCCAAACCTGTCATCCTAAGCATATCAACTGTAGGTTTCTTGTCCGCGGGCATACTGAACATTCTAAGCAGGTGATTGATATGATTGCCAAGCCACCCTGCAGTAACTATGGGTCCATAAGCATCCGCCATCATCCCGATGGTGGGTGCGTTAGGTGCATACATACAATACTCAGCTCCCCTCATGCCGCACAGATGAGAGGCTGACGCCCACCTCTGTAGGTCACTGAGGTTGAATTTGCGCGTAAAGTCACTTAATCTCGGGTAACTCGAGTACATCTCCATCGTCTTCTTCGACGCATGAGGATTGGCTATAGGCTGTACCTGTTCTGGGTAAGCCGCAACTGTATCTGCTTCCGCCGAGCATGTCTCCAATAAGCTCTCGTTGAACTTCCTCGAATCTTGCTTTTTCTTGCTGCTGATAATTTCCATGTCTTAGTATTTTATGTTTCACTGCCTCGTTCTGTATGTCCTTACGCCTTAGAGCCTCCGCTTTTTTTCTTAAAAAGTTCACGAAGTGCAAGAGAACATCCCTCTCTCCACGGTGTTTTTCTCCTTTGATGTCGCATAATGCGATAAACTCGTCAATGAACTTTGGCGCTTGTGACGGCTTTACTCCAGTCTTGTGGACAAGCAATCCGAATTTAGGATTTGTCTCCAAGGCGGTTTTTATCACGTTTTCAAACTCAGATAATGCAATTATAGGGTCAAAGCAACAAACGTCTGTTTTAGGTGCTTTAGATTCTTTTTTTGGAGTGTTAGCTTTGAACGAAGGAGTTCGCGGTTGTTCTTTTGGGTTGTTGCATTTTTTTTGCCCTTGCGCGCGTACATCATCAACAATAATAATAATATTATTATTATTTATTATAGGCGATTGTAAGTTATTGATATTCAAAGAATTACAAGTATTTTCGTTTCCTACCTCGTTTCCTACCTCGTTTCCTACCCCGTTTCCTACCCCGTTTCCTACCTCGTTTCCTACCTCGTTTCCTACCTCGTTTCCTACCCCGTTTCCTACCCCGTTTCCTACCCCGTTTCCTACCTCGTTTCCTACCTCGTTTCCTACCCCGTTTCCTACCCCGTTTCCTACCCCGTTTCCTACTTGTTGGCGTAGGCTGGATTTAGCGTAATTCACGGTTACAACCGTTGCCAATGGGTGCCCCTTACCACGAGTTATGCGAATGGTGTCTTGTCGGACTGCGCCTATCTCAACCAAATGAGCCAAAGCCTTACTCGCGTATGATTTGCTTACGCCCGCGAGTTTTGCAAGGTTTTGGAGCGACATCATAAGTTGCCCCTCTCTGAGTGAAACGCCATTAACCTCAACCTCCTTATATGCTGCGAGTCTGCATATCTCGTAATACAAGAGACGCAGTACAGGAGGCCATTTCTCATCGAAATACTCCAAATTAACCACTACGAATCTTTTTGCCATGTCACTTAATTCGTAATGTAGTTGTCACACATGCCTTGCTATACGCCTTGTATACGTCAGGAAGCTCCTTCTTGAGCCGTTCGGCATCAAGCCTGTTGCTATCGTACTCGGTTAGAGTGGCTGCCACTTTGCCGTTGACCAGTAAAGAGTTGGCGTCGGTCATGTACATGCGAACGTCATCTTTTAGCTCGTCTATCTCCTTTTTAAGAGACGAGTATGTTTTTTGCTTGGCTTTAATGATGTCTATTTTGTCGGATATAGCCTCGTCCGCCGTAATAGCCTTACCTTGCACGGGATGTGGGAACATCGCCTCGACATCCGAAACGTCAACAGGTTGTGGGGGGATCCCTCGAATAATGCAATCTTTCCAAAACTTGTCCAGCCTCTCGAACATCCAAGCTTGAAAGTTCTCGTCTTTCACGATTCTTTTTGTGCCGAAGTCGTGGTTTCCAACAAGCCACGCTATCGCCCCGTCCTCTATTCCTGAGCAGGCAAGAAGGTATTGTACCTGACAGAACCAATAAGGTGGTATATTGTCGTAATCTACAGCTGCCTGCGTGGTCTTGCATTCAAGTAAGATAGGATGCCCATCTGTTTTAGATGTGCAGATGCGGTCGGGGCTGGCTATCGTGTATGGTCTGATGTCGTTACGGACGCTCCAATTACCCTCCGTTGTCTTGTCCACGACGTTGCCGGTCTGCTCTTCGTAGAGTTGTGCAACGAATGGCTCAAGTTCGTGACCAACGCGCATTGCGATATTGGTTTTTGGGGCAGGCACTTTGCCTGTTTTTTGTAGCCATAGCGAATATGGCGTTTGCCATCTATTGACCCCAAGGATTGTACCAACTTCTGAGCTTCCGATGCCTTGCGCCCTAAACGCGAGCCATGACGCATCGTCCGAGTGCTTGATAATCTCTATTGCCATGATATTTGATTGAAAAAGGCTGCCCTTGCGAGGGCAGCCTTGATTGTTATTTAGCTTGTGCCATTATATTTGCGGCTTCAGCTGCGGTTTCTGTCTTTGCTGTTTCTACCTCGATAGCCTCCATGATTTTTGCGTCATCTGTTTGCTCTGGAGCGAACTGGTCGTTTGCGGTCGTTTCCTTGTTATCGGCGTAAGTAAGTTTATCTCCGCTAATTGACGCCTGATCGGATGCGAGTCCATTCTGTAAGTCAGTAGTCTCAATAGATACAGGTCCATATTTCGAGAGTAGGAGCTTCAAAACAGTCTTTTTTGCCATTGCGTCAAAATTCGTATTCCACACGCTGTCCGCAGCTTCTGGGTTACGTAGCTTAGTAGAGTATGACTTACTGTACGTTGCAGCATGGTTCTGTATTTCCGTTACTGACATGAACAGGCTCTTATGAAATCCGCAGGTTTGCCCTTGTGGAGGGAGTAGTTCGATGTAAGCAAGGTACCCGACGACCGGAGATTGCAGCCTGCTCTCAATAGGGAGGGATTTGAACTGCAACTCGCCGCTCATAAAGTCTTCGCCGATGATTTCACCTTGCCTAACATCTCTGACGTTCACGGTTTTGTACTTGTTGGAGCGCAATGCGAGTTGATAGAACCCTTTCCATCCGATTTGAAATTGCGCCACCATCCCCCCGTATGTCTTATAGGGAATGATGTAGCAATAGCCAAGATTAGGGTCGAGTGGAAGGTTAAGGGCAGCCGACTTCAAGCCTGCATAGAGGATTGTCTTACGGTCACACTTTTGGAGCTGTGCGCTGCCGCTTACGAGGGCTACAAGGTTGTTTACGAGCGTGTTTTTACGGTCGCTCAGAATTTGCGTCAAGTACTTCTGCGTTGCCTCACATGTCATCATGCTGTTAAAGGCTTGCAGCTGTTGGTTTGGTGATGGCTTTGGCTGCCACCCTGCTTGTTGTTCACTCATTGTCAATTACTCTTAGGTTGCGATTATAGATTTTTAAAGCGAGGTCGGCGTCCACGTAGAACGCACCACCTCTTTTGGTTTGCCTAATGGCGAGGTCTATGACGCCAGAACTTTTAATGCGCATTGCAGTTGTCGCTGAACAGTTGAAAAGCCGCATCATGCCAGCTATACCTTTAACGTACGCAGGTTGGTTATCTGTATTTATACTTTTTAACACATCTCGCAATTGCCCAACCGTCAAAAACGAGACGGGAGTGTCATCCGTTATTTCGGTTAGCTTCATAGTTTCGGATTAACTTGTAGCCCCATATCGAGCTAATTTTGTACTTGTCTGCGAGGTACGTGATAATCTTGTTTCTTGAAGCATCAGGATTGTCATGCTTGATGTGCGTATACTCAGCGACGAATGCCTGGTTGCGCTTCCTTTTTTGTTCTTGGTTTCCACTTATTAGTTCCACCTTCTTCCCGTCGATAATGAGATAGTTCGTTTTATTTCTCATTTTATTTCTACTGATTTTTGTTTGCTATTCTTGTTTTATATGTTTTACTTTGAGTTTGTCTTACACGTTGTAAAGGTATAAGTTTTTATTTAAATTGTTATTATAACTGCCACAAAATTCGTGTTGTAATGCACAATTTATAATTATTATAAACAATGGAAGTGATCACAGAGCGCATTCAGCGCATTTACGAAGAGAGTGGCTTTCGTAGCGTTCGAGCCTTCGCTCTTTTTGCGGGGCTTAATGTCGGAACGTTCAACGATACACTAAAAAAGGGCAATGAGCCCCGTTTTGCTCTTCTTGAGACAATTTTAAGATGTTGTCCCAAGGTATCTGCCGAATGGCTAATGCGAGGTGAGGGGGGGATGTATCGAGACGGTCACGAAAGCACCAATGTGACGGTATCTCATGAGCCTATCGTTAACAAGTCAAACAATACTGCTGCAGACAACGGCTCAATTGTGGCAAGCGGAAACATCATAACAGCCGACAAATCTGTTTTAGAGTCGTTACGACGAGAAAACAGCATGCTTCAAGCGCAACTTGATATTGCGAACGAGCAGCTGCGAAAAAAGGATGAACAGATGGCAGCTCTCTTTTCTCTCATAAATAAGTAGTTGTGTTTATCCGCCGCCGTTTAGGATTGCATCCGAACGTCACTTGCGATGGGACGTGCCGTGTTCGTGTGCGCCTGTCTATGCCTAAGCAAGGCAGAGTAACGTGGTGGCTCTGTGCAAAAATGGATGCCAGTCTATGGGATAGCGACGAATGCAGATTTAAAGGTACAAGCCAAGAAGCGAAAGACGCCAATGCTGAGATTCGTGAGTTCGTTGCTCTCATTGATGAAGTGTTTGGACGATACGAACTTATTGAAAAGCGAGTGCCGCCCATTGCTGAGGTTAAGGAGGAAGTAGACTCCTTTTGGAAAAACATCCCCGTTGGTTGCCAGTATCAGAAGTCTGTCCAAAATATATTCCCCATCTTTATAAAAGAACAAGGAGCGCGCAACAATTGGACACCAGCAACATATACCAAGTTTTCCGCCCTAAAAAGGCATCTTGGCGAGTTTTGTCAGTCGCTTCACATTAACGAAGTGACTGATGAAAAAATGCAAGAGTTTTACGAGTTCATGCTTAATGTCTTAGGCTTCAAGAATACTACGGTGGCCAAGCAGTTGGCGTTGGTACGTTGGTTTTTGCGTTGGGCGGCTAACAATGGTTACTATACAGGTTCCAGTCACAACACATTTCACCCCCGAATTAAGGGTGTAACACCTGAAAGCCGTGAGGTAATTTACTGTTCAAAGGAAGAGGTGCTGCAATTAATAGCCTACAACCCTGACGTTTTTCATGCGCATTTAGAAAAGGTAAGGGACGTTTTCGTTTTTTGCTGCTTTACTGGTTTGCGCTTCTCGGACGTAAAAAAGTTAAGAAGGTGTGATGTTGGTAATGGCTACATATCAGTAGTGACGCAGAAAACTTCTGACGCCTTACGTATCGAGCTTAACAAACACTCGACTGATATACTAAAAAAATATGAAAACCTTAGCACCAACCCGTCATCTCCTGCCCTACCTGTCTTGTCCAATGTGCGGATGAACGTCTACCTAAAAGAACTTGGCAAACTCGCAGGACTTAACTCAATGACCAGAATTATTCAGTACCATGGCAGTGAACGCATTGAGAAATATAAGCCTAAATACGAACTTTTGACCACCCATTGCGCACGCCGTACGTTCGTAGTATTGGCTCTACAACTTGGAATAGCCCCAGAAGTAATAATGAGGTGGACAGGACACTCGAGTTACGAAGCCATGAAACCATATATCGCCATTGTAGACGAATTAAAGAGACGCTCGATGGAAAAATTCAACCTCATTTAGTATAGCCCAAATTAAGCCCCCAAAATGGTTATATACGACTATAACTTAGGCGAAATTTTCAAGATTATACGGCTTTTAGGTATACAAGAGCATGGATTTTTCTAAAGAATAGAGCCTGCCTCTCCGCATACATAAGTCAGCATAACGAGTTGGTGTCCGACAAGTTATGCTGATTTTTCCGTTTGATAGTGCGCCAAATCTGCGCAAGGATTTTTTCGGGTAGTCGAACGAGCGTCTTTAATCCACCGATATGAAAAGAAACGCAGAGCAAGTCAAATCATGCAAGTTCTTACAAAGTAGTTTGCCCCAGGGTGGAAACATTGGGTAACAGAGGCTTGCTCTATGGTTTTGCTGAGCTCTTGATTGTTCGCAAGCACATTAACGCCAATCCTGTAGAACAAATCAAGGTGGTACCAAAACATTCAGCGGGTGGAGTGAGATAGAAAGAAGCGTTGGTCAACTAAATGGCCAACGCTTCTTTTAAGGACGGAACTTTACATTCGGGTCAAAGTGCTTCAAAATTGCACCATATTTACTGATTTCAGAATCGGTCATATAGCGTGCTTGATTTGAGTTGCGCATGTCTGTTTGAGAGTAAAATTGTACATGTACAACTCCCTTGGGAAATACTTGGTTTTTACTTCCTGCATCTTTATTCCTATGTTCATGCCCCCAGTCGAAATCAAGTGAATGCTTTCTGTCTATATAAACTTTGGCTTGTATTACATTGCCACTCTTGCCAACTCTCAGATATATATCTGAAGTGTCGGCAAATGGCGGAAGTCCAGCATGATTCCCATCAGGATCAGCTTTCAACAATATCACTTTTGCTTTCATGCCATTGTGATAAAATGTCTCGTAATCAGGATGGTCGTCATAAAGATGTTCTGAAAAACCTCCGTCTTCTATGTATTGTCGTTCGTTTCCCATATGCTACAAGTCATCAAAGTTTTTATCATATTCTACTCCTTGGTAATCTCTGCGTCTTAACCATTGGAAAAGAGTTTCATCTTTTTTCAATATGCCCAAATCTTTGAGATTCGCATTCAGTGCCTCGGAAAGATTCATAAAATGTTCTTCGCCTGTGTCGCTGCCAACAATGTATTCGTCGAACCAGCAACGTATTATATACAGGTGGTCTTCATTTTTGTGCTCTGACATCACAAGATCATTGGAAACGGTCATGAGGTGTTTCTGCTTGTTTTCTTGCGTTTCAAAGAATTCCTTTTCGTTGTCTGATACATAATGGCCTTTCATGCGACAGAATAAGTCTTTATCTTCTGGCCAAAGAGTGTTTGTTTGTCGTACTTGCATCGTTTCTGAATTTACGGTGAATAAAATCTGGGATAAATCTTACGTCTACGGGCAATCCATAGGTGTCCTCTTCTTTTCCTCCATAAACTATCAATGTCGTCGGTTCAAGTCGTTCAATAAGATTTTTTATTGCATAGTCCCATAAGATTTTTGCTCCCTTGCAGTGATTGTGCCCTGTTCCACAAACCGCTATAACACTATGTTGTGGCAAACCTTCAAAGCAATAGGAAAGTGATTTCACATCTCCCCAACTTGCTACTGGTATAACGTTCTGTCCCCAACTTTGCCAGTATGCGGCTGCGAAACGAGAATGATAAATCGCTTGTAAGTTGACTTGCTTGGGCATATCAACAAACAACGAACAATCAGGGGCAAACACATAGTCATAATTTATGACGCTACGTGTCGTCGTTTCAAGATTACGCGTAATTGCAGAGTTGAATTTGTAATCATCAAGAAAGAAATGCAAAGCTGAATTCTCACTTGCATGTTTGTTCCTCTCTGTATATGGGTAAACTTGAAAATCAACTGCGCCAGTGTAGCTTTGTACGATTGGGAACCCATTGTCCTCTGTGAATTTCAAGCGTACAGACATGTGCATATTGTTGTAAGATATGTTTGCGTTGTTGTGATTCTGGCAATGCGCATATTGCATACAACCTTCCTCTGTCGTTGTGGGTCTGCAGATATTGCTCTTTCAAAGAAAACAACGAGGGAGTTTGACTCTGCTTGCCCATTATTAGATTTGATTTCATGATTCTTGATGCTTATAAAACCTAATTCTTTTTTGAAAATAAATGCAATTTATGGAAAAATTGCTGTTTTGCAAAGCTCAATGGTGCAACTATCCGTTCACCAATGTGAGACTAAAGGTCTTGCCATCGCTAAGTTGAACCTCTTAGCCCTATGCTACCGCCAAATAGCGTGGGGCTCTGTTGATCATATTTTCATCGATTGCCTCCTTTCTGTGTTTGAATATTAATGGCGTACACGAAGATACAACTTTCTGAACCATAATAGGTATTTGATGAAATTAATAAGGTTGTAAGATAATGTGGAATTATTCTCATCAAGAAAGCTCATTCTTAAATGTAATGAAGAGGCAAAGAGAAAATAAGCAAAAATCAATGACAATCAGGTTGTAGAAAAGAAAAATACGAGCGTAGATATGCCATGACCTCCTCAATTCTTTGAGGAGGTCATGGCATAATTTGCTCGCTAATATCTTAAAATAGTCAAACCATGTATTTTTCGCCCTAATCAAAGGTAAACAAGCTTGCGGCCGGTAACTAAGCAGGGCGGAACGCATTTGCGCCCCGCCCCGTTTCATTTCTTCCCTCCGTGCAACGCTGGCTATCGGATGGTGGTCAGTTCATGCCAGCCGCCTCCAAGGCGCGGTACTCCTCTGCCGTGCAGGGCACGAAGATGAAAGCGTCAGTGAAGATGCGGTATATCTCCGACCAGTTGCTCTCCTTGTCCTTGAACAACTCCGTCAGCTGGTCGACTGCCGCATTGTGCTGAGCGCGGGGAACGTATGCGAAGGTGTCGCCAATTGCGGCTCCTCCGCCATTATTGTGTCCGTCGATGATAATGAAGTGGCTGTCCTTCATCAGCCAAGTGTTGTTCTCCACGTCAACTTGGTTAGCCGCAATACTGAGTCGGTTGCTAATAGTGTCGATGGCGCAGTTTCCAAGACCAGCTATGGTGAAACGGGCTGCGCTGCAAGAACCGTCTGCAAACTGCTCCAACATTTCGAGACTGTCGAAGCGGCAAATCTCGGCTACCGACATAGCCTCCGTGATGGTTGCCGACTTGTTCGTCC
>CAVDBL010000032.1:0-9109 GCA_963607345.1 Bifidobacteriaceae bacterium
CTGCTCCTCGTCGAGGTTGACGCGCAGAACTTCCTTGGCGAAAAGCACCCAGTCTGCCTTCCAATCTTTTATTTTCGCTGCCATTTTCCTGACGTTCTATATTTTTGGCCAATGTAAGCACAAGATGCCTTTTCGTACACGGGGCTTGATACCTGCGCAATATGCAGGCATCCCCTTTGCTATTTAGGAGAACACGCAGTCGGATCTCATTCTCCTCGTTCGTCGTCTGGCAGGTCTTGTATAAGTTTAAGAAAAGGATGCATGGAAACTTCACTCTCTTGTTTCTCGATGTATCCTCGTTTGCGCCCTTTAGTCTTCAAATAAAAAATGATTGCAGTTAGGTTGGATGCATCTATTTGCTGAATAAGTTTACTCTCAGTGAAGTCAAGAAGCGACTCTTCGACAGCAGAAAATTTTGCTTTAAGTTCAGGGTGCGCATCCCTCCAAGACGCAAGGGTCCCTCGGTCTACATTAAGTGCGCGTGCCGTAGCGGACAGGTTGCCTGCGTTTTTTTCGTACACCTCGGCTATTTTCTCGAACGGTAATTTCTTTAACTTAGGTTGTATCATGTTTGTGTTTATTGTCCATTCGCTTTTTATACCTATAGTTTAATGTTGCGATATTTGCTTTTGCGAACTTTTCCGAAAAATGGCAAAAAAAAAGAAGAATAAGCAATCGGTCGTTAACTCGTGTGCTACCAACTCAACACCTAACAAGCATGGCAGAGAGTACTGGTCTCATCCATACTCAAATCCTGAGATTGATAAACTCTTCCACGATTTTGAGAAAGAAATTGAAGAGTACATCAGCAAGAAGGCTAACGAATTATTGGGCGGAGGCAATAACTTATCAAAAAAGCCTTAAATATCGGTATCTCCGTGATAGGTATAAATGAGATTACCTTTATCGTCCTTTCCTTGGGGTGAGATAATTCCTTCAAACATTTTATACGGAGATTGACCCGCTTGGGGATTA
This sequence comes from Bifidobacteriaceae bacterium, assembly GCA_963607345.1. Taxonomy (GTDB): domain Bacteria; phylum Bacteroidota; class Bacteroidia; order Bacteroidales; family Marinilabiliaceae; genus W3P20-009. The sequence continues at coordinate 976 of CAVDBL010000032.1, forward strand.
TTCCATAGGTAGCGTAAGTATTCGGCCATTGACATCCCTAAGAATTTTGATCTGAACTCACTACTTTTAGTGTTGAATCCACAGGCCTTTACCATCTCAAATTGGGATAACAGGCTTTCTGCGTCTGTTTTTATGTCGTCCCACGTTACTTCACCTTTCCTTTTAGCGATTTGTAAAGCTTCACAGAACTGCCCCTTGGAGTAGTTCCAATTAGATGGCAGTCCACAGCAACTCCCATTGTCGCATCGTTCTTTGAAATGAGCATCGCTGACGTAAAAACGCATCCCTAATTTGCGGCAAAGGGCTTGCATCTTGTCGATGTAACCTTCTTTAATTTTTCGGTTTAGCCTTAAATAGCCTTGGCTTACTGAATATTTTTTGTAGAACTCTAATATGTCATATCCTGCCAATTTTGACATCGTGGGGAGAACTGCTCGAAGGCTATTTGAACGGACATCCAAGCAAAAGAACTCAGTCGACATTGCGCCCGCTCCATTTAGGGCGGCTTTAGTTATCAGTTCGGGGTATGATGGCGAAGAAACACCTATGATGAATGGTCTTAAGCGAAGAGTTGCACCGCCACAACCCGCTTGTGCTATTCTACCAATCGCCGAGAGCCTCTCTTCTGGAGAAGGAACGCCGCGCTCTATTACTTTTGCTTTCTCTTCATCCAGTGTAATGATAGAGAATTTAACGTTCCAGTTCTTTTGGCCGCGGAAAAGTTCCATGTAACGCTCATCTTTTGTCCACCACACGCTTTTAGTCGAGAAGCACAAAGGGTAATTAATAGACTTGAAAAATCGTAGTAATTCAAGGGTTTTCGCATACTTGCGCTCAAAGCCGTCAAATTGGTCGGAAAGCCCGCCCCATTGCATGACCCTACGCTGTTTGATGTAGTCTTTGAATTGCCCAGCGTAATTATCTGGGTCTTCAAACATCTTTTTTATTCTCTCAACGCTTACCGCTGTTACTTCCTTGCTTAGGTATGACTTCGCTGCTAAACCAATGCCCCGTTGAAATTGAGAGAAACAGTACATGCATCCGAAAGAGCAGTTACTATACGTGTCGAATGTCATCGGCATAGAGCAGTCTGCTACTTCTGCAGTCCATCTTGGAGATGAATAATAGCTCATTTTAATTCATTTTTAATTATGTCTAAAATAAAATTAGACTTTTGATTAAAATCAAGCGACGGTGGCAATTCTGCTGTAATAGCCCCAATCGTTCTCATTTTTTTTATCCAATTTCTAATATTTCTATCGGTGTTCATCATCGAAGGATTGTATTTGCCGCCTCTTTTCAAAATATTGGTTTTTACGAAATCCTCATCCGCTGACAGATAAATTCCAATGACTTTAGAGCCATCCGAAAAATATCCATCCAAGCGTTTATTTGAGGCTGTTGCTATATATCTTCCCTCGCAAAGTACAACTTTATAAGTGTTTTTCGCTTCTTTGATAGTTGCGATTATGTCACGTCCCTTAGTGGCGCAAAAGAAATCACCTCCAACGTTGCATTTCGACTTTCCATAGGGGCCTATTATGCATACTTCTTTAGAACCGTTTACTGTTGTTATATACCTATTGGCTGATTTATTGGGACCACCAAGCCCTTGTAGCACAGCCCTCATAAGTGTGCTTTTCCCTGAACCATTAGTTCCTACTATCAGTATGAGTGTATTTTTCTGCATAAGTTTCTTTGCTAAAGACCCATAATGGTGTCCAGCTCACCCCTTTGATGTCTTCAATTGCATCGATGCAATCTCATTTCCCATTCTATACCCAACGTATCGCTTGCCAGTTGTATAGTTCTTTCTGTATGCGCACAATGGGGTCTCTATAGCCCATATTGTCATATTATCTTTGGTTCAAAGCCACACCTGATGCAGATCGGATGTCGTTCTTGATAAAACAATAAGGCATATAAGGCGTAATGCTTCTTCACTGTTCCATGCCCCTGCGAGGCTATTACGCCCCCTCTGTTTCATACGCTATACCAAACGCTTGTAATCCTCTGATTAGTATCTGTATAACAACTCAATAAAATTGCACCGTCAATTATTTCGTGCCGTCGTAGAATAAGCTACAATTCCGCACAAGGAAGTTGGGAATAAACGTAAACAACCTGGTTTATTTCTTCTAAACCAAGCAATTGAGCGACTTTACCGCTTTCGCTTCTCTCGAAAACAATAATCACTCGGTTTTTGGGAGTTTCATCTTCCCCTTCCAGCTTTGGAAGCTGTATTGCGCGTAAATCATTTTCTTGTAATTCAACCGGGACTGATGGGAGTTCCAAATCTGACGCTTGAGGAACTTCGCCATTATTGGTGCATTCAGGTGTTGTGCTTGCCCCTATTTGCGGTGGGAATTGACCTTCTGTGGGCATGGGTTTATTAAGCCCCATCGGGTCAAACGGAGCCGTTATGTCAACGCCCCAATCTCCAAGTGACTCGATGTCAAAGTCCATACTCAATGCGCCAAAGTCCCATTCGCCAAAACTTGCATTGTCTTTTACGATGAACTGCTTCTGCTCTGCATCTGTAAACTCTTTAGCATTAACGACATAAGTCTCGGGGCAGTCTTGCCAATTAATCCATTCAGATACTAAGGCTTCCTGCTCGTTTTGAGGCTTCAATGTGAAGTCAGTCATGTTGTTAAGGCGTGAACGTATTTCAGCTTCCTGCATTGTCTTTATAGTCTCTAAGGCTTTAAGGCGCATGTTTCCACCTAAGACGACAAATTCGCTGTTCACGACTATTGGGCGAGCCTCCATCATTTTGGGGAATACGAGGATGCTATTTACAAGCTTGTGGAATTTGCTATCCTTAATCACTCTTGGGTTTGCCTTATTGGGCTTTATCTTGGATAAACTTACTTTTTCTTGTTTCATCTTCTTGTTTTGATACACGTGCAAACATAAGAAATTTTAGTTAAAATTGTTACTTATATTTCGTCTAATGCAGCAACAAGAATATAAGTAATGCCAAAGCCCAAAATTCCGAACCAAAAGAAGACGTATGAGAACGTAAACAAAAAAGTTTCAGCGAGTACAAACGCAGGAGTATCAAAAGCAGAGAAAACTCTTGCAAGTAAAGCTGCTTTGTTGGCGAATAAGCTCGAAGGCAACATCCCCGAGGGCGACCAGTTTAAATTCGACTCTCATCCTTATGCTAAGAAAGAGATTGACGACATGTTTGCTGACTTCCAAACGGAGATGAACGACTTTATCTTGCAGGAACAGAAAAATATGTTTGTCAAGCTTAACGCTTCGGTAGACAAGATTGGAGAAGTAATAGACAACTTCTATAGAGGAGCTAAAGGAAATTCACATGTTGTTGTTAAATACGCTACGGCTGATGACGTTCTTAAAGCTTTTCACGACCGAATAGACGCAAACGGACTAAACATTTCCAAGAGGCTATGGAAGATTAGCGGAAGGTATAAGACAGCAATAGAGGACGCAATCAGCGTGGCTATCAATAAAGGGCAAGGACCCGTGGCGCTGTCTCACCGCCTCATTAAGTACCTTAACGACTACGACAGCCTTAACGACGATTACAAGAAGAAATTCGGAACAGCTCGCAAGGCAAAGGATTGTCATTATGCTGCCTTTCGTCTCGCTTATACAGAGATACAGATGGCATATCGAGAAGCGGAGCGTCGTCGGTGGCTCGAGATGGACGATATAGTCGGAATGCGCATCCGTACGCACGAGAACAAACATAAGGTTTTTGACACTTGTGACGCTTTGGCTGGCGTTTACCCCAAAACGTTCAAATGGCTCGGGTGGCATCCAATATGCCATTGCTACGCTGTGCCAATTCTACGAGACGACGCAAAGGAAGCGAGGGGGCAAGTAGTAACGGACGTTCCCGAGAACTTCAAGGAGTGGGTGGCTGGCAATACGGAGCGGATAGCGATTGCTGAGGAGCGAAAAACGCTGCCGTATTTCCTTGCTGACAACAAAAACGTGTGGAAGACTCAACCAAGTCCTGTTGCTCTTGGCTCAAAAGACGAGAACTTCTTTAGCCCTGAAGCCTATTCGCAGGAACGAAAAGATAATGCTTTATGGGACAAAGAGGGTGGACGTCTTGCGGATGACGCATTACGCCCGTCTGCTGGCAGGCAATGGCGTGAGGCTAAAGAACAGCAACAAACAGATGTTTTTGAATATACGGCAAACTCCAATAACGTAAACTACCCTCTTCAAGGTAGACAATACATAGGTAAACAAAAAATTGAACGATTTACGCAACAAGTCAACAATATAACCAACTACCTCGACAGCAATAGACTTGAACAAGATATGTGGCTTCAGAGAGGCGACCGGAAAGAAGCTATAGAAGCTCGTGTTGTCGCAGCTGGTGGTGAAATTCCAACTGACTTATCTGGCTATGTTGGTAAAGAAATGTATGAACTCGGGTTTTTGTCTACAGGCTCGGCAAAAGGTAAAGGTTTTACAGACAGGCCTGTTATTCTTAACATATATGCCCCAAAAGGGACAAAAGCCTCGTACCTCGAACCAATCTCAGCTAAAGGGGATGGAGGCGGCCTATCATGGGATGGGAAAACTACACAAAAAAGATTCAGCGAAGAACAAGAGGCGCTTCTTCAAAGAGGAACACGTCTAAGAATTACTAAGGTAGAAGAGGCTCCCGACGAGAAAATTTATATAGACTGCGAGGTTGTTGAGCAGGCGCCAAAAGATATTTCATACGTCAGACGCAACCTTATCTCTAAATGATAAATATTCATCTACCCATTTGTAGAAATCTTCCATCTCCTTTGGGTTTTCTCTTGCTGGAAAATAGTAGCCATATTTCGACCATGAACTTATCAAAACATCTAAAAGTTCCGCTGGAATTGTGTTAAAATCTTTGCCTCCTTCGTTTCTATATATGTCATAACTGCACAATTTATCGCCGAGGCCTTTGACGTAGTACTTCTCAAACCACCAATAATTCGCTTTTTTATGGTCTTGCTCGTCGTTCGTCTGGTAATATTTAAACGGGCATTCTTCCTCACCTTTATAGAAACGGCAGTATTTGAGTCGCTGCGCTTTAATTTCCTCTCTGTTCATTTTGTTGTTGTGTTTATACAAATATACTAAAAACTCCTCCATTACCCCTCATTGTCGAGAATTTCACTGGCGAGAGCGATGGCACCTTTACCTGTAAAGATTGTTTCTAATGACTTTTACTCAATGAAAAAAGGCTCTACAAGTTTAAGTGAGATAAGAGCGTTAACAAGTTCGTTAGTCATTACATTCGCCTTTATTGTGGTAGCTTTTTTAGATTGTTACTCTTCTTCCTCCTTAAACTGGGGGCAGCTTGCCTTCTTCAATAAGGTCGTCAACGACTTTCTCTAATTGCCCTCTAAGGAGATAGCAACGTATGGTGATATCACAAGCCTCGGGGTCAAGTTCAAGGACACCATCTTTCATTTCAGGCATTCCAAATTCTTTCCATGCTTCTTCCAGCAAATAAAGATTGTGGCACAAGTAACTCTCAGCCATGAAGCAATTGAATGTGTAAGAGCCACTGGCATTGCCTGTAACACTATCTTTCAACCATAACCTGTCATAAAAGTATTCGATGAGGTTGTCCTTGTCGATAATAGCATTGATGTCGCTAACGCAATCAGGCTCAGTCAGCATGTCGAGGATTGCGGACTTGCAGTCCTCGTAGACTGCCTCCTCATAGTCATAGGTGTAGACATTTATTTCTTTCTTTTCCATTTTGGTTTATAATTAAATGGTTTGTACTTAAAAAGTAAGGGCTAATTCGTCCATCTCTACTTCTTCCCGGTAGTGAAGAAAGCCCTCGTTTAAGGCAACGATTCGACGCTGAAGCTCAGCCACCTCGGCTTCCGTGGCTTTTCGGCGAACACGGATTGCCGCGCGAGCAAGGTATCCGAATATTTTCTTCTCGTCGTCTGTCTCTGGATTAAGGAACTTGGCCGCAACAAGCCACTTCTCCGCATTTATGTCAAGGTCTACAAGGTTTCGAGACTTGATGGTGTTTGCAACCATCGCAAAGAACTCTCCCTTGTTCGTACGTCCCATGCTGGTGACTTTGCTGGTTTGAGCATTCATGTTTTTATGTGTTTTATGTTACGTTTGTTGTTACAAAAATAGTAATAAGTTTATACATAGAAAAGTTTTGACTTTAAAATTTCCGCACAAACTGACACTTCACAGAAGTATGTTTGGTTTTTGCAGTAGCACGCACACAACATTTTCGTTTTATATATGGTTGCATGCTATGGCCAGCAACACACTGTCCCTTTCGTCTTGGTTGCTAACCTTACAAGGTAACCCCGAGTAGCCGTTACTCAGCAGGATAGTTTGTAATTCTCTGTGGGTTATTTTTCCGCCTTGACCTTTCCATCGTTTGCCGAGAGGTTTTTGCACCTTAACCATCAACCCAAAATGCTCGCACATCTCGACAATGTGCTTACCAGTCTGATGATTTGCCCCCGTTTTCGCACCTATGTTGCCACACACCCTCACCCCTTTATCGTATGCGAAGTGCCATAGTGATTTGTTGAGCCAACCGCCCTCTACAATAATAAGAGGACACTCGTTGTTATCCTGCAGCCTTGCGAGCCTGTCAATTAAAGCTGGAAATGGTAAAGCAGCAACCTCTACAACATTTTTCCCTTTGACGATGCAAAAACCGCTTTTGTGTACATCGGGGTCGATACCTACAGTCATAGTGTATTTCATGCGCTTTATTGAGGGTTATAGTACATCGTCAATATCTGTCTCGACAAGTCCTGACATCTCGAGATTATACCCTTGCTGTAATTGAGACTTTAGGTGTCTACTTGCCTCGTTAAGGTCGTCAGCCTGCGTCAATACTTGGTACGTTACTTTGCGAACTTTAGTCCGTGACTGCTGCCTTCCTGTATCTACCATTCGCTCCTCTTTGATGGTGGCTTTGAACCATGTCCGCTTTCCTTGGTTGGGAAACGTTTCTTTTACTCGGGACAAAAAAATTGCAAAAATCTCGTACATACCATTGTCTGTTGCCGTTTGTAACGCTTCCGCCACGTCTGCAGCATTCTCAATTACCCAATGACAGTTATCTTCCTCGCTGATGCGCCCCTTTATTTCGTACATAGTTTTACTTTGTTTTGTATTAATATATTAGTTAGTTTTATGCAACCAGTCTGTAATCGATCAAAAATACAAATTAATTCTTTGTACTATTTATTCAAAAGAAGCATGAACAAGAAAGAAGTATATGACGTTTCTGAGCGTATAATAGACCGCCTTGCAATAGTGGTGGCCGCAATGCACACGAATGAGACACAGGTGTGTATGAAGTCTGGTATATCGATAGGTAACTTTGCGTACGTCAGAAAAAACGATACTGATTTGTCCCGACGCAATGCTGAGCGTTTTCTGTCGGCATATCCCGAAGTTAATCCTTCGTGGTTTCTTACGGGGGCTGGCGAAATGTTCGTGAACAAAGGGCACGATAGTCTCAATGATGTCAAGTATACTTCTTCTATCGATACCAACCAAGGCAGTATTGCGGTTCTTCGTGAAACCATTCGTTTTCAGAATACTTTAATCGCCTCGCAACAAGAGACGATTAGAGAATTAGTCTCTTTGCTACAAGGCGAAAAACACTAAATTACAGAGTGGATTGCTCAATGCGTTATTGATTACTTTCGTCTTTCTCGTCCATCTTCCTTATCTCCTCGGAGATTTCGGACATCCATTGGACGAACTTCATGAGGAGGTACGCACCGCCGCAGAGGAATACCACGACTGCTAAAATGTCGAATACTACCATGTCTTTGCTTGTTTTAGGAGTTTTTAAATTGGGTTGTCGCCTTTTTAAATGCCCCCATTTGGGGGTATTTAGGGAGGGGCTGATTTTTATTCGTTTCTACATTCCACCTTTTGGTGGTATATGGAAAATTCCTTGTTCCTGGAATTTCTAATGGTTGTTTCCATTTTGGAAACAACCACTATGGGGGCTGAGTATGTGCAATATTTGCACAACGTGTTAACCCTTTCGCCATTCGTTTAACACGACTTCCCCGACGTGTTAAGCCATCGGGGAAATCGTTAACATGAAATCAGGTGTGGAGGCTCATCTGCGTATCCTTGGACTCTTGAC
>CAVDBL010000033.1:0-8260 GCA_963607345.1 Bifidobacteriaceae bacterium
TGTCGATGTAGGTCTTGTTGTCGGAGCTTGACGAGAGCTTGATGTTGCCGGAAATCTCGCCAGTATCGAGGTTGAAATAGGTATTGCCGTCGACCGACGAGATGACACCCGTGCGGATAGACCTGCCGCTGATGGCCGTCGAGCCGTAGGAGACGTTGAAGACACGGTAGCTGCCGTTGGTCGTGTCGCTCTGGACGCTCGAAAGGACGCCCACAAGGAAATAATAGCAGCTGTCGACGCTCAGTTTGGCGTTGTACTTTATCTGCTCCGTAGTGAGGGCGAAAGAGCCGCTCGTACCGCTCTTTGGGCATTTGGCGTAGAGGTAGTAGGCTGACGTGCTTGACGTGAGGCTCGACGAGAGGTCTTGCGCGGAGAGCGTCCACTCGGTGGGCGTGGAGCTGTCGGGGTCGATGCCGAAATGGATGAGGCGACCGCCGCTCGACGTGACGCGGAAATGGTTCGGGTAAGTCGTGCTGGACGTGCCGTCATTGTAGTTAGGCTCGAAGAAGATGCCTTGTAACTGGAAGTTCTGCGACGTGGCACCGACGGACAGCATAGCCGTTTCGATAGTCACGGGGGCTATGGGTGACGTGAAGTAGCCGTCAGTGTCAAACATCGAGTCGTACATCTCCCTTTGTGCCGCATAGAGCTGCTTTTTGCTCATCTTGACGGCAGTGTCGTCCTTGACCGACACGTCGACAATCTTCTGCTTGGCAGCCTCGACGGACGTGAGAAGCGTGGAGATGGTGCCTTTGGCGATGGACTTGCTGAACGTGATGGACTGCTCGAAAGACCTGTCGAGCTTCGTGGTCAACGCCTTGACGCGCGTGTCTATCGTGCGCCCTGCTATGACGAGGCTCACGTGCCTGCCTATGGTCAGCTGTGGGTTGTTGGTCGAGAAGTAGACCTCGTTGCTCTCCACGGTGTACTCGTTGCCGTCTTTCGTAAGCTCGTAAATCTGCTTCACGCCCTCCTCCTCCAGCTCCTGATACGCCACGTTGTAGTACTCCTCGGGCATACGGATGTTAAAGACTACGACCTCGTCTCCGTCATGCGCTGTGGAGCTTGTCGCTGCTTTAGGCGCAATGCCGCTGTTGGGGATGATGATGGTGTTGTCCTCCGTGTGGACGACCTCGAAATAGCCGTCTGTGACGGTGAAGCTCCCCGAGCCGTCCTCTGAGCGGAACGTCTTCTCGGCATCGTGGTACGTGGCCTCGAACTCACGCCCCTCCAGAGAGCCGCTGTTGAAATGCAGTGATAGTGTCTTGCCCTTGATGAGACTGCCGTCGGGGTTGCTCGTCTTGCTATACGTCGACTTGTTGATGCGGAAGTCCTTCCACGCCTTTGCTGTGTCGTCGTAATACTCCAGTTGGAAGCAGTACAGGTACCAGCTGTCATACGTGCCGTCGGCAAGCTCTATCTTGTCGTCGTTGCTGTCCCTCACGTAGCGTTGGCAGTAGCGGAGCGTGCCGTATTTGACGCGGCAGTTGCTCTTCGGGTATATGTCGTCAATCTGTATGACCTTGACGAAGCGACGCCCCGTGTTGGCGAGGCTGTCGTCGAGGATGTAGTTGCCGTCACTGTCTTTCAGGGCGTTGCCCTTGGCGTCGAACTTCGGCAGGTCGATGTAGCCGTTAGGGAACTTCGATGGGTTGAGCGTGAGACGCTTGTTGACCACGTGGTTAGCCTGCGCCCCCTCATAGTCCTGCGGTATGTTCTGCGTGCTGCCGAAGATGTAGAAGCGGTTGTAGAACGTCGCCTTCTGGTCGCTGTTTGGGCTTTCGACGTGCTTGCCTGCCGTGAGCGATAGCGTGTCTGTGCCACCACCCTCATGTAGGCACATCTCGCCAAAGTGTATGACCTTTGTCGAGGCTGCCCCGTCGACCTGCTCGTCAGTCCACCACTCCACGTCCCATGCCGTCGCAATGGAGTTTATGGCTGAGAGGATGTCCTGATTAGAGAAAGAGAGCGACAAAGCCGCCTCTATGCCGTCGTCAATGTCTATGGTGTACGTCACCCCGATGCCCTCCTTGATGGCAGCCGCCAGCGTCACAGCGAGGTCTGAGCCGCTGCCCGTGAAGTTCCAATCACACTCGACGCTCGACACGTTGCCGCTATCGTCGTAGGTGTAGAACAGGAAAGGTATCTTGGAGAGCATCTGTATCTCATGCTTGAACTCTGGCTTATACTCGTACCTGCCAACGTCCTTCGCTTGCGGATAGTAGGGGTTGAGCATGTAATACCGCTCGCTGTTGAGGGGGCAGACGATGTAGGCACCCATGGGTATAAGCGTGCATGACGTGTCGTACCATGAGAGCGATACAGTGTCGTCGGACATCAGCGTCTGCGAAAGCTCTGCGGACGAGGTGACGGGGGCTGTCATCAGCGTCGTGCCGTCGGGGTTGTAGATTGTTATGTTCATAGCGATTTGTGCCGTTGTTTAGCGTTTAGAGGCCTCTGTCTGACGGATCAGGCTCGACGAGCGATAGCTGGAAGCTCGCCATCTCGAGACGAAACTCGGAGAACTGCGAGCATTTTTGGAACACGCACCGGTAGACCACGCTTGGCTGATACTTGGTGCGTATGTTGAGGACTCCTGCCGCCAGCAGCTCGCACAGCTTGGCGTATCGGGTGTGGAATGTGTCCACGTCGGGGGCGAGGAGGTTGAACGTGAGCGTGAACTCCCTCTTGTCCTTTTTAGGCACGAGGCTTTTTAGGTATCGTGCGCCGTCCTCGTCACGGCACTCGTTGCTGACCCACTCTTTGAGGCTCGGCGGGGTCATGAGCGTGGACAGAGCCGAGCTGTCCATCGATACGCCGAATGTCGAAACGTCGACGTCGTTTATGTATAGTTGCCCTTTCATATTTCTTACTGCATGTTTTTGGTGTACCTCTCGATATGCTCTATGCGCTCGCTCCAGTTGCCGTACATGTTGCTCGTTACTTTGAGCAGCGACGTGAGCAGGTTGTTGCTCTGCGAGTGGAGTGTGCGTATGTCGTTGACGATGCTGTTGTTCATGGCGAGCACGTTGAGCGACGTCTCCATTTTCTCCGCCATGCCCTGCGCCAAGGCGAGGTGTTGCGACTGGACTATGTACATAGCCGAGAAGCGTCCGCTTAGCTCCGTGCCCGTCTCCTCGCTCATGGTCTCGTAGCCGCCGAAGGTCGCCTGCTGCTCCTCCGTGTCACTCGATATGTCTATGCCGTATTGCTTGCCGAGCGCGTCTATCTTCTCCATGTAGTTTTTCAGCTGCGGCATCGCCTCCTCGGCTGTCTGCATAGCCGTCTCGGTGTATTCAAGCGACTTGGCGTACATTTCGTCCATCGTGATCTCGCCTTTGCCGTACTGCTCAGCGAGAGCCTGGACTTTGTCTGAGAAGCCGTCATAGACGGTGGACTGTATGAGCGTCTTGACCATCTGCTGCGCTATGGAGCGGAACGTCTCGCCTGCGCTGTCCTCGAACGTCGTCAGCACGTCCTCGCCCGTGTCGAGCCAGTTGAGCAGAGCGTCGGTCATGTTGTCGACGAGTGGCGAGTACCATTCGGAGACGGTCTCTTTGAGGCTGTCCATAGCCTCCTTGTAAGCCTCAGCGTCGTCGATGAGGGCTTGTAGCGTCGCCTTGGTCTCGCCTACGAGCTTGTCGCCGTAGTTCTCGATGATGTTCTCCGCCATCTCGGTGTCTATCATGCCGTCCTCGTCGAACAGGTCAGTCCCGTAGGTCTGCTTAGCCCACGTGCGCAAGTCCACGGTCTTCTGGTCACGCCCTTTCTTGAAGATCTTGCCTTTCTTGGCGGACTGCGTCTCGAAGCGCAGGTTGTCTATGGCGTTGACCATGTTCGTGTTGGTGTTGGACTTTTCGTCCTGCTTGTTCTTTATCATGGCTGCCGTGCCGGTCACGCCAAGGGCTGTGGCGACGAAAACCCTGCCGAGACGTTGTATGAACGACCTGCCGCCTTTCTCGTTCTGATACTCCACCTGCTGCTGGTTGACCTTGTTGTTGTACTTGTCCATAGCGTCCTGCGCCGTCTCTATGGAGTTTGTTATGCTGTCGAAGCCCGTGGACGAGAACCACGACTCCTCCTCCTGCTGCGCCTTGATGACTGCCGTGCGGTAGTCGTTGACGGCGTCGGTCATCTTATTCACATCCGCCTGCTTGTCGACGGCGGCCTGCCACGCCTCACGGGAGTCGTCACTGTTGAGGAAGCCGTCGACGAGGTTGAAGAGCTTGATTGCGGCTTCGATGATGGCGAGGATGACCGTAGCTTTCTCCACCGTCTGAATGGCTTCCGACGTTGTCTCGGATGTCGTCTGCACGGTGGTCATGGACGTGTCGGCGAAGCTCACGAGGCTGTTAATAACGTCCGTCGTGCCTTGCGTGATTTCCCCTACGATATTGAGAGCGTCGCCAAACGCCCCACCGATGCTGTCGCCAAGCTCTGAGAAGACGTTGCTTGTCTGGCTGACGGTGTCGCCCCACGACTTCCAAACCTTGATAGTCGACTTGATACCCTTGGCGTCGCCCACGTTGCTGTTCTTTTGGCTCTGAAGCTCCTTGATGCGCGCCTGCAACGCCTCCACTTTCGCTTTCAGCACCGCCACGGTCTCGGGTTCAGCCTTTTTGTCACCGTCGGTCATGCCGTCGATGGCTGTGAGGGCGTCTTGCAGCATGCTGTTGAGGGTCTCCATGTCCTTTGTCAAGGCAGCCTGCGCAAGAGCCGCAATATCCGCCTCCGTCTGTTGAGCCCCGATGCCGTTGAGCGAGCCGTCGGCACCAGCTTTTGCCATCTCGTCGTCGTAGTTCATCTTGGCGGCTTGCCTCATGGTGTCAGCCTGCCCCTGCGTCAGCGTGCCAGCCTCGACCTGCTTGTCAAGCTCTTGCGTCTGCGCTATGTAGTCCTGATTTATTTTGAGGATGTTAGTCCAGAACTCCTTATAGCTTGCGAGGTCTTGCTGCCACTGCTCGTCTTTCGCCTTGCCTTGCGCCTTGATGGTGGTGTCGTACTTTTTAGCCGCCGCCTGGTCTATGATGTAGAAGTCCGAGCGTTCGCCCATGCCCTCCTCGTCGATTTGGCTGTCGATGAACGCCTGCCTGTCGAACGTCTTCTTCTCGTAGTAACGCCCTTTTAGGTTTGCGCTCTTCTCCCTCATGCTCTCCTCCGCGTCGAAACGTTGCTTGGCTGCCTCTATGACCGCCTCTTTCTGCTGCTCCGCCTCAGCGTATATGGCGAGTATCTCCTTCTTGTTGTCGAGGTTTCGCTGGGCTATCCTTTTGGCGTAGGAGTTGTCCATGAGGTTTATCTCCGCCTGCTCCTCGTCGAGCATCCTTTGGCGCATGGCGTTTATGGCGGCTTCGCCTGCCTTGCGCTCCGCCTCCTCCATCTCACGGCTCAGCTGCTCACGCTCCTTGCGTGTCGCCATTGCGTCGACGGTCTTCTCGCCTCCGCCCTTGACGAGCTTGACGCGGTTCTTGCCTGCGTAGAAGCTTTCGCCCGTGCCCTCCTGGTACTCTTTGAGGGCTTTGTCCCACGCCGCCTTTTTGCCAGCCACGTACTCGTTGTCGATGTCTTTCATGTCAGCCTCGTCGGTCGTGCCGAGCGGCTGGTAGCGTTTGCCAGCTTTAAGGTCTTTTACGGCTTGGTTGTATTCAGCCTCCGCCTGCTTTATCTGCTCGGTTTTCTTTTTCAGCCACTCGCTGTTGTAGTCGCCTTCCTTGACGATGCCGTCAGCCACTCCGCTTGCCGATGATGATGTCGGGGCTTTAAGCCCGTTGGACTCGAATGCGTATTCGTACTTGTCCTCAATATCATTCAGGCTGTCTTGCAGCAGCTTGGCTTGCTTTGCGACATTCGTGCCGACCTTGGCGAAAATGTTTGTCTCCACTCCGTTGACGGCATCCTTGGCTTTTGTGAGTTCCTTTGTCCTTGCCGACAGGGTGTCCTCGAAAACGTCATTGCCGTTAGCGTCGACACCTGTCTTCTTCAGAACTTGCAGCCCTTTCTCGAATGAGTAGCTGAGCGTGCCGTTCATTATCGCCCTCTTGATTTCTTTCTCCGCCGCCGTCCAGTCAGCCTCCAGCTGCTTCCTCTCGTCGGCGGTCATCTTTCCGCTCTCGACCTTTCGGTCTGCGCTGCTTAACGCTTGTCCCTTGTATTTTTTGATTATCTCGTCTGTCTCGTCGAACTGTTCACCCACGCTCTCCTGATACGTCTCGACCGCCTTGTCCGAGGCGTCGGCTTTAGCCTTTCTCATGTGGTACTCCATGATGTTGGTCGTAAGCGTCTCGTAGAGCGAGTTGTTCTTAACAAGGGCGTCGTACTCGTTCTCCAGTCCCTTGTGGTACTCGCCAAACTGGCTTATGACCTCCATCTTCACCCTGTTGTACTCAGCCTGCGCGTCGGATGCGTCCGTCGTGGCTTTCTCCTCGTCGCCTACAGCCTTGGAGTTCTTGTCTGCGCTCTGTGCGTGTCCCTCCTGCGCCTCCTTGGCTTTGTCGAGTGCCTCTTTTGACTCCTTGACTCGCTCGTTGAGGGATTGAAGCTTGGCAATCTCGCCAGCGGCTGACGCTATGCCCTTGTTCATGCTCTGGTTAATCCCGTCCTGCGCCTTTTCCCAGTCCGTCTGATAGGTGGCGAACTCTTTGATTAGCCCTATGAGCATGATCACGCCCGACGCTATGAAGCCGAGAGGGTTCGCCTTGATGGCTGTCGTCAGTCCTTTCCACACCTGCGTGACCTGCTTGCCGATGAGCGATGCCGCCTGCTTAGCAGCGTTGTTCTTGTGCGTGGCGGCAGTGTTGAGTTCCATGGCGAGCGTCTGCGCCCTCGTCTCGGCTTCCGTGAGGGCGTCCTTGGCTGACTTCTTGTCGGAGCGGATGTTCTTCTTGGTGTCGTTGGCGTTGGCTATCACGTCCGCCATGTCCATCTGCTCGTTGATGTTTGCCTCTATAGCCTCTGCGAGCTTCTGTTGCTGCTTGGCGTTGGTCTCATAGACGGCGTTGAGGTCTGCGAGCTTGCTTTTCGCCTCGTTGAGCCTCGTCAGCTCCTCAGGCTCGACGAATTGCAAGCCCTGCGCCTCGGCTGCTTTCTCTTTCTCCGTCTCCACGTCCTTTATCACGTCCCACGCCTTTTGGGCGGCTTCAACCTCCTCCTTTTGGGCGTTGATGGACTCCTCCAATTTAGCTGCTCTTGCCTGCGTGGCTTGAAGCTGCTCTTTGTTGGCAGCCGCCGTCTCTTTGGCAGCCGCAATGTTGTCCTTGGCGTTCTTGATGATGCTGTTTTGGCGTTTCGTCTCCTCGTCGTAGCCGGCTATCTTCTCCTGCTGTGTGCGTATCTCCTCGTTCTCAGCCTCGATCTTTTTCTGCACCTCCTCACGAAGCTCCAAAATCTTCTGCGCCTGCTCCTGCGTTATTTGCCCCTCCTCGACGAGCTTCTTGATGCGGGCGTCGACTGCCGTGGTGTCCTCCTCCTTGATGCCGAGTATCTTTTGCAGGCTCTCAATCTCCGCGTTGGCGTATGACTTGTTGATGGCCGCCATGGTGACGAGTGCCGCCTTGTACGAGCCGTAGGCTGCGACGACGGTGCCGATGGCTGTAGCCACTTTCTCGTAGTTCTCGACGACCCATTGCGCCCCCGACAGGACGGACGATATTACGCCCTCTGTGCTTTTGCCTATCTCGTTGAACATCATCGTGACGGCGTCCTCGATGTTGGATATTTGCCCCGTGATGGTCTTTGACTGGTTCTCCATCATGCCGTCGAACTTGCCCCCGTTGCCTGCGAGGTTGGCGATGGCTTGCTTGTAGATTGCGCTCGTGACCTGCCTGTTGGTGACCAGGTTCGCCACCTCGATCTTGTCCACGCCCATGACCTTGGCTATCTCCTCGTCTATGGCTATGCCTTGCGACTTGTGCTGCTTCAAGTCCATCGTGTCCATGAAGTCCTTTGTCGCCGTCGTGCCGTAGAGCATGGACATGTAGCCCATGTTGAGGTTCAAGCCTGCGGCTATGTTGCCGAGCTGCATTATCTTGTCGTTGACCTCGTCTGCCGCAGTGCCGTAGGCGAGCAGCTGCTTGGCGGCTGATGCCACGTCCTGTAGCCCGAAAGGCGTTATGGCAGCCGTGTGCGTGAGCTGCTCCATGAGCGATGATGCCTTCATCTCGCTGCCGAGCAGAGTGGTGAATGCCGATTCGAGCTGCTGGAACTCGCCTCGCACCGTGGCTACCTGCGTGGCGAATGACTTAAGCCCCGTGGCGATGCCGAG
>CAVDBL010000034.1:0-7024 GCA_963607345.1 Bifidobacteriaceae bacterium
TCCGTGACCTCCCATCCGAAGTCTGACGGGTAAAATCCTGATAAGTAATTCATTGTTTGTGTTTTTTGTCGGTTGAGAAAAAGGGGGCGGCGTCCCTACGCTTTTTATTTTTTTCGCCGCCCCCGGGGCTTGTGGCCTATAATGCGAACTCTGACGTTTTAGCCTTTTCCACGTACGACTCAAGGAGTCTGCGTGCGCCGTCAACGCCCATCTCTATCTTGTCCTCTTTCGTACTCCACACGGAGAACGTGTCGACGAAACCCTCCTCCTCATCTATCTTAACGTCCACGCCGTAGTCCGTGAAGAAGAGCGTCGCCCTGTAGCCGCCGCATTCGAGCATGAGCGTCGGCACGCCCCTCAACCATCTGTATTGGAAGCTGTGACGCCTGCCTCCATTGAACGTGTCCTCCACGTCGACCATGGCCTCCTCGTCGCCCATGCCCATCTCCTTGTCGGAGAAGAACAGGAGCAGCTTGTTGAGCTCCGCCTCCGTGACGTTGTAGCTGCCGTCGCCGTTGACGCTCGCCTTGGCTCCGAGGACGTAGCTGACCTTGTCCTCGCCTATCATGTCGTAGTTGAAGAATCCGCCACGCTTCTGGATGGTCACCATGAAAGTGTCGGTATCCGCGTGCCGGTATGGGATCATGCGGTATGAGCCGCTGTCGAGGACTATGCCCGTGGCGACGTGCCTCCAGCCGTCCTCTTCGTCCATCCCGAGCGTCCTGTACGCGGTGCGTGCCGCGTCGATTGAGTCGTAGATCTTTTCCATTGCCTTGTCTTTTTAAGGGTTTGCTTTTATCTCGTTGGTCTGTATTGCAAAAGTATATATTATACTATATATAGCAAACTATAATTACTTAAAAATTACAGAATACTATAATTTGTACTTTATCTATATAGTATAATACACCAATAGGCATCGGGTCGTACGACTCGGTGCCTATAAAGCAATGGAAGATAGGGTGTTAGCGGTTGAGATAGCCCGAGACGACCTTAATGAACGTCTCGACATCACGGACGACGGCGTACTCGTAGCCTTGACCCGTGACGGACTTTTGCCACGCCTTCTGCCTGACGGACTGCCTGCCTCCGCCAGTCTTCATCTCGATGCAGAGGCCATGGCTCACGCCTTTCGGAACGAGGAGGATGAGGTCTGCCACGCCAGCCACGACGCCCTCGGCTTTGAGGATGCTCGCCGTGACGACGTTCCTCGCCCCTCCGTTGGGGACGGCGAAGAGCAGCGTGGCGTATTGGGGGTATTGCATGCGGAACCATCGGACGCACGCCTGTTGCGTCAAGCTCTCGTCGTGCCTCATGCCCCCTGTCTTATCACGTCGTCGATGGGGCTTTCGGCTATGGCGCACGCCATGAACTCGTAGCCCTGCTCGAGATGCTCACGCAGGAGACCCGAGGCGGCGTCGACGCTGTCGGCGAAGACGAGCATCTGGTAGGTCACTTTGCGCGTCTTCGGCTTCTTGCCGCTCTCCTGCTCCACGACGCGCTCCTCCTTGACGGTCGCCTTGTAGTACCGGCATCCCTCCGTCTGCTTCGCGGCTGCGGTGTCGCCTACGACCTCGGCGATGCGGGAGAGGTGGAGGGCGTAAACCTCGTACATTCCGTTTCCTTTGGCGATTTCCAACGCCTCGGCAGCGTCCGCCGCCATCTCGATGAGCCAGTGGCAGCACATGTCCTCAGACACCCTGCCTTTTACTTCGTACATAGTCTTTAGTGTTTTTGTGGTTGTTTAGTCAATATTTGTGAGGGGGCGTGCTGGCTTGCAGCCGTCCCGATGGCGGGTCACTCGTCTTCGTCCGCCTCCTCCATTTTCCTTATCTCGCCGTCCATCTCGGACATCCACTGTACGAACCTCATGACGAGATACGCACCGCCGCAGAGGAACACCACGACGGCTAAAACGTCGAATACTACCATTTCTTTGCTTGTTTTGTTATTGTTTTGGGTAATGTTGTTTTATCTTCCCATATTGGAATTTTACTACAATAATAGCGAATAAAATCAGCTCTGCTATGATTTTATTCGTATCTTCGAAGCCCTAACGGACAAACCCCAACTATTATGATAGCGGAGTTTAGTATTGAGAACTTTTTCTCCATCAAGTCGGCTCAAACAATCAGCTTTGTGCCGACGACGGACGCCTTTATGGCTGACGAGTACTCCTATGAAGTCAAAGAGGGAACACGCCTGCTGAAAATTGGTATCATATATGGCGCAAACGCCTCAGGAAAGACGAACATATTGAATGCCGTCGGGTTCTTCAGAAAATTGGTTTTGAGGACGCCTAAAGACCGCAACGAAAAGACAGGAGTCGTACCTTTCATGCTGGATGACACGTCGAGGAACCGGACGACCAAAATGTCCATGACGTTCTACGTCAACCAGTCTAAACACATCCTTAGTTTCGAGATAGACGCTAAACGCATCTATGCCGAGACCTTGATCGTCTACGACTCAGTCCGCCCCACGACACTATACAGGCGAAGCTATGACGCCGCCACAGACTCCACGACGATAAACTTTGGCGAGAACTTGAAGATGTCGAAGAGGAGCAAAGACGTGGTCTCCGGAAACGCAATCAATAATTGTAGCGTGCTTGCGGCGTTTGGCAAAAGCAACGTGGAGCGTACAAGACTTAACGACGTATACGACTACTTCGCCAAGCAAGTGCATGACGTGCTGGCACCCGGAATGCTCCTCTCGGGATATGTCAAGACACAACTTGACAGAGACGCATCGGGAGATTTGAAAAGGTTCGTCCTTGATTTCTTGAAAGCCTCCGACTTCAATATTGGAGACGTGACGTTGCACAAGCAGGAGCAACCTATTACGCCTGCCTTGGAGACGGTGATACAGAACGCCCCAATCGACAAAGAGACAAAGGCGGCGATGCTCAGAAATGGCAAAGTCATGAACACTGAGCTGACTTTCAAACACAAGGCAGGGGGCAAGGATTACGACTTGTCTGAAACGTATGAGTCGAACGGGACAATCAGGTTCATGGGGCTGGCGGTAATTTTGAATTACCTGCTAAAGACCAACAGGTTCGTGCCAATCGACGAGGTTGAGACGAGCATTCATTATGAGCTGCTGGCGTACTTCATAAAGGTATTCTTGGCGAACAGCGACGGAACCTCGCAGATGCTCCTAACGACGCATGACATAAACCTCCTCAACGAGGATTTCATCCGCAGAGACACGATATGGTTCACTGACAAGGACGAACTCGGGGAGACCCGGATAGTGCGCCTGTCATCTTTGGGACTGCACAAGAACCTGTCCCCATACAACGCATACAAGCAAGGCAAGTTAGTACAGCTGCCTTTCCTTGGCAGCCAATATATCAACCTGAACGGATAAAGTCATGAGGCGGACGGTTACAAAAAGTATCGCCATCATCGGGGAGGGCGAGACGGAGTGGTTCTATTTCGACTCTCTGAGGATTGCACGTCAATACCCATTCAAGGTCGCTCCTGATTTCCCACAGCATAGCGACATAAACCACGTTCTTAAGCTGGTGGAGTCCTATTGGGGCAAGCAGTACGATTATATCATCTGCCTGTTTGACATGGACAGGTTGCTGTCGCATCCCGCCGAAATGAAGTTATATCAGCAGGCGAAGAAGAAATACGAAGGCAAGAGGGGCGTAATGTTCATAGAGACGAACCCTTGCACGGAGTTCTGGTTTCTGTTGCATTTCTTGCCTGACGTCGTATGCCGGCAATATGATAGTTGCGAGCAACTGATTCCGGAGTTGCAGAAGTACATGCCTGGCTACGAGAAGACAAAAAAATATTTCACTCGCACAAAGCTATATAACTACTTGACTGAGAATGGCAACTTGGATCGTGCTATGGCCAACTCCGAGAGGCTGTGCCAACTGTGCAAGGAGACGGAGCAAGACAACGTCGCATACTCGGAGGTGCATAAAGTGATAAGGCTTCTAAACGAGATATAGCCATTCCCCTGAGATGTTCAATTGCCTCCAAGCAGCGAATAAAATCAGCTATGCCGCTGACGAAGCTTACAGGTTTGAGTCACAATAATATGCATCTTTATTGAATTGCATTTTTTGAGAAGAAACCACAAAAACAGCGGTTATGTGCGTTTTTATTCGTACTATTACATCTCCAACAAAGAACAAATGCTGATAGACTTTACCGTAAGAAACTTTTTGTCCTATCGGGAGGAAGTTTCACTTAGCATGGTTGCCAGCTCTACCGTCAAGGAGTGCGAGAGCAGCGATGGTTATTCGAATGTTTTCGTCATGGACAATGGCAAGCGTTGTTTAAGGACAGCTGCCATTTATGGCGCAAATGGTTCGGGTAAGAGCTCTATCATTAAAGCCATGGACTTTTTCAAGGCTATGGTTCTTCGGTCGTTTGTTGATGAAAATGTAGTTAGTCAACTTTCCAATCTGTGTTATCGTTTCAACGTTGACAGTGTCCATGAGCCCGTGTCCATGCAGATGATCTTTATCAGCAATGGGGAACGGTATAGATATGGATTTGAGGTCGGTCAAGAAAAAGTGCTGACGGAATGGCTGTTTGTAATGCTTGAAGGTAGCTCTAAAGAGAGTTATTGTTTCAAGCGAGAGGGACAGAATATCAAAGTGAACACTAAAGTAGCAAAAGGCGCACGAGGAATTGACACAAAGACACGCGGTAATGCTTTGTTCTTGTCTACGGCAGCGCAGTTCAATGTGGATGTTGCCATGAAGGTCAAGGAGTGGTTTCGCAAACGCTTCAATGTTCTTTCCGGGCTCGATGACACCATGCTCTTCACTGCACGAACTTTCATGCACAATCCTGCAATCCGTTCTTTGATATTGAAAATGGTAGGCATCGTGGATAACTGCATCAAAGATGTTAACGTAAAGGAGAATGTCAAGGACATCAATCCACAGGATCTTTCTTTTGAGATACTTAGCCGATTGAGTGCCAACGTATCAGGCGACGCGTCAAAACGGAATGAGAAGTTTGAGCAGCACGAGTTGGAGATATTGACGACCCATAATCTTTATAACGGCAACCAGATTGTGGGCGACGAAACGTTGAATTTCAAATTCGAGTCTCTTGGCACGACAAAACTGTTTGCTCTGCTTGGCCCGTTCTTCGATACGATTCAGAATGGAGGAGTGCTCATCATAGATGAATTTGGCACCAGCCTTCATACCCAATTGTCTATGGAGCTGCTCAGACTATTCTACAGTACAATGAACACCTCGGGAGCGCAATTAGTCCTCGCCACACACGATACGAACCTCTTGCGCAAGGATTTGCTTCGCCGTGACCAAATATGGTTTACAGAGAAATCTCCTGAAGGAACGTCAACTTTATACTCTTTAGTTGAGTATAAAATAAATCAAGCGAACAGCGTCCGCAGTGATGCGTCTTTCTCTAAAGATTACTTATTGGGACGCTTTGGTGCCATTCCTTACTTTGGTGATATCGATAAGTTCATTAGGGAGTATGGCGGCAAAAAAGAAGAGTAGGTTTGAAAATAAGTTCAAAAGCGCAACCGCCTCAGACAGCCGCATTGCCAATACAAGGACGGAACGCCAAGTTAAGGACGACTTGCCTAAGTTGTCATTCAACTTTAAAGACTTCGACTTCAATCAGTGTCCTCCTGGACAAACGCTCGAAGAATGGCAGAAGTGCAGAATGCTGGACAAATTAGTGCAGAAGTTCATTGATGTCTGTAAATGCACAAGACTGGAAGCAGAGCATCAAGGATTATTGAAGGTCTATGAAGGAGGCTTCCCTACCAATAGTCAGTTCAAGCTCCCTGAATATATCGAGGGAGAAGTCGCATGGGGTACTATCCAAAGAATTGGAGGACAGAAGCCAAGATTAGCCGGCTACATTATTGGCTCTATATTCTATCCAGTCTTCCTTGATAAAGATCATGTGTTCTTCCCATCCGTAAAGAAACATACATAGCTTCCTTTCGCATCCCCCCTTTAAAAAGACAGGTCGACAGCGGACTCGACAATCCCAAGGTCGAGCTTTGGTGTCTTATATTCCGTCACGCTTTTGCCGCTGAGCCACCATTTCAGATGGCTTTCGGGGTCTCCTGCGAAATATTTGTTTCGGGGGTTGATTGCCGCTATCGTCTTCTTTAGCTTCTCGAACTGTTTAGGGTATCTTTGGGCTTCGAGCAGCTTTCTCCTCGTCGTTGACATCGGGCAGAACAGGCACCCGATACGATGGAAGCCGCAATCGTACAACTCGCAGTGAGGCACTTTGGCGACGTGGTCGAGATAACGCCACACCTCATCCTCCGTCCATTCGATTATCGGGTTGACGACGATTTTCTCCTTCCCATTCCCGAGACACTGCACTTCCGTCTCTTTCTCCCTCTCAAACTCGTCGAACTGCCGTGCTTCATAATTGACTGCCATTAGCGGTCTGTTGGCTCGCCTTGCGCTCTCCTGCCTCCGTACTCCAGTCATGACGACACGTCCCAGCCCTTGCGTCTCTTTAAGGACAGCGCAACAATAGCGAGCCGTCATCGTGGGGAGCATTCCTTTCTTCTTTATCAGGCTCCAAAATGACATTTTGGGGTGACGGAACTTCACTGTCGGGTAATTCCGCTTGATGAAGCGTACGAGCTCGGGCGGGTCGATTGAGGTAGCCGAGTATTCAGCCTCGAAAGCCACGTTCGCCTGCTCTGTCAGATGGTAGAGAGCCTGCGAGTCTTTTCCTCCGCTGAATGCCACAAGGAGTGGCTGGTGCGTGTACTTCTCCGCAAGTTTTGCCGCCCTCCGTATCGCCTTGATTGAATACTCGATATTCTCCTCTAATGTCATCGCTATGCGTGTTAATTCTTGAATATTTCCATTTTGGAAACAGCCACTATATGAACCGAGTCTGTGCAATATTTGCACAACGTGTTACCCCTTTCGCCATTCGTTTAACACGACTTCCCCGACGTGTTAAGCCATCGGGGGAGTCGTTAACATGAAATCAGGTGTGGAGGCTCATCTGCGTATCCTTGGACTCTTGAC
>CAVDBL010000035.1:0-1689 GCA_963607345.1 Bifidobacteriaceae bacterium
TTTCTGCCGAGGAATATTCACGAGATTATAGATTGCTACAAATCAGCGAGTTACATTTTATCATAGTGCAAGTTTTGAGGCTTTTATGCCCCCTTGTAGCCGCTTTTTGGTCTAAAAAGCGAAGCCTCAGAAAAGGTCGAATTTGTCCATGGACTTGCGCTTCAGCTCGTCGACGATGGCTATGTAGGGCTTCATAGCCTCGTAGCTCGAATGACCCGTCCAGCGCATGATGACCTCTGGCGGGATGCCGAGCTGGAGGGCGGACACGACGAACGTCCTGCGTCCGCAATGGGTCGTGAGAAGCTCGTATTTGGGCTTGAACTCCTCGTAACGCACGCTGCCCTTGAAGTAGACCGTCCTCGTCATCGTGTCGAGACCAGCCGCCTTGCCAAGCTCCTTCAGGCGTGCGTTCATGGTAACCTTGCCAGGCACAGGCAACGCCATCGTGCGGGGCGATGCCGTCTCGTCGGCATACTTGTGGAGTATGGCCGTGGAGTATTTGTTCAGCTCGATGCGCAGGGCGTCGGAGGTCTTCTGCGTGACGACGGATATGTACTCGTCGCCATGCACGTCGCAACGCCTCAGTTTGGCAACGTCAGAGTAGCGCAACCCCGTGAAGCAGCAGAAGAGGAAAACGTCTCGAATGTGCTCGAGAACCTTGTCGGGGGGCGTGTAGCCCATAAGTTGCCTGACCTCGTCACGAGTGCAGTATATGACCTCATGCGACGAGCTGCCGACGCCCTTGATCCTCAGCTTGAACGTGTTGTGGCTGTTGCCGTTATAGTAGCCGTTGTTGTACGCCCATCGGAGGAAGAACTTTATTGTGGAAAGGAACTTGTGGACTGACGTGTTCTTCAGCTCCGCCTTTTCGGTCAAGTATGATTGGATCTGTGACAGCTTGGCGTCGTCGATGTCGCAGAGGGGCATGCCTTCGTCAAAATTGGCGAGGTGCTTCCGGAGCGTGCTGGCCGTGCCCGATGTCGATGGAGACCACTCCTTTGATTTCGCCGTCACGTACATGTCGAACACGTCGAGGGTTCGGAGCTTGTTTATCGTCATGGCTGGCTTGAAGCCGAAAGCCTCGTCTATCTCGTCTTTCACCTCCTTTATCGACGGCAGGCGTTTCTCGATGATCTCGTAGCGCGAGAAGACGGACGCCACGACTTGCGAGAAGTCGTCGAGTATGCCGTTCACCCTTTTCACCGCCAGTCCGTCGCCTTTGAACCGACTGCAATCAGCGTCCCACAGGCTTACGTCCACCTTGACGTACGGCATCCACCACCCCACCCTGCCTTGGCGTGGCATGGACAGGCGCACGCGTATGCGGCATCCCCCCTCGCCCTCCTCGCAGGCGACGAAGCCGAGATGGTGTTTTATAAGCATGTGGGAAGATTGTTGTTTGGTGTCGTTGTGAGTGAGTGTGTCGTTGCGGTCTTCCTGTCGGGTGCCGCCGCCCCGTTATTTCTTCATCAGCTCGAGCAGCATGCTTATCTGGCTGTCCTTTGCCCTCAGCTGGTCTTTTAGTGATGCGTTCTCCTGCCTCAATGCCTCGTACAGCTCGTCGTTCGTCCCTGTCGTCACCGCCCCGTTCGTTATTATCGCCCCTTTGTTGTTTGACTTGCTCGCGTCTATGATGTTGTCCCCCGTCGCCCCCTCCTGCTTGCCTGCGTCCCTGAACATCTCGCCTTC
>CAVDBL010000035.1:2247-6557 GCA_963607345.1 Bifidobacteriaceae bacterium
ATACAACGATAACACGCCACTCTCATTCCTGACGGTGGGAGACTTGCGGGAGCTCATGGCGAAGCTGCTGAGAGGCCCCGAACCCCGCTACGTCAAGGGGCTGTCGGGCTTGATGGAGATATTCGGGTGCTCGCACTCGCAGGCCATGCGCATCAAGGCGAGCGGTGTGATAGACGCCGCCATACGTCAGAACATCAAGGGGGGCAACTTCCTCGTCGACAGCGACAAGGCTATAGCCCTCTACGACATGAGCAGGAAGACGACGCCCGAGCCTCCGTCCGACGCCACGGAGCAGGAGCGGTAGTATTCACAGCAACCTAAAATAAAGTCAAAATGGAAACACAGCAAACGGCGCAGGCGCAAGTGCCACAGCAGGCGACGCCAGCGCAGCCGGCAAGGCAGATGACGCCCCTCGCAAGGTTCAACAGCTACATCATCAGCAGCTCGACGCAGAACTACCTCGCCAAAGTCCTCGGGGCGGAGAAGAACAGCTTCGTAAACAACATCATCGGCGTGGTGAGCAACAGCCCGATGCTCCAAAAGTGCGAGCCGTCGACGGTCATGTTCGCAGCCATCAAGGCGACGGCACTCAAACTGCCGCTCGACCAGAACCTCGGCTTCGCCTACGTCATCCCGTACGGCACACAGGCACAATTTCAGATAGGCTGGAAAGGCTTCGTGCAACTCGCGTTGAGGACGAACCTCTACAAGACCATCAACGTCCGTGACGTGCGCCTTGGCGAGATTGACGACGAGGACTTCGTGAGCGGCGAGATGAGGTTCCACTCGCTGCCAGCCCAGGAGAGGCAGAAAGCCCCGGTCGTGGGCTACCTCGCATTCTTCGAGCTGACCAACGGCTTCCGCAAGATGAGCTATTGGACGATTGAGGAGGTTCAGACGCACGGCATGAGGTTCAGCAAGACCTACAACGCCAACGGCGGCGTATGGCAGACGAACTTCGACGCCATGGCAAGGAAGACAGTCCTCAAACAGCTCATCGGCAAATACGGCCCGATGTCCATCGACATGCAGGCGGCCCTAGCGGCCGACCAGGCAGTCCTTAGCGACGGCAAGCGCACCTACGTCGACAACGGCGACGAGAGCTTCGTCGAGCCAGTCGAGATGGCTGCTGAACCCGACGCCGAGCCGCAAGGCGACGCTGAGAAGGTGATGGCGGCGGCAAGGGCTGCGGAGACCCGACAGGCGCAATAAAGGGCGAAAGACACGACGGGGGCGTCATCGTGCGCCCCCATCTTTAACACTAAAACACTTCAATCATGACAACCATAATCAGACCAAAGAACCATGACGAGTGGCTCGACCTCCGCAAGGGTGGCATCGGCTCGTCGGAGGTGGGCAGCGTCCTCGGGGTCAACCCATATGAGACACCATATCAGCTGTGGCTCCGCAAGACGGGCAGGATCGCCGCAAAGGAGCAGAACATGGCAATGCGCCTCGGACACCTCATGGAGGGGACTGTGGCTCAGCTCTACGAGGACGCCACGGGCAACATCGTCGACACGGCGACCGAGGGCGACTGGTGCGTGAGGAACGAGGCTCGCCCCTACACCATAGCGAGCCCCGACCGGTATTGCACCACGCCCGACGGCAAGACGATACTCCTCGAATGCAAGACGACCCGAAAGAACGTCAGTGAGGAGAGCACCCCCATGCCTTGGTACTGCCAGGTTCAATACCTCCTCTATTGCTCGGGTCTCGACGAGGGCGCACTCGCATGGCTCAAATATGGCAGCGAGTTCGGCTACAAGAGCATCAATGCGAACCCCGAGTTCCAGGAGTTCATGCTCGAAAGACTCGACCGATTCTGGACGGACTGCATCATTGGCGACAAGGCACCAGCTGCGATCAGCGGAGGCGACGTCAGCCTCATCTACGCCACGTCGGTGGCTGGCAAGACCATCGAGGCGGACGTTGAGACCCTCCAGAAGATTGCCGCCCTCAAAGAGAAGAAAGAGGCGGCAAAGGCACTCGAGGACGAGATAAGCGGAATGGAGGACGAGATAAAGCTCTACATGCGAGACGCTGACATCCTCACCGCAAACGGGGAGACGCTCTGCACGTGGAAGACCGGCAAAGGCAGGGCGACCCTCGACCGCAAGAAGCTCGCCGCCGAGCATCCCGAAATAATCCAAGAGTACACCAAGGCAGGCACGCCTGTCAGAACATTCCTTATTAAATAGGTATCGCCATGTGTCAATATTTCAGTCACGACTACAACGCGCGCTTCGACATCAAGCTGCGCCGTTTGCAATTCGACATGGGCTTGTACGGCCTCGGAGCCTATTGGGGCATCGTCGAGGAGCTGTACAACTGCGGCAACGCCCTGAGGGTCTCCGACATCAAGATGGTGGCGAGGTCACTCTCCACGACCGCAAAGAAGCTCATGAGGGTCATCACCGACTACGACCTCTTCTCCATCGTCGAGGACGAGGAGGGCGACTACATCTGCTCCAAGAGCGTCGCAAAGAGGCTCGAGCTACGCAAGGACGCGTCAAAACAGAGGGAGAGGAGCGAGGAAGTCACGGACGAGAGGTCGCAAATCAGCGAGATGCGCAGGGCAGCCGCAAACGCCCGATGGAAGCCAAAAACGCAAGGCGATGATAATCAAGACGTTAATGCAAACGTTATGCAAAACGATGCAAATGCATATGCAAACGGCATGCAAAACGGAGATTTTGCATATGCAAAACCAATGCAAGTGCATATGCAAAACTCAGAATTTGCATATGCAAAATCGATGCAAAACGATGCACATATAAATATAAAAGAAAAATATAAAGAGAAAGATAAAGTAACAACAACAACGTCGTCGTCGTCGACGAACACGCGCGAGGAAATCGTCGACGTCGATGTCGCTGCCGCCGCCAAAGAGTGGCCAGATGTCGCAGAGATGGTCAAGGCGATGGCAGGCGTTGAAGACGCTGAGGAGCGCAAGGCGATGTACGCGGCCCTCAAAGGCGCAATCGCCACACGCAAGAGATTCGCAGAGCGCGAGGAGGAGAAAACGGCGGTTAAAGCCCCCCAGGCGACCAAAACTGACGCTCCTAAAACGGATGCGAAAGACGAGCAAACGACGCAAACACCCTCAAAAACGCAATCTAAGGGCTTAAAAACGGACAGAAAAGACGAATTAAACAACTTACCCGCAAAAGACAAAAGAGGCGAAATAAACGCCATTACAACGCAAAACGTCGTCACACCCGCCGCCCTGTGCCCCGAAAAGCCGGCCGCGCGGACTGTCGAAGCCCTCACGGAGGAGCTCTCGCAAGCCATCGACGACTCGACGCTCGGATACCAGCTCCTCAAGAAGAGCAACGGCATGAAAGCCGAACGGATGCACGAGTACCTGCCCGAGTTTGCCGGTCAGCTGGCGATGGAGGGCAAGACTAACGAGACGGGCGTGAAACTCATCTTGCATTTCGGTTATTGGCTTGCGATAAAACAGCGCAAAGAGCAAGAAAATCAAAGACATGGAGATACAAAGGAGCAAAAGCAGGAACGCTTTGAGCGTATGCAGCAGCACGCCGACGACCTCATGTCGGGACGGACGAAGATTTTCGGATAGGACGCTGGCGATGATAGCCAGATACCCCACCGTCGACGACTTCCGGAAGACCTACAACGCCGCCTCGCTCGTCAGATGGGCGACAAGCGAGAAATGGCAGCGGTGGTGCATGGTCACGCCCAACAGCCCCACACTCGGCATGCTCATCGACGCTTACGGCGAGGACGCCGCCATCGGCTGGCTGTCACTGGTTCTGAGCAACATCAACCGGTACCTCAACCTCCCGAAAGACAAGGAGATAGACGAGGGACAGTTGCAAGTGCTTGCGATAAGCTGGATTGCCGAGTACAAATGCCTGAAATGCTCCGAGGTGTGGGTGTTCCTCTTGAAGCTCTTCGCAGGAAAATACGGACAGCAAGTCTACGGCTCCATCAACCCTATCGGCATCGGCGCGGCACTTGACGAGTATATAGCGTCCCGACGGCGTGAGGAAGCCAAATGGCTCAAAGAGCAGGAGCAGCTAAGACGAGAGCAGCAAGAGAAAGAGTATGAGGCTAATATCGCCAATCTCAAGACGTTGCGAGAGAGCGAGGCGTGGAAACGGATGCCGTTAGAGGAGCGTGGCAAGTTAGCCGACTTCCTCACACGTTTCGTCTCCCCGGACTATGCGGACGACGAGGCGCAGGCGGCCTTGAAGAAGAAACTAACCGAAAATATATCAGACAAAAAGAACACTAACGACAATACCAAATGAAACCAGCCAAAAGGAAGATAGAGAACAGGC
>CAVDBL010000036.1:0-1876 GCA_963607345.1 Bifidobacteriaceae bacterium
GAACACTAACGACAATACCAAATGAAACCAGCCAAAAGGAAGATAGAGAACAGGCGTGCGGTGTCGGAAGCCATCCGCAAGACGGAGATGGCGAAAAACGCACTCCGACGCCTCATCATGGGCGTGGAGCATCCCGACACCTACCTCAAATACGCCAACGCCCTCGGGGTGCTGCAATGCCTCCCCACAATCATCGACAACTACATCGCGGACTTCGAGAGCATCGGCAAGGACGCCCTCTTCGTCAAAGAGAAGGAACTCGACAAGCAGCTGAGGGTCACCAACGCCGAGCTGGAGCGTCTGCTGCAACTCGTCTACAAGATGCAGCTCAACTCGTTCAGCACCTCGACGGGCGACAAGGAGACGGCAAAGCGGTGGTGCTGGGAGCAGAGCGACCTCGCAGGCGAGTTCTGCCGCCACATGAACTTCCTCTTCACATTCTGCTGCGACACGCAGGACAAATGGCGAATAGAGGAGATTAACAGCACCCTCGACCGCATCGCCACCAAGGACGCTTTGACGCAAAAGCACGACATAGTGAGGGAGCGCACGGCGGAGCATCTGAAGAACTTCGGGCTGAAGAGCGTCGAGGAGGCGAAAGAGCGTCTCAAAGGGCTTGAAAGCGAGCTCGGCATGCTGAAGGAGGCGCAAAAGAAAGGGCTCGACGTGGTGTACTCGCCCACACCGCAATCTCCAAACCAGAACATTTAACCACTAATACGCAAAACGATAATGAGCAACTACCAAATCAGGATTGACCTCCTCAAACTAAAGAACGCAGGCCTCGCACGCGTCAAGGGCGGCAGCGGAGTGACGAAACAATGTATCGTGATACCCATTGAGGACGCCCGCCTCTTCCTTGGCTCCAAGGGCTGCTACCTCGACCTCAACGCATGGGAGGGGCGTGAGCCTGGCCAGTATGGCGACTCCCACGGGCTTAAGCAGTCGCTCGCCAAAGCCACCCTCGACCAGATGACGGAGGAGGAGCGCAAGGCGATGCCGTTCCTCGGCAACATGAAGCCCCGTGAGGCGCAACAGGCGCAACCCATGAACGTGACGACCACGGCCACGCTCGCTGACGGAGACCCTAACGAACTTCCATTTTAGCCATGGGAGAGGTGATACAGAGGGCGGCAAGGCTGCGCAGCATAAAGGAGGAGCTTGCCCGCCTAAGGCTCCCCGAGGACATGTACGACCCGAAATACGACAGGGTGTGGGACAGGCGCATGGCGTTGCACGCAGAGATAGTCAACGGCATGACGGAATACCGCATCGAGCGTAACAGCACGGATGACGTCAAGGAGCTGCGGTACAGGATATTGGACAACATAGTAGCCAAGAGAAAGGAATGAAAATCAGATTTAGG
The DNA here is from genome assembly GCA_963607345.1 of Bifidobacteriaceae bacterium. Classification (GTDB taxonomy): domain Bacteria; phylum Bacteroidota; class Bacteroidia; order Bacteroidales; family Marinilabiliaceae; genus W3P20-009. The sequence continues at coordinate 1,367 of CAVDBL010000036.1, forward strand.
AAATTGACACCGCAAGCCGTCGAGCCGAAGCGAGGCAGCAGGAGCGCAGCCGCCTACGACCTCACGGCTACGAGCGTGGAGCATGAGATTGTAAACGGCATGGTGGTCTTCACCGTCCACACGGGCTTAGCCGTCGAGATACCCGAGGGCTATTACGGAGACGTGCGCCCCCGCTCATCGGTCTACAAGACCGCCTGCGCCCTCTCCAACGGCTGCGGTGTGATAGACAGCGACTACCGTGGCGAGATAAAGGGGAAGTTCTACCTCGTCGGCAACGACGGGCGTGCGATGTACGAGGCTGGCGAGCGTTGCCTGCAACTCATCGTCTCACCGACTACTGAAGTGGAGTGGGAAGAGGCGGACGCGCTCACGGAGACCACGAGAGGAGCTGGCGGCTACGGCAGCACCGGCAACTAACCCAATTCACAATTACGGAGGGGCGTATCCTCCTCCTCACTTAAAACCTATGATTGATGAAGACTAACCAGGTAATGAGACGCCAGCTTGGCG
>CAVDBL010000036.1:2445-5847 GCA_963607345.1 Bifidobacteriaceae bacterium
TACCGCAACGAGGCTGGCGAGGCGTACAAGGAGCTCTCGTCCGCCATCGGGCGCATCGTCGAGAAGGAGCGGATGCACGAAGTCATGTCGACGGTCGGCAAGGGCATCAACTACATACTTTGGAACAAACACGAGGACGGTGAGCGAAACAACCATGCGGAGGAGAGCGAGATGCGACGCCTCTTCGACTACGAGCGTCACGTCGCAGCCCTGATAAACGACGAGTTCATCACCGACGCAGACCAGCTGATGGCGTACCTGCGCAGGCAATGGAACAAGAAGTGGAATCCGATAAAGGCATTGGCATGACGGACACACGGCAGCGGGCGGAGCGTCTCGCCCTGCGACTCACCGACGACCTCATCGACACCATAGAGCGCACGGAGGACGAGCTGGACGCTTTGAGAGACACGGTGCGCAACAACCGAGAAATCCTCGGCAGCTCGCAAGCCTCTCTCATGGAGGCGGAGATAGCCATCTTGACGGCACTCGTCGACCTGCGAATGTGCCGTTTTAGGGAGTTGGGGGAGAGTATAAAGGGGGATAAACCGCTTTAGCGTATGTTGAAAAGGAACTTGACGACGACCACGAACAGCCCCACGACGGTAGCCGTGGTAGTGGAAAGCAGGGTTATAAGCACAGCGTCGGAAAGGTGCGTAAGGCGTGAAGTGCCTACAAGGGCGAGCGTCGCTCCAAGGTACACGCAGATGAGCACGAAGACGCTCCGAGCGTACTTCTTGCGCTCAATCCTGTTCTGCGCCCTGTCTTTCACGTCCTCGCTCTCCAGCACGTTCGCCGTGCCTCGCTCTTCAAACGGGACGTCCACCTCTTGGGATATAAGCTCAATATCTTCCCTCATTCCTCGCCTTGTTAAGGATGCGCCCGACAAGTATCTCGTAATACCGCCTCGTCAGGCGTTCGGGTATCTCCCTGTTCTCGCCCACCCTGTAAGTCAGCTGCCAAGGCGTTCCTACCCCGTGGAGGATTGTCACGAGGTCGGATGCGGAGCAGCTGCGGTACCGCCTCCACGTCATGCGCACGATGCTGCGTGGCATCTCGTCCTTGTCTGTCATCATGGGTGTTTCCGTGCATGGCTTGCCGTCAGCGCCCTCGGAGCGGAATATGATGCCGTAATCGGTCACCTCATTAGCACCGAAACTTTTGAACGTGTGATAGACGGACGGGATTACAGGGCCGAGCCTCCACGCCTCCACCTTGTCAAAGCGCGGGTCTATCATAGGCTCGTCGGGAATGAGGACAAGCCCGAAGCCGTATGCGATGTACGTGAGCTTCATCAGCAGGAGCGGAGTCAGCCGTTTGGACTGCTCCTCCTTGGCGAGGCGGACGAACTCGTTAGCGATGGTGATTGCGTTCATGGTATGCGAAATTAGGCTCCAACACGTTGAGAAACAATATAAAATAATAAATCAAACACAATGGCGATAAACGAAATCAACCCCAGCCACTACGGGGCAGGGAGCAAACACGAGTGCATCGACGTGATGATGCAGCAGTTCGGCAGGGAGGAAGTCCTCTCGTTCTGCAAACTCAACGCATTCAAATACATATACAGGATGGGGCGCAAAGGAAACCCGATGACCGACGCCAAAAAGGCGGCATGGTACCTTGAACGCTTCTGCGCACTCTTCGCAGACGAGGGCGAGGACAGGAAGATGCTGCGAGACATCGTCGAGAGCGTCAACGACGGAAGAAAGGAGGTCGGGGCATGATGGCGGAGGCATTCACGTACGCCGTCATAGGCGTACTCGCATTGGCTGCGACGCTGGTCAGCCTCTCCTATTGCGTCTACCAAGTAGCCAAGGAGAAGAGCAGGGTGGGCGTCATGCGCTCCAAGCTGCACGACATGGGCGAGAAGGTCAGCGGCATCGAGGCGGAGGTCGGCAGGCTCAACCAGAGGGTCACGCCCATAGCCGAGACGCTCGACGGCATGCAGGTGAGGCGGTTTGGCGACATATCGTCCATCCCGTTCCTTAAGCTGCGCCACGGCACGACGGGCATGGCAAAGCTCCACAACAACAGCGGCAGGCTCGTCGCCAGCCTCTCGGAGGCGTTCCTGTTCAGCGCGATGGGCATCAAGCATGAGGACTTCGGCAAATACGACGTCGAGATACGCCTCAAGAGGATAACAGGCACGGCAAGGCAGCAGGAGGCTGGCAGGCAATGAACAGCGTGATAAGTTTCTTTTCGAGGGGCTGGATTATAGGCGACGCCTACATATACGATAACGGGGTCATATCCCTTGCCGTCGGGCGGTCTACCGACAAGGGCGACATATACGTCTCGCTCCACTATTGCGGCAACTATCACGGCAAATTTCCCCATTTCCTCGTGATGGTGGAGCGTTATGGCGAGGTGCTGACCGTCAGCGACTACGAGAACGAGTTCGGCATACGCTGCCACAGGGAGCCGCACGCCCCCGATGACTACATAAGAATGGAATACACTGATGTTGAACGATTAATTAACCAATTATCATGATTTACGGCTACCTACGAGTGTCCTCCGACGAGCAGGACGTGAACAGCCAGAGGCAGGGCGTCGACGGCTTCGCCACAAAGAGAGAATGGAAGATAGACAAATACATAACCGACGAGGGCGTGAGCGGGGCGAAAGACCCCTCGAAGCGCAACCTCGGCACGCTCCTGAAAGACGTCAAGGAGGGCGACACCATCATCGTGTCGGAGATTAGCCGCCTCGGGCGTGACCTCTTCATGGTGATGGAGATACTCCACATCTGCATGCAGCGCAACGTCAAGGTGTTCAGCGTCAAGGACGGCTACGAGCTTGGCGACAACATTCAAAGCAAGGTTCTCGCTTTCGCCTTTGGTCTCGCAGCGGAGATTGAGCGTCAGATGATTAGGCAGCGCACCAAGGAGGGACTGCGGCTCAGGATGAAGATGGGCGTGCTGTGCGGAAGACCCGTAGGTCGGACGGCAGAGGAGGACACGTTGAAGTACAGCGACTGGAAGGACAAAATAACGCAGATGTACGAATGGAAGATGTCGAGCCGCCAGATAGCCAATGTCGTCGGATGCGACCGCAGCACCGTACAGCGTCTGATATTCCGATGGAAGCTAAAGGGAGGATCGTTCAGCGGTATTGACTACACCAAGGAGAACAGGGAGCGCAGACAAGAGCAATACAAGGACGAGAAGTACAAGTGCGTGAACCTTGACCGCCCCGTCGTGCTTGACCTCATAAGGCAGGACTTGACGCTTCCCGAGATTGCCGACAGGCTGGGCATATACACGTACGAGCAGGTGTACGACACCTTCATGTGTGACTACGAGTACAACACGGAGTACCGAAAGCACGGCATGAAGAAAGTCAAGAGTCCAAGGATACGCAGATGAGCCTCCACACCTGATTTCATGTTAACGA
>CAVDBL010000037.1:0-5755 GCA_963607345.1 Bifidobacteriaceae bacterium
AGCGTCTCATTGAGGAGGCGACGAACGTCAAATGGAAGTTTCAATCCGACGGCAGAATAATTATCGAGCCCAAAGACGACATCAAGAAGCGCATCCATCGAAGCCCTGACTACATGGACGCCCTCGCCAACACGTTCATGCCGACAGGCGGTGAAGATATGAGTGATGAACAGCTGTTAAACATCTTACTATAGAAACATTTAATGAAACAAGTAGAAGAGATATTGAATGGCGGATTTTCCGCCTCAGAGATGATTTTTGAACTAAAGCAAAAAGAGCTGCATCTTCCTCCTTGGTCTAAAGTAGTGCTTGATTACGAGCCTATGCTCCACACTATTGTAAGAGACCATTCAAGCCGCAAAGATAAGGTCTACAACGGGCAAGTTGAGAGGGCGTCGAGAATACATCTCGGACTGGAGAAACTAATAACAAAGAGGGCTACTGAGTTTACATTCGCCATACCGGTAAGGCGTAACTATGTCAACGCCACGAGCGACGAGGAGACGCAGGCGATGATTAGTGCCATAGAGAAGATATACAAACATGCTCGTATTGACAGCGAGAACATCAAAAGAGGAACTTCCTATTACGCCTCATGTGAGATGTGTACTGTATGGTACACAGTCGAGCGTCCAAACCACCTTTACGGATTTGAGAGTAAGTATAAGCTAAAGTGTCAATCGTACTCACCGATGGACGGGGTGCGCATATACCCTCTTTTCGACGAGTCGGAAGACCTTATAGCCCTCTCCATGGAGTATCAACGTTTGGTGCTAAATGAGAGAGTGACATATTTTGAGACATACACTAAAGACCGCCACGTGAGGTGGAACTATCAATCAACAGCGCCACAAAAGGATATTGACGAGAAAATAGCCCTTGGCAAGATTCCTGCGATATACGCATATCGTAGAGAGCCAATATTTTTCGGACTCTCGCACCTTCGGCAGGAGATCGAGTACACGCTCTCTCGCAACAGCGACGTTGTAGCCTACAACTCAGCACCAATCCTGAAAGTCAGCGGAGCCGTCGGCGGTGCTGAGCAGAAGGGCGAAAGCAGGCGCATCGTGCGCGTCGAGAACGGGGGCGACGTCTCTTATGTCAGCTGGGCGCAGAGCAACGAGGCTGTGCGCTACCACGTGGACACGCTCCTCTCGCTGTTCTTTAAGCTCAGCCAGATGCCAGACGTGAGTTTTGAAAAAATGTCTACGCTTGGACAAATTGGCTACGACGCTCGCAAAACGCTTTTTACTGATGCGCATCTTAAAGTAGGTGAGGAAAGTGGTGTACTTGGCGAGTTCCTTGATAGAGAGGTTAACGTTGTCAAGGCGTTTCTTAAACTCATGAAGCCAGAATGGGCGGACAGGTTGGATAACCTCGAGGTAGAGAACGTCATAACCCCATATGTCCAGGACGACGAGGCGCAGACCATTAACCGATTACAAAGCGCAAATGGAGGAAAACCTCTCATTTCGCAGCTCGAAAGCATAAGAATGTTCGGCAAGAGCAATAACCCGTTAGAAACAATTACCCAAATAAACGCAGAGACGCAAGCAGCAACGCAGGCAAGCTCAATTGATGCGTTTTTATAATAATTGACAACTTCATAATAAATATCTATATTTGCAAAGAAAAACACTATGAACTACTTAGATGTTGTTCTTAAAGCACTAAAACCGAAAGTTGCGCCTTTCGGGTTTACAAGGAAAGAGATTGAGAGTGTCGCTGCCGTAATAGCCGACAATCTAAACCTCAATGAAAACGCAGAGGAAGAAGTGGTGAACGCAGCAGTTAACAAGGCGGTCAACACGATGATTCCTGTATTACAGTTGGCTCAGTCGCAAGCAAGCCGCACGATAGAGAAATTCAAGGCCGAACGCAAAAAGGAGAGTGAAGAAGAGGAAGGCGTAGAAGAAAACGATGACGATAATAGTGGCAAGTTGCCTACCGTCAAGAAAACTCCGACACCGAGACCAAATAAAGAAGCACCTCCCGAATGGGCTAACAGCCTTATAAACACAGTAGCAGAGCTGCGTGAGGAATTAGGCGGGCTAAAGAATGAGAAGCTGGTAAATTCCCGCAAGCAGAGATTAGAAAATGCGTTAAAAGACACTGGCGTTATGGGTCAGCAGACGTTACGCAATTTCGCCAAGATGAAGTTCGAAAACGACGAGGAGTTCGACGATTACCTTGCTGAAGTAGAGACTTCGGTGAAAGACTTTCGTAAAGAGCAGAGCGACGCAAGCCTAAAAACACTTGGCAAACATCCTGCGCATGGGAATGATAGTAACAAAGAATTAACGGACAACGAGATTGACAAGATTGTTGGCGCAATGTAGCGCACATTTGAGTGATCTCACAAAACACACAGAAAAATGTCTCTTTCTAAGACTGAGGTTTTGGAGTTCGGCATTGACTCAGTAGTCATTCGTAACTACATCGCAGGTATCACTGGCGGCAAGACTCTTGACACTACTGGCTACACTCCAAAATACATACAAGCTGGTCATGTTGTGATCCGCGACACTGCCTCAGGCACTTATAAGCCCATGCCACTCAATACCGACGGCACGGCATACGCCACTTTACCTACAGGCAGCGAGTACGCTGGCTTTGTGGTTTCCACCGTCTTGACTGACGAACCTCTCGTTGGTATTATGTACGCTGGTGAAGTTAACGACAAGGCTGTCCCTTACTCCGTGGCTTCCATCGCCTCGGCAATCAAGACGGCTCTGCCACAGATTGCGTTTTATCACGATTAACAGAAAGGAGTAGAAAGAAATGGACGCATCACTTTTTATCAGCTATGTCGAGCGGTTCATGCCACGCCTCGACACTATTATAGAGAAATACAACGGCAAACGCACACCGCCAACTTACCTTCACAAGGAGCGTCTTCGATTGGAGTATAGCGTCGACCAGAAGTGGGAGAGCGCATCCGTCAACACAAGCTACGTCTCCGCCGATGTTGTGGCAATGGACAGCCCACTTCCTTTGAAAATGAGGGACAGTCTCCATACCGCCAGCGGCAAACTACCCAAGGTCGGTATCAAGAAGTCACTCAAAGAGAGTGAGATTAACGCAATCAACATCATGATTGCACAAGGACAGAACTACGAGAATGTGGTTCGCCGTCTCGTAAACGACCCCGTGTCATGCTCCGTAGCTATTGACGAGGCAAACGAAAGAAATTTTCTGCTTGGTTTCTCTAACGGCGTCGTGGCTGTTCCTGATGCCGATTCAACAAATGAGGCTCTTCGCCTCTCTTTCAACTATCTCCCCGAGAACAGTTTTTCTGTTGAAACTAAAGGCTCACTTGAGTTAACAGACCTTAAGCGGGTTCTTGACAAGGCAGACTCCGACGGCAACACCATTACCGAGATTTGGATTGCCAAATCCGCCTATGATAAGTTGCGACAAACACGAGGGGCGCGTGAATTGGTTGCAACTTATAATGGACAGTCGTTCACTGACCAGACTTCTTTGCCTGTTCCGACATCGGGCAAGTTTGACGAGGCATTTGCCGATGATACCAATGGAGTGCAGTTTGTCAAGGTTGACCGCACTGTTATTTCAGAAAAAAACGGCAAACGCACTTCAACAAAGCCATGGAATGCGGACAAGGTTATCTTTACTATTGGCGGCGAGCTTGGCGCTCTCGTGTGGGCAGACCTTGCCGAGAAAACGAACCCGTCTGCAAACGTCTCATACACCACATTGGACCAGTACAAGCTGATTAGCAAGTATTCTCACACTGACCCTCTTGTTGAAATAACCTCTGGACAGGCTCTTGTGTTGCCTGTTATTGAGAACGTCGACCAAATATATTCTCTCGACATTGCTAATGCAGAGGAGGTTGATACCACGGCTGAGGCTGCAGACACTTCCGACACATACGTCACCGTATGGGGCAACAAGTACACCAAGGCTTCGTTCATTTCTGTAATGAAGTCCATGGGTATCTCTGTATCCTCTAACGCCACTGACGAGGCTATCATCAAGAAAGTCAACGCCCTTTCCGCAGAAGAAGCAGCAGCTCTGAAAACAGCAGCAGCATCCGCTAAAGTTTAATTTCAACTTCTTCATACACCTGCTCTAACTATGACGGCAAGAACAATCAAGCAAGCCCTAATTGATGAGGTTTTTTACCCTTTGGCAGATGGCAAAGTAGACAACGTGATTCTTTGCCGAGGCATTAACGGAGACGAGGACGTGTCCTGTGATGTGCTGAAAAGCGACGCTTTTAAAGGGGCTCTGGCTGATTGTCTTGTCGCTGTGGTAGAGCAGGCTCTTAATTTCTCGGAAGCGGACAAGTCCGTCACTATGCCATCATCAGGACAAATCTCTCTTATGAAAAAGAGGGTTAACGCCCTTTATAAAGCAATAGGAGAAGGTTCTGTTGACCTTGGCGAACCAACAGTGACTTTCGGAGTGTAACTGACAATTTGGTAATTATGGCTGTTTTGAAATTCCGCAAATTCAACATCTATAAAAAGATGTTAAGTGAAGGCTACGAGAATGAGAGGGGAGACTACCACGAGGGCGAAACCACATGGAGCAAACCGACACCTTGCGACCTTGTGCCAAACAACGGAAAAGCAACCATAACCAAGTATCAGGACGGCTCCGTTATTACCTACTCCTACACCGCCTACCTCTCCAAAGGAAGCACGACGATGTTCAAGGTTGGTGACGTGGTGCGAGTCACGGCGGACGACGAAACGATAGTGGAGACCGACGTAAAAGGCTTTATGCGATACCAGCTGCAATCAAAGGTATGGTTATGAATATCAAGATGGCTAAAACGGTAGAACAGAAAATGGAGCTGTATACCCAAAGGTGCCAATACATATTCAATCAAGAGATGAAAAATGTGTTGGTAACACTTGGCAGCTTCACTGTTAACGAGGCGGTAAATCGTCCAGAAAGCCAATCTTTCATAAACCATACAGGTAACCTCCGAAGCTCAATAGGATACGGAGTATACCGGGATGGCAAGAAAGTTGCGGGCGGAGGCTTTCAACCCACGGAAGCACCTGAAAGTAACGGACACCTTGGACAATGGCATGGAAGAAGAGAGTTAACACGTGTATACCTTGGCACTTCCGAAATCGCATCGGCTAAATTCTCAACAGGAGGTGCGAATTTCCGCTTAGTCGTTGTGGCTGGTATGTTCTACGCAGGCTACGTTGAAGCTAAACCAACAAAAGAGGTTTTGGCACAAGCTCAATTAGAGTGCGAAAAGCTCGTAAAGCCGAGCCTGCAACAAGCTAAGCACCGCATAAAGGTACGCATGGCGAGAATTAAGATATGAAGACAGATACAGAGATACGAGATGACGTGTACCAACTCGTCAAAAACTCACAGATAATGGATGCCGTTAATGGCAAGCTCTGCGCCCGATTGCGTCCATTAGATAGTACAGCCGAAGACGTTGTAATTTCAGTACAAGCCAATACGCCAGGTGACCCTCAAAAGGCATTTGTGTTGGTTGATATATACGTCAGAGATGTAAAGGTCAATGGGAGAAATGAAGAGGATACAGCAAGAATAAGAGAGCTTAGCCGTGTTGCTTATGACGCTCTGCAAAGCAATATTCAATCAGACTATTACGCTACGATAAGTGAACAACGAACGTATGCGATAGAGGCTACTGGCGAGCATCTCATTCAGACAAGATTAAGGTACTGTCACGTTCAAGAAGCATAAACAGGTATAACAGACAAAAACAAGAACACTATGGCACAGTCTCTTT
>CAVDBL010000038.1:0-5602 GCA_963607345.1 Bifidobacteriaceae bacterium
AAAATCGCCTGATATAGATACACATCGTGCCGTAATTATTTTACGGAAAGAGGAAAGATATGTACTAATACTTTTTTATCGTCAGTCAGCCTCCAAAGTTTTTTCGTCTATTCTGATAAACTCGCCTCCAAAGTCAGCTTTTTATATGTTTACTATGGTCATTGTATATATCATCCAAGTCCTAAACTAAACCGCTTTGCCGCTCCGTTTTGGGGCAAGAGTGGAGTAGAGGCACGCTCTGTCGCTTTTGGTGGCATTATGATCGAGCTGTAGCTCAGATGTTCAATCGGTGAAGTAGTTTTGCAGTTTGTTAACTGCTAAGTCAAATTTCTTTGGGTGGGATGATTTGAGTTTGCCTATGTTTTGCAGCTTCCACTTCACAGACGGATAATTGCTCAAGTCTCCAGATGTGCATAGTGACCAATCTGGCACACCCTGCTCGAATGAAAGAAGGAACTTCTTGTCCTTATCCGTAAGGCTGGAATTGACCATTGCAATCAAGTTACGCCTTGCTTCCTCGTAGTCTGTGTATGAGAAAGGAATGTCAGACATGCCTTCGAACTGTTTCTCCAAAGCATCGGTTTGGTCTATCGGATTCGGACAGAGAGACTCTATAACAGGCTTGTCACTTCCCAAAAGACAAAGCATGAAGCCATCCTTCACGTTATTGAAGGACTCGATTTCCATGTACTTGCAGTCAAACAGGTCGCGCGGATGTTGGCGGCTTAGTGCTGCTGTGATTTTGCCGCCATAGAGCTGACTGAAAGAGACAGTGCGAGCCTTGCATGCCATACTGAATTCTTTTTGCGCCTTGTCGCAGAGCATCATGTCTACGGTCTCGCCGATAATGCCTCGCTTGGTGCCGTTTACTTCTATCTTGACGGTTGCACCTTCGTGCGAGCATTGTAGTTTCCTTACGTCAGGCTTGTGGATAACCTTTATTCCTGGCACACTGCGTTCTATCATCTTTTTTAGTTCCACAAGATGGGCATTGATGGTGTCAAGGCTTTTCTTGCGGTCTTGTACCGGGATGTAGGTCAAGTCAATGTCCACGGAATAACGTGGCATATTCTTGTGAAAGAGATTGATGGCAGTACCGCCATGGACGGCAAAGTCCTTAATGCGGAATACTGATGGCATGATTTTTATAAGCAATGCCACTTGTCTGCGATATGTATCATTCATAATCGTATAGTTCTTTGGAAATAGTTATTTTGTATTCTGATATGTAGACACCTCCCTTGACCAACTGCATCTTGCTCGTCCCGAGGTCTATCCTTGATTTGTCGAGCATCTCAACCCAGTAGTGGTTGGCTTTCTCCGCCATATAAAGAAACATGCGTTTTACCTTGTAGTTAGTTGACGTTTCGAGCAAACTTTGAACAACGTCAGGGCGCAGGGAGGTGAGCTGTTCCATGATGTAAAACAAGTCCATGAATGAGTATCTTTGGGGGGCAAGAAGCAGGCATTCCATGAAAGCCTGTTCGGGAGATGACATCAGTAACTCGTAATCGCCTATTTTGTATAATGTGGTGGATGGCTTCGGGAAAGCTTCGGTACAGAAGGGTACAAAACTTCTGTCGAACTGGTCAGACTTCATCCATGCTGGTACAACGTTGTCTGTACAGGCTACCATCAATGTGGGTTTGCCCATGGGGACGTAATGGTTGAACCCGGTGAGTTCCAATGCGGAATGAGCAGCGACCCGGCATTTCTTTCCTAACTGTTCGTTGTAACATGCCAAGCCAACCAGGGCGTTTTGTGTAGTATTGTGCATTGACATTACACCACGGCAAACTGTATTTATCCATCCAGTGGTTCTGTATTTTTGCAGCAGTTGTTTGGAGTAGCCCTCTTTGTTAAGCCACTCTGAAAACATGAGACCTCCTGCATACCTGGAATGCACAAGGGAGTTTATCTTACTTGCTGTTGGTATACCCATAGTTTACTTGTCACTAATAAATTCAACTGCAAAGGTGCTGCGAATTTCTGAGAAAAGCGAATTTTTCATACATAATCGCCTGATAGAAACACGCATTATGTAGTTATATTTTGAACAGAAAAATAATAAGATGTTAGTTTCGTGTTCTAAAATTTGCTACTTTGCGGCATGAACAGCAATTTAGCGACTTTAGCAAACATCCCAGTTAGCAAGGAAACGCTCACTTCCTTCTTTCCCGACCTCAAGGCGGGAGGTCATAAGGTGCTTAGTCTCGAGCAGAGAGGTGAGCTAATTAGAATCAAGAAGGGGCTTTACGTAGTTTCTCCGACAGTGATGGCAACGCCTCTTTCACTTGAATTGATTGCAAATCATGTATATGCGCCATCGTACGTGTCTATGCATTCGGCACTTAGGTATTATGGTCTCATACCCGAAGAGGTTTATGGCATCCAATCCATGACCATAAAACATTCCCGATGTTTCGACACACCATTAGGTCGCTTCGACTACACATCGATGAGCCGTGAGGCTTTTCACCTTGGAGTAACCATTATTAACCAGCAGACTTACGCTTTTGTCATGGCAACTCCCGAAAAAGCCCTATGCGACCTCATCGCCAATTCCCCAATGGTGAACCTGCGTTACATGAGGGATGTAGAGCGTTTCCTTGTCGATGATTTACGGATGGAGGTTGACGACCTCCTCAATATGGACATTACGGTCTTTGAACGTTACGCAGAGGTTGGCAAGAAAGCTAATTCCATTAAGACCCTCATAAAATATATGAAGCGATGAGAAACGAAATCTACGACCAGATGATGGCGGCTTATGACCTGTCCACCACGCAGCATCAGCGCAATGCAACATTCGAGGTGAACCAGCAAATTATTCTCGCAGGTCTTTATCATGGCGGCTTTTTTGATACTGCGGCCTTCTATGGTGGCACGTGTCTACGCATATTCCATGGGCTTCAACGTTTCTCTGAGGATATGGATTTCTCCCTCATCACGCCATCTTCCAATTTCGATTTCACCCAATATTTTCAACCCATCATAGATGAGTTTGCAATGGTGGGCAGAGACGTGGAAATCAAGAAGAATTTCAGCAAGGTCGAGTCGGCGTTTTTGAAGGACAATACAGACGTGTACGACGTGACGTTTCAGACGGAAAAATCCATCAAGATAAAAATAGAAGTAGATACCCAGCCGCCATTAAGATTCTCAACAGAGCAGAAGCTGTTGCTCCTGCCCGAGTCATTCATGGTGCGATGCTTCACACCGTCCTGTCTATTCGCAGGCAAGATGCACGCCTTGGTTTATCGCTCATGGAACAAGCGAGTGAAAGGTCGTGACTGGTATGATTTCGAGTGGTACATACGTCATGGTACTCCTTTGAACTTCACGCACTTGCACGAGCGCATAATCCAATTCAACGGAGAAGATATCAGTAAAGACGCCTTTCTCTCAAAATTTAAAGAGCGACTCGCCTCTGTCGACATTAATCAAGTGAAAGCCGATGTGATTCCTTTTGTCCGCAATCCCAAAGAACTTGACATTTGGTCGAATGACTACTTCCTTCAGCTCGCACAGATGTTACAGTTCGACGATAAATGACCAATACGGTCAGTTGTGAAAACAAAGCCCCCCAAGAAGGTGGCAAGTTACCATCTTTTGAGGTGGTTCTACCTTAAAAACAGCAACATGTCCGTGCAAGTTTTAGGTCTACTTCAAGTAATCGAAAATGAAGATTGGGAACGAATTTAGAATTGCAACGCTATCATCAACATCGACGTATTTTTCTCTTTGTGCTTGGAATATTTCCTTCTGATTTATAGAAGATTTTCGTGCAGGAATCGTGTTGTTGCCAGATATCAAGTAGTTGGCTTTGCTGACGTTTTGGAATTTAAGTTTCTCCCAAACAGCAGAAACCGCCTGCTCACTATTTTTAGATAGGTCGATGAACCTGAACGCTTTAGCTTGCGCATAGGCGAAGCGTTCTGCATTCCCCTTAAAGAGGTGGTTTGCGCATTCCTCCCTTGTCGCCACATATTGCCAATAATCCGCATCGGGCAACTCTTTTGTGTACTTAAGGGACTCTATCATTGGATAATTGACATAGAGTTTGCCGTTAACCGTCTCATCGTCAAAGAAATCCAACATCTCAGCTAATATGTCATTCACCCTTTCTGTACCAATCCTGTTTTGGAAGTCGTAATCGAAAAAGAGGAATATCTGCGAGAAAAGAGTGTCTATTCGCTTTCCGGCTGGCAGTGTTATGCCGTTTTCTTCTAATGGAAGCGAGCGGAACAAATCGTAGTCGTTCTCCCTAAGATTCGAGTAGAGAGTTGGCAAGTCATGCCTACACTTTACAACGCATAACTCCTCGCCCGACAGAAAGAGCCTCCCTATCGAATCGAAGACTGTGGGCTCGGCTTTGCCCCCCTCAAACACGAATAATATCATAGCCCGAAAGTACCTCCTCTGTACAATTTCTCCAGGTTATGACCGAACCTCAACTCTTTATCCGTAAGGTCACAAATGGCTTTTATCTTATTGTCTTTCAGAATAAAGAAGCAGTCTGGGCGCAAGAGGTCGTTAGAGAGCAGGAATGTGTCGTGCGTAGTGAGGAAAAGCTGCTTGTCGCTCTTGAAGAGGCGCTGGCAGAGGGTGTATGAGAGTTCGTGGTGGTAGAAAGCATCAAACTCGTCTATGAAGATAAAGGATGCATTCTCCATCTCCTTTAGCCAATAGTATTGGAGCTCCAAGTTCTTTGTACCTGTGGATGCAACAAGAAGAAACGGGATGCGTATTCCATTGATAAGTACATAGAGCGTATTGTCGCCTTGGGCTGGTTGCGCAAATTTGAACTCTTGACCGCTAACCTCACTTAGGAAAACGGAGAAGTCGTCTGTCAAGCGATTGTTTATTATATATTCCTCAATATTGCTGCCCCCCTCTTTCAAACCGATAAACTCTCGATTGTCTAAGCTTCTGAAGAACAGCATGTTCTCAACAAAATCACGAAGTTTGAGTAGCGGATGCCCCTGCGCGAGAGGGACTGCTCCAAGTAGGTAGTTGACTATCGAGATGTTATTTGCGCTGTTCTTCAAGTTCTCAATGGCAGCGTCAGTAAGTGCAAAGCCGCTGTCGATATGCAGAGTGTCAGAATCCTTGGAGAGCAACTCTTTGCCGTTCAGCGTAAGCCGCTCCTTTACGATCTCTCCCTTTAAATCTCGAGCCACTTTGGCGTAGGAGTAAAACAATATGTCGTCGCCAAACTTAAACTCATATTCAAACTCTACAGGGCGACCAAAGCCGAAAGCAGATGCGTAGTTGAGATAATAGTCTGGTTTCTTCCACTTGTGGGACAAGTGGTTAGCGATGTCGAATATCGCCAAGCCCAAATTGCTTTTTCCAGAGCCGTTTTCACCATAAATTATGCCGTTTTTCAGAGTGCCGTTCTTTATGGCGAACTGATTAAACGAGTAGCTGCTCGGATGGGAAAGGTCCCACACGATTCTTTCAGCGAAACCGCAATAGTTGGCGACAGAGAATTTTGTGAGCATGAAATATTAGATTTTGTGGTGTCAACCGACGCAAATCTACATATCTTTCCCCTTTCCGTAAAATAATTACGGCACAATGTGTGTCTATATCAGGC
>CAVDBL010000039.1:0-4234 GCA_963607345.1 Bifidobacteriaceae bacterium
AGCAAAGAAAAGACATTTTGCGAGCAAAGTTGTTAGATTTCGTATCGCCAGAAGACGCTGTTTTTTTTATTCTTCATGATGACCCCATAAGAAAAAGCGACCTAGAAGCATTTGTTTACGTGGAAATATTTCCATAACTTTGGAAATGTAATATTTAACCGCTATCGACATGGACGAGAAAGAACAATACTTAAATGGTTTCTTCAAAATAATCCTACTGCGTCTCGGGAACAGGCAGAATTGAGTTATTTTACGAAGAACAACCTCCAAGACCAGACAAAAAGAGGCTACGCCAATCCAGACGGCAAACTTAACAGCTTTGTTATAGATAACGTTGATGAGGTTGATGATAGGCGACCGTTCGGCTTCTATCCTTTTTCAGCCTCGTGACGAGGTGTATGCCGTATGCAAACAGCGTGGCGAATAGTGATTTGCTCGCATACTCCCTGCCCGCAAACAACCTGCCGCTTAATACCTCAACAAACCTCTTGTTTTCTAACGACTTGCGGTCGTCAACATCGCCAGGGGGGGCACCGCCATTTTGCTGTTTTACAACGAATTATATTTCATCGGAATCGCATTGAAAAAAAGGATCTGTTTCTTACCGATTGCGGTTTAACCCTGTTCAAGTATTTTTTTGTCTGTCAAGAAATCTAAGAGCCCCACAGTCAACACTCCGAGTTCGTCCTCCTTGCGATGGATGTCATCCCCAACAATGACAATCTTGCGGAAGTGGTCATTGATTGACAACAATGGGCGATGTTCTTGTTGTTCCTTCTCTGGCGTAGGCATATGCAAAGCCGATTGAATATACACTCTGTATGGAGGACGGTTCACCACAAAGTCAACCTCTAACTGTTTTCTGACAAACTTGCCGTTCTCATCCTTACCACCAAGTTCAACCAATCCTACGTCCACATTATATCCACGGATACGAAGTTCATTATAGATAATGTTTTCCATAATGTGCGTTTCCTCTTGTTGACGATAGTTGAGAATGGCTGCCCGAATGCCGATGTCTGCGAAATAGTATTTCGTCTCAGTACCAATATATTTTCTGCCTTTCACATCATAACGTAAGGCTTCTTCTATCAAGAAGGAGTCTTTCAGATAGTCAATATATTGTTTTATAGTGTCTCTTTTTATGGTTACCCCTTGTGCTGATTGAAAGGTATTGGCTATTCGCGTTGGATTGGTTGATGAACCAATGCCCGAGGCTAATACGCGCACCAATTCCTTCATTCCGTCAGGATTACGCGATGGTTGCGCTCAATTACATCACGCAGATAGGTAGTTTCATACAGGCTACGCAAATAGTCCGTTTTCTTTTCTTCCGTTTCAAGCAAAGCCACCTGGGGTAATCCGCCAAAGGTATAGTAGTCCAGCCATGCTTTGCGTATATCGCCACCAATGCCTTTGAAGTATTCGTCAAAGGAGAGAGGCCAGATACGTATCTCGTCACCTCTGCCTCGGAACTCAGTCACAACATCACTTGACAGAAAATGAGAGTTTGAGCCCGACACATACACGTCCACATTCCTCATGTGTGTCAAGCTAAGAATAACCTCCACAAATTCTTCTACAAGTTGTACCTCGTCCAAGACTATATAATTAGGATTACCATCATCCATTACCTTCGAGTCTATATAGTCGAGCAAGGCATCAGGCTTTCTCAACCGTCTGTTTCGGAAATCATCAAGTTGTATTTCGATGATGTGACTATCATCCACCCCATGCTCCAACAGCTAGTTATGCCAGATGTCAAACAACAGGAATGACTTTCCACATCGTCTGACACCTGTTATAATCTTCACGAGACCGTTTCCACGTCCTGCGATAAGTTAATCCAAGTATTTCTTACGTTCAAATATCATATTAGAGCACTATTTTTGATATTGGTATCATATTTTACACCGTAAAATAGCACTTTTATCTCGGAATACGACATAAACAATGGAAAAACCGCGTTTGAGAAGTATAAAAACGTGAGTTCGATAAATTTAGAATAGGGGTAGCTGCCTGTCATTCTGGTCGTTACAGAAGTCAACCATCATAGATGGCTTCTTCGGAAAAAAGCCAATATGCTGGCAAGGCTGCAAATGCATTAACCATGTAGCCCATTACCGAGCTGTGGTGTAAATGCTCAATCTGAGCAATATTCTTCAATTACTCATTAACCATCTCTATTATAGCTCTTTTCCTGAGTAGAACCATGTCCGCAACGCTTCTCAGTCCGCCCTTCATCCCTTTTTTCAGCCTCGTGACGAGGTGTATGCCGTCTGCGAACAGCGTGGCGGATAGTGTTTTGCTCACATACCCCCTGTCTGCAAACAACAGCCGCTTAACACCTCAACAAACCTTTTGTTTTCTAACGGCTTGCGGTCGTCAACATCGACAGGGGTGAATGTGAAATTTAGGAGATCACCTTTCCTCGGGCAGGCGCAGCAGGACTACGCATGGTGCGCAGGTCAGTGCGAGAGCCACCAGCACAAGGTCTCCCTCGACAAGATGGAGTCCATCACACGCTCCCTCCGCACCCTCTGACAACGTTCGCACGAGCATGGCAGGCAGTTCAACGGTCTCGGTGACGACGAGCGGTGGCGGTCGCATAACGGCTTCTAACCTGCAGTCCGTCTAAATAACGCCCGAGGGCGAAAAAACTCCCGACCTTTAACAATAAAATTCAGCCACGTGCGTATAAATAAGAAAAAAGAATGAAGTCATGAAAAAGATTTTATTGTTTCTCGCAATGGTCACAATGTCCTTTGCGACGTGGGCACAGGAAAAAGACGGCATTTATAGGGCTATTGAAGGAGAAGAGTTCCAAGAGTACATTAGTAAATTAACAAAGAGTCTTTTGGGTGACAAACTGTTGCTTTGGGATGATGTTGTCGACGAAATCGAGTTTAACACCTCGGGCTTGGGCCCCACAACAAGTGAAACTACATATTATGACAAAAAAAACGGCTTGATTGTAAAAGTGATTAGAAAGTCATCTGAGGAAATAGAAAAAGACTTTATTAGCGACATAAAAAAGTCCTTACCAGCATCCATCGTTTATTCTAATTTAGATAAAAAACGTTGAAAGAGAGGTGGGATGAAATGGGAAAATTCAGTTTTGCAAAAGTAGAAGACATTCCTTACTGTCTTATGTTACATGGTTTTATGAAAGACAGAATGAGTTACAGTCTGATTTATAAAGACTTATGACAAAAAGCGGAGCAGTTGTTTGCTGTTCCGCTTTTTGTTTATTATATTTGCTATTGAGAAAACAAAACAATCATATAACATGCCACTAACAGAAGGTTATCTATCAGGGGTCGCCCCTAAATTAGACATGAAGGGTGACGCAGACGACGCTATTTTTAGAACAAGGAATTGGCGCATTTTAGCGCAAGACCCTGCATTTAATACAAGTGAAAGTTTTGATGCCAGCAGGCAGATTTACAGAGACTTTGAAAATGGCACACTTTTACCAGAATTTCATAACAACACAATACCAGGCTCTTTAAACACGAAAGGCTATTATAAGAACAGCCAAGGCAATGCTTATGCTGTGATTCGTGATGTGTATGACCCTACTCTACAAGAAAAAAGAATAGTTAAATTAGGACCCGACGGATTGAACTTAAAGGGACAGGAATACGTAAGTCAATATTTTTACGACAAAAGAGGGAAAAAATTTCAGAATGACCAAAATACGATAGCCTTCCCTCGTCTGATTATTGATTATGCAAGATTCGTAAGAGGTAAGGAAAACGGTAGAATGGACTATGAGAAAGCACTTTACGCTCGCCAACTAATGAATGGGTTGAGGGAGACTTTGAAAAGACATGGTGTTGATGACAAGTATCTAAGTAAAAGAGGGTTGCCTAATGGCTTAGATTCTTTCAGTGGAGACATCTTCGATATCCTCAGAGAAACGGGAGACGGAAACGTTTTGGCAGCTCTTTCCGAATTTACTGGCCTTCCACTTATGACGATTCAAGCCCCCAGAGGAGAAAATGTAAATGAAGACCCCAACAGGATTCATACCCAAAACTATGATGATTACTTTGACGACTACAACAACCTGTCAAACTTCATGAAAGAGAACTATGGCGATGCTGCATATAGCGATGGTTATACGGAGACACCTGTTAAGCTATTCGCAAACGGCGGTCGCCTCTCCACACGCAAAGACAACCTCTTCTCCCCATCCCACATCTTCGCAGACGGTGGAAGGATGGTTCGT
>CAVDBL010000040.1:0-3477 GCA_963607345.1 Bifidobacteriaceae bacterium
GGAAGCATGAAAGCGGCTTTTTCGCCGTGAAAGGCACGTCGCCCGACCCGATAGTTTAGTCCCGTCGAGCAAACAATAAACCACGCCCCGCTCCTCGTTTACAGAGAGGCGGGGCGTTTGGGTATCGTTAAGATGTAGCCCGTGGAGGCGAACGAGGCGTGGCAGACTATGCAATGCGACGTGACGCGTCAGAGCGGATTGCGTAGATGCCAAGCTCGTAGGAGACGCGCCCGAGGGCTATCCACTTGTTCACGCCCACTTCTTTAGCCCATGAGGTATAGATGCGTTCCAATGACTTTAGATTGGGTTTAAAGGCAGGTGCCGTCTTCCAAACGTCATCAGGAATGAGCGTCGAAGTCGCAAACTTGTCGGCATCATGCTCGTCCTTTTCCGTCTTTCCGCACAGCAAGCCGCCGCCGCACCTCAAATCACGCCCCGACAAGATATACCCCAGCTCATGCAAGACCGTGAATGCGAGCCAATCTATCCTGTCGTACCGGTCTGTGACCATTATGCAAGGATGCCCGTCGGAAGTCTCGAAAGAGCACCCGTCGATGGACGCCTTGTCGAGCTTTGGCTCAACACCGAACTTGATGCCGTAGTCGGCAAGGATGCTGGCGACCACTGAGATGGTGTCCTTGTTTGCGTTAAACGCTTCTCTGAGCCGTCTGGGCAGGTCACCGTAAGCGTCTGCGCTGAACGGCTTTTCAATGTGCATCTGTTCAGCTCTGTATTTCGCTATGACGAACCACGTGCGAATCATGCGCTGGTCTGTCCCTACCTTGTCGGATTTTCGGAAACGCCCGCAGCCATAAGCGGCAACCACATCGGCGGAGTCGCCACTTAAAACGGAGTGCAGGGCGTCAAGTTTCTCATACAAGAAGTGCAGCGTGCCGTCTTGAAACAACCTACGCAACACCGCAAGAACGTCAATCTCGCTGTCGTATGCCCCGAGAGCCGCTCCTGCCTCAGCTTCCGCCTCGTCCCGTTTGGCGATATTGATAAGGTCGACTTCGTAACCACTTTGCATGTTCAGCCAAAAGCGGGCTGGAATGCCAAGGGCGGTAGCGAGTTTGTCTGCAATTTCGGCATTAATAGCCCGCTTCCCTTTAATGAGTTCAGACAGGTGGCTCGGCTGCATGCCTATCTGTTTGGCGAAGTCCTTTTGCTTGATATTCCGCTCCTCCAGCTCACTTTTGAGGGTAAGCCCAGGGGGCACTGCCTTAAAAGGGACTAATTCATCATTTTTTATTTCCATAGTGCGTATCATCTATTTCTAAAAGGTTAACGGATATACCGCCATTCTCCTCAGTGAATATCAGTCTTCCGACATACGAATTAGACAGGCGGACGCTGCTTTTGCCCGAATACTGGTATTTAAGTTTCTCGTAATGGAGAGATGGGATAAGCTTTAAGTCGTCGCAATTTTCTACTCTTTTCATGCTGTTGATAACCGGGACAAACCTATCGAGAAGCTTCTTGTCGCGCGCAATCTTCTTGTACTTCTTGCTTTCGCCTTTTTGATAAAGCTGTTCAAGCTCCTTGTCTGTATATCTTACAGACATTACTGCCTTTTTCGCTATACAAATAGCGAAATAAATTCCGTATATTGGGAATTAATAGTGCATTATTTTATCACGTAACTCGAAAAAAATATGGTGTTAAGGCACCGTCCATGGCGGTCTTGGCAAGTGTTGTTGCATGGAAGGAGAGGGGGAAAATGTCACCAATCTTGACGGAAATGCCATATTATGAGCTAAAAATCATACATTAGCGAGCTGACTTACAGTTAAGGCTAAGATGAACATCAAATATAGCAGTTCCAAAGAAGTCGAATGCTATCGGGAGTTCGTGTTAAACCCCGATAATAGAAAAGCATCAAGAGCTTTCTCTAAACTTTATGGAGTCAACCTTATGGAACCGGCAAAGAAATTGCATGAAAGATTGAGCAAGTTTATCTCGGCAGGCGAATATAATGCCGTATTCGGTCGGACGGACAACCGGATAGAAATAAAGCAAGGATGCGCAAAGAAAGACCCTTTGGTTCTGAAAGTCCGTGTGGGACGCGGACCGAGAAAATTCTTTAACCAAATCACGGACGAAAAGAAGGACATGTTACTGACGCAAGATTGGAAAGGGGATTTCAGCTCAATAACAAATATCTACGTCATTGCCGTAAACAATCACGACTATAACAAAATATAAAATGGCGGCACTTGAAAAACCATCAGTATTAAACCCTCTAACCCTGCGCAACAGGGTGGGGGAGGAGCTTGCCGATATGTTTGAGGCTCGTGGCATTGATCATTTCGAGGAGCTTATAAGTGTCAAAAATTTAAGGAGCAAAGAGGAACTATCAGAGAAAACGATAAGAAAGGCGGCAGACATATTGGGAGACGCAAATGTATATGCGTATCTGGCTGACTTTCAAAATGATTATTTGGAACAAAAGCCTCGATATGAGGCAAGCTACAAAGAGGCAAAGAAAGCATTCACTAAACTGAAAGGAATGTTGCCGCTATTGCGTGGCGAATTTACCGACGGCTATGACATCCTTGACGACATACTGGACTTCTTTGGTGTCGACTCAGAAACTGAAATCTTCGACAACTCGGAGAAGGAGGCTGCATTATTCCGCAAGCAAAACAATACAGAGGTTGACGCGGTCAATCTTCACGCATGGCTACGTCGAGGAGAACTTGATTTTCAAAAACTCAACCTCCCTGAATACAACGAGGTCGGTTTGTTGAATTGGGTTGAGTCGAGAGAATGGAATGGACATATTGAGGACGTTGAGTATTTCAAATCCCTGCCATCTTTATTTACTCAATTTGGTGTCGGCTTGGTTTTTGTCCCATCATTACCAAAGACAGTATACGGGGCAATACGCTGGATTGACGACAAACCTCTTATTCAAATATCGGACAGAGGGCGTGACCTTGCCTCCTGCTGGTTTACCCTCTTTCACGAAATAGGGCATGCCGTAAAGCATAGGAATGTAGACATTTATGAGGGCGTGATAAACGAGACGAAGGCGGAGCAGAATAAGAGGGAGCGTGAAGCCAACAAATTCGCAAATGACTACCTTTTCAATGGTGACGACTTGCGAAAGGCAGTGTTTAACAGAAAGCGTACAGGTCTTCCAATGACGGCGAAGTCGCTGGCAGAAGAATTTAATGTACAGCCTATCTTCGCATCCTATTGGCTGCTTAATGCACAAGTCGCACCATCTTTCCAGCGCAGGATTAGTATCGACTTTGTTTCTCAATATCAGTAGAGAACAAAACGTTAAGCACAATGTAACCGCCAACTATCCGAAAGAAATTGGATATAAGAGCGACAGACATCACCACAAAATAAAAGCCCCTCCAAACGCCCGAAAAAGGACGTTTGGAGGGACAGTCTGTTGCTATCATTACCTCACTCCGTGATGACCACGGAGGACGTAGAGAGAACCTCGGAGCGTGGGTTGTGGCT
>CAVDBL010000041.1:0-2939 GCA_963607345.1 Bifidobacteriaceae bacterium
CGAGGAGGAGGAAGGGTTTGGATTTGATGGCGGTGATGTAGGGGCGATAGGGGGAAGAGGGGGAGAAAATTTCGATTTCCTTGTTTTCTTTTTTTATATCGAAGTTCTTGAAAAAAGCTTCTTTATCATTTCGATTGGGCATAGTTTGCATGATTTCTTTGTAATTTGGAGTTAACGACGCTTGATCTAATTCAACGTGAATTACCTTGGAATAATTATTTAAGGCGTTGGTAACTATATCCATATTTCCCATCTCGTCATGGAAAATCGAGGTTAGTGCTTCTCTTATATTTGCATGTCCCCCATGGCTTTCTAAATAACGAACCAATTCTTTAACAAGGAACACAGGCTCTTCTAATCCCCTGAGACTCTTGGTGAAAGGATTGGGGACGTAGTAGCAATGAATCCAATGCTCCAAATAAGATTGAGCTTCTTCATGAGTTATGTTATGAGTAAAACGAGGAATGAATACACCATTATCCTCATAATATAAACCCAATTGACTCGCCAACTGATATGCCGTTCTAAAAAAATCAGGCTCCATATACAACCTGAAATTCTCAGATGACATCTGTTCATGAGGCAACTTCTCAATGAACTCACAAATGGTTTTGGGAGTAGCATTTCTCCACCTACATATTACATCAGCCATCGTATCCAAATTTTGTTATATCCATTTGACGCAACAATGCCATCAAAACATCGACAACTATACTATTTCCTGATTGCTTATAAGTTTCAGTGTCTGAGACTACAATGTTAAAACTATCGTCAAATCCCATCAAACGCAAGCATTCTCTTGGCGTAAGCTTACGATAACGACCAAGAGCAGGTTCTATATCGCTTTTTGCCACACGCCTCATTTTTATAGAACTACCATCTTTCTCTATTGCATATCTTTCTGGTTCATCCTCTGAATAATAGTCCTCTTCGTAATCGGAGACACGAAATAAGTTCTCGTCAGTTTCAGGAGTACTTGGGTCTTTCTTCAATTTGGGGCAAAACACAAAATCGCCATGCCAGTTAAATTGTTGATTTCGTTTTTGACATAGCATAACTTTACCATTAATTTGCGTGTAACTTTTTTGGTGATTTATGCTCCTTGTTATAAAAAACGCTCCCTTTTGTTTGAGCAAATATTTCTTGTCAAAGTCTCTTTGGAGATAGTCGTATAGTGACTTTTCCAATGCTATGGGACATGGATATTTGAATGTAGTTTCTTTCTTGAATCCAATGCAATATATACGCTCTCTGCTTTGAGGAACGCCATAGTCTTTTGCATTTAGAAGTTGAAAATAAACATCATAGTCACAATCCTTTTCAAATGTATCCTTTATTACTTTCCATGTCCTTCCATGGTCATGTCCCAACAACCCCTTAACATTTTCAAAGATAAAAACCTTTGGCTGGCATTCAATAACAAGACGAGCAAACTCCCTAAATAGAGTTCCACGAGTATCCTCGAATCCTCCATGTTTCCCCCTCTGAGAAAAAGCCTGACAAGGAGCACCACCAACAAGTAAATCCACCTTCCCTTTGTAGGGTGACGCATCCATGCAGCGGACATCATCATGCCATTGTTCTTCTTTGATTGGGTAATTTGCGAAATAAGCCTTTTTGCAATTAGCATCAATGTCACCAGCAAATTGAATTTGACATTTCAACCCCAGCCTATGCAAGGAGTGTTCTATTGCCCCAATACCGCTAAATGAAGTAGCAAGTCGAATAGTCCTCTCAGGGTGAGAGAAAACCAACGAACGCCAATCGTGTTCTGTATCAAGATTGGATTTCGTGTTTTGTATCTCTGAGTATTTATTCTTCACAGCTTACCCCATATTTTGTTATATCTAATTGCTTCAGGAGAGCTATCAAAACATCAACCACTATACTATTTCCCGCTTGCATATAAGCAGAGGTATTACTTACTACTATCTTAAAATCATCTTTAAACCCCATTAGACGCAAACATTCTCTTGGTGTTAATCGACGAAGCCCATCTATACCTTTGCTCTTGTTGAAAGAAACATAGTTGTCAACCCCCGCACGATGCATTTTGTGCATTGACTGAAGTAAGGGACGCGCTATGTCTAAATCCGTTTTTATCTGAGTTTTGAAAGTTTTTGTTCCTGGGCACAAGACATATTTTGCGACTTTCTCTGACAAATAATACTTATCATCGACAGCTTTTATAGGAAAGATGAAATCGTTGAACCTTTCGTCATCACGCCCATCAATAATGCATCGCTGGTGTTGTTCATCCAAAGACAAAACTTTCACTCCTTTTTCCTCACAATAGTACGGACTTTCAGCAAAGTCCTCAAGAAAATCGTACATACGATATTTCAATGGAATCGGAGCTGGATATTTGAATTGAGTTGCTTTTCTAAAGCCTACGCAATATAACCTTTCACGAGTTTGTGGTATACCATAATCTCTTGCGTTAAGCAATTGGAAATGAACGTCGTAACCACAATAATCCTTAAATGTGTTATATACAACTTCCCATGTTTGTCCTTGATCGTGTTTGAAAAGACCTTGAACATTTTCAAAGATGAATACTTTAGGTTGACATTCTTTCACGACACGAGCAAACTCCCTAAACAATGTTCCTCTCGTATCATCAAATCCTCTTTGTTCGCCAACAATTGAAAAAGCTTGACAAGGAGCACCACCGACAAACAAATCTACCTTTTCATTGAAAGGTTTAGCGTCTAACAAGTGAATGTCCGTATGCCACTGTTCTTCCTTAATATCGTAATTAGCAAAATATGATTTTTTACAATTAGAGTCTATGTCACCTGCAAATACAATCTTAGATTTTAATCCAAGCCTTTTAAAGGCATATTCAATGGCACCAATACCACTAAATGACGTCGCAAGCCGTATAGTCCTTTCAGGATGAGAAAATTTTCTTTCCGTCCAAGACACACCTGCAACAT
>CAVDBL010000042.1:0-2911 GCA_963607345.1 Bifidobacteriaceae bacterium
GAGAAAGGCGACAAGGGCGACGCATTCACCTACGCCGACTTCACGTCCGACCAGCTCGCTGCCCTCAAGGGCGAGACGGGAGACACGGGAGCGCAGGGCGAGACGGGTGCTAAGGGCGACACAGGCTCGGCGGCACACATCACGATGACGACCACGACGGACAGCGACGGCACGCAGCACGTCTTTGTCAAGACGTGGGAGGGCGACGACGAGACGGCGGCTACGACATCGCCCGACCTCATGGCGGCGGTGAACGACGTGGTGTCAGCCATAGAGGAGATTATGAGTACCTACACGGCAAGCACAAGCGAGTAAGGCATGGCTGAGGCATCAGAGAACCTGCTCCAAGTCATGGAGCGGCATCCAGAGATAAAGAAGTTAGCTGCACAGAAAGAGGCTATGCGGCAGGCGTTGATAGCCAAGGGCATCGACGCATCCAACGTCACGGACTTCGAGAAGTACGCTGACATCCTGAAAACATTCGGCTTCTCCATCGACAGCACCATTGAGAGCAACGGATATACATATAACATCGGCACGGATGATGAGCCTGTGACGCTCTCGTCGATGATGGCTAAGGACTTGAAGTATAACGCCATCCTCAAAGACAAGACGGCATACACAGCCAATGACTTCAAGGGCGACACGGAGATAACATACCTCAACGTCAAGCCGATGTCGGGCAGCCTCGCTAACTTCTGCAATGGTGCAACGGGCTTGAAGTACGTCCCGCAGCTCGACTTCTCTGAGGTCACGAGCCTGTCCTGTGCGTTCTACTCCACGGCACGTATGTATGTCCACGACGCGTACACCGTAGACCTCGCCAAATGCAGTACTATATCATTGAGCCGCTGGAACTTCGCCAAGAAGCTCGTCTTACAGAATATGTCCAGCTCCTGTCTATGCGACCAGCTGCTATACCAGAACACTGCCATCGAGAGCATCGAGGGTCTGAACGTCTCATACGCCACTACACGCATCAACGTGTTGCTTGTCGGTGCGAGCAACCTCACGCACGTGGGTTTCTCTGACGACTGCGTCATACGCTGCGCCAACGTCCTCTCCAACGAGTATAAAGAGCCGACGACGGCGACGACGCTCTTTGACAAGTTCGACGCTGAGACGCTCTACGCCATGTGTACCCACGCCTACGATTGGACGACGAACCCGAACGGCTATACCAAGATTGCTGGAGCGCAGAGCAACCAAGGCTTCTGTACGAACTATTACAACTACCACTTCTCTGACACCGCCAAAGCCAAGTTAGAGGCGGCATACACGGAGGTGGACTTCACAACACTTATGGAGAATAAAGGATGGCAGTACTAAAGGATGTCATAGACAGGCTGGCGGCAGCCAAGGCTGCTCAGGTCGAGGCGTGGAAAGAGGCGCAGGGCGTTAAGAAAGTCGACTACGACGAGCTTACGGCGGCTGTCAGCAGCCTCAGCCGTGGGATGCTGGACAACGAGCTGTCCAACCTCTCGTCGACCGAGGGGGCTGAGCCGACGGGCGAGTTCAAGGAGTATCTTCTCGCAGCCGTCAAAGAAACGGCTAAGACGCTCGCCACCGTCGAGA
The DNA here is from genome assembly GCA_963607345.1 of Bifidobacteriaceae bacterium. GTDB lineage: Bacteria > Bacteroidota > Bacteroidia > Bacteroidales > Marinilabiliaceae > W3P20-009. Next base: position 1,576 of record CAVDBL010000042.1, read on the forward strand.
CGATAGGCTCTTACTCATTCAGTGAGAGCGACATCATCTATTGCCCTACCAAGGCGTGCGGTGGCGACGTGCAATATGCTTTCAACAGCTGCTCGTGGCTCTATCTCGTCGAGCCTCTCGACCTGTCCAACACCGTGAACGCGCAAAGCTTCATGTATAAGTGCGTCAAGCTCCGCAAGCTCACGTTCACGGGCAGCTCATTCTCCAAGACCACGAATATGACGGACGCTTTCGCTGGCTGTGCGTCGCTGGAGAGTATCACCATACCAGAGGGGGCTTTCCCCGTCCTCACGTCAGCGCACCGAATGTTCAACGGCTGCAAGTCCCTCCAGTCCATCACGCTTCCCGAGGGGGCGTTCAAGGAACTCGTCCACGCCTACCTGCTCTTCGCCAGCTGTTATAAGCTGACGAGTATCGTCCTTCCCGAGGGCAGCTGCTCAAAAATAACCAATGGCGAGAGTATGTTCAACAGCTGCACCTCACTGCAGGAGATGACGTTCCCCGACGGGGCGTTAGCTGTGGCGACGACAGTCAACTCGATGTTCTCGGGATGCACTTCGCTCACGTCCGTCACCATCCCCGACGGGGCGTTAGCTGTGGCGACGGCAGTCAACTCGATGTTCTCGGGATGCACTTCACTGACATCAGTGGCGTTCCCGAGCGGAAGTCTGGCGGCGGCGACGAATTGCAGCTCCTTGTTCTTTGGATGTGTGGCGTTGGAGAGCGTGACATTCCCCGAGGGTGGGCTTGCCAGCGCAACGAGTATGAACAGCGCATTCTACAACTGCTCGTCGCTCACGTCGCTGACGCTGCCTGACGGCTCATGCTCCAAGGTGACGAATATGACCAATATGCTCGCTGGCTGCTCTTCGCTCGCTTCGTTCACATTCCCCGAGGGGGGCATGGCAAGCTGCCTCTATGTGTATGGTCTCATCAGTAACACGACAATCACGACTCTCACAAATCTCGACTTGTCTGGCTTGGCTCTGACGCAGGCGAAGTTAGTATCGAACGGCATTGCGCCAGGCGACCAAGCTGACGCATATTATGTCCGTGAGATGAATATAACCACAGGCAAGCACACAGCCCTGACAAGCTGCCACCTTAGCGGCACTCTCTACAAGAGCGGCGTTAAGCTGACCCTCTTTCCCAATCTCGACGGTGCGAGCCTCCTCTCATGGGTCAACGCCCTCTACGATTGGACGACGAACTCCGAGAACAAGACGACGGATGACACGTCCCACGTCCTTTACATGTCCGACGACCAGCAGAACACCCTCCTTGCCTACGACGGCGGTGAGGACGCTTATCTGGCTGCGACGGATAAGGGGTGGGA
>CAVDBL010000043.1:0-2453 GCA_963607345.1 Bifidobacteriaceae bacterium
GCCTGTTCTCTATCTTCCTTTTGGCTGGTTTCATTTGGTATTGTCGTTAGTGTTCAACTTCTCGTCCCGTTTCATCGTGCGCTCTTTGACGGAGGCGCACCACTTTTTCGAGACTCGGAAAAAGGGCTTGTCGTACTCCTTGATTTCGATGACACCGCCAGTCCTCAGGTTGCGCCCTTTTCTCGCTTTTTTCCTCACAAGTCCCAGAGTGCCGAAGCCTCGGACTCGCACCGTCATTCCGTACTCGTCAACCGACGCCTTTATGATTTCGACAAGCTCCGTGATAGCCATTTGGCACTTCGGGTGCGACACTTGCCCACCGAGGATGGCGTACAGGGAGTCTGCGAGAGCCTCCACGTTAACCGTGCCTTTGCTTATAAAATCCATGGTTTTCTATTTGCATTTGGTGTTATCTCGTGTTCGAGTCCATAGTTGCCTTGGTTTCTTCGAGATGGTCACATACAGCGACTCGGACTCCTGCTCGGACGAACTTGTGAAGGAAGTTATCGAGGGCGTGGAGTGGGAAGCCTACAAGATTTGTACCGCTACGCTGCGTGAGGTTGATACCGAGAATCTTGGAGGCCTTGGGAGCGTCGTTAAGGTAGGTCTCATAGAAGTCGCCCACTCGGAAGAAGAAAATAACGTCGGGATACTCAGCCTTGATACTGAGGTATTGACGCATCAAAAGCGTATCGGTATGGTTACTTTCTTTCATGGCTTTTATTTTTCAGGTTTAACATCTCTCCATAATTTTATTTCGTCGCAGAGCCTCAGCAACTCCATCGGGAGCATGCGCTCTATATCAGTGATTCTTGACAGCTCTCCGTTTTCTCTGCTGTAAATAAACCCATTGAGCATATCAGTTATCTGTTTCAGTTCTGTGTTATTATCCAAATCAAAGGAGGCAAAGCGATAGCCACCGAAGATATCCTCAACGTCACACGTCTTGGATTCGTAATGATACATGTCACGGAAAGTCTCGTACTCAAAGTCCTTGAAGGCTTTCTGAAACAAATAGAAGTCTCCCTTGGAAAGCTCCCAAGCCGTGCGGAAGTAAGACCTCATGCTTCCCATCCTCGACTCCTCGTCCTCCTTCTTAGCTTTGAGGTACTCGCCGTAAACTCTATCGACAAATTGCTTACGCCTAATGCGTGCCTCGTTTTCTCTTTCTTGCATTTCTAACTCTGTCATTTTAGTGAAGATTATTAATGTGACGGATGTAATTGATTTTGCTTTTGACTTCTTGTGCCATCCATTGAGCGTCAGGATGAGCGTCTTTGGCAGTTCTTAGTTTGAGGAGGTTGCTCCATGCTTTCAGCGAGCCGCACTGCACCATCTCTGTCTTGACACAAAGTGGAAGATAGTCTCGCGCCTCTTGCCGTTTCAGTCCATTGCCTATGGCTGCGTTGTAGAAGCAATCAAAAACGAAAAGTGCCTTTTTAAAGTCCTCCTTCTGATACTCATCCACCCTGCTGAACCATAGCGGCTCGATAAACACGACATCTCCTTCTACCGCTGCGTTAACGTACCTTGTGGAACGCATGAGGGTGGAGAGGGTCGTGTGGGTGCGGAACTCGTCGGCTATGGCTCGGCTGATGGCAGGGTAATGGATTGTCACACGTGGCTCGCAGTCTCCCTCGATGCCATCAGCGGCGACCTTGTCCAGCCATTTGCCTATTTGCCCCAATTGGAAGCCCTTCTCGATGAGAAATCTAAGGTTAGTGACAATTGACCACCCTCCGCCATTTAGAGTCATATCGTAATAACGATAATCACCACGACAAAGATTTTCCAACTCCGTCGCCCCGAGCTTAGTGGCGTTTGCACGGAACGTGCCGAACTCCAAAGCCCTGCCGTGGTTCATCTTGATTAGGCGGTTGACGAAGTCCACAGCCTCACCGCCTGTCTTTGGCGTGGAGTTATAGCAGATGGCTGCGCACCGTGCGATATGTTCGCACATTCCTATAAAGCCTTTGCCCTGTGTCCAAAGCTCTGGTCTCTCTGCTGGTATAAGTAACATTGTTTCCGTGTTTTAGGTTAGTCGTCCGCCAGTTGCTCCGCCAGCTCTTTCAAAATGTCCGCCTTGGAGGTGAAGTATTGCCTCTCAAGGTCACTTTCTATTGTCAAGCGACATGACGGACATACGCCAGTATAACCCCTTGCGTCCTTTGTCTCATACTCATCCTCCGACATAATGTGATACATTACGTCTTGCGTAAACTCTTTTTGACGGGCATGATATAAGGTCGTAACCTCCAAGCTGGCGATGTAGTATGTTTTTATCTTCGTGCCGACCAGCTGGTACAGCTTCTGCCCGATGCTGTACTTTGTGTGTACTGTTATATCCATGTTATGTCCATGTTATGACCATGGTCTGATATTGTTTCCGTGCTTTATGTATGCCCACCCCCGTTAAGGAGTGGGCGTTGTTTAGAACTCTTCGATGTAGTCAG
>CAVDBL010000044.1:0-2398 GCA_963607345.1 Bifidobacteriaceae bacterium
AAAGAAGAGTAGCCATAAATGGTTTGAAACACAAGACCCGATCAGTTATTGGGGCGATTTTATGAAGCAAAAAGTGATGTGGAAAAGAATAGGCTCGATACTTCGGTTTGCTTATGCTAATGACAACACATTAGGGCTTGACAGCACATGCTTTGCCACAGGTTCTGACATAGAGTTTATTTGTTGCGTTTTAAATTCTCCGATGGGGCATTATTTGCTAAAGGATGCCCCCAAAACGGGAACTGGCGACTTACTTGTAAGCGTCCAAGCTGTAGACCCAATTCTTATTCCAAAGGTTCCGTCTTCAATAAATGAACGATGCAAAACAGCACTAAGTAGTCTGTGCTGCAATGATAGTATAGAGAAAGAAGCGGAACTGAACGATATGATATTTGAAATCTATGGTTTGTCCCCCACAGAAAGAGCCTACATCGAAGATAATTTTTAATCTATTTCGACAAATCCTATTGCGTTCCGTTCTTCATCCGTTAGGTTATACAAATCGAACAGCATAGCGTCAATGCGCATGGCATGCTCTTTTGTATAGCTTGATTGTAAGCTGTTTACAATCTCTCGGAACTCTTCGTTCTTCTCACCCGTAACTTTCAAGACTGGTATCTTGTCAAAGAATATTTTGCTCATTTCCCTTGTGCCTCCTTGTAGTTCGGGAAAAGAGTCACGGAAACAGAATTTAAACAAAGAGGAATTCAAAAATGCAGTAAGATAAGGCATTAGTTCTCCCGTAATGATGAAGCATTTTTGATTCGTGACGTATTGTTTTTCATCATAGACGAACGGCATGTACTTCGTCATATTTGGGTACACAATCTTTGGCTTCAGAAAATCGCCTGATATAGCTCATAGTGCATAATTGCTCCACTTTATGCGTTTACATGGCTCATGTATAACGGATTTGTTGCTATTTTTATGTCATAAGTCAGAGACTTAACGTATTAGGATTGCTGGCAATGGAATACAACATAAAAGATAAAATCGAGTGGACCGTGGTTTTCCTCTCAGAGTTCGGCAAGAGGCATGGACTGACGCTCAAGCAGGCTTTCAACTACTTGTTGCGCTACAAAGGCATGGATTTTGTCGAGCGCCACTATGATTATCTGCATACGCAGTCGTTCACGTCCGTCATTGACGATATGACTGAATATTGCGGCAAAATGGGAGGAGGCTTGCGATGAAACTTTACCATGGTACGAATATGGCTTTCGACGTTATAGACTTTCAAAAGTCGAAGCCTAACAAGGATTTCGGCAAAGGTTTCTACCTCTCGCCTGACTATGACCAAGCTCTAAATATGGCTCATATCAAGGTCGAGCAGCAACAGACCGGTTCCCCTTTAGTAATCGAGTTTGAGATTGACGTGGAGGAGATGAACACCCTGCATCTTCTTCGTTTTGAAGATTATAGTGAGCAATGGGCTGAATTTATATTGGCAAACCGTAACAACAACACGGGGAAGTCAGTCCATGATTACGACATTGTTATTGGTCCTATTGCCAACGATCGTGTGGGGCTGCAACTCTGGAGGTATGAGAGCCAACTAATCGATTTGCCTACACTCGTAAGCAAGTTGAAATATATGAAAGGCGTCACCATTCAGTATTTCTTTGGAACAGAAAGGGCTTTGTCTCTATTAAAACGAGTAAAATAATGATTGACGAGAAAGAGATAATGAAAGATGATATGGTTTCAAAGCTTGCCGTTCTGCTCATTGAAAACGACAAGGCAAAAAACATGACCGATGCCCTCGATACAGTCATAAACTCCGAGACCTACCAACGCCTGATGAATGACAAGACTGCGCTTTATTACCAAAGCCCTCGCTACGTCTACGACTTCCTTCGTAACGAGTTGACGTTCGGAAAGGTGCAATAAGACAAGCCTACTGCCGCAAAACCATATTGACAATTTACCCTAATGACATTGGTCAATGGGTCAAAGAGCCTTTGTGATCTCATTATATCTATCTCTTACATAGCGGCTTATAAACTCACGTTCGCTTTCAGTAAAAGAGAACGCATCGAGAATCTCTTTGTCTTCTATATTTTCCCCTTTGGCTATTAGGCATTGCGGTATGGGAATTTCTTCAACATATTGTTGCCTCATTTGCATTCCTCCGTCATCTAAAATGGCAATGTTCCTAAAAAAGTAATATGCAGCATAGGTGGAGTTCAAAATTTTGCACAGCTCCTCTATGTTATTCCCTGTAAAGAAACAGAGGCTGTCCACCACATAAATACCTGCTTCTGCCGAGCAAAATCGTGGAAAACTATCAGCCTCGCTTTTGCTAATCCTCATAAGGCGCGACCACACAATCTTTGGCTTCAGAAAATCGCCTGATATAGATACACATCGTGCCGTAATTATTTTACGGAAAGAGGAA